>NZ_CP045737.1:0-1210240 GCF_009649075.1 Aeromicrobium yanjiei
GAATTTCGCTTGTACGGCCATGGCACCGGCTGCTAGCGTCACGGCGGTATCGAGTTTTCCACAGATGCAGCCGATATCCTCGGCTCCGCATTCACACATTGTGGAAAAGCATGTGGACGTGTCGGGAGGCATTGGATGAACGACGGCCTGGGAGCCAGCGCAGAGCAACATCTCGCGGAGATCTGGCAGCGGGCGGTCGACACCCTCTCCCCGGGGGCGAAGGTCTGGGTCTACTCGGCCAAGCCGCTCACGCTGCACAACAACATCCTCATCGTCGCGGTGCAGGACGACCTGACCCGGGCACAGCTCGAGTCGCGCGTGCGCCCCGCACTCGAGCACGCGATCAGCATGGCGCTGCAACAGGAGACCCGCCTCGTCGTCACGATCGAGCCCGGACTGTCCGAGTCGCTTCATCAACAAGACGACATGTCGACAAAGGGACCGGTGACGTACGCGACCGACCCGTACCGCCGGGAAGCCTCCTACGGTCAGGAGGCGGAGCCCGACGACGACGAGGACGACGACAGCGACGAGTTCGTCCCGAGCTGGGCCGAGCGCAAGACGAGCCCGCCCCGGATCGGCACCGTCGCCGAGGCACGGCTCAACCCCCGCTACCTGTTCGAGAACTTCGTGATCGGGTCGTCCAACCGGTTCGCCCACGCTGCGGCCGTCGCGGTCGCCGAGGCCCCCGGCAAGGCGTACAACCCGCTCGTCATCCACGGCGAGTCCGGACTGGGCAAGACCCACCTGCTCCACGCGATCGGTCACTACGTCCTCAATCTCTATCCCTCCTCGCGTGTGCGCTACGTCAACAGCGAGGAGTTCACCAACGACGTCATCAACGCGATCCGCGAGAACCGCACCGCGGCGCTCAAGCGCAAATATCGCGAGATCGACGTCCTGCTGGTCGACGACATCCAGTTCCTGGAGGGCAAGGAGTCGACGCAGACCGAGTTCTTCCACACGTTCAACGCCCTGCACAACGAGAACAAGCAGATCGTGATGACGTCGGACCGCCCGCCCAAGAACCTGACGACCCTCGAGGACCGCCTCCGCAACCGCTTCGAGTGGGGCCTGACGACCGACGTGCAGCCCCCCGACCTGGAAACCCGTATCGCGATCCTTCGCAAGAAGGCCGCGAACGAGAAGCTCACGGCGCCGGCGGACGTGCTCGAGTTCATCGCCAGCAAGGTGCAGACCAACATCCGTGAGCTCGAGGGCGCACTGATCCGCGCCACGGCGTTCGCCAACCTCAACGGCACCACCGTCGACCTGCAGCTCGCGCAGATCGTGCTGAAGGACCTCATCGCCGAGGGTGAGGAGCCCGACATCACCGCGGGCATGATCATGGCGCAGACCGCGGCCTACTCCGAGTTCTCGATCGACGACCTGTGCAGCACCAACCGCAGCCGCAACCTCGTCCTCGCCCGCCAGATCGCGATGTACCTGTGCCGTGAGCTCACCGACATGTCGCTGCCCAAGATCGGCCAGGAGTTCGGCAACCGCGATCACACCACCGTGATGCACGCGGATCGCAAGATCCGCAAGCTCATGGCCGAGAAGCACGCCGTCTACAACCAGGTCACCGAGCTCACCGCCCGCATCAAGCAGCAGGCACGCCAATCATGATCATTCACACCTGGGGATGGGCCTGTGGGAAACCCCACGAGTCACGTGGACATCACACGTCTCGGTGTGAACACGTTGTGAACGCCCGGCCGACATCCACAGGTTCTTGTAGTTTCACCGTCGCCGGCCGCACATGTTGTCCACCGGCCGTCGTCCCGGCGTCGCAGCGCGGATCAGCGTTGTCCACCGAGTCCACAGACGCTACTACGACTACTACTCTTCTATACTTCGACAACTCCAGCGGAAGTCACGTCGAGCCCTGTGTGTGGACGACCGATCCGGCTCTTCCCCTGAATGTCTCATCGCCCTCGTGCCGTGGCAGGATGCAACACGACGGCTCCCGTCCCCGGAAAGGCACCAACACGTGAAGTTCCGCATCGAGCGCGACACCCTCGCCGACGCTGTCGCCTGGACAGCGCGCAGCCTGCCCAACCGGCCGAGCGTCCCGGTCCTCGCCGGCCTCCTGGTCGAGACGGCCGCGGACGGACTGACCCTCTCCGGATTTGACTACGAGACGTCCACGCGCGCGACGCTCCCGGCCGAGGTCAGTGCTGACGGCCGCGCCCTGGTGTCGGGCCGACTCCTCGCGGAGATCGTGAAGTCGCTGCCGGCCAAGCCGGTCGACATCTCGCTCGAGGGCACCAAGGTCCAGGTCGTGTGCGGCAGTGCCCGTTTCAGCCTGCAGACCATGCCGGTCGAGGAGTATCCCCAGCTCCCCGAGATGCCCACCGCCACCGGCACGGTCAAGTCCGAGGACTTCTCCACCGCCGTCGCCCAGGCGAGCGCAGCAGCCGGACGCGACGAGATGCTCCCGCTGCTGACCGGCGTACGCCTCGAGCTCGAGGGCTCGACGATCTCGCTCATGGCGACCGACCGCTTCCGCGCGAGCCTGCGTGATCTGCAGTGGTACCCCGAGGCCAGCGACCTGTCGGCCAACGCCCTCGTCCCCGCGCGGGTGCTCAACGAGACCGCCCGGTCGCTCACCGGCGGCGGCGACGTGACGATCGCGGTGTCCTCGGGCGAGTCCGGTGACGGCCTCATCGGCTTCGAGGGAGTCGTCGGCAACGGCACGCGCCGCACCACGACGCGCCTGCTCGAGGGCGACTTCCCCCGTGTCCGCCAGCTGTTCCAGGCAGCTGCCGAGACGGTCGCGTACGTCCAGACCCAGGCCTTCGTCGACTCGGTCAAGCGCGTGGCGCTCGTCGCCGAGCGCAACACCCCCGTCCGGCTGACCTTCTCGGACGGGCAGCTGCTGCTCGAGGCGGGCAGCGGCGACGAGGCGCAGGCCTCGGAGTCGATCGAGGCCACGATCAACGGAGCAGACATCTCGATCGGCTTCAACCCCACCTACCTGCTCGAGGGACTGGCGGTCATGTCCGATCCGGTCGTGCACCTGTCCTTCACGCAGCACACCAAGCCTGCAGCGATCTCGGGAGTCCAGGAGATCGGGGCCGACCCCGACGTCGCGTTCCGCTACCTGATCATGCCCGTCCGGCTGCAGAGCTGACGCGACCGCATCACCGGCAGAGGGAGCACGCCATGGACATCGGACTCGTGGGACTGGGCAAGATGGGCGGCAACATGCGTACGCGCATGCGCAACGGCGGCATCACCGTCGTCGGCTACGACCGCAACCCGGACATCAGCGACGTGGGCTCGCTGTCCGAGCTCGTGGAGCAGCTTCCGTCCCCCAAGGTCGTGTGGGTCATGGTGCCCGCAGGCGACATCACCCGTTCGACCGTCGAGGAGCTCATCGAGCTGCTCGGCGAGGGCGACGTCATCGTCGACGGCGGCAACTCCCGTTGGACCGATGATGAGAAGCACGCTGCGCTCGCGGCCGAGAAGGGCATCGGCTACGTCGACTGCGGCGTGAGCGGTGGCGTCTGGGGACTCGACAACGGCTACGCGTTGATGGCCGGCGGTACCGCCGACGACATCGCCAAGGTGCAGCCCGCGTTCGACGCGCTCAAGCCCGAGGGCGAGTCCGGCTTCGTCCACGCGGGACGTGTCGGCGCAGGTCACTTCTCCAAGATGGTCCACAACGGCATCGAGTACGCCATGATGCAGGCGTACGCCGAGGGCTATGAGCTGCTCGAGAAGGTCGACATGGTCGACAACGTCACCGCGGTCTTCGACTCGTGGCGCGAGGGCACGGTCGTCCGTTCGTGGCTGCTCGACCTGCTCGTCATCGCGCTCGAGGACGATCCGGGACTGTCCAAGGTGCGTGGCTACGCCGAGGACTCCGGCGAGGGCCGCTGGACCGTCGAGGCGGCGATCGACAACGCCGTCCCGATGCACACGATCGCCGCGTCGCTGTTCGCCCGCTTCACCTCGCGCCAGGACGAGTCGCCCGCGATGCAGGCGGTCGCGGCGATGCGCCAGCAGTTCGGCGGCCACGCCGTGCGTGCTGCCGAGGAGAAGGGGATCGACGCGGCTGCGGCCGATCCCTCGGACCCCGTCTAGGCGTGCACGTCACCCGTCTGGCCCTCCACGACTTCCGGTCGTACGCCGAGATCGAGATCGTGCTGGAGCCCGGGGCGACGGCGTTCATCGGCTCCAACGGCCAGGGCAAGACCAATCTGGTCGAGGCGATCGACTACCTTTCGCGGCTGGACTCGCACCGGGTGTCCGGCGACGGTCCGCTCGTCCGCGCGGGCGCCGAGCAGGCGATCGTCCGTGCCGACGTCGTCAAGGGTGATCGGACCGCGCTGCTCGAGCTCGAGATCACGCCCGGTCGAGCCAACCGGGCCCGCATCAACCGCGGAGCGTTGCCGCGCACGCGGGATCTGGTCGGCGTGCTCCGCACGGTGATCTTCTCGCCCGAGGACCTCGCGCTGGTCAAGGGCGATCCTTCCGACCGCCGCCGGTTCCTGGACTCTCTCCTGGTGCTGCGGACCCCAAGGCTCGCGGGGGTCAAGGCCGACTACGAGCGGGTGCTCAAGCAGCGCAACACGTTGCTGAAGTCGGCCCGTGGCCGGCGCAACGTCGAGATCGCGACCCTCGACATCTGGGACGAGAACCTCGCGCGCACGGGCGCCGAGCTCGTGGCGTCCCGGCTGCTGCTCCTCGATGCCCTCGCACCGCACCTCAGCGACGCGTACCGGCGGGTCGCCGCTGAGTCGGCCGCGGACCGGCGCGACGTCACGGCGATCTACCGGCCGTCGGTCGATCTCGACCCGGACCTGCGTGATCAGCAGGCCATCGAGCAGCGCCTGCTCGAGGAGATCGCCAGGCGGCGAGGCGACGAGCTCGACCGCGGGATCAGCCTGGTCGGACCGCACCGGGACGAGGTCGTCCTGACGATCGGGGAGCTGCCCGCGAAGGGCTATGCGAGCCACGGCGAGTCGTGGTCGTACGCCCTGGCACTCAAGCTGGCGTCGTTCGAGCTGCTGAGGGACGATGATGACGATCCCGTGCTGATCCTCGACGACGTCTTCGCCGAGCTCGACCAGGGACGCCGGCAGCAGCTGGCCGAGCTGGTGGGCGACGCGGAGCAGGTGCTGGTCACCGCCGCCGTCGCGGACGACGTGCCCGAGGCGCTGCGGGGCCATCGGTTCCGTGTGGCAGGAGGTGAGGTCGTCCGTGAGTGAGAACGACGATGCGCTCGACCTTGCGCGCCAGATCGCCCGGTCGTACCAGGGCAAGGGCGTCCCGGGTGCTTCCGGTCCGCGCCGCCGCTCGCGGCCGGTCAAGCCGTCCCGCGGCAAGAACGAGGATCCGTCGACCATCGCGGACCTGATGGGTCAGGTCGTGCAGAACCAGGGCTGGACCGACAAGCTCGAGGACCAGCGCATCTTCACCGACTGGGCGCGCATCGTGGGACCCGAGGTGGCGCAGCACGCCCAGATCGAGGGCTATGACGATGCGATCGTGCACGTACGGGCCAGCTCGACCGCGTGGGCGACCCAGCTGAAGCTGCTCGCCCCGCGCATCGTGGCCAAGCTCAACGAGGACCTCGGCGACGGCACGGTGCTGCGCATCGAGGTCCGCGGTCCGCAGGCCCCGTCGTGGAAGAAGGGGCCGCGCTCGATCCGCGGTGCGCGCGGGCCACGCGACACCTACGGCTGAGGACGTCTCACTCGGCCGGGGAGACCGCGGACGCCGCCAGGACGAACACCACTGTCGCGGCGGTGACCGCGCCGAGCACCAGGCTTGCCTGGATGAAGCCGTCCCAGCCCATGACCGGGCGCACACCCACCGCGACGAGGAACGCCAACGCTCCTGCGCACCCGATGACCGCGCCGATGAACGTCCCGGCGACCGAGCGGGCGGGGCCGTGGACGAAGAAGGCGACCGCGGCGGTCCAGGTCAGGCTCACCGCGAGGGCCGCGAGGACGTCGGCCGGCCGGTGCCAGCCCGCAACGACGGTCGAGGCGCCGGTCAGCGTGGTGGCGAAGCCGCCCGCCGCGGCGAGGAACGGACGGGTGAGGCGCGGCGCGACCAGCAGCGCGGCCCCGACCGAGCTCGCGACGACGGTGGTGTGCCCGCTCGGCAGGCTGTTGAGCGTGCCGAGGCCGAGATCGGGGCGGTCGAGGATCGTGTGCTTGAGGACCTGGGTCGTGACGTTCGAGCCGGCGATCACGACGACTGCGGCCAGGGCGAGGGTCGCCCTGCCGCGCAGCAGCGCGACCAGTGCGCAGCCCACGACCACGATCACGATCGCGCCGATCGACACGTAGCCCAGCACGCTCAGCACCGTGAGCTGTGCGTCCCGGCCGCCGACCACCGTGTCCATCGCGGAGTCGTCCCACCCCTGTCCCCGTGCGGAGTGCAGGGCCACGACCACCAGCGCGACGAGCGATGCCGCGCCGGCGAGTGCTGTGACGGCTGCTGTGCGCGCGGTGTCGCGGCCCGTCGACAAGGTGGTCATCCCCCTACGATGCACGATGGAATGAAAAGGTTGGTCACGGCGGCTTCCGTGAACGGGCACAGAACCGTTTCGGGGACCTGATGCCCTACAGGATCTTGGAGCCGCCCCTGACGTTTCGTCAAAGCCGCCGTTCTGTGCCTCTCAGGGGCACCGCAGCAGCGCGACTCGCCGTCCCAGAACTGTGGGCAAGCCGTGAGACGCACGACATGCCCCGTATACTGGTGCAGTGAGCCAAACTCCAGATCCTGCAGCCTCGTACGACGCCAGCAACATCCAGGTCCTCGAAGGTCTGGACGCGGTACGCAAGCGGCCGGGCATGTACATCGGGTCCACCGGGGAGCGCGGACTCCACCACCTCGTCTACGAGGTCGTGGACAACTCGGTGGACGAGGCACTCGCCGGGTACGCGACCCACATCCGCGTCGTGATGCAGGCCGACGGTGGCATCCGGGTCGAGGACGACGGCCGCGGCATCCCGGTCGACGAGCACCCCACCGAGAAGATCCCGGCCGTGACGCTGGTCCTCACCTCGCTGCACGCAGGCGGAAAGTTCGGCGGCGGCGGATACAAGGTCTCCGGCGGACTCCACGGCGTCGGTGTGTCCGTGGTCAACGCTTTGTCGACAAAGCTATATGTCGAGGTGAAGCGCGACGGCTACCGCTGGACGCAGTCCTTCACGTACGGCGCGCCCGACGGGCCGCTGGAGCGGCACGAGGCGACCGACGAGACCGGCACCACCACGACGTTCTATGCCAGCGCCGACATCTTCGAGACCGTCGACTACAGCTATGCGACGCTGGAGAAGCGCTTCCGCGAGATGGCGTTCCTCAACAAAGGGCTCGAGCTCGTCCTTCGTGACGACCGTCCCGACACCGACGAGGCCGAGGGGCCCAAGGGCGAGGACCGTCCCCGCGACGCGCGCTTCCGCTTCGACAAGGGCCTGGTCGACTACGTCGACCACATCAACGTCGGCAGCAAGGCGCCGATCCACAAGGACGTCATCTCGATCGAGTCCGAGGACGAGTCCAAGGGACTCTCGCTCGAGATCGCGATGCAGTGGAACGACAGCTTCGTGGAGTCCGTGCACTCGTTCGCCAACACGATCAACACGCACGAGGGCGGCACCCACGAGGAGGGCTTCCGTTCGGCGCTGACCGCGACGGTCAACAAGTTCGCGACGGCGCAGGGCCTGATCAAGAAGGCCAGCGACAACCTCTCGGGCGAGGACATCCGCGAAGGGCTCACGGCGATCATCTCGATCAAGCTCGAGGAGCCGCAGTTCGAGGGTCAGACCAAGACCAAGCTCGGCAACAGCGAGGCCAAGTCGTTCGTGCAGTCGGTCCTCAACGAGGAGCTCGGCGCGTGGTTCGAGCAGAACCCTGCGGAGGGCAAGACGATCGTCCGCAAGTCGATCGACGCCGCGACCGCCCGGATGGCGGCCCGCAAGGCACGCGACCTCGCCCGCAACCGCAAGGGCCTCATGGGCGGCGGTGGCCTCCCGGGCAAGCTGGCCGACTGCCAGTCGCGCAATCCCGAGGAGTGCGAGATCTTCATCGTGGAGGGCAACTCGGCCGGCGGCTCGGCCAAGGGCGGCCGCGATCCGTACGCGCAGGCGATCCTGCCGCTGCGAGGCAAGATCCTCAACGTCGAGAAGGCGCGCATCGACAAGATCCTGCAGAACGCCGAGGTCCAGGCGATCATCTCGGCGCTCGGCACGGGCGTCCACGAGGACTTCGACATCGCCAAGCTGCGCTATCACAAGATCGTGCTGATGGCCGATGCCGACGTCGACGGCCAGCACATCTCGACGCTGCTGCTGACGCTGCTGTTCCGCTTCATGAAGCCGCTGATCGACGCCGGCCACGTGTACCTCGCGATGCCGCCGCTGTACAAGATCAAGTGGACCAACGCTCCGCACGAGCTGGCCTACTCCGACGCCGAGCGCGACGGCCTGCTGGCGGCGGGCAAGGAGGCCGGCCACCGGCTCCCCAAGGAGGCACCGGTCCAGCGCTACAAGGGCCTCGGCGAGATGAACGACTCCGAGCTCTGGGACACCACGATGGACCCGGCCCAGCGCGTGCTGCGGCAGGTGACCCTCGAGGACGGAGCGGTCGCGGACGAGATGTTCACGATCCTCATGGGCGAGGACGTCGAGCAGCGGCGCACGTTCATCCAGCAGAACGCCAAAGACGTCCGCTTCCTCGACATCTGACCTGACAGGACACACAGATGACTGACACCACCCCGCCCGAGCACGACCGGATCGAGCGCGTCGAGCTGCAGGTCGAGATGCAGCGCTCCTACATCGACTACGCCATGAGCGTGATCGTGTCGCGAGCCCTGCCCGACGTGCGCGACGGCCTCAAACCCGTGCACCGTCGCGTGCTCTACGCGATGTACGACGGCGGCTACCGCCCTGATCGCGGCTTCTCCAAGTGCAGCCGCATCGTGGGTGACGTGATGGGTCAGTACCACCCGCACGGTGACACCGCGATCTACGACACCCTCGTCCGCCTGGCCCAGCCGTGGGTCATGCGCGCGCCGATGATCGCGGGTCAGGGCAACTTCGGCTCGCCGGGCAACGACGGTGCGGCCGCGATGCGCTACACCGAGTGCAAGCTGGCTCCCATCGCGATGGAGATGGTGCGCGACATCGACAAGAACACCGTCGACTTCCGCCCCAACTACGACGGCCGCTCGCAGGAGCCCACGGTCCTGCCGGCGCGCTTCCCCAACCTGCTGGTCAACGGATCGGCCGGCATCGCGGTCGGCATGGCGACCAACATCCCGCCGCACAACCTCCGCGAGGTCGCCGAGGGCGCGCAGTGGGCGCTGGCCAACCCCCATGCGTCGCAGGAGGAGCTCCTCGAGGCGCTGATGGAGCGCATCAAGGGCCCCGACTTCCCGACCAACGGGCTCATCGTCGGCACGCAGGGCATCGACAACATGTACCGCACGGGTCGCGGCTCGATCCAGATGCGCGGCATCGTCGACATCGAGGAGGATCCCAAGGGCGGCCTGAGCCTGGTCATCAAGGAGCTGCCCTACCAGGTCAACCCCGACAACCTCGCCGAGAAGATCGCCGACCTGGCCATCAGCGGACGTGTCCAGGGCATCGCCGACGTGAACGACGAGTCGTCCTCACGGGTCGGCCGCCGCCTGGTCGTCAAGCTCCGTCGTGACGCGGTCGCGCGGGTCGTGCTCAACAACCTCTACAAGCACACCGAGCTGCAGTCCAACTTCAGCGCCAACATGCTCGCGATCGTCGACGACGTGCCGCGCACGCTGACGCTCGACGGATTCATCAGCAACTGGATCACCCACCAGATCGAGGTCATCCAGCGGCGGACCCAGTACCTCCTGGACGAGGCAGAGGCCAAGGCGCACATCTACCGCGGCCTGGCCAAGGCACTCGACGCGCTCGACGACGTGATCGCGCTGATCCGCCGCAGCCCGACGGTCGCCGAGGCCCGCACCGGGCTGATCGAGCTGCTGGACATCGACGAGCTGCAGGCCGACGCGATCCTGGAGATGCAGCTGCGCCGCCTCGCGGCCCTCGAGCGGCAGAAGATCATGGACGACCTCGCCAAGCTCGAGCTCGAGATCGCCGACTACCAGGACATCCTGGCCAGGCCCGAGCGCCAGCGCCAGATCGTGTCCGACGAGCTCGCGGAGATCGCGGAGAAGTACGGCGACGACCGGCGCTCCCCGATCGTCCCGGCCGACGGCGACCTGTCGATGGAGGACCTGATCCCCGACGAGGAGGTCGTGGTCACGATCACCCGGGGCGGGTACGCCAAGCGCACCAAGACCGAGCTCTACCGCGTCCAGAACCGCGGTGGCAAGGGAGTGCGCGGCGCAGCGCTGCGCGGCGACGACATGGTCGACCACATGTTCGCGACGACCAGCCACCACTGGATCTTGTTCTTCACGACGGCCGGACGCGTCTACCGGGCCAAGGCCTACCAGCTGCCCGAGGCCGGGCGAGATGCGAAGGGCGGCCACGTCGCCGGGCTCCTGTCGTTCCAGCCGGACGAGCAGATCGCCCAGGTGCTGGCGATCCGCGACTACGAGCAGGCGCCCTACCTGGTCCTGGCGACCAAGAAGGGCCTGGTCAAGAAGACCCGCCTCGAGGACTACAACAGCCCGCGTCAGTCCGGCGTCATCGCGATCAACTTCCGCGACGACGACGACGAGCTGATCGGCGCCGAGCTGGTCACCCCCGACGACGACCTGCTGCTGATCTCACGCAAGGCCCAGGCCATCCGCTTCCGGGCGGACGACGAGCAGCTGCGACCCATGGGCAGGGCGACGTCCGGCGTCACGGGCATGAAGTTCCGTGGCGACGACTCGCTGCTGTCGCTGTCGGTGATCCGCCGCTCCGCCGACGCGCTGGAGCAGGTCGAGGTGCCCGAGGCGGAGGACCTCTACGTGTTCACCGTGACCGACGGCGGATATGCCAAGAAGACGCCGATCGACCAGTACCGTTTGCAGGGACGTGGTGGACTGGGCATCAAGGCCATGCAGATCACCGAGAACCGCGGCGAGCTGGTCGGAGGCTTGGTGCTGGTCGACACGGACGATGTGATCTCCGTGACAGCCAGTGGTCAGGTGACGCGGAGCCTCGTATCCGGCGTCAATCCGACTGGCCGTGGCACGATGGGTGTGAGCTTCGTGAAGTTCAAGGGGGATGATCGTGTCGTGACCATTGCGCGCAACCACGAGGTGCTCCAGGACGAGGCCGTGACCGAGGTGACGTCGACCGACGAGGATCAGGACCAGTGACGGACGAATCAAAAGGCACCAGCCCCGCATCGGGCTCCGCCGTGCCCGGCTCCGCCGCCGGTGACGCTGCCCCCACCCAGGCGATCCCGCGGATCGCGAAACCTGCGGCCGGCAAGACCCCGGCAGCGCAGGGTTCCAAGCCTGCTGCCAAGAAGGCTCCCGCCAAGAACAAGGTGACCCCGCCGCCCGGCGGACAGACCGACAAGGGCCGTCCCCGCGACGTCGTCTCGCCGGCGACGTCCGCCAAGGACGATTCCGTGACGGGCAAGGTCGCCGACGCGCCGCCGGCCGGAGGACCCCAGGGTCGTACGTTGACGGCAGCCGACTACGCCCGGACCACCAAGCCGTCGCCGGCCACGACCGCGGTGATCCCCGCGGTCAAGGACGCACCCGGTGGCGGCTCCGCTGCGGCCCCGGCCCCGGCCAAGGACAAGAAGTCCCGTGCGCCCCAGATCAAGGCGTCGCCCGCACCTGCGGGCGGCACGGGCCGCCGCGCCAGCCTCCGGCTGACCCACGTCGAGCCGTGGTCGGTGACGCGTCTCGCGTTCGCGATCTCGGTCGCGCTGATGATCGTGGCCGTCGTGGCCTCGATGATCTTCTGGGTCGTCCTGAACTTCGTCGGCGTCTGGGACCAGATCAACGACTCGTTGACGACGGTGCTGAGCGACGACAGCTCGAGCTTCGACGTCAAGGACTACTTCGGCTTCGGTCGTTTCGTCGGCCTCACCCTGGTGCTGTCGGCGCTCAACGTCGTGCTCATGACGATCCTGGCCACCATCGGAGCGCATTTGTACAACCTCGCAGCGCAGCTCATGGGCGGCGTCGAGGTGACGTTCTCCGAGGAGAAGTAGGAACTGCCGACCCCGTGTGGGCCGGTGCGAAGCGGTGGGGTAGAGTTCATCGCTGTTGCGGGCGTATAGCTCAGCTTGGTTAGAGCGCTTCCCTGATAAGGAAGAGGTCCCAGGTTCAAGTCCTGGTACGCCCACTCAACGAGGAGGAATGCATGAAGAGGATCGTGGCCCTCGGGCTCGCGGTTGCTGGAGTCTTCTGGGCCCTCGGCAAGACGAAGAAGCAGGCCCCGGCCGACACATGGTCGGCGGGGACCGACAAGGTCTGACCCCGCAAGGGGCCGTGGCGCAATTGGTAGCGCACCTGCTTTGCAAGCAGGGGGTTAGGGGTTCGAGTCCCCTCGGCTCCACCACAGACAAGGGCCCCGGCCAACCCATTCTTGGGTTGGCCGGGGCCCTTTGTCGTTGTTCGGGCGTCCCAAGCCCCACGGTGGTCCTGCCACCGAAAGACCGCAAGATCGGCCCGATTCAATGGAGAATCCACCGCCCCACCGAGGCGACGCCGGTTGTCCACAGCGTCCTTCGCGACCCCGCGGTTACGCACATGTGTGTACACACCTGTGGATAATTACATCGATGTGTTTCCGCAGGTCAGATGACAAAAACAGTCCCCGCACGGCGTCCTGAAGGCACCTCCTCGGCCGCGTGCCGACCACCTGTGCGGAGCAGGCCACCAGGGATCGCTCCTGAGCCCCTGATCGCCCGCCGGGAGCCCGTCCGTACGTCCGGAGGCTCCGAACGCCCACAGGCGCCGCGTGGAGCGCGCTGGGGGGTGAGCCTGCGGTGGTGGCGCAACCGCCGGACAGATAGCGTGGGCTGACCGCCGCAACGCACGAGGAGCACCGCATGCCCCAGACCGTCCGAGGAGTCGTCGCCCGCAGCAAGGGCGCACCCGTCACCGTCGAGAACATCGTGATCCCCGACCCCGGGCCCGGCGAGGCGGTCGTGGACATCTCCGCGTGCGGCGTCTGCCACACCGATCTGCACTACCGCGAGGGCGGCATCAACGACGAGTTCCCGTTCCTGCTCGGCCACGAGGCCGCGGGTGTCGTGGAGGCCGTCGGTGAGGGCGTCACGGACGTCGCACCGGGCGACTTCGTGGTGCTCAACTGGCGGGCCGTGTGTGGCAGCTGCCGGGCGTGCCTGCGCGGTCGGCCCTGGTACTGCTTCGACACCCACAACGCGAAGCAGAAGATGACCCTCGAGGACGGCACGGAGCTGTCGCCGGCCCTCGGCATCGGCGCGTTCGCGGACAAGACGCTCGTCGCGGCAGGCCAGTGCACCAAGGTGGACCCGAGCGCGTCACCCGCGGCCGTGGGCCTCCTGGGCTGCGGCGTCATGGCGGGTCTCGGCGCGGCGATCAACACCGGCAACGTGCAGCGCGGCGACTCCGTCGCGGTCATCGGGTGTGGAGGGGTCGGCAGCGCAGCCGTCGCCGGCGCCCGTCTGGCGAACGCGGCCAAGATCATCGCGATCGACCTCGACGACCGCAAGCTGGAGTGGGCCAAGGGCCTGGGCGCGACGCACACGATCAACGCCGGTGCGGGCGACGTCGTCGAGGCCATCCAGGCGCTGACCGACGGCCACGGCGCCGACGTCGTGATCGATGCGGTCGGTCGCCCCGAGACCTGGAAGCAGGCCTTCTACGGACGCGACCTGGCCGGCACCGTGGTGCTCGTCGGCGTGCCGACCCCCGAGATGCAGCTCGAGCTCCCGCTGCTCGACGTGTTCGGTCGCGGCGGATCGCTGAAGTCGAGCTGGTACGGCGACTGCCTGCCCTCGCGCGACTTCCCGATGCTGGTCGACCTGTACCAGCAGGGACGACTCGACCTCGACGCGTTCGTCACCGAGACGATCGGCATCGACGACGTCGAGGCCGCGTTCGCCAAGATGCACGAGGGCACCGTCCTGCGATCGGTGGTGCAGCTGTGAGCGCACGGATCCAGAAGGTCGTCACCTCGGGCCAGTTCTGCCTCGACGGCGGGAGCTGGGACGTCGACAACAACGTGTGGCTGGTCGGCGACGACGCCGAGGTGCTGGTCATCGACGCCCCGCACGACGCCGCGGCGATCCTCGACGCGATCGACGGCCGTACGGTCGTGGCGATCGTCCTGACCCACGGCCACAACGACCACATCAACGCAGCGGTCGAGCTCGGCCGGGCGACCGGGGCCCAGGTCTGGTTCCCCCCGGCCGACCGGATGCTGTGGGACGCCGAGCACGACTCGCCCCCAGACCAGGAGCTCCACAGCGGCGCGACCTTCGAGGTTGCGGGGACGACGCTTCGCGCGATCCCTACCCCTGGACATTCACCCGGCAGCACGTGCCTCTACGCGCCCGATCTCGGCGCGGTCTTCACCGGCGACACGCTGTTCAAGGGCGGTCCCGGTGCGACCGGTCGTTCCTACTCGGACTTCCCGACGATCATCGAGTCCATCCGCGATCGCCTCCTGCCGCTGCCCGACGAGACCGTCGTGCACACCGGGCACGGTGACGACACCACGATCGGCGACGAGGCACCTCACCTGCAGGAGTGGATCACCCGCGGTTCCTGACAGGTCAGGCCTTGCGGGGCCAGATGAGGTAGGCCAGGACGGCTCCGCCCACCGCCACGGCAGCGGCCACGAGCGGGGTCTTGTCTGCCTCCTTGGCGCGTGACTTGACGTCGAGCTTCGCGGCCAGCGCGTCGACGGTCTCGCCGAGGTGCTCGCGCGTCTCGGCGATCTCGGTCTCGAGCTCTGAGGTCATGATGTGCTCCCGTCCGTGCCGTGGGTTGCCGTGGCGATGTCGGCCTTGACGCTCTCGACGCGGGCCTGCGGTGCGTCGCCGACCTTGCTCACGCGTGCCTTGCCGATGAGCCCGGCGACAGCAGCAGCGACGAAGAGCACGACCGTCACGATGGCCGCCGCGATCCAGGGCTCGAGGCCCTCCGAGATCGCGAGGATGATCGTGGCGAGGAGGGTGCCGACGCCGTACAGGGCCAGCGTCCCCGCGACGCCGAACAGGCCTGCGCCGACTCCGAGGCGCTTGCCGCTCTCGGCAAGGTCCTGCTTCGCGAGCTGCATCTCGTCGCGGATCAGCTGCGAGATGTCCTCGGTGGCCTGCACGAGCAGCTGCCCGGTCGAGGCCTCGCCAGTCGGCGTGCGCTCCTCACTCACGAGGGGTTGCCGCCAAGGGGTGCCGTCGAGGTGTCGTCGACGGGAGGCTGGCCGTTCGAGCCGGAGGTCTTGTCCGCGACCTTGTCGGTGACCTTGGAGGCCACGTCGCTCGCGGTCGAGGCGACCTTGCTGCCGGCTTCGGATCCGGCGTGCTTGGCCTGGGTCTGGACGTCGTCCATCACGTCCTGGACCTTGGGGTTGTTCCACACGTTGGTGGCCTGGGTCTTGATCTGCTCGTAACGCTCACGTCCGGCGCGGGTGCCGAGGACGTAGCCAGCCGCGGCGGCGGCGATCAGGGTCAGCTTCTTCACCGTGGATCACTCCTGGTCTCTCAAGGGGTCTGGGACCTCGTCGTACCCCGATCGCCACCGCTGACACAGCAGTCGTGCGGGTCAAGCCGCCGATCGGAGCTTTAGGGTGACCGAACGACCGCTCGTGCGGGCCGTCTCGTGCGACTCCTCGAGCTGCTCCCGGGCGGCTCGCGCAGCTCGGCCATCTGGGGGGTCACCTCGGCGAGCGTCAGCTCGGTCTCGATGACATCGCGGTCGAGACCCCATACGTCCTCGAGGACCTGCCCGGCGGTCCGCGCGGGCTCCAGGTGATGGCGGTCTCCGCCGAGGGAGCGGACGTCAACCAGGCGACGATCGCCCAGCGGCTGGGCATCGACCGCACCGTGATGACCTATCTCGTGGACGACCTGGAGAAGGCCGGCATGGTCGAGCGCCGGCCGGACCCCGCGGACCGCCGGGCCCGCCAGGTGGTCGTGACGGCGACGGGCCGGCGCGTGCTCACCGATGCGTCGAGCAGGATGGTGCAGATCGAGCGCACGGTGCTCGGCGCGTTGCCGGATGCGGACATCGAGACGTTCCGCCTCCTGCTGACCGTCAGTCGCCAGCAGGCGGTGCGCCGGCGCCCATTGCCCAGCGGATGCCCGTCGTGATGGCGATGCCGCTGGTCCGCACCGCGGTCGCCTCGACGATCGGCAGATAGGGCAGCCGCAGCGGGAGACGCGTCCACACCGGCATCATTGCGACGGCGGCGGCGGACAGCATCCCGTACGGTGCGCGGAGCGCGAGCGGCACAGGTGGGTGCACCAGGATGAACCGGGCGGCCCGGCGGGCCGCGGGCGTGCCCTTGAGCTCGGGCCGGTACGCGCGCATGAGCTCGTCGAGCTCGGCGACGGTCTCGGGCACGTCCACGGCACCCAGCGCCCGCGCGACGTGGGCGGTCTCGGCGACGTACTCATCGCGGCCGGCCGCGTCGAGGGGCTGCGCGCCGTACCGGTCGTGGGCCCGCAGGAAGCTGTCGACCTCGGCGACGTGCACCCACCGGATCAGGTGAGGGTCCGAGGCGGCGTACGGGCGGCCGTCGGGTGCGGTGCCGGTGATCCGGTCGTGGACCGACCGGACGATCGCGACGGCCCGATCGGCGTCCTCGATCGTGCCGAACGTCGTCTCGGCCAGGAACGTGCTGGTGCGCTGCAGCCGCCCCCACGGGTCGCCGCGATAGCCCGAGTGCTGGTCCACCGCAGCCATCGCGAGCGGGTGCAGCGACTGCAGCAGCAGGGCCCTCATGCCGCCGGTGAACATGGATGCGTCGCTGTGGACCCGCTGGATCGCGGAGTCGGAGGCGAATCGCCGCGGCCCCTGCGAGAAGTGGATGCGATCGCGTCGCGCGGGACCCTCGTCCCCCGCGATGCGGGCGAAGATCGTGTCGCCGACGCGGAGCCGGACCGAGTTGAACAGGTTCACCCTCCCCAGTGTGCACGCGTCCCGAAACCACACCAGCCCAGATCTGCGGGCTTCTGCACCGTTTTCGGGCAGAAGAACGTGCAGAGGTCCGCAGATCTGGGTGGGGTGGGGACGGGGTCAGCTGATGTCGGTCAGCAGCCGGCCGCGCTCGGCCCGGCGTCGGGCCTGCTCGTCGGGATCGGGGACGGGCACGGCCGCGATCAGGCGGCGGGTGTACTCCTCCTGCGGACGACCCAGCACCTCCTCGCGCGGGCCCATCTCGACGAGGCGCCCGTGCTGCATCACCGCGACCCGGTTGGCGAGCGTGTCGACGACCGCCAGGTCATGGCTGATGAACAGGCACGCGAACTGCAGACGGTGCTGCAGCTCGGTGAACAGCTCGAGCACCCGGGCCTGCACCGACACGTCCAGCGCCGAGGTCGGCTCGTCCGCGATGAGCAGGTCAGGATCGAGCGCGAGGGCCCGCGCCAGGCTGACGCGCTGGCGCTGGCCGCCGGACAGCTCGTGCGGGAAGCGCTCGGCGTACGAGCCGCCGAGCTCGACGCTGTCGAGCAACGAGCGGACCTTCGCGTCGATCTCGGCCTGGCTCATCTCGGTCTGGACGTGCAGCGGCTCCGCGATGCACTGACCGATCGACATCCGCGGGTTCAGCGAGGCGGCCGGGTCCTGGAAGACGAACCCGAAGCGCGACCTCAGCGGACGCAGGGCGCGGTCGCTGCGTCCAGAGACCTGGTTGCCCGACACATGGATCGTGCCGCTGGTCGGCTGCTGCAGGCCCACGGTCGTACGCCCGACCGTCGACTTGCCCGAGCCGGACTCGCCCACCAGGCCCAGCACCTCACCCTTGCGGACCTCGAGCGACACGTGGTCGACCGCGCGGAACGCGGGCCGGCCGAAGCTGCCCGGGAACTCCACGACGAGGTCGTCGATCCTGAGCACCACCTCGTTGTCGTCGACAAGGCCGGGGCCGTCCTCGCGCCCCAGGTGCGGCACCGCGTCGAGCAACGCTCGCGTGTAGGGGTGCCGGGGCGAGGCGAACAGCTGGCGGGACGGCGCCTGCTCGACGATGTTGCCGCGATACATCACCACGACGCGGTCGGCCATGTCGGCGACGACTCCCATGTTGTGGGTGATGAGGACGATCGCGGTGCCGAGGCGGTCACGCAGCGAGAGCAGCAGCTCGAGGATCGCGGCCTGCACGGTCACGTCGAGCGCGGTCGTCGGCTCGTCGGCGATGATCACGTCGGGATCGCACGCGATCGCCATCGCGATGACCACGCGCTGCTTCTGTCCGCCCGAGAGCTGGTGGGGGTAGTAGTCGACCCGCTCCCGCGGATCGGGCATCCCGACCAGCTCGAGAAGCTCGATCGCGCGGGCCCGGGCGGCCTTCTTGGAGATCTTCTGGTGGGCCTGCAGGCCCTCGATGATCTGCCAGCCGACCGAGTACACCGGGTTGAGCGCGGTCGACGGCTCCTGGAACACCATCGAGACCTGGTCGCCCCGGATGGGTCGCAGGTCGCCTGCGCGCATCCCCAGCAGCTCACGGCTGCCGAGGCGCGCCGAGCCGGACACCTCGGCGGTGGACGGGAGCAGGCCGAGCACCGCGCGCGAGCTGACCGACTTGCCGGAGCCCGACTCGCCCACGACCGCCACGACCTCGCCGGGGGCGACGTCGAAGCTGATGCCGTTCACGGCCTTGACCTGGCCGGCGTCGGTGCGGAACGTGACTGCGAGATCGGTCAGCGACAGCGCCGCGACCTTCTTCTCCCCGTTGAGCGCCTCCCCGTTCAGTGCCGTGCCGTTCAGTGCCGACCCGTTGAGCGCGGTCCCGGTCGTGTCGTCCGATCCGCTGGTGATCTCCTCGTACTCGTGCGCGAGCTCGGCCTCGTCGGCCTCGGTCGTGTCGCCGCTGCGGGTGCGCAGCAGCGGGTTGAGGATGTCGTTGAGGCTCTCACCGACGAGCGTCGCGCCGAGCACGATCAGCACGATCGCGACACCCGGGAACACACCGGTCCACCAGATGCCCGACGAGGCGTCCGGCAGGGCCTTGTTGAGGTCATAGCCCCACTCGGCCGCGGCGGACGGCTCGATGCCGAAGCCGAGGAAGCCGAGACCCGCGAGCGTGAGGATCGCCTCGGACGCGTTGAGGGTGCCGATGACCGGCAGCGACGACGAGACGTTGGAGAAGATGTGCTTGCGCAGGATGCGCGGCGTGCGGACGCCCACGACCTTGGCCGCGTCGACGTACGGCTCGGCCTTCACCGACAGGGTCGCGTTGCGGATCACCCGGTAGTACTGGGGGACGAACACCACCGTGATCGACAGCGCCGCGGCGAGGATGCCGCCGAGCGCTCCGCTGCTGCCGCCCGAGACGACGATCGACACGACGATCGCGAGCAGCAGCGAGGGGAATGCGTACAGCGCGTCCATGACCAGGACCAGCGCGCGGTCGAGCCAGCCGCCGAGATAGCCCGAGACGAGACCGAGCGGGACGCCGATCAGTCCGGACAGGATGACGGCCAGGAGGATGACCTCGACGGCGGTGCGGGCACCGTAGATCACCCGCGACAGCACGTCCGTGCCGCCGACGGTCGTGCCGAACCAGTGGTCGGCGGACGGCGGCTGCTGGGTCCCGAAGACGACGCCACCGGACCGGTCGGCGTTGAAGTCGTACGGAGCGAGCCACGGGGCGAAGATCGCCACGAAGATGAACAGGCCCACGAGGCCGAAGCCCAGCAGGAGCATGAACCGCTGCAGCCCGTGGGACTGGCGGACGACGGCGGGGACGAACCGGCTCGGCCTCACAGTACGGCTCGACATCAGAACCTCACCCTCGGGTCGACGAACGCGACGATGACGTCGATGAAGAAGCTCACGGCGCCCACGATCAGCGCGATGAGCGTGACGATGCCCTGCACCGCGAGGAAGTCGCGCTTGATGAGGTACTCCGACAGCTGATAGCCCAGACCCTTCCACTCGAACGTGGTCTCGGTCAGGATCGCGCCGCCCAGCAGCAGGGCGATCTGCAGCCCCATGACGGTCACGACCGGCACCAGGGCGTTGCGGAAGGCGTGCTTGTTCATCACGCGACGCTCGGAGATGCCGCGGGCGCGCGCGGCCGTGACGTAGTCCATCCGCAGCGTCTGCAGCAGGTTGACCCGCACGAGGCGCAGGAACACGCCGCCGGTCAGCAGGCCGAGGGCGAGCGCCGGCAGCAGGGCGTGCTGCAGGACGTCGCCGATGATCGCGGGATCGCCCCACAAGATGGCGTCGACGATCATGATGTTGGTCTGGGGGTGGACGTCCTGCAGGATCAGCTCGTTCGAGATGCTCGCGCGTCCCGAGGACGGCCAGCCGAACGGCGAAAAGGCCAGCTTGAGCAGCAGGCCCACGAAGAAGACCGGCGCGGCGTACACGAGGATCGAGAACAGTCGCAGCAGCACGTCCGGGACGCGGTCGCGGTAGCGCGCTGCCAGCCGGCCCAGCGGGATCCCGATCGCGAAGGCGACCAGCAGCGACCAGAACGCGAGCTCGAGGGTCGCGGCGCCGTTCTGGACCAGGATGTCCGAGACCTTGCGGTTGTCGGTCAGGGTCGTGCCGAAGTCACCACGGAACAGCCCCGTGAGGTACTCCCAGTACTGGGTGAGGATGGGCCGGTCGAGGCCGGCCTCGGCCTTGCGCTCGGCGATCTGCTCGGCGGTGAGCCGGCCCCCGAGGGCGGCCTGGATCGGGTCGCCGATGACCCGCATGAGCAGGAAGACCATCGTGACGAGGACCCACACCATCGGCAGCAGGAGCGCGAGGCGGACGAGCAGGTAGCGGGCAAGGGGGCTGAGCATGCCGCGGCGCGGACCCGGCGGCTCGGTGCCGGCCGGGTCGAGCGGGGCGAGGACTTCGGCGGTGGCCATGTCTTCCTCTTCTGGTGGGACGTTTCGGGACTACGCGCGAAGGGGCGGACCCGGGTCGGGTCCGCCCCTCCTCACGGGATCACTTCGACAGCGAGGTGAACCGGAACTTGAAGGACGCGTCCAGCGTGTCCTCGAGTCCCTTCACGCCGTCGACGCCGACCGCGACCTGCGAGCCGGTCAGCAGCGGCAGATAGGGCACCTCGGTCGCGAGGCGGTCCTGGATCTGCTTGAGCGTGGCCTCGCGGGAGGCCTTGTCACCGTCGGTGCGCTCATCGTCGAGGAGCTTGGTCATCGTCGGGTCCGCGAACTCCGTCGCCTCGTCGTTGTAGTGCGAGTTGGTGAAGTTGCCGTTCTTCTTCTTCTCGGTGTCGTACGGCGCGAGGAACGGCGACAGGTAGTTGTCGGCGTCCGGGAAGTCCGGGAACCAGCCGAGCTGGAACACCGGGTACGCGTCGGCGTTGTACTCCTCGGAGTACGTGACCCACTCGGTCGACTGCAGGTCGACCTTGAACAGGCCCGAGGCCTCGAGCTGACGCTTGACCGCGTTGTACTCCTGGTCCGAGCTGGAGCCGTAGTGGTCCGGGTTGTACTGCAGCTTGATCGTCACCGGGGTCTTGACGCCCGCATCCTCGAGGATCTTCGTGGCGGCGGCCTTGTCGGGCGCATCGCCGTACGCGTCCTTGAACGCCTCGGTCGCTCCGACCTGTCCCTCGGGCACCATCGAGTACGCCGGGGTGAAGGTGTCCTTGTAGACCTGCGACGCGAGCTCGGCGCGGTCGATCGAGGAGGCCATCGCCTGGCGGATCGCCTGCTTCTGCTCCTTGGTGTCGCCGGGCATCGTCTTGAGGTTGAACGTGATGTAGCGCAGCTCGCCACCGGCGCCGGTGACCACGTTGAGGCCGTCGGCCTTCTCCAGGTCCGCGATGTCGGTCGGCGTCAGCGAGCGGAACGCGACGTCGATGTCCTTGTTCTTGATGTCGAGCTTGAGGTTCTCGGGCTTGGCGTAGTACTTCATCGTGACCGTCTCGGTCTTCGGCTTGCCGTAGGTGCCCGCGTAGTCGGGGTTGACCTTGAACTCGGCCAGCTGGTTCTTGCTGTACTTGGAGATCGTGTACGGACCGGAGAAGCCGTTGGCCTTGACCGCGGCGTCGTCGTCGAGGACCTTGTCGGCGGGGTAGGTGTCCTCATCGACGATCGGCCCGGCCGACGTCACGAGGATCTGCGGGAACGTCTGGTCGTTCGCTGCGTTGAGCGTGAACGTCACGGTCTTGTCGTCCGTGGCCTCGACGCTCTTCATGGCGCCGAGCAGGGAGGAGGGACCGCTCGGGTCGGCGATGTCGACGACGCGCTTGAACGAGAAGGCGACGTCGGAGGCGGTGAGGTCGTTGCCGTTGGCGAACTTCAGGCCGGGCTTGATCGTGCAGACGTACGTCGTGGGGGTGTCGAAGTCACAGCTCTCCGCGGCGTCGGGCGTGAGCTCGGTGCTGCCGGCGGGGAAGTTGAGCAGGTACTGGTAGACCTGCGTCTGGACGGTCATCGACCCGTTGTCGTACGAGCCGGCCGGATCGATCGAGACGACCTTGTCGGTCGTGCCGACGAGCACACCGCTGCCGGAGCTGGAGTCATCGCTGCTCTTGCCGGAGCCACACGCGGCCAGGGCGACCCCGGCCATGGCGGTCACCGCGACGATCGCGGTACCTCGACGGAAATTCTTCATTGCTCTCCTCTGGGTCGAAGCGGTCGCCGACGGGGCGACAGCGGGAGTCCACATCATGGGACGGAGCCTTTTCGGCACGCTACACGCGGCGAAACAGGCTGTGGCGATCACGAACGTTGCAGTTTGATGACGGAGACAACCAATTCCGCAGCCGCTGCCGGGGACGTCCCGAGCGGGACGAGAAGGTGTCCAAAGCCAAGACCTGACGATCAAACCTCCGTAATCTGAGTCGCCAGAGGAGTGACATGGCCGGGAGTGCACATGTGGCGGCGGAGCGTCTGAGAGGCGTTCTGGACGCCGTGGCGACCATGTCGTCCGATCTGTCGTTGGAGGGCCTGCTGGAGCGGATCCTGCGACAGGCCGGTGACCTGGTCGATGCCGAGAGCGGCTTCCTGGACGTCCTCGACCGCCGCATCGGCACCTTCGCGGCGTACGGCATCGACGGCGTTGTCGACAACCAGCACCCGGGGCGACTGCTGCTCGTGGACCTGTTGGAGCACCCGGACCGCCGCGTCGTGCGGGGAGCCGCGGGCGGGACGGACCCGACCGCGTTCATCGGCGTCCCGATCCGCATCCAGGACTATCTGTTCGGCAACCTCTACCTGATCGGCAAGCGGTCGGGTCCGGGCTTCACGCAGGAGGACGAGGAGATCGTCCTCGCCCTGGCCTCGGCCGCGGGGGTCGTGATCGAGAACGCCCGCCTGTACGAGGAGGGGAGGCGTCAGCGGATGTGGCTCGAGGCCGCCGCCGAGATCACGACGGCCCTGCTGTCGCCGATCTCGAGGCCGTCGGCCCTGCTGCTGGTCGCGGACCGGGCCCGGGACGTCGCGGCGGCCGACTTCGTCGCGCTGCTCATGCCGCGCGACGCGGACACGTTCGTGGTCGAGGCCGTCTCGGGCGCCCCCGACGAGGGCATCCTCGGTGAGCCGGTGGACGCCCGGCACAGCGTCGCCGGCGAGGCGGCGCGGTCGCGCGAGACGGTCGTGGTGCCCGACACCGCGCTCGAGCCGCGGTACGAGACCCACAAGACGCCCGGCTGGCCGCACCTCGGCTCCCTGATGGTGCTGCCCCTGCGCAGCGGCGACGACACCGGCGCCCTGGTCGTCGGCTGGAGCAACTGCACCGACAACCAGCGGCGCGAGCTGGACCCCGTGGTGCCCCAGCGCTTCGCCGACCAGGCCGCGCTGGTGCTGCAGGTCGCCCGGGCCCAGGAGGACCAGGCCCGCTTGGCGGTCTTCGAGGATCGCGACCGCATCGGGCGCGATCTGCACGACCTGGTGATCCAGCGCATGTTCGGCATCGGGCTGCTGCTCGACAACACCGCCAAGCTGGTCACGTCCCAGGTCGCGATCGACCGGCTCTCCTCGGCGATCGACGACATCGACGAGACGATCAAGGACATCCGCCGCACGATCTTCGCGCTGAGCCCCGGGACGGGGACGAGCGACCTGCGCGCCGAGATCGACCACACGCTGCGACACGCGTCCAAGCTGTTGGGCTTCACGCCCGACCTGCGCCTGACGGGACCGGTCGACAGCGTCGTGACCGACGAGGTCCGTGAGCACCTGATGGCGGTGCTCGGCGAGGCGATCTCCAACATCGTGCGTCATGCCGACGCCGGCACGGTGCAGGTCACCCTTGACGTGGGGCGCGACATCGAGCTCACCGTCAGCGACGACGGGGTCGGCTTCAGTGACGGTCAGGCCGGCGACGGCCTCCGCAACATCCGGGTGCGCGCAGCTCTGCTGCGAGGCCGGTGCGAGGTCGCCGGCGCGCCGGGCAAGGGCACGACGATCACCTGGACCGTACCGAGGAGCGCATCATGACCAAGGCACCCATCCGGCTGTTCCTCCTCGACGACCACGAGGTCGTACGGCGTGGGTTGCGTGACCTGTTCGAGCAGGAGGACGACATCGAGGTGGTCGGCGAGTCGGGACTGGCCGTGGACGCCGCGGACCGGATCCCGGCGATCAAGCCCGACGTCGCGGTGCTCGACGCGCGGCTGCCCGACGGCTCGGGGATCGACGTGTGCCGCGACGTCCGATCGGCCGATCCCGAGATCGCGGTCATCATCTTGACCTCGTACGACGACGACGACGCGCTGTTCGCCGCGATCATGGCCGGTGCCGCGGGATATGTCCTCAAGCAGGTGCGGGGCACCGACCTCGTCGACGCGGTGCGACGGGTCGCGTCGGGGCAGTCGCTGCTCGACCCGGCGGTGACGCAGCGGGTCCTGACGCGCATCCGCGAGGGCCGTCCGGCCGAGGACCCGCTGGCCACACTGACCAAGCAGGAGCGCCGGATCCTCACCCTGATCGGTGAGGGCCTGACCAACCGGCAGATCGCCGCAGAGATGTTCCTGGCCGAGAAGACCGTCAAGAACTACGTGACCCAGCTGCTGTCCAAGCTGGGGCTCGAACGCCGCACCCAGGCTGCGGTGCTGGTGACACGTCAGCGCACCGAGGGCCGCCGCGACCACTAGGCCTCTCGGTGCTGGTGGCCGACCGTTACGCTGGGGGTATGAGCCACAACGATCACCTCGCCGACTTCGACCCCGACATCGCAGCACTTCTCGATGCCGAGCTGAACCGTCAGCAGTCGACGCTCGAGATGATCGCCTCGGAGAACTTCGCGCCCGTCGCGGCCCTGGAGGCGCAGGGCAGCGTGCTGACCAACAAGTACGCCGAGGGCTACCCCGGCAAGCGCTACTACGGCGGCTGCGAGTTCGTCGACCAGGTCGAGACGATCGCGATCGATCGCCTCAAGCAGCTGTTCGACGCCGACTACGCCAACGTCCAGCCGCACTCGGGTGCCACGGCCAACGCGGCCGCGCTGCACGCGATCGCCACCAAGGGCGACACGATCCTCGGTCTTGACCTCGCCAACGGTGGGCACCTGACCCACGGCATGAAGCTCAACTTCTCCGGCAAGCTCTACAACCCCGTCGCGTACCACGTCGTGCCGGAGACCGGCCTCGTCGACATGGACGAGGTGCGCTCGCTCGCGCACGAGCACCGGCCCACCGTGATCATCGCCGGCTGGTCGGCGTACCCCCGCCAGCTCGACTTCGCGCTGTTCCGCGAGATCGCCGACGAGGTCGGTGCCCGCCTCTGGGTCGACATGGCCCACTTCGCCGGTCTCGTCGCCGCCGGTCTGCACCCCAGCCCGCTGCCGCACGCGCACATCGTCACGACCACGACCCACAAGACGCTCGGCGGCCCCCGCGGCGGCGCGATCCTCACCAACGACCCCGAGATCGCCAAGAAGATGCGGTCGGCGGTCTTCCCGGGCCAGCAGGGCGGCCCCCTCGAGCACGTGATCGCGGCCAAGGCCGTCGCGTTCAAGATGGCGCTCGAGCCGGAGTTCAAGGAGCGCCAGCAGCGCACGATCGAGGGTGCGCAGATCCTCGCCGAGCGTCTGCTCGCCGACGACATGACCTCGGCGGGCGTCAAGGTCCTGAGCGGCGGCACCGACGTCCACCTCGTGCTGGTCGACCTGCGTGACTCCGCACTCGACGGCCAGCAGGCCGAGGACCGGCTCCACGAGGCCGGCATCACGGTCAACCGCAACGCGGTCCCCAACGATCCGCGCCCGCCGATGGTGACGTCGGGCCTGCGCATCGGCACGCCCGCGCTCGCGACCCGCGGCTTCGGCGCCGAGGAGTTCACCGAGGTCGCCGACATCATCGCCGAGGCGCTGCAGCCGGGTGAGGTCGACCTGGAGTCCCTTCGCAAGCGGGTGACCGTGCTGGCCGAGCGGTTCCCCCTCTACGCGGACCTCAGGCCGTTCACGGCGTGAAACGCAACTCCCGCGTCGGTTCCTGGTTCACCCCGGGCCTCATCGGGCTCCATGCGTTCGCGATCGTCGCGGTCGTCTTCTGCGTCGTCATGGGCCTGTGGCAGGCCGGCGTCTACGACGACCGCCAGGCGCACGAGCAGGCCGACAAGCGTGCGGTCCCGCAGGTCGCTCTCACCGACCTGTGGGAGCCCGACGGACCGTTCCTGAAGACGTACAACCACCGGCCGGTGACGTTCGAGGGCGAGTTCGAGCCCGCGGACCAGCAGATCTGGGTCACCGACAAGGAGCAGGACGGCCGCACCGGCGCCTGGCTCCTGGCACCGGTGCAGGTCGAGGGCGGCGACACGATGCTCGTGCTGCGCGGCTGGGCCCCCGAGCCCGGCGCGTTCCCGAGCGTCCCGAGCGGCACCGTCACGCTGGACGCGGTGCTGGAGCCGGGCGAGAAGAACGCCGGCGCATTCGACGCGACCTCGCGCACCATCGGGTCCGTCCGGATCCCCACGCTGATCAACGAGATGCCCTACGACCTGTACTCCGGCTACGCGATCAACACCGATCCGGCCCTCAGCGGCGGCCTCGACCTCGTCCCGCCCCCGTTGCCCGAGGACGTCTCGTGGACGGTCGGGCTCAAGAACCTGGCCTACGCGCTGCAGTGGTGGGTCTTCGGCCTGTTCGCGGCGTTCATGTGGTGGCGGATGTCGAGCGAGACACGGGCGGCTTCACGGGCGAAGGTATCCTCGACGTCGTGAGTGGACTGGCTAAGACGTACCGTGTCATCGCCTACGTGGTGGGCATCAACCTGATCTTCGTCATCGGGGCCTGGATCGGACAGCTGACGACAGACGACACGTCGTGGTTCAACCGCAACTCCGACATGATCGGGGTGATCGACATGATCCAC
The DNA here is from genome assembly GCF_009649075.1 of Aeromicrobium yanjiei. Classification (GTDB taxonomy): domain Bacteria; phylum Actinomycetota; class Actinomycetes; order Propionibacteriales; family Nocardioidaceae; genus Aeromicrobium; species Aeromicrobium yanjiei. The sequence goes on from NZ_CP045737.1 coordinate 27,366, forward strand.
GGCTATCTCTTCATGGCGTTGCTGGTGCTGATCGCCGTGCTCTCGCGCCGTCACCGGTGGACCCCGGCCTTCACGATCACGACGATGCTGTTCGCCACGATCCCGCTCGTGAGCTTCTGGGCCGAGCACCGGGCCACGCAGGCCATCCGCGCGGATCGGGCCGAGAGCACTCTCTGACCCCTGCGGTCAGCGGCCCGTGAACGTGGCCTTGCCCGGACCGTCGCGCAGGAACGACTCCATGCCGCCCTGCAGGTCGTCGGTCGCGAACAGACCGGCCGCGATGCGCGTGGTGTGCGCGTTCGCCTCCGGCACGCCGCCGGCCTCGAAGTGCCGCAGGATCTGCTTGGCCGCGCCGAACGCCCGGGTGGGCCCGACCGCGACCTGACGCACGATCTCGAGCACCGCGTCGTCGAAGCCGTCGACCGCGAGCACGCGGTTGACGACGTTCCAGCGCTCGAGGGTCGCCGCGTCGTACAGCTCACCGGTGAAGACGAGCTCCTTGGCGCGGCCCACCCCCGCGCGCCCCGCGAGTCGCTGGGTGCCGCCCATCGTCGGGGTGAGGCCGATGACGCGCTCGACCAGGCCGAACTTCGCCTTCTCCGAGGCCAGGACGATGTCGCACGCGAGGGCCACCTCGAACGCCCAGGTGAGCGTCAGGGCGTGGGCGGCGAAGAAGGTCGGGACGTCGAGTGCCTCGATGCGGTTGGGCAGCTCGAGCATCCGGTCGTAGAGCGCCTGGGTGTCGGCCTGCGTCTTGCGGGCGTGGAACTGGGCGACGTCGACGCCGCCGGAGACGACCCGGCCCTCGGCCCGGACCAGCAGGGCGCGGGGCGGATCGGCCTCGACCTCGTCCAGGGCACGGTCCAGCTCCTCGTGCAGCTCGAGGGAGTACAGGTTGACCGGCGGGGCGCTGAACGTCAGGACTGCGATGCCGTCGGACGTCCGCTCGATCGTGACGCTCATCGGCCGGCCGCGGGATCGTACGAGCCGCCCTTGTCGGCGACCGCGTTGCGGTAGGCCAGGACGGCGGCGAGGACCGCCGTCAGGAGCAGGATGCGGCGGAAGGGGTGGTGTCCCGGGCTCTTCGACATGGCGCCCACCATAGCCAGCAGATCGGTCACCGCCGCTCCCGCCAGCCGCGGGGCCGGAGTTGTCCGTTCGTGGGATGATGACGACAGCACATCGAAAGGAATATCCCTGTGGCCTCGCAGCTCATCGCGACCTTCACGACCAACCACGGCAACATCGTCGTGGAGCTCTTCCCCGACCACGCCCCCGAGACGGTGGACAACTTCGTCGGCCTCGCCGAGGGTACGAAGGAGTTCCTCGACCCCGAGACCCGCAAGCCCACCACGAAGCCGTTCTACGACGGCCTGGTGTTCCACCGCATCATCAAGGACTTCATGCTGCAGGGCGGCGACCCGCTCGGCACCGGGACGGGTGGCCCCGGCTACACGTTCAAGGACGAGTTCCACCCCGACCTGAAGTTCGACCGCCCCTACTTGCTCGCGATGGCCAACGCCGGACCGGGCACCAACGGCTCGCAGTTCTTCATCACGCTGGTCCCCACCACGTGGCTGAACCGCAAGCACACGATCTTCGGCGAGGTGGCCGACGACGTGAGCCGCGAGGTGGTCGACAAGATCGGACAGGTCAAGACCGACCGGTTCGACAAGCCGGCTGAGCCGGTCGTCATCGAGAAGGTGACGATCTCCCGCAAAGACGCCTAGCTCGTGAACCTCCCTGCGGAGGACTATCGCTGCTACCGGCACCCCGACCGCGAGGCGTACATCTCCTGCCAGCGCTGCGGGCGGCTGATCTGCCCGGAGTGCATGCGGGAGGCCTCGGTCGGCTTCCAGTGCCCCTCGTGCATCGCGGAGGGCGCGAAGACCGTACGACAGCCCAAGAACCTCGCCGGAGGTGCCGTCACTGGCACCTCCGGCGCGGTCTCGCTGGCCCTGATCGTCATCAACGTGCTCGCGTACGTCGTGACGGCGGCGACCGGCGGGCAGTCCGGCTCGTTCTTCCGCGACGGGGCCCTCGTGGGCTACTTCGTCGCGGACGGCGAGACCTGGCGGCTGGTCACGTCAGCGTTCCTCCACGCGGGGCTGCTGCACCTGCTGTTCAACATGTACGCCCTGTACCTCTTCGGGCCGTTCGTCGAGCGAGCGCTCGGGGCGATCCGGTTCATCGTGGCCTACGCGACCGTCGCGATCGCCGGCTCGGTGTTCGTCTATCTGCTGGCACCGCCCGGAGTCGCCACGATCGGCGCGTCAGGTGCGGTGTTCGGCCTCTTCGGCATGGCGATGATGTTGCTGCTGAAGGCCAAGCAGGACATCACGACACTGCTGGTGCTGCTCGCGATCAACGCGTTCATCAGCGTGGCCGGCAGCAACATCAGCTGGCAGGGACACCTCGGCGGCTTCGTGGCCGGTGTCGTCCTCGGTGCCGTGATCGCCTACGCACCGCGGGAGCGCCGGCAGCTGTTCCAGGCGGGCGTCATCGTGGTGGTGTGGATCGCGATGATCGCAGCGGTCGTGCTGCGCACCGCGTCGCTGACCGGTTGAATCACACCGGTGTGAGTATCAACAACTGTGCACACCGGTGTGGATAACTACATGGGTGTGATTCACTCCCACTTCATCGCGAAGCCGAAGGCCGCGACGATGAAGCCCATGCCGATCACCAGGTTCCAGTTGCCGAGATCCTGGTACCACTGCAGGAATGACGGGTAGTTGACGTCCTGGCCGTTGAGCACGTAGTAGATCACGATCCAGATCAGACCGATGATCGCGGAGGTCACCATCGCGGGACCGGCCCAGCGGTTGCCGATCCTCTGGGGCTGCGGGCCCTTGGAAGTCTTGTCTCTCGCCACGTCGTGCTCCGAAGGTTGCTGCGGCCGGGCCGCATCGTAGGTGGTCTCGGCTAGCCTAGTCGGCGTCGGACCAGGGAGGAATTGCGGCATGGCCAAGCGCGGCACGCACGCACGCCAGCAGGCGTCCTTCGTCGTGCTCCTGATCTTCGTGCTCACCGGGTTCCTGTTCGTGGCCGCCTCGGTCAGCGCCGACGGCACCGACCTGCGTCCCACCGGCGGTGACGTCGGATCCCTCCTGCGCGAGCGGTCCGAGCGCATCGACGCGCGCCGCGCGGAGGCCAACACCCTGCGCTCGGAGATCGACCGGCTCTCGTCCAGCGTGTCGGGCCGGAGCCTGGACAAGCTGCGCAAGCGCGTCGACGCCCTCGAGCCAGCCACCGGGCTGACACCGGTGCGTGGCCCGGGCGTCCGGGTCACCCTGACCGATGCGCCCGACGCCGGCGACCTGTCCGGGGTCGACCCCAACTGGCAGGTCGTGCACCAGCAGGACATCCAGGCGTACGTCAACGCGCTGTGGGCAGGAGGGGCCGAGGCGATCTCGCTGCAGGGTCAGCGGCTCATCGCGACGACCGGCATCCGGTGCGTCGGCAACGTCGTGATCCTCGACGGCGTCCCGTACTCACCGCCGTACGTCATCGAGGCCGTCGGCGACCAGACCGGCATGAGCAGCTCGATGATCACCTCGCCCGACACCGCGAGCTATGCGGACTACGCGCGGCGCTACAACCTCGGTCTCGAGATCGAGCAGCTCGACGCCGTGACGATCAAGGCCTACACCAACCCGATCTCGCTGACGTTCGCGAAGGCCCCGGCGCCCTAGGGACGCCGGGGGGCCTCACTGACCGTCGGGCAGCGCGCCGCCGTCGGAGTCCGCGCCGTCCGTCGGCCCACCGTCGGTCGCGCCTCCGTCGGTGTCGCCACCGTCCTCGCCGGTGTCGCCCGGGTTGGTCGACACCGTCAGACGGACCGTCGACCCCGGCGAGACCCGCGTGCCGGGAGCCACCGACTGGGCGGTCACCTGGTTCTCCGGTGACGTCGAGTTCGGGTCCTCGGTGATGTCGGCCTTGAGCCCGATGTCCTCCAGGGCGCTCCTGGCGTCCTCGACGTCCTGCCCGACGACGTTGGGCACCTCGACCTGGCCCTTGGACACGATGAGCGTGACCGTGGAGCCGACCTCGACGGAGGTGTTGGCCGGGGGGTTGGTGTTGAGGACCGTGTCCTTGGACTCGGTGCTGTCCTGGGTGTCCTTCTTGACCGACAGGCCCATGTCCTCGAGCAGCTTCTTGGCGTCGGAGTAGGAGTACCTCACGAGGTTCGGGACCACGACCTGGTCGGGACCCGAACTGACGATGAGGTCGACCGTCGAGCCCTCGTCGACCTTGGTGCCCACGGGCGGATCGGTGTCGATGACGTCGCCCTCGTCGACGTCCGAGCTGGCCCGCTCGGAGGTCCCGCCGACCACGAAGCCGGCGTTCTCCAGCCTCGTCGTGGCGTCGGGGACGCTCTCGCCACGGACGTCGGTGACCGCCTTCTGGGCCACGGGCTTCTCGTCGCTGTCGAACGCCCCGGTCATCCACAGGACGCCCAGGATCGCTGCGGCGACCACGGCGAGGATGGCCGCGACGGCCCACCACGTGCCCTTGCGGTCCTCGTCCTCGTCCTCGTCCGGGTCGGCGACACCGTTGCCGGTCGGCGGCGGCAGGACCGGCGCGGCGGGAGCCACGGCGGTCGCGCCCGGCACGACGGCGGTGGCCGCGGTGGGTGCGTCGACGGGCAGGCCCGCCAGGACGCGCTCGATGTCCTTGCGCATGTCGGCGGCGCTCTGATAGCGGTCCTCGACGCGCTTGGCGAGCGCCTTGGCGACGATGCGGTCGATGTCGGGGCTCACGTCGGGGTTGAGCTGCGACGGCGGCCGGGCCTCCTCGCGGACGTGCTGGTAGGCCACCGACACCGGGCTGTCGCCCACGAACGGCGGACGTCCGGTCAGCAGCTCGTACAGCAGGCAGCCCGTCGAGTAGATGTCGCTGCGGGCGTCGACGGTCTCGCCGCGCGCCTGCTCGGGGGAGAGATACTGCGCCGTGCCGATGACGGCGGCCGTCTGCGTCATGGCCGAGGAGGTGTCGGCGATCGCGCGAGCGATGCCGAAGTCCATGACCTTGACCTGCCCGGACGGGGTGAGCATGACGTTGGCGGGCTTGATGTCGCGGTGGATGATGCCGGAGCGGTGGCTGTAGTCCAGCGCGCTCAGGACGTCGGCGGTGATGGACAGCGCGCGCTCGGGCAGGATCTTGCGACCGTTCTCGGCGCCGCGCAGGATGTCGCGCAGCGTCTGGCCCTCGACGTACTCCATGACGATGTAGGGCACGTGGCTGCCGTGCTTGTCGATCGACTCGCCGGTGTCGTAGACCGCGACGATCGAGGGGTGGTTGAGCGCGGCGGAGGACTGGGCCTCGCGGCGGAAACGGGCCTGGAACGTGTCGTCGGCCGACAGGTCGCTACGCAGCTGCTTGACCGCGACGGTGCGCCCGAGGCGCAGATCGCGCCCCACCCGCACGTCGGCCATGCCGCCGCGACCGAGCAGTCCGCCCAGCTCGTAGCGGCCGCCGAGGCGTATCGGCTCGTCGGTGGCGCCAGTGTCGCCGGATTCGGTCATGGTTCTCAGTCTCCCAGAGTGTGTGTCACGGAGGATGTCGGTGCAGTCAGGCGTGTCATTTGCCGAGCACTGCCTCCATCACGGACTTGGCGATCGGGCCGGCGAGGCGTCCACCGGCGATCTCGTTGCGCGCAGTGTTGCTGGACTCGACGAGCACGGCCACCGCGACCGAGTCGTCGCCGTCCTTGGCGTACGACACGAACCAGGCGTAGGGCGGGCGGTCCGCGGTGGACTGCGCCGTGCCGGTCTTGGCACCCACGTCGACGCCGGGGATCTGCGCGGAGGTGGCGGTGCCCACCTGGACGGTGCTCACCATCATCTCCTGCAGCTTGCGGGCGGTGCTGGCGCTGACCGCCTCGCTGAGGGTCTTGGGCTGGGTCTTGTCCAGGACGCGCAGGTTGGGGGCGCGGACGGTGTCCACGACGTACGGCTTCATGACCTTGCCGTCATTGGCGATGCCGCCGGCGACCATGGCCATCTGCAGGGGCGTCGCCGCGACCTCGAACTGGCCGATGCCGGACTGGGCGAGCTGCGGCTGCTCGAGCGGGGTGTCGCCGGAGGTGAAGCGGCTGGGGTTCATGGGCAGGTCCGCGAGCGGATCGGTGCCGAAGCCGAACTTGCCGGCCTGCTCGGCGAGGTCCGTCTGGCCGACCTTGAGGGCGAGGGCGCCGAAGGCCACGTTGCACGAGACGTTCATGGCCTGCTCCAACGTGATGCGGTCGCCGCCGCAGTTGCCGCCGTTCTCGTTGGGGAGCGTGTAGGTGATGCCGCCACCGAACGACAGCCGGGCGCCGGCCTTGATCTTGTCGTCGACGTCGTCGACGACGCCCTTCTCGAGCGCCGCTGCGGCCGTGACCAGCTTGAACGTCGAGCCGGGCGGCAGCGTCTGCTGGGTCGTGCGGTTGAGCATGGGCTGGTTCTTGTCGGTGGTGAGCTCCTCCCACGACTTCTGGACCTTGGCGAAGTCGTGGCTCGCGAGGCGGTTGGGGTTGTACGACGGCTGGGTCACCATCGCCAGCACCGCGCCGGTCTTGGGGTTGATCGCCGCCACCGCGCCCTTGGTGCCCTTGCCGAGCGCCTCGAGGCCTTCGGCGGCCGTCTTCTGCGCGAGCGGGTCGATCGTGACCTCGACGCTGCCGCCCTTGGGCTGCTTGTTGGACAGCAGGTCGATGACCCGGTTGACGAAGAGTCGGTCGTCGCTGCCCGAGAGGACCCGGTTCTCGGAGTTCTCGAGCGCGCTGCGGCCGAAGATGTACGAGAAGTAGCCGGTCAGCGGGGCGTACAGCCCGCCCTCGGGGTACTTGCGCTGGAACTTGTACTCGTCCTTGGACTTCACGCTCTCGGCGATCGGCTTGCCGTCGATGAGGATCGAGCCGCGGTCGCGGGAGAACTCCTCGTTGATGACCCGCTTGTTGCCGTTCTTGGCGTTGAGACTGTCCGCCTCGACGAACTGGACGTAGTTGATGTTGACCAGCAGGGCCATGAACATGACGAGGCATGCGATGGCCAGGTTGCGGATGGGCTTGTTCACGACAGCTTCACCACCTGGGTCGCCTCGTCACTCTCGAACGTGGAGATCTCGGGGGCCGGGCGCCTCGTCTGGTCGCTGATCCGCAGCAGCAGGCCGATGATCGCCCAGTTCATCACGATGGACGATCCGCCCTGCGCGAGGAACGGGGTGGTCAGGCCGGTGAGCGGGATCAACCGGGTGACGCCACCGACGACCACGAAGACCTGGATCGCGATCGACAGCGCCAGGCCTGCGGCGAGCAGCTTGCCGAACGCGTCGCGGCAGGTCAGCGCGATGCGGAGTCCGCGCTCGACGATCAGGCCGTAGATCATGAGCACGGCCATGAGGCCGGTGAGGCCGAGCTCCTCGCCCAGTGAGGCGGCGATGAAGTCGGAGAAGCCGAACGGGGTGAGGTTGGGACTGCCCTGGCCGAGCCCCTGTCCGAGCAGGCCCCCGTGCGCGAGCCCGAACAGGCCGTTGATGACCTGGTAGTTCTTGTCCGGATCGGAGAACGGGTCGAGCCAGGCGTTGACCCGCACCTGCACGTGGCCGAAGGCGAGATAGCCCATGTAGGCACCCGCCGCGAACAGCAGCGCCCCCACGACCAGCCAGCCGGGGCGTTCGGTCGCGATGTAGAGCAGCACCACGAACAGCCCGAAGAACAGCAGCGACGAGCCGAGGTCGCGCTGGAAGATGAGGATGCCCATGCTGAGCAGCCAGCCGGCCAGGATCGGCCCGAGGTCGCGGCCGCGGGGAAGGTCGATGCCCGCGAAGCGGCGCCCGGCCAGCGCGAGGGCGTCGCGCTTGACCACGAGATAGCCGGCGAAGAAGATCGCGAGGCAGATCTTGGCCGCCTCTCCGGGCTGGAAGCTGAACGGACCGATCCCGATCCAGATCCGCGCACCGCGGATGTTGCGCCCGATGCCGGGCAGCAGTGGCAGGATCAGCAGGACGATCGCGGCAAAGCCGAACGTGTAGGTCAGCGCCTGCAGTCGGCGGTGGTCGCGGACCACGATCAGCACGAGGGCAAAGGCCACGATGCCGAAGCCGGTCCACATGAGCTGACCGTTGGCGAGGGCCTTCCAGTCGGGGTTGACCTGCTGATATCCGAGGTCGATCCGGTAGATCATCGCCAGGCCGAGGCCGTTGAGGGCGATCACCAGCGGCAGCAGCACGGGATCGGCGTAGGGGGCGACCCGGCGCACCACGAGATGGGTCGCGATCGCCACCACGATGAGCGCGCCGCCCAGCTTGTAGGTGTCGGACGGGATCGTGCCCTCGACGCCGAGGCCCACCGAGGCGTACGCCGCGATGCCGATGAAGACCGCCAGGACGGTCAGGAAGAACTCGGCGCCCCGTCTCTTGCGGGGGACCCAGACGGGAGTCGTCATCGCGTCCACACCACGTTGGCCGCGGTCGGCGTCCTGCTCGACGTGGAGGGCTTGGGGGTGCGTGTGGTCTTGCGGGTCGGCGTGGGCGTCGGGGTCGGTGCGATCACGTCCAGCTCGGCGACGGTCTGCTTGGCGTCGTCCTTGCTCGAGGCCTCCACGCCGTCCTCGATCTCGCGTCGCTGGAAGTCGCTCAGGGACGACAGCTCGATGTCGGTCAGCTCATCGACGTGGGACAAGGTGACGCCCGGGATGTCGATCTGGACGCCGCGGTAGATCGCGACCCGACCGTCCTTGGCCGCGACGTAGTACTGGTCCTGCGACCACTGGTAGGCGTAGGTGCCCGCGGCCGCGAGGACCGCCGCGACAGCCAGGAGGCCCGCCGTCCAGCGCAGCCAGCGGCGGCGCGCGGGGGGCTGCGGGGCGTACCGGAGCTCTTCGGGGTCGAACGCCGTGGCCGTGTCGGTGCTGCTCGAGCCCGATCCCGTGCGCGGGCGGGACTGGCTGGCTGCGGCGCCGACGAGCTGGGGCTGCCCGTCCGACGAGGACAGGTGCTCGTCGGGATCGGTGCCCGCCTCGACGAACTCGGCGATCACCACGGTCACGTTGTCGACGCCACCGGCCTCCAGCGCGAGTCGTACGAGCTCGGTCGCGGCCATGTCGATCGTCTCGGCGCTGAGGGCGCGCCGGATGACGTCGTCCTCGACCATGTCGGTCAGGCCGTCGCTGCACAGCAGATAGCGATCGCCGGCCATCGGCTGGATCCAGCTGAGGTCGGCCTCGCCCTCGTCGCGGCCGAGGAGCGCGCGCAGCAGCAAGGAGCGGTGAGGGTGCACGCGCGCCTCGGCGCGGGAGATCTTGCCCTCCTCGACCAGGCTCTGCACGAACGTGTGGTCGGTGCTGATCTGGGTGAGGGTGCCGCCGCGCAGGCGGTACGCGCGCGAGTCGCCGAGGTGGGCGACGGCCAGCTTCTCGCCGTCCCAGAGCATGACCTCGAGAGTCGTGCCCATGCCTTCCACCGCGGGATCCTCGCGGATCAGCTCACCGAGGCGGATGTTGGCGAGCTCGACCGCGCGGGCGACCGCGTCGAGGGCGCTGCCGTCGATGTCACGGTCGAGCTGACGGATGATGTGCATCGCCTCGGACGAGGCGAGGTCACCCGCGGCGGCCCCGCCCATGCCGTCGGCGATGGCCAGCAGGCGATCGCTCGCGTAGCCGGAGTCCTGGTTGGTCGAGCGGCGCAGACCGGTGTCGGTGAGCGCGACGTATCGATAGGTCAGGGCTGTCATGGCCTACTTCTGCAGCTCGACGATGGTCTTGCCCAGCCGGACCTGGATGCCCAGGCCGATCGGGATGGGTGTCGTGATGCGCTGGCTGCCGAGGTACGTGCCGTTGGTCGACCCGAGGTCCTCGACGAACCACTGCTCGCCGTTGGTCGCGAAGCGCGCGTGCCGCGTCGAGACGTAGTCGTCGTCGAGGCGGATCGCCGCGTCGGTGCCGCGTCCCAGCAGGATCGGCTTGTCGCCCAGCGGGACGCTCTGCCCGGTGTTGGGCCCGGAGACGACCTGCAGCTTGGTCGGCACGCCGCGGGGGGTCTTGCGAGGCTTGGTCGCCGGGGCCTTCTGCTTGGCGGGGCGCGGCGTCGAGGGGGCCTTGGTGCCGAAGATGTCCGAGCGGATGACCGAGACGGCGGACAGGACGAAGAGCCACAGCACGGCCAGGAAGCCGAGCTTGATCAACGTCAGGGTGAGCTCGGACATCAGGCGGCCTCGTTCATCCGGATGACGAGGACGGTGTTGCCGAGCCGGATCTCCGAGCCGTCCCCGACGACCCCCGTGGAGACCTTGTGGCCGTTGAGGATGACGCCGTTGGTCGAGTTGAGGTCGACGATGGTCACGGTGGTCTCGCTCCCGCTCTGGTGGATCTTGATCTCCGCGTGGCGGCGCGAGATGCCGGGGTCGTCGATCTTGAGGTCGGCCTCGTTGCCGCGCCCGATCACCACGCCAGGTGGCTGGAGCGGGTGCTTCATGCCGTTGACCTCGATCACGACGTTGGACGAGCGCACCGCGGTCTCGGTCATCCGCTGTCCGACCACGGGGGTGACGGATGCGGTGGTGCGGCTGCGGACGCGGAACCGTCCGGTGCTGAGCTCGCCGGTCTTCTTGAACGAGATCGCCAGCGGGCCGGTGAGGGTGTAGCGCTGCTCGACGACGTGCTCCTTGACGAGCGTGGACAGCTCGTCGGCCAGCGTGCTGCTGAACGGGTTGAGCCGTTCGTAGTCGGACGGCGACAGCTCGACCGTGAAGTCGTTCGGCACGAGCATGCGTTCACGGGAGAGGATGTGCGCCGAGTTGTCGACCTCGCGCTGCAGCGCGGCGGCGATCTCGACGGGCTGCACGGCGCTGCGGAAGGCGCGCGCGAACGCACCGGTGACCGCTCCTTCGAGCCGTTGCTCGAAACGTTGCAGCACCCCCGCCATCAGCTCTCACCTCTTCGTCGGTCCATGTTTCCATGTGATCGTATCGGGACGGGGTGAACAGGCGAGTCAGCGCGGAGGGGGCAGCCGTGGAAACCTCCGCGCACGGGCCTGTTAGACTGACTCACCGGTCCCCGGGTCAGCCCGAGGACCGCAGCACGAACACTGCGCGGGTGGCGGAATGGTAGACGCGCTGGCTTCAGGTGCCAGTGTCCGCAAGGGCGTGGGGGTTCAAATCCCCCCTCGCGCACAGACAGAATGATGAAGGGCCCCGACCGGGTTTTGGTCGGGGCCCTTTGTCGTTCTGTATTCAAGCCAGCGGATTTGGGAGGAGCCGGAGCGCAGCGGAGGCGACGGCTCCCCCCTCGCGCACAGAATGATGAAGGGCCCTGACCGGGTTTTGGTCGGGGCCCTTCGTTCTTTCTGACAGAGGTCCGAACGGGGTGTTCGTCGGGTGGGACCGCCTCTAGTTGAAGTCGAGCACGATGCGACCACGCACCCCGCCGCCGGCCAGCAGCTTGTGGGCCTCCGCTGCCTGCTCCGCCGGGAAGGTCGTGGCCACTCGCAACGTCAGCGTGCCGTCCTCGGCCTGCTGACGGAGTCGGTCGAGCTTGTCGGTGTGGCCGATGGCGGAGAAGACCCAGATGGGGTGCACTGAGATGCCGCGTTCGGCCGGACCGTCCCACCCGCGGATGGTCGCCAGCGCCCCGCCGTCCTTGATGGCGTCGAGCGTCTTGTCGATCTGTACGGCGCCGTCGGCCAGGCCGTCGACGCCCTCGGGCACGGCGGCGCGGATGTTGGCGGCCACGTCGTCGCCGCGGGGGACGACGATGTCGGCGCCGAGCTCGCGGACGAGATCCTCCTCGCCCTCCTTGGCGTCCGCAACGACCCGCAGACCGTCGGCCTTGGCCAGCTGCACGACGTATCCGCCGAACGACCCGGCCGCACCGGTGACGGCGACGGTGCCGCCGGCGGGGACGGCCATCTCGTCGAGGGCCAGGCGCGCGGTGAGAGCGTTCATGAGCAGGGTCGATGCCGCCGCGTCGTCGGCACCGGCGGGCGCGGGGACGACCTGCTCGGCAGGCAGCACGATCTGCTCCTGGTAGGCGCCACGCGTCTCGCTGGTGGGAGCGACCACGGCGATCACGCGGTCGCCGACCGCGAACCGGTCGACTCCTGGCCCGAGGGCGTCGACGACGCCGGACAGGTCCATGCCCGGGATGTGTGGACCGGTCGGCACGTCGCCGCCGCGGTAGTAGGCGCCGCGGATCATCGCGGTGTCGGTGGGGTTGACGGTCGCGGCGTGGACGCGGATGCGGATCTGACCGTCCTGCGGATCCTGCACAGGAAGGTCGAGCACCTCGAGGTCGTCCTCGTCGCCGGGCTTGGTCACTCCGATAGCTCTCATGTCGTGGACAACTCGACCTGCACGATGCCTATTCCGTCCGGCTGGCGGGGTGCAACTCTCGCGGAGCCTGTGACACACAGTGTCCTGACGAACGTTCGTGACGTCCCAGCCCCACATGGGTAGCGTGGGTGTTCTCATTGGCTGAGTGCTGGATGAACGGACGCGTGATGACCCCGACCAGTCCCTCAGCGAACGACCGAGACACCAACCCGATCATCGTGGGCAGCGTCCTGTTCGGAGTCCTGCTGCTGGTCATAGGTGCGCTCATCATCTTGCAGGCCCACAGCGTGGACGACGGAGAGGTCGTGGATCGTGCAAAGGAACGCATCGGGCTGGCCCTGATGGCCGGATCCGCCCTGTGCTGGACGGTCTGGGTCGTGCTCGTGGGCATCCGCCACGAGGCCGATCGGGTCCTGGACGCCCTGGGCGCCGCCCGCCCCGCGCACGGCGAGGACCCCACTGACGCTTGACGGTCGCGCCCGGACCGATCAGCCCGAGGCGCCGGCCGGGCTGCTCTTGGCGTGCTGCTCGAAGTCCTTCGGGCTGAACTCGCCGTCCTGCAGGTGCTTCTCGATGTCCTCGAGGCTGTGGCCGGTGAGCTCGGGCAGGAGACGCCAGACGAAGATCCACGCCGCGACGTTGAACAGGCCGTAGAGCCAGAACACCTGGCCCGCGCCGAACGTGTCGATCATCGTCAGCAGAGTCAGCGTGATGAGCAGGTTCGTCCCCCACAAGGTCGCCGACTGGGCGGCCGTCCCGGCGCCGCGCACGGCGAGCGGGTAGATCTCGGAGCCGGTCAGCCAGCCCATCAGCTGCAGGCCGCCCGCGTTGAACAGCATGAACACGACGAGGCACGCGACGATGAACGGGATGTTGTCCTTGCCGGCGTTGTCGGTCACGAAGAGCGCGCCCAGCACGAACAGGGCGATCGCGGCCCCCGGCACCATGATCAGCGTGAGGCGGCGTCGTCCGACCTTGTCGACGATGATCAGGCCCACGATCATCATGATCAGGTAGGTCACGCCGAGCGCTACGCTGACGCGCAGGGCCGCGGAGGTGGAGAAGCCGTTGTCCGTCAGGATCGTCGGCGCGTAGTAGATGATCATCTCGATGCCGGAGAGCTGGGTGAAGGCGGCGACGCCGCATCCCACGACGAGGGCCGGCCGCACCCACGGCTGACGCAGGCCGCTCCACCCGCGATGGCTGCGCTTGGTCTCCTTCTTGCGCTTCTCCAGCTCCACGATCTCGCTGAGCTCCTGCGAGATGTCGAAGCCCTCGGGGCGTACGCGCTCCAGCACCTGCTCGGCGTCATCCGTGCGGCCCTGCTTGACCAGCCAGCGCGGGCTCTCGGGCAGTCGCAGCTGCAGCACGAGCATGAGAAGCGCAGGAAGCGCAGCGGCGCCGATCGAGATGCGCCAGTCGACCTGCTCCGAGGCACCGACCAAGGTCGCGATGACGATGCCGACACCGATCGCGAGCTGGAAGCACAGGACGAGGCGGCCGCGGATCGCAGCCGGCGCCATCTCGGCGACGTACATCGGGACGGTCTGGGTGGCCCCGCCGACGGCGAAGCCGAGCAGCACGCGGGCCGCGGCCAGGAGGGTCGCGGTGGGGGCGACCGAGCAGGCGAGGCTCCCGATGATGAACACCAGGCAGATCAGCAGGATGGTCTTGTGCCGTCCCCAGCGCTCCGAGAGCACGCTGCACGACAGGGCTCCGATCACCGCGCCCAGCAGGATGCCCGCCGCGATCGACTGCTCCATCGCGTGGCCGGTGTCGAACTCGTCACCGATCTGCAGGAGCGCACCCGAGATGATGCCGGTGTCATAGCCGTACAGCAGCCCGCTCACGGCGGAGACCACCGCGACCATCAACATGAGGCCGTTGAGCGCCTTGGGCTGGGTGTCTTCCTGTGTCTGGCTCATCGGTCCCCCGGGTGTGTGATGCCGTCGAGGGACTCAATACCCCGCAACGACGGGGTCACACCCCGGAAAACTCGCGCCCCCGGGAGCCGCGGTGCGTACGCCACCGTTTGAGCGTGGGGCGGTGCATACGCCACCGTTTGGGCCGCAATCCGCCGCTAAACGGTGGAGGAAGCACCGCCCGGTCCCGAAACGGTGGAGTAAGCACCGCCCGGACGGGAGACGGTGGAGGAAGCACCGCCCGGATGTTTCACGTGGATCCAGACCGCCGCGGCGTCAGCGAGTGCCTCGGTCCGCCCGGACGATGAGCTTGGCGACTGCGTCGGGGTGGGAGATCAACGAGAGGTGGCCGGCCCTCACCCGGACGATCGTCGACCCGGCCCGCTCGGCCATGAAGCGCTGGGCCTCCGGGGTGATGATGCGGTCGCGGGTGCCGAGCAGGTACCACGACGGGATCGTCCTCCACGCCGGCTCGCCGGACTCCTGGCTGCCGACGCTGAGGGCGAACGGGCGCTGCGTGGCGTACAGCTCCTTGGCCTTGCGGGTCGGCACGCCGTTCGCGAACGAGGTGAGGAAGACGTTCTCCTTGAGGTACAGGTCGACGTCGCCGTCGGGGCCGCCCGGATACGGCACGAAGTCGAACAGCGTCGTCGGGTCGCCGGCCAGCGCGGAGTCGGCTCCCGTGAGCGCGAAGATCGTCTCTCCCTTCTCCGGGGCGAACGCGTCGACGTAGACGAGCGCCTTCACGTCGGGGTCACCCGTGGCGGCGTTGGTGATCACCGCGCCCCCGTAGGAGTGGCCGACCAGGATGAGCGGTCCGGGCACGGTCGCGATGAAGCTCTTCAGCGTCGCGGAGTCGCCGGGCAGGCTGCGCAGCGGGTTGGGCGGCACCCGGACGGGATAGCCGGCACGCTGCAGCCGCTTGATCACGTCGTTCCACCCCGACCCGTCGGCCCAGGCGCCGTGCACCAGGACGATGGTGGGCTTGGCGTGGTGGTGCTTGGTCGCCTGCGGTCGGTGACCGGCGGTCGCGGTGGACGCCAGCGCGGTCATCGCGACCAGGACGGTCAGCAGTGCGCCGATGACGATGCGGCGTCGCCCCCGCGGCGTCAGGGCGTGCGTTCTCACGAGCTCGGTGCGGGACATGATGGATCCTCTCGTTGGGTGGTGCGTCAGAGCGTCTGCACGAGACCGCCGTCCATCACGAGGTCAGCGCCGGTGATGTTGCCGGCCCGGCTGCTGGCGAGGACGACGATCATCGCGGCCACCTCCTCCGGGGTGGTGAAACGACCCGTCGCCGCCTGGGCCGCGGCCTCGGCGGCGACCGAGTGGGCGTCCCCTCCGCCGGCTGCGGCGACGACGTTCGCGACCCCGTGGTCCCCCAGCCACAGATCCGTCGCGACCGGACCGGGACTGACCGTGTTGACCCGCACCCCGCGCGGTCCGACCTCCTTGGACAGCGACTTGGAGAAGCTGGCAAGTGCCGCCTTCGCGGCGCTGTAGTCCATGACGAGCGGATCGGGCAGGACGGCGTTGACCGAGCAGGTGCTGACGATGCAGCCGCGCCGGTCCAACAGGTGCGGCAGCGCGGCGCGGGTCGTGCGGACCGCCGCCATGAGGTTCATGCGCACCGACCAGGCCCACTCCTCGTCCGGGATCGCCGCGAAGCCGTCGGGCCGAGGACGGACCGCGCCGACGTTGTTGATGAGGATGTCGACGCCGCCGTAGGTCGTCACCGCCTCCTCGACCACCCGGACCGCGCCCTCGGGAGTCGACAGGTCGACCTCCACCGGGTGCACGGGACGCCCGTCGGCCACGAGCTGGGGCAGGTCACCTGCGTCGCGGGCACCCGCGACCACGCTCGCCCCTTCGTCGAGCAGGGTGCGGGTGACGGCCAGCCCGATGCCCTTGCTGGCTCCTGTGACGATGGCGGTCTTGCCGGTCAGACCCAGGTCCATGGCGGTGCCGATCTACTGGACGAAGCGTTGCACGAAGGCCAGTGCGGTGTCGGCGATCTCGCGCCAACCGCTGTCGATCGTCAGGGCGTGGCCACGGCCCGGCATCTTGACGATCTCGGTGACGCCAGGGTTGTGACGTTGCTTCTTGTACGCCGCGTGGGCCACGGCCCACGGGACGGTGTTGTCGTTGTCGCCCGAGACGATCAGGAGGGGTCCGCGGTCGGGGCGCCGGGTGTCGACCTTGACCTCGGTCCACGGGTTGACGTTGGCGACGGCCGCCTGGAACAGCGGCATCCCGGGGGCCGGGACGGCGTACGTGTCGTACAGCTGCCGGGCCTCGTGGGCGTTCACGGCGTTGGCGAAGCCGTAACGGAACTGTTGGTACGTCAGCGGGACCGCGCGACCGCGGTTGACCGGGTTCGCCAGCACGGGGGACGCCGAGCGCAGGGACGAGACCGGCACGGGCAGGACGCCCCGGAACGCCGCCGGCGAGATCGCGACGGTGGCCGCCGAGAGGCCGCGGCCGGCGAGCATCTGGGCCAGCAGGCCGCCGAACGAGTGGCCGATCAGCACGGGCGCGCGGTCCAGCTCGTTGATGATCGCCGCGTAGTGGTCGGTCACCCGGCCGACGGTCTTGCCCGCCAGGACGTCGGGATGCGCATTGGCCTCGGCGACCGTCTCCGGGTCGTCCGGCCACCCGGGGGCCAGGGCGGTGTAGCCGTTCTTCTCCATCACGGCTGCCCATTTCTCCCAGCTGTTGGAGAGCAGCCAGAGTCCGTGGATGAACACGACCGGCGTCCGCCCCGAGGCGTTGCAGGCGGCGATCTGCTGGGCGGTCCGGTCGTCGATGACGTGATCTGGGGTCGTCACGGGTCCTCCTTCGGCGCCCACCCGAACGGGTGGCGCGGACCGGACCACGCGGGTTGTCGGTGCAGCGACCTCTGGCGAAGAACCCGGTCTACCTACGTCGGAACGTAGACCCGGACCCCGGAGGAGTCAACGTTTCGCGGGTCCCCCGTCAGGACGAGGGCTCGGTCTCCGCGTCCGCGTCGAGATCCGGGTCGCCCGGCTGGCCCTTGGGCTCGCGGTCCGTCGTCGACTCCGTCACCGGGCCGTTGCCCAGCACGTCCTCGGGGCCGAAGCCGGACGTGTCCTTCAGCGGCTGGGGGTCTTCGGACGGCTGGTCAGCCGAGGTGTCGTCACTCATGGGTCTCCCTCCACATCCCGGCGACCGTCGCCGGTGGCATCTTCATACCCAGTTGTGCAGGTAACACTCGGAGCGAGAGCTCAGAGCAGGCCCTTGACGTACTCGGCCTGGCCGAGGTGCTTGAGATCGTCCTCGATGACGCTCACGAGACGGACCCCCAGCGTGACCGGCGGGTCCCACGACTCGTCGACGACACGATCGAGGTCGTCGTCGCTGAGCGAGGTGACGTACGCCTGCGTGGCCGCGGTCACGGCGCGGGCGTAGCCGACGAGCAGCTCGGGCGTCGTGGTGACGGCGCCCACCTCGTCCCGGCTGTGGCCGTAGCCGGTGTCCGAGGCGTCGAACGGCAGGCCGAGGCGCTTGTGCCACCCGGCCGACGTCCAGACCTGGTCGGTGCCGGCGGCGTCCGAGACGTGATCGTCCTGCACGCGCAGCAGGTGCCAGACGAGCCAGGCGATCGTGTTGGCGTCGGGCGTGATCCGGTGCGCCAACTGCTGGGGGGTGAGCTCGTCCAGGACCAGCTCGACCCCCTCGCCAATGCGTCCGAACGCGTCCTCGAGCAGATCGGCCGACGTGCTCATGAGCCCGGCCATTCGCCGGTGGCGCGCTCGAAGCCCTTGGCGCCCTGACGCTGGATCACTGCCTTGACGACTGCGTAGATCGCGCCCTGCAGCACGGCGGCGACGAGGATCTCCTTGAAGTCGTACTCGGACTCCAGGGGGCCCGGCGGGTCCGCACCCTCGCCGGCGCTCACCCGCTTCCAGATCTGCTTGAACAGCATGCTGGCGATGAGGCCGCCGACGATCGAGCTGACGAGCCCGACGGGGCGGTACAGGATCTTGGCGGACGTGCTGGGCTTGTTCTTGGCTGGCATGGCCTCAGGCTTTCGAGAAGACGTCGGTGAGGGTGCTGTTGAAGGCGTCGAGATCGTCGGGGTTGCGGGACGTGATGAGGTCCCACCCGCTCGCGGTGCAGTGGAAGACCGTTTCGTCGACCCACGTGCCGCCTGCATTGGTGATGTCGGTGCGCAGGCTGGGGAAGGAGGTCAACGTCTTGCCGCCGAGCACTCCGGCTTCCACCAGCGCCCACGGGCCGTGGCAGATCGCGGCGATCGGCTTGCCCGCGTCGACGAACGCCTTGACCAGCGCGACCGAGTCGGCGTCGCCGCGGACCTTGTCGGCGTTGACGGTCCCACCGGGCAGGATCAGCGCGTCGAAGTCGTCGGACGACGCCTGGGCGACCGTCAGGTCAGGATCGAAGGTCTCGTCCTTGTCGACGTCGCCGACCATCGATTGGACGGGCTCGGTCGCCGGTGCGATGAGCGACGGCGTGCCTCCCGCGTCCAGCACGGCCTGCCACGGCGACGTCAGCTCAGCCTTCTCGACGCCCACCTGCGAGGTGAGGAAGGCGATCTTCTTGCCGGTCAGTGCGCCCATGTGGGCTCCTTCGAAAAAACGTGCGGGCGCCACTCCCCCGAGGCGTCGCGCCCGCACGGCTGGGGGATGGTCAGCTCGCGATCTTCTCCTGGCGGACGACCGCGGCGCGTTCGCCCTCGGTCATCCCGCCCCACACGCCGTAGGGCTCGCGGACGCGGAGCGCGTGCTCGCGGCACTGCTCGATCACCGGGCAGCGCATGCACAGCTGCTTGGCCGCTTTCTCGCGACGCTCGCGTTTGGCGCCTCGCTCAGCCTCGGGCGAGAAGAAGACGGAGCTGTCGACGCCCATGCAGACGCCTTGGTACTGCCACTCATAGGCGTCCATCATGGGACCGGGGAGGCGATTGACGTTGACCATGTGACAGGTGTGCCCCTGCGGTTGCACATTCAAACATGTGTGGTTCACATTTACCCGTGGGTAACATGTGGCACATGACCACCACCGCTCGTCCGAACGCCGCCCCCGGCGAATCCCGCGTGATCACCGAGATCGACGGCCCCGTCGCGTACGTGAGCCTGAACCGTCCCGACAAGCTCAACGGCGTCGATCTCGACACCATCGACGAGCTCATCGCGGCGGCCACCGCGCTCAAGGAGAACCGGGAGATCCGTGCGGTCGTGCTGCAGGGCAGGGGACGCTCGTTCTGCGCCGGCCTGGACTTCGCCTCCGCGTTCACGGACAAGAAGCGGGTCGCCCGCTACTTCCTCGCCGGGCCGCGCCTGGTCAACCGCTTCCAGCGGGTCAACCAGGTCTGGCGCGAGCTGCCGGTGCCGGTGATCGCGGTCGTGCAGGGACATTGCTACGGCGCGGGCCTGCAGCTCGCCGCGTGCGCGGACTTCCGCTTCACGACGCCGGACGCGACCTGGTCGATCCTCGAGGCCAAGTGGGGCCTCGTTCCCGACATGGCCGGCACCGTCCCGTTCAGCGAGCTGCTGCCGGCGGACGTGCTGATGCGCCTGGCGATGACCGGCGAACAGCTCACGGGAGAGCGTGCGGTCGAGCTCGGCCTCGCGACCGAGGTCGCGGACGATCCGCTGGCCGCGGCCCTGGCGCTGGTCGAGCAGATCGCCCAGCGGTCCCCGGACTCGGTCGCCGCGACCAAGCGCTTGGTCTACGGGACGCGCCGCGGAAGCCTCCGCGCGACGTACCGGCTCGAGCGTCGCCTGCAGTCCGCGATGTTCAAGGCGCGCAACACCGCGATCGCCCGCAAGGCCGGCGCGGCCAAGGAGGCCCCCGTCTTCGGCCCCCGCACGTTCGGCTGATGCGGGCCGTACGCCGGTGGTTGCTAAGGTTTCGAAAGTGACTGACGAGAACCCGCAGCAGGCCCACGACAGCTCCGCGCCCAAGAAGGTCGCCAACCAGTACGAGCGTGACTACGACTACACGAAGTACTGGGACAACCGCGACTACGAGAACGGTGCCGAGCAGATCGCGATCCGTCGCCTGCTCAAGGGCAACCACTACCGCAAGGCCGCGGACATCGGCGGCGGCTTCGGCCGGCTGTGCCTGCTGCTGCGGACGTTCGCGGACGAGGTGACCCTGGCCGAGCCGGCCGCGTCGCAGCTCGAGGCGGCCAAGAAGGTGCTCGCCGGCACGGACATCAAGCAGGTCCAGATGCAGGCGGACGACCTGAAGTTCGCCGACGGCGAGCTCGACCTCGTGACGATGGTGCGCGTCATGCACCACATCCCGGAGCCGTCCGCGGAGTTCGCCGAGATCTCCCGCGTCCTTGCGCCGGGCGGCACCGCGATCATCGAGGTCGCCAACTACGGCCACTTCAAGAACCGGCTGCGCCACAAGAAGGAAGGCACGCCGCTGCCGACCGAGCCGGTCGACATCCGCCAGACCAAGGCCGACGAGCCCGACGCGATCGCGTTCGTCAACCACAACATCGACACGGTCGTCGGTCAGCTCGCCGCGGCCGGCCTGACGCTGGAGAGCAAGCTGTCGGTCTCCAACCTGCGCAGCCAGAAGCTCAAGAAGGCCCTGCCCAAGAGCGTCATGCTCGCGGCGGAGCGCATCTCGCAGAAGCGCCTGGCCAGGAACAACTTCGGCCCCAGCATCTTCCTCAAGCTCCGCAAGGCCTGATCCACCCCGCGCTGGGCCTGCCGGTGGTGGGCTCAGGTGGTGGCGAAGCGCTTGGCCGAGCGTTCCTTGGCCTTCGCGGCCTCGACCTCCCGATCCTTCGGCGGGGCCGAGGTCACGAGGTCGTCGAGCAGGTGACCGGTGAGGTGGGCGATCTCGTCGACGGCTCGCCAGAAGACCTCTTCATTGGCCTTTGACGGCTTGCTGGTCCCGCTGATCTTGCGGACGTACTGCAGGGCGGCGGCGCGGATCTCGTCGTCACCCGCGGCGGGCTCGAAGTTGTGGAGAGTTCGAATGTTCCGGCACATCTGCTCAGGCTAGGCCGGATGTCCCGCCCTGCCCAGAGGCGTGGACGATCGAGCGCGCCGAGGCGGGTCCCGCGCCCACTCCCCGCGCGTCTTTTGCGCTTCCCTCGTGTTGTGGCGCGCGGGAAGTGCCGAAACCCCACGGTCCCGTGGGAAACCGGCAACCCGGGGGACGGCTAGAGGGCGCCGAGGCGGGTGAGGACGTCCCGGACGTGCTTGAGCGCGTTCTTCTCGGCCAGGCCGGTGGTGTCGTCGAAGTAGAGGCCGTCGCCGATGAGCTGGATCGTGCGGGCCAGCGACTCGTCCTTCAGGTGGTCCAGCAGCACCGCGAACCAGCCCTCCCGCAGATCGGCGAGCGCGGCGGACGCACGTGAGTCGTTCTCCTGCGCGATGCGGCCGGCCGCGATGAGGGCGCGATCGAAATCGCTGCCGGAGTTGATCGACGTCGTCAGGTAGAAGTCGACCGGCCCCTTCGCCGCGGTGCGCATCTTCTCGACGTCGGTCTTGCCCTGCTCGCGCAGGCGGGTCAGCATCCCGTCGACGAGATCGTCCTTGCTGTGGAAGTGGTACAGCAGACCGCCCTTGGAGACGTGCGCCTCCGCGGCGACCGCGTCGAGCGTGGCCGATCGGCTCCCTGCGGAGACGAGCAGCGTCTCGAACGCGTCGAGCAGGCGATCTCGGGTGGAGCGTTCCTGGTCCGGCATGGCCCCAGCGTATCGGCGTCGTGACCGGCCGCTGCGCGGAGAGGAATATCACCACCTGCGCGGGCGTTACTGTACCGGCTGGACGGTATAGTCGTTCGGACGACCACACACGGTGAGGAGGACGGCATGACCAGGATCGACAGCACCACGAGCACCACGAGCACGCACAGGGCAGGACCGAAGGAATGGGCTGCGCTCGCCGTCCTCATGCTCCCGGTTCTCATGACCTCGGTGGACAACACCGTGCTGACGTTCGCCCTCCCGGCGATGAGCGTCGACCTGCGGCCGACCGGCACGCAGCTGCTGTGGATCGTGGACGTCTACGCGATCATGCTCGCGGGCCTGCTCATCGCGATGGGCAGCATCGGCGACCGGTTCGGCCGCCGGCGGCTCCTGGTCATCGGCTCGATCGGCTTCGGTGTCGCCTCGCTCCTCGCGGCCTTCAGCCAGAGCCCGGAGATGCTGCTGGTCGCCCGCGTGCTGCAGGGCGTCTTCGGCGCGATGCTCATGCCGTCGACGCTCTCGCTGATCCGCAACGTCTTCCACGACGCGCGTGATCGTCGCATCGCGATCGCGACGTGGGCCGCGATGTTCTCCGGCGGCGCCGCGCTCGGCCCCGTGCTGGGCGGCTGGCTGCTCGGTCACTTCTGGTGGGGCTCGGTCTACTTCATCAACGCACCGATCATCATCGCGTTCGTCCCGCTGGCGCTCCTGCTGCTGCCGGAGTCGCGGGATCCCCGCCCGGGACCGCTCGACCTGCCGTCCATCGGCCTGTCGCTGGCCACGATGCTGCCGCTCGTCTTCGCGATCAAGAACGTCGCGGAGCACGGCCTCACCGACCTGACCCTGACCGCCTTTGCGGTCGGCGTGATCGCGGCGTGGGCGCTCGTGCGGCGGCTGCGGACGACCCCGGCGCCGATGATCGACCTGTCGCTGTTCGGCAACCGGGTCTTCAGCGGTGCGATCCTGGCCAACCTGCTGAGCTTCATGGGGTTCACGGGGTTCCTGTTCCTCGGCGCGCAGCTGCTGCAGCTGGTGCTCGGGCTGTCGGCGATGGACGCGGCCCTGGTGCTGCTGGCCGGCCTCGCTGCGACGGTCGTCGCGGGCTTCGTGGCCGTACGCCTGCTGCGGGTCGTGTCGGCCCGGGTCTTGGTGACCGCGAGCTTCGCGGCGTCCGCGGTCGGCTACGCGATGACGGCGCTCACCGACGTCCCCACCGTCACGACGATCGCGGTGGCGTTCGCCATCATGGGTGTCGGGATCGGCATGGCCGAGACGCTGACCAACGACATCATGCTGTCGAACGTGCCGCCGACCAAGGCCGGAGCGGCGTCCGCGATCTCCGAGACGGCGTACGAGATCGGTGCGGTGCTCGGCACGGCGGTGCTCGGCACGGTGCTCACCTCGACGTACCGCTCGCACCTGACCTACAACGCGGTCGTGCAGTGGGGCGAGCGGGACGGCTCGTTCGAGACGCTGGGCGGCACCCTCGAGGTCGCGAAGTATTACCCCAACATGGTCGGCGAGGGCCTGGTCGACTCGGCGAAGTCCGCATTCGACCTGGGCGTCCAGTACACCTCGGCGGCCGCGATCGTCATCGCCCTGCTCGCCGCCCTCGTCTCCTGGCGCACCCTCAAGAACGCCTGACCCCCGCCCGCCCGCCCGATCCGCGAGTGGCGCAACCTGAAGGTTCTGGGACGGCGTGTCGTCCACTTCTGCGCCACTCGCGGATCGGTTTGCGCCACTCGCGGGTTCAGGAGGCGGGTCGGGAGGCGACGCCCATCGCCCGCGCCCGCGCCCGGGGCACGACAGACTGGACGCATGTCCCTCAAGCACAGCCTGCTCGCCGTCCTCGTGATGGTGATCTGGGGCGCCAACTTCGTGGTGATCGACGAGGGCCTGGACGACGTCCCCCCGCTGTTGTTCCTCGCCATACGGTTCGTGCTGGTCGCGTTCCCGCTCATCTTGTTCATCCCGCGTCCCGAGGCGAGCTGGCGCGTCGTCGTGGCGGTCGGGACGCTCATGAGCCTGGGGCAGTTCAGCTTCCTGTACGTCGCGCTGGACCTCGGGCTCCCGGCCGGGCTCGCCTCGCTGGTCCTGCAGGCGCAGGTGATCTTCACGATCGTCATCGCCGCGGTCGTCCTCAAGGAGAGGCCGACGTCGCGGCAGGCGGTCGGCGCGGTCATCGGCACCGTCGGCCTGGTCGTGGTGATCATCGCCCACGGCGCGTCCTCGCCCGTCGTGCCGGTGCTGGTCATGCTGTGCGCGTCGATGTCGTGGGCGGCGGGCAACGTGGTGGCCCGCAGCGCGGGCGTCGCCTCGGGCCTGTCGCTGGTCGTCTGGTCGGCGCTCGTCGTCCCGGTGCCGGCGCTCCTCATGTCGCTCGCGATCGACGGCGGCCACGAGGTCGGCCACGCCCTGACGCACCTGTCCGGTACGGCGATCGCCTCCACGGCGTACACCGCGATCGGCGCGTCCCTGATCGGCTACGGCATCTGGAACTCGCTGCTCGCCCGCTACCCTGCCGGAGCCGTGGTCCCGTTCGTGCTGCTCGTGCCGGTCATCGGCATCGCCGTCGCGTGGGCCGTCCAGGACGAGGTGCCCACCGTGCTCGAGGTGATCGGCGGGGTGGTCATGCTCGCCGGTGTGGCCGCGGCGACGATCAGCCGGCGTCCTACGCGAGCAGGGACGCCCGTGCCATCGCCGCCAGTCGGGTCCTCATGACCTCGGGGCCGATGCGGGCCGAGTGAGGGGTGGAGTTCAGCAGTCCGAACGTTGCCTGGACGGCGGCCCGCGCCTCGGCGGCGTCGAGGTCGTCCCGCAGCCGGCGCACGACGTCCACCCAGATGTCGATGTACGCGAGCTGCAGCGCGCGCACCTCGCGGCGTCCCTCGACGCCGAGGTTGGCCCACTCCCGCTCCTGGATCACGATGAGCGCAGGATGGCTGAGCGCGAAGTCGATGTGCCACGCGATGAGCGCGTCGAGCGCCTCGGACGGATCCGGTGCGGCCAGCGACCGCGCGCGTCCCTCGGCCAGCAGCTGCTCGCTGATCGAGGTCAGCGCCTGGGTGAGGATGTCGTCCTTGCCCGCGAAGTGCTTGTAGAGGGCCGGACCGGAGATGCCGCACGCGCCGCCGATGTCGTGCATCGAGACCCCGTGGAACCCGCGCTCGGCGAACAGGGTGGCCGCGGTGTCCAGGATCTGCTCGCGCCGGGTCGTCACGGCACCAGTGTAGCGACGTTTGGTTAATGGCTGTTAACCTGCGGTCATGCGCGAACTCGTCGACCAGCTGCGTGACCGTCTCGCCACCGTCCGCGAGGGCGGCAGCCAGGCCACCCGCGAACGCCACGTCGCCCGCGGCAAGCTGCTCCCACGCGACCGCGTCGACCACGTGCTCGACCCGGGCTCGCCGTTCCTGGAGCTCGGGGCCCTCGCGGCGTACGACATGTACGGCGGCGCGGTGCCGAGCGCGGGCATCATCACCGGCATCGGACGCATCAGCGGACGCGAGTGCATGGTCATCGCCAACGACGCCACGGTCAAGGGCGGCACCTACTTCCCGATGACGGTCAAGAAGCACCTGCGCGCGCAGACCGTCGCGCAGGAGAACCGGCTGCCGTGCGTCTATCTCGTGGAGTCCGGCGGCGCGTTCCTGCCGATGCAGGACGAGGTCTTCCCCGACCGCGAGCACTTCGGCCGCATCTTCTACAACCAGGCGCAGATGTCGGCCCAGCGGATCCCGCAGATCTCGGCCGTCCTCGGCTCCAGCACCGCCGGCGGGGCGTACGTCCCGGCGATGAGCGACGAGACCGTCATCGTCAAGGAGCAGGGCACGATCTTCCTGGCCGGCCCGCCGCTCGTGAAGGCCGCGACCGGCGAGGTCGTCACGGCCGAGGCCCTCGGTGGCGGCGACGTGCACGCGCGCACGTCCGGCGTCGTCGACCACCTCGCGGACGACGACGAGCACGCGCTGCAGATCGTCCGCTCGATCGTGGGGACGCTCGAGCGCCCGACCAGCGAGCCGCCGCCGCACGAGCCGGTGCCGCCGCGCGAGGACCCGGCCGAGCTGTACGACGTCGTGCCCGTCGACGGACGCACGCAGTACGACGTCCGCGAGGTCATCCGGCGCATCGTCGACGACTCGCGGCTGCACGAGTTCAAGCCGCTCTACGGCGAGACGCTCGTCTGCGGCTTCGCGCGCATCGAGGGCTATCCGGTCGCGATCCTGGCCAACAACGGCATCCTGTTCAGCGAGTCCGCGCTCAAGGGCGCCCACTTCGTCGAGCTGGCCAACCAGCGCGGCATCCCGCTCGTCTTCCTGCAGAACATCACCGGCTTCATGGTCGGCCAGGAGTACGAGAACCGGGGCATCGCCAAGGACGGCGCCAAGCTCGTCACCGCGGTCGCGTCCTCGGTCGTGCCGAAGTTCACGGTCGTCATCGGCGGCTCGTACGGAGCGGGCAACTACGGCATGTGCGGGCGCGCGTACGATCCGCGCTTCCTGTGGATGTGGCCCAACGCCAAGATCTCGGTGATGGGCGGCGAGCAGGCGTCCGCGGTGCTCGCGACCGTCAAGCGCGACGGCATGGAGTCTCGCGGCGAGGAGTGGTCGGCCGAGGACGAGGAGCAGTTCCGCGCGCCGATCCGTGAGCAGTTCGAGTCCCAGGGCTCGCCCTACTACTCCAGCGCCCGGCTGTGGGACGACGGGATCATCGACCCCCTCGACACCCGCCGCGTCCTCGCGATGGGACTGCAGGTGGCCACCGCCGGCCCGACCCCCGAGCCCCGCTTCGGGCTCTTCAGGATGTGACATGACCTTCTCCTCAGTCCTCATCGCCAACCGCGGCGAGATCGCCCTGCGGGTCATCCGCGCGTGCCGCGAGGCGGGCCTGCGCAGCATCGCGGTCCACTCCGACGCCGATGCCGACGCGCCCCACGTACGCGCCGCGGACGCGGCCGTCCACATCGGGCCGACGCCGGCCACCGAGTCGTACCTCGACATCGACCGGGTGATCGACGCCGCCCGGAGCAGCGGCGCGGAGGCGATCCACCCCGGCTACGGCTTCTTGTCCGAGCGGGCTGCGTTCGCCCGCGCCGTCCGGGACGCGGGGCTGGTCTTCATCGGCCCGACCCCCGAGGTCATGGAGGCCATGGGCCGCAAGGACCACGCGCGCGAGATCGCGGAGCGGGCCGGCGTGCCGGTCACCCCGCGGTTCGACGAGGACGCCGTGCCCGCCGACGCGTACCCCGTGCTGGTCAAGGCCGCGGCGGGCGGCGGTGGCAAGGGCATGCACGTCGTACGCTCCGCGGACCAGCTCGCCGAGGCGCTCACGACCGCGCGGCGGGAGGCGGCCGCGGCGTTCGGCGACGACACGCTCCTGATCGAGCGCTACGTCGAGCACGGCCGGCACGTCGAGGTGCAGGTCTTCGGCGACACGCAGGGCCACGTCGTGCACCTGTTCGAGCGCGACTGCTCCGCGCAGCGCCGCCACCAGAAGGTCGTCGAGGAGGCGCCGGCCCCGGGCCTGGACCCCGAGGTGCGCCGTACGCTCCACGAGTCGTCCGTCGCGCTGTGCCGCGAGGTCGGCTACACGAGTGCCGGGACGGTCGAGTTCCTCGTCGCGGACGGTGAGGCGTACTTCCTGGAGATGAACACCCGGCTGCAGGTCGAGCACCCGGTGACCGAGGAGGTCACGGGCCTCGACCTCGTGCAGTGGCAGCTCGCGGTCGCCGCGGGCGAGCCCCTCCCGCTCGAGCAGGACGAGATCCGGTGCGAGGGCCATGCCGTCGAGGTGCGGGTCTACGCCGAGGACCCGTACGCGGGATTCGTCCCCCAGGCCGGGACCGCCGACATGGTCGTGTGGCCCGCGGGCGCCCGCGTCGAGTCGGGCTACGAGGCCGGGCAGGCCGTCACCACGGCGTACGACCCGATGCTGGCCAAGATCATCGTCTCGGGCGCTGACCGCGAGTCCGCCCGGGCCGCGATGGTGGAGGCGCTGGACGGCACCGCGGTGCTGGGGCTGACGACCAACGTCGGCTTCCTGCGCAGACTCGTCGCGAGCGACGAGTTCGGGGCCGGGGCGGTCGACACGTCCTGGCTCGACGGACCCGCCGCCGAGCAGCTGCTCACCCGTCCCGCGACACCGGACGAGGCGTGGCAGGCGGCGGCCCGGCTGTGGGTGGGGGCCCAGAGCGGCGACGGTGCGACTCCGTTCTCCACCTCGGACGGTTGGCGGGTCGCGGGCTCGCCGGTGCCGGCTGCGGTGACGCTGGTCGACGCGACCGGCGAGCGTACGCGTGTGTCCGTCGACGGTCCCGCGCCGGCGACCCTGGCCCGGGTGGACCGCCGCGGCGTGACCCTCGCGTGGCAGGGGCAGACGTGGCGCCTCGACGTGCCCGATCCGATGGACCCGCGGGCGCGCGAGGTCGCGGGCGATGCGGACCTGGTGTCCCCGATGCCCGGCACGGTGATCGCGCTGGCCGCCGCCGTCGGTGACCGGGTCGTCGCCGGGCAGCGTCTCGGTGCGGTCGAGGCGATGAAGATGGAGCTCGCGCTCACGGCTCCGTACGATGGGGTCGTGAGCTTCGTAGGAGCGCAGGTCGGCGAGCAGGTGCCCATGGGACACCTGCTGGTGACGGTCGAGCCGGCGGGTGACGCGGCATGACGCTCCCCATGACGGTGCCCGACCCTGCGCTCCCGCGGAGGGTGCAGATCTACGAGGTCGGTCCCCGCGACGGCCTGCAGAACGAGGCCGGCATCGTGCCGACCGCGGTCAAGCGCGAGTTCATCGAGCGGCTCGTCGCGGCGGGCCTGCGGACGGTCGAGGCGACCAGCTTCGTCCACCCCGCATGGGTCCCGCAGCTCGCGGACGCCGAGGAGCTCGTCGCGCAGCTGCCGCTGTCAGGTCCCGCGAGCCTGCCGGTGCTGGTGCCCAACGAGCGAGGGCTCGACCGGGCGCTGGCCGCCGGGGTCCGCCACGTCGCGGTGTTCGCGAGCGCCACCGAGACGTTCGCGCGCAAGAACCTCAACTCGACGCTCGACTCCCAGTTCGCGATGTTCGAGCCCGTCGTCGTCCGTGCCCGCGAGGCCGGGCTGGACGTCCGGGCGTACGTCTCGATGTGCTTCGGCGACCCGTGGGAGGGCTCCGTCCCGGTCGACCAGGTCGTCACGACGGGCAAGCGGCTGCTCGACATGGGAGCCACGCAGCTGTCGATCGGCGACACGATCGGGGTCGGCACGCCGGGGCACGTCGCGACGATCTGCGATGCGTTCGCGGGCGTCGGCGTCGGCGTCGGATCGGGTGAGCTCGCGATGCACTTCCACGACACGTACGGCCAGGCGCTCAGCAACGCCCTCGCGGCGATCCAGAACGGCATCGTGTGCCTCGACGCCTCCGCCGGTGGGCTGGGCGGGTGCCCGTACGCCGAGAGTTCGACGGGCAACCTCGCGACCGAGGATCTCGTCTGGATGCTCACGGGCCTGGGCATCGAGCACGGGGTCGACCTGCAGTCGCTGGTCGACACGAGCGTCTGGATGGCCGGGGTGCTCGGCAAGGAGCCCGCCAGCGCCGTCGTCCGGGCCCTACGTACCTGAGCTGACCCGACCCGACCCGTCCCGACCCCCGCCCGACCCCGCGAGTGGCGCAAACCCACCCGCGAGTGGCGCAGTTGGGGACGACACGCCGTCCCAAAACCTCACATCTGCGCCAGTCGCGGTCAGGGGCGGAGGCGGCGGTCGCGGAGCTCGCTGGCGGCGTAGGTGCCGATCTGCCAGGTGGCGTACGCATCGCTCGAGGCGCCGACCGCGCCGCCGAGGAACGGCACGCGCCGGCCGATGAGGGTGACCGCGCGGCGGCCGGCCGTACGACCGATGAGCTCGGACGTGACCTCGCGCGACAGGGTCTCGTCGAGCACCGGGTCGTGGACCGGGGAGGTGGCCAGCGCCATCGGCGAGGACGGCAGGCGGTGCGACTTCACGAGCGACTTCACCTCGTCCTTGCCCAGCATGCAAGCGAGGATCGCGTTGCGGACGCGCGGGTCCTCCAGGTCGTAGCCCCGCAGGTGCGCGATGCCGGCGACGAGGTGGCACTGCACGATCGTCACGCCCGCCACGTTGGCCGGGACCGACACGGCGGCGGTGCTGATGCCGCCGAGGTTGGTGACGAATCCCTGCAGGCCGGCCAACGACGCGTGCATCCGGATCAGCGCGGTGATGGCCTTCTCGACGTCACCGTCGGCGTCGACGAGCTTGGTGTCGGCGGACGAGGCGGCCGAGCGCAGCGGACCGAGGCCGTCGATGGCCCGATCGAGCACGGTGCGGACGTATCCGGAGGCGATGCTCGGGGCGAGCTTGGCGCCAGCCCCGACGGCGACATTGCGGCGAAGACCCATCCTGTCAGCATAGGAGGACGAGCCTGAGATCGCCGGTGAGCGACCCCGCACGCCTTACTGTGGGGCCCATGGATCGCCCGTTCTCCGAGCGTGTCGCGCACGACGACTGGCGTCGCGCCGCCGAGGACTGGATCTGCCGCGAGCTCGACCGGCACGGGCACCAGGTCACCGGTCCGATCGAGCAGCCCCGCATCCGGCCGTGGTCCACGCAGCTGACCGTGCCGACCGACGCCGGGCCGATGTGGTTCAAGGCCAACTGCGCCGCGCAGGCGTTCGAGCCGGCCCTGCAGCTCGAGCTCGTCCGCCTCGCCCCCGAGGCGGTCGACCGCCCGTACGCGATCGCGGCCGACCGCGGCTGGATGCTCACGGTGCACCGCGGCGAGACCCTGGCCGACGCGCACGACCCGCACGTGGACGACTGGGTGCGAGTGCTGCGCCAGGCCGCCGAGCTGCAGCGCACCACCGCCGGGGCCCGGGAGGCGCTGCTCGCGACCGGCCTGCCCGACTGCGGGCCGCCGACGGTCGTCGCGCGCTTCGACCGGATCGTCGAGGTGCTGTCGGCGCTGCCCCAGGAGCACCCCGCGCACGTCCCGGCTCAGCTGCGGTCACAGCTGCTCGCGGTCCGACCACGACTGGTCGACGCTGTGGACGTCCTGGCCGCGTCGCCGCTGCCGACGACGTGGCAGCACGGCGACCTGCACCCCAACAATGCCTTCGCGGACGGCCGGGTCTTCGACTTCGGCGACTCCCAGTGGGCGTCCGCGGTGGAGATGCTGAGCGTCCCGTACGGGTGGATCACGACCCTGAGCGAGGTGTCGTGGCCCGAGGTCCTGGAGGCGTACTGCGACGTCTGGGGCACGACGGCCGCGGCGATCGCCCCCGAGTGGGACGCCGCTGCGCTGACCCAGCCGGTCAACCGGACGCTGCTGTGGTGGACGTGCCTGCAGGAGGCCAGCGCGGCCGAGTGGGCCGAGTGGGGACAGGCCCCCGTGCACCATCTCTCACGGGTGCTCGACGCATGAGGCGCCGTCAGCTGCCGCCCTCGCAGTGGCTCTTCGACCCGTCGGAGTGGCCGGGCGAGGACTGCGTCGCGGCAGGGGCCGACCTGGACCCCTCGACGCTCATCGAGGCCTACCGTCACGGGGCTTTTCCGATGCCGCACGAGGGTGAGCTGCTGTGGTGGTCGCCCATGCGCCGCGGCGTCCTCGTGCCCGCCGACCTGCGGGTGAGCCGCTCGCTGGCGCGGTCGGTACGCCGGTTCGACGTCACGGTGGACGAGTCGTTCGAGGCCGTCATCGACGCGTGCGCCGACCCCTCGCGTCCCGGCTCGTGGATCGACTCGCCGATCCGCGACGCGTACGTCAGGCTGCACCGTCTGGGCTGGGCGCACTCGGTCGAGACCCGGGACGCGGACGGCACGCTGGTCGGCGGCCTGTACGGCCTCAGCGTGGGCGCTCTGTTCGCCGGGGAGTCAATGTTCCACCGTGCGACGGACGCCTCCAAGGTCGCGCTGGTGGCCCTCGTCGACGTGGTCGGGACCGACGGACTCATCGACACGCAGTGGAGCACACCGCACCTGGCCTCGCTCGGGGTGACCGAGTGGCCACGCGATCACTACCTCGAGGTCATCGCCACCCTCGTCGACGCCCCGCCACCCCCGCTCTGGGCCTGATATCACGGGGATATGTGGGCTCCGGATGCCGGGGGTGCGCGCTGGGTGTCGCCGCCGCTTCATAGACTGGCGCCGAACACACCATCACTCACTAGGAGCTTTTGTGGCTATCTCACGCAACGACCTCGTCGCTGCCCTCGCTTCGAAGGCCGGCACCAGCAAGGCCGACGCCGACGCGGTTCTCTCGTCCTTCAGCGAGATCCTGCTCGACTCGGTCGCCAAGGGCGAGAAGGTCTCGATCCCCGGCATCCTGTCGGTCGAGCGCGTCGCTCGCGCTGCCCGAACGGGCCGCAACCCCTCCACGGGCGAGACGATCGACATCCCCGCCGGCTTCGGCGTCAAGGTCAGCGTCGGCTCGCGCCTCAAGGCCGCTGCCAAGTAGGACCGCTCGACTCCAGCAACGCCACCGGGCCTCGGCCCGGTGGCGTTGCTGCATCCGGAGTGTGAGGATCACCGACATGTCCACGCCGTATCAGCGTCAGGCCCGCGAGACGCCGGCGTACGCCTGGTGGAAGCTCCCGCTCGCAGGCCTGCTCGCCGGGGTCTTCTACCTCGCGCTCACGGTCGTGCTGGTCGTCGGCGCCGCGATCTACTTCGCGCTCACGGGCGACACGACGCTCGAGGACTGGCTCGAGGCGGCCGGCGACCTCGACCTCGCGCACCTCGACTTCTTCGCGCTGGACCTGCTCTCGCTGGTGCTCCTCATCCCGGCGCTGCTGCTCGCGGTGCTGGTCGTGGGTCCCCGCCCCGTCGGCTACCTGTCCTCGGTCGCCGGCCGGCTGCGCTGGGGCTGGCTCGCCCGCACCGCGGCCATCTCGTTCACGGTCTTCATCGTCACGATCGGCGTCTCCCTCGCGATCGACGCCGGCGGCGGGGACACGAGCGCCCCGAGCGGCGACCGCGGGCACGTGATCGCGGCGATCGTGGTCGTCCTGCTGCTCGTGCCGTTCCAGGCAGCCGCCGAGGAGTACGTCTTCCGGGGCTACGTGATGCAGCTCGTCGGCTCGTGGACCCGGTTCGCAGCGATCCCGGTCCTGGTGTCGGTCGCACCGTTCGTCGCGGGCCACGCGTACGAGCTGTGGGGCCTGGTCGACGTCGGCATCTTCGGCCTGACCGCGGCGATCCTGGTGGTCCGCACCGGCGGGCTGGAGGCCGCGATCGCGGCGCACACGGCCAACAACGTCGTGCTGTTCGTGCTCGACGCGCTCGGCGTCATCTCCGCGAGCGACGACAGCGGGGCGACCGCGGTCGACGTCCTGCCGACCGTTGTCTCGAGCATCGTGCTGCTGGTCTGGATCGAGTGGTCGGCCCGCCGCCACGGCATCCAGCGCACGCGCGACCCGATCCCCGAGCCGCCGCCGCCCGAGCCGCCGATGTGGCCGCCGCCCCCGTGGGCGATGCCGCAGTACGCGCCGCAGTACGCGCCCCAGTACGTTCCGCACTACGTCCCCCAGCACGCGCCACCGCACGCCCCGCGGCCGGTCCCGCCGGCGCCGCTGCACCCGGACACCCCGCCGTACCCCGGCGAGATCGACCCCGACTGGGGTCGTTAGGCCACGATCGGCCGGCCGGCCTGCTCCCAGGCCGCCATGCCGCCCTCGACGTTGGAGGCGTCGATTCCCTGCGCCTGGAGCCACTGGGTCGCGCGCGCCGAGCGGCCGCCCACGTGGCACACGACGAGGGTCCGCACCTCGGGATCGAGGTCGCCCACCCGCGCGGGCAGATCGCCCAGCGGGATGTGCACCGCGCCGTCGATGTGCCCGGCCTGCCACTCGTTGTCCTCACGGACGTCAAGGACGACGACGTCGTCCGGGATGGGGCTGGGGACGTCGCGCACGTCGACTGTCGGGATGCCTGCATCGGTCATGGATTGATCCTCCGCTCGTCGTGTGTTCGGACACTTCCGGGGGATCGATCGCAGAAAAAGTGGCATTGGACCCCTTGGAGTAGTTACTTTGGACTATAGGCATGCCGTCACGTGTCAACGGGGCGGCCTTTTCGCGGCAATTTTTCGGAAGGGTGGTGAGCAGCTTGTTGGCTCACGACACGATCCGGCTCCCGTTCGTCATGTCCACTCCCGGCATCGCTCGTACGCGCCTCGCAGCATTCCTCACGGTCCACGGAGCCTCCAGCGACACGATCGACGACGCGCTCATCGTCATCAGCGAGATGATCGCCAACGCGGTGTGTCACGGCGTCCCCACCGAGGACGGCACGATCGAGATCTCCTGGTCCATCAACGGCGACCTGCTCGAGCTCAGCGTCCACGACGCGGGCCGGGGCGCCTCGCTCAAGCCCGTCGACTTCGACGAGGACTCCCTCAGCGGTCGAGGCCTGTCGATCATCAACCGGGTGGCCGACCGCTGGTGGGTCGACATGTCGGCCGGCACGAAGGTCAACGCCGAGCTGGCCCTGTCCGCTCGCTAGGACGCCGCAGCGACCCCCTAGACTCGCCCCTCATGGGCAAGAAGTCGCGCATCAAGAACAAGGCCGCCAAGAAGGAGCGCATGCCCTTCGTGGCGCGCACCTTCGAAGGACTCCCCGCAGAGGCTGACTGGGTCGCCCTGCGCGAGTTCGTCCCCTCCGCCTCGGGCACCATCACGCTGACGACCGGCGAGCAGGTGCGCATCTGCTCGCTGCTGCCGGGCAACGGCGCCGGCATCCGTCGCCCCGACGGCGAGATCTGGGTCGGCCTGCAGGTCGCCCACAACTTCGGCGACATCAGCCGCGACCTCGCCCACGTGATCGAGCTCGCGCGCGAGACCGAGCCGGGCAACCCGGTCCGCATGACCGATCCGGGCGTGGGACCGCGCCTGCAGGACCTGATCGACCCCGACAGCGGCTTCGAGGTCGAGGTCCACGACGGCTTCGACTACTGGGTCGCCGGCGTCGACGACTCCGAGAGCACCGCGGCGATGATCGCCGACGCCAACGAGACGATCGCCCCGACCGTCAAGCTGTCGTCGGTCGAGGGCGCCTACTGGACCGAGATGGGTCCGCAGCGCTTCCTGCGCTGGATCATGACGTACGACGAGGGTGCGCTGCTCGACGCGCTGGCCCGCCTGCGTGCCGCCGACGCCGACAGCCTCGGCGAGGGCACCAAGCTCATCGGCCACTTCCGGGCCCACGGCCTGCTCGTGCCCGTCTGGGAGTTCGAGCACGACGCGGCCGATCTCGAGGGTCCCGCCCAGGAGTTCCAGGAGCGCCTCGCCGCGGCACTCGCGGACGACTCGCCCCTCACGTCCGAGCAGCGTTCCGCCCGCGGCGCCCTGATCAGCCGCCAGGTCCAGGTCTGACCCCACCCGCCCCCCGCGGCGGCCGGGCCTAGTCGCGGTCGATCGGGCAGGACATGCAGCGCGGGCCGCCCCGGCCCGAGCCGAGCTGGTCACCGCTGATCGTGATGACCTCGATGCCGTGCTCCTCGAGCCGGGCGTTGGTCTGCTCGTTGCGCTCGTACGCCACGGCGAGCCTCGCGTCGATGGCCAACGTGTTGTTGCCGTCGTCCCACTGCTCGCGCTCGGCCGTCACGGGGTCGAGGCCCGTGTCGATCTGGTGCAGGGTGTCGATCCCCATCGCCGCGGCGGCCGCGGAGAAGAAGGACGACTCCTGGCCGATCACGAAGCGGTCGTCCTCGAGCGACAGCGGCACGGCGCGCAGGCTGTCGGCCATGTTGGGATAGATCACGACGGTGTCGACGTCGACCATCGTCACGATCGTGTCGAGGTGCATCGTTGCGCGCTCCTGCGCGATCGGGACCGCGAGCACCGTCCGCGCGAGGTCCTCGGTCAGCACCTGCCGGGCGAACCGCTCCAGGCCCGCGGGGGTGGTCCGCTCACCGATGCCGACCGCGATCACGCCCGGCGCGAGCTCGAGGACGTCGCCGCCCTCGAGGTGCTCCAGGTGCGGTCCGTGGACGACCGGGGTGCCGGCGAAGCGCGGGTGGTGGCGATAGATCAGGCCGGTCAGCTGGGTCTCGCGCGCCCGGGCGGGCATCGCAAGGCTCGTCACGGCGACGCGGTCGCGCAGCCACACCGACGAGTCGCGGGTGAACAGCAGATTGGGCAGCGGGCTGATGAGGAAGTCCTCGGGCTGCATGAGGGCGTGGGCGACCGAGCCGTCGACGCGTACCTCGTCGTTGCGCAGGCCCGCCATCAGCACCTCGGCGAGCTTGTCGGGGGCGGCGCCGTGCAGGTGGCTCTCGATCCAGCCCTGCAGGCTCGGGCCGACGTACAAGTCCTTGAGCGTGCTGGCGATGATCTCCTCGCGGGCCGCCGCGATCTCGAGCGTCGCAGTGAGCAGCTCGGTCAGGTAGAGCACCTCGACGGAGTGGTCGCGCAGGGCCTGCGCGAAGGCGTCGTGCTCCTCCTGTGCGCGGCCCAGCCACGGGATCCCGTCGAACAGCAGCTGGTCGTTGTTGCGCGGTGTCAGCCGCCCCAGCTCGGCGCCTGGACGGTGCAGCATGACCGTCCGTAGTCGTCCGACTTCGCTGTCCGCTCCGAGTGTCATGCGCACAGCGTAGTGAGGACGCAGGCTCTTGTGGCGAGCGTTGCACCCGATCCACTAACGGGACCCCCTCTCACGTGCGTAGGCTCATCGGGTGGACTGGAATGATTACGACGCGGCACTGTTCGACCTCGACGGCGTGATCACGCCGACTGCCGAGGTCCACATGCGTGCCTGGGACAAGATGTTCAACGATTTCCTGCGCGATCGCGGGGTCGACGAGCCCTACACGGATGCCGACTACTTCACGTACGTCGACGGCAAGCCGCGCTACGACGGGGTGCGGTCCTTCCTCGCCTCGCGCGACATCACCCTGCCCGAGGGCGACGCCTCCGACCCGGTCTCCGCCGAGACCGTCTCGGGCCTCGGCAACCGCAAGAACGACGACTTCGAGCAGATCCTCGCCGAGGAGGGCGTCACGCCCTATCCCGGCTCGGTCGCCCTGGTGGAGGCGCTCGCAACGCGCGGCACCAAGATGGCGATCGTGTCGAGCTCGCGCAACGCCGCCGCGGTGCTGACCGCCGCCGGCATGATCGAGCACTTCCCGGTCATCGTGAGCGGCAAGGAGGCCGGCGAGCGCGGCCTGGCCGGCAAGCCCGCTCCCGACACGTTCCTCGACGCCGCCGCCCAGCTGGGCGTGCCCAAGGAGCGGGCCGTCGTGTTCGAGGACGCGCTGTCGGGCGTCGCGGCCGGACGTGCGGGCGACTTCGGCCTCGTGGTCGGCGTCGACCGTGGCGTCGGCGAGGACGCGCTGATCGCCAACGGTGCCGACGTCGTGGTCGACGACCTCGCCGAGCTCGTGGAGGAAACGGGGGTGACCGCATGAGCCCGTCGCACATCGCACCCGAGGCGATGGACTTCCTCGATCGCACCCGCTATCCCGTCGACGAGTGGGCCCTGGTCGAGAGGCGCATCGACGCGGACGACCTCGGCGCGACCGAGACGCTGTTCTCGGTCGGCAACGGCTACCTCGGCCTGCGCGGCAACGTCGAGGAGGGCCGCGACTCGTACTCGCACGGAACCTTCATCAACGGCTTCCACGAGACCTGGCCGATCCAGCACGCCGAGGAGGCCTTCGGCTTCGCGCGCGTCGGCCAGACGATCGTCAACGCCCCCGACGCCAAGGTCATCCGCCTCTACGTCGACGACGAGCCGCTGCTGCTGCCGATCGCGGACCTCCTGCAGTACGAGCGCCGCCTCGACTTCCGCACCGGCGTGCTGAGCCGCGACATCCTCTGGCGTACGCCCGGGGGCAAGCGCGTGCAGATCCGGTCGCGGCGCATGGTCTCGTTCACGCAGCGCCACCTCGCGGTGCTGACGTTCGAGGTCACGATGCTCGACGACCACGCGCCGGTCGCGATCTCCTCGCAGATCCTCAACCGCCAGGACGGCGAGGACGAGTACCACGTCCGCTCCAAGTCGATGGGCGAAGGCGTCGACCCCCGCAAGGCCGGCCAGATGCGCCACCGCGTGCTGGTGCCGCAGAGCAACTCCGGCAACATCGCGGACGGCCGCGTCGCGCTGGGCTACCAGTGCGCCGAGAGCGGCATGACGATCGCGGTCGCCGCCGACCACCGGCTCGAGACGGCCAACAGCTACACCAAGCGCATGCAGACCGACGACGACCTGGCCAAGATGACGTACCGCATCGACGCCGAGCCGGGCCAGCCGATCACGCTGACCAAGTTCGTCAGCTATCACACCTCGCGCGGCGTCCCGTCCCGCGAGCTGCTCGACCGCTGCCGCCGTACGCTCGACCGCGCCCACGACGAGGGCCTGGACAAGCAGCTCGACGACCAGCGCGCGTGGCTCGACGACTTCTGGACCCGCTCCGACGTCGAGATCCCGGGCCAGCCCGAGGTGCAGCAGGCGACCCGCTGGAACCTGTTCCAGATCGCCCAGGCCGCGGCGCGCGCCGAGGGCACCGGCATCGCCGCGAAGGGCGTCACGGGCTCGGGCTACGGCGGGCACTACTTCTGGGACACCGAGGTCTACGTCCTGCCGTTCCTGACGTACACGACGCCGCGGATGGCCCGCAACGCCCTGCGCTTTCGCTACACGCTGCTCGATGCCGCCCGCAACCGTGCCAAGCAGATGGCCCAGCAGGGTGCGCTGTTCCCGTGGCGGACGATCAACGGCGAGGAGGCCTCGGCCTACTACGCCGCGGGCACCGCGCAGTACCACATCGACGCGGACGTCTCGTATGCGTTGAGCCAGTACCTCGCGGCGACCGGCGACATCGACTTCCTGACGCGCGAGGGCATCGACATCCTGGTCGAGACCGCTCGCATGTGGGTCGACCTGGGCTTCTGGCGCAACGAGGCCGACGGCACGTTCCACATCCACGGCGTGACCGGCCCGGACGAGTACACGACGGTCGTCAACGACAACCTCTTCACCAACGTCATGGCGCGCTTCAACCTGCGCCGGGCGGTGCAGGCGGTGCGTGAGCTGGCCGAGCGCGACGGCGCCGAGTACGACGAGGTCGTCAAGCGGCTCAAGCTCGATCTCGCGGAGGTCGACGACTGGGAGCGCGCGGCCGACGACATGGCGATCCCGTATGACGAGCACCTCGGCGTGCACCCGCAGGACCAGCACTTCCTCGAGCGCGAGGTCTGGGACCTGGCCAACACGCCGCTCGACAAGCGTCCGCTGCTGCTCAACTACCACCCGCTGGTGATCTACCGGTTCCAGGTGCTGAAGCAGGCCGACGTCGTCCTGGCGCTGTTCCTGCAGGGCGAGCACTTCACGCCGGAGGAGAAGCGGGCCGACTTCGAGTACTACGACCCGATCACGACCGGCGACTCGACGCTGTCCGCGGTCGTGCAGTCGATCATGGCCGCCGAGGTCGGCTATCACGATCTCGCGCTGCGCTACTTCCTCGCGGCGCTGTACGTCGACCTCGCCGACCGCCACCACAACACGTCCGACGGCGTCCACGTGGCCTCGACGGGCGGCGTGTGGAGCGCGCTGGTCAACGGCTTCGGTGGCTTCCGCGACCAGAGCGGCGTCTTCACGCTCGACCCGCGGCTGCCCGAGACGTGGGAGTCGCTCACGTTCCGGCTCACGCTGCTGGGCACGCGGGTCCGCGTCGACGTGCACCACGACCGGGTCGACCTCTGCATCGAGGACGGCAAGGAGGCCACCTTGGTGGTCCGCGGCACCGAGGTCACGGTGACGCCGGGCGACCCGGTCTCGGTGCCGATCGAGGGCCAGGGGCCGCGTCTGGAGGGTCAGCCGGCCCCCGTCCCGGGCCGCCGTCGCGCCGACGGCACGATCATCGCGGCCATCGTCCCGGGCACCTGACCCGGTCGCGGCCGGCTCAGGCGGCGTCGAGCCGGTCGCGGGCGCGGTCGCGCCGACGGTCGACCGGCACGGCTCTGGTCGCGGCGGCGAGCCCGGCCGGGGCGGAGTTGACGTAGATCGACTCGGCGCGGTCCACGACGA
This sequence comes from Aeromicrobium yanjiei, assembly GCF_009649075.1. GTDB lineage: Bacteria > Actinomycetota > Actinomycetes > Propionibacteriales > Nocardioidaceae > Aeromicrobium > Aeromicrobium yanjiei. The sequence continues at coordinate 67,308 of NZ_CP045737.1, forward strand.
AGGTCTCGTGCCACACCCCGACGACCCGGTCGTTCGTACGGGCTCGGCGGTTGAACGCGGCCCATGCGGGGCGGTGCGCTGCCGTCCGGTCGCTCGCATATGCGTACAGTGCGTCGGCCGACGACCAGTACTGCACAAGCCACGGACCACGGGGGCTGAGCACGAGGCGGTAGCCCATCAGCCCGCTGTCGGGATCCTTCGACAGCTCGCTCAGCATGCGGGGCATCGCGGCGAAGACCGGCAGCCAGCGGTCCGGCCGCCACCACCGGTTGATCGACATGCCGATGAGGAACACGACCAGCTCCCCGTCGTGCTGGTGCGTCGTGCGTCCGGGACGTGTGCGGGTCATGACGACCTCCAATGGATAGTTGGACTCTCCAATACTGGATAGTGGCACTTGCTATTGTCAAGGGGTGCGCATCTCCGAGCTGGCCCGACGTGGCGGCGTCACGACCGCGACGGCCAAGTACTACCTGCGCGAGGGGCTCCTCCCACCCGGGCGGCTGACCTCCGCCACCCAGGCCCAGTACGACGAGCCGCACGTCCAGCGGCTCCGCCTGACGCGGGCGCTGCTCGCCTCCGGCCTGTCCGTCGCGACCGCCCGTGAGGTGCTCGGGCACCTCGACAGCCCTGCGGACGGTCCCCTCGACCTGTTGGCCGAGGTGCAGACGACCCTCACGCCGGTGGAGGGTCCCGTCGACCGCGAGCGGGTGACGGCGCTGCTGCGGCGCTGGGGATGGAACACCGACGTCGCGCTCGACGGGCCCGTCGCCGCGCTGGCCTCCGCGCTCGACGTCGCCGAGGCCGCGGGCTTCACGATCGGCCCCGAGCTGCTCGACGGATACGCCGCCGCGGCCCACGAGGTCGCCGAGCTCGACATCGCAGGCGTGCCGACGACGTCGTCCGAGGACGCCGTGCAGCACGTCGTCCTGGGCACGATCCTGCTGGAGCCGGTGCTGCTGGCCCTGCGCCGGCTGGCCCAGGCCGATGTGTCGGCCCGGCGCTTCGGCTGACGGCGGCGCCCGAGGCGAGGTTCTGGTGCACGCGACCGGGAGGCATGAAAACATCGAGGGATGATCACCGTGACGTGGACGACCTCGACGGGCGAGACCGGGACGACGGAGCTGTCCGGCGACGACAAGTGGACCTTCGGTCGCACCGGCGGGGGCGAGGACCTGACGGTCTCGGTCGACAACCCGGCCGTCAGCCGCACGGCCCTCGTGATCCGCGACAGCGGCCCCGGGCCGGTCGTCTTTCGCGGACAGACCGACAACGGCGCGAAGGTCGCGCTGATCAGCCTCCTCGGGTCCAGGACGTGGCTCGACGAGGGCACCGCAGGCAATCTCACGACCGAGGAGAACCGGGTCGAGCTCTCGATCCAGGACGAGGTCGTCGTGACCGTGGACGTCGACTTCGACGACCGCGGCTCCGTGGTCGAGCGCCAGCAGGCCCAGTAGCCCCGGTCTCGCTAGTCTCGGGGCATGTCGTTCGAGACCGGTCTGCCCAAGGCGGAGCTGCACGTCCATCACGTCGGATCCGCCTCGATGCGGACGGTGGCCGAGCTCGCGGAGCGCCATGCGGGCACGACCACGGTGCCGACCGACCCCGACGCGCTCGCCGACTTCTTCACGTTCACCGACTTCGGCCACTTCATCGAGGTCTACCTGTCGGTCGTCGACCTGCTGCGCACCCCGGAGGACCTGTGGACGCTCACCCACGACGTCGCACGTGACCTCGCGGCCCAGAACGTCCGGTACGTCGAGCTGACCTGCACGCCCTACACCTCGATCGCAGTCGGCATCAGCGCCGAGGCGTACTGCGAGGCGCTCGAGGACGCCCGCCGTCGAGCGGAGGCCGACTTCGGCGTCACGATGCGCTGGATCTTCGACATCCCCGGCGAGTCCGGGCTGCCCGCCGCGGACGTCACCCTCGACACCGCTCTGCGGCTGCAGCCGGACGGCCTGGTGGGCTTCGGCCTCGGCGGTCCCGAGATCGGCGTGCCGCGACCGCAGTTCAAGCCGCACTTCGACCAGGCCCGTGCGGCAGGCCTGCACAGCCTCCCGCACGCGGGCGAGTCGACCGGCCCCCAGACGATCTGGGACTCGCTGGAGGCGCTCGGCGCCGAGCGCATCGGCCACGGCATCGCGGCCGCGCAGGACCCCGCCCTCATGGCGTACCTCGCGGAGCACCAGATCCCGCTGGAGATCAGCCCGACGTCCAACGTCCGCACTCGCTCGGTGGCGTCGATGGCCGAGCACCCGCTGCCCGCCCTGGTCGCGGCCGGGGTGCCGGTGTCGATCAACTCCGACGACCCGCCCATGTTCGGCACCACGCTCAGCCAGGAGTACGAGGTCGCGCGCGATCTGCTCGGCCTGGACGACGCCGGCGTCGCCGAGCTCGCCCGCGCCGCGGTGCGTCACTCGTACGCGCCCGATGCGGTCAGGACGCGGCTGCTCGCCGAGATCGACGCCTACACGGGGTCTTGACGCTTCCATAACCATCTGGTTATGTAGCGGGATGAACGAGGACCAGCTCGATCTCGTGTTCGGCGCACTCGCCGACCGCACCCGGCGCGCGATCCTCGCGAGGCTGGCCGATCAGGACACCAGTGTCGGTGACCTGACGGCGCTCTTCGCGATGTCGCAGCCTGCGGTGTCCAAGCACCTCAAGGTGCTGGAGCAGGCCGGGCTGGTCTCCCGCAACCGGCAGGGGACACTTCGCCTCAGCCACCTCGAGGCCGAGCCGCTCAAGGGCGCGACGGTCTGGATGGCCGACTACCGGACGTACTGGTCCGAGAGCTATGACCGTCTGGACGCGCTGCTCGAGGAGCTCGACTGATCCCACCAAGGAGAAGCACATGAGCACCACGAAGCACGACGTCACGATCGAGAACGACGGCCAGCACGGCATCACCATCGTCCGCGAGTTCGACCACCCGGCCGAGAAGGTCTATCGCGCGCTGACCGAGCCCGAGCTGATCGGACGCTGGGTCGGCCCGCGCGGCTACGACAACGTCGAGGTCACGAACGACGCGCGTCACGGCGGCGCCTGGACCCTCGTCCAGCGCGGTCCCGACGGCGACGAGTTCGCCTTCCGGGGCGTCTTCCACGGCGACCCGACACCCGAGCTGACCCTGCGCACGTTCGAGTGGCTGGGCCTGCCCGGTCACGTGAGCTTCGAGTCGTTGAGCATGGACGATCTCGGTGACGGCCGCTCGCGGGTGCGCACCACCTCGGTCTTCCTCACCCAGGAGGACCGAGACGGCATCCGGGCCAACGGCATGGACGACGGGGTGACCGAGGGCTACGAGCGGATGGACGAGGTGCTGGCGACCCTGTGACCGGACGTCTCAGCGCGGCGAGGGCGGTGCCAGGGCGACCGGCACGCGGACCAGCAGGACGCCCGGCTGCACCTCGGCGGTGATGGTCTGCCCGTCGCCGACGGGGTCGCCGTCGAGCTGCATCGGCACCGGCTTCTCGGCCTTGATGACGACCTTCTGGCCGGTGAGGCGGTCGAGGCGCTCGTTGGTGCGCTTCTGCCGCCCGACGACGCGCACGATGATCGCGAGCCAGCCGATGAACCGCTTCGGCGCGATCACCACGACGTCCAGCAGCCCGTCGTCGATCTGGGCGTCGGGCAGCAACGGGATGCCGCCCTGCAGGAAGCCGACATTGCCGACGACCACGGTGCGCGCGCGGAACCTGCGGGGCTCGCCGCCGTCGACCGAGATCTGCACCTTCATCGCGGGGAACCGGGCGGCCTTGACGCCGCTGACGAAGTACGCGAGCCAGCCCACCTTGCTCTTGAGCTGGTCGTTGACGCCGGTCATGATCGCGGCGTCCATGCCGAGGCCGGCCATCACCAGGAACGTCGTGTGGTGGCCGGTGTCGGTCTCCAGGACCGCGAGGTCGATGGCCCGGTCCTGGCCGCCGAAGGCGACGTCGAGTGCGTCCCGCGCGTTGAGCGGGATGCCGAGGTTGCGGGCGAGCAGGTTGCCGGTGCCGTGGGGCAGGACGCCCACCGCGACGCCGGTGCGGGCGACCTCCTGGCACACGGTGCGCACGGTGCCGTCCCCGCCGGCGGCGATGATGAGGTCGACGCCCTCCTCGAGCGCCGCCCTGGCCTGGCCGCGGCCGGGGTCCTCGATCGAGGTCTCGTACCAGCTCGGCTCGCTCCAGCCGTTGAGGTCGGCGACCATCCGCACGCGGGCCTTGAACTCCTCGACGTCACCGACCTTGGCCGGGTTGAGCACGACCGCGGCGCGGCGACGCCCCGATCCGGTGATGGTAGCGAGCTCGTGCGGCAGGCGGGCGGCGCCGGCCACGATCAGGAGCCACAGGCCGAGGGCGATCACCATGCCGAGGCTGAGCCCGGCGACGACGTCGCTGAGGTAGTGCACGCCGAGGAAGATCCGGCTCGCGCCGACGCCGATCGCCATCAGGCTGAGCACCGTGACGAGGATGCGCCGCTTCCAGCCGCGGCCGGTCGAGACGATGGCCAGCAGGACCAGCACCGTGAAGAACATGCCCGCACCGGTCGAGTGGCCGCTGGGGAAGGAGTAGCCGCCGATCTCGTGCAGCGGCATGTCGAACGTCGGACGCTCGCGGCCGAACGCGAGCTTGATCAGCGCGTTGCCGCCGATCGCGACCACGCCGGACAGCACGATCCACAGGGCGATCGCCCGCTCACGGCGCACCAGCGCGACGATCGCGAGCAGCGCGAGCACGATGCCGCACACGAGATTGCTGAACACGACCGCGACGACGTCGAGGAAGTCCACGAGCCCGGGACGACCGTCCGTGACGTCGTACGCCCACTCGGCCACGTGCTGGTCCAGGCGCATCACGGGCGAGGCCTCGGTCGCGACGCAGACCGCGAGGATCGCGAAGATGAGCGTCGGGACGGCCAGCACCCAGGCCAGCACAGCGGGGCGGCCGGGATCGGCTCGACGCAGGTCCAACGTCACAGGTCCTCCTCAGGGGTCGGTCAACTCTAATCGACTGAAAACCCGCCGTGCCCCGGGCGATAGGCTGGCACAGTGATCGACGCCCGAATCCTGAGAGATGACCCCGATGCCGTCCGCGCCGCCCAGCAGCGCCGTGGTCTGCCCACCGAGCTCGTCGACGAGCTCATCAGCGCGGACGAGCAGCGCCGAGCCTCGATCGTGGCGTACGAGGCCGTGCGCGGTGAGCAGAAGAACCTCGGCAAGCTGATCCCCAAGGCGCAGGGCGAGGAGAAGCAGCAGCTGCTCGCGCGCACCAAGGAGCTCAGCCAGCAGGTCAAGGACGCCGAGGCCGCGCAGACCGAGGCCGCCGAGACGTTCGAGCGGCTCATGAAGTCGCTGCCCAACCTGGCCTCGCCCGACGCCCCCCAGGGTGGCGAGGACGACTTCGTGGTGCTCGAGACCGTCGGCACGCCCCGCGACTTCGCGGCGGAGGGCTTCGAGCCCCGTGACCACCTCGAGCTCGGCCAGATGCTGGGTGCGATCGACGTCGAGCGCGGCGCCAAGGTCAGCGGCTCGCGCTTCTACTTCCTCACCGGCGTCGGCGCCCAGCTCGAGCTCGCGCTGACCCAGCTCGCGATGAGCAAGGCCGCCGAGTGGGGCTTCACCCCGATGATCCCGCCCGCGCTGGTCAGCGAGCGCGCGATGGAGGGCACGGGCTTCCTCGGCCAGGCCGCGGACGACGTCTACCACCTGGAGAAGGACGGCCTGTACCTCGTCGGCACGTCCGAGGTGCCGATGGCGGCCTACCACTCCGACGAGATCCTCGACGCGGGCTCGCTGCCGCGCCGCTACGCCGCGTTCAGCCCGTGCTTCCGCCGCGAGGCCGGCTCGTACGGCAAGGACACCCGCGGGATCTTCCGCGTCCACTGGTTCGACAAGGTCGAGATGTTCGTCTACACGACGCTCGACCAGGCCGCCGACGAGCACCAGCGCATCCTGGGCTGGGAGAAGGCCTGGCTGGACGCCCTCGAGCTGCCCTACCGCGTGATCGATGTGGCCTCGGGCGACCTGGGGCTCTCGGCTATCCGCAAGTTCGACTGTGAGGCGTGGATCCCGACCCAGGGCAAGTACCGCGAGGTCTCCTCGGCGTCCAACTGCACCGAGTTCCAGAGCCGCCGGCTCGACATCCGGGTCCGCGGCGGCGAGGCCGAGGGCACGACGCCCGCGGCGACGCTCAACGGCACGCTGTGCGCCATGACCCGCACGATCATCGCGATCCTCGAGAACGGGCAGCAGGCGGACGGGTCCGTACGCCTGCCCGCGGCGCTGCACCCGCTGCTCGGCGAGGTCCTGAGGCCGCTGCCGTGAGCTGGCGCCCCAGGCTCGTCGCGCTCGACGTCGACGGCACGCTGGTCGACAGCGCCAACGAGATGACCCCCGCGGTGCGCGAGGTCGTGCGCGCGGTGCGTGACTCCGGCATCGAGGTGGCCATCTCGACGGGCCGCGCGATCCCCGGCGTCGTCGACACGACCCAGAAGCTCGGCTTCACCGAGGGCTACGCGGTCGCCAGCAACGGCGCGGTCGTGTTCTCCTACGACCCCGTCGAGGTGCTGCACGCGGTGACGTTCGACGCGAGCGATGCGGTGAGCCGCGTCCTGGAGTACGTCCCCGACGCGATCGTCGCGGTCGAGGAGCTCGGGGTCGGCTTCCGGGTCAACCGGCCGTTCCCCGAGGATGAGATCAGCGGCAACTTCACCGTCGAGCACATCGACTCGCTGATGGCCGATCCGGTCACCCGCGTCGTGATCCGCTCGACCGACCACACCGCCGAGGAGTTCACCAAGATCGTCGAGGACCTCGGCCTGATCGGCACCAACTACTTCATCGGCTACTCCGCGTGGCTCGACCTCGCGCCCGAGGGCGTCTCCAAGGCGTCCGGCCTGGCGTTCCTGACCGACCGCCTCGGCATCGCGCAGGAGGACGTCCTCGCGGTCGGCGACGGCAACAACGACATCGAGATGCTGCAGTGGGCCGGTCGCGGTGTCGCGATGGGCCACGCGCCCGACACCCTCACCGACGTCGCCGACCACGTCACCGGCTCGATCGACGACGACGGTCTCGTCGAGGAGCTGCGCCGCTACCTCTAGACGCTCAGGCGGTGCTCGAGCACCTCGTCCATGTGACCCTCGGCCCAGTCCTTGATCCCGCGGACCAGGTGGTGCAGCGAGAGGCCCAGGTCGGTGAGCTCGTACGTCACCGTGACGGGCACGGTCGGTGTGACGGTGCGGGTGAGCAGCCCGTCGGCCTCCAGCGACCGCAGGGTCTGGGTGAGCATCTTCTGGCTGACGCCGGCGATCGTCCGCGACAGCTCCGAGAAGCGCATCGGCTGCGGGTCCCCGCCGCGGCCGAGCGCGCACAGGATCAGCGCGACCCACTTGTCGGAGATCCGGGCGATCAGCTGGCGGCTGGGACAGGCGGCGTAGAACGCGTTGTACTCGTTCTTGGCCTGCGTCCTGCGCTGCGCTGCGGTGGTCGTGCTCATCGTCGTGCTCCTCACTCGGTGGTGACCTAGGCACTCCCAGGTACCTACTTCCCGGGGGGAAGCGCCGCGCCCAGTATGGACGCATGAGCACACCATCGACCACCCTTCCCGGCGGCACGTGGACCCTGGGCGACCTGACCGTCACCCGATTCGGCTACGGAGCCATGCAGCTGGCCGGCCGCTGGGTCATGGGGCCGCCGGCCGACCACGACGGCGCGATCGCGGTGCTGCGCGAGGCCGTCGACCTCGGCATCACGCACATCGACACCAGCGACTCCTACGGCCCGCACATCACCAACCAGCTGATCCGCGAGGCGCTGCACCCCTATCCGGACTCCCTGCACGTCGTGACCAAGATCGGCGGCCGGCGCGACGAGCAGGGCGGCTGGCCGACCGAGCGGCGGCCCGATCAGCTGCGGCGCCAGGTCGAGGACAACCTGGAGTCCCTCGGCCTGGACACCCTCGGCGTCGTCAACCTGCGCCTCGGCAACGCCGACGGACCCGTGCAGGAGTCGATCGCCGAGGCGTACGAGACGCTCGTCGACCTCCAGCAGCGGGGCCTGATCCGGCACCTCGGCGTCAGCAACGCGACGGTCGCGCAGGTGGACGAGGCGCGGGCGATCGCGCCGCTCGTGTGCGTGCAGAACATGTACAACCTCGCGCACCGCCTCGACGACGACCTGATCGATCGGCTCGCGGCCGACGGCGTCGCGTACGTGCCGTTCTTCCCGCTCGGCGGGTTCAGCCCGCTCCAGTCGTCCGCCCTGTCCGCGGTCGCCGCGCGGCTGGACGCCACCGCGATGTCGGTCGCGCTGGCCTGGCTGCTGCAGCGCTCGCCCAACATCCTGCTCATCCCGGGCACCTCGTCGGTCGCACACCTGCGCGAGAACGTCGCTGGGGCCGGGCTCACGCTGGGCGAGGACGACCTGGCCGAGCTGGACCGGATCAGCCCGCGAGGAAGCTGAGCCGCACCTGCCGGTCGGGGTTGTCGACGTTGGTGTCGACCAGGCACACCGACTGCCAGGTGCCGAGCGTCATCCGTCCGTCCAGCACCGGGACGGTCATCGACGGGGCCAGGAACGCCGGCACGACGTGGTCGCGGCCGTGCCCGGGCGTCCCGTGCTGGTGGATCCACCGGTCGTCGCGCGGCAGCAGGTCGTCCAGCGCGGTCAGCAGGTCGTCGTCGCTGCCCGATCCGGTCTCGATGATCGCGACCCCGGCGGTCGCGTGCGGCACGAACACGTGCAGCAGGCCGTCACCGCGCCCCCGACAGAACGCAGCGCAGTCGCGCGACAGGTCGTGCACGACCGACCTGCCACCGGTCCGCACGTCGATCGTGATGGAGTCCATGCCCCGATCGTCCCACCCGCTCCAAGATTTGGCGGCTACCGCCCGCCACATCCCGCGGATCCCGACATCTGGCGGGCTCAAGCCGCCAAATCTCGGACGCCGCGGGGGCCGGGCCGGGGCGCGTCAGGCGACGCGGCTGGTCGAGAGCTGGTCGAAGGCGTCGAGGACGGCGTCGGTGCTGGGCAGCAGCGCCACGGGCTCGCGGGGAGCCGCGGCGGCCTCGAGCTGCTGCTCGCGGGCCCGGCGCAGGTGACGCTTGATCGTGGACGTCGAGCAGCCGAGGCGGTCGGCGAGCTGGTGGCAGGTGTCCTTGGGGTACGCCTGCCGGGCCGTCATGACAGCGTCGTGGCTCACCGGTCCGCCACCCACGCGCGGGGCGCCGTACGGAGTCGTCGACGCCTGCTGCACCTGGATGCCCAGCTGGCGGCGGATCAGGTGGCGGTCGTGCTCGGTCGTGCAGGCCACGAATCCGGAGACGTCGACCTCGACGACGGCCCGATAGAGGCACTCGACCATGAGCGGGCACGCGGCGCACTGCCGGTGCGCGGACGCCCGCTTGGCGGCCAGCCGGTCCCACTCGGCAGCGGTGACGTCGGTCCGCGCCGGCGGGGAGTGCAGCTGCTCGTCGTGATAGATGTCCGGTACGGAGGCGCACGGAGGCGCAGTTGGTTCAGCCAAGATGGTCATGGGTCCCTCTTCCCAAGAGAGGCAGGCAGGGAGTCGCCGTGCCTCAGGTCACATCAAGGCTCAGGTTAGAGGTACATGCCCCCGGAATCCCGGTTTTCGCCCGAAGTGTCCGAATCGTCACCTTTGGGCACGTTTGGACCCGGTAGGGCCAGCCTCATGTTGTGCAGCTGCGACTGGGCCTGCACCTGCTGGGCGTACAGCGCCGCCTGGATGCCGTGGAACAATCCCTCGAGCCAGCCGACCAGCTGCGCCTGGGCGATGCGGAGCTCACCGTCGCTGGGCGCCTCGCTGTCGAACGGGAGGCTGAGGCGCTCCAGCTCCTCGACCAGCTCGGGGGCGAGACCCTCCTCGAGCTCCTGGATCGACTGGGTGTGGATCGCGCGGAGCCGGGCCCGGCTGGCCTCGTCGAGAGGGGCGGCCTTCACCTCGTCGAGGAGCTGGCGGATCATCCCCCCGATGCGCATGACCTTGGCCGGCTGCTCCACGAGCTTGCCGAGCGGGGTGCCGCTCTGCTCAGGCTGCTGCGGCGGCTGGCCACCGGGTGCGGTGATGGGCTGCCCGCCCGGGGCGATGATCTTCGGCTGCTCCTCAGTCATCCATCAAGCGTAGCCACGTTTGCCGAGACCGCAGGGGTGTGCGCCTCAGAGGGTCAGCAGGACCTTGCCGATGTGGCTCGAGTCCTCCAGCACCTGGTGCGCCTGGCGTACGTCCTCCAGCGGGTACGTCGCGTGGACGATCGGCCGCACGGTGCCGTCGGCGATGAGCGGCCAGACCTGCGCGACCATCGCCGAGACGATCGCGGCCTTCTCGTTGCTGGGCCGGGCCCGCAGCGACGTGGCCATCACGGCGGCGCGCTTGGTGAGCAGCGCGGCGAGGTTGAGCTCGGCCTTGGTGCCGCCCTGCATGCCGATGACGACGAGGCGCCCCGCGGTGTTGAGCACCGAGACGTTCGAGGCGAGATACTTCGCGCCGATGATGTCGAGGATGACGTCGGCGCGCAGGCCGGCGCTCTTCATCTCCTCGGCGAAGTCCTGCTCGCGGTAGTTGATGACGACATCCGCGCCGAGCTCGCGACAGAACGCGGCCTTGTCCTCCGAGCCGACCGTCACCACGACCGTGGCACCGAACGCCTTGGCGACCTGGATCGCCATCGTGCCGATGCCGCTGGCGCCGCCGTGCACGAGGAGCGTCTCGCCGTGCTGCAGCTTGCCGATCATGAAGACGTTCGACCACACGGTCGCGGCGACCTCCATGAGGCCTGCGGCCTCGGTCAGCGAGATCCCGGACGGCACGGTGGCGACCTGGCCCGCGGGCACGCTGACGTACTCGGCGTAGCCGCCGCCGGTCAGCAGCGCGCAGACGTGGGCCCCGGGCTGCAGGTCGGTGACGCCCTCACCGACGGAGACGATGTCGCCCGAGCACTCCAGGCCGAGGACGTCGGTGCTGCCGGGCGGCGGGTCGTAGAAGCCCTGGCGCTGCAGCAGGTCGGCGCGGTTGACGCCTGCGGCGGTGACGCGGATGAGCACCTCACCGGGTGCGGGTTCGGGTGCCGGACGGTCGACGACCTCGAGGGCGTCGACTCCGCCGGGCGTGGGAGCTGTGACAGCGCGCATCCTCCGTACGGTAGTCGGCCCGGCCCGTGCGGGCGATCCAGGTGGCCCCTCACAGGGCACCTGAGAGGATGGAAGACATGCATGTTGCCGTGGTCCAGCGCGCGTCCGACATCGACTCGGCCGCCAACCGCGACTCCATCGCGGCCCAGCTCGCCGCCCTGGGGCCCGGCGACGATCTCGACCTGGTCGTCCTGCCCGAGGCCGCGATGCACGACTTCGGCGCACCCGACCACGACCTGGCCGCGGTGGCCGAGCCGCTGGACGGCCCGTTCGTGCAACTGCTCGCGGATGAGGCCCGTCGCATCGGCGCGACGGTCGTGGCGGGGATGTTCGAGCGTACGGACGGGCTGCCCTTCAACACGCTGGTCGTCGTGGGGCCGGACGGAGAGCTGCGGCGGACGTATCGCAAGATCCACCTGTACGACTCGTTCGGCTACAAGGAGTCCGATCGCATGGCGGCGGGTGAGGTCGAGCCGGTCGTCGTCGAGATCGCGGGCCGGCCGGTCGGGCTGATGACCTGCTACGACCTGCGCTTCCCCGAGCTCGCGCGCGGACTGGTCGACGCGGGGGCCGAGATATTGGTCGTCCCGGCCGCCTGGGTCGCGGGCGATCGCAAGCTCGAGCACTGGCGGACGCTGCTGACCGCGCGGGCGATCGAGAACACGGTCCACGTCGTCGCGGCCGGGCAGGGTGGCGACCGCTACACCGGCCATTCCTTGGTTGCCGATCCATGGGGCTCTATCGTGGATGAGGCCGACCTGGCTCCCGCGATCATCCGGGCCACCCTGGCCGCAGCCGACCTGGCGCACGCGAGGGACGTGAATCCCTCGCTCTCCAACCGAAGGATCCGACACCGCTCATGAGCTCCACCGTGCAGGGAGGACGTCGACGGCTCGACGCGTCGGTGCCTCCCGAGTACGACCTCCCGACGCGTGAGCCGCGCATCGAGTCGGCGCGCACCGCGCGGCTGCTCATGTGGGTCGTGTTCGTGGCGTGGGTCGTCGGCACGGCGGGCGCAGGGACGTCGATCATCGCGATCGGCGCCCCGGGCTGGGTCGAGCGTCCCTCGGCCGCCCTGCTCACGATCGTCTTCGCGGTGGGCCTGACCCACCGCGGCGGCGGCCACATGCGCATCTGGCTGCCGATCACGGCCGCCCTCGCGATCGCCGCGGCCGCCCTGGAGACCAACGTCCTGCTGGCGTCCGCCGCGACGGTCTCCGCCGTCCTCTCGGCGGTGTGGGCGGTGATGGTGACCCGGCCGGCCGACTCGGTGGTCGGCGCGCTGCGCGAGTACGCCCTGGCGCTCGTGGTCGCGCTGAGCGGCACCCTGTCGGTCGCGGCGTGGAACGCCCCGGTCAACTACCAGCGGTTCAACCTCCTGGTCATCACCGTCGCGCTCGGCCTCGCGATCGCGTTGGTGTGGAACCTCGGCGCCGGCCTGCACGGCCTCGGCCGGCAGAACCTCGGGATCCTCGCGGGGGTCGCGGTCCTGCTGCTCGCGATCCTCGCCTACAGCAGCTTCGTGCGCTCGCACGGCTCCGACGTCCTGGTCGAGTCGTTCAGCGACCTGGTCACCTGGAGCCGCGAGACGTTCGAGGGCGTGCCGCGCCCGGTCGAGGTGTTCATCGGCTTCCCGGCGCTCATCACCGGCGTCTCGATGCGCTCCAAGCGGCGCGAGGGCTGGTGGGTGCTGGTGTTCGCGGTCATCGGCACCGCGGTGCTGACCACGTCGCTCGTGACGCCGGGCGCCTTCCCGACGTACATCGCGCTGTCGACCCTCTACTCGGTCGTCCTCGGCCTCATCGTCGGGCTGATCGTGCGGCACTACGTCCTGCGGGAGCGCTCGGCCCGTGCCGCGCGCGCGATCGAGCCCATCGTGCGCGTCGAGCCCCCACGCTTCGCCCCCTTGAAGTAGCCGCCGCGCCGGCAGGTGCGACAATCGTCTCTGGCGTGGCGCTTCGGTGCCGCTGCCAGGAGGGGTGCCGGAGTGGCCGATCGGAAGCGCCTTGAAAGCGCTCGCTGGCAGCGATGTCAGCCGCGGGTTCGAATCCCGCCCCCTCTGCGTGACGAAGTATCGCCTTGACCGCCGCTTCACCTTGCCCGCGATCGGGATCCACCTGATCGCCGCGGGCCTCGTGGCCGCCCTCGCCTTCTGGGTGTGGGCGCCCCTCGGCGTGCTCACGGTGCTGCTGCTGCTCAACGCGCTGCGCGTGTTCGCCTTCCCGCCGGCCGTGGTCCGCGCGGATCCGTCGGGCGTACGCCTCGGCGGGCTCATGACCATGAAGCCCGTGCGGGTGGTCTGGACCGAGGTCGAGGACGTCACCGTCGACCGCACGCGGCTGGTCTTCGACCGGGGCGATGCGGGGACCACCGCCTTCCCGCTGGCGTACGTCGGCCCGCGGGCGGAGGAGCTCGTCCGCGAGGTCTACGACCGGCTGAACACCGCCAACGGCTACACCCGCTACGAGGATCCGTCGTCCTGACGCAGGCTCCGAGGGGCTCGGATCGATCCCGATTCGTCGGACCGGTGACCCGGTCGCTATCCTGATCCGGTTGCTGTCTTCGGACTGCAGCGGGGAGATGTCGCATAGTGGCCTAGTGCGCCCGCCTGCTAAGCGGGTTGAGGTTTAAACCTCTCGCGAGTTCAAATCTCGCCATCTCCGCAGGCACACCAAGGAGCAGGGCCCCGTCGGGTCCTGCTCCTTCGTGCATGCGCAATCTCCACCGCACTGCAAAGTGACGCGACGGGAAACACACGGCCGCCGTTTGGTGAAAACCCTTCGCACTCCAGCACACGCGGTTAACGTGGGATTTCCAGGGGACAGGGGCCGACATGGGACGAGAGACGCACGGGCTGCAGAGCCTTGCGGCGATGGCGCACCTCTTGATGCAGCCCCACAGCCTCGAGCGGGTGCTGGAGGTCGCGGCCGAGCACGCCCGCGGCGCGATCGGCGCCGCGAGCGTCTCGATCAGCCAGTTCGACGAGCCCGCCCAGCAGATCCGCACGATCCTCAACGTCGGCGAGCTCGGACCGGGCGAGGAGCGTTGGCCCGACGACGAGACGTACTCGATCGCCGGCGACAAGCGGTTGGCGTCCGCGATCCTGGACAAGCTCAGCTCGCACGACGCGGTCGACGACCCCTCGTCGGACGAGACCGAGCGGCGGATGCTGCGCCGGCTCGAGAAGGGGTCGTCGCTGACGACGGCGATCGTGGTGGACGGACGGGCGTGGGGAGAGTTCTACGCGACCCGGCACATCGGCGCCGTCCGGTTCGACGCGGACTCGATCGCGTACGCCGAGGTGCTCGTCGCGATCCTGGCCTCGGCGATCTCGCGCGCGCTGCGGGAGCAGACGCTGCAGGAGCTCGCGTTCCACGATCCGCTGACCGGGCTGTTCAACCGGCGCGGCCTCGACGCCGAGGCGGCCCAGGTGTTCAACGTCCCGGAGGGGACGACCCGCAACGTGGCGATCGTGGTGGTCGACATCAACGGCCTCAAGACGATCAACGACACCCAGGGCCACGCCCAGGGCGATGAGCGGATCCGGTTCGTCGGGTCCTCTCTCCGGATCGCGTTCGCGCCCCTCGGCGCGTCGATCGTGGCGCGGGTCGGCGGCGACGAGTTCACGGTGATGGTGCCCGATCGTGACGTGCGGGAGGTGCTGGCCACTGCCGACGCCCTGCTCGACCGGCTCGCGGAGGCGGAGCACGAAGTGGGCGTCTCGGCGGGCGTGGCGGCCGCCGCCATCACCGCCGACACCGATGTGCGGCCCACCGACCTGTTCGCGGCCGCCGACCGCGCGCAGTACGTCGCCAAGCGCGCGGGCCTGACCGCGGCCCTGCTCTACGACGACCTTGAGGCGCAGATCGCCTGACCGCGCCCGTCTCAGCGGTGGCGTCGCCGCTCGTGCCGCAGCCACAGGCTGACCACCAGCGCACCCAGGGCGGCACCCGCGGTGTTGGCCACCACGTCGTCGGTACTGCCCGTGCGCCCCGGCCGGGCAACCGTCTGGGCGAGCTCGAGAGCGACCGAGAAGAGTCCCGCGAGGACCGTCGCCCACAGCCACCCCAGGCGGGGGAACAGCGCGATCAGCAGGGCACCCAGCGGCACGAACAGCAAGATGTTGGCGCCGAACTCGCCGATCCGATAGCCCTGGTCGGGGGTCAGGTCGAACAGCGCGACGAGCCACGTCGTCGGGGGCCGGCTCGCGAGGTCGAGGTTCTGGTCGACGTGGGTCGGCCACAGGCCGATGAACAGCAGCGCCACCACATAGACGACGCCCGCGCCGATGATTGGGAGGCGGACGCGCATCCCCCGATCGTACGGTCAATCGGGTGCGTGATCAGTTGCTGGGCGTACGACGGTCAGCGTGACCTCCCGCCCTGGGGAGGCAAGATCGGCGCGGTGCCAGTCTTGAAGCGCGCGCTCCCGGCAGCGCGGGGTGGGCGTTCCGGGACGGATTGAGGTCAGGATGCATGTGGTGTCCGTGACCTGCTGGCCGGAGGAGTGTCCCCAGCACTGGCGGGGTGGAGGACCAACGGCCGGTCGGTAGCGTTCCGTCACGACGAAATGGTGGAGACGTCACGCCTTCGATGCCGATTGAGAAACGGCAGTGTGCGTCCCCACCGAGCCGGGTTCCACGCCTCACGCCCCTAAGCGGCACACGGGCAGGGAGGGAGTTACGACGGGGTGGACTCGAAATGAGCGAGGACGGTCCCATGCGCTGACAGCCCGAAGAACAAATGGCTCGTGGCGCTCGTACTGGCCGTCATTGCGCTGCCGGTCACATAGCCGCTGGTCGACGACTACATGGCGGCGGTTGACGGTTTCGAAGCGCAGGATGACCGCATCGGGTTGGTGCCTTCGTCCAGGACCGCCGACGCAGACCTAATCTGGGAGGCCGCATATTCCAACGACGGGTATGGACGGCCCTGCGGGTCGTCGGACGGATGGGCATGCGGCATTGCGTAGTCGCGTAGACAAAGGGGAAACTCGACGTCCCGTACGAGCCGACCGCGGACGGGGATCCCTACTTCGTGGCCGGGATCTTGGCAGGCACTGTGGCCGCTGAGCGAGACCTCGCGAGCAGCCTGTCTGGAGCCCGGCTGGTCGCACCAGACGGCGTCGTCCTAGCCGAGGCCGATAGCTGAGTTAACGCCAAACCGACCGCGAGCCAGGCGATCGGGAAGTATGTGGCGTTGGAGAAGAAGCTGTTAACCAGCACAATCACAAGGATTTGTCCGGGTATGGTGCGAGCCGTGACGGCCGCCAGCCCGATCATGAATGCCATGAAGGGTAGAGCTAGGAACCGGCCGTCGACCCAGTTCCCGAGTATCCAGTTGCTGGCCACGTTGTTTTGAGACTGCTCGGCCGTGTAGAGCAGCCCGGAGACGCCCACTCGGCCGGCCGCAGACAGTCCTCGCCCGTGCCAAGGTGACTCGCTCGCGAGGAACAACAGACCCTCGGTCTGCTGGATGCGCGCCCTGCCAGACGCATCATCTTGATCGAGGCTCACCGTGCGCGAGAGCCGTGTCGTCAGGTCCGCGCGCAGAGCGGGCATCGCCGCGAGGGCTGTCCCGCCGAAGATGAGTGCGACGAGCACCAAGGGGATAACCCGCCCACGACGCTTTGCCGAATGCTCCTTGTTCTTGATCAACAGCCCAACCGCGTAGTACGCGACGACGGCCACAACGGCGGCCACCCACGCCGCCCGAGCGAACGCCAGCACAAAGACAGCGCCGTTGATCATGACCAGCGGGTAGAGCCATCGCTTCTGGTCCACGGATCGCCAGGCAAGGACCACGCCGATGGCGGCGAAGAGGCCCAGCCAGTCGGGTTCGGGGTAGATGCCAACAGGTCGACCGATGCTGCTGACGTTGGCGTGCCATACCTCGACGGGAATGATGCCTGCTACCTGCCCCATCGCGAAGACGGACGCGAACGTGCAGATCGTGAGCAGTCCCCGCAGCATGACGGCCACCTCGCGAGGCTGTACCCATAGCGCCAGGATGACGCCACTGAGGGTGAGCACCATGAGTTGTATGACCAGCGAGCTGCTGTTGACCAAGTCGCCGAGCAGCGCCGACGTGGCCAAGATGGCGGAGCAGCCGATCAGTACCAATGGCATCTTGCTCTCTGCGACCGCCCGCCGGTTCAGTAGGCGGGGTATCAGCCACAAAACCACGAGGATGGTGAACACATGGAAACGGCCGATGCGTAGATCGATCAGCCCGGCCGATGCGCCGACTGCGAAGGTCATTAAGTCGTTGCCGCTGCGGTGGGACACCATCACCGCGCCTCCGACGAATGCCGCAGCCGCGAAGATGAGCAGGATGTCGAGCGGCATGCGCTGATACTACGGTGCGGGGGTTGACTTCCGCAGTTCCTCGTTCTCCGCGTTGGCCTGCTCGAATAGTTTGTGGGGGGTTGCCGATTTCCGTGTTGGTCTGCGTCAGTGCCTCACCGCCTGGTTCAGGAGATGCATGGTTCCCCGCATCAGGCGGCCTGTCCTGTCAGATAGTGGGTGACGCCGTCTGAACCGATGACGCCGAACTTCTTGGTCCCTCCCGCAGCGTTCCTGCAGTGTCATTGGCGGCCAGCCACTTGAACTTGGCGCTGGACTCGATAGATCCAGCGCCAGACCGGCGCAGCCCGGCGTCGTTGCCCGGCCGAGGCTGATGCCGTGCAGGCGACCTGAAACCGGGCCGACGATGATCTGCGCGGTGGAGTTGCCCTCGTTCAAGATCGTCTGGCCGGGCCCGGTGGCACCAAGTGGTGCGCGAACCATCAGATCGACCTCGTCGGTGTCGGGTTCCAGACCTCAGGGGCGTCGTCCAGTCGCGTCGCTCCGCTAGCGACCCGGAGGCGTAGTGGAGTGTCGACCGGCCGGCTTGGAGCCGTTGACATAGATGCCGTAGCTCTCGTCGGCCAAGGCACGCTGCCGAGATCGCGAATGGCGCCAAAGTGTGAGTACAACCTCTCCGTTTGCGCGCCGGCTGCGTTGAGCGCGCCCTCCGTCTGCAAGCCTGGATCGTCTGAACTGCGCGCCTGCGGTGTAGACGAATCTTTACGAGTCGGCCAAGAAATGGTCGCTCCCGGGCCGCGAGCCCGCTGCCGCGTCGGTGGTGACAAAGTCCGCCGTGCCGAACACGAACTCGGGGTCGGGCCCGAGCGATGCGGACCGTGACACCCGTGGCGCTCGTGCTGGACGTAGCGGCCAGGACGACATGGGTCGCGTCGGTAACGCTCTCGACGCGCGTCATGAGCGGAGCGCCACCCGGTCCAGCGCCGGGGATGTTGATGGTCCAGCCAACCTCGATCGGAGTGGTGACACCTGTCGTCAGCGTGAGGTTCTTCGAGCCGGACGCGACGGTGGCGACGCGCGACCGCATCCGTCCCGCGAAGCGGCCTTGGAACTTGATGCCGGCCTAGTGGCCGATGTAATTGTCGCTGCCGCCCGAGGACAGGAGGTTCGCCCATCGTTGCCCCGTTGACGATGCTGTTCTGGTAGAAGGAGACGCGCCGAGCCGACGCCAGTACCGATGCCGAACCATGTCGTGGAGCGGAGGCCCTCAAGGCCGGTGTAAGTCTTGGCCCGATGCTGACGTCAGTGTTCTCGAGCGTCTCAATCTTGGCAGCAACAGAGGGGTCCAATACCTGACTGAGCTGGGCGATGTAGGTCCCTTGGGATACACGTGCGAGAGGCCTCCTTCTGACAACTCGTGAACGGCTGGTCCGTGCCCACTGTGGCGCACTGCAACTGATATCCAGGTCGTAGGAAAAATGCGAGACGCGGCAACGGACGGCACCGCCGAGCCGCCGACGCCCGTGAACTTGATTGTGCCGCTGTTGGGACAGATCACACGAGCGTGCCCCCGCACGCCCCCTCGCGCCCGTAGGATCGGCGGGTGAGCAAACG
The DNA here is from genome assembly GCF_009649075.1 of Aeromicrobium yanjiei. Lineage (GTDB taxonomy): Bacteria > Actinomycetota > Actinomycetes > Propionibacteriales > Nocardioidaceae > Aeromicrobium > Aeromicrobium yanjiei. The sequence goes on from NZ_CP045737.1 coordinate 86,363, forward strand.
ACTCGGCCTCGCCCTGCTGATCGCCTTCGGGATCGTGGACGTCGTCCTCGTCGTCGGAGCCGTGCGGCACGTCAACGGCGCGCCTCCCTCATCCGATCTGCCCGCCGCGGCCCCGGCAACGGGGACGCCGAGCCCGTCACCCGTCGGGGCGACCACTTCAGAGACGGCTTCGGCCCCGACGCAGGTGGACTACTCCTTCCGGGCGTCCGCCGCGGTCGCGCTCGCGTCGGCCAACGACGGCACGATCGTCTACGGCACTCGTGGACGGTGCACGGCAGGTAAGGACGCCGAGGTGTCGGTGTCCACCAACGGTGGCGAGGACTACGCTCCGGCCAAGACCGGACTCACCACGACCCTGAGCGTCCGGACGACCGGCGCAGCGTCGATCACCGTCGTCGGCACCGACGAGGACTGCAAGGCCCGGCAGCTCACCTCGACGGACAGCGGCCGGACGTGGGACGAGGTCAAGGAGATCGACCTCTGGTATCCCTCGGCTGACTCCACCCGGAACGTCGTCACCCCCGCGGGCACGTCGTCCGTCGGCGCCGGCTGCGTCGTGACTTCGGTCAGTCAGGTGACCCCCGAGTCGGGTCGCGTCTCGTGCGCCAACGGCACGGTGCGGGGTTCGGGCGACAACGGCAAGACGTGGGTGACTCTCGGGCGCCTCGACAACGTCCGTGTGGCCACGTTCATCACGCCCAGCAAGGGCTACGCCCTCGCGCGCTACAGCGGCTGCGGCGCCAACCAGTTTTCCACCACCGACGGCGGCGTCACCTGGACGCCCGGCGGCTGCATCGCCGGCGACCCCGCCCAGGCCATCAGCGCCACAGTCAACGGTCTCACCGCCGTCGTCGCCGACCAGCCTTACGTCAGCACCGATGATGGCAAGTCCTGGATGCAGCCCTGACCCATCACATGTGACCGCGGGCTCCCGGGACCAAGTCCCAGGAGCCCGCGGTCGGGTGGTGGCAGGGGTCAGCAGGCGCTCTTCCACGTCTGCACCGACGCGCCCGGAACGATCGACGGCGTCGAACTGACCGTCGTGTCTCCGGACTGTCCCTTGCCGCTGGCGATCGACGACTGCACCGTCACGGTCTTGCCCGGGTCGAGTTGGACCGTGAGGATGATGACCGGGCGGCCGTCGTGCTTCGCGCGGGTGAACGTCGTCGGCTCGTTGTCGATCCGGACAGTGCTGATCTTGCCGGCATCAGGACCGTAGAGATACAGGTTCACCAGCATCGAGCCCGGCTCCGCACCGAAACCGGGGCCGCGGATCGAGTCCGGCAGCGTCGCGGAGTCCGCCGGTGCGGTCGACTGCAGCGTCATCTCCGTCGCATACGACTGGACACCGTCCGCGCACTTCGTCGCCTTTCCCTTGACGCCGTAGTTGAGGTAGTACTGCATCTTCGCGCCAGTGGCATCGTTCAGGTAGAAACCGATCGCCGGGCTGTCCTCCTTGCCGGTCGGCAAGGCGTTCGCGATCCGAGTGCCCGCGATGTCCTTTGTGATTGATTCGTCGGGCGTCCACAGGGAAACTCGACGTTCGTTGGTCGCACGCGTCAGGGCCTTGAGCAGCGCAGTCGGGTCGCCCGCACCGGAGAGAACCTCGTCGAAGATCTTGTCCGTCGCGCTCGCGAAGAAGGCGTCCTGCTCGGCACCGTCCGGGTAGTTGACATAGACGCCGTTGAGCAGCACCTCCACGGCGTTGTCCGCCGTGAGGCGGGTGCCGTCCTCGAGGTCGATCGGACCGGTGGCCTCGAGCACGTACGACAAGGTGACTGGATCAATGGACAGCACACCGTCGACGTCAACACCCCGCTCGTTCTTGATGAACGCCGCCGCTATCTCGGCGGCACGGGGAAAGTCGGGGGTGAAGTTCACGTCGCGGAAGTCGCGCACCATCTTGGTGGAGAACAGCTTGCTCTCCTCGGCACTGAGCGGCGTCGCATTGCGGGGACGCTCCCCGTAGTCGGCGCCTGCGCCCTGGCCGACCAGCTTGACGGTGCCGTTGTCGACCTGCAGGCCCGCGAACGCTCCGGGCAGGCCTCCGGTCGCGCGGATCTCAGCGTTGTTCTGGAAGAGCAAAAGATAGGTGTGCTTGCCAGTCATCATCTCGGGCACGACGCGGGACGCGACCGTGGCGCGCGAGGCGATGCTCGCCGCGTCGCCGATCTTGTCCTGAGCGTCAGAGACGGGGTCTTGGAGCTGGCCGAGCAGCGAGGAGGCGTCGACGCTGCGGATCTGCTCGTCTGCCTTGTCGATGGCGGCTGACGACTTGGTGAGCGCTGGGTTCAGCGCGGCGAGGGCGTCGATGTCGATGCGTCCGCCCTTGGGGTTGAACGTCTTGGCGTTGAACTTGTCAGCGACGTCGACCAAGGGGGGCAAGCCTTCGTCCGCGACGGTGCGCACCGCCTCGCTCACGGTGCGTACGGCCTTGATGTTCTTGCCGAAGTAGGGAGTCTTAGCGGTCAGTGACAAAACGGGGCTGTCAAGGCTCGACTCAGCAGAGCCGACGTGCGCCTGCAGGTCTGCCAGCTTGGTCTTTGCGCTCACCTGGTCGCCAGCGGTCAGTGCGTCCTGCAGGGCGCTCGCGTCGGTAGTGGCCAAGTTGAGGTCATCTCGCGCTGACGAGAGCTTGCTGTAGGCGTAGAGCCCGAGACCTGCCACCACGACGGCGACGAGACCCACGACCCCTGCCAGGATGACCCATTTACGCCGGTTGCTGTTGGTCCTCGGCTGTCCCGAGTCTTGCGTGCGTGCCACGTCAGCACTCCCCTTCGTCTTCCAGTTTGGTGCAAAGCAGAAGTGGGGCCGCCGATGGCAGCCCCACTCCTGTGTTGTTCGACAGAGTCGAGATTACTTCTTGTTCTTGACCTTCACCGAGACCGAAGTGCTGCTGGCCTTGTAGATCGAGCCCTGGTAGGGCTTGTAGTTGAGGCGGAGGGTCTTGACCGTCGTCTTCTTGACCTTCGGGGCCTTGATGAACAGGGTCGCGCGTCCACCGCTCAGGCTGGCGTTGTACTTCTTGCCGTTGAACACGGCCGTGACGCGGCCACCGACGGTGGCGTTGCCCGCGTTCACCTTGGCGGTGACCTTGAACGTGGAGCCTTCGTTGACGGACTTGCTGGCGGCCGACACGCTCGTGGCGACGGTGTTGGGGTACGCCGCGTTAGCGGTGCTGCCCAGGGCTCCCATGCCGAGAACCAAGGCCAGCGACGCGAACAGCGCGATTGCTGTCTTCTTCATGGTGTTCCTTCTCCTGGCATTGAAGCCATGTGCAGATACTTCCCGAATGATGCTCGCTCAAGACTAGGGGACAAAGGCCCTGTAGGTGAACGGATGTCAACAAAGTTTACACAAGAGAAACAACCTGTCCCAATTCCAGGGTCGGCATGGCTGCTTTTTACTGGTATTGCAGTCTCTATGTAGTCGTCGAGGATGACGTGTGATCTGTATCACGCATTCCGCTACTGGTCGTCTCGGTATGCGCCCCGGCCTCTGGCGCATATCCGTATCCGTATCCGTAACCGTCCCCACCTCTAGGCGGGAGCATGTTGAAGATGACGCCCACGGGCCTGGCTCCCACGGCTTCGAGGCGCTCGACCGCAACAGTCACCTGGTCGGACGTGGTCTTCCCGTGACGTACCACGAGCAGTGCGCCGTCGGCCTCGGCGGCCAGGAGTGCACCATCCGTCACCGGGAGAAGTGGCGGGGCGTCAATGAGCACGATGTCGAACTGCTCGCGCAAGGATGCGATGACATTGGTCATCGAGGTCGACTTCAGGAGTTCGGCCGGGTTGGGCGGCGTCGAGCCGCTGGTCAGCACGGTGAGGCCCGCGCGCGCGGAGGGCTGCAACGCATCGTCGAGAGCCAGCCGACCGATCAGGACCGTGGTCAGACCGACGTTGGACTCGACGCGGAGGTACTCGGCGATCTTCGGACGCCGCAAGTCTGCTTCCACAAGCGCGACCCGCTCGCCGCCCTCCGCCAGCGCCAGCGCCAGATTGATGGCCGTGGTGGTCTTGCCCTCGCCGGGAAGCGAACTTGTGACGACGAACACCTTGCGTTCGATGTCCGGGTCGATGAACTGCAAGTTGGTGCGCAGCACTCGGAAGGCCTCGGCCCGCGGGGCGTAGGTGTCTAGGCCAGTGATCAGCGGAGTATCGACGGCGTCAGAAGCGAAGCTGATGGTGCCGACGATGGGGGCGTCGACGAGGGACTCAAGTTGGCGTGTGGACTTGATGGTGGTGTCAAGCGTTTCGCGGAGGAGTGCGACCCCCGCCCCGAGAAGCAGACCGATCAGAAGGCCGAGCGAAATGTTGCGCATTGGCTGGGGAGAGATGGGCGAGCCGGGCACCGACGCCGGGTCGACGATCGTTGCCTTGATTGTCGCCTCGTCTCGCCCAGGCGGCGTTTCAAGCTCTGCCACATATTCGACGAATACTCTCGCGACAGCGTCGCTGAGAAGACGGGCTCGTTCAGGGTCAGGGTCGGTGACTGTTACGGCCAAAATAACAGTGTCTAGCTTCGACGATGCGGAGATCTGTCCAGCGAGTGCGGAGGGGGATTCTTCGAGTCCGAGGTCATCGATGACGCGTCTTGCGATCGCCTGCCCCGTGAGCAGATCCGCGTAGGACTTCACCCTCTGAACCGAGAACTGGCCGCCTTGGTTCGCCTGCGCGTCATCAGTCGATCCCTGCGTCGATACGAACAGGCGAGCGGACGACGCGTACTGAGGGGTCGCCCGCCAGGTCAGGAGGGCGGCTATCCCAAGCACAACGAGTCCGCAGATGGCTATCGAGAACCATCGGGTGCGAAGGACTTTCAGGTAGTCGCGCAGGTCCACTGGTGCTCCATCCGAGATGTGCCGACTGGCAGGTCGACTGAGTCTAACCGCCACGGCTGGCCAATTGAGAGCGTGTGTCTCATTCCGCCCAGATCATCCTTCTAGCAGTCCTAGTAGGTAACTTCCGTAGCCGCTCTTGACCAGGGGGGCGGCCCGCTGGCGCAGCTCGTCGTCGGTGAGGAAGCCGAGTCGCCAGGCGATCTCCTCGGGGCACGCGATCTTGAGGCCCTGGCGCTTCTCGACGGTGCGGACGAAGTTGGACGCGTCGTTGAGGTCGTCGAACGTCCCGGTGTCGAGCCACGCCGTGCCGCGCGGCAGCACCTCGACGTTGAGCTTGCCGAGCTCCATGTAGATGCGGTTGAGGTCGGTGATCTCGAGCTCGCCGCGCGCGGACGGCTTGAGGTCGCGCGCGTGGCCGATGACGTCGTTGTCGTAGAAGTACAGCCCGGGGATCGCGTAGTTGCTGCGTGGCTCGGCCGGCTTCTCCTCCAGCGAGATCGCCCGTCCGGACTCGTCGAACTCGACCACGCCGTACGCGGTGGGGTCCGCGACCCGGTAGCCGAACACGAACGCGCCGTCGATCTCCTGGAACCGCTGGAGCTTGGTGCCCACGCCGGAGCCGTAGAAGATGTTGTCGCCCAGCACCAGCGCGACCGAGTCGTCGCCGATGTGGTCAGCGCCGAGGATGAACGCCTGGGCCAGGCCGTCGGGCGAGGGCTGCTGCACGTACGTCAGCGAGATGCCGAACTGGCTGCCGTCGCCCAGCAGGCGCTCGAACTGGTCGGCGTCGTGCGGCGTGGTGATGATGAGGATGTCTCGGATGCCGGCCGACATCAGCGTTGAGAGCGGATAGTAGATCATCGGCTTGTCATAGACCGGCACGAGCTGCTTGCTGATGCCTTGGGTGACGGGGTGGAGACGTGAGCCAGTGCCGCCGGCCAGGATGATGCCCTTCATGTGACGCAGCCTACGGGCTCCGGATGTCAGACAGGCCGTCGACAAAGGTAACCTCTGCCACATGCGCAACGTTCTCGTCACGGGTGGCGCGGGGTTCATCGGATCGAACTTCGTGCACCACCTCGTCGACCACACCGACCTGGCCATCACCGTCCTGGACAAGCTGACGTACGCCGGCAACGAAGCGTCGCTGGCCGGTCTGCCGGCCGATCGGGTCACGCTGGTCGTGGGTGACATTGCCGATTCCGAGCTCGTCGACCGGCTCGTCCCCGATCACGACGCGGTCGTGCACTTCGCTGCGGAGTCGCACAACGACAACTCGCTGCACGATCCCTCCCCGTTCCTGCAGACCAACATCATCGGCACGTACGTGCTGCTGGAGGCCGTGCGCAAGCACGAGAAGCGCTACCACCACATCTCGACCGACGAGGTCTACGGCGATCTCGAGCTCGACGACCCGGCGCGGTTCACCGAGCAGACGCCCTACAACCCGTCGAGCCCCTACTCCTCGACCAAGGCCGGCTCCGATCTGCTCGTCCGCGCCTGGGTGCGCTCGTTCGGCGTGCAGGCGACGATCAGCAACTGCTCCAACAACTACGGCCCGCGCCAGCACGTCGAGAAGTTCATCCCCCGCCAGATCACCAACGTCATCGACGGCATCCGCCCGCGCCTGTACGGCGAAGGGCTCAACGTCCGCGACTGGATCCACGCCGACGACCACAGCTCGGCCGTCCTGACGATCCTCGACAAGGGCGAGATCGGCGAGACGTACCTGATCGGCGCGGACGGCGAGAAGGACAACAAGACCGTCATCGAGCTGATCCTCGAGCTCAGCGGCCTGCCGACCGACGCGTACGACCACGTGACCGACCGGGCCGGGCACGACCTGCGCTATGCGATCGACTCCAGCAAGCTGCGCGCCGAGCTGGGCTGGACCCCCGCGTTCAGCGACTTCCGCGCCGGGTTGGCCGCGACGATCGAGTGGTATCGCGACAACGAGGCCTGGTGGCGCCCGCAGAAGGCGCAGACCGAGGCCAAGTACCAGCAACTGGGCCACTGATGCCCCCAACCCCGCCCCCCACCCCCGGTCGCCAGGACGTGAGCGAAGCGAGGCGACACCCCCACCACCCGAACGCCACCCGAACGAGGCGACATGTCCACTGACCTGACGATCCACGAGACCTCGATCCCCGGCGTCCTCCTGCTCGACCTGCCTGTCCACGGGGACAACCGCGGCTGGTTCAAGGAGAACTGGCAGCGCGAGAAGATGACCGCGCTCGGCCTGCCCGACTTCGGCCCCGTGCAGAACAACATCTCCTACAACGAAGCCGTGGGCACGACCCGCGGCATCCACGCCGAGCCGTGGGACAAGTTCGTCTCGGTCGCGACCGGACGCATCTTCGGTGCCTGGGTCGACCTGCGGGCGGGCGACAGCTTTGGCACGGTCTTCACCGCCGAGCTCGGCCCCGGACAGGCGATCTTCGTGCCCAAGGGGGTCGGCAACTCCTACCAGACCCTCGAGGCCAAGACCGCGTACACGTACCTCGTCAACGCGCACTGGACGCCCGACGCCGAGTACACGTTCCTCAACCTGGCCGACGAGACCGTCGCGATCGACTGGCCGATCCCGCTGGCGGTCGCCGAGCTGTCCGACAAGGACCGCGCCCACCCCCGGCTGGCCGACCTGACCCCGATGGTCTTCGAGCCGGCCGGCAGCGACCCCGACAGCCCCCGCACCCTCATCCTCGGCGCGAACGGTCAGCTGGGTCGCGAGCTGGTCACGCAGCTGCCTAACGCCACCGCGTGGTCGCGCAGCGAGTTCGACATCGCCGACCTCGCCGCGTACGGGTCGGTCGACTGGTCGCAGTTCGACACCGTCATCAACGCCGCGGCCTACACCAAGGTCGACGAGGCCGAGACGCCCCAGGGCCGCCGCGACGCGTGGCGCATCAACGTGCACGGCGTCGTCGAGCTGGCCCGCGTGGCCATCGCCCACGACCTGACCCTGGTCCACGTCTCCAGCGACTACGTCTTCGACGGCGAGACGCCCGAGCACACCACGGACGAGCTGTTCTCACCCCTCGGTGTCTACGGCCAGACCAAGGCCGCCGGCGACGCGGTCGTCATGACGGTCCCCAAGCACCACATCGTGCGGACGAGCTGGGTCGTCGGCGACGGCCCCAACTTCATTGCCACGATGCAGTCGCTCGCCGAGCGTGGCGTGGACCCCGCGGTCGTGGACGACCAGGTGGGCCGGCTGACCTACACGAGCGACCTGGCCGCGGGGATCCGCGGCCTCCTCGCGGACTCCGCACCGTACGGCGTCCACCACGTCACCAGCGGTGGCGAGCCCCGCAGCTGGTTCGAGATCGCCCGCGACGTGTTCGCCGAGGCCGGGGCGGATCCGGCCCGGGTCTCGCCCGTCTCGACCCAGGAGTACGGCCGGGGCAAGGAGATGGCCCCCCGGCCGGCGAGCAGCGTCCTGGCGTAGGGCTAGATGTACTTCCCAGACCGCGTCCACGTGGGAGTCGCCCAGTGTCCGCGGTCGCCCGCAGCTGACGGGCCGTCTAGGGGACCAGCGGCGCCAGCCCGGTCGCCACGCCAAGAGCGAGGACCAGCACGAAGAAGTCGCGGTGTGATCCCGCCCTGGATTGCCGCCTGCGCCCGCGCAAGCGGTGCCGACTCGCCGAGATCTGCGTCGATCAATTATGGAGCGGACAGTCTCTCGGCTCGGCGTGGCGGTGGCGCAAAGATCCAAGGTGCTCGTCCGAGGGTGCGACCTATCAGATACCCGAGAGCAACAGAAGCGAGCGTGGCGCCAATGGGAAATGTCACGCTCAGGGCGGAATCGCTGTCGCCAACTATCGCTCCGAAGGTCTCCAGAACGATCGGGTGGATCAGATAAATAGCCAGCGACTGGACGCCGAGAGCCGCAAACGCCTCCGCCGTCCGACCAGTTGCGGTCAGTAGCCGGCACAGCGCGAACACTATGGGCACAACAAGCAAGGGCGACAGGGCGTACACAACGCTGCGCGTCTGGGGAGCAGCCAGCACCGCCGCGCCAAGCACGGCCGACGCCATCAGTAAACCGGGGACCATTCGCCACGTAACGGATCGAGCCCACGCCAGGAGTCGTGCCGGAAACAGGGTGGCCACTGCGAACGCCACGTAGAAGTGTGGGGTATGCCCGAGCCCCCATGCGTCGAACGGGAACCAGATCGCAAACGGTGCCGCTACTACGGTGGCGCCCGCTATTTGAAGCCATGCCGGAACGTCTCGACCGGCGCGGGCTATGACCAGGTACATTGCCAACGCCGCGAGGTACCAGAGAGTGGTCTGCAGAGAGATGGTGTCCCAGAGAGTCCCACCGAGCCGACCGTCCGTTACGGCGTGAAGCCCTGCATACAGAAGTCCCCAGGCCACCCACAGGTATGCGATCGGCCAGACCCGTGCCCGTAGATATTCGGGCCAAGGAAGATCGAGGTGGCGGCCCGCGAAGAGCCCCGACATCATGAAAAAGACCGGCATGATGAATGCGAACAACCCGTAACCTGCCGCGGTCCAGAGCCTGTCTGGGCCTGCGGCAGTGGCCAGCGACACCGCATGGAACAGGACGACGCCAACGATGGCGACCCCCTTCGTAACGTCGACCCATGAGTCTCTTGTCTGCGGCATAGGGATCAGTATCGCCGCAGCCGGAATACGGTGGGGGCAATCGGGGAAGATCGACCGAACGGATTAGTGGCACGGCCGTCGCTGTCCGCGCGCTTCAATCATAGAACTGGTTGGTCTTCCAGCGGGCCCGTACATGGTCGTCGGATTAGTCGGTTTGCCCGCCGACCCGCACGCCCAGCAGGGGCCCGACGTCTCCCCGCGCCACTCGCGCGGGTCGGCGTCAAGGGCCTCGCCCCGCGGAGTACGTAGGCTCTCGTGCAGTGGGAATAGCATGGTTGAGTGTCATGTCAGGCGGACCGCTACCTGCTCGTGGAGCGCGTTGAAGCCGATGTGCTCAGCGCCGCCCTCGTAGCGTTCGAGGAACTCGGTGAACGCCTTGTGCTCGTGCTGCTGCCACCCGGGAAAGTTGAAGTACTCGTCGATATGGATGATCGTTCCTGGTGCGAATCGGTCGAACGCCAGGTCCAAGATCGTTTTGGTTGACGAGTAGACGTCGGCATCCTCGTGCACGAACGCGATCGGTCCGTCGTGAGTCTCAAGAAATCCGGGCAGAGAATCCTCGAACCCGCCTCGGTGAAGCTCGGCCTCGCCCACGTCGGGCAGGTCTTGCGCGAACGCGCCTTTGGCGAACCCTCCGCGCCTCGCCTCGGGAAGCCCCTCGAACGAGTCGAAGCCGTGGGCGGGCAGTCGGTTAGCGGCGATCTCCCGCATCGTGAGGCGGGTTGCAACACCGAACTCCAAACCAGACCTTCATCAGGGGCTTGGTGGGGGGCCCACCGCAGCAGATCGATTTTCGTGTCTAGAGGGCTAGGGCCACGGAAGCCGATGACTAGCGGCATGTGCTCGTCCACGAATTGCGTAGAGGTAGCGGCGGCTTGCCGGTAGCGCTCAAGGTCTATGTCTTGAGCTGTCTCGTGCAGCGCATAAGTGATGAAGCGGCGGCCGCGTCGTCATAGCGAGCGGGTCTGGTTCACTATCGATTCCCTTCTGTCGTGTTCGAATTCCGGAGGGTCGCCAGATCGACTGGTCGCAGTTCGACGCCGTGATCAGCGCCGTCGCGTTCACCAAGTAGCGCCTAGACCTGCGCCCGGGCCGCGTCCACCTGCGGCTCGCGGACAGCGTCCTCGGCCGCCTGCGACCGGGGACCCATCTCGGGGATCAGCAGCGCCACCCCCGTTGCCACGATGAGAGCGACGGCCAGCACAACGAAGCCATCGCGGTATCCCACCTCGAGCGGGAAGCCGCCGGTCCCCGTCCTGGCAGTGATCACACCGGCCATCATCGCGGTGCCGAGCGACCCGCCGACCAGACGGATGTTGGCGTTCATGCCGCTGGCGGCCCCGGTCTGCTCAGGCGGCACTGACCGGAGCACGACCACCGCGAGGCTCGAGACGACACAGCCCGATCCGACACCCTGCAAGAACATCCAGGTGGCGACCTGCCACACCTGATCGTGGAACAGCGCCACCGCCCCGTACGCAACCGCGTTGGAGACCAGCCCCACGAAGATGACCCGGCGCGCGGAGAACCGCCGCACCATCCGTGGTGCGACGAATCCCATCACGAAGCCCATGAAGGAGGACGGGAGCAGGATCAGCCCGGATTCCGAGATCGATGCGCCGAAGCCGTAGCCCGACTCGGTCGGGGTCTGCAGCATCTGCGGGAGGAATCCGAGCGAGGCGAAGGTGCCCAACCCGGTCATCAGCGCCACCACATTGGCAGTCCAGACGCCGCGCGTGCGCATGAGCCGGACGTCGATGAGTGGCGTCGTGGCCCGGTGCTCCGAGCTGATCCACGCAGCGAAGATGACCACCGCACCGGCGAGCATCCCCAAGGTGGGAGCCGAGACCCAGCCGAGGTCGTTGCCCTTGCTGAGGGCGAGCAGCAGGAGAACGAGCCAAGCCGACAGCAGCACCGCGGGGATGACGCTGATGCGCCCGGACATCCGCACGGGTGACTCCGGGATGAGGAACCAGGTGCCGATCGCGGCCAACCCTGTCGAGATCGCCGGCAGCCAGAACAGCCAGGTGTAGCCCAGCACGTCGACGATCGGCCCGGCCAGAACGATGCCGATGCCGAACGCGGCGGAGACCAGCGAAGCGACGATGCCGACTGCGGTGCCCGCCCTGGCAGGCGAGATCTCGTCCCGGATGACGCCGAACGCCAGCGGCAGCACGCCACCGCCGATGCCCTGCACCGCTCGCGCCACGATCATCCAGCCGATCGTTGGCGCGAGTGCAGCCATGACCGAGCCGATCGCCAGCATCGAGAGGGTGACGATCAGCATCCGCTGCTTGCCCACGGCGTCGCCGATGCGACCGATCAGGGGCGTGGCCACAGCAGCCGCCAGCAGGTAGGACGTCAGGACCCACGCCGTGGTCGCTTGATCGGTCTCGTACCGCTCCTGAACCTGGGAGAGCACCGGGACGATGAGTGACTGCAGCAGTCCGAAGGAGCCGACGCCGACGGCGAGGACCACGATGGTGCCACGCGACGAGGATGTTGCGCTTCCGAGGGGTTTCATCGAGGCGTGGTCCGGCTCAGGCGCCCATGATCGACAGGTCGCGGTCGTTGCGTTCCTGGTCGAGCTTCTTCGCGATCTTCTTCTCTGACACCGAGGGGATGACCAGGCCGGCGATCGCGGCTGCGAGCAGCGCCCCGCCGAGCACCAGGAAACCGGCCGTGTAGCCGATCTCCTTGGGGAAGCCGCTGGGCAGGACGTGGGCCGTGACGATGCTGGCCATGACTGCCGTGCCGATCGAGCCACCGATCGTGCGGATGTTGGCGTTCATGCCGCTGGCCACGCCCGTCTGCTGCGGGGTCACCGCGGCGACGATGAGACCCGCGAGGCAGGCGAACGCCAGGCCGATGCCCGTTCCGGTGATGCCGTTGGCGAGGGCGACCTGCCACTTCTCGTCGTGGAACGCCGCGAGCTGGAACATGCCGACCGCTCCCAGCACCGAGCCGATCACGACGACGGTCTTGGGGCCGATCCGTCGGGCGATGGGCGCCGCGACGAGACCCGTCAGGAAGGTCATGATGGCCGACGGCAGCAGGATCATGCCGGACTCGGTGATCGACGACCCGAAGCCGTAGCCGCTCTCGCTGGGCGTCTGGTTGAACTGCGGGATGAAGCCGAACGAGGCGTACATGCCCACGCCCAGCAGCAGCGCGACGAGGTTGGTGGTCCACACCCCGGGCAGGCGCATCATCTTCATGTCGATGAGCGGCACCTCGACGACCAGCTCCACGCGGATCCAGGCCGCGAGCAGCACGACGGCCAGGACCAGAAGGCCGATGACCTTGGGCGACCCCCAGCCCCAGTCGGGCGCCTGGCTCAGGCCGAGCAGCAGGGCGATGAGCCAGCCGGACAGCAGCACCGCGGGCAGCACGGCGATGCGCCCGGGCGTACGCACGGGAGACTCGGGCACCACGAGCACGGCAACGACGGCGGCGACCGCGGTGACGATGAACGGCAGCCAGAACAGCCAGCGGAAGCCGAGGGTCGACGTGAGCGGACCGGCCAGGACGATACCGGCGCCGAAGCCGACGGCGAGCAGCGAGGACACGATGCTGACCGCTCCGCCGATCTTCTCGATCGGGAACTCGTCGCGGATGATGCCGAACGCGAGCGGCAGCACGCCGCCGCCGACGCCTTGGATGACCCGGGCCAGGATCAACAGGCCGATGGTCGGGGCCAGCGCGGCGGCCAGCGAGCCGAGCGCAAGCGCCGCGAGTGAGACCACGAGCATGCGCTGCTTTCCGTACGCGTCTCCGAGGCGTCCCATGATGGGGGTGAAGACCGACGCTGACAGCAGATACGCCGTCAGCACCCAGGTGACCGTGTTCTGGTTGGTGTCGAACTCGGCCTCGATCTCGGACAGCACCGGGACGGTCAACGACTGCATCAGCGTGTAGGACGCGACGGAGACGGCAAGGACGGCGAACGTCACCCAGTAGTGGGTACGACGGGTGGACGTGGGCACAGCGGCACAACCTCAGAAAAAAGACGCAAAATTAGTTAGCCAAGGCAATTGATTGGCGCAACGAACTTTACGGAGCGCGTCTCCAGTTCGCCACCCAAACGGCGCGTGCGATCCGTCACGGCCGCACCGGCCTTTCCGCGCCCACGTCCGGACTTCGCGGCATTCGAGGCATGTTGTCCCACCGGCACATCGGTGACTTCCAGTTACCACATCTCCGTCGATAGCGTCGCGCTATGAAAAAATGGTGGAGACGCTCACGCCTTCGGTGCCGACTGCGCAATGGCAGCATCTGTCCCCACCGCACCGCGTTCCACGTGCGCGGGAAACAGACCACCTAGCTGGCCCCCTTGGTCACTACGCCCGAACCTCGCCCGCCATCTATCGCAGGTCGTCGAGGATCCGCTTGTCGCGCCCAGGCAGGACGGTCACGTCGAAGGCGGCATCACTCGCGTGGATGAACAACCCGCGGTCCCCCGCATCGACGGCCACCGCGGCATGGCCCCGGGAGTGTCCCGGCATCGGCACCAGCGTGATGCCGGGCAGTACCTCGTGCCCGGTGAGACCGTCTCGCCAGTCGTTGCCCTTCCCCCTCGTGCAGCTGCCAGACGGCGACGGAGCGACTCCAGTTCACCGCCCACACGCCGCCTGCGATCCGTCACGGCGGGTGTGTTGCGTGGGCACGGCGCGCTGACACGCTGTCTGCTCACGTTATCTTTGGGCCATGAGAAAGAGCGGATCTGCCAGCGCAGCCATTAGAAACGTTTCCCAAACGTCGGTAGGGCGTTGTCCGATTTGCGGAAGTGTCAGTGTCTTCTTGCTGACAGATAAAGACAATCCGAGGTGGGGGTATCGGTGCATTCGTTGCCGATCGGTCGGCCGAAATCGGCACGTCGCCCTTGTCCTCGCGGAGGCGCTCGGGGCGGCCTCGCTCGCGGAGGTACGCCGCCGAGGTCTCCAACGGGACGTCTACATTGCTGCAGCGTCCGGATATCTTCTCAAGGGATTGGCGGTCGGCATGCCGCGGCTGAGAACCTCTGAGTTCATGCCTGGCGTCAAGCCGGGCGATGTGCTTCCGGACGGTCACAGCACCTGCCAGGACCTCCACGACCTGACATACGAGGATGAGTCCCAAGATTTCGTTGTGACCGAGGACGTGCTTGAGCATGTGAGGCACCCCAGCACGTGTTTTGCCGAAATCCGGCGGGTCCTTCGACCGGGAGGGCAGCACATATTTACCGTCCCCTACAGCCACGACAGGCCGACAGTTCAACGAGTCGACACGTCCGGTCCCACGGACGTCTTGCTCATGGAAGAGGAGTGGCACGGGGACTCAATCCGGGACCGAGTGCTGGCCTATAGGAATTTCGGTTATGACATCTTCGATCAGCTCCGTCAGCACGGCTTCGAGACAGAACTCAAACTTCCGTCCATTTCCACTCGAAGAGCCGGTGTCTATGACTCAGCCGTCTTCGTTGCTACAAAGGCCGAATAACACCGGCTATCGGCAACCAATCTAGGAGCCTGTGAGAATCTGCGGTCGGGATCATCAACGCCATCGGGTGTTCACTGAGCCTGGAGGCGCCCTGTCGACGCTCCGTGACCGCGCATGGTGTTGCATCCTCAGTGCTGCGGGCGGGCCCCATGTGATCAGCGGCGCCACGTGCCTCCACCTGCTGCCCAATGGGGGCCGGGCGGGCCTGCGACGCCAAGCCCGTGCCGATCCAGTTCAAGGGGCCTTCTCGCTCGTTCAAGACGAGGTAGAGGTCGTCACTTCAGGCTGGAGGGCCGCGAAAGCCACAGAGAGAATGGCCACCTATTCGCGCAACGTCATCTCCTATTGCGCAGACGACTACCGAAATTCGCCACCACGCACGCGGTCGGGGGCGAACGGGGCCTATGCTTCGACTATGTCATTCGAGGGAGACAAGGCGCGTCTGATCAAGGAGTTGGCGGACGCCCAGAAGCAGATCCGGACCAAATATGGGATGGCCAAGCGCGATGACGAACTCAGCGACAGCGAGCCGGCCGAAGAGTCTCCCTCGGGGAACCGGGCCGGGGTCAGTGAGCATCCCTGAGCTGGGGGTGGCCTCGCGGGGTTGAGCGCCCGCTACAGGTCGCGGGCGATCACCCGGCGCGTCCACGGTTTTACGGATATTTGCCTGCCTGCCCGTAGCGTCGGGCGATGGACTTCAAGGCGATTCCAGATGCCGTAGTCGGGCTGCTACTGGGCTCCTTCTTCGTGGTTGCGCTCTCAGCGTCCGACGCGGTCAAGTGGGTGTCTCGGTGGGGCCGCCGAGTCCGATGGGAGTCACCGGACCCACCCAATAGTGACTTCGGAGAGCCAACTAGTTGAGTGGGCAGTCCCGCTGATCTGCCACTTCCACGCTCGGAGCGAGCCAATACGCGTCGGTTCACTTGACCGAGCACCTCGATCCCGAAAGAACATTTCCTCCACAGGCCCGTCGGACGTCTACGACCACGCCTCACGGAAACGATCAACTGCCGCTTCAAGGCCGAATGCACCCACGCCGCCGTCTTACACCAGAGCTCATCCCCCCGACCATCGCTGACGTGGAGTTCGCGACGGCCGGGCGGGTCGATTAGTACAACAGCCGGTGGCGGCACCGAGCCCTGGGTAACGCTCCACTTGTGGAGTGCGAGCACGCCTGAAACGCGACCCTCGACCGAAATCCGCAGAGGAGCGGCGGAGAACCTGAGGGCGCTTCACGCAACGCGCGCCCGCAGCCCCGAGGCGCGACTCCAAGCGGCGGCTCCACATTAATAGAAGCCTTCGGCATCGGGGACTGAGGACAGGCGCCGACAGCACTGTGACTCAAAGGCTTGCGACCCAGATCGCTACCAGTGACATCGTCAGCCCACCAGTTAGCAAGGACATGCGCCGATCCTTCAACGACAACAGTAGGAGGAAGGACGTGGCGGCATCGACCAACGCGTAAGCGCATAGAAGCGCGACTAGTCCGAAACCGGCCCACTGCGTGGACACCATGACCCCCACTACGATGACCGGAACCACAGCAATCGTGATGCGTGAGAAGCTGGGTGGCAGGAACCGGAATGCCAGTCTCTGTGCCACAGCACCTGCTGCGGACGCGATCAACCAAAGCCACACGATCACGGCTGGAACAGTATGTTCCGGCGCGACAATCTTCGTTGCCAATGCGCCGAAGGCGCCCAGCGAACCGAGTATCACGACCACCTGTCGGAGAAACCGGAAGGCTGCCTGCGGCGAATCAGTGTCTTGATGCACCAGCCGCGGCATCAATGCGTTCACAAACGTCGCCGCGACCGCACCGACGATTTTCATGGGTATAGATAAGATGGTGAGGACAGAGGGTGGCAGCGTCAACGAGATACTCTGAACGACCATTAGGCCGCCGTAGGACGTGCCGGACTTGGCCAGAAACCACCAGTGGCCTCGTTGTCGCGCCGCCGGCACCGTCGGCAGATTCCTGACGACCGGTCCGCCCACGTCAAATCTGAGCATTACGGCGAGTAAGCCAGCATTCCCAATCACCAGGCAACTGATCATGGCGACTACGGTGTTAGTCGAAGATCCCCAGGGCACGAGAACAATGAGTGCCGCGAGAGCATTGGCCGGGAGGGCGACGCTAGCGATCCAGTGCGCAGTTCCGCCGGCCTCCGCCGCCACGGCCCGATACCAGACCAAGGACTGGACTAGTGCATTGACGGCGGCCAAAGCGATGATCAGCGGAATCTCGCCATCAACTCGGCCGCTCAGAGCCAACCAAACTCCGCCAGCGACGACGGCAGTGACCGCGCACAGAGGCGCACCAACCGCGAACCACAGGGCCCCTCGTCGTGAAACCCGGGACTGCGTCAGAAGCATCGGATAGAAGACGCCTACGACGAGTATTTGTACGGGCAGGCTACCTAGGTTGAATAAGTAGAAGTAGGCGTCAGTCGCATTACTGGGTCCGTACCGCCACAGCAATCCGAAGAGTTGCGCTACGCCGATTGCTTGCGACGCTACCGAAAGCCCGGACGGCCCCGCTAACGCTCGGAAGCGGTCTTTACGCGCGGCGAAGGGTGGCACTGATCATCCCTCGGATCAAAGCGGAGACTCGCCGAACCCGATCTGGTTCAAAGGCGCCGACGATCGCCGTCTTGCGCAATAGGACCACGTAGGTCATGACCACTCCACGGCCACGAACCTTAAGGTTCCGGGGCGCAGCTCTGTGCTTCCTCGCATAGAAAATCATGTCCCGAGCCATGTGGTAGTTGCGGAATGCCGAGTGGTTATAGGCGATGACCCGACCATGTTGCTGCATCTGTCCGAGTTCGTGTGAGAGCGTTACAGCGTTGTTCTTGAGTATCAGAAATCCTGCCGCCCGAAGTCGAAGACAGAAATCGAAGTCGGTGAAATCTATGAAGAAACGTTCATCGTATCCGCCCACCGCCTTCCAAGCCTCCAGGCTACAAAGAGAACCTGACGTGATGCAGTGATCAACTTCCGCCACTCCAGATGGAACTTGATCGCGATCATCGCGTAGATTTCGATCCACGATTCGTGGCGAGACGATCGCGGTCTCCGGTTCGGTGCAACTTGCCAAGGACCGCACCATGCCGTCCGAGCACACCGAATCCTGATCGAGGAGGAGGATCGACTGCGCGGCCTTCGAGGCGGCGTACTCGAAGATCCGGTTATATGCGTGCGACAGTCCGTTGTTGTAGCCAGCCCGGAGCAGCGTGACGCCACAATCCTTCGCGATCGCAGAGATTCGATCCGTCTCCAGCGAAGCGTTGTCGAATATTACGAGCTCGTCGACTTGCGGGAGTACTGCGTTGATGTTCTCGCTGAGTCGGTCCATATCCGGGTTGAAAGTGACCAAGCCCGCGATTATGCGCCGTGTCATACTTTCCGGCCACTGTTAGGAGACGTCTGGACCGGCGAATCGGGCAGCGACAGAAACCGGCCATAAATCTGAATAGCGGGCACCGTCTTTCTCATGCGGTAACCGTAGTTAACCACGGTGCACACCTCCAGTCGGGGTCAAGGTTAACGCCGTCCCAGTCTTACCGCCCGGTCCTAGCCAGAGTGGTATCACGATGGGAAGAGCGGTGGAGACGGGACAACGCCTAGTCAGACCCGAAGAGGTCGCGGGTGTAGACACGGTCTCGCACGTCGTCCAACTCGGCGACTCGTCGGTTGGCGACAATCACGTCCGATATGCGCTTAAACTCGCCGAGTTCCCGGATAACTCTCGAGCGAAAAAATGTATCCGCTTCGAGTTCGGGCTCATAGAGGACGACGTCGACGCCTTTCGCCTTAAGGCGCTTCATGATGCCCTGGACACTGCTAGCGCGGAAGTTATCAGACCCAGACTTCATGATCAGCCGGTGGATGCCAACAACCTTCGGGTTTCGGCGCAGAATGTCGTCCGCTATGAAGTCCTTCCGTGTGCGGTTCGCGTCAACGATCGCACTAATCAGTGTCTGCGGCACGTCCTGATAATTCGCCAGCAACTGCTTTGTGTCCTTCGGGAGGCAGTAGCCGCCGTAACCAAAAGAGGGATTGTTGTAATGTGTACCGATTCGGGGATCGAGGCCTACCCCGTCGATGATCTGTCTGGTGGATAATCCATGGCTGATGGCGAATGAATCGAGCTCGTTGAAGTAGGCCACGCGCATCGCGAGGTAGGTGTTCGAGAACAGCTTGATCGCCTCAGCCTCCGTGGGCTCGGTCAGCAACACCGGACACTCCTTTTCGACGGCGCCCTCGATGAGTAGGTCGGCGAACTTCCGCGCGCGACTGCTTTGCTCGCCGACCACGATGCGCGAGGGGTGAAGGTTGTCGTAGAGTGCCCTTCCCTCGCGGAGGAACTCCGGCGAGAAGATCACGTTCTGCGTGCCGAGCCGACCACGTACATCCAGGACGAATCCGACAGGGATGGTCGACTTGATGACCATAGTGGCGTCCGGTTGGTGCGTGGTGACGTCGCAGATGACGCTTTCGACCGTCCGGGTGTTGAAGTAGTTCGTGTCTACGTCGTAGTCGGTAGGGGTCGCTATGACGACGAATTCCGCCCCATCGTAGGCAAGGGCGGGGTCGTCGGTGAACTTGAGTTGCAGGTCTCCGCGCGCAAGGAAGCTCTCGATCTCAGGATCTTGGATCGGGCTGCGCCCGGCAGTGAGTTCTCGCAACTTGTCGGAGTCGATCTCCAACCCCACGACTTCGTTGTGCTGCGACAGCAACACGGCAATCGATAGTCCGACATACCCCAGGCCAACGACGGCGATCTTTGTGCTCACACACAGAGCCTATCGGCACGCTCCGACACCTCCATCCGACCGTTCGCACGCGTCGGGACGTGCAGTGAGTCGGCGCTGCGACACATCGTGTGATTCATCTCTCGCGGGGCCACAGGTTCGTCTTATGAGATAGGGCCTTTTGAGCGAGCCGCACGGCACTAGGGTTATACGGACAGGTTCTCGCTTAGGGCACTGCCTAAATGCGAGGTGTCCAACGGGGGGGGCAGAGGTGCGTGACGGATACGATTTCCAGTGAAGACGGAAGGCACCTGGCCAGTGGCAGGCAGCGGGGTCGATCCAATCCTGACGATGCGGACTGGAGCGATGCCCCGGCGCGAGGCGCTTGGCGCGATCTCTACGCCCGTGGCCTTTCCCTGACTGACGCCCTCGCGTTGGGTGCCGCGGTCGTCATCGCGGAATTCGCACGTTTTGGGACGGATGTGTCTGCAACAACTCCCGGCCCCCTTCGTCTGAGCTACGCCACCCTCGGCGTGATCATCGCGGCTGTCTGGTGGTTGATGCTCACGCTCGGGAAGACGCGGGACGCCCGAATTCTCGGAGAGGGCGCTGCGGAATACCGCTTGGTGATTCGAACTACGGTTCTTCTGTTCGGATGGGTGGCAATAGCCTCCGTGATGCTGAAGTTCGACATGTCGCGGGGCTATCTGGGTGTTGCCTTCCCTGTGGGCCTAGGACTACTGCTGGTCAGTCGAAAGCTGTGGCGCGTCTGGCTCCATTACGGGCGGGCAAAGGGACGGAATATGTCTCGAGTCTTGGTGATCGGCGGGATTGAGTCGGCGATGCATACGGCTCGCATGCTGCAGCAAGCTCCGACTTCGGGCATGGCTGTCAGCGGTGTGTGGATCCCTGATCGACAAGTCCGGAGCAATGAGTGGCTGGAGATCCCAGGAGGACTGATCCCCGTTCTAGGGACCCATCAAACTATCCGCGACGCGCTTTCCTTCACTGGAGCTGACGCGGTGATCGTTACAGACACTGAACACCTCGGTCCAGCTGGCCTTCGATCCCTTGCGTGGGACCTCGAGGCTGCGGATGTCGAGGTCGATCTCCTAGTCTCACCGAATGTCGTGGACGTCTCTGGGCCGCGAATTCACTTGCGTGCAGTGGCGAATATGCCATTTATCCAACTCGAGGAGCCGCAGTATGCCGGAGCGGCGAAACTGGGGAAAATCGTTTTCGACAAGACGGTCTCCCTGATTGCACTCTTCGTTCTTTCACCACTTCTGCTCTGCGTGGCAGTGTCAGTGAAGGTCACCAGCCCCGGCCCTGTCATATATCGGTCAACCCGGGTCGGCGTGGGCGGAGAGCCGTTCGAGATGTTGAAATTCCGGACCATGATCAGCGACGCGGATTTACACGTCACATCTCTTGCGGCGCTCAACGACGGTTCGGGCCCCCTATTCAAGATGCGCAATGATCCGCGCGTCACCAGCGTGGGGCACCATCTGCGGCGCTTCTCGATCGATGAACTCCCGCAATTGTTCAATGTGTTGAAGGGTGAGATGAGTTTGGTCGGCCCGCGTCCTCCACTCCCGGCGGAGGTCGCGGAGTACGAGGGACACGCAAGTAAACGTCTACTGGTCCGGCAAGGAATTACTGGCCTGTGGCAGGTCAGCGGGAGGTCTGACCTGACGTGGGACGAAACAGTTCGGCTAGATCTGGACTACGTCGAGAACTGGTCGATGCTTCGAGACCTTCAAATCATTTGGAGGACACTCCGTGCTGTGGTCAAATCCGAGGGAGCTTACTGAATGCTGAAGCAGACTGGGGGATCCCGCCCCAAGCGGGTGGCCATCATCGGCACCCGGGGTTATCCCAGCTATTACGGGGGTTTTGAGACTGCCGTTCGCAAGTTGGCTCCACACCTTGCAGACCATGGCTGGGACGTGACTGTCTATGGCCGTAAAGGGCAGTTGAAGACGGACGATCCAACCTTGGATGGGCGCATCCGGTCCGTGGAGACCGCAGGCATCGACTCGAACTCGCTGAGCACCCTGACCTTCGGCCTGAGTGCCTGTCTCCACGCGTTTCTGAGGAAGCCGGACGTCGTGTTGGTGATGAACGTTGCTAACGGCTACTGGCTGCCACTCCTCAAGATGCGGCGCATCCCCGTAGTAGTGAACGTGGACGGCATCGAGTGGCACCGCGCCAAGTGGGGCAGAGTGGCCAAGGCCATGTTCCTCTGGGGGGCGCGGCTCACTGCCAAGTTCGCGGATCACCTGGTGTTTGATGCCCGAGCTATTGGTGAGTTCTGGAGGAAAGAGTTCGGACGAACAGGCACCTTTATTCCATACGGGGGCGAGACAGTGGGCGAGCTTCCCGTTGAGGCAGGATTGTCCAAGCATAAGTATGCGCTGATGGTTGCGAGATTCGTGCCCGAGAATACGATTTCGGAGTTCGTTTTGGCGGCCGAGAAGATCTCAAGGACGCACGATGTCGTGCTGGTCGGCTCGGCCCCGGAAGGGCATCCGATCCGCGAAGAGGTGGCTTCGCTTGCTGAGCGCAACTCGCGAGTTTATTGGATGGGTCATATCAGCGATGACAGGCGTCTCCTCGCGCTCTGGCAACACGCTGGGGCCTACTTCCACGGGCACAGCGTTGGAGGTACGAATCCCGCTCTTGTACAGGCTATGACTGTCGGATCTCCCGTCGTGGCGCGGGACACCGTTTACAACCGCGAAGTGTTGGCGGATGCTGGCATGTTCTGTGAGCCGACGCCAGAGGCGATTGCTCGCAGTGTTATCAGCATGATTGAGGACTCGGGGGATTACAGGGAGCGTTCGATAGCGAGAGCGGCCGAGCAATACTCCTGGTCCGGGGTTTGCGTGGCCTACGAGTCACTCCTTCGGTCGGTTCTTCCAACATCGGAAACCAAGACGGAACCTTCGGCGGGAGCCAAGAATCTCTTTTCGGCGTCGGCGGACTCGTCTGGTTACGGTTCAGTTGAATCAGACTTGAGATGAGTCTTCTAGGTTCGATTCGACGGAGGCGGTCGCGATGGGCCGGAGCCACGGAGAGTGTCACCCGCGGAGCGACATGGGTATGGTGTGAGGCACCCATCTCCGCCGCACACTAACCCGCTATCAGCTCAATCAGTCCGGTGGTCTGGCGGTGGTACTTTTGGAAGCGAGACCCGTGTCAGCTGCATCATCTATTCGTGTCCTCCCCGAACTGCGATCAATCCAGGTTGAAAGGGCCGAGGTCCTCACTCCGGCGCTTCACCTGTACTTCGCGGAAAACTACGACCTTTCTAGGACGTCAGTGCCTAAGAGCTTCCGTCGGGTGGGACTGATAGGTGCCGTGGCAGTTCTCGCTAGGAGTAGGGCCGTCACTCTCGAACTCCCCGAGCCATTGTGGTTGAGGGAGTTTCCGAGAACAGCGACGATGGCTCTCGTGTGGCGACTTCGCGGGTTATTGTCGGCCTCCCGGAGGGAGGTGGTTATGTACGCAATCGAGAATAACGATCTGGAAACGCTCGTTGGTAAGCGTTCTCGGGTAGCGCACGTCCTCGTCGTGACTGCCCTACGCATTTTCATCAGCCATTTTGTCGATCGAATCGCCTTCGGCTCTCCCTCAGCGGCGTCAGCCTATTCCGCCCTCATCAGCGGTGACGTGGACGGCGACGGCGGGGTTGTCGAAAGCACCAAGTACGCGCAGTTTACAGAGCTGCCAGCGCCGCGAAACAGCATCGACCTAGATACCTCATCCACCGATGCGATATTCGTAGGGGAGCTTTCGGTCCGCAAAGGCATGGAACATCTTATGGCCGCATGGGAGCTGGTCGAGAGGCAGAGCCCGGGGGCCCGTCTTCGTGTCGTGGGCACAGGTCCCCTGACCGAAAAGGTTGTGGCTTGGTGCTCCGCCTCGCCTCAGACGCGGCATTACATGGGCTTCGTGGAGCATGGGGCCCTGGACGCCCACATCGAACAGTGCGCGGTGCTCGTGGCCCCTTCGCGGCGGGCAGGGCGTTGGCGGGAGCAAATCGGGCTTCCCATCGTGGAGGGCCTCGCGTCCGGCCTCACCATTGTTACAAGCAGAGACACGGGCCTCGCGGCGTGGCTCGAAGCGCAGGGTCATCAGGTCATTCGGTCTGATTACCAGGTTGTGGAGCTTGCTGGCGCACTGCTGGAGGCATTGGGCTCACCCATTCCTAAGAAGACAGTGATTGGGTCGCTACCGCTGGAACCTCAGCGCATTAGAGCGGACCGATGGCTGCACGAATCAGGGGCATCATGAAGGGCCTACAGGAAGTCCAGACCGTCGTCGTACATCACAACAGCATTGAGACTCTTCGTCGCTGTCTGGCATCGCTGTTAGCCCAAGGGCTGCCGGCCGACCGAATTCACGTGGTCGATAACAGTGAGATGTTGGGTGACGTGAGCGAGGTGGCCTCCAGTGCGCATTCAGCCATTCGCGTGAGCTCGATCGCGAACAGGGGCTATGCCGCCGCCATTAATTACGGCGTCATCTCGATACCGAGCGACTCCGAGGCCTCGCTATTGCTTGTCGTAACCCACGAGGTCACCTTTTCCGAAGGCGCCGTGGAGAATATGGTCCGCGAGCTGCACAGTGATCCGAGTCTGAAAGCCGTCGGCCCAGCACTTCGCAACGCCAGCACCGGCGCTTCATGGTCCGAGGGTGGTTTCCTGACGAGGGTGCTAAGCCTTCCGCGACACCAGGACGGCCGCACCCGCGGCCGTGGGGCAACGTTGTGGCTCGACGGCGCGGCGGTTCTTTACCGGCTGGAGGAGCTGCAGAGGCATCCCATGAGAGAGGACTATTTCCTCTACATGGAAGAGGTCGACTACCACCTGCAGATCAATCGCAGGGGCGGGTCGGTCAAGGTCGTGCAAGATGCCCAGGCGGAGCAGTCGTCCCACGGCACACCGGCTTACTTTCTCGCACGCAATGTGCAACTTTTTCAAGCGTCGTGGGGAACCCTCGGTCTTAGGTCAGTCGCGGTTCTGTGGGAATGTTCCAAGTGCTTCGTCCGGGGACTCCGGGCCGGCGCTCCACTCGCTACTCTGCGTCAACTAGCGGCCGGATACGGCGCGGGACGGAAGGTCTTGGCTGAGAGAAGGACCGGCTTGTGAACGTCGTAGTAATCAATCCGGTCAGTGTTGCGCTTGCTCACTACAACTTGGAACTACGCGCCACGCTCGAAAGATCTGGCGCCTCCGTCGAGATTCGGGCACAAGCCGAGCCGAGCGCATCCTCGACCAGTAGGGTTCGGTGGTTGATGCGACACTATCGGTCTATCATCGCCGCGGCACGCTTATTGCGCCCCAGTGATTCACTGGTCGTTGCTTGGCCTGCATTGGGACACGTCGACTCAGCCTTGGTGGCCTTGGTTACGCGGGGCCGGGGGGTGACAATCATCCACGACCCTGTCCCGTTAGTTCGTGCATTCGGGCATGGCCGAGCACTAGTGGCGATCGTCCGACGTATACCTGGCGTTCGACTCATCGCTCACAGCCAAGTGGCCAAGTCCGCGCTGGTCTCTCAGGGGTTTCGCCACGTGACGCTGCTGAACCACCCACTTCTCACGGAGCGTGAACAAGTAGCGCCGCGCAACAATGCCGGGCGCCCTTCTGTGCTGGTCTTCGGGCAGTTCAAGCCCGATCGCGACATAGACCTCATGGCCCAACTTTCCGAGTCCATGGGTAGCGGCGTCGATTTCCGAGTCAGTGGCCGTGGGTGGCCGGACATCGCTGGATGGGACATGGACCGGCGATTCGTGCCCGAACTCGAAATCGATCCATTGATCCGGTCTGCCTCGGCGGTCCTGATTCCGTACCGGCGGTTCTTTCAGAGCGGAGTGGCGATACGTTGCCTTGAGCAAGGCACGCCAGTCGTCGGCCCCGCCGAAAGCAGTCTTGCTGAGGTTCTCCTAGACGATCGTCTGCTTGGAAAAGACGAGGACGTATCGAGTTGGGTGTGCGCGATTCGCGCCGCCATTGATACCAATCGAGAGGACTGGGCCAAGGTGCGCCGCCGTTACCTCGAAGGCACGGACGCACAATGGACCGAATGGGTCGACGGGTTTAAGAAGCGCTGACAAGCTTCGACCGCTAGCGCGCTGCTTCCAACTGACTCAGAGCTTCGCCAACCCTGACGACGTATGCTTCAAGGCTGTACTCCCTGGCCCAGTGCTCTCGTACTTCCGTCTCCCGCCCTCGCCATGCCAGGCCAGTCTCTACCAGTTGGTCGAGTAGGTCAGCATGTTCGTCCAGCGTCGCAACAAACGTGCCGTCAACGTAGCCATCCATTCCGCCAGATCGCGTAGTAATGACCGGCGCACCTGTCTCCAGCGCTCCGACCGCGACCATGTGGCCCGCTGCGCGCGATCCGTCGACGAGAGGTAGGAACACCACGTCGGCTTGCGACATCTGCGCGCCGAACTCGCTGTTGGTTAGGCGACCAGTGCGGGTGATGGTGGAACTTCCGTTTGACCACGAAGCGGGCTGTTCGTCCAGAGTGATCGTCAGATGGACTTCGAACTGGCTGGACTGCACACGAGCAATCAGATCCTCGAGAACCTGATGGTCGCGGTCTGAGGAGCCACCAACAAATATACGTACAGCCGAGTTAACTTTGGGCACCCGCGGTGGGTACTGCAAGGTGTTCCCATATCGGACAGCTATCGCTCGCCCACCGGCCTCCCGCCACGATCGCGCCTCGCTCTCGACCATTGTGACCACGGAAGACGAGCCCAGAAGGCGCCGCAAGACGCGGTGATTTCTCGACCCCGCCTCGGCGTAGATGCCCGTGACGCTCACATGACGCCAGCCGAGCAAGCGTAGCGAGACCCCGACCCATGGATTGGCCGCCAGCACCGGTCCCCGGACCCCGCTGAAAGCAGTTTTCAAAGCGATGAGAAGAGAGTCAATTCCCATGCCCAAGATCCTCGACCGAAGTCGTCGACCTGAAGGGGCAGCATGGTCGAGGTGAATGACCCTGGTCGCCACCCCCGAGTTCATCCAAGCCGCGTCGCCTGCGCGCGACCCCGCGCCAAGGGCGACCAGGACATGTCCTCGGCTCATGAGCAAGTCCTTTCAGTAGGCGCGATGCAGCCACGAGTCTGCGACGAGCCGTCCGTGCCGGGTCGGCAGTGAGTCCAGCACCGAGGACGGCTCAATCGGGTAGGTTAGCGCGTCTACCAACGCTCTAGACAGGTCGGTCTCAAGCGCGTCCGACGCGATGATGCTGTGTCCGTGTTGATGAAGCCAATCGGCCAGTCCTGTCTCAGAGGTCGTCACTATGGTTCGTCCCATTGATAGTCCCTCTTCGATCGGTAGACCAACTTGTTCGCGCCACCTCCTCGCGCGAACTGAGGGAGCCACAACGACCGCAGCTTGCCCTACGACCGAGAGGATCCGGTCATGTGGCAATTGGCCCAGGTATCGGCGTGACCCTGGTCTCGCGGTAACCCACTTCTCGACGCTTTCGCGCAACGGCCCAGCGCCCACCACCACCAGCGAAGCAGAAGGCAGCCGCTGCTCTACCTCACTCCAGGCGCTCATGAGCTCTGGCAGGCCCTTACGCGCGTCAAGATGTCCTACGAAGATCGCGGTGTTTGGATCGGCTTCCGCCTCATCGGCGCCCAATGAAGGCGTCGGTAGGCCGAGGATCATTGAGTGTTCGATACGTCTGAAGAACGGGAGCGTCGCGTACGAGTCAGCGGCGGCTGGTGTCCCGAGTGCAACTCTCTCGAAGAACATGCGCATGAACGCGCCTAGAGCAAAACGCACAAAGACATCCAGCGGCCAGGGAATCGAGCGACCAAACAGAGCCTCACCAGGAGAATTGTTTTCGATTGCGTACGTACGTGCCTTGCGATTCCGCAGGCGGAGCAATCCCCCTAAGCGCCACGCAACAACCAACGTCACGTTTTGCGGGAGGAATCTCGCCCAGAGCGGCTCCGGAACCTCTAGTACTGAAGCGTCGGAGGACAGGAGCCTCCATGCCGCGCGGCGAAGCGACATGCGCTCAAAACCAGGGGGTATCGACGTCTCGAAGAGGTCGTAATTAGTGTCAAAGAACCAGTGCATCGCTGGACTCATGAGGAGTCCTTGCTCCACTTGGACAGCACGCAGTTCCGGAAGAACTCGAATCGCGGTTTCCTGTAAGGAACGCATTGTGGTCTCTCAATGAGGTTGCTGGTCGGGCAGCGCTGACCCAGATGGAAAAGCGGGAGGATCCGGCTATGAATGTAAACACAGGTTGCATTGGAGTGCCGCCCGAACCTTCGTATTGGAAACGTCACGGAAGTCACCTTCGCGCGGGCATCGTTGTCACCTCAATGAGTGGTCGCAGGACCTAAGATCCAGCCTGCCGTCCCCCGCGACACCAATTGGCAAAACGCTCCAGGTCCGCCGACACTGGCCGACATCAAAACAGGGGCGAAACGCCGAGGCCGGTTACTGCGACGTCCAGGCGTGGGTCCATGGCGGGACGGCGGCAGGCGTATCCCGACGTGACGAATGAAGGGGTGGCGTCTGAGCTGCGGCTAGCGGCCGAGCTCCTCGAGCAGGGCGATGAACCGGGCTGCGGGCTCGGCCCGGTCGGGGCCGCCGAGGTAGTAGTCGGCGCGCTCGGCCCGGACCGCCGCGAGCGGGTCCTTGCCGAGGGCCGCGTCGAGGGCCTTGTCGAGCTGCGCCAGGTCGCGGTCGATGACGTACGCGGCCTGGGCCGTGGGGTGGGTCGCGCGGAACTCGTCGGGATCGGCGTACTGCGCGGCGTACATCACGAGCGGCTTGGTGCTCGCCATGAAGTCCACGACGATGCCCGAGACGTCCGAGACCATCGCGTCGACGTCGTTGAAGGCGTCGATGAGCGGTCGCTCCATCGCCTCGGCGCCCCACTGGTGCGGGCGCCCGGTGCGCTCGTGATCGGCCTCGAGCAGCTCGTTGACGCGCACGATCATCGCCTCGGCCTCGACGTGGTTCTGTCCGGCGAAGTGGCGGCGGAAGTGCACCGTGCAGCCGCGGTCGAGCAGCGCCTGCACGATCTGGTCGGCGACGGCCAGCGACGAGACGTTGAGCGAGTCGTCGGCGTGGCGCCACGTGGGGGCGTAGAGGACGACCGGGGGGCGGGAGCGGCGCTTGCGGCCGGGGAGGATGCCCTCGGTCTGGGGGCGACCGATCACGCGGATCTTGTCGGCGGGGATCGCGAGGCCCGCGGCGGCGAAGCGGTCGATCGCGGCCTGGCCGGCCACCGCCACGAGGTCGTACTGCAGCACCCGATCGGACGCGCTGAGCGGCTTGTCGCTGTCGCCGTGCCCGAGGAAGACGTGCGTCGCGGCCGAGCCGGCGATGAAGTCGGCGTTCGAGGCGGCGCCGTGGGGATAGAACGCGCCCGTCACCGAGGCCGGGATCGTGCCCTGGACGATCGGCGTGCCGGGATACATCGCGGCGAGCTCACGGAACAGGGCGGGCGTGCGCGCGACGATGACCCACGGGATGCCGGTCCGCTCGATCCAGGGCGACCACATGCCGATGTGCACGCCGACCTTGCCGGCGTACGGCACCGCGAGGCGCGGTGCGAATGCGTCCACGGCCTCCTGCGACTCGCGGCACCCCGAGGCGTACCGGCCGGCGATCGCGGCCATGAGGCCGAGGACCGCCGCGGCCAGCAGGGCGGCAGCGACCTGGAACGCCGGGGCGAACAGGATGCAGGCGACCGTGATCGCCGTCAGGACGGCGGCCGCGATGGCCCACGCGCGGAAGCGCAGCGGGGGAGCGGGGCTGAGCCAGGTCGGCTGGCCCGGGACGTGCGCGGCCAGCGGGGGCCGGGCGGTGAGGCTGCGGCGGACGAGCAGCCCGGTCGAGAGGGCGGCGAGGAGCACCACGACGGCCACGAGGATCACGGGTACGACTCTAGGTCGTGGCGCGCGGGGCCCGTCACCGGCCACGGGCGGAGACCGGCTCCGTTTGGGTGAGTCCCGTCACGAAAGTGACGACCGGGCGCGCGCGGACCGTATGCTCTCTCGGCAAGGTGATTGCCTTGTGCAACTACCTTGTCGAAAGGGTCCTCGTGGCCAACCCGCAGAACCGCTCCCACTACCAGCTGACCTTCGCCGTGCTCGCGGTGTCGGTCGCGAGCTTCGCGCTGCTGCAGTCGCTCGTCACGCCGGTGCTGTCCGAGATCCAGGTCGATCTCAACACCGACCAGACGACCGTGACCTGGGTCCTGACGGCGTACCTGCTGTCGGCCTCGGTGTTCACGCCCATCATCGGGCGCATCGGCGACAAGGTGGGCAAGGAGAAGCTGCTCGTCGTGGCGCTCGTCGGCCTCGCTATCGGCTCGATCATCGCCGCGCTCGCCACGAGCATCGGGCCCATGATCGTGGCCCGCATCATCCAGGGCGTCGGCGGCGGCGTGCTGCCGCTCGCGTTCGGCATCATCCGCGACGAGTTCCCCGAGAAGAAGATCCCCGGCGCGGTGGGCATCATCGCCTCGCTCGCGGCCGTAGGCGCCGGCGTCGGCCTCGTCCTTGCCGGACCCATCGTCGAGGCGCTCAACTACCACTGGCTGTTCTGGATCCCCGGCATCGTCACGGCGGTCGCCGCGGTCGCCGCATTCTTCGTCGTCCCCGCGTCCCCCGTGCGTACGCCCGGCAAGATCAGCGTCCTGCCCGCCGTGCTGCTGTCCGCGTGGCTCGTGTGCCTGCTGCTCGCGCTGAGCCAGGGCCGCAGCTGGGGCTGGACCTCCGGCCGCGTGCTGGGCCTGATCGTCGCGGCCGTCGTCCTGGCCGTCGCGTGGGTCATGGTCGAGGAGCGCTCGGAGTCGCCGCTGATCGACATGACGATGATGCGCCTGCCGGCGGTGTGGACGACCAACCTCGTCGCGCTGCTCGTGGGCTTCGCGATGTACGCCTCGTTCGGCTTCCTGCCGCAATTCACCCAGACGCCGACCGAGGCCGGCTACGGCTTCGGCGCCTCGATCACCGAGTCCGGCCTGATCCTGCTGCCCTCGTCCGTCACGATGTTCGTCGTCGGCCTGCTGTCTGGGACGTTCGTGCGGCTCATCGGCCCCAAGACGGTCGTCGTGATCGGCAGCCTCATCGCCGCCAGCTCGATGGCGATCCTGGCGTTCGCGCACGACGAGAAGTGGGAGCTGTACGTCGCCAACGCCATCATGGGCGTGGGTGTCGGGCTGATCTTCGCGTGCCTGTCCAACCTCATCGTCGCGGCCGTCCCGCCGGAGCAGACCGGTGTCGCGAGTGGCATGAACGCCAACATCCGGACGATCGGCGGCTCGGTCGGCGCGGCGGTCATGGCCAGCATCGTCACCGCCTCGGTGTTCCCCAACGGGCTGCCGAAGGAGTCCGGCTACACCAACGGATTCATCATGCTGACGATCGCGTTCGTCGTCGCGGCGCTCGTCGCGCTGCTGATCCCGCGGGTCAAGCGCGAGGTCATCGAGGAGCACCTCGTCGGTGAGCCCGAGCACCCCGAGCTCGGCATGGTGGCCGCCGGCACGCTGGTCGGCGACAAGAGCGAGTAGCGGGTCATCCGGTCCCCGGTGTGGCGCCGGGGACCGGTGACGTGCGGACCGGGCCGGGACGTGATTGGTTGTCGTCATGCGCACCCGCTCCCAGGTCCTGGCCCCCGCCGTGCTCGTGCTCGCCGGAGCTCTCACCGCGTGCGGAGGCAGCGACGCGAAGGACTCGAAGGCGTCCCCGGAGCCGACCCGAGCCACGACGACGGCGACGCCGGACGTCAAGGACGGGGTGGGCGCGGATGCCGACCCGGCGCTGGTCAAGCTGGTCTGCGCGCCCGACAAGGACGGCGTCTGGTCCGCGCGGATGACGCTGGTCAACAGCACCGACGAACGGGCCGGATACCTGGCGCGGGTCGCCGTGCTCACGACCGCGACCTCCGACGTGCTGGGCCGGCAGACCTTGAGGGTCGAGCTCGGGCCCGGCGAGCGGGCCGTCGTCCCGTTCGACCGTCTTGCGGAGGGCGGCAAGGAAGGCCGCTCGTGCGAGCCCCGCGTCGTGCGGATGGACGACTGACCTCTGCGGAACATCGGGACCGCCGATGTGGTTGACGCCTGCATGAAGAACGTCGGCTTCCTTTCCTTCGGCCACTACCAGGCGGTGCCCGGGTCCCAGACCCGTACGGCGTCGGACGTGATGCTCCAGTCGATCGACCTCGCGGTCGCGGCCGAGGAGCTCGGCCTCGACGGGGCGTACTTCCGGGTGCACCACTTCGCCCGGCAGCTCGCCTCGCCGTTCCCGCTGCTCGCGGCCGTCGGCGCCCGGACCAGCCGGATCGAGATCGGCACCGGTGTGATCGACATGCGCTACGAGAACCCGCTCTACATGGCCGAGGACGCCGCCGCGGCCGACCTCATCAGCGAGGGCAGGCTGCAGCTCGGCATCAGCCGGGGATCACCCGAGACCGCGCTGCGCGGCTACGAGGCGTTCGGCCACGTGCCGGCCGAGGGCACGTCGGACGCCGACATGGCCCGGGCCCACGCCGAGCTGTTCAGGGCGGCGATCGCCGGCGCCGGGCTCGTCGAGTCC
The DNA here is from genome assembly GCF_009649075.1 of Aeromicrobium yanjiei. Lineage (GTDB taxonomy): Bacteria > Actinomycetota > Actinomycetes > Propionibacteriales > Nocardioidaceae > Aeromicrobium > Aeromicrobium yanjiei. Next base: position 118,671 of record NZ_CP045737.1, read on the forward strand.
GATCCGCGCATGACCGGACGTTCGGTGACGCTGCCGGTCATGCCGCAGGCACCCGGCCTAGCCGACCGCATCTGGTGGGGCTCCGGCACCCGCGCAACCGCCGAGTGGACCGCCCAGCAGGGGATGAACCTGATGAGCTCGACCCTCCTGACCGAGGACACCGGCGTGCCCTTCGACCAGCTGCAGCTCGAGCAGATCGAGCTGTTCCGCTCTGCCTGGGCTGCTGCCGGCTGGGAGCGCGAGCCGCGTGTCTCGGTCAGCCGCAGCGTCATCCCGGTGCTGGACGCACAGGACCGCGCGTGGTTCGGCGAGCGTTCCGGCGAGGACCAGGTCGGTCACCTCGACGGCGGCCTCGCCCGCTTCGGCAAGTCGTACGTCGGCGAGCCCGACGTGCTGGCGGAGGAGCTGGCTGCCGACGTCGCCGTGCAGGCCGCGGACTCGTTGCTGCTGACCGTGCCCAACCAGCTCGGCGTCGACTACAACGCCCGCCTGCTCTCAGCCCTGGCCGACTACGTCCTGCCCGCCATCGGCTGGAAGCCCCGCACCTAGCCGCCCTTTCGCCAAGGAGGCCGCCTGCGGCCGACTGTGAGCGAAGCGAGGCGAATTACTTGGACCGGGTCCGCCTCGCTGCGCTCACGGTCGCTTCGCTCCCTGGCGGACGGTGGGTGTTCGCCAAGGAGGCCGCTTGCGGCCGACTGTGAGCGAAGCGAGGCGAACTACTTGGGTTTCGTCCGCCTCGCTGCGCTCACGGTCGCTTCGCTCCCTGGCGGCCGTGGGTGTTCGCCAAGGAGGCCGTTTGCGGCCGACTGTGAGCGAAGCGAGGCGAACCCCTTGGGTTGCGTCCGCCTCGCTGCCGAGCGAGTCGTTCGCCAAGGAGGCCGTTTGCGGCCGACTGTGAGCGAAGCGAGGCGAATTACTTGGGTTTGGTCCGCCTCGCTGCGCTCACGGTCGCTTCGCTCCCTGGCGGACGGTGGTGTTCGCCAGGGAGGCCGTTTGCGGCCGAGTGTGAGCGAAGCGAGGCGAACTACTTGGGCCCGGTCCGCCTCGCTGCGCTCCCGGTCGCTTCGCTCCCTGGCGACGTGAGGGCGCGGAGGCGAACCGCGTGGGTTCGTCCGCCTCGCTGCGCTCACGGTCGCTTCGCTCCCTGGCGAACGGGAGGGCGCGGAGGCGAACCGCTCAGCCGCCGGACCCGCCGAAGAGCTGCGAGTCGTCCTCGACCCTCACCCCGGGCCCGTCGCTGACGAGCATGCGTTTCTTGCCGTGTGTCCAGCCCTGGATCTTCTTCTCGCGCCAGAACGCCATCGCGATCTGCTCGTGCTCCTCGTAGTAGACGAGCTTCACGGGTAGTCGCCGTTTGGTGTATTCGGCGCCTTCACCAGAGCGGTGCTGGTTGAGACGGGTCAGCAGGTCGTACGTGCTGCCGGTGTAGTAGGTCTTGTCCGCGCAGAGCAGGAGGTACGTGTAGGGCATGCGGCATCGTGCTGCGGCGTGGTTTGTGGGGGCAATTGGGTTTCCACAGGTGGAGGTTCGCCTCGCTTCGCTCACGGTCGGCCGCGGGCGGCCTCCCTGGCGAACGGTGGGGGTTGGTGGGTTCGCCTCGCTTCGCTCCCTGGCGAACGGTGGGGGTTGGGGTTCGCCTCGCTTCGCTCACGGTCGGCCGCAAGCGGCCTCCCTGGCGAACGGTGGGGTGGGGGAGAGGTCAGTCGGGCATGCGTCGGGTGGCGCTCAGGGACAGGAGTCCGGAGGACGCGAGCAGGCCGGCGGTCAGGTAGAAGATGACGCCGACACCCGTGGCTCCCGCGACGGCTCCGGCCCCGAGGGGGACCGCGAACTGGGCGATCCGGTTGCCGGCCAGGCGCAGGGACAGCGCCGTGGCCCTGTTGTCCCGGTGCGACACGGTCGTCACCCACACCATCGTCAACGGTTGTCCGATGCCCCAGAAGAATCCGATGACGAGCATCGCCGCGCTCAACGCCACCACATTCGTGGTCAGAGGGATGAGCGCGACGGGTATGGCCGAGACGAGCGTCGCCGAGACGATGAGCCAGCGGCGACCGACGTGGACCAGGAGCGCAGGGAGTGCGATCCGCGACAGCACCGACGCCAGGGCGCGCATCGTCAGCAGGAAGGTGACCATGCCGACGCTCAGGCCCAGGTGCTCGCCGAGCACCGGGACGTAGGCGGTCAGGAGATCCAGACCGGACAGCACCGTCATCGACGAGTACATCGCCGGCTTCATGCCCGGCTGACGAAGGATGGTCAGGCTCGACTGCTGGGTCCCGACCTGCTCCCGGCGAGACCGTACCGCGCGAGACGCGGGTGAGAACGCGTAGGCGAGCGGGACGGCGGCCGTGGCGACCGCCGCCATCACGATCAGCGAGAACGTCGTCTTCAGCGTGCCGTCACCGCCTGCGCCGCTGTTCGACAGCGTTGCCACGATGCCCGCCAGCGGGAAGCCGAGGAACTGTCCCGCGGAGACGCCGAGGGTCAGCTGGCCGAAGCGCTTGTCCATCAGCTCTGGGGGTGACCAGAGCGGGATCAGGCTCTGGCACGCGATCGTGTGAAGGATCTGGCCGAAACCGAGCAATGCGCTCGCCCCCGCCAGGACGCCGAGGTTGGTGCTCGTGGCAGCGAGGACGACTGCGCCCACCGTCAGGACGAGTCCGCCCCGGAGGACCCGCATGCCGTGACCGCGATCGACGGCGCGACCGATGGGCAGCGCGACGAGGAGCGGCAGCACCGCGAACGAGGCCGTGACGATGCCCACGGACAACGCGTCCCCGCCCAGCGCGAGTGCCCGGTAGGAGATGAGCGTGCGCACGCCGTTCAGAACCGCGTGGGACGCGATCGAGATCAGGACCAGGGAGGTGAACCAGGAAGGGCGGCGGAGCGGTGACCTCACGGGGCCTGGGGTGATCCGTCGCCGGCAGCGTCGCTGACGGGACCCGCCGGGCGGAGCGCGGCATGCGTGGCACGCAGGTCGCACGCGTGCATGATGTGCTCGTGCATCGCGCGGCTCGCCCGCTCGGCGTCACCGTCCTCGATCGCGCTCAGGATCGCCTCGTGGTCGTGACGCAGCTCGGTGGTGAAACCGCTGACGCTCCACAACGTGACGGACGGCGTGAACCGGCTCCACAACATCTCGATGCACTCGATCATGACCGGCGACGTCGCCTGGTAGATCGCGAAGTGGAGCGCCTTGTTGAGTCGTGAGAGCTCGGCGGAGGAGGCAGCGGAATCGGTGGCCGCCAAGAGCTCCTCGTTGGCGACGCGGATTCCGGCCAGCACCTCGGGCGTCATCCGTTCCATCGCGACGGTGACTGCGAGCGACTCCATCTCGGCCCGCATGCGGTAGAGGTCGGTGGCCATCTGGGGCGTGTAGTCGCGCACCGTGGCGCCGCGGTGGGTGTGGTAATCGATCATGCCGTCGGCCTCGAGGACGCGCAGCGCCTCGCGAACGGGTGTGGCGCTCACGCCGTAGCGGCGGGCGAGCTCGACCTGGCGCAGCTGGTCGCCGGGATTGATGAGCCCGTTCCTCAGGTCGGCGCGAAGGCGTTCCAGGACGTACGCGGTGCGGCTACCTGGGATCGCGACGTCGTCGCTGGCCATGGCGCTCCTTCAGGGAGATTTTGATCGTCGAGGGGATCGGAGGCTCGGGTGCGAGCCGGCGTCGTGCCCACGGATGACTGTGCCGGATGGAGCAGCAGTCTGCCACAGAAGCGTACAGAAAAGAATCTATAGAATATGTAGACAAGCGCAGAGATCGTTTCTAGAGTGATGCCGGACACGCGGCCGTGACAACGGTCACTCCCTCTGGACATTGACGATCGGAGCACCAATTGAGTCAGCTTGACTCTCTCGACGCGACTGAGCGTGAGCGCTGGGGCGTCCTGGTCGCCGACGCCTGGGGCCTGATGGCCGCGGGTGCCGAGGCGCCCGGACTGCGCGCGATGCTCGCAGCGTCCGCTGAGCTGGGGGACGGCGACATCGTCGTTCCCTACACCCCCCGCACGTGGTCGCCCCAGGGCGCTGCCGCTGCGGCATCTGCCCTGATCCATGCGTGGGACTTCGACGACACCCACGACACCGCCGTCGTCCACACCGCAGCGATCGCCGTGCCCGCGGCTCTGGCTGCCGCCCAGCGCCGCAACGCCTCGGGGCGCAGCTTCGCGGACGGGATCGTTGTCGGCGTGCAGGCGCTCTCGCGCCTCGGCGGCCTCGTCGGCCCGCGAGCCGGTGTCATCCGCACGGCCGGGCTCGGTGCCCCCGCCGCTGCGGCGGCCGCCGCAGCGACCTGGGGGCTGGATCGGGCCGGCATCGAGAACGCGATGTCCCTGGCCGTCGGTGTCTCACTCGCGCCCGGCTCACGTCAGGCCGTCGTCGACAGCTCGCTGGCCAAGCGGGTCCAGCCCGGTCTTGCCGTACAGGCCGGACTCTATGCCGCGGCGCTCGCCCTGAACGGCGTCGAAGGACCCCGGGGTTGGCTCACCGGCGACCACGGACTGCTCCCGGGTGCAGACGTCACCGTCGCGGACGTGCTCGACGGCCCCTTCGCCGGCGCCGAGCTCGCGATCAAGCCCTATCCCGCGTGCCGCTACGGCCACGCCGCGATCGCCGCCGCTGAGCAGCTGTACCGGGCGCACGGCGCCCAGACGGACGACAAGCTCGTCGTCCGTCTGCCCGAAGGTGCGTCCTACGCGATGGTGGCCCGCCCGTACGCCGATCGCGGAGAGCCGATCATCGACGCACAGTTCTCGGTGCCGTGGCAGGTGGCCTCCATCTGGACCTCCGGCCGCTACGACGTCGCGACCCTCGCCGGCCCGGACGTCGTCGACCCGGTCATCGCCTCGGCCGCTCGTGCCGTCGAGGTTCGCCAGGACCTGCCGGCCAGCACCGTGATGAGCGGCGCCACGGTCGAGCTGCACCGCGCGGGCGTCGTCCACGTCGCCGAGTCCCCGATGCCGGGCGGCCCCGAAGCGCCCCTCGACCGTTCCGCGGTCGACGCCAAGATCCGCTCCTGCCTCACGGTGGCGGGCCTCGACCCGGATGCCGAGTCCCGCCGCATCTGGGAGCTCGTCGACGGCGTCGCCGACCTCAGCCCTGCGGACCTGCGCCGCACCCTCACCGAATTTGCCCCCGCACGCCAGACCGTGGCGTGACACGACGTACCGAAGGATCATGATGGATTTCACCCTGACCCCCGATCAGACCGCCCTCGTCGACTCCGTCACGAAGCTCGCCGAGAAGGAGTTCGCCCCGCAGGCGTTCAAGCGCACCGAGTTCGCGTGGGACAGCCTGAAGGTGCTGGCCGACAACGACCTGACCGGCCTGACCCTGTCCCCTGAGATGGGTGGCCAGGGCGCGTCGCTGCTGGACGCGGTGCTCGTCATGATGGCGATCACCAAGGTGTGCCCCCACAGTGCAGACGCGCTGCAGGCCAGCAACTTCGGCGCGATCCGCCAGGTCGCCAAGTTCGGCTCCGACCGGGTCAAGGAGGAGGTGCTGCCCAAGCTGCTCGCGGGTGAGGCCATCGTCACCGCCGGCATGAGCGAGCCCGAGGCCGGCAGCGCGCTGACCGAGCTGCGCACCACCGCCCGCTACGACGGCGACGAGGTCGTCCTCAACGGTCAGAAGATCTACAACTCCCACGGGCCCGACGCCTCCTACTCCGTCGTGTGGTGCCGCTTCGGCCCCACCACCAAGGACATCGGAGCCGTCCTCGTCCCGTTCGACGCCCCCGGGTTCTCCCGCGGCAAGCGCGAGCTGCACATGTCGGGGGAGTCGCACTGCCAGCTGTACTTCGACGAGTGCCGCGTGCCCAAGGAGTACGTGCTCGCCGACTCCGGTGCCATCCGGTCGATGATGTCGACCTTCGGTGTCGAGCGGATGGGCAACGCCTCACGGGCGATCGCCCTTGCCGAGACCGCGTACGACCGCGCCGTCGAGCACGCCAAGACGCGCACGCAGTTCGGCAAGAACCTGTGCGAGTTCCAGGGCCTGCAGTGGAAGTTCGCCGACATGCGGGTCCAGCTCGACGCCGCCAAGCTGCTGCTGTTCCGCGCGGTGTCCGACGCCGAGTCCGGATCGCCGGATCCCACGTACGCGTCCATCGCCAAGCTGCACGCCAACGAGACCGCGTTCAAGGTGGCCAACGAGGCGCTGCAGATCTTCGGCGCCAGCGGCTACTCCCAGGAGTTCCCGATGGAGTACATCGTCCGCCGCACCCGCGGATGGATGATCGCCGGCGGCTCGATGGAGATCCTGCGCAACACGATCGCGCAGTCGGTCTTCGGCCGTCGTTTCGACCAGCGTGCAGGAGCTGTGGCCAAGTGAGTGACGTCCAGATGAACCTGACAGCGCAGCTCGCCGACTGGGCCGCGGCGCAGGCTGACCGCCCCCTCGACGCCGCCGCGCGCCACCACGTGCGCCGGCTCTGGGTCGACTACCTCGCGGCCGTCATTCCCGGGTCCTCGGCACCGACGTCGCGCCAGGTCGCGGCCCACGCCGCGATCCAGTACCCCGGCGACCAGGCCGAGGCCGTCGGCACCGGACGCCTGTCGGCGCTCGGCGCCGCGTTGGTCAACGGCACGAGCGCCCACTGCCTCGAGGTCGATGACGGATACACCCCCGGCAGCGTCCACCCCAGCACGGTCATCTTCCCGGCCGTCCTGGCCGCCGCTCAGGCCGCCGGCAGCGACGACGAGATCACCGAGCGCGCCCTCGCGGTGGGCCTGGAGGTCGTGTGCCGCCTCGCCGCAGCCGGACACCCGGCCACGTGGCGCAACCACTTCCACAACACCCCGGTCACCGGTGTCCTCGGCTCGGCCGTCGCCGTCGCGGTGCTGCACCGTCTCGACGCCGAGCAGATCGAGCACGCGCTCGGCATCGCGGCCTCGCACGCCGGCGGACTGTTCGCCTTCCTCGGCCAGGCGGCCGAGGTCAAGCGCCTGCACCCGGGCAAGGCCGCACGGGACGGCATCGCGAGCGCCGAGCTCGCCGCCGCCGGTGTGACCGGTCCGCGCGGTGTCCTTGAGGCCCCGCACGGTTACATCGACGCGTTCGCGCGCGGCGACTTCGACAACGAGACGCTGGTCGGCGACCTCGGCGAGAAGTGGGCGTTCCTCGACACCTACGTCAAGCCGTACCCCTGCTGCCGCCACCTGCACGGACCGATCGACGCCGTCCGGGCGCTCAAGGCCGAGCACCAGGTCAAGGCCGGCGATGTCGAGTCCGTGACCGTCCGCACGTACACGGTCGCCTCGCACCACGCCGCCCGCACCGTCGACGAGTTCCTCGATGCGCAGATGAGCATCCCGTTCGCGGTCACCGTCGCGCTGGCCTTCGACGAGGTCGGGCTCACCGAGTTCGGCGACGACGTCCGGCACGACGCCACGATCCGCGCCCTCGTGGACCGGGTCTCGGTCGTCGCGGACGCCGACATCGACGCGGTCTACCCCCGACTGCGCCCCGCGATCGTCGAGATCACCCTGCGCGACGGATCGGTCCTCACCCACCGGGTCGACACCCCGTACGGCGAGCCGTCCAACCCCGTCAGCGACGAGGACATGACCGGCAAGCTCGTCCGTCTCGCCGGCCCGATCATCGGCTCCGACCGCGCGGCGGCCCTGGCCGAGCAGACCTGGACCGCCCCGACCCACCGGACGACGCTCGACGTCGCCCTGTCGACCTCTGAAACCCCCGGAAGCGAGTGACGACTCCATGACCACCGTTCTGTCCCAGACGGCCAGGCCCACAGTCGGCAGCGCCATGCTGCACCCGCGGTCCGTCGCGATCATCGGGGCCTCCGACGACATCACCAAGACGACGGCCCGACCGCTCGCCTTCCTTCGCAAGGCCGGCTTCAACGGCCGGGTCTACCCCGTCAACCCCCGACGCGAGACCGTGCTCGGCGAGAGGGCGTGGCCGAGCATCGCGAGCCTGCCCGAGACGCCGGACCACGTGTTCGTCGTCGCCGACACCCGCTTCGTCGTGGACGCCGTTGCGGAGTGCGGCGCGCGGGGAGTTCCGGTCGTCACGATCCTCTCGGGTGGTTTCGCCGAGGCCGGCGAGGAGGGCGCGGTCCGCCAGGCCGAGCTGCTCAAGGTCGCCCGTGAACACGGGGTCCGGCTCATCGGTCCCAACAGCATCGGCGTCGTCAACCCCGGTGCGGGCCTGATGCTGACCGCGAACGCCGCGTTCGCCGAGGAGGCCATCCCCGTCGGCCGCACGTTCGTGGCGTCGCAGTCCGGCAGCGTCATCGGTGCCCTCATGACCCGTGCCAAGGCCGTGGGCATCGGGTTCGCCGGGCTCGTGTCCACCGGCTCGGAGATCGACCTCACGCTGGGCGAGATCTGCGCCGCGACCGTCGACGATCCCGAGGTGGATGCGTACTGCCTGTTCCTCGAGTCGCTCGACAACGCCGCGTCGCTGGCAGCGTTCGCCGAGCTCGCCCACGAGCGCGGCAAGCCCGTGACGGTCTACAAGCTGGGCCGCTCGGACGCCGCCGCCGAGCTCTCCGTGTCACACACCGGCGCTCTGGCCGGTGAGGACAGCGAGGCGTCGGCCTTCTTCGAGGCTTGCGGATTCGTGCGCGTCGAGAACTTCGAGTCGCTCATCGAGGCCGGAGCCGTGCAGCGTCGCCTCATGGGCACGATCCGGGACGCCGACGCCCCGCGGGTCGGTGTCATCACCTCGACCGGAGGTGGCGCCGCCTTGGCGGTCGACGAGCTGGAGATGCGTGGCATCGCCCTCACCCGTCCGTCGGCAGAGACCTTCGCGCGCATCAACGAGGCGGGCATCGCCGTCTCGGAGAGTCTCATCATCGACCTGACCCTCGCGGGCACACGGCACGACAAGGTGCTGAACGTCCTCGGGATCCTGGAGGACAGCGAGGAGTTCGACCTCCTGGTCTTCGTCATCGGCTCCTCGGCGCGGCTCAACCCCGAGCTCGCGGCGAGCGCGATCGAGGAGTTCGCGGACCGTCGGCTGCCGGTCGTCGCGTGGGCCCTGCCCGATGCGCTCGAGACGCTGCAGCGGCTGCACCGTGCCGGCGTCCCCGCGTTCCGCACCGTCGAGTCCTGCGCCGAGGCGGTTGCTGCGACGCTACGCTCGCGGGCGCCTCGGGGCGAGGCGCTCGCGGGCGTGAAGACGCCTGCCGCCGGTGGCACCCGGGTCCTCGACGAGCAGCAGTCCGCCGAGGTGCTGAAGCAGGTGGGCGCCCGATTCCCCCAGAGCCTCGTGCTCGGCCCGGGGGAGCCCGTTCCCGCCGACCTGGCGTACCCGGTGGTCGTCAAGGTCCTCTCGGACGCCATCGCGCACAAGTCCGACGTCGGCGGTGTCGAGGTCGGGATCCGTGACGCCGACGGCCTCGAGCAGGCCCGCCGACGCATCCTGGACTCGGTCGCCCGGCACCGTCCTGACGTCCTTGCCGACACCGTCCTGGTGCAGGAGATGGTCGTCGACCCCGTGCAGGAGATGCTCGTCGGATATCGCGTCAGCGACACGGTCGGACCGCTCGTCGTGCTGGCCGCCGGCGGCGTCACCGTCGAGCTGTACGGCGACAGCGCCGTCCAGATGGCGCCTGTCGACCGGGACACCGCTGCCGGGATGATCGAGCGGGTGAAGGCCACGGCGCTTTCGCGCGGATACCGTTCGGCGCCCACGGGCGATCTGGACGCGCTCGCTGATCTCGTCGTCGCCGTCTCCCGCCTGGCGATCGAACGCCCCGACGTCGTCGAGGCCGAGATCAATCCCGTCGCGGTCCTCCGCGACACCGAGGGCATCATCGCCCTCGACGCGCTGGTCACCGTTCTCGCCGACCAGGGCGAAGACTCCACCACCACCACGGATGAGAGCTGATCATGGACGTCACCATTTCGAATCTTTCGCTGTCGTACGGCGACTTCAGGGCGGTCAAGAATCTCTCTCTCGACATCGCCGACGGTGAGTCGATCGTCATGCTCGGGCAGTCCGGATGTGGCAAGACCAGCACGATGCGCTGCATCGCCGGCCTCGAGGACCCGTCCGGCGGCAGCATCAGCATCGGGGGGCGGACCGTCTTCGACGCTGAGTCCCGCACCCGCGTGCCGGCCAACAAGCGCAACGTCGGCCTGGTGTTCCAGTCCTACGCGGTGTGGCCGCACCTCACGGTGCTCGAGAACGTCGCATTCCCCCTGAAGCAGCAGAAGCTCGGCAAGGACGAGATCCGCCGCAAGGCACTGGAGACTCTGCGCATCGTGGGGCTCGAGGCCGTGGCGGAGAACGGCGCCAGCGCCCTGTCGGGCGGCCAGATGCAGCGCGTCGCCCTGGCCCGCAGCCTCGCGATGGAGCCGGCCGTCATGCTCCTGGACGAGCCGCTGTCGAACCTGGACGCTCGCCTGCGCGACGACCTGCGGGTCGAGCTCCGTCGCCTCCAGATCGAGCTGGGTCTCACGTCGGTCTACGTCACGCACGACCAGGGCGAGGCCCTGGCCCTGGCCGATCGCATCGCGGTCATGCAGCACGGGCGCATCACCCAGCTCGCATCTCCGACTGAGATCTACGAACGCCCGGCGTCCGCCACGATCGCGGCGTTCCTCGGCGTGCTCAACATCTTCCCGGTGGGCCGTCCCAAGGGTCACCACGTTGACTCCGTCGACCACGACATGCAGTTCGTCACCGAGACGGCCGTCGACCACGACGTCCTGTCGAGCGTCAGCATCCGCCCCGAGCATGTGCGGGTGTCGACCGAGCGTGACGACCACGGCGTCAGCGGTGGGGTCAACACCTGGGAAGGTCGCGTCGAGGTCACCGTGTTCCAGGGCGCGACCACGCGGTGCGCGGTGCGCCTGGACGCGGGGCCGGTCCTCGAGACCACGGTGCCCGGCTCGGCCATCAACGTCTTCCACCCCGGCGACCGCGTCTTCGTGCACGTCGATGCGCGCGACGTGAAGGTGCTGCCGAACGAGGTCCCGGAGCTCGCGTCCGGGTTCCCGACCAAGTGGACCGATTCCGCGCCCCTCGCGGCGAGCGGCGCCGCCCAGGGCGGTGAATGAGATGGCCAGCACCCTCGTGACGGCGCCGGCGCCCGATCCGGCACCGCCCGCCGCGCCCCCGGGGCCGGCTCGGATCAGCTTCTGGCGCACCTGGCTGGGCTCCGGCCTGCTGATCGCATTCCTCGCGTTCCTGATCCTGATCCCGGCCGGGTTCGTCCTGCTCGCGGCGATGACGGGCTCGGTGCCCCGCCCCGGCAACATCAGCTTCTCGCCGACGTTCGACAACTTCAGCGTTCTCGGGGTCCCCGAGGTGCGCAAGGCGTTCCTCAACTCGATGATCATGGCGATCTCGGCCACGCTGCTGGCTGCCCTGATCGGTGGCGGGTTGGCGTTCCTGGCAGCCCGCACCGACATCCGGGTGCCCAAGTTCGTGTACCTCGTCGGGCTGATGCCGATGTTCCTGCCGTCGTACGTCGGCGCGCTCGCGTGGTCGATCCTCGGCAGCCCCAACGCGGGTCTGCTCAACATCGGCCTGCGGGACCTGGGGCTCCCCGCGTTCATCGACCTGTACTCGATGCCGGGCCTGATCATGGTGTTCGCGATCTACTACGCGCCGTACACCTTCTTGATGGTGCACGCCGCGCTCTCGCTCATGAGCCCGGACCTCGAGGAGGCGGCGCACATCCACGGCGCCACCACGCGGACCATGCTGCGTCGGATCTCGTTCCCGCTGGCCCTTCCTGCCGTGCTGGGGTCGGCGATCCTGACCTTCACTCTCATCTTCGAGAACTTCCCCGTCGCGCAGGTGCTGGGCACCCCCGGTGGCGTCGACACCCTGCCGACGTTCATCTTCCGGCTGCTCAACGCGACGCCGTCGCGTGGCAACGAGAGCGCGGCCATCGCGGTCGTGCTGGTCGCGGTGGTCATCATCGCGACGATGCTGCAGAACCGGGTCATCGCCAAGCGTTCCTACACGACGGTGAGCGGCAAGGGCGTCCGCAACAAGAAGATCGCTCTCGGCCGCTGGCGCACGCCGGCGTTCATCGCCGTGCTCGTCTTCTTCACGCTGTCCATCGTGCTGCCGTTGCTGGCGCTGCTGGTGACAGCCGGCCAGACCAGTCCGTACATGTCGACGCTGGGTGACCTGTTCGAACCGGGCGGTTTCGACCTCGGCATCATCGGTGAGGTCGCCCGATCGGCCGACTTCTTGTCGGCCACGTCCAACAGCGTCGTGGTCAGCCTCTTCGCGGCAACCGCCGGCACCATCTTGGCGTTCCTGTGCGGCTACACGGTGTACCGGACCAAGGTCGGTGGCCGCAAGCTGATCGAGGGCATCTCCATGGTGCCGCTCGCGATCCCGGCGGTCGTGCTGGGCATGGGCCTGCTGTGGACCTGGCTGGTGATGCCGATCCCGTTGTACGGGACGCTCGCGGTGATGGCGATCGCCTTCGTGGCCGTCCAGTCGCCGCAGGGCTTCCGGGGCATCGCCTCGTCCATCATGCAGACCGATCGCGACCTGGAGGACAGCGCCGTCATGCTCGGTGCCAGCCGCTCGCGGGCGATCCTCGCCGTCACGGTGCCGCTCATGAAGGTCGGTCTGTTGTCGACGTTCCTGCTGCTCCTGATGCTCAGCATGCGTGAGCTGACGGTGCCGCTGTTCCTCTACACGACCGACACCAAGATCCTCTCGATCACGATCTACGACGCCTTCGAGAACGGAGGGGCGTTGCGCGGCGCTGCGGCGATGAGCCTCCTGTACTGCCTGTTCATGTTCATCCTCTCCTACATCCCGCGACGTCTCGCCCAGAAGTGAGCCGTCAGCGACCGGGCCCCCGCCGGGGCAGCCCGCACCAAACCCCCGCACGTCAAGGAGCACGCCCATGAGAACCATCCCCAAGTCCGTCGCCGTCGCCGCTGCCGCGGTGATGTCGCTGAGCCTCGCCGCGTGCGGTGGCAGCTCCTCGTCAGGCGGGGCAGGCGGCAGCGCCAGCGCCGCCGAGGAGATCCTGGCGATGCCGGAGATCGACGACTCCGACGGCCTAGTGATCGGCGGCGAGAAGGTCGCGGACGCCGATCTGCTCAAGGCAGCGCGCAAGGAAGGTTCTGTCGCCTGGTACACCGCGTCAGGGGCTGAGAGCGCCGAGGTCACGGCGGCTCGCTTCGAGGCCGAGACCGGCGTCAAGGTCAAGATGACCCGGATGCCGTCGGGCAAGCTCGCAGAGCGGGTGCTGAGCGAGAGCGGCGCCGGACGTCTGGATGCCGGCGTCGTCACGATCACCGATCCGGTGATCGCCGAGGAGTTCGCCTCGAAGGGCGTCTACGCGCCGTACAAGGTCGCGTCCTACGACACGGTCTCCAAGGTCGACGGCGTCGTCTACGAGGACGGTCTCTACTACGCGCCCTACTACTCCGCGTACGCCTTCTCCTACAACAACCAGGTGGTCAAGGAGGCCGACGCCCCGAAGGACTGGGCGGATCTCACGGACCCGAAGTGGAAGGGCAAGGTCGGCATCGTCCACGCGGGTGCCGGTGGCACGGTGCAGGGTCTGGCCCAGTTCCAGGAGGAGAGGCTCGGCAAGGACTACTGGGGCAAGCTCGCCGCCCTGAAGCCGCGCATCTTCGACACCACGAGCACGCAGCTCGAGGCGCTGGCCCGCGGTGAGATCCACGTCGCGACGTCCGGTTTCAACAGCACGTACGGCGCCGAGATCGCGGGTGCGCCCATCACCCTCGTCGTGCCGCCCGGAGGCGTCTCGGGCACGTACAACATGCAGGGTGTGACGAAGGCCGGCCTCGACAGCGCGGCGGCGAAGCTCTTCCAGGACTGGAGCATGTCGTCCTCCGGGCAGCAGTTCGCGGCCGCCCAGGGCTTCGTCGCGGCTCGCACCGACATCCCGGCCACCAAGACGGGCGACTACACGTTGCCGACGGCCGACTCGCCGGACTTCGAGCTGTACACGCCGGAAGACGCGCGTGAGCTGGGCGCCGACATCGTGGCCCGTTGGAACAAGGCCTACGGCTACGGCGGCTGACACGTAGAACACAACCAAGAGGGGCGGGTGGCCGATGGCCACCCGCCCCTCTTGGTTGGTCCGGCACGCACGCCGGACGGCGCTCAGGCGAGGATGAGGCTCAGCTTGTCCACGACGCACGCCGGGCGGTCCTGGCCCTCCACCTGCATCGTGAAGCGGTACGTCACGAGCCACGAGCTGTCCCGGTCCACCACGTCCACGACCGTGCACGAGGCTCGCAGGGTGGAACCGACCGGGACGGGGGACGGGAAACGGGCCCGGTCGACGCCGTAGTTGATGCGGGCGCTGCCGAGCTCGACGACGAACAGGTCGTCGCTCAGCCCGGAGACGAGGGACAACGTGAGGTAGCCGTGCGCGATGGTGCCGCCGTAGGGTCCGTCGGCGGCCCGCTCCGGGTCCACGTGGATCCACTGGTGGTCTCCGGTGGCGTCGGCGAAGGCGTCGATACGCTCCTGAGTGACGACCAGGGGCCGACTGGGCCCCAGCTCGACCCCGACGAGCCCGTGCAGCACCTCGGCCGAGTCGATGACGACGGGAGCGGCGCTCACGCGCCGACCCGCTCGAAGACCGCAGAGATGCCCTGGCCGCCGCCGATGCACAGCGTCGCGAGCCCGTAGCGACCGTCGCGCCGGTGCAGCTCACGGGCCAGCGAACCGGCCAGTCGAGCGCCAGTGGCTCCCACGGGGTGGCCGAGCGAGATGCCTGAGCCGTGCGGGTTGAGCCGCGGGTCGTCCGCGTCGAGGCCCCATGTGCGCAGAACGGCCAGCACCTGTGCGGCGAACGCCTCGTTGAGCTCGATGATGTCGAGATCGTCCATCGTGATGCCGGCGCGGCCGAGGGCGGCGGCCGTGGCAGGGACGGGACCGATGCCCATCGTCTCGACCGGGACGCCGGCGACGGCCCAGCTGCGGAGGGCGACGAGTGGACGGAGGCCGAGGGCGGCGGCGCGCTCGGGGGTCGTGACGATGCACGCGGCTGCCGCGTCGTTCTGACCGCTCGCGTTGCCGGCCGTCACGGTCGCGTCGGGGTCGACCTTGCCCATGATCGGGCGCAGCGCGGCCAGTGTCTCGACGGTCGTGTCAGCCCGCGGGTGCTCGTCGACCTCGACCGTACGTTGGCGGCGGCCAGTGCCGACGGTGACGGGAATGATCTCCTCGGCGAAGATGCCGGCCTCCTGGGCGGCAACCGCACGCTGGTGCGACTGAGCGGCGAGAGCATCCTGGTCGGCGCGGGAGATCGAGTGCTCGCGTCGCAGGTTCTCGGCCGTCTCGATCATGCCGCCGGCCACGGGGTAGCGGTGGCCACCCGCGGTCTGGCGTGCGCGGGCGAGGGCGTCGTGCATCGTCACGCCGGTGCGAGCGGCACCCCAACGGATGTCGGTGGAGTAGAAGGGGACGTTGCTCATGCTCTCCGCGCCGCCGGCGACGACGAGGTCGGCCGCTCCGGTCTGCACGGCCATCGCCGCGTTGACCACGGCCTGCAGGCCCGATCCGCAGCGACGATCGATCTGCTGGCCTGCGGTCCGCAGGTCCAGGCCCGCGTTGAGGGCGGCGACGCGACCGATCGCGGGGGCCTCGGAGTTCGGGTTGCAGTGCCCGAGGATGACGTCGTCGATCGCGTCGGACGGCAGCCCGGTGCGCTCGACGAGGGCCGCGAGCACGGCCCCGGCGAGATCGGCGGCCGTGGCCGGCGCGAGGCTCCCCCCGTAACCCCCGACGGGGGTGCGGATGGGCTCGCAGATGACGGCTTCTCTCACGGTGACTCCTGGATGTGGTGGTGGACGGTGATCTCGGCGCACAGACGGTCGTGCTCGGACAAGGTGGCTCGGGTCGAGTCGGGGCCGGCCTCGGTGCGCAGCTCGCCGCGGTGCCCGGCGATCAGGGCCGAGCGTCCGCGGTGGTCGACGCGGTGCATCGCGGCGCCGCTGCGGCGGACCGTCTCGGCCAGGACGATGGCGAGCAGCGGGCCGTGCACGACCAGGCCCTCGTAGCCCTCGACCCCGGTCGCGTACGGGTGGTCGTAGTGGATGCGGTGGGTGTTGCGGGTGAGTGCGCTGAAGCGCATCAGCAACGGGGCGTCGCCGGTGAACGTCCACGGCTGAGCGGACGCGTCGAGGCCCGACGGCCCCGCCGGCAGGACGGAGGTAGGCTCCCGCGGCGTCGCAGCGGTCGGGCCCGTGGGGGCCGGACGGTAGACGATGTCCTGCCGCTCCTCGAGGGCGATCCCGTCCTGGTCCTCCACGACGTCGCGGACGGTGACGAACCGGAGCGGGCCCGAGCGGCCCTCGGTGTCCTTGACGTCCTGCACGCTGCGGGACACGTGCACGGTCGAGCCGATCCGCAGCGGACGGTGCACGACGAGGGACCCACCGGCGAACATCCGGCGGGGCAGATCGGGCCGGGTTGGCAGGGAGCCGTCCTCGGCGTGCCCGTCGCGGCCGAGCGAGGCCCATGGACGCCAGCGGGCGAGTGCGGCCCAGTGCCACAGCGGCGGCAGGGGAGCGCCCGCTGCCACGTCCAGGTCGTCCGCGCCGAGGAGGTCGGCGAGTGCGTGGACGGTCTCCGGGTCGACGAGCAGCCCGGGCGGCCTCACATGAACCGTCCGCCGGTCACCTCGGCGACGGTCCCGGTCATGTAGGACGACATCGCCGAGGCGTAGAACAGGGCGACCGAGGCGATCTCCTCGGGCTCACCGGCGCGCTGCATGGGGATCTCGGCCATCTTCTGGTCCCACGCCTTCTGCGGCATCGCGCGGGTCATCGCGGAGGCGATGAGGCCCGGCTGGATCGCGTTCACGCGGACACCGTGGTGAGCCATCTCCTTGGCGGCGGCCTTGGTCATGCCGATGATGCCGGCCTTGGCCGCCGAGTAGTTGGTCTGGCCCACCATGCCGACCTTGCCCGAGAGCGACGAGATGTTGACGATCGCGCCGGACTTCTGCTCACGCAGGTGCGCGGCCGCCAGCCGCGTCCCGTTCCAGCAGCCCTTGAGGTGCACGGCGATGACCTGGTCGAACTGCTCCTCGGTCATGGTGCGCATCGTGGCGTCACGCGTGATGCCGGCGTTGTTGACCATGATGTCGAAGCGGCCCCATCGGGCGAGTGCCGCGTCGATGGCGCCCTGGACCTGGTCGGCCACGACGACGTCGCAGGCGACCCCGATCGCGACGTCCTCGCCGAGCTCGGTGGCCGCGGCGACCGCGGCTTCTCCGTCGAGATCGGCGACGACGACCTTCGCTCCGGCGTCCACGTAGCTGCGGGCGATGGCCAGGCCGATGCCCTGCGCACCTCCGGTGACGATGGCGACCTGCGAGTCCAGCAGTGCGTTCATGACGGGTGCTCTCCTTCGGTTCGTGCCTCGTCCGTGCGGGCGAGGATGGTGCGTGCGCGGGCGAGGACGGGGGCGTCGACCATGCGGTCGTCGACGACGGACACGCCGGCGTCGGCGGAGGCCAGGACTCGCCGGGCCCACGCGATCTCGTCGTCGTCGGGTGCGAGGGCGGCGTGGACCGGGGCGATCTGGTCGGGGTGGATGCAGAGCTTGCCGGCGCAGCCGACGGCCGTCGCGGCCGCGAGATCTGCCCGCAGCCACTCGGGGTCGCGCAGCTGGGCGGTGACGCCGTCGACGGGACCGGGCAGGCCGGCCGCCGTTGACGCGATCAGCAGCTGAACGCGCGCGGCGTCCACGATCGTCCGGTTGTCGGGGGAGACGCCGAGCTCGGCGGCCAGGTCGAGGTGGCCCAGCGCCAGCCGGTCCACGCAGGGGTGGGCGGCGATCCGTGGGGCGTCGAGCAGGCCGCGCGCCGTCTCGACGAGGGCGACGACCCGGAGCCCGTCGAGCGCCGAGAGGGCTGCCTCCTCTGCCTTCGGCAGCATCACGAGCAGTCCGTGGCGCCGCACCAGGTCGAGGTCGTCCGCGTGCCACGGCGTGCCGACGGCGTTGATGCGCACCGCGGGACGCAAGCCCTCCCGTACGGCATCGTCGATCGCGGCCCGGGCGGCGTCCTTTCGCTCGGGCGCCACGGCGTCCTCGATATCGGTGACGACGAGATCGGCGCCGCTCGTGGCCGCGCGGGCGAACCGGTCCGGACGGTCGCCGGGCACGAAGAGCAGCGAACGGGCCGTCGTCATGACGTCAGGGCGATCACGCCGTCAGCCGCGAGGCGGCCGAGGTCGGCATCGGTCAGACCCAGCGACTCGGCGAGGACGGGGCCGGTGTCGGCGCCGAGTCGGGGCGTGAGGGCAGGCTTGCGCTCGGTCTGCGCCCAGCGCAGCGGTGAGACCGTGGTGGGCATGGGGCCCACGCCGGGCTGGTCGACGTCGTGCAGGACGGGGTCGCTGGAGGCGCGGGCCGAGGCCGCGGCCTCGACCACCGACAGGTAGGGCGCCCACAGGACACGGGCCTGGTCGAGCAGCGGTCGGAGCGCAGTAAGGTCGCGGGCGATGAACCAGGGGCGCAGGATCGACGCGATCGTCTCGCGCACCTCGTAGCGCGCCGACTCCTGGCGTAGGTCCAGGTCGAGTGCCTTCTCCAGGGCGGCGAAGACGTCCCGCGTGCCGGTGACGTCGCACAGCGCGTCCCACTGTCCCTCGGTCAGCGCCACGACCATGATCCGCGAGCCGTCGGACGTCGCGAAGTCGGTGCCGAACGAGCCGAAGACGTGGTTGCCGTGGCGGGGCCGATCGGCGCCGGCCTCCTCCGCCTCGGCGAACCAGCCGAGGGCTCCGACCGCCGAGACCGCGACGTCGTAGAGGGCCACGTTGATCGCGCTGCCCTCTCCCGTCGTCCGGCGCCGCTCGAGGGAGGCGAGGACGCCGACCGCCGCGTGCATGCCCGTGAGCAGGTCCCAGGCGGGGAGCACGTGGTTGACGGGGGTGTCGAGGAAGTCCGGCCCCGTCATGGTGGCGATGCCGATCGAGGCGTTGACGGTGTAGTCGACGGCGGGTCGGCCGTCCGCGAAGCCCTCGACGTGGACGGTGATCATGTCGCTGCGCAGTGCCGCGAGGTCGTCGTGGCGCAGCCGGTGCCGGCCCACCACGTTGTCGACGTAGACGCCGCGGTGGTCGCCGGTGCGGGTGGTGAAGGCCGTGAGCAGCTCACGTCCGGCGGGGGTGCGGTAGTCGATCGCGACGGAGCGCTTGCCCTTGTTGAGATTGGTCCAGTAGAGGCTCTCGCCGGTCGCGCTCAGGGGCCAGCGGCCGAAGTCGCTGCCTCCGCCCGGCAGATCGACCCGGACGACGTCGGCACCCAGCTGGGCGAGCGTCATTCCGCAGCTCGGTCCGGCGACGAACGTCGAGCACTCCACGACCTCGAGGCCGACCAGCGGCTGGGCGCTCATCGTGCGAACTCCGGCTCGCGCTTCTCGCGGAAGGCGGCCTTCCCCTCGGCGGCGTCGCGGCCGTGTCCGGCCAGGGCGACGCCGATCCGCTCCTCGCGGAGGAATCCGGTGACGTCGCGATCCTCGGCGACGCGGCTCATCCAGCGCGTCACGGCGACGGACTCGACCGGCCCGGCCGCGAGTCTCGCGGCGACGTCCAGCGCGACCCGCGTCGCGGTACGCGGAGCAGCGAGGATCGTCACCAGCCCGGCCGAGAGCGCCTCCGGGGCGGTGAGCGGCTCACCCAGCAGGAGGTGGCGGTTCGCGCCGTGGCGTCCGAGCCGCCGGGTCAGGTGCCAGGCGACGCCGGCGTCAGCGGCCAGACCACGCTGGGAGAACGGCGCCTGGAAGGCGGCGTCCTCGCCGGCCACCAGAATGTCGCCGGCCAGGGCGAGCCCCCACCCGGCGCCGAGCGCGTAGCCCTCCACCGCGACGACGGTCGGGCACGGCAGCGCCGCGAACCGCTCGATGACGCCGTGGATGAGCTCGAGCCGGCCGGCCGGACCGAACAACCCGTCGTCGGCGCCCGGCATCGAGGCGACGTCGCCGCCGGAGCAGAAGAAGGTGTCGGCTCCGGTGAGGACGGTGCAGCGTGCGTGCCGCGCGTCGGTGTCGAGCGCGTCCCGCAGGGCGTCGATGAGCGTCTGGTCCAGGGCGTTGCGTCGCTCGGGCCGGTGGAGGCGCAGCTCCAGCACGTCCTGCGGATGCCAAGTGCATTGCAGTGATGAGGTCACCGTCACATTATCTACATTCTATAGAATGTTGGCAATGGTTAGGCGCTGACAATTAGCGCGGTCAGGGTGTGTCCGCCAAGGAGGCCGCCCGGTCGAGCAAGCGGCGCACCGCGGGTGCCATCGCGAGCAGCGAGTAGGCCGCGTAGCCGATCATCGTGCCGACCGTGTTGCCGATCAGGTCGTCCACATCGGCGACCCGGCCCGGGCTCACCGTGAGCGAGCCGGCGAGCTGCACCGTCTCGATGCTGAGGCTCACGCACAGGCCGAGGAGCGCGGCCCGGCGCATCGACGTCACCCGGGTCAGGAGCGGGAGCAGCGCGCCGAGCGGCACGAACAGCGCGACGTTCAAGATCATGCCGATCGGGTCCTCGGCGACGTCGACGAATGGGGTGAGGTGCACGGACGCGCGCCACGGTCGCGCGTTGTCCATGTCGATCGGCAGGGGCAGGAGCACGTGCGCGAGGACTACCGCACCGTAGACGCACGCGACGATCGCGACCACCGCGCGCGGGCCGGTCAGCCGACCGCGACGCTGCAGCCACCACAGGGTGCCGGCGATGGCCGCTGCCGTCACCGGGATCAGCACGGGCAACGTCGGGACTTCGTGTGTCTGCACAGATCTGTCTTCCCCGGGTGTCGGTCGTCGCCCGCTCAGCCTACGCAGCAAAGTCCCTGCGATGTGGTGTTCGCCAAGGAGGCCGCTTGCGGTGGTGTTCGCCAAGGAGGCAGCTTGCGGTGGTGTTCGCCAAGGAGGCCGCTTGCGGCCGACTGTGAGCGGAGCGAGGCGAACTCCTGGACCTGCGTCCGCCTCGCTTCGCTCACGGTCGCTTCGCTCCCTGGCGAACGGTGGCGTTCGCTTCGCTCCCTGGCGAACGGTGGTGCGGGGGCCTCCCTGGGGACGGAAGTGCCGGCAGACGGGGGCCGTGACCTCAACGAGCCGCTTGACCACCGAGGAGATCCTCGCCTCCGACCGCCGCCAGCCCGATCCGGCGCTGTTCGGCGGAGGGGTGGCGCCCGCGACGGACACCCCGCGCTCCTCGTGGGGCGCCTCCCGGTGACGGCCGTGGTCGTGGCCGCGTGGTGCTACGCCGGGTACTTCGCGTGGTCCGTGATCGCCTGGTCGCACGGCTAGCGATCACGGGGGACGTCCTGGGGCGAGGATCCCCACGACGTCCGCGGCCGGTCGCCGACCCTGACCGTCAGGTCGCCGCCGCGGTTGAGCACCGAGGCAGGCAACCAGGAGCGGGTCCAGCTGCGCCCGTCGAGGCGGGCCGACCGGACGTATATCGCGTCAGCGGACGCCCCCGGAGCGCTGATCATCGTGGTTGGGCCGCCGTGCCGGTTGATCCAGACCTTCGGGAACGTCGGGCTCGACAGCAGCATCTCGCCACGGCTCGGTGTCTGGGGATAGATGCCCAACGCGCTCCAGACGTACCAGGCGGACATCGTCCCGAGGTCGTCGTTGCCCGGGAGACCCGTGGGTCCGGTGCCGTAGACCCGGTCCATGTAGTCGCGCACGGTCTGCTGGGTCTTCCACGGCTGGCCGAGGGCGTTGTAGAGCCACGGGGTGTGGATGCCGGGCTCGTTGGTCGGGTCGTAGCCGCTGCGGAAGAACTCGTCGAGACGCGCGACGGCCCGGGCGTCGCCGCCCATCAGCGCCGCCAGCCCGTGCACGTCGTGCTGCACCATCCAGGTGTACGTCGCCGAGCTGCCCTGCGCGAAGCCGAGGTCGCTCGTGGGGTCGAACGGCTCGACCCACGAGCCGTCGGCGTTGCGGGCCTGCTGGTAGCCGGCGGTCGGGGTGGCGCGCGGGTTGAACGTGTTGCGCCACCAACCGGCGCGGTCGGTGAAGCGTTGCGCCTCGCGCGTGCGCCCGAGCCGCTTGGCCCACTGCGCGAGGCCGTAGTCGGCGGCGCTGTCCTCGAGCGTCTCGGCGGCCCCGCCCCAGCAGTGGCAGGTGTCCTGCGGGGCGTAGTGCAGGCGCAGATACTCGGCGAGGTTGGGACGCATGCCGGCGCACTGGCCCGGGCAGCCGTAGTCGGACAGCCCGGCCGGGTTGGGGACGGTGGCCTGGCGCACCAGCGAGTCGAACGCCGCCTCGACCTCGAAGTTGTCGACCCCGAGGGCATTCATGCCGGCCAGCGTGGGCGCGCTCGGATCGCCCGTCATGACCCGGGTCGGCCCGTTGACATGCACCCAGCGATCCCACACGCCGCCGTTCTGCCGGGACAGGTTGAGCAACGACTGCGCGAAGTCTCCCGCGATCCGGGGCTCGAGCAGGGCCAGCAGCTGGGTGTGGGCGCGGTACTGGTCCCAGCCCGAGTAGTTGCCGTACTGCGCGCGCTGGCCACGCTTGAGGCGATGCACCTTGCGGTCCGCGCCGAGGTACGTGCCCGCGACGTCGCTGGTGATGTTGGGCTGCAGGAACGAGTGGTAGAGCGCGGTGTAGAACGTCGTGAGCTTGGGCGTGCTGCCGCCCGCGACCTCGACGCGACGCAGCTGCCGGTTCCAGGCCTTTGTGCCGGCGGCGGCGACACGGTCGACCGTGGCGCGGGGCGTGAGCTCGGCGGCGAGATTGGCCTCGGCCGCCGCAAGGCTCGTGTAGGAGATGCCGATACGCATCGTGACCGCTCGGCGGGTGTCGAAGCCGACGTAGCCACCCGATCCGCGACCAGCCCGCTTGCTTCCCGTCTCGTAACCCTCGCCGCCGCTGGCCGACGTGGTGCCGGGTCGCAGCTGCCCGTCGACCCAGGTGCCGGTGCGGACAAACTTCTGGTCGAAGTGAGCGGTGAAGTGGAGCCGGTAGTAGGAGAACTTGTTGCTGCCGCCGCCGTTGCCACGTCGCCCGCAGAACCCGCCGGTCAGCACCGAGCCGGAGACCGTCTGGGTCCGCGGGTCGATGCGGGTCGTGGCGTCCTCGCTGCCGTTGAGCGAGTTGGACGTGCGGAAGAGCAGGTTGGCCTGCTGGCCGCGCGGGAAGGAGAACGTCCCGATCCCCGCGCGGGTCGTCGCGGCGAAGTCCGTCTCGGCGCCGTTGGCCAGGCCGAGGGCGTACCGACCCGGCTCGGCGGTTTCGTCGGCGTGCGAGAAGTCGCTCGCGTAGGTCTGGTCCTTCGTGTCGGCGGTCGGTGAGGTGGCCACCTGCCCGACGTGCGGGAAGATCGGCACGTCGCCGGCCGCGCCCGGGTGGCAGCCGGCCCCGTTGACGTGGGTCAGGGCGAAGCCGCGTACGCGGGTCGTGTCGTACTGGTAGCCGTTGGCCGCGCCGGTGTCGGTCTGGTCGCCCTTCGTGCTGGTGGGCGACCACGAGAGCATGCCGAACGGACGGACCGCGCCCGGGTAGGTGTTGCCGCCGTTGGCGGTGCCGATGAGCGGGTCGACGTACGAGACGAGGTCGCGGTGCGGTGCGGGCCCACGATCGGCCGATGAAGGCGAGGCCACCGCGAACGGGACCAGCAGGCCCGCCGCCAACGCTCCGGACAGCACCATACGTACGTTCATCGTCTTCCCCCCAGAAGTCGTGGCCTCGTGGCCCAGATGAATTGTGCGCACGTCGAGGTGACGAAAGGAAGGGTCCGTGCGTCTTGGAGGGTGAACAGCAGGCGTCAGATCATCTGCCGGCAACATTCACCCGGCAGACTGGGGCCGTGACCTCAACGAGCCGCTTGACCACCGAGGAGATCCTCGCCTCCGACCGCCGCCAGCCCGATCCGGCGCTGTTCGGTGGAGGAGTGGCGTCCGACGCCGAGCACGCCGCGCTGCGTGCGTCGGTGCGTCAGCTGACCACCCTGCTGGGCGAGGCCCTGACCCGCCACGAGGGCGCCGAGCTGCTGGCCCTCGTCGAGAAGGTGCGCCGCCTCGCGCGACAGCCCGACGACGCCGAGCTGCGGGACGTCCTCGACGAGATCGACCCGCGGACGGCGGTCGTGCTCGCGCGGGCGTTCACGGCGTACTTCCAGCTCGTCAACACCACCGAGCAGCTGCACCGCTGGCAGGAGCTCGCGGCGGACGCCGAAGGCCCGCTGTCGGCGACGATCGGCCGCATCGGCGACGCCCTCGAGGAGGGCAGGATCTCGCGCGAGACGCTGACCGAGGTGCTGGAGCGCCTGGAGTACCGCCCGGTGTTCACGGCCCACCCGACCGAGGCCAGCCGTCGCAGCGTGCTGCGGCTGCTGCGCAAGATCGCCGAGACGATCCGCGCGATGGAAGACCCGCGCCGCGCCCCCGCCCGGGTGCAGGCCGACGACCGCCGCCTCGCCGAGCTGGTCGACCTGCTGTGGCAGACCGACGAGCTGCGCGTCGTGCGCCCCGAGCCCAAGGACGAGGCCCGGACGTCGGTCTACTACCTGCGCTCGATCGCCTCCGAGGTCGTCCCCGACCTGCTCGCCGAGCTCGATCGCCAGCTCGGCCGCCTCGACGTGGCCCTGCCGACCACGGCCCGGCCGTTGCGTTTCGGCACCTGGGCCGGCGGCGACCGCGACGGCAACCCCAACGTGACCCCCGCGGTGACGCTGGACATCCTGCACCTGCAGCACACCTCGGGTCTCGCCGAGCTGATCGGCATGGTCGACGAGATCCTCACCGAGATGACCGCGTCCACGCGGATCGTCACCGCGTCGGACGCCCTGCGCGAGAGCCTCGAGGCCGACGCCCACGCGCTGCCCATCACGTGGGAGTCGATCCGTCGCCTCAACGCCGACGAGCCCTACCGGCTCAAGCTGAGCTTCGTGCGCGTACGTCTGTTGCGTGCGCGCGAGCGCCTGGTCAACGGCACCCCGCACGAGCCGGGCCGCGACTACCTGACGTTCGACGAGCTCGTCGCCGACCTGCAGCTGGTGCGCGACTCGATGCTCGCGGCGGGTGACGAGCTGACCGGCAACGGCGCGATCCTGCGCCTCATCCGCACCGCCGTCGCATTCGGCGCCGGGCTCGCCACGATGGACGTCCGCGAGCACAGCGACAAGCACCACGCGGCCCTCGCCGAGCTCTACGGGCGCATCGGGGAGGTCGACTACGCGGCGCTCGAGCGTCCCGAGCGCATCGAGGTGCTGTCGCGCGAGATGGCCTCGGTCCGTCCGCTCACCGGTCTCGCGGGCGGCGGCTCCGGGCCGGCCGCGACCGCGTCGCTCAGCCTGCTCGGCGTCATCCGCGACGCCCTCGACACGTACGGTCCGGAGGTCATCGAGACGTACATCGTGTCGATGACGCACGACGTCGACGACCTGTTCGCGGTCGTGGTGCTGGCCCGCGAGGTCGGGCTCGTCGACCTGGTCGGGGACGAGGTGACGGCGCGCATCGGCTTCGCCCCGCTGTTCGAGACCGTCGCCGAGCTGGAGGCGGCCGGCCCGCTGCTCGAGGCGCTGCTGGGCGATCCGACGTACCGGCGCATCGTCGCGGCCCGCGGCGACGTGCAGGAGATCATGCTGGGCTACTCCGACTCGTCCAAGGACGCGGGCATCGCGGCGTCGCAGTGGCAGGTCCACCGGGCCCAGCGGGCGCTGCGTGACATCGCGCGGGCGCACGGCGTCACGCTGCGCCTGTTCCACGGACGCGGTGGGTCGACCGGACGCGGCGGCGGCCCGACCGCCGAGGCGATCATGTCGCAGCCGTACGGCAGCCTCGACGGGCCGATCAAGATCACCGAGCAGGGCGAGGTCATCTCCGACAAGTACTCGCTCCCGGGGCTCGGCCGGCAGAATCTCGAGGCGGCGCTCGCCGCGGTGCTCGAGGCGTCCGTGCTGCACCGCACGTCGCTGCTGCCGACCGACGTCCTCGACGGCTGGAACGGCACGATGGACCTGGTCGCCGAGCAGGGCAAGCAGGCGTACCGGGCGCTGGTGCGCGACGAGGCGCTGGTCCCGTTCTTCGTCTCCGCCACGCCCGTCGACGAGCTGGGCAAGATGAACATCGGCTCCCGGCCGGCCAAGCGTCCCGGCGGCGCGGGCGGCCTCGACGACCTGCGCGCGATCCCGTGGGTGTTCGGCTGGACCCAGTCGCGGATCATCCTTCCCGGCTGGTTCGGCGTCGGCTCGGGCCTCGCGGCAGCGTTCGAGGACGGCCGCGGCGAGACGCTGCAGGAGATGTACGGCTCGTGGGCGTTCTTCCGGACGTTCGTGTCGAACGTGCAGATGACGCTGGCCAAGACCGACCTCGACATCGCCGCGGAGTACGTCCAGGCGCTCGTGCCGCAGGACTCCCGGGCGATCTTCGACACCATCCGGCGCGAGCACGAGCTCGCGGTCGAGCAGGTGCTGCGGGTGACCGGCCACGGCTCGCTGCTCGAGTCGGCGCCGGTCCTGCAACGGACGCTCGAGCTGCGCGACTTCTATCTCGCGCCGCTGCACGCGCTGCAGGTCTCGCTGCTGCGCCAGGTGCGGGCGGTCGACGAGCCCGACGACGACCTGCAGCGGGCCCTGCTGCTGACCATCAACGGCATCTCCGCGGGTCTGCGCAACACCGGGTAGGCGCGGACCGGCTGCCGATCGATAGGTTGCGGGTGCCCGGTCACCCCACCACGAGGAGCAGCATGCGCGCGATCACCCAGACACGGTTCGGCGGGACCGAGGTCCTCGAGCAGGTCACGGTGCCCGACCCCGAGCCGGCGGCCGGCGAGGTGCTGGTCCGCACCGGGGCCATCGGCGTCAACCCGTTGGACGTCGCGGTGCGCGAGGGCTGGTACCCGATGATCGGCGAGCCGCCGTTCACCCTCGGCTGGGACGTCGCCGGGACGGTCGAGGCGCTCGGCGAGGGGGTGACCGACTTCGCCGTCGGCGACCGCGTCTTCGGCATGCCGCGTCTGCCCGGAGCGGGCAACGCGTACGCCGAGAAGGTCGTCGTCCCCGCCACGGACCTCCTGGCGACCCCGGACTCGCTCGACGACGTCCACGCCGCTGCGCTCCCGCTCGTCGCCCTCACGGCGTACCGCTCGATCGTCGAGGTCGCCGGTCTCCAGCCGGGGCAGCGCGTGCTGGTGCAGGCGGCCGGCGGAGGCGTCGGCCACGTGGCGGTGCAGCTCGCGAAGGCGCTGGGTGCCGAGGTCGTCGCGACGGCCAGCGCCGGCAAGGTCGACTTCGTCCGCGGACTGGGTGCGGACCAGGTCATCGACTATCGGGAGCAGGACTTCACGACGCTGCTGTCCGATCTCGACCTCGTGATCGACCCGTTCGGCGGTGAGAGCGTCGAGCGCTCGCTGGCAGTCGTCAGGGACGGCGGCGTCGTCGCGTCGCTGCTCGACGTCCGCGAGGAGGACGTCGTCGCGGCCAAGGAGCGCGGGGTGGTGCTCAACCGCATCCGGATCGTGCCCAGTCGTACGGCGCTGCAGGCCTTCGTCGACCTGATCGACTCGGGCCGCCTCGCGGTGCACGTCGCCGGCACGTTCGCGCTGGACCAGGCGGGCGCCGCACACGACGAGCTCGGCCGCGGTGTCGCCGGCAAGCTCGTCCTGATCCCCTGACCCCGCCGGGCGCCGCCCTCGAGGGGGCGCCCAGCGGGACCTGTGTGGGGGCTACTTCTTGTAGGACAGGTTCAGGAAGAAGCTGCCGCGGGTGACGGCCGGCGTGGAGACCTTCGTGCCTGAGACCTTCGAGGTGCCGTTGGAGTTGGTGTAGTACTGCTCACCGATCAGGCGGTCGTTGCGAGGCTGCGCCTTGAGTGCGGCCAGCACCTCGGGCAGGGTCGCCGCGGGGGAGTCGCTCTCGAAGTAGTACTCCTCCTCGTCCTCCTCGTCCATGACGATCGTGAACTCCTCGTCGCTGCCCTCGTTCAGCGGGAAGTAGCTCTGCCCGCCCGAGATCGCCGCGACGCCGGTGCCGACGGCCCACTTGTTGACCTTGAGGTCCAGACGCGTGACCAGCGGCTTGGCGACCGAGTCCGGGCTCGCCGGACGCAGCGTCGCGCGTACCGGCAGGGTGCGGCCGCGCTTGGCCGAGACCTTCTTGCCGCTCTTGACCGTGACCCACGTGTTGACGGTCTTCTTGCCGACCTTGGTGCTCTTGCGGTACTCGACCTTCGCGATGCGCAGGGCGTTGTAGTCGGGCTTGAGCTCGTTGTCGATCGTGACCGAGTTGATCGTGATCTTCTGGTCCGAGGCGGTCTGCAGGAACTCGACGTCGCTCGCGACGTCGAACGGCATCTGCTCGGCCAGGAACGAGTCGTACGAGATGCGCTGCGTCCGGGTGAAGGTCGCGCGCTTGCCGCCCCGGGGGGTGTAGTCGATGGTCCACGAGGCGATCGCCTCGCCACCGTTCACGTACGCGTCGAGGCCGTCCAGGATGTCGTTGTAGACCTGCGAGGCGACGGCCGTCGGCAGCGCCTGCGCGGCCGAGACGTGGCTGACGGCCTGCGTGCTCCTGCCCGCGAGGGTGGTGTTGGTCGTGACGGTCGTCTCCTGCGGGAGCTTGCCGAGCACGCCCAGGATGCCGCTCAGACGGTCCTGGGTGATCTGGCCGAGCGGGGTCGTGTCGATGTTGGCCATCTTGAACGACGAGTCGGCCGAGTCCTCCTGGATCAGCGCGGCGGACGCGGCGTGGAACGTGCCGGTGGCCTTGTCGCCGTCGAAGTTGTCGGGGTGGCCGAACGCGAAGACCTTCGTGCCGCAGATGGCGGTGATGGTGCCCACGGAGGCGAAGGTGACGTCGCCACGCGACCACGCCGCGGCGATGTTGCCGCCCGGGACGATCGCGGTGGCCGGATCGAGCTCGGTCGTGGTGGCACCGGGGACGAACTTGGGCAGCGCCGAGCCGTACTTCTTCTTGAGCTGGCGCGACTTCTTGGTGAAGCTGTTGGCCGCGGAGGCGGGGGTGCCGACCGAGACGCGCGGCACGGTGAGGTGCGGCAGGGTCTTGGGCACCGAGGCGTCGTCGGACGTCGTGCGGGTCGTCGCGGCGATGCGCTTGCCGGCGGACGCGCTGATCGTGACCTTGCGGGCCGCGGGTGCCGCCGCCGGGGTGCCCTCGATGCTGAGGATGTCCTTGGCGGGGGTGACGCCGGCGATGACGCTGGGGCCGTAGCTGAAGCCGTACGCGACGGCGCCGATCAGGTTGTCGTCCTGGTCGTAGACGGGCGAGCCGGACATGCCGGCCCAGATGCCAGCGTCGACGTTGACGTTGCCGTCCTTGTCGGTCTTGGTGATGCGCGAGCCCTCCATCTGGAACAAGAGGATGTCCTTGCCGCGGCCCGCGCCGTTGTCGAGGCGATCGACGTACGTGCCGGTGAACGCCTCGGGCGTGACGCCGCGAGTCGTCGTGAGGCCGCGGACGGCCTGGCCCGCGGTGAGGTCTCCGGTCCAGACGGGGGTGCCGACGCAGAGGTCGGTGTTGACGTCCTCGGGCGCGGCCTGGGCTCCGGTCGCCGAGGCGACGATGCCCGCTGCGACCAGTGCGAGGGTGGATGTGGCACTGGCGGCGACGCGCAGCGGACGTGATGCCATGAGTTGGTCTCCCGATGGGTAAGTGATGACGCATCACCTTATGGCTCCGGGCGGCATCGCAGGGAGGATTCGAAGGACGGGTCCCCGGATTTTATCTTCGGGCAGGGGCACGATAGGATCGGCAAGGCCCTTCGGGGTGTGCGCCCGTAGCTCAACGGATAGAGCATCTGACTACGGATCAGAAGGTTAGGGGTTCGAATCCCTTCGGGCGCGCAAGTGGTGCAAGGCCCCGCGATCCTCACCGGATCGCGGGGCCTTTCTCATGCGGTGCGTATGCCACCTTCCGGTCGTCGGGCGGTGCGTACGCCACTTTCCGGCCGTCGGGCGGTGCGTACGCCACTTTCCGGCCGTCGGGCGGTGCGTACGCCACCGTATGAGCCCCAATTTGCCGTCATTCGGTGGCGTAAGCACCGCCTGGACGGCATTCGGTGGCGTAAGCACCTCCCGGATGGGAGACGCGTACTTCGCGCTGACGAGGGACCGCATCACCGGGACGCCGTCCCAGCGGTCGTCGTAGGTCTCGGGAGGGATCGCGGCGTCCCAGCGATCGGCGAACGCCAGCAGGTCGGACGACCGTGCGATTAGCGTGGCCCGCTGCGGGAACACGGAGGCCATGACTGAACCGCAGAGCATCACCGCCGACCATGTCCGTTCCCTCCTCGCCGCCGGCTCTGGCGCGACGATCGGGTTGATCGAGGGGCGCGTCGAGGTGATCAGCGCCGAGCAGGCGGGCACCGACGACTACGCGGGCGCCCTGGAGGTCGTGGCGCACGACGATCTCGTCGACCAGATCGGCGAGGACGCGAGCGACGAGCGGCTCGCCGCCGAAGCGGAGGCGCTCACGATCCAGGTCCAGCAGATCGGCGGCTGACCGCCCGGGGGGACCGATCTTTCGGCGTTCGTGCTGCTGGGACGGCCGGAACGCCGAGAGATCCGTGAGGTCCGGGCCGACCTGACGACGTACGTGCTGCCAGGGCAGCCGAAACGCAGAAAGATCGGTCGCCACAGCCGAAATGCAGAAAGATCGGTCGCCACAGCCGAAACGCAGAAAGATCGGTCGAAGGCGGGGGACGGCGAAGCCCCCCACCCGGGAACGGGTGGGGGGCTCGTCGAGCTCAGGGAGCGGGGATCAGGCGTCGGCCTCGAGAGCGGCCTTCACCCGGCGGTGCGCCTCCCAGATCTCCTCGGGCAGACCGTGGAACGCGGCGAGGTGCACGTCGCGGTTCTCGATCTCCTGCTGCCAGCGGGCGTTGTCGATCGTGAGGATCGTGTCGAGATCCTCCGCCGGGATGTCCAGACCCTCGAGGTTGAGCTCCTCCTTGGTCGGGATGATGCCGACCGGCGTCTGGCGCCCGGAGACCTCGCCGGCCTTGAGCTGCATGAGCCACAGCAGCGGACGCAGGTTCTCGCGGTAGCCGGGCCACAGGAAGCGGCCGTCGTCGCCGCGCTGGAACCAGTTGACGTGCGCGAACAGCGGCATCTCGTTGGCCTGGCTGATGATCTTCAGCCAGTGAGCCGCGTACGCGCCCTCGGGGTAGGACATGAACGGACGCATCGACATGGGGTCGTAGCGCAGCTGGCCGTCGACACCCTCGGCGGCGAACGTCGCCTCGGCGCCCAGCGTCAGGCCGTCGTAGACGCCCTCGGCGAGATCGGTCATCGCACGGATCAGCGGCTCGCGGTCACGCGTACGACCGCCGAAGATGATCGCGTCGATCGGCACGCCCTGCGGGCTGTTGAAGTCCGGCGCCACGTTGGGGACGTTGGACAGCGTCGTCGTGAAGCGGCTGTTGGGGTGCGCCCACGGCGAGTCGTCGCCCTCGGCGCGCTCGGAGATGAGATCGCCCTTCCAGTCCTCCCAGCCCGTGACGTCCTCGGGCGGGTTGGGCGTCTTGCCCTCCCACCAGACCTCCTGCGTCTTCGGGTTGTACGCGATGTTGGTGAAGATCGCGCCCGAGCCGGCGTCGACCGAGTGCAGCGCACCCGGGTTGGTCGCCTCGTTCGTGTCCTTCGCGACGCCGAACACACCGAACTCGGGGTTCATGCCGTAGAGCTTGCCGTCGTTCTCGTCGACCCACAGCCACGCGATGTCGTCGCCGTAGAAGTCGACGTAGTAGCGGTCGCCCAGGGCGTCGGGCGCCAGCGTCATCGCGAGGTTGGTCTTGCCCGAGGCGCTCGGGAAGCCGCCACAGATGTGGTACTTCTTGCCGGTCTCCTTGTCCGTGATGCCCAGCAGCATGAACTGCTCGGACAGGAACTTGCCGGAGGCCCAGCCGTCGTATGCCGCCTGGCGCAGGCCGTGGGCGATCTTGCCGAGCAGGGCGTTTCCGCCGTACGACGAGCCGAAGTGCAAGATCGTGCGCTCGTCGGCGACCGTCACGAAGTAGCGGGCGTCGTCGGGCGTGCCGTGTCCCAGGTTCTCCAGGTCACCGGTCACGTGGACCGCGCGCACGAAGCTGTTGGGGTCGGCGAGGTCGTTGATGTAGTCGATGCCGACACGGGCCATGCGGATCATGTGCATGACGACCGTGCGGGAGTCGGTCAGCTCGACACCCGCGGCGTACGCCTCGAGGGGCGAGCCGGGAGGGGCCATCAGGTAGGGGACGACGTACATCGTCTTGCCGGCCGAGGCGCCGCGCATCTTGCCCTCCAGCAGCGGCTTCATCTCCGAGGAGGGGCGCCAGTTGTTGTACGCGCCGGCGTCCTCGGGGTTGCTCGTGGCGACGATCGTGCGCTCCTCGGAGCGCGCGGTGTCCTTGTGGTAGCTGCGGGAGTAGTACAGACCCTCACCGGCCGGAAGGAGCTCTCCGGCGTCCAGTGCCTCCTGCGCGAGTCGTGCGTCGTCCGATGCGCTGATGACCTCGACCCGCTCCGCGCCGGTCAGGTCGGCCCAGTAGCTGACGTACTCGCGAACGTGCGGGTTGGTCAGTCCAGCCTGGTCCAGTGCTGCCTCAACATCTGCCATTGACTGCATTGCCTCTCATGATGTGACTCCGCGCGGGCGCGCCTCGTGCTGCACCGAAGGCTACGCGGGAGACACCCTAAACGCTCGCGCTCGTAAGATTTGTCACTCTGAGTCTTATTTCACGTGCGGGGCTTTCGGGGTGTGGCACGCGTCTCAGCGGCTGGTCGCGTCGTCCACCGTGGGGTAGAGATCGAAGACGTCTTCCATCCCCGTGATCGACAGGACGCGACGCACGACCGGGTTCGCGCCGGCGATGCGGAAGGCGCCGCCCTCGCGGGTCAGCTGCCACCCGCCGACGAGGGCCCCGAGGCCCGAGGAGTCCATGAACGCGACGTCGGTCAGGTCGACGACGACCCGCGGGGAGCGGTCGGCGATGCACCCGACGATGTGGGCGCGGAGCTCGCGCGCGGAGTCGATGTCGATGTCACCGGCCAGCTCGACGACATGGAAGTCGCCCGCGGACCGGTCGGAGATGGTCAGGCTCATGCCAGGGCTCCTGTCGTGCGGAGGGCGACCACGGTCAGGTCGTCGTCGAGAGTGCCCGGGACGGCCGTCAGCAGGTCGGTGATCCAGGTGTCGAGCGTGCCGGTGTGGTCCGACGTGACCGCAGCGCGGCCCAGCCGCTCGATCGACGAGTCGATCTCGACACCGCGGCGTTCGACCAGTCCGTCGGTGTACAACAGCAGGACGTCGCCGGGTGCGAGCACGAGCTCGTCGGTCCCGGCCTCACCGAAGTCGACGCCGAGCAGCGGGCGGCCCGCGGGCGCCACGAGGGTGCTGCCGCCGTCCTTGAGCAGCAGCGCCGGCGGGTGCCCGGCGTTGGCGACCTCGACGCGGCCGGTCGCGGGGTCGACCACGAGCACGACGACCGTCGCGGTCTGACCAGGCAGCAGCGCGGCGACCAGCACGTCGAGCTTGTCGACGCACGCGGCGGGGGAGCTGCCGTCGATCATGTACGCCCGCAGGGCCGTGCGCACCTGGGCCATCGCGGTCGCGGCGGTGACGCCGTGGCCCGCGACGTCGCCCACGGTCAGCACGATGCGGCCGTCGGGCAGGCTGAACGCGTCCCACCAGTCCCCGCCCAGGCGGCTGCCCTTGGCGGGCCGGTAGCGGGCCAGCACGTCGACGCCGTCGAACTGCGGTGTCTCCTCGAGCACCACGGCGCGCTGCAGCGACTCGGCCAGCGCCGTGTGCTCGTGCGTGCGTCGCAGCAGCTGGGCCGAGAGGTACTGGCGAAGGCTCTCCACGACGTCGATCTCCCAGGGCCGCCACGGCGCGCTCTGGCCGCGGACGACCTGGCGCCACTTCTCGAACGACTTGCGGGGGCTCAGCCGGACCTGTGGGTCCTCCGCGAGCGCCAGCGCCTTGTTGGTGGGGTCGCCGCCCCAGTCGACGGTCTGCTCGACCTCGGGCCGCAGCCACATCATCCACCGGTCCGGACCGTTGCCGAGGTGCAGCGCCCCGGCCGCGACGGCGGACGTCTCGGCGAGCTCGGGAGCGAGCGCCCCGAGGTGGTTGCTGGCGGTGACCTTGTCGTCGTCGGCCCCGACCGCGCGAGCGATGCGGTGCAGGACGGGCTCGCTCGGGACCTCGCCCACGGTGCTCAGCTGGCCATCGACCCATAGCGCGACGCCCGAGGCGTCGACCAGCTCGAGGAGCCGCGGATCGGACAGCAGCGCGTCGTAGACGGGCCGCGGGTCGCCGGCCAACGATGCGGTGAGGCGGGCGAGCAGCACGCTCGCGCTGAGCTCGTCGGCGTGGTTGTCGGCGCGCTCACGGTCGTCGATGAGCTGCGACGCGGTCTGGCCGAGGAACTCCGCAGCCGAGCGGGCGTCGAACGGCACGCGATGCGGTCCGGAGTAGTGGTGGCACGCGACGAGGCCCCAGAGCTGTCCGTCCTTGACCATCGAGACCGACATCGACGCCGACACGCCCATGTTGGAGAGGTACTCGACGTGGATCGGCGAGACGCTGCGCAGGACCGAGTGCGACAGGTCGAGTGGCGCGCCGGTCGCGGGATCGAGGACGGGCTCCAGCGCGACCGGCTCGTAGAGGATGTCGGCGATGAGCCGGGTCCAGTTGACCGTGTAGAGCCGTCGCGCCTGCGCCGGGATGTCGGTCGATGGATAGTGCAGGCCGAGGAACGGGTTGAGGTCCTCGCGACGGTCCTCGGCCACCACCTCGCCGTTCCAGGCATCGTCGAAGCGATAGACCATGACGCGGTCGAAGCCGGTGACCTGCCGGATCTCGTGGGCGAGCTGCTCGCACAGCCCGGCGGTCGTGGACGTGCCGGTCAGGCGAGTGACGGCCGCCCGCGCCGAGCGGTAGGACACCGTCTGGGACGTCTCCTGGCCCCAGACGGGCTCGACCTCCACCACCGTGCGGGTGCCGGACCGGTGCACGACCAGGTCGACCTCGGCCGAGCCAAGCTTGCCGAGGTTGGGTGCCAGGGTCGCGCGCAGCGGGGCCGACAGGTCTCCGCCGGCCAGCGCGGCCGCGACGGCCGTGGCCGGTCCGGCACCGAGCACGTCGCGGACCTCGAGACCGAGGAGCTCGTCGATGGGCCGCCCGAGCAGCTGCTCGGTGTTGCGCGAGCCCATGACGACGCGGCGCTCGTGGTCGAGTGCGAGCAGGAGCCCATGGGGCTGGATCGCCCCCGGGATGTGGATCGGCTCCCTCTCGCAGTTGGTCAGATCGGCGGCCGGATAGGCGGGAGAGTGGTCGAGAGGACCGAGAGGATCGGGGATCAAGGCGCAGCTTTCTGCAGATGGCACCGCCTGGTGGCTCAACCGGTCCGTCCAGCATAACGAGCCGGGGTGACAGAGCAGGGCGACTCAGGCAAGATCTCGGGGCGACTCCGATATCGTTCGCACATGCACGCGTCGAGTCGTCTGACCGCCCCGCTCACGGAGCTCGTGAGCCCATGAGCGGCGACCAGCGGGACCTGTTCGACCACGCGCCGTGCGGCTACGTGGAGCTCGACGCGGACGGACGGATCGTCGCGGCCAATCACGCATTCCTCGCCATGGTGGACCGCCCCCACGACGACGTCGTCGGCAAGGAGTCCTTCTCGGACCTGCTCTCCCCGGGCTCCTCGGGCGATCACGAGACCCACGTCCGCGCGGAGCTGCAGGCGCACGGCAGCGTCCACGAGATCGCGGTCGACCTGGTGCGACCCGACGGGGCCGAGGTCCCGGCCATGATCAGCGCCAACCTGCGCGGCGACGGCCGCAAGCAGACCACGCGGATGATCGTCTTCGAGGCCCGTGAGCGGCGCCGCCACGAGGAGGAGCTGCTGCAGGCCCGCCGGGCAGCCGAGGAGGCCGAGCACCTGACCGCGGCCCTGGCCGCGACGCTGCAGGCGACCTTCGTCCCGCCGTCGATCGGCGACGTCCCGGGCCTGGAGATCGCCGGTGCGTACCGTCCGGCGGGCGACGGCACCGTGATCGGTGGCGACTTCTACGACGTCTTCCAGATCCGCACGGGCGAGTGGGTCGTCGCCCTCGGCGACGTGGCCGGCAAGGGGGTCGAGGCCGCGGTCCTCACCTCGTTCGTCCGGCACTCGATCCGCGCCCTCGCCGTGCGGTACGACTCGCCCGCGGAGGTGCTGCGCGAGCTCAACACCGCGCTCCTGGCGCACGGCAGCGACCGGTTCTGCACCGTCGTTCTCCTGCGCCTGCTCAAGGAGGACGACCAGTGGCTGGTGTCGGTCAGCTCCGGCGGCCATCCCCTGCCGCTGCTGGTGGCCCAGGAGGGCGCGGTCGTGGAGATCGGCGCCTCCGGGTCGCTCGTGGGCGTTCTCGCGACCCCGCAGCTCGACGACGGACGCGGCACGATCGGACCCGGTGACCGGGTCGTGCTGTTCACCGACGGGGTGACCGATGCGCGGCGCGACGACGAGCCGTTCGGCATCGAGCGGCTGAGGTCGCTCGTGGCCACCCCACTGCCGACCGCGGCCGAGACCACCGACCTGATCCTCGACGAGGTGCTCACGTTCCAGGAGGGCAGCGCCCGCGACGACATCGCGATCGTGACGGTCAGGGTGCTGGGCCCCGACGAGGAGACGACCTCGGACGTCCGAGTAGCCGCCAGGCAGATGGACCTGGAGGCCAAGAACCAGGCGCTGCTCGCGCTCCAGGCCGAGGCACCGGCCCCCGACGGGGAGCCCGACCAGCAGCACTGATCTGCCGACGCTCAGCGGATGACGTCGACCTCGGTCGCCTGCAGCTCGGGGCGCACGCGGACGAGCTCGTGCGCCTCGGTCCACGGCCCGGTCTCGAGGGAGTCCGCGGCGACCTCGACGACCGTCGACGGGTCGACGAGCAGCAGCTCCGCGGGCGAGTCGGCGGGCCAGCCGGGCACGTCGGTGGACGCCAGGCCGGCCGACCACGGGTGGTCGTCGGCGGCCCGGGCCAGGTGGGCGCCCATGCGTCGGCTCTGCGGCAGGGTCAGCTCGGTGGTGCAGCCGACCAGCTCGGCGGTGCCGTCAGGACCGGGCAGCCCCAGCACCAGACGGCGCGGGGCGCGCAGCGACCCCGAGATCGCGACGACGACGCCCTCGACCGAGTCCTGGATGCGCAGCTTGAGCCAGCCTCGGTCGCCCCCGGCGTACGTCGTGCTGAGCCCCTTGACGACGACGCCCTCGACCCCGACGTTGGCCTCGGCATAGTTGGCCATCCACTGATCGGCCTCGACGCGATCGCGGGTCTGCGGGACGACGTGCAGCGGTGCAGGCACGTCGCCCAGCAGGATCGTGAGCGCCTGGCGGCGTACGCGCAGGGGACTGTTGCGCATGTCCATCCCCGCGCCAGCGAGCACGTCGAAGGCGATGAACGACGCAGGGTGCGCGCCCATGCGGCCGTCGGGGACGTCGCCGTCGAGGCGGCGCTGCAGCTCGCTGAAGTCACAGGTGCTGTCACCCCACACCACCAGCTCGCCGTCGAGCACGACGCCCGACGGCAGGGAGTCGATCGCGGCCGCGGCGATGTCGGGGAAGGCGCGGGTGACGTCCCGACCGGTGCGGGACTGGATGCGGCAGTGGCCGTCCTGCACGAAGATCAGCCCGCGGTAGCCGTCGAACTTCGGCTCGAAGACCGCGCCGCCAGGAAGGTCCTCGACGTCCGGCAGGTCGTGAACCGGCCGCGCGAGCATCGGCTCCTGCGGGTACGGCAACACGGAGAACTCCACTTCCTGGGCGTGCACTTGGAGATCGTGAACTTGTCGATTGTCCCACCGGCCCCCGCGGTGGTCCGGGTACGTGGTGCTTCGGCGTTCGGGTGTCGTCAGGTTCACTGTTTCCCCTCTCACTGAGACAGGGAGTACCCCCTGTTCCGGAGCACAACCGGGCTCAGTGGGCGCAGCCGATGCAGAGTGTCGCGCGGGGGAACGCCTCGAGCCGCGGCCGCCCGATCCCACCCGCGCAGGACTCGCACACCCCGTAGTGGCCCGCGGACAGGCGATCGAGGACGTGCTGCGTCTGGGCGAGGATCGCCGCGAGGTTCTCGGCCTGGACGGCGTCCTGCAGCATCTCGGCGCGCTGTGACGCCACGTCGAGGTCGTCCACAAGCACCTCGAGGGGCGGTGCGCCGGCGGTGGTGCCGAGATCGGATCCGATCAGCGCGAGCTCGGCCTCGATGCGTAGCACCGCGGACTCCAGACCCTCACGGATCGAGTCCAGCTCGTCGGCGGTCCAGGGTGACGGGGCGGGTTGCTGGAGTTCAGCGCTCATGAGACACCTCGAGGTCGAGCGGGGAAAGGTTTATCTGCCTTACCCCGCCCGACCTCAGGTCAATCAGGTGCGGACGTCAGGACTTGCCGGCGGTGCCATCCGTGCCGTCGCCGGTCAGGTCGGCCGCGGTCGGAGCGGTCGAGGAGGACGGCGGCGGGGGCGTCGTCGGCGCGGCCGGCGGGGGCGTGCTCGTCGGCGGCGTGTACGCGTGGTCGGGCTGGCCGCGACGCTTCAAGATCGCGAAGGCAGCAGCACCGGCACCGGTCAGGACGCCGAGTGCGGCGACCTTGCGCAGACGCGTCTTCTTGGGCTTGGACCGCTCGGGCAGCTTCTCCTGCACGTTCTCGGGCAGGCGCTCGAACAGGTCGTCGCGCAGGTCGAGCAGCTGGTCCTTGTCGGGGATCGCAGCCACGATCTGGTCACGGACGCCCGGCGCACGCTCGACGACCTGCTGACGCAGCTCGCCGGCCTGCTCGACGAGCTGGTCGCGAACCTCGGGCGCGCGAGCGACGACCACCTTGCGCAGCTCGTCGGTCTGGTCCGCCAGATCGCTCAGCTGTGACTCGAGCTTGTCGCGGAACGTCGTCGGGGCGGTCTTCTTGAAAGGCCTGGGCATGTGCGTGCTCCTGTTCATCGGGATCTGCAGTTCAAGTGATCTTCATCCGGTGGATGAGCCACTGGTTCTTGTTGGTGTGGATCAGCGCGTACTTGCGACGGCCGCCGAGCCCGCCGTCCTTGGTACCACTCAGGGTGGCAATGACCTCTCGAGCCTTCCACTTCTCGAGCTCGTACGTGCCGTGGTCCCAGATGGTGACCTCCCCACCTCCGTACTCGCCCTTCGGGATCGTTCCCTCGAAGGTCGCGTACGACAGGGGGTGGTCCTCGGTCTGCACCGCGAGATGATTCTTGCCGGTGTCGGTCGGGACGCCCTTCGGCAGGGCCCACGACACCAGGACGCCGTCGTGCTCGAGCCGGAAGTCCCAGTGCAGGCTGCTCGCGTGGTGCTCCTGGATCACGAAGGACCGGCCCTCGGAGGGCGCGGGGCGATCGGCCGGGACGGGCTCCGGGGTCTTGTCGGGATCGCGCATCGAGCGGTACGTCTCGAGGCGGTCCGGCTCGTCGGGATCGGCGGCGTGCTCGGACAGGTCGGCCATGGGGTCCTTGCGCCGCTTCATGCGGGCGACGACCTGGTCCAGCGTGAGCTGCTCCAGCGAGTCGGTCATCTCGCGCCACGTGCGGGGTACCGCGACGCGCGGCGTGGTGGTCCCGCGCAGCGAGTAGGGGGCGATCGTGGTCTTGTTGCCGTTGTTCTGGCTCCAGTCCACGAGCACCTTGCCGCCGCGCTCACTCTTGCGCATCGAGCTGACCACGAGATCGGGCAGCTCGGCCTCCAGCGCCTTGGCGACCTCCTTGGCGAAGGCGTTCATGTAGTCCGAGTCGTGCGAGCCGTCCAGCGGTGCGTAGAGGTGGATGCCCTTGCTGCCGCTCGTGACCGGGTACGTCGTGAGGTCGAGGTCGGCGAGCAGCTTCTTGGCGCGCTTGGCCACCTCGACGCACTCGGGCAGGCCGGCGCCGGGACCGGGGTCGAGGTCGAGCACGAACCGGTCGGGGTTCTGGGGCGTCCCGTCGCGGTCGACCCGCCACTGCGGGACGTGCAGCTCGAGCGCCGCGACCTGGCCGGCCCAGGCGAGCGCGGCCGCGTCCTCGAAGACGGGGTACGTGTTGACGTGCTCGCGGTGGTGGATCTCGACGCGGCGGATCCACGAGGGCGCGGAGTCGGGAAGGTTCTTCTCGAAGAACACGCTGCCGGGTGCACTGTCCGTGCCGACGCCGTCGACCCAGCGCTTGCGGGTCACGATGCGGCCCCGGATGTGCGGCAGCAGGTAGGGAGCGATCTGCTGGTAGTAGGCGATGACGTCGGCCTTGGTCGTCCCGGTCTCGGGATAGATGACCTTGTCCGGATGCGTCAGACGCAGACGACGCCCAGCGACCGACACGGTGTCGGCGGCGCTGCTGCGGGCCATCGGGGTCCTTTCGCCGTCGGGTCGCTCCCTCCGGGCGCGGGACGCGTACCCGATCGCGGACGGGTGAAACAGCCCGAACGGGCTCCTTCGGGGGTGAATAGTTCATGAGAACTAGATGAACTGGTCCTCTCCGACCGGTTCTGGCTTGCCAGCGGGCACCCATCGATGCCATGGTGTGGTGGTCGGTTGAGCAACTAGCCGTACACGGATCGAGACCTCTGGGGGTCATCGTGAACTCTGCTCCCGTTACATCCAGCAACTCCGCGTCGTCCAGCTCCCACGAGCAGTCGGACGACACCGCGGCACTCATCGAAGCAGCTGCTTCGGCCGGACCGGCCGAGCGCGCAGCACTCGAGGACGAGGTCGTCCGTCGACACCTCGGCCTCGCGCGCCACCTGGCCGGCCGCTATGCCGGTCGGGGCATCGACCGCGAGGACCTCGTGCAGGTCGCCAACTTCGCCCTGGTGAAGTCGATCCGCGGCTTCCGTCACGACCGGGGAGAGTTCGTCCCCTTCGCGACGGTGACGATCCTCGGTGAGATCAAGAAGCACTTCCGGGACCACGGCTGGGGCGTTCGTCCCCCGCGGCGGATCCAGCAGCTGCAGGCCGACATCTCCTCCGCCTCCGAGCGCATCTTCCACGCCGAGGGCCACGCGCCCGACGCCGCGCAGATCGCTGCGGAGCTCGGTGCGGACCTGGCCGACGTCAACGAGGCCATGGCCGCACGCGGCTGCTTCTCCCCGACGTCGCTGGACCAGCCGGTCCGCGACGGCGGACAGCCGCTCGGTGAGACCCTGCGGTGGGACGAGTCGGCATTCTCGTTCATCGACGACTGGGTCACGGTCGGCCCGTTGTGCCGCGATCTCGCCGACGACGAGCGCGAGCTCATCCGGCTGCGATTCGTGGAGGACAAGACCCAGCAGGAGATCGCCGATCTCGTCGGCGTGAGCCAGATGCAGGTGTCCCGCCGGCTGGCCAAGCTGCTGGACCAGCTGCGTACCAAGGCCGCAGTCGCCGACGTCGCTTGATCGCACGTCCTCGCAGCTGGCCCCGGGCGTGATTCGCCCGGGGCCAGCTGCGTTGATAGGGTCGTACGTACCGGTTCAGCAGCAGCCGATCGCTCTGTGGACCCGGAAAGGCATCGCTCCTATGGCTCGCACCCCCGTGGTGACCCGGCCGGACATCGTCCGTGCCTGCTCAGGACGTGCCGCGTTGCCAGCCGGGCTCGAAGGTGCGCTCCGCGAACGACGGCGCG
Source organism: Aeromicrobium yanjiei (assembly GCF_009649075.1). Classification (GTDB taxonomy): domain Bacteria; phylum Actinomycetota; class Actinomycetes; order Propionibacteriales; family Nocardioidaceae; genus Aeromicrobium; species Aeromicrobium yanjiei. The sequence continues at coordinate 160,185 of NZ_CP045737.1, forward strand.
GAGGTCCACACGACCTGGTTGCCCACCTCGTCCGCGATCGTCAGGGCGAGGTCCTTCGGCGCGGGCGCGGACTGCACGACCGGCTCCCCGAGCACCGTCTCCATGCGGGGCTCCAGCGGCGCGTGCCAGATGAGGGAGACGTCGTGCTTGTCCCCGCACTGGCGGCACAGCTCCACCAGCCGGTCCGACGTCGCCTCGTCGGCGGGCTTCTCGCACACGGCCACGACGTGGGCGGCGGGCGAATCGACATGCACGAGGTCGCGGAACGCCTGCTCGCCGGCCATGGTGTCGAGGCGGACGACTGCGTTGGTCGTGCTCGTCAGCCAGCCGAGCGCCGTGGTCACGGCGTGCGTGCTGCAGCCGCGCCGGTCGAGCTCGTGGGCGAGAGCCAGGCCGAGGGCGTCACGTACCCCGAACACGGTCACGGTGGGGCCCGCGGAGTGCAAGTCGGTGGTCACGCGGTCGTCCCTTCGGGTCGGAGGGCGAGGCGGGGAACGGCGCCTGCCGAGTTCGTCAACGGGCGTGGCGTACCCCCGCGGACCGCGAACAAACCGTCAGTAGGTCGTGACCTGTATTTTCATCTGGTGCTGTGGTTGTCTTGACCGGCATCTCGAAACCCCTGAGGAGCTCATCCGTGGACAGCTCGACGTTCTTCGCGCAGATGGCACTGGACCTGCACGACGAGCCCAATGCCGAGCGTACGATCGAGCGGATCGCGGAGTACGCCCAGGTCGCCACCGGCTGCGACGACGCCGGCATCATGCTCGTGCACGCGCGCAACCAGATCGAGACCGCCGCCGCGACGTCCAGCCGCGTCGGTGAGTCCCACAACCTGCAGATCATCCACGACGAGGGACCGTGCCTCGACGCGATCGACGGCGAGGCTCACTACTCCTCCTCCGACGTGGCCCGCGACCCCCGCTGGCAGAAGTGGGGGCCCTCGGTTGCCGAGCTGGGCATCCGCAGCGTCCTGAGCGTGCGCCTGGAGACGCGGTCACGCCGTTACGGCTCGCTCAACCTGTACGCCGAGCGGGTGGACGCATTCGACGACGACGACCTGGCCGTCGCGACCGTCTTCGTGCGTCACGCGTCGGTGGCGTTGGCCAATGCGCACAACGAGGAGGGCCTGCAGCTCGCGATCGACGCGCGCAAGCTCATCGGCCAGGCGCAGGGCATCCTCATGGAACGCTTCGACATCGACGCCGACCGGGCCTTTGAGTTCCTGCGCCGCCAGTCGCAGACCCACAACGTCAAGCTCCGCTACGTCGCGGAGTGGGTCGTGCAGCACCGTGGCTCGCCCGATGCGACCTTCTCCGGTCCCGTCCCCGACGGCGTCGCGGGCCGCTAGCTCGCCTTCTTGGCCTTTTTCCTGGCCGGGGCCTTCTTGGCTGCCGGCTTCTTCGCTGCGGGCTTCTTGGCGGCGGCCTTCTTCGCGGCCGGCTTCTTGGCAGGAGCCTCGTCGTCGTCCGCGTCGTCGTCCTTGGCTGCGGCCTTCTTGGCGGGCGCGGACTTCTTCTTGTCGATGCTGCGCTTGAGCGCCTCCATCAGGTCGACGACCTCGGCATCCTCACCCTCGTCGTCGCTGACGCCGAACGTCGCGTCCGTGTCGAGCGCGTCGCCCTCCTTGAGCTTGGCCTCCACGAGGGTGCGCAGCTGCTCCTGGTAGTCGTCGGTGAACGCGGCGCTGTCGAAGTCGCCGGCCAGGGACTCCACCAGCTGCGCGGCCATGTCGCGCTCCTTCTCGCTGATCCGCGGGGTCTCGTTGAGCACGTCGAAGGCCGGCGAACGCACCTCGTCGTCCCACAGCAGCGTCTGCAGCAGCAGGACGTCGCCGCGTACGCGCAAGGCGGCCAGGCGGGTCTTCTGCCGCAGCGCGAACCGGACGATCGCGGTGCGGTCGGAGTCCTCGAGCGCGCGACGCAGCAGCGTGTACTGCTTGAGGGTCTTGCCCTCGGGCTCGAGGTAGTAGCTCTTGTCCAGGCGCAGGAGGTCGACCTGGTCGGCCGGCACGAACTCGACGACCTCGATCTCGTGGTTGCGCTCGGCCGGCAGCGACTTGAGGTCCTTCTCGGTCAGCACGACGGTCTGCTCGCCGTCGTCGTAGGCCTTGTCGATGTCGCCGTACGCGACGACCTCGCCGCACACCTCGCAGCGCCGCTGGTAGCGGATGCGGCCGCCGTCCTTGGAGTGGACCTGGTGCAACGGGACGTCGTGGCTCTCGGTCGCGCTGTAGACCTTCACCGGCACGCTGACCAGCCCGAAGCTGATCGCGCCCTTCCAGATGGATCGCATGGGGTCATTAGACCGCGTCTTGCGCAGTTCCCGCACCTCGGCGGTGCTTCTGCCACCGTTTGAGCCGGGCGCGGTGCTTCTGCCTCCGTTTGGCCCGGGCGCGGTGCTTCTGCCACCGTTTGAGGCCGATTCGCGGCCCAGAAGGTGGAGGATCCACCGCGCCCCCGGAAACGGTGGCAGAAGCACCGCGCCTGAGGGGGACGGGTCAGCGGGGGAAGAAGCGCAGGCGGCGTCGGGGTGGGGCGGGCTCGGCCGGCTTCGGGATCTCGACGAACCCCGGGTCGTACGTCTCGAGGCCGTCGGCGATGCGCGTACGCAGCTGGGCGGCCGCCGCGGCGGGATCGTCGTACGGGATGCCGCTCAGCTGGTTGGGGGAGTGCCGCCACCACTGCAGGGCCAGCAGCTCGTCGCGCAGGTCGGCCTCAACCCGCGGCCGGATCACCCTGGCCGGGACGCCGCCGGCGATCGAGTACGGCGGGATGTCCTTGGTGACGACGGCATTCGCGGCGACGATCGAGCCGTCGCCGATCGTCACGCCGCGCAGCACGACGACGTTGGCGCCGAGCCACACGTCGTTGCCGATCACGGCCAGGTCACCGCCCACGCTGCGGAACGACTGACGGCCGCCTGCCTCGGGGTCCACGACCTCGGTGGCGTCCGCGGACGGGTGCCAGCCCCACGTGGCCTTCTTGTACTGGAACGCGGACACGCTGAGCCAGCTCGTCGGGTGACCGGTCGCGCCCAGCAGGCTGCCGGGGCCGATCTCGCAGTAGCGACCGAGCGTCGCGGCCTGCACCTCGACCTCGCGGCCGAACTCGGTGAAGGCGCCGATGCGGGTGTCGGACCGGATCACGAACGCGCCGAGGAACCGGACCGGCGGCTCCACGAACAGCCGGGACCGGCCGATGCGCTGGACGTGCTGCGCCCCGCGGATGTGCTCGACCATCGTTCCCCCTGCTGATCGACTGAGTCCATGACCGGATGCCGCCTCAGGCTATCGAGTCCGGTTGCCGCCCCCCTCTCGGCGACCCCGTGTCGATCCCCCGGATGCGGGCTACGCTCGGGCCAGGCCTCGCCGACCTGCCGTCCTGGCCGACCCGAAGGAGCCCCCATGAGCAGTCCTGCGTACCAGGTGACCGACCCGTCGACCGGTGAGGTCGTCGAGTCCTTCGATCCCGCGACCGATGCCGACATCGAGGCGGCCCTCGCCGCCTCCGCCGCGGCGTACGCGTCGTGGAAGGACGTGCCGATCGCCGATCGCGCCGTCGTCGTCAAACGCGTCGCGGCGCTGTTCGCCGAGCGCGCGGACGAGCTGGCCGCGATCGCGCAGACCGAGATGGGCAAGCCGGCCGGGGAGGGCGTGGAGGAGGCCGAGTTCTGCCAGGCGATCTTCGACTACTTCGCCGACGAGGGCCCGACGCTCGCGGCCGACCAGCCGATCAAGCCCATCTCCGGCGGCCGGGCCGTCGTGCAGAAGCTGCCGATCGGACCGCTGCTCGGCATCATGCCGTGGAACTTCCCGTTCTACCAGATCGCCCGCTTCGCAGCGCCCAACCTGATGCTGGGCAACACGATCGTCCTCAAGCACGCCGAGTCGGTGCCGCGCTCGGCGCTCGCGGTCGAGCAGATCATGAAGGACGCGGGCGTGCCCGAGGGTGCGTACGTCAACGTGTTCGCGACGCACGACCAGATCGAGACGATCATCGCCGATCCGCGGATCGCGGGCGTCTCCCTGACCGGCTCGGAGCGCGCGGGCGCGATCGTCGCGGCGCTGGCGGGCAAGAACCTCAAGAAGTGCGTGCTCGAGCTCGGCGGCTCCGATCCGATGGTCGTGCTCGACACCGACGACCTCGACGCGGTCGCGGGCGACGCGTGGGACTTCCGCATGTACAACACCGGCCAGGCCTGCAACTCCAACAAGCGCATGATCGTCATGGACGACCTGTTCGACGACTTCGTCGGCCGGCTGACCGAGAAGGCGCGCTCGCTGGAGTCGTTCTCGCCGCTGTCGTCGCGCAAGGCCGCCGAGACCCTCGCCGAGCAGGTGCAGGACGCGGTCGACAAGGGTGCGACGCTGCACGCGGGCGGCACGCTCAGCGACGGACCGGACGCCCACTACGCCCCGGCCGTGCTGACCGGGGTGACCCCCGACATGCGGGCGTACTCCGAAGAGCTGTTCGGCCCCGTCGCCGTCGTCTACAAGGTCGGCTCGGACGAGGAGGCGCTCGCGCTCGCGAACGACACGACGTACGGACTGGGCGGCTCGGTCTTCAGCGCCGACCCGGCCCGCGCGGAGAGGCTTGCGCAGCGCCTCGAGGTGGGCATGGCCAACGTCAACTCGACCGCCGGCGAGGGCGCCGAGATCCCGTTCGGCGGCGTGAAGCGCTCGGGCTTCGGCCGCGAGCTCGGGCCGCTCGGCATGGACGAGTTCGTCAACAAGCGCATGTTCTACATCGCCGACTGACCCCGCCGGTCCCGCTGGGCGCGCGTGCGCCCAGCGGGGACGTGAGTCAGTCGTTCCAGGCGATGCTGAGGTACTGGGTCTCCTGGAACTCCTCCAGGCCGGCCCGGGCGCCCTCGCGGCCCATGCCGCTCTGCTTCATGCCGCCGAACGGTGCCGCGGGGTCCGAGACGAGGCCGCGGTTGATGCCGACCATGCCGGCCTCGATCGCCTCGCCGAGACGCATGCCGCGCTGGAGCTCGCCGGCATAGACGTACGCCGCGAGGCCCATCTCGGTGTCGTTGGCCAGGGCGACGACACCGTCGTCGGAGGTCCAGGTGACGATCGGCGCGATGGGCCCGAAGATCTCCTCGCGCACGATCTCGGCATCGGCCGGGACGTTGCTGAGGACCGTCGGCGGGAAGTAGAAGCCCTTGCTGTCCTCGGGGACGGCGGCCTGGTGGGTGATCGTCGCACCGGCCTCGAGCGCCCCGGCGAGCAGCGCCTGGGTGTCGTCGACGGCCTTGGCGTTGATCATCGGGCCGATGTCGGACCCCTCGGAGGCCGGGCCGACCCGGAGCGCCTCGACCTTGGCGCCCAGCTTGGCGGTGAACTCCTCGGCGACGTCCGCGTGGACGTACAGCCGGTTGGCCGCGGTGCAGGCCTGGCCGCCGCCGCGGAACTTCGCGATCATCGCGCCCTCGACCGCGGCGTCGACGTCGGCGTCGTCGGTGACGATGAAGGGGGCGTTGCCGCCCAGCTCCATCGAGGAGTTCACGACCCGCTCGGCCGCCTGCTTGAGCAGCACCCGGCCGATCTCGGTCGAGCCGGTGAACGAGATCTTGCGGACCCGGGGGTCCTCGAGCCAGGTGCCCACGATCTTGCCGGCCGACTTGGACGGGACGATGTTGACGACGCCTGCGGGCACGCCGGCCTCGACCATGAGCTTGGCGATCGCGAACGCCGTCAGGGGCGTCTCGGACGCGGGCTTGATGACGACCGTGCACCCGGCGGCCAGCGCGGGGGCGATCTTGCGCGTGGCCATCGCGGCCGGGAAGTTCCACGGCGTCACGAGCGCCGCGACGCCCACGGGGTGGTGGGTCACGACGGTGCGCGTGCCGCCGGCGGGGGAGGAGCCGTAGTCGCCGCCCATGCGGACGCCCTCCTCGGCGTACCAGCGGAAGAACTCCGCGGAGTACGCGACCTCGCCCTTGGCGTCGCTCAGCGACTTGCCGTTCTCGGCCGCGATGAGCGCACCGAGCTCGTCGGTGTCGCGGATCATCAGCTCGTACGTCCGGCGCAGGATCTCACCGCGCTGACGCGGCGGGACCCGGCGCCACGAGGCGAGGGCCGCGACCGCGGCGTCGACCGCGGCGGTCGCGTCCTGGACGCCGCCGTTGGAGACCGCGCGGATCGCCTCGCCGGTGGCGGGGTCGACGACGTCGAACTCCCCGTCGGCGCCGGGCAGCCACTCGTTGTTGACGAACACGTCTGCAGTCATGCTGTTGCCTCCTGGAAAGCGGTGGTGAGGATGTCGAGCGCCTCGACGAGCAGCTCGTCGCCGATCGCGAGCGGCGGCAGGAACCGGAGCACGTTGCCGTACGTCCCACACGTCAACACAATCACGCCCGCCTGATGGGCGCTCGCCGCGACGGCCCGGGCGAGCTCGGGATCGGGATCGGTCGTGCCCGGCCTGACCAGCTCGACGGCGATCATCGCGCCGCGCCCGCGGACGTCACCGATCCGGCTGTCGTCGGCCTGCAGGCGGTGGAGCCGGTCGAGCATGAGGTGCTGGACCTCCCGGGCACGCTCGACCAGGCCCTCGGCCTCGATCGTCTCGATCGTCGCCAGGGCCGCGGCACACGCGAGCGGGTTGCCGCCGTACGTGCCGCCGAGCCCGCTGACGTGCGAGGCGTCCATGATCTCGGCGCGACCGGTGACCGCAGAGAGTGGCAGCCCGCCCGCGATGCCCTTGGCGGTGACGATCAGGTCGGGGACGACGCCCTCGTGATCGCACGCGAACAGGTCGCCGGTGCGGGCGAAGCCGGTCTGCACCTCGTCGGCGATGAACACGACGCCGTTCGCGGTGCACCAGTCGGCGAGCGCGGGCAGGAAGCCGTCGGCCGGCACGATGAAGCCGCCCTCGCCCTGGATGGGCTCGATCACGACGGCGGCCAGGTTGCCCGAGCCGACCTGCTTCTCGATGACGTCGATCGCGCGGCGGGCCGCCGCCTGGCCGTCCACCTGCTTGTCGTCGCGGAACGGGTACGACAGCGGGGCGCGGTAGACCTCGGGGGCGAAGGGTCCGAAGCCGCTCTTGTAGGGCATCGACTTGGCGGTCATCGCCATCGTGAGGTTGGTACGCCCGTGGTACGCGTGGTCGAACACCACGACGGCCTGCTTCTTGGTGTGCGCCCGGGCGATCTTGATCGCGTTCTCGACCGCCTCGGCGCCGGAGTTGAACAGCGCGGACTTCTTGTCGTGGTCGCCGGGGGTCAGCCGGTTGAGCGCCTCGGCCACGGCGACGTAGCCCTCGTACGGCGTGACCATGAAGCAGGTGTGCGTGAACGCCTCGACCTGCTCACGGACGGCCTCGACGACGCGGGGGGCGCTGTTGCCCACGGTCGTCACCGCGATGCCCGAGCCGAGGTCGATGAACGAGTTGCCGTCGACGTCCTTGACGATGCCGCCGCCGGCCTCGACCGCGAACACCGGCATGGTGGTGCCGATGCCCTGGGCGACGGCCGCGCTCTTGCGCGCCATCAGCTCGCGGGAGCGGGGGCCGGGGATCTCGGTGGCCAGGTGGCGGCGTTGCTCGAGGGTGGCAGACATGGCTCCATCCTCCCGTCCGCCCTCTATGCCGTCCAATACTCATGTCTGATCAGGGCTATGCTCTGCAGGCATGGAGCTGCGGACCCTCGGATACTTCGTCGCGGTCGCCGAGGCGGGGTCGGTGAGTGCCGCCGCGGGTGTCGTCCACGTGACCCAGCCGGCCCTGTCCCGCCAGCTGCGGCAGCTGGAGACCGAGCTCGGCGTGGACCTGTTCTCCCGCTCGGCGAGTCGGCTGCAGCTCAGCGCGGCAGGCCGCGAGTTCCTCCCGCACGCGCGCGACGTGCTGCGGCGCGCGGACGCCGCCCGGACGGCCGCTCGGTCGTACGCAGCAGGACGGCTCGAGAGCCTGACGATCGCGGCCCCGACCACGACGCTCACCGACGTGATCGCACCGTTCCTCGCGACGCTCCACGCGGACGACCCGATGCCCACCGTGCTGGAGTCGGACCCCCACGAGGCCTACGCGGCGCTGCGGCACGGCGCGGACCTCGCGATCGTCACCGAGGCGCCCCGTCCTCCGCTCGCGAGCGCCGCGATCGCGGTGCTGCCGGTCTGGGCGTTCGTGCCGGCCGATCACCCGTGGGCCGCGCACGACGCCGTACGACTGCGCGCGCTCGCCGAGGAGACGCTGCTCGTGCTGACGCCGGAGTTCCGGCCGCGGCAGATCCTCGACCTCGCGCTCGACCGGGCGGCGGTCAGCGCCGGCTCGATGGTCGAGTGCAGCAACCCGCAGGTCGCCCAGGCCCTCGCGGCGGCGGGTCGTGGTGTCGCGGTCGTGACGGACGATCCGCGCTTCGGCCTGCACGGGCTGGAGGTGCAGGGCCGCGACGGCCCGCTGCGCATCGAGCTGTTCGCGGCGTGGGAGCCCGAGCACCACGCAGCGGACACGCTGGAGTCCCTGGCCGTACGCCTGCGCGACTTCTGCGTCGAGCGGTACGGCGCAGACGTCGCCCCCTGAGTTCACGGATTTTTCACGCACGCGCTGTACGCCCTCCGCGCCCGGGGCTACGTTGACGCGTAGGGGACAAGAGAGACGGGATCCACCCATCCCGGAAGGAACGTCTCTCTCATGAAGAAGTCCCCCGTGGTCCTGCTCGCAGCGACAACGCTCGTCGCCGGCAGCACCTTGCTCTCCAGTCCTGCGAGTGCCGGCGGGCACCCGCAGCCAGGCTCGCCGCGCACGATCGCCGACGGCCTGCTCACCCCGTTGAAGCTCGCGGTCAGCGAGCGCGGTCGCGTGTACGTGTCCCAGAACTTCGCCGGTGAGCTCACCTCGATCGGGCGTGACGGCTCGAAGAGGGCCTTCGCCAGCGCCCCGGGAGAGGAGCTCGGCGGCGTCTCGGAGCGCCACGGCACGGTCTACTGGACCACGACCGGCGACGCGTCGGCCAAGCTCTTCTCGCAGCGCCCGGGCGGCAGGCCGCGGCAGGTCGCCGACCTCTACGCGTACGAGAACAGCCGGAACCCGGACCGAGGGACGACGTACGGTCTGCGGGGCCTCCCGCAGGCCTGCGCGTCCGAGTTCCCGGCCGACAACCCCGCGACGTACACCGGACTGGTCGACAGCCACCCGTACGCGACGCTGCCGACGAGGCGCACGACGTACGTCGCCGACGCGGGTGCCAACGCGATCTTCGCGGTCGGTCGGCACGGCCGGGTCAGGACCGTGGCCACCCTGCCCGCAGTAGGCACCGTGGTCACGGCGGAGGCGCTGGAGGCACAGGGGCTGCCGACGTGCGCCGCGGGCTACACGTACTACTTCGAGTTCGTCCCGACCGACGTCGACCGGGGCCGCGACGGCTCGCTCTACGTCACGTCCCTGCCCGGCGGGCCCGAGGACGCGAGCCTCGGCGCGCGGGGCAGCGTCTTCAAGGTCGACCCGGGGTCGGGCCGGGCCCGGATGATCGCGGGTGGGTTCGTCGGTGCCGTCGACCTCGCGCTGCTGCCCGACGGCCGGATCGCGGTCGCCGAGCTGTTCGGCGGTGAGGACGGTGCGGGCCAGGTGACGCTGGTGCGGCCGCGCTCGTCGTACCGGCGCACGCTCGACCTCGGCTCACCGGGAGCGGTCGAGTGGAAGGCCGGCCGGCGGGGCGGCAGCCTGTACGTCACCACCGACACGTTCACGGACGGGGCGCCGACGCCCACGGCCAAGATCCAGGTGCTGTCGATGGGATCGCACCGCAAGCACCGGCGCTGAGCGGATCCGGTGCTCCGGGCCGTCGGTGGCCCGGAGCGCCGGTCCTAGGCCCGGGGTGCGGCGTCGACGGCGTCGCGGCGGGTCAGCAGGCCCTCGCGCTCGGCCTTGAGCTCGAACCAGATCGAGGCGAACGGCGGGATGGCCGCGAGCAGGGCGATCAGGCCGGTCTTGATGTTCCAGCGGAACACGAAGAAGCAGACGACGCTCATGATCACGTACAGCAGGAAGAAGCCGGCGCCGTGGATCATGCCGGCGACGGGAACGCCGCCTTCCTCGAGCCCGAACGGCTCTGCGTCCAGGACCCACTTGCAGAACATGGCCGCGAGGAGCAGGACCCACGAGAGGGCCTCTCCGAAGGCGACGACACGAAACAGGGTGCGGATGACTGAGGGATTCACGCTTCTACGCTACCCGCGTAACAGAAGTGAAATGACCGCCGGGGACAATGGTCCACATGGCCTTCCTGCTGCGCGTCGTGCTGCCCGATGTGCCCGGATCCCTTGGCACCCTCGCCTCCGCGCTCGGTGGCGCCGGAGCCGACATCGAGGCCATCGAGATCGTCGAGCGCAGGGCTGACGGCACGGTCGTCGACGACGTGCTCCTGGAGCTGCCCGCCCGGGTCATGCCGGACGCGCTGATCACCGCGTGCCACCAGATCGAGGGCGTCACGGTCGACTGGATCTCGCGCTACAACGCCGGCGCCAACCTGAGCATGGACCTCGAGGCGGTCGAACGATTCACCGAGGCGCCGCCGTACGCGCTGGAGCGACTCGTCGAGGTGGTCCCCGAGACGTTCCGCACCGACTGGGCCATGGCCCTCAAGCGGGTCGACGGCCAGGCCCACGTGATCGCGAAGTCGTCCACGGCGCCCGACCTCGTCGAGGAGGCGGTCGACTGGCTGGGCATCCGTGGGGCCAAGGCGCTGCGCGACGTACCGGCGTGGGACTCCACCCTGCTGGCCGCGTGCCCCGCGCGGGACCGCCGCGGCGACGCGCTCGTCGTCGTGGTCGGACGCCACGGGGGGCCGGAGTTCCTCAAGTCCGAGCTCGCCCGCCTCGGGCACATGGTCTCGCTCGCCGCCAGCGTCCAGTCCGTCTAGCTCTTCTGGTCCGTCTGCTCCGCGGCGTCGGTCTCGGGGACGTGCGCGTGGTGGAACCGGCCGAGGGCGTCGACCTGGTGCTCGAGGTCCGGCACGGTGCGGCGGGCGATCCGCTTGAGCACGGGCCAGGCCAGCGGCGAGTTCGTCAGCGCCTTGGTCCAGCTCGCGAGCAGCACGCCCTTCGGGACGTACACACGGCTCTTGCGCCGGGCCAGGCCGACCAGGATGAGCTCGACGCACTCCTCGACGCTGGTCGTGCTGTTCGCGGGGTAGGGCAGCTTGCGACGCACCTCACGGAACGCCGGCAGGTCCTTCTCGGCGTTGCGGACGATGTCGGTGTCGATCCAGGAGGGGTGGCAGATGCCGACGCCGATGCCGAGGTGGGCGACCTCCTGCTTGTACGCGAGGGCGAGCGACTCGGCGCCGGCCTTGCTCGCGTTGTAGGACGCCAGGCCGGCCAGGGCGGTGAACGACGCGAGGGAGGCGACCACCAGGGCGTACCCCTGGGTGCGCTCGAGGTGCGGCGTGGCGTACTTCAGGGTGCGGAAGACGCCGTTGACGTTGATGTCGACGACGCGCTCGAAGGCGCTGTCGTCGATCTGGCGCACGGTCCCGTAGGACGCGATGCCGGCGTTGGCCAGGACCGTGTCGATCCGGCCGAAGTGCTGGGCCGCGGCGTCGATCGCGGCCTTGACCTGCTCGCCGTCGCGGACGTCGGCCTCCCACCACGCCGCCGCGGCCCCGAGCTCGTCCGCGAGCGCGGCCAGTCGCTCGGGCTCCAGGCCGATCAGGGCGACCCGTCCGCCTTGCTCGACGTACCCGCGCGCCACGCCGGCCCCGATGCCCCGCGCGGCACCCGTGATGAGTGCGACCTTGCCTGCAAAAGTGTTCGCCATGCGCGTCAACATACCGTCGGTATCCCGAATGTGCCATGGGCGATGTCACATAGCCCCGGGACATCGGGGTCCGGCCGCGGAGGGGCAGCGGTAATCTCGCGGGCATGACCGTCTCCGACACCTTCGATCCCTCCGCGTGGAAGGACGTCCCCGGCTTCGAGGGACTCACCGACATCACGTACCACCGCGCCGTCGACCACGGGACGGTGCGGATCGCGTTCAACCGGCCCGAGGTCCGCAACGCGTTCCGCCCCCACACGGTCGACGAGCTGCTCGCCGTCCTGGAGCACGCGCGGACGTCGTCGGACGTCGGCTGCGTGCTGCTGACCGGCAACGGCCCGGCGCCCAAGGACGGCGTGTGGGCGTTCTGCTCCGGCGGCGACCAGCGCATCCGCGGCAAGGTCGGCTACCAGTACGCCGAGGGGGCGACCGCCGACACGGTCGACAAGGGCAAGCTCGGTCGCCTGCACATCCTGGAGTGCCAGCGCCTCATCCGGTTCATGCCCAAGATCGTCATCGCGGTCGTCAACGGCTGGGCGGCCGGTGGCGGGCACAGCCTGCACGTCGTCGCCGACCTCACCATCGCCTCGGCCGAGCACGCCAAGTTCAAGCAGACCGACGCCGATGTGGGCTCGTTCGACGGTGGCTTCGGCTCGGCCTATCTCGCCCGCCAGGTCGGCCAGAAGTTCGCCCGTGAGATCTTCCTGCTCGGCGACGAGTACTCCGCCGAGGACGCCCACCGCATGGGCATGGTCAACAAGGTCGTCCCGCACGCGGACCTCGAGGCCGAGGCGCTGGAGTGGGGCCGCAAGATCAACGCCAAGTCGCCCACCGCGCAGCGCATGCTCAAGTACTCGTTCAACCTCATCGACGACGGCCTGGTCGGCCAGCAGGTGCTCCTCGGCGAGACCACCCGCCTGGCGTACATGACCGACGAGGCTCAGGAGGGCCGCGACGCCTTCCTGCAGAAGCGCGACCCCGACTTCAGCGATTACCCCTGGTACTACTGAGCATTTGGCCGGCCGCCTCCTGTGGATGTCGGGAGGCGGCCGCCCGGCAGTGGACGTAGGCTGAACGAGCCGACCATTTCCCAGGCCGGAGCGTCTGCGCTCCGCCACCTTTCGGCGTACGTCGACATCTGGCCGTGAGGTCGGGGGCGGGCCGAACCGACATGGCAATCCTGGACGCTGTTCCTGCTTCGCGCGTGGGCGAGCCACCTGCGATGCCCGAGGTGCGCGACATCGTGGTGCGGGTCGCGGCCCGGATCGCGATCGCCGTGGTCGCCCCCTCGGTGCTGTTCGCGACGACCCTGGTCGTCCTCAACCTGGCCGCGGCGATGCTCACTGCACTCGCCTGGCTGGTCGGCGCGATGTCGTGGCGGCACGTCACGGGGCGGGGGCTGTCCGGCCTGCTGGTGCTGACGCTCACGATCTCGATGGTCAAGACCAGCATCACGCTCGCGACGGGCAACTCGTTCATCTACTTCGTGCAGCCCGTCGTGGTCGACGTCGCGGTGGCGGCGGTGTTCCTCGGCTCCCTGGCGTGGGGACGTCCCCTGGTCGCCCGGCTCGCTCCCGACTTCTGCCCGCTCGACGTCGAGGTCGCGGCCCGACCCGAGGTGCAGCGGTTGTTCCGGAGCCTCACGCTGATGTGGGGGTTGGTGATCCTGGTCAAGGGTGCCGTCACGCTGTGGCTGCTGACCACGCTGTCGACCGTGGACTTCGTCCTGGTCAAGAGCTCAGCGATCCTGACGCTGACCGTCACCGCCGCCGCGGCGACCGTCCTGTGGTCGCTCGTGGTGGGTCGCCGCGAGGGCGTCTTCGGCTGCCGAGGTGGCCATTCCCTGTCATGACAGGGGGTGCCCCGCCAAGATGTGAGACGCGTGTCTCACCGGGTGGTCGCCTCAGGTGACGAACAGATAACGTTCGCCGAATGAGCGTCATCGGAGTTGTCACCGAGTCGGTGGCTGGTGAGACACGGGTTGCCGCCACGCCGGCCACCGTGGCCCAGCTGATCAAGCTGGGCTATGAGGTGGTCGTCGAGTCTGGAGCGGGCGAGAAGTCGTCGTTCACCGACGAGGCGTACGTCGAGGCGGGCGCGTCGATCGGCGCGACGGCCGACGTGTGGCGCAGCGACATCGTGTTCAAGGTCAACGCCCCGACGCCTGCCGAGATCGGTCTGCTCGCGGACGGCGCGACGCTGATCAGCATGATCAGCCCCGCGTTGAACCCCGAGCTGGTCGAGCAGCTGTCGGCCCGCCCGATCACGGTCCTCGCGATGGACGCCGTCCCGCGCATCTCGCGCGCCCAGTCGATGGACGTGCTGTCGTCCATGGCCAACATCGCGGGCTACCGCGCGGTCGTCGAGGCGGCGAACGTCTTCGGCCGCTTCTTCACCGGACAGATCACCGCCGCGGGCAAGGTGCCGCCGGCCAAGGTGCTCGTCGCGGGTGTCGGCGTCGCGGGCCTCGCGGCGATCGGCACGGCCAACAGCCTCGGCGCGATCGTCCGGGCGACCGATCCGCGCGCCGAGGTCGCCGACCAGGTCAAGTCGCTCGGCGGTGAGTACCTCGCGGTCGAGGTCGAGACCGAGCAGTCGACCGACGGCTACGCCAAGGCCACGAGCGAGGAGTACGACCGCCGGGCCGCGGAGATCTACTCCGAGCAGGCCGCCGACGTCGACATCATCATCACAACTGCACTGATCCCGGGCCGCGCGGCTCCGGTGCTGATCACCGAGGCCGACGTGGCGTCCATGAAGCCCGGCTCGGTCATCGTGGACATGGCCGCCGCGAACGGCGGCAACGTCGTGGGCTCGGTGCCCGGCGAGGCGGTCGTGACCCCGAATGGCGTTACGATCCTGGGCTACACCGATCTTGCGGGACGTCTGCCCACGCAGGCCTCGCAGCTCTACGGCACCAACCTCGTCAACCTGATGAAGCTGCTGACCCCGGCCAAGGACGGCCAGCTGGTCCTGGACTTCGACGACGTCGTGCAGCGCACGATCACCGTCGTCCGCCAGGGCGAGACGACGTGGCCCCCGCCGCCGGTGCAGGTGTCCGCGGCCCCGGCTGCCGCGCCCGTCGCCGTCGCCGAGCCCAAGGCGCCCAAGGCCGTGATGACCCAGCGCGCCAAGCTGGGACTGGTGGGCCTGGGCATCCTGGCGCTGTTCCTGGTCAACGCGTTCGCGCCCGCTCCGCTGCCCGAGCACTTCACGGTGCTGATCCTCGCGATCGTGATCGGCTACTACGTGATCGGCAAGGTGCACCACGCGCTGCACACCCCGCTGATGTCGGTGACCAACGCGATCAGCGGCATCATCGTGGTCGGCGCGATGCTGCAGGTCGGTGTCGACGGCACCGAGAACGACACCGCGATCAGGGTGCTCGCGTTCATCGCGATCCTGCTCGCGTCCATCAACGTCTTCGGCGGATTCGCCGTCACCCGTCGCATGCTCAGCATGTTCTCGAAGTAGCAGAGACTCGAAGTAAAGGCTGACCATGGATTCCGCAAGCATCGCCACCGCCGCGTACATCGTCGCGTCGTTGTTGTTCATCCTGTCCCTCGCGGGGCTGTCCAAGCACGAGACCGCCTCGCAGGGCGTCCTGTTCGGCATCTCGGGCATGACCATCGCGCTCGTCGCCACGTTCGTCCTGGTCGCCGACGTCGCCGACACGACCGCGGTCGTCCTGCTCATCGTCGCCGTCGTGATCGGCGCCGCGATCGGCCTGTGGCGCGCCCGCGTGGTCGAGATGACCGGCATGCCCGAGCTCATCGCGCTGCTGCACTCATTCGTCGGACTGGCCGCGGTGCTGGTCGGCTGGAACGGCTACCTCGAGCACCAGTCGTTCGGGCTGCAGTCGCTCGAGGACATCCACAACGCCGAGGTCTTCATCGGCGTCTTCATCGGCGCCGTGACGTTCACGGGCTCGATCGTGGCCTTCTTGAAGCTCTCGGCGCGCATCAAGTCCAACCCGCTCATGCTGCCGGGCAAGAACTTCATCAACCTCGGCGCCCTCGTGCTGTTCGTGGTGCTGACGATCGCGTTCGTCATCAACCCCAACATCTGGCTGCTGGTCGCGGTCACGATCGTCGCCCTGCTGCTCGGCTGGCACCTCGTGGCGTCCATCGGCGGCGGTGACATGCCGGTGGTCGTGTCGATGCTCAACTCGTACTCGGGCTGGGCCGCGGCGGCCTCGGGCTTCCTGCTCAACAACGACGCCCTGATCGTCACGGGCGCGCTCGTGGGCTCCTCGGGTGCCTACCTGTCGTACATCATGTGCCAGGCGATGAACCGCTCGTTCATCTCGGTCATCGCCGGCGGCTTCGGGATCGAGGCCGGTCCCGCTGACGACAAGGACTACGGCGAGCACCGCGAGATCACCGCGGAGGACACCGCCGAGCTGCTCAAGAACGCCTCGAGCGTCGTCATCACCCCCGGCTACGGCATGGCGGTCGCGCAGGCGCAGTACCCGGTCGCCGACCTGGTCCGCAAGCTGCGCGAGCGCGGCATCGAGGTCAGGTTCGGCATCCACCCGGTCGCCGGACGCCTGCCCGGGCACATGAACGTGCTCCTGGCCGAGGCCAAGGTCCCGTACGACATCGTGCTGGAGATGGACGAGATCAACGACGACTTCAAGGACACCTCGGTCGTCCTGGTCATCGGTGCCAACGACACCGTCAACCCCGCCGCCACCGAGGACCCCAGCAGCCCCATCGCGGGGATGCCGGTCCTGACGGTGTGGGAGGCGACGGACGTCGTGGTGTTCAAGCGGTCGATGGCCACGGGCTACGCCGGCGTGCAGAACCCGCTGTTCTTCCGCGAGAACTCGCAGATGCTGTTCGGTGATGCCAAGGAGCGCGTCGAGGACATCCTCAAGGCGCTCTGAGCCGGGTCGCTCAGTCGGCGACGCCGTAGAGGCGGTCGCCGGCGTCGCCGAGGCCCGGGACGATGTAGGCCTGCTCGTTGAGGCCCGTGTCCAGGGCCGCGGTGACGAGCGTCACCGGCACGTCGACGTCCGCGAGATCGGACTCGATGCGCTCGATCCCCTCGGGGGTGGCCAGGATCGTGATCGCGATGATGTCGTTCGCACCGCGCTTGACCAGGAAGTTGATGGCCGCCGCCAGCGAGCCGCCGGTCGCGAGCATCGGGTCGAGGACGTAGCACTGGCGTCCGGTCAGGTCGTCCGGAAGCCGCTCCGCGTACGTCACGGCCTCCAGCGTCTCCTCGTTGCGGACCATGCCGAGGAAGCCCACCTCCGCGGTCGGGAGCAGGCGCTGCATGCCCTCGAGCATGCCCAGGCCCGCGCGC
Organism: Aeromicrobium yanjiei; assembly: GCF_009649075.1. Taxonomy (GTDB): domain Bacteria; phylum Actinomycetota; class Actinomycetes; order Propionibacteriales; family Nocardioidaceae; genus Aeromicrobium; species Aeromicrobium yanjiei. The sequence goes on from NZ_CP045737.1 coordinate 177,251, forward strand.
AGGATCGGCACGACGAGCGGACGCGGCTCGGTCAGGCGTACGCCCTGCGCCATCGCGACGGGGGTCTGGACGTCGACGGGCTCGACCCGGACGTCGCGGGTCGCCTCGTACGTCAGGAGGGTGACCAGCTCGTCGACGAGCCGCCGGAACGTGGGCGAATCGGTGCCCACGTCACGCAGCACCGTGAGCTTGTGGGAGATGAGTGGGTGGTCGGCGACGTGTACCTGCATGTCATGAGACTAGCGTCGAGGCTCCGCGACCTGTCACCATCGCAGGGAGACGTTCCCGACAGGAGGCACCGTGGCCGAGGAAGATGTCGACTTCGCGGTCGCCGCCTACCGTGACGACGGCCGCTGGCACGTCGTCGAGCTGCATCCGATGCTCGCCGAGGACGTCGCGGAGCTGTCCGAGGCGTTGGCGCGGTTCCCGTCCGACGTGGGCGTGCTCGGGATCGTGGCGGTTGACGACGACTTCTTCGTGATCATGCGGCGCTGGGGCACCGAGGTGCGCGCGATGCTCTCGGACGTGACGGCCGCCGAGGACTGGCCGCTCGCGGCCGGGATCGCGGAGCTGCTCGACCTCGACACCGACGACGACGAGCCGCTCGCAGTCGGTGACGTCGCGATCCTCAGCGATCTGGGCATCTCCGGCCCCGACCTGCGTGCGCTGTGCGACGACGAGGACCTCTACCCCGAGGACATCTTGATGGACGTGGCGGGCCGGATCGGCTTCGCCGCCCAGCTCGAGGCCGTCATCGGGTGACGTACGACCAGCTGATGGGTGAGGCGCTCGACCTCGCCCGCTCCGCCGTGGCCGAGGGGGACGTCCCCGTCGGTGCGCTCGTCGTGGACCCCTCGGGCGCGGTCATCGGCCGGGGACGCAACACGCGCGAGCGCGACGGCGACCCGACCGGGCACGCGGAGATCGTCGCGATCCGCGAGGCTGCGGCCGTTCTCGGCGAGTGGCGGCTCGAGGGCTGCACCCTGGTGGTGACGCTGGAGCCGTGCACGATGTGCGCCGGTGCGATCGTCGCGGCCCGGCTCGGCCGGCTCGTCTTCGGCGCGTGGGACGACAAGGCCGGAGCGGTCGGCTCGCTGTGGGACGTCGTCCGCGACCGCCGGCTCAACCACCGCCCCGAGGTGCTCAGCGGCGTACGCGCCGCCGAGTCCACCGCCCTCCTCCAGTCCTTCTTCGCCACCCACCGCTGACCCCCGCTTCCGCCCCGTTGCCGGTTTCCCACGGTCCCGTGGTAATTCGTCACTCCCCTCGTGTTGTGACGCGAGGTAAGTGACCAAACCCCACGGTCCCGTGGGAAACCGGCACCGGCCGGCCGGACACCGGACGGCGGGCGGATGGAACAACTCGCGGGCGGTGGTGTTGCAACCGTCATGAGAGCAATCGTCTACAGCCAGACCGGGGCGCCGTCCGTCCTCCAGCTCGTCGAGCGTGAGGCCGCTGAGCCGGGAGCGGGCGAGGTACGCGTGCGCGTTGTCGTGTCCGGGGTCAACCCGACCGACTGGAAGAGCCGCGCCGGCGCGACGGGTCAGGCGCTGGCGTTCCCGGAGATCGTGCCGAACCAGGACGGCGCAGGTGTCGTGGACGCCGTGGGTCCCGGCGTGGACACGGTCGCCGTCGGCGACCGTGTGTGGATGCTCCTCTCCGCGCACGGCCGACCCACCGGGACGGCGCAGGAGCTCGCGGTCGTCCCCGCGGACCGCGTCGTGCGGCTGCCCGACGGGGCATCGTTCGACCTCGGCGCCTCGCTCGGCGTTCCGGCCGTGACGGCGCACCGCGCACTGACGGTGGCTGACGGCGGCCCCACGCGCTTGGCGCCGGGTGCACTCGAGGGACGCACGGTGCTCGTGGCCGGCGGCGCAGGCGCGGTCGGCCACGCAGCCATCCAGCTCGCGCGCTGGGCGGGCGCGACGGTCGTCACGACGATCAGCGGCCCGGCCAAGGCCGCGCTGGCGACAGTTGCCGGCGCGCACCACACCGTCGACTACACCGCGGGCGACGCCGCTGCCGCGATCCGCGAGATCGCCCCGGGCGGTGTCGACCTCGTCGTCGAGGTCGCGCCGGCCGTGAACGCACCGCTCAACCAGGCGGTCATCGCGAACCACGGAACCGTCGCGGTCTACGCCAACAACGGCGGCGACCGCATGGAGCTCGACGTCCGCGCGCACTTCGCGCTCAACGTCCGCTACCAGTTCCTCCTGCTCTACACGCTGACCCCGCAGGCGTTGCGAGCCGCGACGGAGGACATCACCGCGGCCGCCGAGGCCGGGGTCCTGCCGGTCGGCGAGGACGCCGGACTGCCGATCGCCCGGTTCCCGCTGGAGCGCACGGCCGAGGCGCACGCCGCCGTCGAGGACGACTTCGTCGGCAAGGTGCTGATCGACGTGTCGGACCCGGCGTGAGGCTCTCGCTGCTCGACCGTTCGAGAACCCGCGCGGGACATCCCGAGCGCGAGGGCCTGACCGGCTCGGTCGAGCGAGCCGTCAACGCCGAGCGACTCGGGTACGACCGCTTCTGGGTCGCCGAGCACCACGCCGTCCCGGGCATCGCGAGCGGGTCCCCGGCGGTCCTCCTCGCGGCGATCGGCGCCCACACCGAGAGCATCCGTATCGGCTCGGGCGGCGTCATGCTGCCCAACCACCAGCCCCTCGTCGTCGCCGAGCAGTTCCTCATGCTGGACGCGCTGTTCCCCGGCCGGGTCGACCTCGGCGTGGGCCGTTCGCTGGGGTTCACCGCCGCGGTACGCCGTGCCCTGCGGCACGAGCTGGACGCCGCCGACACGTTCGAGGACGACCTCGACGAGCTGCGCCGTCTGCTGACCGGCGAGGCCGACGTCACCGCCCACCCGGTCGCGGCGGCCGACGTCCCGCTCTTCGTCCTCGCCACCGGCCGTGGCATGGAGGTTGCCGCTCGCCTGGGCCTCCCGGTCGTCATCGGAGGCCCGATCCTGACCAAGGACGCCGGCCGCGAGGCCATCGAGGCGTACCGCCGCAGCTTCCGGCCGAGCAAGCAGGCGGCCGACCCCCACGTCACGATCTCCCTCGACGTCACGGTCGCGGACGACGACGCGACCGCCCGCGAGCTGGCCCTGCCCGAGGCCTGGGCGATGGCGCGGTCGCGCCAGACGGGGGAGTTCCCACCGCTCGAGCCGGTCGACGCGATCCGCGCGCAGCCGTGGACGTCCCAGGTCCGCCAGCGCGTCGAGTCCGCCCTCGACACCGCGGTCGCCGGATCGCCCACCACGGTGCGCCGCCAGCTCGACGAGCTGGTCGCGCGCACCGGAGCCGACGAGCTCATGGCGTCCACGTCGACGTACGACCGCGAGGCGCTGCTCGCGTCCGACGCGGCACTGCGCGATCTCGTAGGCTGAGGCCGCATGACGTACGAGGTCGACGAGATCGCCATGCCCACCTCGCTCGACGGACCCGGGGGGCCGCAGTTCCTGGAGTACGCGGCGGTGAGCAACGCGGTCGAGAACCACGCCCTCGGCACGGACGTGCTGTCGATGGCGCCGGCGGAGATGCTGGCCGAGTACCGCGACAACCCGCACCGCGTCCGGCGACACCTCGTGGTGCGCGAGGACCGCAGGATCGTGGCGCGTGCGATGGTCACGCTGCGCCCGCACCTGCCGGGCAACGGGGCACACCTGATGGTCGACGTCCTGCCCGCCCACCGGGGTCGCGGCATCGGTGCGACGCTGCTGGAGGCGGCCGAGCGGATCGCGGTGGACGCGGGCGCACCGGTCCTCAAGGTGGGCGTGGCGCACTCCGCAGCGTCCGGCGGTGACCGGATCGCGTCGCCGACCGGGTTCGGCGACGTCGCCGCGCACGACGACGGCGTGCGGTTCCTGACCTCGCACGGGTACGCGCTGGAGCAGATCACTCGGATCAGCCTGCTCGAGCTCGGGTCGGCGCCCCGGCTCGAGGCGCCGGCACCGCCGGACCACCGGGTCGTCACATGGACCGGCCCGACGCCCGACGCGTGGATCGCCGACCTCGCGGTGCTGCGCACCCGGATGAGCACCGACGCGCCGAGCGGCGCGCTGGTGGAGCTCGAGGACCCGTGGGACGCGGCCCGGATCCGGGAGCACGACGAGCGCATGGCGGGGAGTGGCCGCACGGCGCTGACCGCCGCGGTCGAGCACATTCCCTCCGGCTCCCTGGCGGGCTTCTCCGAGCTGGTCCACTCCGCCGCCGGTCCGGTCGCGGTGCAGGAGGACACGCTGGTGCTGCGTGAGCACCGTGGCCACCGGCTCGGACTGCTGGTGAAGCTCGCCGCCGCGGACCTGCTGCGCCGCCACGCGCCGGACACCCAGGCGATCGTGACCTGGAACGCCGAGGAGAACAGGCCGATGCTGGACGTCAACGAGGCGATGGGCTTTAGCCCGATCGGCTACGAGGGCGTCTGGCAGCGCAGGGCGCTTCCGGGCGACGGGGAATAGTCCGCGTGCTAATCTAGTTTAAGTTTCAACAAGCCTATTCGGGACTTGGCGAAGGAGATCCACAGATGACCAGCATGCAGTTCGGACTGTTCACGGTCGGCGACGTCACGACCGATCCGACCAACGGCACGACGCCGACCGAGCACGAGCGCATCAAGGCGACGATCCAGATCGCCAAGAAGGCCGAGGAGATCGGCCTGGACGTCTTCGCGACCGGCGAGCACCACAACCCGCCGTTCGTGCCGTCCTCCCCGACGACCACGCTGGCGTACATCGCGGCGCAGACCGAGAAGCTCATCCTGTCGACGTCCACGACGCTGATCACGACCAACGACCCGGTCAAGATCGCCGAGGACTACGCGACGCTGCAGCACCTGTCGGACGGCCGCATGGACCTCATGCTCGGCCGCGGCAACACCGCGCCGGTCTACCCGTGGTTCGGCTACGACGGCGCCAAGGCGGTCGAGCTGACCGTCGAGCACTACCACCTGCTGCGCCGGCTGTGGGACGAGGAGGTCGTGAGCTGGGAGGGCCAGTTCCGCACCCCGCTGCAGGGCTTCACCGCGACGCCGCGCCCGCTCGACGGGGTACCCCCGTTCGTGTGGCACGCCAACATCCGCACGCCCGAGGTCGCCGAGCTCGCGGCGTACTACGGCGACGGCTTCTTCGCCAACAACATCTTCTGGCCCAAGGAGCACTACATCCGGCTGATCAACTTCTACCGCCAGCGCTACGCCCACTACGGGCACGGCACCCCGGAGCAGGCGATCGTCGGTCTCGGTGGCCAGTTCTACATCCGCAAGAACAGCCAGGACGCGGTCAACGAGTTCCGGCCGTACTTCGACAACGCGCCCGTCTATGGCCACGGGCCCTCGCTCGAGGACTTCTCGACGCAGACACCGCTGACCGTCGGCAGCCCGCAGCACTTCATCGAGAAGACGCTCGCGTTCGCGGACTACTTCGGTGACTACCAGCGCCAGCTGTTCCTGGTGGACCACGCCGGCCTGCCGCTCAAGCTCGTGCTGGAGCAGCTCGACGAGCTGGGTGAGGTGCTGCCCACGCTGCGTGCGGAGTTCGACGCCCGCCGTCCCGCGGACGTCCCGGACGCCCCCGACCACGCGACCCGCGTCGCGGCCCGGTTGGCTTCCGCGGACAGCACCGAGGAGGTGTCCGCATGACCCGCGTCGTGGCGATCTCCTCGGGTCTCAGCGACCCGTCGACCACTCGCCTGCTGGCGGACCGGATCACCGAGTCGATCACACAGCAGTCGGGCGACGTGTCGGTCGAGGTCGTGTCGCTGCGCGAGCTCGCGCACGACATCACCGACGCGTCGCTGACGGGGTTCGCCTCGCCGCGCCTGCAGGACGTGATCGACAAAGTGGTCGCGGCCGACGGGCTGGTCATCGTCGTGCCGATCTTCAAGGCGTCCTACCCGGGCCTGTTCAAGTCGTTCATCGACGCGCTGGAGACGGACGTGCTGATCGGCAAGCCCGTGCTGCTGGCGGCATCGGGCGGGACCGCTCGTCACTCGCTCGCGATCGACTACGCGCTGCGGCCGCTGATGGCGTACCTGCAGGCGCTGGTCGTGCCCACGGGCGTGTTCGCCTCGGCGTACGACTGGGGCACGGACGGCTCCAACGCCCTCGGCGCGCGGATCGACCGTGCGGCCGGCGAGCTGGTGAGCCTGCTCAAGGGCGCCGGCACGGGCCGGGCCAAGGACGACGAGTTCGACCTGTTCAGTGAGAGCTTCCTCAAGGCGTCCAACCCGAACGCCTGAGGACGTGCGTCAGCGGGGCGGGTTGCCGCGCTGGCGCACCTTGGCGACCGCTGACTTGATGCGAGCCTGGTTCTGGGGCTTGCGGGCCTCGTCGTAGACCTTCTTGGCGACTCCGGCGGCCGCGATTCCTCGAAAGAGCTTCATGTCCGTGGACGTACCCCGTGGCCGCGGATGCACACCCCCCGGCCCGCGTGGGCGGACCGACGATGAGGGTTTGCGGCAGCGGGGGCAACCCGAAGCGCTCATCCCTCGTCACGGACGGGACCGAGGATGAGGGAAAGGGGCGGCCCCGGCTGCCCTAAACCCTCATCGTGCGTCCCCCGCGGGCGAGCGACGGGCGGCTCAGTGCCCGGTGACAACCAGATCGGCGGTGTCGCAACGGGCGATGACGCGGCGGGCGTTCGGCTCGTCGACCCGGTCGACCCAGGCCTGCGCCTCGTCGCGGCTCTTGCCGAACGTCACGTGCCGATCCACGAGCCGGGCGCGCCGGCGGTCGTCCGCCAGGTCGACGAACCACACCTCGTCCAGCGCCTCGCGGACCAGCGGCCAGGGCGCGTCGGCGTCGAGCAGGTAGTTGCCCTCGGTGACGACGACACGGACGTCCGGGGCCACCTCGATCGCCGCGGCGATGGGCTGCTCGAGGGTCCGCTCGAACCCCGGCGCGTACACCGGGTGATCGGTCTCGGTCCGGAGCCTCGCGAGCAGCGCGAGGAATCCGTACGCGTCGAACGTCTGCGGGGCCCCCTTCACGTCGAGCAGCCCCCGCGCCCGCAGCACGTCGTCCGAGAGGTGGAAGCCGTCCATCGGCACCCGCGCGGACGGTACGCCGTCGGCCGCCAGCCGCGACACGAGCCGGGTGGCCACCGTGGTCTTGCCCGATCCCGGAGCGCCGCAGACCCCGACGATCGTCCGGACGTCGTCGGTGACCAGCGCCGCCGCGCGCTCGACCAGCTCGTCCAAGCCGTGCACGGTCAGTCCCCCGCGGTGGCGTCCAGGACGCGCAGGACGTTGTCGCCCATGAGCTTGGCGAGGTCGCCGGCGGACCAGCCGCGCTCGGCCAGACGGTCGAGCACCACCGCGTGCCCGGTCACGTCCCCCATCCCCTCGGGGAAGATGTCGACGCCGTCGTAGTCGCTGCCGATGCCGATGTGGTCGACGCCTGCCACGTCCCGCGCGTGCTCGACGTGCGCGACGACGTCGTCCACGGTCGACCGAGGCGGGGGAGTGGCGCGGTCGGTGTCGGCCCACCGGGCGACGTCCTGGTTCACGAAGTACGGGACGTACGCGACCATCAGGACCCCGCCGTTGGCGGGCAGTCGCTCGAGGACGTCATCGGGGACGTTGCGCGGGTGGTCGGTCACCGCGCGGCACGAGGAGTGGCTGAAGATCACCGGCGCCGACGAGACGTCGATCGCGTCGTGCATCGTCGTGGCGGCGACGTGCGACAGATCGACGAGCATGCCGAGCCGGTTCATCTCCGCGACGACCTCGCGGCCGAAGTCGGTCAGCCCGCCGTGGACCGGCTCGTCGGTGGCCGAGTCGGCCCACGGGGTGTTGTCGTTGTGGGTCAACGTCATGTAGCGGACGCCGAGCCGGGCGAGCTCACGGAGCACCGCGAGCGAGCCGTCGATGCTGTGCCCGCCCTCCGCGCCGATCAGGGACGCGACCCGCCCGTCGCGCCAGGCCCGCCGCACGTCGTCGCCGCTCCAGGCGTACGAGAACGCGTCCGGGTAGCGCTCGATCAGCCGGTGCACGAAGTCGATCTGCTCCAGCGTGTACGTCACGGCCTCGGCCGGCAGGATGTCGGACGGTGAGTAGACCGACCAGAACTGTCCGCCGACCCCTCCGCGCCTCAGCCGGGCGATGTCGGTGTCGAAGACGCCGGTCATGTCGCCGTCCAGGCCGTCGACGGAGTACGCCCGGGTCTTGCGCGCGCCCCAGGCGAGATCGTTGTGCCCGTCGATGAGCGGCGCGAGGCCCAATGCCTCGATCGCTGCGGGCTGGGTCACGGCGGACGGGGGATGCTCGGTCACCTGGGCCTCCTGGCTCGGAGAGGAGCCGCTGCTGATCGCCGAGCGGCCCTGCACCGGTTCAGCCTCGCAGATGACGTGCGAGTCAGAGTGTCGGGTGCCCACCTGGAGTTGACAAGATGTACTCGATTGCCCCGTGGATGTGACACCGTGGCCGTTGTCGCGGCCATTGGCCGAGCAGACACTTGGTCCATGACTTCTGACGTCGTTGACCACTGGCTGAACAACAAACGCTTCGCTGGAACGTCCGAGCGAATGAGTGAGGTGACGAATCCCGCGACCGGCAAGGTGAGCTCCGTCGTCCGTCTAGCCAGCGACGCCGACGCGCAGCAGGTTATTGCTGCCGCGGCTGACGCGGCTCCGGCCTGGGGCCGGGTCTCGGTGTCTGCGCGCGTCCGCATCGTCTTCAAGTTCCGCGAGCTGCTGGCCGGGCGTACGCGCGAGCTGGCGGAGATCATCACCTCCGAGCACGGCAAGGTCATCGAGGACGCGATGGGCGAGGTGGCACGCGGCCTCGAGGTCGTCGAGTTCGCCTGTGGCATCCCCCACCTGCTCAAGGGGTCCTTCTCCGAGAGCGTCTCGACCGGGATCAACGTGCACTCCAAGCGCCAACCGCTCGGAGTCGTCGGCATCATCAGCCCCTTCAACTTCCCGGCCATGGTTCCCATGTGGTTCTACCCGATCGCGATCGCGGCCGGAAACGCTGTCATCGTCAAGCCCAGTGAGAAGGCGCCGACGGCGCTCATCTGGATTGCCGAGCTGTGGAAGGAAGCAGGTCTTCCCGACGGCGTCTTCAACGTCCTGCAGGGTGACAAGGTGGCGGTCGACGCGCTGCTGGACAGTCCCGACGTCAAGTCCATCAGCTTCGTGGGCTCGACCCCGATCGCTCAGTACGTGTACGAGCGGGCGTCCGTCAACGGCAAACGGGTCCAGGCTCTCGGTGGGGCCAAGAACCACATGCTGGTCCTGCCGGACGCCGACATGGACCTGGTCGCTGACTCGGCCGTCAACGCCGCGTTCGGCTCCGCCGGAGAGCGCTGCATGGCCATCAGCGTCCTGGTCGCCGTCGGCTCGATCGCGGACGACATCATTGCCAAGATCGCCGACCGGGTGGCAACGCTGCGGGTCGGGGACGGGACGCTGGGATGCGACATGGGTCCCCTGGTCACCAAGGAGCACCGTGACAAGGTTGCCGCCTACGTCCAGGCGGGTGTCGATGCAGGCGCGACCGCGGTCATCGACGGACGGGACGTGCGCGCCGACGGCGGAGACGATGGGTTCTGGCTCGGCCCGACCTTGTTCGACCACGTCACGCCTGACATGAGCATCTACACCGACGAGATCTTCGGTCCGGTGCTGAGCGTCGTCCGTGTGGACACCTACAACGAGGGCGTCGAGCTGATCAACGCGAACCCGTACGGCAACGGCGTTGCGCTGTTCACGACCGACGGTGGCGCGGCCCGCAAGTTCGAGCTCGAGGTGGAGGTGGGGATGATCGGCATCAACGTGCCCGTGCCGGTGCCGATGGCCTACTACTCCTTTGGCGGATGGAAGAACTCGCTCTTCGGGGACACCCACGCCCATGGCGTCGAGGGAGTCAACTTCTTCACCCGGGGCAAGGTGATCACGAGTCGCTGGGCCGATCCGGCGGTCGCCCCCTCGCGCGGCCTGGAGCTGGCCTTCCCGACGATGGAGTGAGATCCCCCGGCTCGCTGCGGCTGGTGAGCCTAGATCACTGCGTCGATCATCAGCGCGAAGCAGGTGAAGAACAGCAAGAAGCCGATTGTCCGGAGCAGCCCGCGACGGAGTAGAGCTCGTTGGACGGGCGACAGCGGCGGCATGCAACCACTCTAGCGCGTACCAATCATTTGCTCCATAGTGTACGCAGAGGAAGCAGGCCGACGAAAGGGGAGCAAGTATGCGGGCAGCGGTTATCCGTGTCTGTGTCGATCCGGGGGGAGACCTGTCACCGGCGGCGTACGAGGCGGGGGTACAGGAGATGAGTGAGCGCGGTCTGGAGGTGGTCCACACTCCCGCGGAGCACCTGCCTGACCGCAACCGAGAGGTCGAGCTGATCGTCGACGACGCCGGGCCGGAGCAACGACTGGACCTGGTGGAGCTGTGCCGCCAAGTGTTCGAGACGGCGTGCTCGCTCGGGGTGGTGACCTACATCAGTCGCGGCACCGACGAGGACGCGCGCGGGATCCTCTCAGGATTTGGTCTCACCGGCGAGGTTCTCCGCAGCCTCCCGGACGGGCAGGAGCTCGTCACGGTCACGGTTGCCAAGACCGACATGCGTCGCGTGCCGGAGAGCCGGCTGCACACCGCCATGGAATCGGCACTGAACTGCGAGGTACGCATCGTTGCGGTGTGAGAGCCCCGTGCGCGCAGGCTCAAGGCGTCAGGGCTCCGCGCAGCAGCGTGCAACGGAGGAACTCGTGTGCGCGGGCCTCGCTGGTGCGGGCATGGTCGCGGAACGGTATCCACAGCAGAGTGCGCACATCGATCGCCAGGTCCTGCGGAGGTGCGACCGGGCGTATGGAGCCGTTGGCCTGACCGTCCTCGAAGAGCTTCTCCCACAACGCGAGGCGTTTCTGGGTCTGCAAGTAGTAGTCGCGAAATGGATTGGAATCCGCCTCGCGTCCGATCCAGCCGAGCTTCACGATCTCGGACTCCTCGCGGAATCGCCGGGAGGCAGTGATGAAGAGCCGCGCCATCCCATCGAGTCCCTCGACAGCGGTGGATCCTGATCCCAGGACGCTACGCACGGCGTCGTCCAGCTGCGAGGAGTAGTCGCCGAGGATCTCGCTGAGGATCTGCTCCTTTGAATCCACCCGGCGGTACAAGGTGCCCATCCGGATGCCCGCGGCATTGGCGACGTCGCGGATCGTGGTGGCGGAGTAGCCACGGCGCGCGAACTCAGACCGTGCGGCGAGCATGATGGCTTCTCGGCTGTTGGCGGGAGGATCTGCGAGGGGAGCCTTCCACCGAGCGATGGCATCCTCCGCGGCTCGGAGTGCTGGCGATGCGTCGAGCTCGTCCCAAGAGGGAGGGTTGGGGGACGCCCCGGTCAATAGCAGGTCGCACGTCCGCCGAGCCAGGTCGGCGGCATCGCTGCCCGGCTCGTGTGTCATCGAGGCGGTCAGGGTGGCGTTCAGGAGCGCATACCGGAGCAGGCCCCGATGCGCGAAGGTGACCCCGGCCTCCGTGAGCATGTCGTTGATCGAGGTGTTCCAGACCTTGCCCAGCCCTCTCGGGACGAAATCCATGGCTTCGCGCAATCGGCTCGTCGCGACAGTGGGCGCCTCATAGGCCCGCAGTCGGATGGCCGCCCCGTGCTCGAAGCTGAATGCGGTGGCCTCCGCGGCGAACCGGCGCAGCTCTTCCTGGGCAGAGCCGACCCGCGAGCGCTGCTGTTTGGCCAACCTCGCCGCCAGGTCGGTGAGGCCACGGTTGAACGCCTCCATGATCTCGATCGCGATCTCTTCCTTGGAAGCGAAGTGGTGATACAGGCTCCCGGGCAGGATGCCGGTCGCCTTCGCGATCTCGTTCATGGTCGTCGAGGAGTAGCCGGCAGATTGAAAGAGATCCGCTGCGACCTTGCGGATCTCATCGGTGCGCGCACTGTCCCTCGGTGGGGGAGGAGTCGTGCCCGGCGGCTGAAACGTCATGGGCCCCATTATGTCGATTTTGCTTGAAGTGTCGGGTTGATGCCGCTTCGCTCTTGCCGCGCGAAGCGGGGCAGCGGTCATCGTACATGCTCGCATGGATCAAATGTTAGGTGCGATTTGTCTTCCGCCGGCGGAGGCGTTCTGCCATACTCCCGATGTGGCCGCGGTCACACGAGAAGGCAACTTCTGACAGCGGGCTGAGCGCGGCCCACGCCAGGATCGGTCCGACTGGGAGGCGACGAACAGTGACGGTGAGTCTGTATCGCGCCGAGACGAGCGCCGCGCCAATTCGGATCGAATCATCGCTCCATGAGATCGAGATGTCCCACCCGGACGCGCCTCCCAACGGCCTGACCATTGCCGACTTCTTGGCGATGCCGATCACCCAGCGAGGCATGCCGCTGGTGGTGACCGGTCATGACCAGCTGGACCGCAAGATCCGCTGGGTGCACGCGATAGAGCTGGCCGACACGCAAGGGCTGCTGGAAGGTGGTGAGCTGATCCTGGCCACCGGGATCTCACTGCCTCAGTCCGCCGACGCGCTGGGTGCGTACGTCGGTGCCTTGGCGGACCAGGACGTGTCCGCGCTCGTGATGGAGCTGGGGCGGCGCTTCCACGAGACTCCGGGGGCGATGATCCAGGCGTGCGCCCGGCGAGGCCTGCCCCTGATCGTTCTTCGGCGTGAGGTGCCGTTCATCAAGATCACGGAGGCGGCTCACACGACGATCATCGTGGGCCAGCAGCGGCTGCTGCGCGCCACGACCGCGGCGCACGAGCGCTTCACCGAGCTGACGCTGGCGGACGGCTCGGTCGACGACCTGGTGGCAGCTGCCGCGGATCTCGCCTGCGGTGAGGTCGTCTTCGCCAATCTCATGCACGAGGTCATCTCCTTCAACACTCGCGGCCGGCCCGTCGAGACACTGCTGTCCAGATGGAATCGACGAGCCAAGATCGCCACCGCCCAGTTCGGGACCGTCGTGGACGAGGAAGGCTGCACCGTCAGCGTGCCGGTGGAGGTACGGGGGCGTCGTCGCGGCCACCTCGTGTTGTACGCCGACGACCTGCCCCAGCCCGCGCAGGTGATGGTCGTCGAGCGCGCTGCTGCGGCGCTCTCCATCCGCCTGTTCATGGAGGACGACGAGACGCTGGTCTCCCACGCTCGCCGCACCGCGCTGTCCGACATCATCGACGGGCGTTTCGTGAGCGAGGACGCCATGCACGCTCGCATCGGATCGCTGGGGCACGCGACCCGCAACGCGGTCCTGGTTCCTGTTCTCATCCTCTCTCGCGACCCGAACATGCCAAAGGTCCTGAAGCAGGCGCTTGTCGAGAGTCGCATCGATGCTGTCACCGGCCACCTGGGCGGCGATCGGTGGGCGGCTCTGCTTCTTCTGAAGTCGTCGACGGTGGACCCCCTCGTCGAGGACTTCGCGCGTCACGTCCACGACCTGAGCGATGGCGACCGGCCGACGATCGCAGCAGGAGCGACGGTCACCACTCTCCTTGACGTGGGGCGCTCGTTCGCCGAGGCGCTCGAAGTGGCGATGGCTGCCTCCTCGAGCGAGCCATATATCGACATGCGACCTTTCTACGGGATCCATCACATCAAGCTGCGGGGACTGCTGTTCACCATGCGGGACGATCCGCGGCTGCAGTCGTTCGTCGAACGCACGATCGGACCGTTGATCGAGCGGGACAGTCGCGAGGGAGGCGACTGGGTGCGCACAGTTGCGCTTTACCTGAAGTATCGCGGCAACAAGACACTCGCGGCGCAGGCGTTGGGGATCTCCCGCCCGACGCTGTACGAGCGGCTCGCGCGGGTGCAGCGGATGCTGCACCTCGACCTGGACGATCCCGAGTCGAGCACCTCGTTGCACGCGGCGATCATGGTCGCCCAAGCGCACTCGGGTCATGCCCACGGAAGCCGGACGCCGGATGCCTAGCGCGGCTCAAACCCGTGGGCGACGGCTCCTCTTACACAGTGTCAGCAACTGGCGAGGCGCGCTGACAGCGTGCGAATGGAGCATCCACCGGCCTCCGATGATGCTGGTGGCAACCCCACTGTGTGGCGGGCGTCACGTCGAACAACAAGCGAGGCGCGGCACCGCACAGGTGCACCAATCAAACGGCAGGGCCGCCAGGGCGTACCTGGATCGTCCGTCAAGATCCCTTGGCGGCAGCGCAGCAGAAGACAGGAGCAGTACATGAAGGTGACTCGACGCAAGGTGTCGAAGGCCCTGATCCCCTCACTGGCGTTGGTGATGGTGGCTGCCGCAGGCTGCAGCGCCGGCGGAGCTGGCGGCGGTGGTGGCGGTGGTGGCGGTGGTGAAGGTGGGACCCCCAAGTCGGGTGGCACGTTGACGATGGCCGTGAACCTCGAGGGACAGACGATGGATCCGGCGTGGTGCGGGACCTTCGGTTTCGACCGTTGCGCCCCGGTGTTCGGCACCCTGTTGCGCTATGACACCGAGAAGGACGAGTTCGTCCCCGGGATGGCTGAGTCCTTCGAGTCGTCGGACGGCAAGTCGTGGACCCTCAAGCTCCGTCCCGGGATGACCTTCAGCGACGGGACACCGTTCGATGCTGAGGCGGTTGTGGCGAACTGGGACCGGATCAAGGATCCCAAGACGCTCTCCCCTGCGGCGCGGAAGGTCGAGGAGATCACCTGGAAGGTCGAGGACGCGACCACAGTCGCAGTGACGAGTGAGTCGGCCAACTTCCAGCTTCCCTGGTCTCTGACGGGTCCCATCGGCATGATCGGGTCGCCTACTGCCATCAAGGCGTCGGGCAAGGACTTCGGCAACAAGCCGATCGGGGCGGGGCCTTTCGTGCTCGACAAGTGGACTCGCAACTCGCAGGCCGAGTTCGTCCGCAACGAGAAGTACTACGAGGAGGGTCTGCCGCACCTCGACAAGTTCGTCCTGAAGGTCATCGCCCAGGACGACCAGCGCCTGAACGCCCTTCGCGCCGGAGAGATCGACATCGACTGGTCGCTGCTGACCAAGGACGCCAAGGCTGTGGAAGCCGAGGGGTTCAACGTCCTGCGTCTGCCGCTGGTCGGAGGAACCGGTCTGATCTTCAACTTCGAGGATCCCGTTGCCAAGGATCCGCTGCTGCGCGAAGCCATGCTCAAGGCTTTCGACAGCGCGCAGATCAACAACGCGGTGTACCCCGGTGACAAGCCTGTCGACGCGCTCCTGTTCCCCGACAGTCCTTATCGCGACGACTCGAAGGGCACCTTCCCCAAAAAGGATCTCCCCGGCGCCCAGAAGCTCTTCGACGACTACCTGGCCAAGACGGGCAAGACGAGCGTGACGCTCAAGTTCAGCACGTACGCCGGCATCCCAGCCCTCGAGCAGGTCGCGCAGATCTTGCAGTCCCAGATGGAGAAGATCAAGGGCTTGAACTTCGAGATCGACGCGATGGACGGCGGCACCTTGCAGGGCAAGGTCCTCTCCGGCAAGTGGCAGATCGCGATGGGGGCCACGCTCTCGCAGCAGGCTGATGCGCTGTACGAGGTCTTCCACAGCGAGGGCACGATCAACACGACCCGATACTCCAACCCCAAGGTGGACGCAGCGTTCGAGACGACCCGGACGTCCAATGACGAGGCAGAGGTCACCGAGGCATACAAGGTGCTGGCTGGCGAGCTGTCGAAGGACGGACCGCTGCGCAACTGGCGCTATCAGGTCGGTCACCTGTTCACGCCCAAGAAGGTCAAGGGGTTGATCCTGGCCGGCACCGCGTCGGGCGCAGGTACGTACCTGGAGCGGGCCTGGATCGACAAGTAGGCCCGCTGGTTCGTTGTCCGACCTCTGGCGCGGGCGCACCCGTCACTCTGGGTGCGCCCCGCCAACCACCGAAGAACGGGTGATTGTGCCGTGAAGCTCATACGTGTCCGACGCCGGGCGCTACCGGTAGCCAAGTTCGTGCTGCTGATCTGGATGGTCAGCGTGGCCGTCTTCCTCCTGCTCGAGCTGATTCCAGGCGATCCCGTCGACGGGCTGGTGCCGCCAGGCGCAAGCCAGGAGATGCGGGACCAGGCGACGCGGATCTACGGCCTGGACCAGCCGCTCGTGCAGCGATACCTCGACTGGGTCGGCGGCATCTTCCAAGGAGACTTCGGCCGGTCCTTCACGACCCAGAGCCCGGTGATGTCGATGATCGCCGAACGCGCTCCCGTCTCCTTGGAGATCGCCTTCTTGTCGATGGTCCTCGCGCTGGTCATCTCCATCCCGGTGGGCGTTTGGTCGGCATACCGCCCCGGCGGAGTGATCGACAAGATCGCCACGGCTCTGACCTCGGCCACGTTGGCGACGCCATCGTTCGTGCTCGGCATCCTGCTGGTGTTCATCTTCGGAGTCCAGCTCGGGCTGCTGCCGATCCTCGGCTGGGTCCCCTTCGCGGAAGACCCCCTGCTGCACATTCAGTACCTGATCCTCCCGGTGGTCACGCTGGCCGCAGGCGAGACGGTGTTGTTCACGCGCCTCCTGAAGGGCGACATGATGGCGACGCTCCAACAGGACCACGTGCTCTCGGCCCGGGCGCGTGGCCTGCCGACATGGCGGATCCTGGCCCGGCATGCGCTGCGCCAGTCGTCGTTCTCCTTGGTGACGGTGTCTGGCGTCGTCATCGGTCGACTCATCGGCGGCACCGTCATCATCGAGGCGATCTTCGGCCTCCCGGGTATGGGAACGCTCGTCGTCAACTCGATCCTGTCGCGCGACTACATCGTCGTCCAGGCGGTCGTCCTGCTCAGCGCGCTCGTCTATCTGCTCATGAACACTCTCGTGGACCTGGCCTATCCATGGCTTGATCCGCGGGTACGAAAGGCGGCCTCCTGATGACCGACATCATCGACGAGACGGCGCTGCAACCGACGGTGAAGTCGACGAAATCTGTCGAGGACCGGCTCGCTGGAGTGAAGCTCACGAAGCGAAAGAAGAGAGACATCGGCGCGATGATCGGCGCCACATGGATCGGACTGGTCGTGCTGGCCGCGCTGGCCGCAGATTTCCTGCCGATCCTCGATCCGAACGAGATCACGGACAAATTCAGTGCGATGCCCGGCTGGGGCACGAATCTTCTTGGAACTGACGCGCTGGGCCGGGACACCCTCTCGCGGTGTCTCTACGGTGCCCGGGTCTCCATGGCTGTGGCGATCGGTGGCACGGCCGTCTCGATGATCATCGGCGTGATCCTGGGAATGACCGCGGGCTACTTTCGCGGTGCGGTCGATTCCACGATCTCGTTGTTCATCAACTTTGTGCTCTCCTTCCCGCCGCTCATCTTCCTGATCGCGCTGGTCGCGGCTCTGCGTCCCAGCCTGACCACTCTCGTGCTCGGGCTCGCACTGCTCGGCATACCGAACTTTGCCCGCGTGGCGCGCGCCAACACCATTGCGTTCGCCGACCGGGAGTTCGTGACCGCCGCCAAGGCGCTCGGCGCCGGCCCGTTCCGGATCCTCACGCGGGAGCTCCTGGTGAACGTCATGCTGCCCGTCATGTCGCTCGCGCTGGTTGTGATGGCGACGCTGGTCGTGGCCGAGGGCAGCCTCAGCTTCCTGGGACTGGGCGTTCCGCCACCGACTCCCAGCTGGGGCGGGATGCTCGCGGCGGGTCGCGAATCACTCAGCGACCATCCGCACCTGGTCCTGATCCCCTCGCTGTTCTTCTTCCTGACGGTCTATTCATTCAATCGGCTCGGCGACTGGGCGCGCGGCCGCGTAGGCAGGGAGTCCTCGATATGAGCACCAGCACGACCACCACACCCATGGATGACCTCGACGGCACGGCTCCGGGAGCGGGATCGGAGGAGCTGCTGGAGGTGCGAGACCTGCGAGTCTGGTTCGACACACCCAGGGGCCTCGTCCGTGCCGTGGACGGCATCGATCTGGAGGTACGCCCTGGGCGCACGCTAGGAGTCGTGGGCGAGTCAGGCTCAGGAAAGTCCGTGCTGTCGCGCGCCATCATGAAGATCCTGGCCCCCAGTGCGCGAGTGCTGCCCGGCAGCGAGATCCGGCTCAACGGGGTCGATCTCGCCACGGTGTCTCCCAAGACCAACAAGCACCTGTGGGGCGTGGACCTGTCGATGGTCTTCCAGGACCCGATGACGTCGTTGACCCCGGTGCTCACGATCGGCAAGCAGCTGACCGAGACCCTCAGGTACCACCTTGACCTCGACCGCGCGGCGGCCAAGGCTGAGGCGATCCGGCTGCTCACGCTCGTGGGGATCCCGGAGCCGGCCAAGCGCTTCGACCAGTACCCGCACAACTTGTCGGGTGGCATGCGGCAGCGGGTCACGATTGCGCTCGCGATCTCCTGCTCACCGAAGCTCCTGATCGCCGACGAGCCCACCACGGCGCTGGACGTGACGGTGCAGCACCAGATCCTCAACCTCCTGCAGGAGCTGCAGCAGAAGGCGAACATGGGGATGATCCTGATCACCCACGACCTCGGGGTGGTGGCGGGACGCGCCGACGACATTGCGGTCATGTACGCCGGCAGAGTCGTGGAGAAGGCGCCCACTCGTCAGCTGTTCTCCCACATGCGGCATCCGTACACGCGGGCCTTGATCGACGCCATCCCGCGGCTGTCCCACCCGAGCCACACCCACCTGGCCTCGATCCCGGGCCGTCCCCCCATGATCATCGACCCGCCACCGGGCTGCAGCTTCGCCGCTCGCTGCCCGTCCGCGCAGGCGAGGTGCCTCGAGGAGACCCCGGCCCTGGAGATCACGCCGGACTCACCTGCGCACTCAGCAGCGTGCTTCTTCCCGTTGGGGACCCCCCACGGCGAGTCCGCCCGTGAGACGAATCTGGCAGCCGGGGTCACGGCTGCCGGGACTGCAATCCAAGCAAAGGACGTGATCTGATGGCCGGCAGCGGAACGGCGCACCTGCGTGAGACGGACGACGTGGTGCTGAGCGTGCGCAACCTGACCGTCGAGTACGTGGGGAAGCGGGGGGAACGCGTCTTCGCGGTGTCCGACGTCAGCTTCGACGCCCGGCGGGGCGAGACGGTCGGGCTTGTCGGGGAGTCCGGCTGCGGCAAGTCGAGCGTCGCCAAGGCGATCATGCAGCTGCCCGCGCCGACGTCCGGCTCGGTCAAGGTCGATGCGGTGGAGGTCGCGGGTCTGAAGGGCACGGCGTTGCGAAAGCAGCGGCGCAAGCTGCAGATGATCTTCCAGGATCCGATCTCGTCACTGAACCCTTTGCGAACGGTGCGGGACATCGTCAGCGAAGGTCTGAAGATCCACGGCGTCGACAAGGGCGAGATCGACCAGCGGACACTGGCCATGATCGAGCGGGTGGGACTCGATCCCGAGACAGCGCCCGATCGGCGTCCGCACGAGTTCTCCGGCGGGCAGTGTCAGCGCATCTCGATCGCCCGGGCGATGGTCCTCGACCCCGAGCTCGTGATCTGTGATGAACCGGTCTCGGCCCTCGACGTCTCGGTCCAGGCACAGATCATGAACCTGCTGGAGGAGATGAAGGCTCGCTATCAGCTGACGCTCGTGTTCATCGCGCACGACCTCGCGGTCGTGAAGAACATCAGCGACCGGGTCGTGGTGATGTATCTGGGCAAGGTCTGCGAGGTCGCCGGCTCGGATGAGCTCTTCGCCTCGCCCGTGCACCCGTACACGCGCGCACTCGTGCAGTCGATTCCCGAGCCGGACCCCGATGCGCCCGTCTGCGACGCGTCCCTCTCGGGGGACCTCCCGTCACCGCTCGATCCCCCGAGCGGCTGCCGTTTCCGGACCAGGTGCCCCCAGGCGCAGGATCTCTGCGCAGCGCAAGAGCCCGAGATCCGGGAGGTCAGGCCGGGCCGGTTCGCGGCCTGTCACTTCCCGTTGGACGACGTCAGCGCAACGCTCAGGGTCGCCGAGCCGGCCCTCGCATGAGCAACCTCTACGAAAGGAAATCCGATGGCTGAGATCGAGATCAACGGCGGGCAAGTGGTGTACGAGTTCGTGGGCCCTGAGGACGGCGAGGTGGTGGTGCTGACACCAGGCGGCCGCTTCAGCAAGGACTTCCCGGGTGTGCGCCCGCTGGCGGAGGCGTTCGCCGCCGGGGGTAAACGAGTGCTGCTGTGGGATCGTCCCAACTGCGGGGCCTCGGACATCCAGCTCTACGGCAAGACCGAGTCGCACATGCGGGCGGAGACGCTCGGCCTGATGCTGCAGAAGCTCGAGACCGGACCGGTCGTGGTGACAGGGGGATCAGGAGGAGCGCGGGACTCGATCGTGTTCACCATGATGTATCCCGAGCTGGCCAAGCGCCTCGCGGTGTGGTCCATCGTCGGTGGCACGTTCAGCTCGATGAGTCTGGCGGCGGTCTACGTCCTGTCCGAGCTGCGCACTGTGCGGGCGGCCGGCATCGAGGGCGTCATGACGATGCCAGGCCTCGCCGGCAGCTGGGCGGACCTGATCGAGGCCAATCCGCGCAACAAGGAACGGATGCTGGACATCGGCGCGGCAGAGTTCGAGCGCGTCATGACACGCTGGCTCGATGCCTATGTGCCGAAGCCGAATGAGTCGATTCCCGGCGTGGCGGACTGGGAGTTCGAGGCGATTGACATCCCGACACTGATCATCCGTGGTGGCGAGAAGGACTACGACCACCCGAAGCGGACCTCGTTCGAGGTTCACGCGCTGATCAAGAACTCCCGTCTCATCGAGCCGCCGTGGCCCGAGGACGCATGGGAGCGTGCGTCCGAGGCCCGCAACGAGGGACGGGGGAACATCTTCGATCCCTGGATCCAGGCTGCCCCGGTCCTGCTGGACTTCATGAATGAGACGGAATCGGATTCCTGACTCATGACTCGACGGCCGGCGCGCGCCGTGTGGCCGGTCGTCGGGGTCCTGTCCGCGGCCAGCGTCCTGGTGTCGCTGCAGGGGACCTTGCTCCTGCCACTGGTGCCTGTCATCCCGGAGATCTACGACGTCACACCGGTCGCGGCGTCGTGGATGGTGACGAGCACGCTGCTGGCGGGCGCCATCGCCACGCCGATCGCGTCCCGGTTGGCGGACATGTACGGCAAGCGCCGACTCATCGTCTTGACCTTGGCGACGATGATGGCCGGCTCGGTGCTGATCGCTGTCGCCGACGGGTATGCGTGGGCCGTGGCAGGACGCGCGCTCCAGGGCAGCGCGACAGCCCTCGTCCCCGTGGCGATGAGTGTCATGAAGGACGTGTTGCCGCGGGACAGGGTGGCCTTCGGCGTGGCCATGGTCAGTGCCTCCCTTGGGATCGGCGCCGCGGTAGGTCTGCCGTTGGCCGGCATCATCTACGCCGAGCTCGGCTGGACCGCGATGTTCCTGATGACGGCCGCGCTCTGTCCGTTCCTGATGCTGGGCGCGTCACGGTTGCTCCCGCCGGCCACGCCCGGGGAGCGGGAGAGATTCGACTGGCTCGGGGCCGGTCTGCTCGTCGGGGTGCTGGTGCCCCTCCTCGTGTCGGTCAGCCAGGGGAACGTCTGGGGGTGGACCAGTTCGAGGGCGCTGCTCCTCTGCACCGTGGCTGCGCTCTCGGCGGTGGCATGGGCAGCCTGGGAGATGCGAGTCGTCGACCCGCTCATCAGCTTGCGGCTCGCGCTGATTCGGCCGGTGCTGCTCACCAACGTTGCCACGACGATCATCGCCGTTGGCATGCTGGCCAACTTGCTGATCGCATCGCAGCAGCTCGGCACCCCGTCGTTCGTGGACGGGGGCCTGGGGCTCTCACCGGGCCTGACCGGGCTCGTGATGGGTGCGCCGCCCGCGCTGCTGGTGGTGGG
Organism: Aeromicrobium yanjiei; assembly: GCF_009649075.1. Classification (GTDB taxonomy): domain Bacteria; phylum Actinomycetota; class Actinomycetes; order Propionibacteriales; family Nocardioidaceae; genus Aeromicrobium; species Aeromicrobium yanjiei. Next base: position 198,960 of record NZ_CP045737.1, read on the forward strand.
TGCGCCGATCACCGCCCGGCTCCTCGCCACGTACGGGGCCAGAAACGTCTTGCTGGCCGGAGCCCTTGTCATGGGGTTGAGCTACGTTGCGCGGGTCTTTCTCGACGACTCGGTCATCGCGGTGGCAGTGGGGGCGACCCTGGTCGGGGCCGGAACGGGGTTGGCCATCGCGGCGATACCCCTGATCATCATGGCGTCCGTGCCGGGCCGTCAGACCGCGTCCGCGAACGGCGTGAATGCGCTGTGCCGGATGATCGGGCTGGCCATCTCCACGGCAGGTCTTGCCGCCTTGGCATCGGCGACGTCGATCGTCGTGGACGGCCGCGAGTACCCCACGAGAGGGACGATCCACGCGTCTTTGTGGATCTGTGCTGCGGCGAGTCTGTCGGCGCTGATCGTCATCTGGTTCATCCCACGAATGTCGTCGGGGGGCGTGATCGGTACGACCGACGTGCCGCAGGAACACGAAGGGCGCCCCCGGGTTCTCGTCACCGATCCGACTGGGATGTCAGCAGGCTTCGGTGACCAAACCCTTGCGGACGCAGAGGCCCATGGCTATGCTCAGCGGAGCAATAGTTTGTTTCATACGAGAGCAGCGCACACCCGGACCGGGGCCAACCACAGCTCAGCGGGTCACATCCAAGGAAGAGGAACTGAGATGAGTGCACACGAGAACTTGGTGGTGGACGCGAGCGTGGAGATCTACTTCGCGAACGGTCCGGACCTGCGCGGCTACCTCGACGAGCCGTTTGCGAGCAGAGGCTTCCCTGACCCCGACATTGCTTGGTTCGCTCCGCCGGATGGGCAGCGCTTCGCGCCAGGCAGCCAGGTCGAGGGCGCCGGACACCCGTCCTCCGATCCCGAGGTCGTCGGGGCATCGCTGTTCGGCGACCGCGGCTACGACTTCGCGGTCGTGCATCCGATGTCTAACGGGATCCAGCCCGACCGGTTCCTCAACACCGCGATCCTGTCGGCGTACAACCAGATGATGGTCGACCGGTGGCTCGACTCGGGCACCTACGCGAGCCAGTTCCGCGGCACGATCCGGGTCACTCCCGACGACATCGACGGCGCGCTGCGCGAGATCGAGCGGTGGAAGGATCACCCGCAGGTCGTCCAGATCGGAATCCCCCTGCAGTCCCAGGCTCCCTACGGCCGGCCGCAGTACCGTCCGCTCTGGGAAGCCGCGGTCGACGCGAATCTGCCGGTCGCCGTCCATCTCGAGTCGGGCAACGGCATCATGCACCCGCCGACGCCCTCAGGCGTCCCGCGGACCTTCGCCCACCACCTGTCGTTCCAGCCGCTGAGCTTCATCTACCACCTGTTCAACATGATCGTCGAGGGTGTCTTCGAGGCGAACCCCGATCTGAAGATCGTCTGGGCCGACGGCGCCGCCGACATGCTCACCCCGTTCTCCTGGCGCCTGGACACCTTCGGTCGGCCGCACCTCGAGCAGACGCCCTGGGCGCCCCGGATGCCCAGCGACTACCTGGAGAACCACGTGTACTTCATCCAGGGCGCCCTGGACGGTCCCGGAGATGTCGAGTTCGCGTCGGAGTGGCTGACGATGACCGGCAAGGAGGACATGCTGATGTTCGGCTCGAGCTATCCGTCGTGGCAGATCAACGATCCGTCCAAGCTGCCGTCCACGTGGACGAGTGAGCAGCTCCAGAAGGTTCTCGGCCGCACCGCTGCGTCCCTCTACCGACTTCCCACGGCCGCAACGGCGACCGTCTGACCATGCAGCACCTGCCAGGTGAAAGTGAGGACGCATCATGACGCAGACCATCAATGACCAGCGCAAGATCGGGACCGAACAGGTGCCGGTACGCGTCGTCGACAGCGACGTGCACCCGACGCCGCGTCGCGGAGAGCTCAACGAGTTCTATCCCGCCGAGTTCAAGGACCTGTTCATCAACCGGGCCAAGGGGGCCGGTATGCCGGTCTACTACGACGCCCCCGATTTCGCCCACGCCTTCGCGATGCGGGTCGACGCCTTCCCGGACGACGGTGAGTTCGCGGGCACCGATCCCCACATGACCTTCCGACAGGTGGTCATGGAGTCGGGCTCGGACATCGTCATCCTCGGGCCGACGACGTTGTCGGCGGGACAGACCGAGGAGGAGGTCCACGCGATCGCCCAGGCCACGAACCTGTGGCAGGACCGGTGCTGGCTCGACGGCGAGAACAACTGGCACCAGCGCTTCCGGGGATCGATCATGGCTGCGGCCGACGCCCCCGAGCTGGCGGCGCAGGAGATCGACAAGTGGGCGGGCCACCCGTACTTCTCCCAGGTGCTCATCGGCGCCGAGATGCGCCCTGCATGGGGTCACCCGAAGTACGACCCGATGTGGGAGGCGGCAGTCCGCAACGACATCCCGGTCGCCTGCCACCTGGGCCGGGGACAGTACAACGAGCTGCCCATGTCGCCCGTCGGGTTCATGTCGTACAACCACGACCTGATGGTCACCTACTCGCTGCTCGCGGCGAACCAGGTCATGAGCCTGATCTTCGACGGTGTCTTCGACCGGTTCCCGACGCTCAACATCATCTTGATCGAGCACGCGTTCACCTGGATCCTGCCCCTCATGTGGCGCATGGACGCGATCTACGCCGCTCGCGGGGCCGAGACCGGGCTGAAGAAGAAGCCTTCGGACTACGTGAAGGACCACATCTGGTTCACGACGCAGCCGCTCGACTACCCGGAGGACAAGCTCGAGCTGACGCACGCGCTGGAGTGGATGGAGGCCGACAAGCTTCTGCTGTTCTCCTCGGACTACCCGCACTGGACGTTCGACGAGCCGCGCTGGGTCGCCAAGCACATGCCTGAGCACATGCGGGAGAAGATCATGTTCCAGAACGCCATCGACCTGTACAAGCTCCCCAACACCGTGCCGGCTCTGCCTGGTCAGGTCCGGGCATTCTGATGACGACACAGGACCTGGGCCCCACGCTGGCCGCAGGACGTGAGCACGTGGTCGCGACCGTCGACGAGATCGAGGACGGCGGCGTCAAGGTCGTCCCGATCGGCCGTTACGGGGTGGGTGTGTACAACGTCAAGGGACGGTTCTACGCGATCGCGAACTACTGCCCGCACGAAGGTGGACCGCTGTGCGTGGGACGGACCCGTGGCCAGACCGTGGTCGATGAGGAGAAGCCGGGCGGCGCAGCGGAGTCGCGCCCCGGCGAGTTCATCTACTGCCCGTGGCACCAGTGGGGATTCGAGCTGGCGACCGGCACGACAGCGGTCAAGCCGGAGTGGAGCATCCGCACCTATCCCGTGCGGGTCGAGGGCGAGAACGTCATCGTCTCGGCCTGACCGCCTTTGCCCGAGCCCGTGGGCGGACCTGACCCCCACAGAACTTCGTACGTCTTGGTGAATTGGAGCCTGCAATGAGTGTGACAGCAGTAGTGGACGTGGTCGCGAGGGTGCGACCGTATCCCGGAATTGGTACGCGTCTCCTGGCGGACACTGCAGAGCGCGAGGACCTGGCGGCGTACCGGCTCACGGGTGGCTACGCGGAGGTGACTGACGTCGAGGACCTGTTGTCCCAGATCGACGAGTCGGGTCTGCGCGGTCGAGGTGGTGCGGCGTTCCCCACGGGGTTCAAGGTCCGTGCGGTGCGAAACGGCCGTGGCACGCCAGTCGTCGTCGCCAACGGTGAGGAGGGCGAGCCGGCGTCGGTGAAGGACCGGTGGCTGTTGCGCAACAGGCCTCATCTCGTGCTGGACGGGCTCCGGCTCGCGGCTCTTGCCGTCGGCACGACGGAGGGCGTGGTCTACGTGTCGGACACGCAGAGCAGCGCAAGCATCGAGCTGGCGATTGCTGAGCTGTCCGGCCAGCTGCCTGGGCCCGAGCTTGACCTTCGTGTCGTCGTGGTCGATCCGACCTACGTCGCAGGCGAGGAGACAGCGGCCGTGCAGGCCATCAATGGAGGGCCCGCACTGCCGATGGACAAGCCGCCGCGGCCGTTCGAGGTGGGTGTGGGGGCGCGTCCGACCCTGGTCAGCAACGTCGAGACACTGGCGAACCTGCCGCTGATCCAGCGGTTGGGGTTCGAGGACTACCGCGCCGTGGGCACCCCGACGTGCCCGGGGACCTTCCTGCTCACCCTGAGCGGCGCGGCCGAACCAGGCCTGTACGAGGTGCCGTTCGGCATCACGCTGGTCGATGTGCTGACCTGGGCGGGCACGGATTCCGACGGAGTCGTGGGTGCGCTGGTCGGAGGGTACTTCGCCGGGGTGGTGGGCGAGGAGATCATGACGATCCCGCTGGACTACGAGTCGCTCCGCACGATCGGGAGCGGCCTGGGGTGTGGTGCGATCGCCTTGCTGGACCCATCGACCTGTGTGGTCGACGTCTCCGCAGCGGTGATGTCGTACTTCGCGCGGGAGAACGCTGGCCAGTGTGGGTCGTGCTTCAACGGCACTGCCGCCATGAGCGGCGTCCTGCAGGGTCTGCGCGACCAGACTGCAAGCCTCGCGGACGTCGAGCGACTGAGCGCGTGGTCGGTCAATCTGCGCGGGCGTGGCGCGTGCGGAACGCTCGACGGTGCCACGAACATCGCGGCCACCTTGCTTGCGAAGTTCCCAGAAGCGGTGGACGAGCACGTAGCCGGGCGATGCACCGTCTGCGCGGTCGGCCCCCATGTTGTCGATCCGCCGTTCGCCGTCGGTCTCGCCGAGCACTGATCAGCCATCCCGAGAGGAACAGACGTGAAGATCAAGCTTGACCGCACGATGTGCGACGGATTCGGTGCGTGCGCCATGCACGCGCCCGCCACCTTCTCCCTTGACGAGTGGGGCTATGTCTCCCTCGTCGGCACGGGCGAGGTCGTCCCGGAGCACGAGGCCGAGGTGCGACGCGCACTGCTCGACTGCCCCGTCCACGCCATCATCGAGCTGGCCGACAGCGGTGACCCCGACGCTGAGCACGAGATCCTGTCCTCGCAGGTGGGCAGCAGCTACCCGCGAGAGCTGCAAGCGGCCGCCCAAGCCGGCAAGCGGCTGTCCGCCGGGACGGGAGGCAGCTCGGGCATGACGAACGAGAACCCGTTCGGCGTATAGATGTACTCGGCCAGGACGTGGGCAACGCGATCTGTTTGACGTGAAGGAGAACTTCCGCGTGAGGTATGGCTTGACGAAGGCCCATGACCATCCCACGGCATCACCCGGATCGAGCGGCTCCTGACCGACAACGCATTCGCCTATCGCCACTCGGGCCGACGTGAAGCAGGCCTGCGCCGATCTGGGCAGCCGCCAGAAGTTCATCAACCCCACTGCCCGGCAAGCAGCCCTTGTCCCATGGCTCGAGCACTACACACACGGTTCGACGCCACAGCGCTCTCGGGGGACTCCCACCCATCTGCCGACTGTCACCAACGTGATGGCCGAGTGCATCTAGAGGGCCGCAGACGCCGACGGGCACGCCCCGGCACCGGGTGGCGTCAGGCCCGCCACGGCAGTCCGGTAAGGTCTTCCGCGGTGGCGTGTCCGAGCGGCCGAAGGTGCAACACTCGAAATGTTGTGTGGGTTCACGCCCACCGTGGGTTCAAATCCCACCGCCACCGCACGATGAGAACCCCCGATCTCGCTGGAATCACAGTGAGGTCGGGGGTTTTCTCGTCGACTGGAAGCCGCAGGCCTCTAACCGACAGGCTCGAGGGGCTGTCCGTGGAGCCGGTGCGGGTCGGGAAGGCGTCGGCGAAGACGCATGTGCAGCAGCACCAGCACCGACAGGAGAGCCGCGAGCACGCACCAGAGCGAGGCGAAGGCCTCCTGGTAGACGAGGGCGACCAGCGACAGCCCGACCAGGTTGAGCGCACCGAAGGCCACGATGGACGGGTAGCCCGACAACAGCGCCGGTCCCACCGTGGCGAGGATGTAGAGCACTGCCCAGAACATGCCGTGCTCGAGCCCGATCCGGTACACCACAGCGTGGTCATGCTCCTCGACGACGAGCGGCCCTCTGAGCACGACGTACGCCAGATAGGCGGACACCACGAGACCCAGTGCGACGAAGGGCGCCACCCGCAGCCGTGCACCCCTCGGCTCGAGAAGCAGTACGGCGGTCGGCACCAGGGTCGGCAGCACGGGGAAGGCGAACAGGACGTAGGCCAGTGCCGCCGTCTTCTGGACATTCGCCGAGACGTCGCCGTCGAGCCCCGCCCAGACGAGTGCCTCGGTGAGCTGATGGATCGCGAACAGGAGGGGAAGCGCAGCGAACGGCACCTCCCGCACGTGCCGGACCTCGCGAAGAGACAGTGCTGCCACGGGTAGGAGGGCGACGCCTGCGACCACATCGGCCTCGACCGAGAAACACATGCGAGACCGCCCTCTGTCGGTGGACTGCCGAGCCTACTTTTTGGCGGCTCATCGGGGATGGGACCAAGGTCTCGGTGCTCGCCCCGTTGTCGGTTTCCCACGGTCCCGTGGGAAACCGACCCCGTGCGGGACGCGGGTGCTTACGCGTTGGGATTGGTGATCAGGCGGCGAGCGGTGCGCGGGTCCGGCCCCAACCGACCCAGGTGGTCGACCAGGTCATCAGCAGCGGCATTCAGCTCGTCGTCGGTCATGGGGTCGAGTGCGTCGAGGATGAACAGGGCAGATCTGCTGTCGTCGCGAAGCGTCGTGCGTCGCCCTTGGCGCCAGTTCCAGCGCCGGCACGTGACCCCGGCGTCGTCGCACCAGACCACCTCACCGGGATCAGGGCTCTCGACGACGTCAGCACCGCCAGCCACGGTGTCGAACGCCTCGTTGCCTGCGGCGCGTACGAGGCGCGGTGGCCCGACGTAGCGATCGAGATCCTCCCCGCCGATCGGCAGCTGGTGCAGCACGGAGATGGCGTTGTAGAGGTCAGTCAGGGCGTTGATGCGGGGCAACCCGTCCGGGGCTCGTCGGGTGAGCGCTTCCAGACTGTTGCGCGTGCGCTGCGGCTTCGCGCCGAACGCGCGGTACGCCTCACGCCAAGCCGCGATGTGCGGCAGCTCGTCGACGGGTGAGGTCTCCAGCAACGCGCCGGCATGCCTCTCAGCAGCAGCCAGCAGCTCATCCTCGGACGAGCTGCCCACGGCAGCGAGACCGTCCACCGCGACGAGCAGGGCTCGGTAGTCGGGCCGCAGCTCGAACACGGCATCGTCCACGTGTGCGCCGTGCAAGAACGTCTCGAGATCACGCATGGGCTCCTCCTCGACTCTCAGGTTGTCAGAACTCCGGCAGGCGTGGGACGTACGGCGCCTCGAGCGCCTGGAGCTCCTCGTCGGTCAGCACGAGATCGAGGGATGCGACGGCGTCGTCGAGGTGGAGCGGCTTCGTGGCGCCGACGATCGGGGCGGTGACCGCCTCCTGCTGGCGCACCCAGGCCAGGGCGACCTGCGCCCGGGAGACCTCGCGTGCCTCCGCGACCGCGGCCACGGCCGCCGAGATGGCCCGGTCGGACTCCTCGGCCTGCCGGTAGTAGCGCTTGGTCACCTCGTCGGTCGCGCTGCGGCTCGTGCTGACGTCGTCCCAGTCGCGCGTCAACCGGCCGCGGGCCAGCGGGCTCCAGGGGGTGACGCCGATGCCCTCGTCGAGGCAGAACGGGTGCATCTCGCGCTCGTCCTCGCGCTGCACGAGGTTGTACTGGTCCTGCATCGAGACGAACGCGGCCCAGCCGTTGAGGTCGGCGGCGTGCTGCGCCTGCGCGAGCTGCCAGGCGTACATCGACGACGCCCCGATGAACCGCGCCTTGCCGGACTGGACGACACGATCGAGCGCCTCCATCGTCTCCTCGATCGGGACGTCGGGGTCCCAGCGGTGGATCTGGTAGAGATCGACGTAGTCGGTGCCGAGGCGCCGCAGGCTCGCGTCGATCTGCCGCGCGATGTTGTCGGCGGACAGCCCCGCGGAGTCGTCCTCGCCCGCAACCGGGAAGAACACCTTGGTCGCGATCACGACGTCCTCGCGGCGGGCGAAGTCGGCAAGGGCCCTCCCGAGGATCTCCTCGCTGCTGCCGCCGGAGTACATGTTGGCGGTGTCGAACGTCGTGATCCCGGCCTCGAGCGCCTGCCGGATGAACGGGCGGCTCTGCTCCTCGGGCAGCGACCACGGGTGCGGGCCGCGCTCGGGATCGCCGTAGCTCATGCAGCCGAGGATGATCGGGGAGACGTCGAGATCGCTCGTGCCGAGGGGTACGGAGTCCATGGTCCGATCATGCACCGGCGGACGGGACAAGCTGCCCGGACTCGCCGCCCGTGGACGGTGTGAGGTCCGGACCGCTGGGTACGACACGGTGCGTCCCTCCCCGAACGAATCGGAGCTCCCATGGTCCCCAAGATCCTCAGCATGTCCGCATCCGTCGCCCAGCAGCTCGCGACCGGCGCGGTCCACGTCGGCATCAGCGGCGCAGCAGCCGTGGCTCGGAAGGTGACGCCGCTCCTGCCGGGGATGGGCGGATCCGATCAGTCGGACACGTCCTCTCGGCCCTCGCCCACGGTGAGCACCGAGCCCGTCACCCAGCCGCCCGCGCCCACGCCGACGCGGACCCCTGGCGCCACGACGACCATGGCCGATCCGGCTCCCTCGACGACGAACCGCGCGACCCGATCGACGGCCAAGCGCGCGACGTCGATCAAGCCCGGCGCGGCGACGCCGGCCTCGGTGGCGACCGCCAAGAAGGCTCCGGCCAAGAAGGCGCCGGCGAAGAAGGCGGCTGCCAAGAAGGCCCCGGCGAAAAAGGCCCCAGCGAAGTCGAAGCCCGCAGCAGTGCTGGACGAGCCCACGGCGCCGGTCGACGACAACCCGGTGGTCTACAGCAGCGGCCCCGATGTCACGCCTGCCGTGCCTGCCGAGGAGCTGAAGGATCTGCGTCCCGAGGGCTGAGGTCCGGCGCCACGCTCCGGTTGTCGCGCGACGCGGCTGAGGGCACGATGGGGGCATGCCCCTCACCGGAGAATATGCACCGAGCCCCGACAAGTGGTCCCGCGAGCAGGCCGAGCTCTTCGAACGCACCAACGGTGCCGAGGGCAACGAGATGCAGGGCAAGCCGATCATCGTCCTGACGACCTTGGGGGCCAAGAGCGGCAAGATCCGCAAGACGCCCCTGATGCGCGTCGAGCACGACGGCGAGTACCTCGTGGTGGCCTCCAAAGGTGGCGCCCCGGAGCACCCGACCTGGTACCACAACATCGTCAACGCCCCACTGGTCGAGCTGCAGGACGGGCCTGTCCGCAAGGACTACACGCCCCGTGAGCTGTCCGGCGAGGAGCGCGAGGTGTGGTGGGAGCGCGCGGTCGAGGCGTGGCCGGCCTACGCCGACTACGCCGAGAAGACCGATCGCGTGATCCCGGTCTTCCTGCTCACCCCGGTGGAATAACGGCCGGTGCGGCCTCCTTGCACCTAGGTATGACCTCAACTCTTTCCGCATCCCCGTCCGGCACGTTCCAGCTTGGCGGCGACCTGCCCGTCGTCCGTCTTGGCTACGGCACGATGCAGCTGCCCGGCGAGGGGGTCTGGGGGCCGCCGCGCGACCGTGACGCCGCGATCGCCGTCCTGCGTCGCGCGGTCGAGCTCGGTGTGACGTTCTTCGACACCGCGGACTCGTACGGCCCCGAGGTCGCCGAGGACCTGCTCCGCGAGGCGCTGCACCCGTACGCCGACGATGTCGTCATCGCGACCAAGGCCGGGCTGACCCGCCAGGGTCCCGGCGTCTGGACGCCCGTGGGCCGTCCGGCGTACCTGCGCCAGCAGGCCGAGCTCAGCCTGCGTCGTCTCGGCCTCGAGCGGATCGACCTGTTCCAGCTGCACCGCATCGACGCCGACGTGCCGCTGGAGGACCAGGTCGGCGAGCTCAAGAAGCTGCAGGACGAGGGCAAGATCCGGCACATCGGACTCAGCGAGGTCGACGTCGACCAGCTCAAGCAGGCCCAGGAGATCGCCACGATCGCCTCGGTGCAGAACCTGTTCAACCTCTCCAACCGCTCGGCCGAGGCGCTGCTGGACTACTCCGAGGAGCAGAACATCGCGTTCATCCCGTGGTTCCCGCTCGCGACCGGCGACCTGGTCAAGGACGGCGGCCCGCTGGAGGAGATCGCGAAGGAGCAGGGCGCGACCCCCTCGCAGCTCGCTCTCGCCTGGCTGCTGCGCCGCTCGCCCGTGATGCTCCCCATCCCCGGCACGTCGAGCATCGGCCACCTCGAGGACAACGTCGGCGCCGCCGGCATCGAGCTGACCGACGAGCAGTTCGAAGCGCTCACCAACGCGGTGTGAGCGCGATGCACGGCGAGTACAAGGTCTCCGGCGGCAAGCTGGTCGTGGTCGATCTCGAGGTCTCCGACGGCCGGATCCGCGACGTCGTCCTGAGCGGCGACTTCTTCTTGGAGCCGGACGAGGCGCTGGGCCGCATGTCGGACGCCCTCGAGGGACGTCCGGCGGACGCGAGCCTTGGTGAGCTGGTCCAGGCGATCGACGACGCGCGCGGCGACGCGGTGATGGTCGGCTTCGACCCGCCGGCCGTCGCGCACGCGGTCCTGCGCGCGCTCGGTCGCAGCACGGCCTGGCACGACCACCGCTTCGAGCTTCTCATCGCCGGCCCGCAGCACCCTGCCGAGCAGATGGCGATCGACGAGATCGTGGCGCGACAGGTCGGCGAGGGCACGCGGGCGCCGACGCTGCGCGTGTGGGAGTGGGCGTCCAACGCCGTCATCATCGGCTCGTTCCAGTCCTTGTCCAACGAGGTCGACCTCGACGCAGCGGCGCGCCACGAGGCCACGGTCGTGCGCCGCATCTCCGGCGGCGGTGCGATGTTCGTCGAGCCGGGCAACACGATCACGTACTCGCTGTACGTCCCGGCGACGCTGGTCGAGGGGCTGTCGTTCGCGGAGTCGTACGCGTTCCTGGACGCCTGGGTCATCCGAGCGCTGCGGCAGCTCGGCGTCGACGCGTCGTACGTGCCGCTGAACGACATCGCCTCGCCCCAGGGCAAGATCGGCGGTGCGGCACAGAAGCGGCTCGCGAGCGGTGTGGTGCTGCACCACGTCACGATGTCGTACGACATGGACGCGGCCAAGATGCTCGACATCTTGCGCATCGGCCGCGAGAAGCTCAGCGACAAGGGCACGGTCAGCGCGGCGAAGCGCGTCGACCCGATCCGCAGCCAGACCGGGCTCAGCCGCGAGAAGGTCGTCGAGGCGATGCTCGATCACTTTCGGGCCAGCTACGGGCTGACCGAGGTCGAGATCGACACCGACACGATCGAGGAGGCCGACGCCCTGGCCGAGAGCAAGTACCTCGACCCGGCCTGGACCGCCCGCGTCCCCTGACCCCCTGACCCGCACCGCCGCTCAGGGGGAGGGGGGAGGGGACGGGGTGGTGTCGATCACCGAGTTGGGGTGGAAGAGGACGGGATCGCCGCGGCGGGTCGGCCGGACGAGGTCGAAGCCGCCCGTCGTCACCACCAGCCACGTGCGCGGCGGCTCGGGCTGGCCGAGCGACGTCCCCGCCTCGATCGCCTCGTGCGCGCACGTGACGTGGGTCGGCGGGAACGTGAACAGCCCGTCCAGTGCCTCGTTCTCGGGCCCCAGGAATGCGATGGGCCGGGCCAGCACCTCGCCGCACACCCCGCAGATGCGACTGAGCGCACAGCGGATCGCCCGGCTCTTCACGACTGCCGCGTGGACCAGCCCGTCGTCGTCCTGGCACGCGAACGGGGCGGTCGCCGCGTCGTCCACCACGGTCATGCCGAGGCCGCGGCCGACCACTTGCCCAGCTCCGTGCGGCGCGTGGGACGCTCGGAGTCCTGCAGGCGACGACGCTTGCGGGGGGCCAGCGGTGCCGGGTTGTCGGTCGTACGCCGGTTGGGCAGCGACAGCTTCATGATCGTGCGGAGCGTCTGTCCGTACTGCTTGTGCAACGGCCCCGTCGTGTACGGGATGTCGTAGCGGCGGCAGATGTCCTTGACCTTGACTGCGATGTCCGCGTACCGGTTGCTCGGCAGGTCGGGGAACAGGTGGTGCTCGATCTGGTAGCCGAGCTGCCCGCTCATGAGGTGCAGGAGCTTGCCGCCCTCGAAGTTGGCCGATCCCAGCATCTGCCGCAGGTACCACTCGGCGCGGGTCTCGTCCTCGAGCTCCTCCTCGGAGAAGTGCACGGCGCCATCGGGGAAGTGGCCGCAGAAGATGATCATGTACGACCAGACGTTGCGCATGATGTTGGCGGTGAAGTTGGCCGAGAGGGTGTGGAAGAACCCCGGACCGCTCAGCGCGGGATACATCAGGTAGTCCTTGAACGCCTGCTTGCCGACCTTGTCGCCGATCTGCTTGAGCTGCTTCTTGAGCAGCTTCGGGTCCTTCTTGCCCTTCCGGATCGCCTCGATGTCGAGGTCGTGCAGCGCCACGCCCCACTCGAAGAACAGCGCCAGCAGCGCGTTGTAGACCGGCTGGCCCAGGTTGTACGGCGTCCACTTCTGGTCGCGTGACATGCGCAGGATGCCGTAGCCGATGTCGTTGTCGTGACCGAGGACGTTGGTGAACTGGTGGTGGATGTAGTTGTGCGAGTGCTTCCACTGCTCGGCGGGCTGGGTGGTGTCCCACTCCCAGTTGCTGGAGTGGATCTCCGGATCGTTCATCCAGTCCCACTGGCCGTGCATCGTGTTGTGGCCGATCTCCATGTTCTCGAGGATCTTGGCCGATCCGAGCATGACCGTGCCGAGCAGCCACGCCGGCGGGAACATGCTCGCGAACAAGGTGATGCGACCGGCCGCGGCGAGGCGGCGCTGCAACGTGATGACCCGGGTGACGTAGTCACGGTCGGCCTGGCCGCGGTCGGCCTCGACCTGCGCCCGGATCTCGTCGAGCTCGCGGCCGATGGCCTCGACCTCCTCGTCGGTCAGGTGGGTGTACTCACGGACGTCGGCGAATGCCATGGGTGGCTCCTTCGCTAGTGGGTGGAGTGCGGGACGGGTCTACAGGGCGAGCGTGCAGTCGCCGACGGCGACCGAGATGCAGGTCTGGACGTACTCGTTGGGCTCGCCGTGCTCGTCGCCGCTGCGCAGGTCGCGGACCCGCCCGGCGGCCAGCGGCACGTCGCAGGTGTGGCAGATGCCCATGCGGCAGCCGAACAGCATGTTGACGCCGGCCTTCTCGCCCGCCTCGAGCAGCGTCGTGGCCCCGTCGACCTCGACGGTGGGGCCGCCGTCGCCGAACGTCACGGTGCCGCCGGCGCCCTCGGTCCCTGCCGTGGCGAGGGTGAAGCGCTCGACGTGCAGGTGGTCCTCGCGTCCGAGCCGCTGGAAGTGGTCGGTGAACGCATCGAGCATCGGCGCGGGGCCGCACGCCCAGGTCTCGCGGTCCATCCAGTCGTGGCAGACGTCGTCGAGCTGCTCGGGGGTCAGGATCCCGTCCACGTCGGTGAAGCGCTCGTGGAACGTGAACCCCTCGTGGCGGCCCGCGAGCTCGCGCAGCTCGTGCAGGAACATCATGTCCTCCTCGAACCGTGCGGAGTAGATCAGCGTGGCGTCCGCGAGGGTCCCGCGCCGGTCGAGCGTCCGCAGGATCGACATGACCGGTGTGATGCCGCTGCCGCCGACCAGGAAGAGCATCTTGTCCGGCGGCGGGTCGGGGATGACGAAGTCGCCCTGCGGCGAGGCCAGCCGCACGATCGTCCCCGGCTCGAGGCCGTTGACGAGGTGGTCGGACAAGAAGCCCTCGGGCATCGCCTTGACGGTGATGCTCACGGTCTTGCCCTCGACCAGCGGCGTCGAGGACAGCGAGTACGAGCGCCAGTGGAAGCGGCCGTCGAGCTCCACGCCGATGCCGATGTACTGACCGGGCGAGTGGTCGAACCGCCAGCCCCAGCCCGGCCGGATCACGAGGGTCGCGGCGTTCTCGGTCTCGGGCACGACCTTCTCGACCCGTCCCCGCAGCTCGCGCTGCGACCACAGGGGATTGACCAGGGCCAGGTAGTCGTCGGGGGACAGCGGCGTGGTCAGCGCCTTGCCGAGGTGGCGGATCCGGCGCAGCGCTGACGTGCGCTCGATGGGCGCTGAGGTCATGGCTTCCTCATTTCGGTGCACAACTGTTCACTGGGTGTCCTGTAACTCAGAGTGACACCTGAAACGGCGGGATGCAACAGGACGAGGGTCACGTCTTTGCCCGATGATGGACCCATGCCCTCGACGCACCCGCTCCGTGAGCTCTCCCTGACCGATCTGCGCCGCCGTACCAGCATCAAGTGGCGCGAGCACCCGGACGACGTCCTGCCGCTCTGGGTCGCCGAGATGGACGTCCTGGTGGCCCCGCCCGTCGTCGAGGCACTGACCGCCGCGGTGACGTCCGGCGACACCGGATATCCGCACGGCAACGCGTACGCCGAGGCGCTCGCGGACTTCGCCGCCGCCCGCTGGGGCTGGGAGGGGCTCGACTCGTCCCGCACCGCGTACGCCGCCGACGTCATGACCGGGATCGTCGAGGCGATCGGTCTGGTCTCGGGGCCCGGCGACCCGGTCGTGGTCAACCCGCCGGTCTATCCGCCGTTCTTCGGCTACGTCGAGCACGCCGGTCGTACGCTCGTCGACGCCCCGCTCGGCGAGGACGGCCGGCTCGACCTCGACGCGCTGGAGGCGGCGTTCATCCGCGCGGGAGCGGACGGTCGCCCCGTGACGTACCTGCTGTGCAATCCGCACAACCCCACGGCCGTCGTGCACACCTCCGACGAGCTGTCCGCGGTCGCGGCGCTGGCCTCGACCTACCGCGTGCGGGTCGTGGTCGACGAGATCCACGGGCCGCTGGTGCCGGAGGGGTTCGTCCCGTACCTGAGCGTCGACGGCACCGAGGACGCCTTCGCCGTGACGTCCGCGTCGAAGACCTGGAACCTCGCAGGGCTCAAGGCCGCGGTGATGATCGCTGGCGAGCGCGCGGCGCAGGATCTCGCGCGCCTGCCCGAGGTGGTGTCGCACGGACCCAGCCACCTCGGCATGCTCGCGCACACCGTGGCGCTGCGCGAGGGCACGCCGTGGCTGGACGACCTGCAGGCCGACCTGGCCGAGAACCGCGCGCTGCTGGCCACGCTGCTCGACAAGCACCTGCCCGACGTGAGGTGGGCCGCCGGGCCGGGGACGTATCTTGCGTGGCTCGACTGCCGTGAGCTCGGTCTGGGGGACGACCCGGCCGCCGTGTTCCTCGAGCAGGGACGGGTCGCGCTCAACCCCGGGCCCACGTTCGGCGAGGGCGGGGCGGGGCACGTCCGGCTCAACTTCGCGACGACGCCGGAGATCCTCACCGAGGCGATCGAGCGCATGGGGCGCGTCGTCCCGCCGCCGACTCCCTGAGCCGGACGAGACGGCTGGGCCTCCCGGGCCATGCCGCGATGGTCCGGACGGATGATTCTTCGCGGTGACCGGGACGGGACCACCCGAGTGTTCCTAGAATCGGGGACCCAAGGGAGGCACATGCGCACCGAGGCACAGGGCGGCCGGCTCACATCACTGCCGGGGCTCGCGGGCACGACGGCGTTGATGTACGCCGTGAGCTCGGCGCTGCTGATCAGTGCCGTGATCACCTGGCAGCCGGGCAAGAACCCCCGCTGGGCCTTCGAGGTGCTGGCGGTGGTCGCGGTGTCGTTCTTGGCGTGGGTGCTCGCGCGCGGTCCCCGATTCACCCAGCAGGAGGCGCTGGCGATGACGGCGGTCCTGCTCGCGGTCATCGGCTGCCTCACATGGACGACACACCTGCTGCTGGGCGCGTTCGCGAACGGGACCGCGCTGCCGATCGTGGCCGTGTACGTGATCTGGTACCTGCGCCCCGGGTCGGGCCGGGTGGTGCTCTTCCTCGGCGTGGCCTGGTGGTTCATCGCGATCGCCCACCACGGCGACGGCGCGGTCCTGCCGCTCGCGGCCGCGGTCGTCGTGCAGACCGTCATCGCGACCGAGGTCTTCGCCCGCATTAAGGGCCGCATGGACGATCTCGCCCGGCGGGACCACCTGACCGGCGCACTCAACCGCCGTGGCATCACCGAGGTGCTCGATCGTGAGCTCGAGCAATCGGCACGTCGGTCGCAGCCGATCTCGGTCGTCGCGATCGACCTGGACGGGCTGCGCGCCGTCAACAACACGCGTGGCCATGGCGCGGGCGACGATCTCCTCGAGGCCATGGCGACTCATTGGAGCGGTCACCTGCGTCGCCAGGACGCGGTGGGGCGGGTCGGTGGCGACGAGTTCCTGATCGTCCTCCCGGCGACCTCGAAGGAGCAGGCCGAACAGATCGTGGAGCGGATGGCGTCCGGATCGCCCGGCTCCTGGTCAGCCGGCGTCGCCGAGGCCAAGGTCGGGGACTCGGCCCACACCATGATCGAGCGCGCGGACCGCCGGATGTACGCGGCCAAGGCGGCCCGGCAGCGCGCCTGAGGTGCCGCCCGCGATGTACGGACGTACGGTGCGTGCATGAGCGATGGACCCGATGACGCACACACCCGCCCGGCGGGCGTCGACGACGCCACCGTCGAGGCGATGGGCAAGCTGAGCGAGGCCCTCGAGGCCGTCGAGGAGGCCCGTGGGCACCTCTACGCGTTCCACCGCCGGTGCGGAACGGCCGACCTGATGCTCGGCGACGCCGTCGAGCTGCTGCGCGCCGCGGGGCACGGGGAGACGGCCGACCGCATCGAGAGCGAGCTGGTGGGACGCAACATCCTCGAGGGACGCTGGTCGTTCCAGGTCGTTGAGGACTACGACGACCACTACTACGCGGCCTTCCGCGACCACGAGCGCCGGGCGCGCGAGGAGCTGGTCGGCGGCCTGCGGCATCTCTTCGAGGCCGAGATGAAGGAGGACCGGCGCACGCACGGGCGCCGTCACCACGAGGCCACACCTGAGAGCTCTTCTTAGGAAACTGGTGTGATTCAGGGCTGCAAGGGCGGGTACACCACCCGGCAGTCGACGAAAGGAGTCCCTCATGGGTCTCGGAGACAAGATCAGCAACGCAGGTGACGACGCCAAGGGCAAGGCGAAGGAAGCCGTTGGCGGCGCCACGAACGACGACGAGCTCGAGCGTCAGGGCAAGGGAGACCAGGCCAAGGCCGATCTCAAGAACGCCGGCGAAAAGGTGAAGGACGCCTTCAAGCACTGAGCGCATCCCGAGTTCACGGGCGCACCGACCACACGCTGGTCGGTGCGCCCGTTCCGTTTGTCGGGGCGTGGACTCAGAGCCGCTCGAGGATCTCCAGCGTGCGGGCCCATGCCGTGGACGACGGGTCGATCACGACGAAGTGATCGCCCTCGACCTCGGTCACGCTCGCATCGGCGCCTGCCTCGGTGGCCTGCGCGACGTAGTCGACGGACTGGCTCAGCGGCACCACGTCGTCGGAGCGGCCGTGGACGCAGCGCACCGGCACCGCGAGGGGGATGAGTCGCGCGGGGTCCGCGAGGGCGTAGCGCTCGTCCACGGCTCCGCCCATGAGCCGGCGCACTGCGCCCGATCCGAGGTCGGCGTCGATCGCCGCGGCGAGGTCGAGCACGCCGGCCTGTGAGATCGCCGCCGTCACCGGCACCGCCGGATCGGCCCAGCTCGACCCGGTCAGCCTCGGCCGGCCCGCAGCCCACACCGCGAGATGGCCTCCTGCGGAGTGGCCCAGCGTGATGACGGTGCCCGTGTCGAGGTCGTCGACCGTGGCCAGCGCGTCGATCGCGGCCGCGACGTCGTCGAAGGTCTCGGGCCACCCACCGCCGCTGCCGACGCGCCGGTACTCGATGTTGTACGCGGTCCAGCCCTGCTCGACGAGGGACGCAGCCAGCGGACGTCCCAGCGACAGGTCGTACTGCGACTTCCAGAAGCCGCCGTGGATCACGACGACGACGCCTCTCGACGCTCCGTCCGGGCGGGTCAGCTCGGCGTGCTGCTGAGGGTCCGGGCCGTACGAGATGTCGTCCACGCGTCGCTCCTTGTCGGGCCGGCCCCTGTCGTCCGGCGACGAGCAGGCCGCGAGCACGGCAGCGCCCATCAGGGCGATCATGCTGCGGCGATCCACGGTCCCATCCCAGCGGAGCGTCCGCGCGCCCGCCACCTGAACCGACAGAGGTGCGTGGTCGGTGAGCCGCGCCAGGACCGATAGAATCGCACTCCGTCGAGTCCATGGGAGGAGAACTTTCGTGGACGTGCACGACCTCGACACCTACCTGCTCGTCGGCGCCGGTGTCCTCATCCTCGCCGTGCTCGCGGTCCGCCTCTCGGTGTCGATCGGCCTGCCGTCGCTGCTGGTCTATCTCGCCCTCGGCCTCCTGCTCGGCAGCTCAGGACTCGGCATCGACTTCGCGGACGCCGATCTCGCCCATGCCCTCGGCTTCGGCGGTCTCGTGCTGATCCTCGCCGAGGGTGGTCTGACCACCAAGTGGCAGCACGTCAGGCCCAACCTGGGCTACGGCCTGCTGCTCGCGACCCTCGGCTCGGCCATCACGGTCCTCGTGGTCGCGGCGGGCGCGCACTACCTCCTCGACCTGGACTGGGAGCTCGCGGTCCTGCTCGCCGCGGTGCTGACCCCGACCGACGCGGCCGCGGTCTTCTCGGTGCTGCGCACGGTGCCGCTCAAGTCGAGCGTCACCGGGACGCTCGAGGCCGAGTCGGGCCTCAACGACGCCCCCATCGTCGTGCTGGTCGTGGCGATCAGCGCAGGGGAGGTCGCCGACAAGGGCGTGGGCTACCTGGCTGCGCTCGTGATCTTCGAGCTCCTGGTCGGTGCGGCCTTCGGCGTCGCGATCGGCTGGTTCGGCGGCTGGCTCCTTCGCCGGGTGGCCCTGCCGGCGTCGGGTCTCTATCCGCTCGTGGTCATCGCGTTCACGATCCTCGCCTACGGCTCGGCGGCGGCCGTCCATGCGAGCGGTTTCGCCGCGGTCTACATCGCCGCGCTGATCCTCGGCAACGCCGAGCTGCCCCACCGCGTGGCCACCCGCTCGTTCGTGGAGGGGATCGGCTGGCTCGCGCAGATCGGTCTGTTCGTGATGCTCGGACTGCTCGCGAGCCCCGACGAGCTGGAGTGGCGCAACGTCTGGCACGGGCTGCTGATCGGCGCGATCCTGACCTTCGTCGCCCGGCCGTTGACCGTGATGGTGTGCGCGGTGTGGTTCCGGCGGAGCGCCCGCGAGCAGCTGTTCGTGGGGTGGGCGGGTCTGCGGGGCGCGGTGCCCATCGTCCTGGCGACGATCCCGCTGTCCGCGGGGGTCGACGGCTCGCGCGACCTGTTCAACACCGTGTTCGTCGCCGTCGTGATCTACACCCTGCTGCAGGCCGCGCCGCTCGCGCGACTGGCCGCGGCGTGCGGCGTCCTGACCGATGCCGCGCGCGACGTCGAGGTCGAGGCCGCGCCTCTCGAGCGCGTGTCCGCCGACCTGCTGCAGATCCGGGTGCCGAGCGGCTCGCGGCTCGCGGGCGTCGAGGTCGGCGAGCTGCGGCTGCCGGTGGGTGCCTCGGTCACGCTGGTCGTGCGCGACGAGACGACGTTCGTCCCGCACCGCACGGATCGCATCGCGGTCAACGACGACCTGCTCATCGTCGCGGAGCGCTCAGTACGCGAGCAGACCGAGAGCCGGTTGCGCGACGTGGGCCGTCACGGCCGCCTCGCCGGCTGGGGCGTCGACGGCTGACCCCTGCCCGCGACGGACTGCGCGTCAGGGCAGCGGCACGACGGGGATGCACACCTTGATGTCGCGGTTGGACTTGATCGACGTGCGCGACTTGCTCTTCAGGCCCGAGAACTTGTCGCCGATCACGACCGTCACCCCGCCCGCCACGTCGATGTC
The DNA here is from genome assembly GCF_009649075.1 of Aeromicrobium yanjiei. Taxonomy (GTDB): domain Bacteria; phylum Actinomycetota; class Actinomycetes; order Propionibacteriales; family Nocardioidaceae; genus Aeromicrobium; species Aeromicrobium yanjiei. Next base: position 218,716 of record NZ_CP045737.1, read on the forward strand.
GGGCTTCGCGTAGGTGACCTTGTCGCGGAACTGCGACGCGACGAGCCGCACCCGCGGATCCTTCTTGTCGGCCGTCAGGATCGCGACCCGGCCGGGCTTGGTCTTGCTCGTGCTGTTGCCGATCCGGCCGCCGAGGAAGCCGTTGGCCTGCAGGTTGATCGTCACCCGGTTCGCGAGGCCCGACCGAGCGGACGCGTTGAAGACGTTGACGCGCACGACGTTGCTGTTGAGGCGTTCGCCCTTCGCGACCACCGACGAGCGGCAGGTCGACTGCGTCGCGCTCGCCTCGGTGCCGGAGACGAGGAGGCGGACGCCGACGATCGTGCCGACGACGAAGACGATGACCGCAGTCAGCATCGTGAGGGTCTTGGTCATACGTGCTTGCCGATCGAGTGGACGCGGGCGTGGAGCATGTTGCGCTGCTGGAGCGCTGCGCGCAGGGCGCGGTGGAGACCGTCCTCGAGGTACAGCTCGCCGCGCCAGCTGACGACGTGGGCGAACAGGTCACCGAAGTAGGTCGAGTCGTCATCCAGCAGGTGCTCGAGGTCGAGTGTGGTCTTGGTGGTGGTCAGGTCGTCGAGACGCACCTGGGAGGGGGAGATCTCGGCCCATCCGTTCTGCGAGAGGCCGTGCTCGGGGTAGGGACGCCCCTCGCTCACCCTCCGGAAGATCACCCCGTCAGTGTAGACAGTGCACGGCCTGTCCGGCGGTAGCCTGTCGCCATGACGACCAGTGGCGACGCCCAGCAGGCCGCAGAGGAGGCCGCTCGGGTCGCTGCTGAGGCGCAGGCCGTCGCCGCCGCTGCGCAGAAGAAGGCCGACGAGCTCACCGCGGTGGCCGAGCGGGCCCGGGCCACGTCCGACACACCGAGTGCCGCCCCGAGCGGGATCGTCGACCTGGTCCGGGCCGGCTACGCGTTCGAGGGCGTGGCGATCGAGATGGGTGCGCTGGTCGACGACGGCCACCCCGTCCCGGACGCGCCGGTGCGGATCCCGCTCGCGATGCTCAACCGCCACGGTCTGGTCGCGGGCGCCACCGGGACCGGCAAGACCAAGACGCTGCAGGTGCTGGCCGAGCAGATCGCGTCGCACGGGGTGCCGGTGTTCGCCGCCGACATCAAGGGGGACCTGTCGGGGATCGCCACCGCGGGCACCCCGGACGAGGCGCTGCTCGAGCGGACCCGCAGCATCGGGCAGGACTGGCAACCGGTCGCGACCCCGACGGAGTACTTCGCGCTGGGCGGGATCGGCACGGGCGTGCCCGTCCGGGCCACGATCGAGGACTTCGGGCCGACCCTGCTCTCCAAGGTGCTGGGGCTCAACCGCACGCAGGAGTCGTCGCTGTCGCTCGTCTTCCACCATGCCCGCACCGCGGGGCTGCCCCTGATCGACCTCGGCGACCTGCGCGCCGTCCTGACGCACCTCACGAGCGCCGAAGGCAAGGCCGCGCTCAAGGACCTCGGCGGGCTCTCGTCGGCCACGGTCGGGGTGATCCTGCGTGAGCTCATCGGCTTCGCGGACGAGGGCGCGGACCAGTTCTTCGGCCGGCCCGAGATCGCGGTGTCCGACTTCCTCCGCACGGCTCCGGACGGGCGGGGCATCGTCTCGCTGCTCGAGGTCCCGGGGGTCCAGGACAAGCCCGCCCTGTTCTCGACCTTCCTGATGTACCTGCTGCGCCAGCTGTTCACCGAGCTGCCCGAGGTCGGCGACGTCGAGCGGCCCAAGCTGGTCTTCTTCTTCGACGAGGCCCACCTGCTGTTCGCCGACGCCTCGGACGACTTCCTCGAGACGATCACGCAGACCGTCCGGCTCATCCGCTCCAAGGGCGTCGGCATCGTCTTCGTGACCCAGACGCCCAAGGACGTCCCGAGCGACGTCCTGGCCCAGCTCGGCTCGCGGGTGCAGCACCAGCTGCGCGCCCACACACCCGACGCCGCAAAGGCCCTGAAGGCGACCGTGTCGACCTATCCCCACACGGCGTACGACCTCGAGGAGGTGCTCACCTCCCTCGGCATCGGCGAGGCGATCGTGACGGTCATGAGCGACAAGGGCGCACCGACCCCGGTCGCCTGGACCAGGCTCCGGGCGCCGCAGGGATCCATGGCCCCGACACCTGCGGAGGAAATCCGCGCCGCCGTCGCTGCGTCCCCGTTGATGGCCCGGTACGGCACCACGGTCGACCCGCAGTCGGCCAGTGACGTGCTGGCCGCTCGACAGGCGGAGGCAGACGCCGAGGACCGGCGGGAGGCCGACGCCGGGCGCGTGCAGAAGGAGTCCGAGCGTCTGGAGAAGCAGCGTCCCCGGCGCCCCACCCGCTCGTCGTCCCGCTCGCGACGCATGTCCCCGGTCGACCGAGCGGTCGGTGAGGCGAGTCGCACTTTGGCCCGGGAACTGGTCAAGAATCTGTTCCGGAAACGTCGTTGACTGGCTTTATCGTTCGATCTTGACGAGAATGTGGGTGACCCTGAGGAAGGAATCAGGGTCTCCACGGGTTGTTCCTCTTGTCGAGGCGCAACAGGATCGACAAGAGAAGGCGCACTTCGGCGCCTTGCTGGGTCAGGACCCGGACCGACCGCAGGAGGCGCGATGACGCAGTCATCAGCACGGACGATGCCGGCGGAGACGACCACCACCGCCAGTCGCTCGTCCGGCCTGTTGCGAGTGGCCGGCCGCGCCGGCATCGAGGTCGCGCTGATCGGCGTGCTCTACGTCGGCTACGTGATCTCCCGGACCTTCGCCTCGACCGCGTTCGCGCCGGCCCGGGGTCGCGCCTTCGACATCTTGACGTTCGAGAAGTCCTGGCGCATCGACGTCGAGTCCTGGCTCAACGACTTGTTCTTCAAGCACGAGTGGATCGGCGTCGCGAGCAGCTTCTGGTACGCCACGACGCACTACCTGGTCACCCTCGTCGTGCTCGTGTGGCTCTACCGCCGCAGTGTGTCGCAGTACGTCACGGCCCGCCGCGCGATCGTGCTGGCGTCCGTGATGGGACTGATCTTCTATCTGCTGATGCCGACGGCTCCTCCGCGTCTGGTCGGCGGCTACCACGACATCCTCAGCCTCAACTCGGGGATCGGCTGGTGGAGCCAGAACGGCTCGGCGCCCAAGGGCATGGGCGACATCACCAACGATCTCGCAGCGTTCCCGTCGCTGCACGCGGGCTGGGCGCTGTGGGTCGCGATCGTGCTGATCCGCGCGGGAGTTCCTCGCATCGTCCAGGGCATCGGCCTGGCCTACGCGGCCATGATGACTGTCGTGATCATCGGCACCGGCAACCACTGGATCGTCGATGCCGTCGTCGGGTGGGCCGTCGTCCTCGTGGCGTTCGGCGTGATGATCGCCTTCGACCGCGACGACTGTCATGGCTCCGACCACGACGCCGAGCACGAACCGGAGTCAGCCCGGGCCTGACGCCCCTTCGGAACGCCGCCTGATCGCCTCGGCGATCGCGGCGAGCACGGGTGTCGCGAGCGGCTTCCAGACCACGTGCATCCAGGTCGGCGGCGCGATCGGCACCGCGGTCCTGTCGGCGCTCGTCGCGAGCAAGGTCGCCCCGGCGGTCAAGGACGCCGGTCTGCCGGCCGAGGCGGAAGCCGCCGGCGCTGCGGGCGTGACCTTCGACGGGCTGCCGGCCGTCAACGACGCCTTCGTCAGCGGCATGCACATCGGTCTCGTCGTGGCGGCCGGTCTGTGCGTCGCGGTCGCCGCGCTCGTGATGATCGCGGTCCGCGAGCCGGCGCCCCGTGATGCGAGGACGGCGCTCGAGGACGCTGCCGCACCGGCCTAGGATCTCCCGGGGGCGACCAGGAGGAGACCACGTGATCGAGCACGAGCTGACCGAACGGGTGTCGCTGACCGGGCCCGACGGCCGGCTGAACCGGGCGGCTGTCGGCTGGGCCCGGCAGCCCCTGGTCGACACCCCCGGCATCGGCGGTCGGGTCTCGTGGGGCCGCAACAAGCGGTGGGAGTACTGGAACGTCATGACGCCGACCCACGTCATCGCGCTCACGGTCTCGTCGCTGGACTACGCCGCGGTGCACGAGGTCTGGGTGCTGGACCGGGCGAGCGGCGAGGCCGTGAAGCACGCCGCGACCGGCGTCCTCGGTGGATCCGCCACGCTGCCCGCGACCCTCGGCGACGGACCTGCGCGGGCCCGGCACGGCAGGCTGACGATCGACATCGACGAGGTCGACGGCGGCACCCGGCTGCGGGGCACGATCCCCGGCGCCTCGTTCGACGTCGTGGCGGCGCGCCCCCCGGGGCACGAGTGCCTTGCAGTCGTGGTGCCGTGGAGCGACACGCGCTTCCAGTACACGGTCAAGGACGTCGCCAGACCGGCGACCGGCGCCGTGACGGTGGACGGCGTGACCGCCCCGGTCCCGGCCGGGGAGTCGTGGGCGGTCCTCGACCACGGCCGGGGACGCTGGCCGTACGACATCGCCTGGAACTGGGGCGCGGGATCGGGGAGCGTCGACGGCCGCACGATCGGGATCCAGGTGGGAGCGCGCTGGACCGCGGGCACCGGGTCGACCGAGAACGCGGTGCTCGTGGGCACGCGGCTGCACAAGATCAGCCACGAGCTCGACTGGGACTACGACCTCGACGACTGGCGGCGGCCGTGGCGCATCACGGGCGGTGGTCTCGATGCCACGTTCATGCCCTTCCACGACAAGCGGTCCTCGACCCAGCTCGGGGTGCTGGCGTCACGGACCGTGCAGTGCTTCGGCCAGTGGGCCGGGACGTTCCGCGACGACGAGGTCGAGATCGCGTTCGAGGGCCTCGACGGCTGGGCCGAGGACGTCCACAACCGTTGGTGACGCGGTGCGTCAGTCCCGGCGGGTCAGCACGAACGGCGTCCCGGGCGCCCGGCGCAGCCCGGGGACGTCCACGAACGTCATGCCCAGCAGCGTGTCGTCGTCCCACGGCCGGAACTCGTCGCGGACCCAGCGCCACGGCCGCGGGGCGTCGCCGGGGTACGTGACCAGCAGCGCAGGTCGCCCGTCCGCGAGGGAGGGGCCGACCGTCGCCGTCATCGGCAGCGTCTCGGACAACCCGGTCCCGTCGGCGCCGCGCAGGAGGTTCACGCCGGTGAGGTGCGCGGCGTCGGCGTCCGTCGGCCGGAACCGCTTGCCGAACCATCGCGGCAGGCCGACGAGGGCCAGCCCACGCGGAGCGACGGTCCGCAGCGGCGCCCCCACGTACGACGCCTCGAAGGTGCCGGTCAGATCGGCCAGGCGGGGATCGGGCAGCGAGCCCCACGCGCGGCGCAGCGCACGCAGCGAATGGTCGTGGATCGTCATGACGTCCTCCCGGCGGGAGCCGCGTCGACCGGCTCGCGGCGCACCCGGTCGGCCGGGGCCGCGGGGAAGCCTGCGGCGAACCGCTCGGCCATCGCCGTGATGGTCAGCGAGGGGTTGACGCCGAGATTGGCCGGGATCGTGCTGGCGTCCGCGACGTAGAGGCCGGGATGCCCGAACACCTCGTGGTGGGCGTCGACGACGCCTTCGGTCGGGTCGGCGCCCATGGCCGCCCCGCCCAGGATGTGCGCCGTCACGGAGAGGCCGCCGAGAGTCTCGCCGAGCAGGTTGAACGGGGTGCCGCCGGACGCCTTCGCGTACGCCCGGGTGACCTCGTTGGCGACCGGCAGGAAGCTCGGGGCCTCGCGGCCTGCGACGGACCGCGAGCGGAGCACGCGTCGCCACGGCCGGAACGGGGAGCGGCGCAGCTCGAATGCGAGCTCGTTGTCGAGGCGCTGCATCACGGTCAGCACGGTCAGGCGTTGCTCGAACCGCCGCGCTCCCATCGCCCGGAGCTGCCGCAGCGGGTGCGCCGCGATCGCCCCGAGGGTGCGCAACGCCCGCAGGCGCGGACGGTGGCCGTCGATGATCGGGCCGATCTGGAAGCGCATGTGCCAGCCGCCGACATAGCGGTTCTGCGTCACGTGGGTGTCCGCGTCGGGGTGGAAGTCGGTCGTGATCGTGGGCCCGTGCGAGAGATCCTGCCCGGCCGGCTGCTGCACCGCGGTCAGCGCCTCGCTGTTGGTGCGCACGTGCCGGCCGAGCTGCCGCGAGACGCGCGGGAGGGTGCCGAGCTCGTCCCGGCAGCGAAAGAGCAGGTCGAGGGTGCCGAGCACCCCCGCGGCCAGCACGACGCGCTGCGCCCGGATCGGGGCCCGGTCGATGCCGCGCTGCCAGGGGTGGGCGACGGCGATCTCGTAGCCGCCGCCGACGAGGGGCGTGATCGCGGTGACGTCGTGCTCGGCCCGGATCTCCGCGCCGTACCGCTCGGCCAGGTGCAGGTAGTTGCGGGTGAGCTGGTTCTTTGCGCCGTACGGGCAGCCGAGCAGGCACTCGCCGCAGAGCCGGCAGCCGGTCCGGTCGGGTCCCTCGCCGCCGAAGAAGGGATCGGGCTCCGTCACGCCCTCGGTGCCGAAGTGGATCGCGAGCGGCACCGGCCCGAACGTGTGCTCGGCCCCCACCGCGCGGGCGGCGGAGCGCAGGTGCTCGTCCATCGGTCCCAGATGGGTGTTGGCGACCCGGCCGAGCATGCGGGCGGCCCGCTCGTAGTGCGGTGCGAGCTCGGTCCTCCAGTCGTCCGCGAGGTGCGCCCACGCGGGGTCGCGGTAGAACGTCTCGCCGGGCTCGAGCAGCACGCCGGCCCAGACGATCGACCCGCCGCCGACGCCGTTGGCGCCGATGATGCCGACGTCCTTGAAGATGCGTTGCCAGAAGAAGCCGCGCATGCCGGCCGCCGGCTGCCAGAGGTACGCCCGGGGGTCCTTGCGGGCGCGCAGCAGGTCGGCGTCGCTGAGCCGCCGGCCCCGCTCGAGGACGATCACACGGTGACCCGCCTCGGTGAGACGGAGCGCGGTCACCGCACCGCCGAACCCACTGCCCCCCACGACCACGTCGGCGTCGAAGTCCGTCATGATGCTGACAGTAGTGGTGTCACGGTGCCACCGGCGTCACGTCGGTCACGATCCCCAGGTGGTCACCCCCGCCCAGCGCGGTCACGACGGCCCGTCGGTCGAGCCGGATCGGTCCGTCCGCGAGCGCGTGGTCCAGCTGGGCACGCGGCCTGGACGCCGGGAACGTGCGGCCGGACACGAGCGGCCGCCACCCGGTCGCCCGCGAGGGCCACGAGCCGGCGAGGTTGAGATCGCCGAGCAGGACCAGGGGCCGGGGCAGCGGCCGCGCCCAGTCGCGGATCTGGCGCAGCTGGCGGACGGCACGGGCCGGCGCGAACGACAGGTGGGTGCTGACGACCGTCAGCGGTCCGGTGGGGCCGTCGAGCACCGCCGCCAGGGCGATCCGCTGCTCGTCCGGCATGAACCAGACACGGGGACGGATGCCCGGCGGCAGGAGGATCGGCAGCCGTCCCCTCGCGGGTGCCAGCCGGAGCTCGTGCTGCGACAGCACCGGCAGCCGGGTCAGCAGCGCGACACCGTAGGACGGCTCGTCCGGGAGCGTCGCCGGTGCCGGGCGGGCGTCGCCCCCGGGGCCGGGCGCGCCGTGCAGCGTCGCGGCGAAGAGCGCGGACCAGGGCGGTCGCCCCGGCACTCGGCAGGCCTCGGCGAGCGCCGCCGCCTGGTCCAGGCCGCCCGAGCGGGGGAGCCGCAGGTCGACCTCCTGGAGCGCCACGACGTCGGCGTCGAGGTCGCGCAGGTCCGTTCCCGTGCGGGCGAGGGAGAAGGTGCCGTCGGCCGTGCGTCCCGAGGCGATGTTGAGCGACACCAGGCGCACGCTGGACGTCGTGCCGGCGTCCGGGGAGTCAGGTGGAGGCATCGGGCCGGGCACCGTCCGTTCTGGGGTGTCGTGCTGCTCGCGTCATCACTACCCGCGAAGGACGATCTCACGCTGCGCTGGCGGGCAGGACGCTCGGCCCGTCGGTACGGTGGAGGCATGGAGACCGTCGAGAACGTCGTGCTGCTGGACGAGTCCGGCCGTGACATCGGCGCGGCGCCCAAGAGCGGCGTCCACCACGACGCGACGCCGTTGCACCTGGCGTTCTCCTGCTACGTGTTCGACGCCGACGACCGGCTGCTCGTCACGCGGCGTGCAGTGGACAAGAAGACGTTCCCGGGGGTGTGGACCAACAGTGCGTGCGGGCACCCCGCGCCGGCCGAGTCGATGCTCGCCGCGGTGTCGCGGCGGGTCCGGCAGGAGCTGGGCCTCTCGGTCGAGCAGGTGCGTCTGGTGCTCCCGGAGTTCCGCTACACCGCCCACATGAACGGCATCCGTGAGAACGAGATGTGCCCGGTGTTCATCGCCCGCTCCGCGGGTGAGGTGACGCCCGATCCCGCCGAGGTCGACGACGCGGTGTGGGTGCCGTGGCGCGAGTTCGCGGCCGACGTCCTGTCCGGCCGTCGCGAGGTCTCGTCCTGGTGCCGCACGCAGGTCGAGGCGCTCGAGGCCCTCGGGCCGGCGCCCGCCCACTGGCCCACGGCCGACCCCACCCGTCTGCCTCCCGCGGTCACGATCTGACATGGCGACCCCGCCGGACGGCGACCCCACCGGACAGCTCGCCCGGCAGCGGTGGTCGGCCGCGCACGGTGGTGTGGACCCGGACGCCTCGAGGTGGATCGGCGGCTGGCTCGCCCTGGTCCACCGCCTGGCCCGCCCCTTGGCGGCCCGGCGCGTCCCACCCGGCGCGATCACGGTCGGCGGGCTGATCGTCTCGGCCCTCGTGCCGGCCGTCGCCGCGGCGCCCGGTGGCTGGCCGATCGCGGCCGCGGCGCTGGCCGTCGTCGCGGGTCTGCTCGACGGCATGGACGGTGCCGTGGCCCGCATGACCGGCACCGACAGCGCGTGGGGGGCGGTGCTTGACGATCTCACCGACCGGCTCTCCGACCTGCTGCTGCTCTCCGCCCTCTGGGTGCTCGGGGCCCCCACGTGGGCGTGCGTCGGGGCGGGTGCGCTGACGCTGCTGCTGGAGTCGCTGCGGGCCTCGGCCCGCGCGGTCGGGATGACCGGCGTCGGGGCACTCACGGTGTGGGAACGACCGTCGCGCATCATCGTCGTCGCGACGGTCGGCGGGCTGTGCGGCCTGGCGCGCGTCGCGGAGGACGTCGTCGACGTGCCCTCGGATGCCGTCGAGGTGCTGGCCGGGACCGGCACCGTGGTCGCCGCAATCCTCGCGACGTGGTCGATCGCCCACCTCGCGTTCGTGGCGCACCGCAGCCTGGGGGTCAGCAAGGCCCCACGAGACCGCTGACGATCTCGGCCGACAGCATCACGAGCGGCAGCCCACCCCCGGGGTGGGAGGAACCGCCCACCAGGAACAGCCCCGGGACGGGCGAGCGGTTGGCCGGGCGCAGGAACGCCGACCGGGGTCCGTTCGACGAGGAGCCGTAGATGGCGCCGCCGCCGGTCAAGGTGGCCCGCGCGAGGTCGGCGGGCGTCCGCACCTCGCGCCAGCGGAGATGGGGTCGCACGTCGAGACCGCGGCGCGCCATGGTCTCGAGCACGTGGTCGGCATAGTCCGCGGCGAGCCCCGGCGCATCCCAGTCCACGCCACCGTGCGGGTCGTGCGGTGCGGCGTTGACCAGGACGAACAGCCCCTCCCCTCCCTCCGGCGCGAGGGCGGGGTCGTGCGGCGACGACACGTACACGGTCGGCGCCTCCACGGGACGGCGTCGCGAGCGCGGGCCGAGGACGCCGTCGAACTCCGCGTCGTAGTCGTCGGTGAACAGCACCCGGTGCGAGCGGTGCTCGTGGGGCAAGGCATCCGTCGCGAGGAGCAGCACGAACCCCGACAGCGACCGGGCGTGGTCCAGGCGGGTCGCGGTCCGGCTGGCCCACCTGGCCGGCGGGACGAGCCGGCCGTACAGTTGGGCGGCGTCCACCCCGGCGACGACGACGTCGGCGGGCAGCAGCTCGCCGTCCGCGAGCCGGACCCCGCTGACCCGGCCGCCCGCGGTCCTCACCTCGGCGACCTCGGTGGACAGCCGCAGGGTGGTGCCGCGCTCGACGGCACGGTCGCGGACCGCCTCGGCGATGCGGTGCAGGCCCCCCGGGACGTGCCACGAGCCGTGCACCTGCTCGACGTACGGCACCGTGGCCAGGGCGGCCGGGGCCCGGCGTGGGTCCGATCCGGTGTACGTCGCGTAGCGGTCCAGCAGCTGCCGCAGGCGCGGATCGGTCAGGTACGACGCGCCGAGGCCGCGGAGCGTCTGCCACGGGGCGACGTCGCGGACGTCGGTGAGCCTGCGGGAGAGCCGGGCCATGTCGGCGAGCGTGATGGGCGACTCCAGGAACGGCTCGTGCGTCGCGTCCCAGATGCGCCCGGCGCGGCCGAGGAATGCGGTCCACTGGGCGCCGCTTCCCGGCCCGAGGGCGCCGTCGAGCGCCGCGGCGATCGCGGAGACGTCGCCGGGCATGTCCAGCACGGTGCCGTCGGGGAAGCGGTAGTGGCACGCGATCTCGAGCCGCTCCAGCGTCAGCACCGACGACAGCGGGTCGCCCGTGGCCGCGAACAGGTCCTCCAACACGTACGGCATCGTCAGCAGCGAGGGTCCGGTGTCGAACGTGAAGCCGTCGCGCCGGAACGTGCCGAGCTTGCCGCCGACTGCGTCCGACTGCTCCAGGACGGTCACGTCGTGGCCGGCTGCGGACAGCCGGGCGGCCGCCGCGAGCCCGCCGAGGCCGGCCCCGATGACGACGACGCGGCTCATCGCGCGCTCCGGGGGTCGGTCACGGGGCGGCCCTTCCAGCGCAGGTCGCCGCGGGCGCGGCGCCGGAACGAGTCGATCAGCAGCCCGTCGAGCAGCAGCACCGAGAGCGGATGGAGCCACACGTCCGGGGTGGTGCGACCACGCGTGCGGCGGGCCACGAGCGCCCGTCCGGCGACGGCCGCGAGGTAGCCCAGCAGCCCTGTGCGCGATCCGCGCAGGGCGGCGGCGGGCGGAACGACGTACGCCAGGGCGAGCCCGCCGGCGACGACCGCGGCGCCCGGGCCCGACCCGAAGGCGGACCACAACGACTTGGCGTAGCCGTCCCGCAGCGCGGGCCAGCCGTCGTACATGCGGCACGTCGCGACGCTGCTGCCGTCGGCCACGACACCGCGCCCGCCGGAGGCCTTGACCGCCCGCAGCAGCGCGATGTCCTCCAGCACCTCGTGGCGCACCGCGGCGTGACCGCCCGCGCGGCGGTAGGCGGCCGCGTCGACGCACAGCAACTGTCCGTTGGCGGCGCCGAGGGACGGGCGGGGCGAGCGCTCGGCGAGGCGCAGCGGGAGGGTGCTCATCCACGACCACTGCAGCAGCGGCTGCACCAGGCGCTCGGACCAGGTCACCGCCAGCTGCCGGGGATACGGGCACACCAGGTCGAGCCGGGCCGACCGGAGCAGGCCGACCGTCGCGGGCAGGCACGTCGCGGCCACCGTGACGTCGGCGTCGACGAGCACCAGGACGCTCGCCTGCTCCGGAGCGGCCTCGGCCAGCTGATGGCACGCCCACGGCTTGCCGAGCCAGCCCTGCGGCAGGGGTGCGCCGGTCAGGAGCGTGACCCTGGGGTCGGTCGCGGCGACCGATCGCACGAGGTCGGCGGTGGCATCGGTCGAGCCGTCGTCCAGGACCAGCACGTCGACGGGTCCCGCGCACCGATCGGCCGAGCGCAGGAGGCTGCGCAGGCATGCGACGACGACGTGGGCCTCGTCGCGGACGGGCAGCAGGACCGCGACGTGCTCGCGGGTGGGGGTGCCCTCCTCGTCGGGCACGCGCAACGTTCGCAGGTTGCGCAGCACCAGGGCGAGGGACCCGAGCGACAGGGCCGTCCCGGCGCGCACGGCCGGACCGGAGCTCACGAGCCGGCCCGGCGGCGGTGCCGTGCCAGCAGCACCGCGAGCGGGATCGCGACGGTCCCCATGAGCAGTCCGCCGACCAGGGCGACGGGTGGACGGCCGAAGAACGCCGCGTGCGCGAGCACCGACGAGGCGTACGTCCACAGGAAGACGGTGAGGGGCAGCAGGTCGCGGTCGGTGGTCACTCCGGGGCGGCGGGCCACGACTCGGTCGAGGGCCGCGCACATGAGGACGGCGACCACGAGCCAGCCGGCGAAGTTGGTCAGCGGGATGTCCTCGACGCCCGGCAGGGACGGGGTCGGGTCGTCCCAGCGCCAGTGGCCGGCGTCGACCATCTGCGGGTCGAGGAACACGTCCCACGTCGTGAGGGCCCATCCGGCGATCAGCGGGACCAGCAGACGACGCGAGCCGGCGAGCCGGCGCGCGGCCACGAGCGCGGGATAGGCCATCATCAGCCAGGCGAGGGGGACGACCGCGGGGACGCCGAGCACCTCCGGGCCGAGGGTGCCGGTGTAGTCGTAGGAGCCGAACGGCACCCCGGTGTGGACACCGACCGCCTCGGCGACCAGGCCGCCCCCGCCCGCGACGACGAGCAGGCCGAGCGCCGACGTGCCGCCGCGGGTCGCGGTGACGTGGACCAGCGCGGCCGCCGACAGCAGCACGACGCTGAGGATCGTGAGCCGGTTGCTGCCGCCGTCGGTGAACGGGAACACCATCTGGGTGAGGATCGCCGCGCCCCCCAGCGCCCACGCGAGCAGAAGGGCGGGGGGCGTCCCGGTGCGGTCGGCGACGAACGAGGACGGCGTCACGGAGCCACTCCCCGGTAGGTGCCCTCGATCTCGGCGATCGCGAGCCGGGCGAACAGCTCCTCGGCGTACCAGCCGGCCGATGCGGTGCGCCGCACCACCTCGAGGTGGGGTGACCGGCGGTAGGCGAAGTCGACGAGCGCGTCCGAGGACTCCCACAGGCTGAACGTCCCCTGCAGGCCGACCGGTGCCTCGCCGATGCCGAGCGACATCCGCAGGCCGGGCGATCCGCGCAGATCGCTCGAGACGGCAGGGACCGCGCGCCAGAACGTGGCCGCACGGCGTACGCGCAGCCGGGCACGGGTGATTGCGGCGACCGGCCCGTCGTGCCGCTCGGCCGGGCCCGGCGCGAACGGCTCGGCGCCCGACCACGTGCCGCGCGACGACAGCGGCGACATCACGACCCGCAGCCGCTCGTGGGCGAGGGCGTCCCACCCGCGGACGAGGCGCCCGGACTCGAAGGCGGCCGCGGACTGCTGGTCCTCCCACACCGTCAGCGTCGCCCAGTGGTGCGGATCTGCGTCCCGGACCGTGAAGGTCTCGCCGGAGCCGGTGCCGAGCAGCTTGGCGAAGCGGAGGCCGGGGGTGCCGCGCAGCCCGATCCGGTCGCGGCCCATCCGCCAGAGCGCGGACGGCACCGACCGGGTGCCCCACACGTGCAGCACCGCGACCGCGCTCATCGGGGGTTCCCCGACGCGGCACGGAGGCGGTCGTCGGCCTCGACCGTGACGACCCAGCCGACGAGCACGACCAGGTGCAGCAGGAACAACCAGAACCCCACCGCGACCACACCGCCCACCACGTCGAGGCCGCCGAACGGGACCCCCAGGTCGATCGGGAGCGACAGGAACAGCAAGAAGCCCTGCAGGAAGCCCGCGAGGAACGACGCGGTGGCGAGGGCGCCGACCAGGGCCGAGCTCCAGTGCAGGTGCCCGGGGGCCACCTGACGGAAGATCCACGCCAGCGCCGGGGTGAGGGCCAGCCACGTGATCGTGAACTCGACGACGATCAGGAGCAGACGCGACCACAGGCCCTCGCGCGACGCGAGGTCGATGGGCCCGGGGGCGAGCCGGACGACTGCGATCGACAAGAAGGGCAGCAGGATGAGCAGCGGCAGCATCGAGAGCCGTGCGCGCCAGCCCGTGAGGCGCTCGTTCGCGGGGAGCAGCGAGAGGCAGCCGCGGCGGATCCCCTCGCCGTAGAAGCTCGCCGGGAACACGGTCACGATCGCGCCGACCAGGCCGAGGTTCGCACCGGCCGACACGAGCGTGGCGAACGGTCCGCGCGCACCCATGTCGGGCGGCACGAGTGCCTGCAGGTCGAGCAGCCGGGCCTCGGCGTCCGAGCTGTCGCCGAACCAGGTCGTCGACCAGCACGCGAGCAGCAGCCACGGGACGATCGCGATCCCGGCGAAGTACGTGAGCTGGGCAGCCGACACCGACACGTCACGGCGCCCGACCGTGCGTCCGGCCGATCGCAGTGTGTCCACAGCCGTGGTCGCGATCCCGGAGGACCTGCCTGCCCGCTCCGCCGCCATCACCTGCCCATCCTCCCGCACCGTGCAGGTGCGCGCATGGCGCTGACTCGGCTCGCGGCCACGCTCCATCGCCGGGAGACTGTAACCTCCACGAGCAGATCGACGGAGGTGCCCCGATGGAGTCCTGGACGTATGCCGGGATGCTGCTGTTCGTCCTGGTCGCGACCCTGCCGCTGGAGCTCGTGCTGCACACACGGATCTACACCCGTCCGCTCCGCCTCGGCCTCGTCCTGCTGTGCGTCGCACCACCGTTCATCCTGTGGGACGTGCTCGCGACCCGCGCGGGGCACTGGTCGTTCGACCTGTCCCGCACGTGGGGCGCGACGGTCGGCGACCTCCCCGTCGAGGAGCTGATGTTCTTCTTCGTCGTACCGGTCGCCTCGGTGATGACGCTCGAGGCCGTCCGGGCGGTGCGCGGCTGGACCGTCGGCGACGAGCCGCAGGAGGTCGAGCGTCGATGACGCACACCGAGGTGTCCCTGGTCGCGGTGCTCGCGACGATCGTGCTCGATCTCTGGATCCTCCGCACCCGGCTGCTGACCCGCCGGGTGTTCTGGGTGTCCTACGCGATCGTGCTGTTCTTCCAGCTGCTGACCAACGAGTGGCTGACCTCGCGCGGCGTCTTCCGCTACGACCCTGACGCGATCCTCGGATGGCGTGTGGGTCATGCACCGGTCGAGGACTTCCTGTTCGGATTCGCCCTGGTCACGTGGTCGATGTGCTGGTGGACGTGGTGGGGCCGTCGTGGTGTGCAGGCCGGACCCTTCGGCGAGCGCGGGCGGCTGCGACGAGGCGGGGGCCCGCGATCCGCAGACGTCGAGGACGCGACACCGTCACGCGCTGATTGAGCACGTCGTGGCCGGCCCTCTCGACCTCGTCGAGGATGCCGCCGTAGAGGTGGAACGCGGTCCAGACGCAGTCGCGGCTCGTGGGGTCGAGCAGGTCGATGCCCGGAGCGGCCCGGGCGTACAGCTCGCGGGCGCGCTCGACCTCGAACTGCACGAGGTTGCGGACCTCCGGTCGCACGGGCCCGGGCCGCAGGTCGCGCGGGTGCACGCCGAACGCGTCGAGGTCCTCCTGCGGCAGGTAGACCCGCCCCCGGACCAGGTCCTCGGCGACGTCGCGGATGAAGTTGGTCAGCTGGAACGCCTCGCCCAGCAGCTGCGCGTGGTGGTGGGCACGGTCGTCGACGACCCCGAGCACCGGCACCATCTGCAGCCCGATCACGGCCGCGGAGCCGTACATGTAGTCGCGCAGATCGTCGTACGTCTCGTAGGAGGAGACCGTGATGTCCTGGCGCATCGACTGCAAGAAGGCCTCGACGTACGCCACGGGGATCCGGTAGCGGCTCATCGTGTGGCCGGCCGCCGCGGCCACCGGATCGTCCGATCCGCCGGTCCTGACCGCGTCGAGGAACGCATCGCCCCAGGCCACGAGACGATCGGGATCGGGTGCGGTCAGCGAGTCGACGAAGTCGTCGGCATAGCGCGCGAAGCCGTACAGCGCATGGACGTGCGGGCGCTTGTGCGGCGGCAGCAGCAGCGTCGCGAGGTAGTAGGACTTGCCGTGCTCGGCGTTGAGCCTGCGGCACGTCTCGTACGACGAGCGCAGCGACGGGTCGTGGATGCCGGCGGCGTCGAGCTCGCGGGCGCTCACGGCCAGGTCCTCGAGCGGTAGCCCGGCTGCGGGCCGGTGATGCGCTCGGCCGCGAGCCGTCCCGAGACCAGCACCATCGGCACGCCGACGCCCGGCGTGGTGCCCGAGCCGGCGAAGACGACGTTCTCGCCCCAGATGTTGCGGGGACGGAACGGGCCGGTCTGGCCGAACGTGTGCGCGGCCGCGAAGGGCGCCCCGCGCTCCATGCCCTGCGCTTGCCAGTCCAGGGGGGTCGTGGCGTGCTCGACCTCGATCGCGTCGCCGAAGCCGGGGTAGCCGCGCCGCTCGAGCGTCTCGATGACGTGCTCGCGGTAGCGCGGCTCGAACGTCCGCCAGTCGATGTCGGCGTCGAGGTTGGGGGTCGGGAACAAGACGTAGTAGCTGTGTCGTCCGGCGGGCGCGAGGCTCGGGTCCATGTGGGTCGGCACCGACACGAGCAGCGAGGGATCGCTCATCACCCGACGCTCGTCGATGAGCTCGGTGAACACCCCCTGCCACGACTCGCCGAACGAGATGTTGTGCAGCGCGCCGGGGTCGTAGTCCACCGTGGAGCCCGCCAGCAGGAGATAGCACGAGGGTGAGTAGGACAGTCGCGCCACGCGTCGCGGCGTTCGACCGAGGAGATCGCGCCAGGCGACCGGCAGATCGGGCGTCAGGACGACTGCGTCGCACGCGATGCGCTCACCGTCGGTGGTGTGCACGGCCGTCGCGCGCTTGCCGTCGAGCTCGACCCGTTCGACCGTCGTGCCGTACCGGAACGTCACGCCGTGCTTCTCCGCCGCACCCGCGAGGGCCTGCGGGACCGCGTGCATGCCGCCCCGGGCGAAGAAGACGCCTGCGACCGAGTCCATGTAGCTGATGACGCTGTAGATCGCGAGGGCGTCGTAGGGCGACAGGCCCGCGTACATCGCCTGGAAGCTGTAGACCTTTTGCAGCCGCGGGTCCTTGAGGTACTGCGCGACCTTGGGAGCCAGCTTGCGGAACCCACCGACCGCCGCGAGGCGCGCGAGGTTGGGGGTGGCCACCGACAGGGGGGAGTCCATGTTGGTGTCGATGAAGTCCCGCATCTCGTAGCGGTAGACCTTCTCGAGCCATGCGGTGAAGTCGCGGAAACCCGCCGCGTCACCCGGACCGCACACCTCGCGGATCTCCTGCTCCATGCGTGCGGGGTCGGCATGGACGTCGATGCGGGAGCCGTCGGGGTACGTCGCGCGGTAGAGCGGGTCGACCGGGACCAGGTCCAGCCAGTCCTCCATCTGCTCACCGACGCAGTCGAAGGCGTCCGCGATGAGATCGGGCATCGTCAGGACGGTCGGCCCGGTGTCGAACGTGTAGCCGCCCGTGCGGACCACGCCGGCCCGGCCGCCCGGCTCGTCGTCGCGCTCCACGACCGTGACCTGGCGGCCTGCGCCGGCGAGGCGGAGCGCGGCGGAGAGGCCGCCGAGGCCCGCGCCGACGATGACGACGTGATCGGTGCTGCCCTTCACGGTGCGCATCAGGCGGCCCGTCCTGCGATGCGCTCGGCCAGCGCGGCCAGCCCGGACGCCGTCGGCTCGGGCACGTCACTGGCGCGTATCGCGTCGACACCGCGGGACGTGAGCTCGGCGATACGCTGCTCGGCCAGGTCGAGGGCGCCGGTCTCGACGAGGATCTCCTGCAACGCGGCCACCCCGTGGGCGTCCAGCTCGCGGTTGCCGAGGCCCGCGTCCAGGCGCTCGCGGCCGGCCCGGTCGGCGCGGTCCCGCGCGACCAGCACCAGCAGCGTCTTCTTGCCCTCGCGCAGATCGTCCCCGACGGGCTTGCCGGTGCGGGTCTCGTCGCCGAAGACGCCCAGGACGTCGTCGCGCAGCTGGAAGGCCTCGCCGATCGGGAGCCCGTAGGCGGAGTAGGCGCCGAGCAGCTCGGGCCCGGCCCCCGCGGACGCCCCGCCCAGCATGAGGGGGTGCTCGACGGTGTACTTGGCGCTCTTGAACTGCAGCACGGTGCGCGCGGCCTCCACGGTGGTGTGGTGGCGCGACTGCTCGAGCACGTCGAGGTACTGCCCGGCCACGACCTGGGTGCGCATCAGGTTGTAGACCCGGCGCGCGGCGGCGCGGCGGGTCGGGTCGAGCAGGCTGCCGTCGAGCAGCTCGTCGGACCAGGTCAGGCACAGGTCGCCGATCAGCAGTGCCGCGCCGTGGCCGAACTCGACCGCGTCGCCGAGGAGGTCGCCCTCGCGGTGCAGCTCCGCGAACGTCGTGTGGGCGGTCGGCACCCCGCGCCGCGTCGCGCTGTGGTCCATGAGGTCGTCGTGCACGAGCGCCGCGAGGTGAAAGACCTCGAGGGCCGCGGCGGCGTCCACCGCCTCGTCCGAGACGGGTGTGCCGGTGCCGTGCCAGCCCCAGTAGCCGAACGAGGCGCGCAGCCGCTTGCCGCCGCGGGACATGTCGCGCAGGACCCGCGCGACGGCCTGCAGGTCGGGGCTCACCTCGAGGAGCACGCGCGACCGTTCGGCCAGGAAGGCGTCGAGGCGCCTCTCGACGCGCGTGAGGAAGGCCGCCGCGGACACGTCCTCACGGCGATCCGCCGCGGCGTGCTCAGCAGTCGCGGTCATGGGCTTGGTGGTCCGACACGTGCGTGGTCCCTCGTTGATGGGCGGGGGCACTCCTGGGCTTGGACAAACCTGGGTGTGCCCGGTCACTACGTCCATCCTCAGGGAAGCCGACGAGTCCTGCCCGGTGAAACTGTGCGGCCCGCATGACGGGACGTCGCGCGGGGTACTGGACGCCCATGTCCGCAGACGTGAGGAAAGCGCCGGTGCAAGAGCCCCCGTCACCCTGGGGAGGGCTGCTCATGGGCATCGGTCTCGGTGGTTTCGTCGACGGGATCGTGCTGCACGAGATCTTCCAGTGGCACCACATGCTCACCAATCACGAGTCGGACAAGACGCTCTCGGGGCTCGAGCTCAACACGGTCGCCGACGGCTTCTTCCACGTCGCGACCTGGATCTTCGTCGTCGCCGGCTCGGTCGTCATGCTCCGGAGCTGGCGGCAGGGCCGGATGTCGCCGAACCTGCCGTTCCACCTCGGCCTGCTGCTCGGGGGCTGGGGGCTGTTCAACGTCGTCGAGGGCATCGTGGACCACCACGTGCTGAAGGTCCACCACGTCCGCGACGACCTCGGCGGTCCGCTGTCGTGGGACCTGGGCTTCCTCGCGTTCGGCGTGCTGCTGATGGTGGTCGGATGGTTGCTGTACCGTCGCGGCCTGGCGCGCATGCAGCGACGGATCGCGCAGCGATAGACCCGTTCCTCGCGGCCGCCGCGAGTGCGGCAGCCGGCTCGACCCGTGGGACTGAGGAGTGACATGAGGCGCGTGGGAGTCGTGGTGGGGATGGCGATGCTCTCGAGCCTGTTCGGGTGCGGCGGTTCCGCGGGCTCGGACGGCTCCGGCTCGGACGCCTCGAAGCGCGCCGACACCACGCGAGCGGCTGCGAGAGAGGCGTTCCCGGCGGTCGGCGAGGCCGTGGAGGCCGCGAGCTTCTCCGGGTCCGGTGGGGGACGGTGGGCGATCTGCGGCATGCAGCCGAGCCCATCGGGAGCCGAGTACGTCGCGGAGATCGCGATCACCCAGACCAACACGGGGTCGTCGGAGCATCCCGACGGCATCGAGTCGGCCCTGACCTCGACCGGGTGGACGATCGACAACCGGACCGGCGAGGTCGTGGAGGCGTCGAAGGACGGTCTGACGTTCCGAGCCCGCTACGGCTCCGGCGGCATCAACCTCTCGATCCGGAGCGGCTGCGTCGACGCCTCCAAGGACGTCGTCGCCAAGCTGACGGACGAGCCGGCGGACAAGCTGGGCGTGGCGCCCCCGTCCTGAGCCGTCATCGGACGTAGCCCCGCAGCCCCCCGACGCACGATGAGGGTTCGAGGTGCCGGGAGCACCTGCGAACCCTCATCGTCGAGCGTGGCGGAGGATAGGGGATTCGAACCCCTGAGAGCTTTCACTCAACCCGCTTTCCAAGCGAGCGCACTAGGCCACTATGCGAATCCTCCGTCGACGAGGTTACCGGTCGGTCATGGCTCCCGACCAATCGGGCTGGCGCCAGCCGTCCGCGCGGGCCGTGGGCGTCCCGGATTGGGGCGGCGGACGTGCCATCCGTATGATGGGGGCAGCCCCTCGCGTGGCGACATCTCACCCAACTCCCCCAGGGCCGGAAGGCAGCAAGGGTCAGTGGGCTCTGTCGGGTACGCGAGGGGTCCTTCATGCCCGCAGGGGCCCGCTCACCCCACCAGGACGGCGTCCTCGTCGGCGACGGGCTCGTCCTCGGCCCGGCGAAGTGCGGCCCAGGCCGCGAGCGCACCGGCCGTGACGAGCGCACCGGCGACGACCAGTCCCAGGCGGTAGCCGCTGAGGAAGGCGTCGAGCGGCATCCCGCCGTCACCGAGCACCGCGTCCTGACGGCTGGTCACGAGGACGCCGATGATCGTGATGCCGAGCAGGCCTGCGAGCTCCCGCGAGGTGTTGAAGACGCCCGAGGCCACGCCGGCCTGGTCCTGGGGCATGACCCCGAGCACCGTGGCGGTCAGCGGGATCGTCAGCCCGCCGCCGATGCCGATCGCGATGAAGCTGGGCATGAGGTCGAGCATCGACGCGTCCTGGCCGAAGAGCGCGACCGAGGCGATCGCGACACCCATCAGCGCCATGCCGAAGGTGACCGAGCGGTGCGCGCCGAACCGGTGCGCGACGGCCTCCGAGCCGGCCGCGGAGACCGCCATGAACAGGGCCATCGGCACGAACGTCAGGCCCGCTTTGGTGGGGGAGAAGCCGAGCACGCCCTGCAGGTACAGGGACGTGAAGAAGTAGATCCCGAACAGGCCGAACGCCCAGAGCATCAGCGACACCAGCGCGCCGGAGAAGACCCGGTCGCGGAACAGCGCGAGGTCGACCATCGGGTCGTCCACCGCGAGCTCGGCGGCGACGAACCAGGTGGCGGCGACGGCGGCGACGGCGAACGTGGCCAGGATCTCCGGCGAGCTCCAGCCGCGGCCGTTGCCCTCGATGAGGGCGAAGGTCAGGGTGGTCAGCGAGATCGTGGAGGCGACCAGGCCCCACAGGTCGAGGCGGCGCTCGACGGGATCGCGCGACTCCGTGATCGACCACATCGCCAGGCCGGCCGTGATGACGCCGAGCGGGACGTTGATGAAGAAGATCCACTCCCAGGCGACGTGCTCGCTCAGGACCCCGCCCAGCAACGGCCCCGCCGCCAGGGCGAGCGCGCCGACGGCACCCCAGATGCCGACCGCGACATTGCGCTCGCGCTTGTCGGTGAACGTCGCGGAGATGATCGCGAGGGTGGTCGGGGTGAGCAGCGCGGCACCGACTCCCTGGACCGCCCGGCTGGCGATCAGCGTCTCGACGTTGCCGGAGAGCCCGGCCGCGAACGAGGCGAGGGTGAAGATGCCCAGCCCGATCAAGAAGACGCGGCGGCGGCCGAGCAGGTCCGCGAGGCGTCCACCGATGAGCATCAGGCCGGCGAACGTGAGGATGTACGAGCTCACGACCCACTCCATGCCTGCGGTGCCGAGGTCGAGATCGTCCTGGATGACGGGGATCGCGACGTTGATGATGTTGTTGTCCAGGTATGTCATGAACGTCGCCAGCGCGACGGCCACGAGGGCCCAGATGTTGCGGCGGTCGGCCATGACCACTCCTTTACGTTGTAAATGTACGTCGTAAAGGAGCGAAACATATATGCCGTATAGTTGTCAATGTGAAGGCGAAGAACTCTTTGAACCGTGAGCTGGTCGTCGAGAGCGCGCTGCGCATCGTGGACGCGTCCGGCCTCGAGGCGCTGACGGTGCGCAAGGTCGCTGACGAGTTCGGCGTGACCCCGATGGCGCTCTACTGGCACTTCTCCAACAAGGAGGCGCTGCTCGACGCGGTGGGCGACGCCGTCGTGGCCGGGATGGGTCTGCCCGACCCGGATCTCGGCCTCGAGGGATATCTCCGCGACGCCATGACGGCGCTGGTCGACGCGATGCGCGAGCACCCCCACGCGACGCCGCTGGTGCCGCATCGCCTGCTGATGGTGGAGGCCGGTCGGGATCTCACCGAGATGACGCTCCGCAAGCTGGTCGACGAGGGGTTCGCGATCGACAAGGCCGCGGCCGTCGCCCACTACGCGCTGATGATGTCGATGACCCTGGTGGTGGGCGAG
This sequence comes from Aeromicrobium yanjiei, assembly GCF_009649075.1. Lineage (GTDB taxonomy): Bacteria > Actinomycetota > Actinomycetes > Propionibacteriales > Nocardioidaceae > Aeromicrobium > Aeromicrobium yanjiei. Next base: position 240,711 of record NZ_CP045737.1, read on the forward strand.
CCGGGCAAGGAGACGACGGTCAAGCCGGCTGATCGCGACGAGGCCCTTGCGGCCAAGATGTCGCTGCTGCAGTCGCTGCCCGAGGACAGCTACCCACTGCTGCGCGCCGCGGCACCGTCCATGGTCAATTGCGCGGACTCCGACGACTACTACGGCTCGGCGATCGACATCTTCGTCGCCGGGGTCATGGCCGAGGCCCGCGCGCTCGCGACGTCCTGATCCTGGTCCGGACGCACCAAGGGCGGTGACCCGCTCGCCCCCGGTCTCCGGAGGACGAGCGCGCCACCGCCCTGGTGTCAGGCGATCAGGACCGCCGTGGGCTCACGGCAGAGGATCGACGACGCCGTGGTCGTCCAGTGTCGCTGACAGGGCCGCGAGGTGGTGCCGACCGTCGCCGAGCGCGTGGTCGATCGCGGTGAGGCGCGACATGTAGTGACCGACGCTGTACTCCGCGGTCATGCCGATGCCACCGTGCAGCTGGATGGCCTCCTTGCCGATGTGACGACCGGCCTTGCTGACCTGCAGCTTGGCGCGCGAGGCGGCCTCGAGCGCATCCGCGCCCTCCCCGCCGTCGAGCAGGACCATCGTCGCCCACGTCACCGTGCTGCGGGCCAGCTCGAGCGACACGTACATGTCGGCCGCGCGGAACGTCAGCGCCTGGAACGTCATCAGCGGGACGCCGAACTGCTTGCGCGTCTTGAGGTACGCCGTCGTCTCCTCCAGCGCCGTCGCCATGGCGCCGATCGCCTCGTGGCCGTACGCGATCTGCGCCGCCGCGACCGAGGCCGCGATGGCGGCCGACTGATCGGCTCCGGGCTCGCCGAGCGGGACCGCCGGCGTGCTGTCGAGGCCGATGTGGGCCGCGCGACCGCCGTCGAACGTCGAGTACGACGTGCGGGTCAGGCCCGCTGCGTCGGGCGTCACCAGGAACAGCCCGGTGCCACCCTCGACCGCCGCGCTGACGATGAGCAGGTCGGCGCGACCGCCGCCGAGCACCGGCTCCTTGACGCCCGTGAGCGTCCAGCCGTCGCCGGTCGCCGTCGCGGTGACGCCGCGGGCGTCCTCGCTGTAGCGGGCGCCCGGCTCGGTGTGCGCGAACGCCGGGACGAGCGATCCCTCGGCCAGGGCGCCGATGATCTCGGCGCGCTGCGAGGCGGTGCCGGTCGCCGCGACGAGGCCGCCCGCGAGGACGACCGCCTCGACGTACGGCTCGGGGGCGATGACGCGCCCGATCTCCTCGGCGACGATCGAGACCTCGACGGGTCCGGCGCCGAAGCCGCCGTCCTCCTCCGCGAACGGGAGGCCCAGGGCGCCCATCTCGGCGAGCCGCGACCAGGTCTTCTCGTCCCAGCCCGGATCGGTCTTGGTCACCTGGCGACGCGTCTCGGACGAGTCGTAGGCCTTCGAGAGCAGCCCGCGCACGGCATCGCGCAGTGCTGTCTGCTCTGAGTCCAGTGTGAAGTCCATGTCAGCCCCTCAGTCCCAGGATCGTGCCGGCGATGATCTGTCGTTGCACCTCGTTGGAACCGCCGTAGATCGACGCCTTGCGGTAGTTGAGGTAGTTGGGCGTCGCGGTGCGGGCCAGCTCGGGGACGTCCGAGCCCTCGCCGGCGCCGGTGGCTAGCGAGTCCGGCCCGGCCAGGTCGACCCACAGCTCGGTCACGGCCTGCTGCAGCACCGTGCCCTGCAGCTTGAGGACGGACGAGGCGGGGTGCGGCTTGCCGTCGGCCGAGTGCGCGACGACGCGCAGCGCGGTGAGCTCGAGGGCCAGGAGATCGTTCTCCAGGTCCGCGATCTCGGCGGCGATCAGCGGGTCGTCGAGCAGCGAGGTGCCGCCGGGGCCGGCCGTCTTGGCGTACTCCTTGGCCTCGGCCAGGGCGCGCTTCGTCGAGCCCACGGGGGCCACGCCGACGCGCTCGTTGCCCAGCAGGAACTTCGCGTAGTCCCAGCCCTTGTTCTCCTCGCCGACGAGGTTGGCGACCGGCACACGGACGTTGTCGAAGAAGACCTCGTTGACCTCGTGACCGCCGTCGATCAGCTCGATCGGGCGGACCGTCAGGCCCGGCGACGTCATGTCGATCAGCAGGAGCGAGATGCCGGCCTGCTTCTTGACCGTGGGATCGGTGCGCACGAGCGTGAAGATCCAGTCGCCGTACTGGCCGAGGGTCGTCCACGTCTTCTGGCCGTTGACCACGTACTCGTCACCCTCGCGGACCGCGGTGGTGCGCAGCGACGCGAGGTCGGAGCCGGCGTCGGGCTCGGAGAAGCCCTGTGACCACCAGATGTCGAGATTGGCCGTCTTGGGCAGGAAGCGCTCCTTGATCTCCTGCGAGCCGAACGTCGCGATGACCGGTCCGATCATCGAGGCGTTGAAGGCGAGCGGCGGCACGACGCCGGCCAGCTGCATCTCCTCGTGCCAGATGTGGCGCTGGAGCGGCGTCCAGTCCTTGCCGCCCCACTCGACCGGCCAGTTGGGAACGGCGATCCCGGCGGCGTTCATCGCCTGCATCGAGCGGACGATCTGGTCCTTGGACAGCTCGCGGCGGGCAGCCACGGTGTCCCGGATGTCCTGGGGAATCTGGGTGGTGAAGAACTCGCGCATCTCCTCGCGGAATGCGACGTCCTCGTCTGACAGCTGAAGTCTCATGGGTCTCCTCAGGGGGTGCCTACTGGCGCGTAACGTTCATACCACCTGACTGGTCATCTGCGCTTGGCGCGGGCTCTGAGGGGCCCCACCAGACGGGGGCCGGCGAGGCGCTGCTCGAGGCGCCGGGCCTCGCGTCGCACGGGCTGAGCGACGTACTCGCCGAGGATGACGCCGGCCGCGAGCGAGATGGCGATCGCGGCGGCGGTGATCATCGCGAGGATGCCGGCGTAGTTGTCGGCGGCCAGCATCGAGAGGCCGCGGTAGATCGACAGTCCGGGGAGCAGCGGGACGATCGCGGCGACGACCACCACGAGCGGCGGCACGCGGCACCAACCCGCGACGGTGAACCCGACCAGGCCGATGAAGACCGCGGCGAGTCCGGCGGGCCAGGCGCGCCCCACGTCGTGGTCGGCGAGGAACAGGTAGATGCCGGCGGCGACCCCGCCGACGGCCGCGATCGGGACGATGCTGCGGCGCGGGGCGTACGCGGAGTAGGCGAACGCGCCGGCGGCGATCGCGGCACCCGTGACCATCAGCGGGAGGCGGGACAGGCCGGCGACGCCCGGGTCGAGGGTGATGTCGACGCCGAGCAGGCCACCCACGGTCAGGCCGCCGCTGACGCCGACGATGATGCCGGCGGTCGACATCATCACCTCGAGGATGCGGGCGACCGCGGTGACGTAGAAGCCGGTCAGCGCATCCTGGATCGCGCCGATGAAGCCGAGCCCCGCCAGGAGCATCACGATGCTCGCGGTGATGACGAGCGACGGGTCGACGTCGAGGTCGATCGCGCTCGCCGCGACCGCCATCAGGGTCGCGAGGAGCCCGCCGGCCACCTGGGCGTAGAAGAACGGCAGCCGCAGCCGCGAGAGATAGCGCTGGAGGATCTCGATGCCGCCCGACGCCGCCGCTGCGATGAGCGTGACGAGCCAGTCGCCGCCGATCAGCAGGGCGATCCCCGCGCCGATGAGCGCGTACGACACGGTCACGGCCCAGCGCGAGGTGTGGTGGCCGGTCGACGCGATCCGGGCGACCCGCGTCCGCGCCTCGTCCAGGTCGATGTCGTCCCGGAGCAGGTCGGTCACGACCTGGTCGACGTCCGTGAGGTCCTCGAAGTCGGTCTCGCGGTGCGTGACGTGGCGGGTCAGCGAGAACGCCGGCTCGTCGAATGCGGCCTGGTAGGAGATCTCCAGTGTCGTGAACGTCACGTCGACCTGGGCCTGCCGCAGACCCAGGTGGTGGGCGATCGACGACATCGTCGCGGTGACGTCGGCGGCACCCGCACCGTTGGACAGCAGCATCTCCCCGACCCGTAGGGCGAGGTCGAGGGTGCGCTGAATCTGGCGAGTGTCGTCCACGCCATCCATACTGTTGGACGCGCACGGCCGAGTCCAAAACGAGGAGTCAGATGAGCACCTGGAAGGCCGACGAGCTCGGCGACGGCTACGAGAGGCGCACGATCGCCCTCGGCACCGATCCCGACGGCGAGGGCACGATCGAGGCCACCTTGGTCCGGCACACGCCGCCGCAGGACGTCCGCGCGGCCGTGCTGTACGTCCACGGCTTCAGCGACTACTTCTTCCAAAAGGAGCTGGCCGAGTTCTTCACCGAGCGCGGCTACGCGTTCTACGCGCTCGACCTCCGCAAGTGCGGGCGTTCGCGGCGTGAGGGGCAGACCGGGCACTACGTGTCCGATCTCGCGATGTACGACCAGGAGCTGAACGCCTCGCTCGCGATCATCCGCGACGAGACCGACGGCAAGCCCGTCGTGCTGTCGGGCCACTCGACCGGCGGCCTGATCATCCCGCTGTGGCTGGACCGGCTCAACCGTCGTCCGGGCGGCTCGAAGGGCGCCGGCATCGCGGGTGTCATCCTCAACAGCCCGTGGTTCGACCTGCAGGGCAAGGCCTGGATGCGCACGATCGGCACGCGGGGGATCGGGCTGGTCGCGAAGGTCCGGCCCAAGGACCTCATCAAGCTGCCGCCCACCAATGCGTACGGCACGAGCCTGCACGTGACCGCGCACGGCGAGTGGGACTTCAACACGGTCTACAAGCCGCTCGAGGGGTTCCCCGTCTCGTACGGCTGGCTGACCGCGGTGCGCCGCGGCCAGGCCCAGCTGCACCGGGGGCTCGACGTGGGTGTGCCGTCGCTGGTGCTGCGCTCGACCAGGACGAAGTTCGCGCGGGAGTACTCGCCGGCCGTCGACGAGGCCGACGCGGTGCTCGACGTCCGTCAGATCGCCCGCTGGTCGGGCTGCCTCGGCGACTCCGTGACCGTCGAACCGATCGAGGGCGCCCGCCACGACGTGTTCATCTCCAAGGAGGAGCCGCGCCGGGCCGCGTACGACACGGTCGACCGCTGGCTGGCGGCCCACGACCTCCCAAGCTGACTGACCCCCGCCCAGATCTGCGGACTTCTGCACGCAATGCGGCACGGATTCCGTGCAACAGTCCGCAGATCTGGGTCGGGGCGTCCGGTGGTCGCCAGTGTCGGGGGCGGTCGTTAGTCTCTAGGTGTGGATGCCCCCCTCGCGCTGTATCGCCGCTACCGGCCGGAGACGTTTGCCGAGGTGATCGGGCAGGCGCACGTGACCGATCCGCTCCGCCACGCGCTGGCCGCCAACCGGGTCAACCACGCGTACCTCTTCTCGGGCCCGCGAGGCTGCGGCAAGACGACCAGCGCCCGCATCCTTGCGCGCGCGCTCAACTGCGAGAAGGCGCCGATCGCCGATCCGTGCGGCGAGTGCCAGAGCTGCCGTGACCTCGCGCGCGGCGGGCCGGGCAGCATCGACGTCATCGAGATCGACGCGGCCAGCCACGGCGGTGTCGACGACGCCCGCGACCTGCGCGAGCGGGCCTTCTTCGCCCCGGTCAGCAGCCGCTACAAGGTCTACATCATCGACGAGGCCCACATGGTCTCCCCGCAGGGCTTCAACGCGCTGCTCAAGCTCGTCGAGGAGCCGCCGCCGCACCTGAAGTTCATCTTCGCGACGACCGAGCCCGACAAGGTCATCGGCACGATCCGCTCGCGCACCCACCACTACCCGTTCCGGCTGGTGCCGCCCAAGGCGCTCGGCGACTACCTCATGCAGCTGTGCGAGGCCGAGGGCGTGACCCTCGCGCCGACCGCGCTGCCGCTGGTCGTCCGCGCGGGACAGGGATCGGTCCGTGACACGCTCAGCGTGCTCGACCAGCTGCTCGGCGGCGCCGGGCCCGACGGCGTGACGTACGACCTCGCTGTCCAGCTGCTCGGCTACACGCCCGACTCGCTGCTCGACGAGGCCATCGACGCCTTCGCGGCCGGCGACGGGTCGACCGTGTTCGGCGTCGTCGACAAGGTCATCGAGACGGGCCAGGACCCGCGCCGCTTCGCCGAGGACCTGCTGCAGCGGCTGCGTGACCTCGTGATCGTCGCCGCGGTGCCCGATGCCCTCGACAAGGGGTTGCTCGACGTGCCGGGCGACCGCGCGGAGCGCCTGGTCACCCAGGCCAACGGCTTCGGCCCGTCCGAGCTGACCCGCGCGGCCGACATCGTCAACGCGGCGCTGATGGAGTTCCGCGGGGCGACCGCACCGCGGCTGCTCCTCGAGCTCATGTGCGCCCGCATCCTCGTGCCGGGGGCCGACAACTCCACGCAGGGCTTCCAGGCCCGCCTCGACCGGGTCGAGCGTCGCCTGCACATGGACGGGGGCGCCCCGGAGGCGAGTCCCGCCGCGGTGCACCCGCCTGCGGTCCAGCCTGCCCCGGCCCCGCAGCCGACCCCGGCTCCGCAGCCGACCCCGGCCCCGCAGCCGGTCGCAGCGCCCGTGCAGGCCGAACGCGTCGAGCCCGCGCCGCCCGTCCAGGCCGAGCCCGCCCCGTCCGCGCCCCCCGTCGCCCAGCGACCCGCACCGGTCGCGGAGCCCGAGCCCGAGCGTGCTGCTCCCGCTGCTCCCGCTGCACCGCAGGTGGAGGAGCCGGCCGGCACGCTGACGATCGCCGACGTACGACGTCTCTGGCCCGAGATCCTCGACCGGATCCGCGACATGCGCCGCTTCGCCTGGATCATGCTGAGCCAGAACGCTCAGGTCATGGCGCTGGACGGTCAGGTCCTGACCATCGCGCTGGTCAACGCCGGCGCACGCGACTCGTTCATCAACAGCGGATCGGCCGACTACGTCCAAAAGGCCCTGCACCAGGTCCTCGGCGTGACCTGGCGCATCGAGGCGATCGTCGACCCGGGCACCCGCCCCGGCGTGGTCGACGACTACGACGACGGCTCCTCGCGCCCGGCCGCGGCTCCCACCTCGTCGGCACCCTCGACGCCGCCTGTGGCGGTGCCCGACTCGGTCCGCCAGGCGATGAGGGAGCAGCACAGCCCCCAGACGCGCGAGGACCCCGACGCGTCCGCCGATCGCAACGATCCCGTCGTCGACCACGAGGTCCTCGATCCCGAGCTGCTGCTGAGCCGGGAGCTCGGGGCGCAGGTCATTGACGAGCACCCCGCGGACTGAGCTCGTCCGGAGACGCCTGGATCTCCGGGCGGATCCGCTCGACGTCCTGCGGCGCTTCCGCGGTCGCGACCGGCTCGTCGCGCTGCTCGGCGACTGGCACCACGGCGAGGCGCTGATCGCCTTCGAGCCGAGCCGGGTGCTCGAGGGTGATCCGTTCAGCGGCATCGACCTCGACCCCCTGCCGCCCGACGTGTCCGGCTTCGGCGGCGGCTGGATCGGCGCCTGGGGCTACCAGCTCGGCCGGCTCGTCGAGGACCTGCCGCCCACCCCTCACCGGCCGATCCCGCAGCCCGACCACCGCCTCGCGTTCTACGACCACGTCCTTCGGCTCAGTGACGGCGTGTGGTGGCTGGAGTCGCTGACCCGCGACGACGAGCGCGACGCCCGGGTCGTGGCCGCCCTCGACGCCGCAGCTCCGGGCCCCCGCGCGTACGACGTGGGCTCGTTCGCGATGACTCCGACACCGGACGGCCACCGCGCGGCGGTCGCGACCGTGCTCGAGCACATCGCGGCCGGCGACATCTTCCAGGCCAATCTGTGCGCCCGCCTCGAGGCGCCGTTCGCGGGTGATCCGCTCGACGTCTTCTGCGCGGGTGTCGAGCGTCTGCACCCGGCGTTCGCGGCGTACGTGTCCGGTCCCGAGGGTGCGCTGGTGAGCCTCTCGCCGGAGCTGTTCCTGCGGCGCACCGGCGACGAGGTGCTGAGCTCGCCGGTCAAGGGGACGGCCCCGCTCGACACCGACCCGGACGAGCTGGTGGCCTCGGCCAAGGACCGTGCCGAGAACGTCATGATCGTCGACCTGATGCGCAACGACCTCGGACGGGTGAGCGTGCCCGGATCCGTTCGGGTGCCCGCGCTCACCCGCGCCGAGCGCCACTCGGTGTGGCACCTGGTCTCCGATGTCGTCGGGCACGTCGGGCCGCGGGTGCGCGACTCGGACCTGCTCCGTGCGACCTTCCCGCCCGGATCGGTCACCGGTGCACCCAAGGTGCGGGCCATGGAGATCATCAACGCGCTCGAGCCGACCGGGCGCGAGGCCTACACCGGTGCGATCGGCCACGTCAGCCCGGCAGCGGGGCTCGAGCTCAACGTCGTGATCCGCACGTTCGAGATCGCGGGCGGCTCGATCTGGCTCGGCGTCGGCGGGGGAGTCGTGGCGGACTCGACCCCCGAGGGGGAGTACGCCGAGTGCCTGGTCAAGGCCCGGCCCCTGATCGAGGCGATCGGAGGCCGCCTCGACCTGGTCACCGACGCGCCGGCCCCCGATCCGCCGCGCCCCCCGGAAGCACGCAGCGTCCGTGCCGCCGACGAGGCGCAGGGCATCTTCGACACGACGTTGGTGGTGGACGGACGGGTCGTCGACCTGGACGCTCACCTGACCCGCCTCGACGAGAGCGTCCGCACGGTCCACGGGACGTCGATCCGGGCGTCGCTCGACGACGCGGTCGTCCGCCGGGCGGCGACCCTGGGCGGTCGGCACCGCCTGCGGGTCGACGCGGTGCCCCGTGACGGCGGCGTCGAGGTCACGGTGGCGACCAGCCCAGTCGGCCCGCCGACCGGGCCGTGGACGCTCACGCCGCGACCGGTGGGTTCCGGCTGGGGTCGGCACAAGTGGATCGACCGACGCGCACTGGCGGACGATCGCGGACCCGGTCACGACCTGCTGCTGACGTCCGACGACGGTGCGGTCCTGGAGACGGCCCGGGCCAATCTGTTCGTGGTCCTCGACGACGGCGTCCACACCCCGCCGACCGACGGGCGCATCCTGCCCGGCACCGCCCGGGCCCGGGTCATCGAGATCCTGCGCGATGCGACGATCCCGGTGTTCGAGAGGCGACTGACCGCCGACGACCTCAGGGCCGCGACCGAGCTCTTCGCGACCAATGCCCTGCGCGGCGTGGTCCCGGTCGTGGCGGTCGAGGGCGTCGGCACGTGGGCGGTCGGGCGTACGACCGAGTGGCTCGCCGAGGAGCTGCAGGCCCTCTGGTCCCCGGCCCCGTCCCCGGGCGGCGGTGCGCTTGCGTCCAGCCGGGCGTCCGAAGTGGACGCGGGCGCACCGCCCACCGACGGCTCGGCGGCGCGGGTGCTGTTCATCGACAACTACGACTCGTTCGTCTACAACCTCGTCCAGTACGTCGGTGAGCTCGGCGCGTCCGCCGAGGTGGTGCGCAACGACGCCGTGACGGTCGACGAGCTCGTGGCGGCGCGTGCGCGGGGCGACTTCACCCACCTGGTCGTCTCCCCGGGTCCCGGCACGCCCGCCGACGCCGGCATCAGCGTCGAGGCGATCCGCCGTCTGGGGCCGACGACGCCGACGCTCGGGGTGTGCCTCGGGCACCAGGCGATCGGTGAGGCCCACGGCGCCAGGGTGGTGCGGGCGCCCGAGATCGCCCACGGCAAGCCGTCGCTGGTCCACCACGACGGACGCGGGGTCTTCGACCGGCTGCCGTCCCCGCTCGTGTGCGCCCGCTACCACTCGCTGGTGATCGACCCGGCGACCCTGCCGGCCGATCTCGAGGTCACCGCCCGCACCGCGTCCGGGATCGTGATGGGCGTCCGTCACCGCACCCACCCGGTCGAGGGCGTCCAGATGCACCCCGAGTCGATCCTCACCTCCCGCGGCCACGACATGCTCCGCACCTTCCTCACCCGATCCGCAAGTGGCGCAAACCGATCCGCGACTGGCGCGGACTGAAGAAAGTGAGACGGCGTGTCGTCCGCTTCTGCGCCACTCGCGGATCGGGCGGTGGAAAACGTGGACATAGCGAGTGGTTGCTCGCTATGTTGGCGGTCACGATGATGTGACGGAGGCCACATGAACGAGCTCGACCTGGTGATCAACGGCGGTACGTACTTCGACGGCACGGGGGCGCCCGGCGTCGTCGCGAACGTCGGGGTCAGGGACGGCCGGGTGGCCGCCGTCAGCCCGAGCCCGCTCCCGGTGGGCCCCGGCACGAGGGTCGTTGACGCGGCCGGCCAGTGGGTCATGCCGGGCTTCGTCGACGCCCACACCCACTACGACGCCGAGCTCCAGGTGGCCCCGGGCCTCAACGAGTCCGTACGTCACGGGGTCACGACGGTCCTGGTCGGCAACTGCTCCCTGTCGACGGTCTACTCCTCGCCGCTGGACATCGCCGACCTGTTCAGCCGGGTCGAGGCGCTGCCGCGCACGCACGTCCTGTCCTCGCTGGAGGACGCCAAGACGTGGTCGACGCCGCAGGGGTGGGTCGACGCGCTCGAGGCGCTGCCGCTCGGCCCGAACGTCGCCTCGTTCCTCGGCCACTCGGACGTCCGCGCGAGCGTGATGGGGATGGGCCGCTCGACCGACCCGGCCCAGAAGGCGACCCGCGGCGAGCAGGCCGAGATCGAGCGCCGCCTCGAGGACGCCCTCGACGCGGGCTTCCTCGGCATCTCGACCATGACGAATCCCTGGGACAAGCTCGACGGTGACCGCTACCGCTCGCGCTCGCTGCCCTCGACGTACTCGAGCTGGAAGGAGTTCCGGGGCCTCAGCCGCGTGCTCCGCCGCCGCGACCGGGTGCTGCAGGGCGTGCCCAACCTCAACAAGAAGTACGACATCGCGTTCTACCTCGCGACCTCGACGGGTCTCGGCCGCAAGCCCCTACGCGTCTCGCTGCTCGCGGCCGCCGACACCAAGGCCGAGCCGTGGGTGCAGCGCATCTTCGAGCCGCTCGCGCTCCTCGCCAACAAGATCGGCCGGGGCAGGTTCACGTGGCAGCACCTGCCCACGACCTTCCGCGTGTGGGCCGACGGCATCGACCTGGTCGTGTTCGAGGAGTTCGGCTCGGGACGCGAGGCGCTGCACCTGCGCGAGGAGATGGGCCGCAACGAGCTCTTGCGCGACGAGGCGTACCGCCGCTGGTTCCGGCGCGACTTCGACAAGCGCTTCTCCCCGCGGGTCTGGCACCGCGACTTCGACGACGCCGAGATCACCGAGTGCCCTGACCCGGCCCTGGTCGGCATGATGATCGGCGACGTCGCCCGGCAGCGCGGCCTCCACCCGGTCGACTGCTATCTCGACCTCGTGGTCGAGCACGGCACCGGGCTGCGCTGGAAGACCAACATCGCCAACACGCGTCCGGAGGTCCAGGACGCGCTCATCAACCGCTACGGCATCACGATCGGCTTCTCCGACGCCGGTGCGCACCTGCGCAACATGGCGTTCTACAACTTCGGCATCCGGCTGCTCAACCGCGTCCACCAGGCACAGTCGGGCCGCAAGCCGTTCATGAGCGTCGAGAAGGCGATCTTCAAGCTGACCGGCGAGCTCGGCGACTTCTACGGCATCGACGCCGGGCACATCCGGCTCGGCGACCGAGCCGACATCGTGGTCGTGGATCCGGCCGGTCTCAGCGACGAGGTCGACAGCTACCACGAGGCGCTCATGCCCGCGTTCGGCAACATCAGCCGCATGGTCAACCGCAACGACGCCGCGGTCTCGGCGACCGTCGTCAGTGGCGAGGTGGTGTTCGAGCGCGGCGACTTCGTCGAGGGCTACGGACGTACGCTCGGCACCGGCCGCTTCCTGCGTGCCGGCGAGCGCCGCGGCACCGTGACGCCCGTCCGCCGCGCCGAGCCGGCGGTGGCACAGTAGAGGTCGTGACCGCGACCCCCCGCCGTACGCAGGCCGAGCGGCGGGAGGGCACGATCGCGGCAGTCGTCGACGCGACGGTCGAGGCGCTCGGCGAGGTCGGGTACGCCCGCACGACGACGGCCGAGATCGCTCGGCGGGCGGGGGTCTCCCAGGGCGGCCTGTTCCGGCACTTCGACTCGCGCCTCGACGTCATCCTCGCCGCGGCGGACGCCGTCCGGGCCCGCCAGTTCGTGGACTTCCGGGCCGGTCTGGCGCAGCTCGAGGAGTTCGACGTGGCCGCGGTCGTACGCCTGCTGCGCCGCGCGACCCGGGCGCCGGTCAACGCCGCTTGGTACGAGCTGCTCGTCGCGGCGCGCGCGGACGTCGACCTGCGGGACCGGCTCGCACCGCTCGCGGACCGCTATCACCGCGAGATCATCGAGCTCGGGCGGGCGCTGCCGATCGCCGAGGCGATGCCCGCCGAGCAGCTGGACGCCATCGTCATCGGGATCGTGCACATGCTCGACGGCGAGGCGCTGATCGCGACGGTCCACGTCGACACCGCCCGCGAGGACGTGCGGGTCGAGCAGCTCGTGCGCATCCTCGCAGGTGAGCCGCTGTTCGACCGCGAGTCGGGTGACGGGGCTCAGGGCTGAGCGCCTACCCTGAACACCTATGTATGACGGCGTGGTCCAGGACCTGATCGATGAGCTGGGGCAGCTGCCCGGCATCGGTCCCAAGAGTGCGCAGCGGATTGCGTTCCACCTTCTCGACGCAGACCCCGAGGACGTCCGCCGGTTCGCCGCGACCCTGGTCGAGGTGAAGGCGAAGGTCCACTTCTGCTCGATCTGCGGCAACGTCACGGTCGACACCGAGTGCCGGATCTGCGCCGACCCCCGCCGCGACCCCAGCGTGCTGTGCGTGGTCGAGGAGTCCAAGGACGTCATCGCGATCGAGCGCACGCGGGAGTTCCGCGGCCGCTACCACGTGCTGGGCGGTGCGATCTCGCCCATCGCGGGCATCGGCCCCGACCAGCTGCGCATCAAGGAGCTGCTCGGTCGGCTGCAGGACGCTGTGGTCACCGAGGTCATCATCGCGACCGATCCCAACCTCGAGGGCGAGGCCACCGCGACCTACCTGATCCGCATGCTCTCGACGTACGGCCTGCGGGTCAGCAAGCTCGCGAGCGGCCTGCCGGTGGGCGGCGACCTGGAGTACGCCGACGAGCTCACCCTCGGCCGGGCGTTCGAGGGTCGTACGACGATCGGCTGAGCCGCTCGGGGGCTGCCGTCTCACGGGCGGAATCCCGATGATGCCCCGCGAGACGACCGGGTAGACTCAGCGCTGCGCAGCGTCGCGCATCCCGTACCTCTCCTCCAGGTAGGACAGTCCCGTGGGCATTGTCGTCCAGAAGTACGGCGGCTCCTCGGTTGCCGACGCAACCAGCATCAAGAGGGTCGCCCAACGCATCGTCGCGACCAAGAAGGCCGGTCACGACGTCGTCGTCGTCGTCTCGGCCATGGGCGACACCACCGATGAGCTCATCGAGCTCGCGAACGAGGTCTCGCCGCTGCCTCCCGGCCGCGAGCTCGACATGCTGCTGACCGCCGGCGAGCGCATCAGCATGGCGGTCCTCGCGATGGCGATCGGCAACCTCGGTCAGGAGGCGCGCTCGTTCACCGGCTCGCAGGCCGGCGTCATCACCGACTCCGAGCACGGCCGCGCCAAGATCATCGACGTCACCCCCGGCCGCATCGAGGCCGCCCTCGGCGAGGGCGCGATCGCGATCGTCGCGGGGTTCCAGGGCGTCTCACAGACGACCAAGGACATCACGACGCTCGGCCGCGGCGGCTCCGACACGACGGCGGTCGCGCTCGCGGCAGCGCTGCAGGCGGACGTCTGCGAGATCTACACCGACGTCGACGGCATCTTCACCGCCGATCCGCGCATCGTGGCCAACGCCCGGCAGATCCCCCGCATCTCGTACGAGGAGATGCTGGAGATGGCCGCCAACGGCGCCAAGATCCTGCACCTGCGGTGCGTCGAGTACGCCCGCCGCAACGACATGCCGATCCACGTCCGCTCGTCCTTCTCCGACAAGGTCGGCACGTGGGTCGTCAGGACCGAGGACGTCATCCCCACCGGCAGCACCAACGAAGAGGGCCACATGGAGCAAGCGATCATCTCCGGCGTCGCGCACGACCGCAGCGAGTCCAAGATCACCGTGGTCGGGGTGCCCGACAAGGTGGGCTTCGCCGCCGCGATCCTGCAGGCGCTCGCCGACGCCCAGATCAACATCGACATGGTCGTCCAGAACGTCTCCGCCGCCGCGACGGCCCTCACCGACATCTCGTTCACGCTGCCCCGTGCGGACGGCCAGACCGCGATGACCGCGCTGGCCCGGCTCAAGGACGAGGTCGGCTACGAGCGGCTGCAGTACGACGACAGCGTCGGCAAGGTCTCGATCGTCGGCGCCGGCATGCGGTCGTCACCGGGCATCACCGCGAAGTTCTTCCAGTCGCTGGCCGACGCCGGGGTCAACATCGAGATGATCTCGACCTCCGAGATCCGCATCTCGGTCATCGTGATGGAGAACCAGATCGATGCGGCCGTCAACGCCGCCCACACCGCGTTCGAGCTCGGCACCGACGAGGTCGAGGCCGTGGTCTACGGAGGTACCGGACGATGACCACGCTCGCCGTCGTCGGCGCCACCGGTCAGGTGGGCGTCGCCATGCGCTCGATCCTGGAGCAGCGTGACTTCCCGGCCGACCGGGTGCGCTTCTTCGCCTCCGCCCGCTCCGCCGGCAAGACCCTGCCGTTCCGGGGCGAGGAGATCGTCGTCGAGGACGCCGCGACCGCGGACGTCTCGGGCATCGACGTGGCCCTGTTCTCCGCGGGCGCCACGACGTCCCGCGTCCAGGTGCCCCGGTTCGCCGAGGCCGGCGCGATGGTCATCGACAACTCCTCGGCGTTCCGCAAGGATCCCGAGATCCCGCTGATCGTCAGCGAGGTCAACCCCGAGGACATCCAGAAGGCGCACCGCCGCATCATCGCCAACCCCAACTGCACGACGATGGCCGCGATGCCCGTCCTCAAGCCGCTGCACGACGAGGCCGGCCTGGTCCGGCTCGTGATCAGCAGCTACCAGGCGGTCTCCGGCTCCGGCATCGCCGGCGTCCGTGAGCTGCACGGCCAGGCGTCCGCGGTCATCGAGAAGGCCGACGAGCTCGCGTACGACGGCTCGGCGGTCGGCTTCCCCGATCCGGGCGTCTACGTCGCCCCGATCGCGTTCAACGTGCTGCCCATGGCCGGATCGGTCGTCGACGACGGATCGTTCGAGACGGACGAGGAGCAGAAGCTCCGCAACGAGAGCCGCAAGATCCTGCACCTGCCCGATCTGCGCGTCTCGGGCACCTGCGTACGCGTGCCGGTCTTCACGGGGCACTCGCTGTCGATCAACGCCGAGTTCGCGAACGACCTGTCGGTGGCCCGGGCGACCGAGCTGCTGGGCTCCGCACCGGGCGTCCGCCTCGTCGACGTGCCGACCCCGCTGCAGGCCGCCGGCTCCGATCCGAGCCTGGTCGGGCGGATCCGCCAGGACCGCAGCGCCCCGGATGAGCGCGGTCTGGCCCTGTTCGTCAGCGGCGACAACCTCCGCAAGGGAGCGGCGCTCAACACGATCCAGATCGCCGAGCTGCTGGTCTAGCGCCCGCGCGTCAGCTCGGCGCGGACGTCGACGAACACGTCGAGTGCCGACGGGTCCGTGAGGGCGCCCTTGGCGGCGGCGTCCTCGATCGCGGCTCCGCGCAGGATCTTCTTGACCGGCACCTCGAGCTTCTTGCCCGACAGGGTGCGGGGGAGCAGCGGCACCTGCCGCACCACGTCAGGCACGTGGCGGGGTGACAGGCGGGTCCGCAGCTCGGTCGCGATCCGCCGGGTCAACGCGTCGTCCAACGTGCCTCCAGCGGCCAGCGCGACGAACAGGATCAACGTCCCCGCCCCGCCCTCGTCGTCCTCGAGGTGCACCACGAGGCTGTCGGCGACCTCGGGCAGCGACTCGACGACCGAGTAGAACTCCGAGGTCCCGAGCCGCACCCCGCCGCGGTTGAGCGTCGCGTCGCTGCGGCCCGTGATCGTGCAGGTGCCGCGGTCGGTGATCGTGATCCAGTCGCCGTGGCGCCAGACCCCGGGGATGTCCTCGAAGTACGCCGCCCGGTAGCGCGAGCCGTCGTCGTCGCCCCAGAAGCCCACGGGCATCGAGGGCATCGGACCGGTGATGACCAGCTCGCCGAGCGAGCCGACGACCGGCTCGCCGTCCTCGTCGTACGACTCGACGGCGCTGCCGAGCATGCGGCAGGAGATCTCCCCGGCGTACACCGGGACGATGGGCGAGGCGCCCACGAAGCCCGAGCACACGTCCGTGCCGCCGGAGATCGAGGCGAGCTGTGCGGTGGGGCTGACGGCCTCGTAGACCCAGCGGAAGCCCTCGGCGGGCAAGGGGGCGCCGGTGGAGCCCACCCCGCGCAGGCGGGACAGGTCGGCGAGATCCTGCGGCACGACGCCCTCCTTGCGGCACTGCAGCAGGAACGGCGCGCTGGTGCCGAAGTAGGTGATGCCGAGCTCGTCGGCCATGCGCCACGTTGCGCCGAGGTCGGGGTACGCGGGGTTGCCATCGAACATCACGATCGTCGACCCCACGGCGAGGCCCGAGACGAGGAGGTTCCACATCATCCAGCCGGTCGTGGAGAACCAGAAGAAGCGGTCGTCCGCGCCCAGGTCGTGGTGCAGCTCGAGGGCCTTGACGTGCTCGAGCGTGATGCCGCCGTGGCCGTGCACGATGGGCTTGGGCAGACCTGTCGTGCCGGAGGAGAACAGCACGTACAGCGGGGTGCCGAACGGCACCCGGACGAACTCGAGCGGTCCGGGGCGGTCGGTGAGGTCGGCCCACGTGACGGCGCCGTCGGGCGCAGCCGACGCCGGGTCGAGATAGGGCAGCCACACCAGCGTGCGGACGCTCGGCAGCGCCGCGCGGATGGCCTCGACCTCGGCGCGGCGGTCGATCGCCTTGTCGCCGTAGACGTAGCCGTCGACCGCCAGGACGACCGTGGGCTCGATCTGCTGCCACCGGTCGATCACGCTCTGCGTGCCGAACTCGGGGGCGCAGGAGGAGAAGACCGCGCCCAGGCTTGCAGCCGCCAGCAGCAGCACCAGCGTCTCGGGGACGTTGGGCGAGTACGCCGCGACGCGGTCACCCGCGACGACTCCCTCGCGGACGAGGCCCGCGCGGGCCCGCGCCACCTGGTCGCGCAGACCGGCCGCCGTCAGGGTGACGTCGTCGCGGCTCTGGGAGCGGGCGACCACCACGACGTCGTCGTCCGCGCGGTCGACCAGCCGCAGCATGGCCTCGGCGTAGTTGAGCCGGACGTGCGGGAACCAGCTGGCGCCGGGCATCGAGGCGTCGGCGAGGGCGGGGGAGGGGTCACCGTCGGCCGGCAGGTCGACGTGCTGCCACAGGGCCGTCCAGAACGCCTCAGGGTCGTCCACGGACCACTGCCACAGGTCTTCGTAGCCGCTGAACGTCCGCCCGCGGTCCGGCTCGAGAGCGGCCATGAACTGCTCGACGCGGGACGAGCCGTCGAGAAGCGGCTGCCAGAGGATCTCGGTCACTCGACGAGCGTAGGGGTCTTCTCGGCCGCGTCGATCAGCCAGTGCGACGCCACGAATGCCACGGCTCCGAGGGCAGGGACCAGGAACAGGGCCGTCGACGGCTGCCGGTCGAGCAGGTCGAGGAACAGCCCGAGCATCGCGACGACGGACAGCACGACCGCGAGAAAGCTGGTCAGCCGCGCTGCCGTCGAGCCGAATCCGCGCAGCAGGGCGTCGCCGGCGAACACGGCGGCCGCCGCGATCGCGATGAACGCGATGCTGCCCCAGAGCCCGCCGCCGGCCGAGACGCCGCGCACCGCGTCGAAGATCCGCAGGGCGATGACACCGAGCAGCACCGCGGCGATGCCGACGACCACGCCGGTGATGACCGACGCGAGATAGAGATTGATGTGTGGCAGGCGCCAGGCCGCCACGGCACGGGCACGGGTCGAGAGCGTGGTGCCGGACGTGCGCGCGGCGGAGCCGGCCCGACCGGCGACGGTCGTCCAGGCGTCACCGACACGGCGGCCGCCGGCCGTGACCTTGACGCCGAGGTCGCGGGGCGACCGCTTCGTGGCCGGCGCCTTCTTGTCGACGGCCTTGGACTGCGCGGCGGCTTTCGACTGCACGGTGGCGCGGGGCTTGGTGGCGGTCGCGACGGGACGCCCGTAGCGGACCTGCGGCTTGGTCGCGCCGGGGGCGCCCGGGCGTACGACGGTCTTCTTGACCACGCGCTTGACGACCCGTTTGGTGGGCTCCTGCTCGTCGACCATGCGGCCCAGTTTGGCACACCGTGCGTCAGGTCACACCCGAGTCCGCAGGCGCCAGAACGCAAGGAGCCGGCCCACCTGGCGGTGGACCGGCTCCTTCACTGTGTCGGGCTGACAGGATTTGAACCTGCGGCCTCGTCGTCCCGAACGACGCGCGCTACCAAGCTGCGCCACAGCCCGACGCCCCCTACCTGCGGGGACCGGACGAGTCTATCCCAGTGAGGGTGAGCAGTGTTGCCTCGGGGCGGCACGAGAACCGGACGGGGGTGAACGGGGAGGTCCCGATGCCCGCCGAGACGTGCAGCCAGGACGGTTCGTTGCCGGGGGTGTGGTGGCGGTGAAGCCCTCTCGCGCGGGCACGATCGAGGTCGCAGTTGGTCACCAGGGCGCCGTAGAACGGCACCCGAAGCTGCCCGCCGTGGGTGTGCCCGGCGAGGATCAGCGGGTAGCCGAGTGCGTTCCAGCGATCAAGGACTCGCAGGTACGGCGCGTGGGCCACCCCGATCGCGAGATCGGCCGACGCGTCGGCCGGCTCGTCGTCGAGGACGTCGTAGTTGAGGTGCGGATCGTCCACGCCGACGAAGGCCAGGCGTCGTCCGGCGACCTCGAGCTCCCCGTGCCGGTTGTCGAGATCGGTCCACCCGCGGGCGGTGAACGCGGCGCGCAGCCTCTCGAAGGGCAGATCCCGCTCGCGCTCCCACGCGCCCCTGGTGCCCGCACCCGTCCCACCGGTCAGATAGCCGGTCGGGCTCTTGCGGACGGGGGAGAAGTAGTCGTTCGAGCCGAACACGAACACGCCCGGCAGGTCGAGCAGGTCGCCGTACGCGTCGAGGACCGACGGCACCGCGTCGAAGTGCGCGAGATTGTCGCCGGTGTTGACCACGAGGTCCGGCTCGAGGGCCGCGAGCTCGCGCAGCCACTGCTGCTTGCGCTGCTGGCGAGGGGTCATGTGGGTGTCGGACAGGTGCAGCACGCGCAGCGGGGCGGATCCGGGAGCGAGCACGGGCACGGTCACGTGGCGGACCGTGAACGCACGGGTCTCGGCCACGGCGTACGCCAGCCCGGCCGCTGCTGCGGCGACTGGCCAAAGGACAGGACGCATGGCATCAGGGTGTCATCCGGGTGGGCACTTCGCGCGGAGGGCCTGCCGGGTCAGTGGGACAATGGGGCCATGTCAGCTCTCAAGGACCAGCTCCACACCGACCTCACCACCTCGATGAAGGCGCGGGACGCGCTGCGCACCTCGACCCTTCGCATGGTGCTCACCGCGATCACCACGGCCGAGGTCTCCGGCAAGGAGGCCAAGGAGCTGACCGACGAGGACGTCCTGACGGTGCTCGAGCGCGAGGCCAAGAAGCGTCGCGAGGCGGCCCAGGCGTTCGCGGACGGCAACCGTCCCGAGCTCGCGGAGAAGGAGAAGGCCGAGGCCGCGATCCTCGCCGAGTACCTCCCGGCCCAGCTGTCGCCCGAGGAGATCGCGATCATCGTCTCGGCCGCGGTCGATTCCGCGGGGGCCGCCGGCGAGGGCATGAAGGCCATGGGCAAGGTCATGGGCATCGTCTCGCCCCAGGTCAAGGGCAAGGCCGACGGCGGCGCGGTCGCCGCCGAGGTCAAGCGCCAGCTCGGCGCCTGACCCCCGCACGTACCCCGCCCAGATCTGCGGGCTCCTGCACGCTTCTCAGCGGGAATTCGGTGCAGGACTCCGCAGATCTGGGCGGGGGTGGAGCGGTGGAGCGGTGGAGCGGGGGGTCAGGCGCGGTCGCGGTCGCGGCCCCGCGGCTTGGGCTTCTTGCCCCGGTCGTCGTCGCTCTTGGCCACCTTCTTGGCCACGGGCTGGCGCTTCGGCGGAGGATCGAAGTTGACCGGGGTCAGGTAGTCCTGGATCTTCTGCATGGCCTTGGCCCACATCGGGCCGGCCAGCGAGCTGCCGCCGACGGACTGGAAGTTGAGGAAGGCGCCGTTGATCTTGACGCCGGCCAGCGAGCGCGGGCTGCCGTTCTTCTTCACGCCGGCGATCATCGAGGCGGTCGAGAGCTCGGGGGTGTAACCGACGTACCAGACCGACTGGTTGTCCTGGGCGGTTCCGGTCTTGGCGGCTGACGGGATCCGCAGCCCGGTGCCGTTCTGGAAGCCGAAGCCTCCGCGCTCCTGCACCCCGCGCAGGATGTCGTTGATCTGCGCGGCCTCGTCCTTGGACATGACCTCTGAGCAGACCGGCTTGAACCGCTTGAGCGTGTTGCCCTTGGCGTCGAGGATCTCGGCGACCGGACGCGGCTTGCAGTACTCGCCGCCCGAGGCGAACGTCGCGTACGCCGCGGCCATGTCGAGCGGGCTCACGTTGGTGACGCCGAGAGTGAACGGCCCGACCTGCTGGTTGTCGAGGACCGTGATGCCCATCGACTCGGCGGCCTTGACGACGTTGCAGAGGCCGGCCATCTTCTCCAGCTGCGCGAAGTAGGTGTTCACCGACTCGCGGGTGCCGGTGTACATGTTCTTGCTGCCCGACGTGGTCGAGTTCTTGACCGGCCACGGATCGGTGATGTTGAGGCCCTCGCAGGTCTTGAACGAGCCGCCCGGGATGGTCATGCTCGCCGGCGAGTTGAACGTCTGGCCGACGTCGATGCCCTTGTTGAGCGCTGCGGTGACGGTGAAGAGCTTGAACGTCGAGCCGGCCGGGAAGCCGCCGGAGTCGCCGTAGCGGCGAGGGACGACGAAGTTGATGAAGGACTGGCCCTTCTTCTTGCTGCGGCCCATCGGACGCGACTGCGAGAGGGCGCGGACCTTGCCGGTGCCGGGCTCGATGGACGCGAGCGCCGCGATGGCCTCGTTGTCGGTGGGCTTCACGGTGGACTCGACCGCGTCGTCGGTGGCCTTCTGGGCACGCAGGTCGAAGTTGGACTTGATCGTCAGGCCACCGCGCTCGAGGAGTGTCTGGCGCTCCTGGGTCGTGGCGCCGAGCGCGGGCTGGCGCAGCAGCCAGCGGCGGGCGTAGTCGCACGAGAACTCGGCGGCCGAGCTGACGCAGCCGTTGGGGAACTCGGTGATCTTGAGCGCGAGCGGGGCGGCCTGGAACTTCTCGGCCTGCTTCGGCGTGATCTTGCCGAGGCGCGCCATGACCGCGAGCACGGTGTTGCGCCGCTGCAGGGCCTTCTCGGGGTAGACGTTGGGATCGAACTCGACCGGGTTCTTGACCAGGCCGGCGAGCGTCGCGGCCTGCCGGGCGTTGAGGCTGTCGGGGCTGCGGGAGAAGTAGTGGAACGAGGCCGCGCTGATGCCGTAGGCGCCGTCACCGAAGTACGCCAGGTTGAGGTAGCGCTCCAGGATCTCCTTCTTGGTGTGCGTCGCCTCGTAGTCGATCGCGAGCTTGAGCTCGCGGATCTTGCGCGCGGTCGACTTCTCGGTGGCCGCCTTGACCTGCTCCTTGGTCGTGGCCTGCGACACGAGCGTGAGCTTGACGAGCTGCTGCGTGATCGACGATCCACCCTGCGTCTGGCCCTCGGACGCGTTGTTGACCAGCGCGCGGAGCGTGCCCTTGAGGTCGAGGGCGCCGTGCTCGAAGAAGCGGTTGTCCTCGATCGAGATCAGTGCGTCCTGCATGACCGGCGCGATGTCCTTCAGCGGGACGTCCTGCCGATTCTCCTTGTAGAAGTACGCGATCAGGTCGCCGTTGGAGGCCAGGAGGCGGGTCGTCTGGGCGTTGGGCTGGTCCTCCAGCTCCAGAGGCATCTCGACGACGTCATTGGTCACGTCGTTGAACGTGACCGCGACCAGCGCCGTCGCCGGGATCATCATGAGGGCGATCAGCAGACCGGCGAACGCCGAGAGGCCGGCCATGACGCCGATGCGACCACCGCGCCCGCCCGTGCGCGGCTCGGTCTGGGCAGCGCGGCGTAGCAGGTTGCGGAAGTCGTCCAAAGCCATGCCCCACAGCGTACGTGACGGACGGCAACCCCTCCATCACCCGACACGAACGCGACAAGGTGTCTAGTTCTTTGTGGCTAGTCAAAATGGCCCGCTTGCGTCTGCCGCCGGGAGGACGAAGTTCCTAGATTTGTCAGTACCAACTTCGGTCATCCGACCGGTCTCGGGGGAGGTACAGGATGTGGAATGAGAACTGGGCGGCTGAAGCCGCCTGTCGGGGCAAGTCCGACGCCTTGTTCGTCAAGGGCGCCGAGCAGAACCGTGCGAAGCAGGTCTGCGGGACGTGCCATGTCCGGGCGGAGTGCCTGGCCGAAGCGCTGGACAACCGCATCGAGTGGGGCGTCTGGGGCGGCATGACCGAGCGGGAGCGCCGTGCGCTGCTGCGTCGTCGCCCGAACGTCACCGCGTGGCGCAGCATCCTCCAGGTCGCGGTCTAGCCAGTACGTCTGGCCCCCACGTCCTCACGCCTGCTGGTCGTCGCCGCTCAGCAGCGAACCGATCCGGCGCAGGCCGTCGAGGTCGTGCACGTCACCGGCCAGCGCTGCCACCGACACCGTCGGCACGGCGGGGTGCGCCGCGCTGAAGCGCTTCTTGAGGCGTGACTCGCGTGCGTCGACCCGCATGCGGTCGGCGTGGATCGCCAGCAGCTCGGCGGTCATCTTGTCGGTCTCGTCGCCCGCTGCGAGCCTGCGCCCCGCGGACTCCGCGTCGGCCTCGGTGATGCCGTCGGCGCCGTTCTCGTGGACGCGGTTGACGACCAGGCCGGCCAGGGGCATCTGCTCCGCGGCGAGGCGCTCGACGAAGTACGACGCCTCGCGCATCGCGGCCGGCTCCGGTGCGGCGACCACCACGAACGCGGTGCCCTTGGCCTGCAGCAGCGCGTAGGTGCTCTCGGCACGCTGGCGGAACCCGCCGAACAGGGTGTCGAACGCCGCGATGAACGTCTGCATGTCGGTCAGCACCTGCGCGCCCAGCACCTTGTTGAGGGCGCTCGTCACGATGCCGAAGCCGGCGCTCAGCAGCCGCGCCGGTCCCTTCGCGGGGGCCAGCATGAGCTTGATGAACCGGCCGTCGAGCATCGACGACAGCCGGTCGGGCGCGTCGAGGAAGTCCAGTGCGGACCGTGACGGCGGGGTGTCCACGACGATGAGGTCCCAGCGGCCGGTCGCGTGAAGCTGGCCCAGCTTCTCCATCGCCATGTACTCCTGCGTGCCCGCGAACGAGCTGGACAGGGCCACGTAGAACGGGTTGCTGAGGATCTGCTGCGCCTTGTCGGGTGTCGCATGCTGCTCGACGACCTCGTCGAACGTCCGCTTCATGTCCAGCATCATCGCGTCGAGCGACCCGCCGGCGCTGTCGTCGACGTCCTTGACCGGTCGCGGGGTGTTGTCGAGCTCGGTCAACCCCATCGACTGGGCGAGACGGCGCGCGGGGTCGATCGTCAGGACGCACACCGTGCGGCCCTTCTCGGCGGCGCGGAGGGCCAGGGCCGCGGCGGACGTGGTCTTGCCCACTCCGCCGGAGCCGCAGCACACGACGATCTCGGTCGTGCGGTCGTCGAGCAGCGCGTCGACGTCGAGCCGACCGGCGACGGTCGTACGGGTGCCGCCGCGCGGCGTCGTCCGTCCCTTGCGGGCCGAGGGGGTCGTCTGTGCCTTCCCGGTCATGCGAGGTCTCCCAGCTGGTCGGCGAGCTCGAACAGGGCACCCAGGTCGATGCCGTCACCCAGCAGCGGCAGCTCGACGAGGGGGACGCCGCACTCCTCCAGGATCGTGCGCTGCCCGTCCTGCAGGCGCTGGCGCTCCAGGTGGGCCAGGCCGCCCTCGATCAGGTCAGGGGCGGCGGCCGGCTCGAGGCCCACCCGCTGCAGGGACTGCTCGACCTGCGACGGCGCGAGCGTGCCGTCCTCGAGGGCGTCACGGGTGGTCGCCGAGACGAGTGACGGTCGTACGAGGTTGAGGATCACGTGACCGACCGGGAGCCGCTCGGACGTCAGCTCGGCGATGCCGTCGATGGTCTCCTGGACGGGCATCTCCTCCAGCACCGTCACGAGGTGGACGTGCGTCTGCGGCGAACGCATCATCTCCATGATCGAGTCGGCCTGGCGGCGGATCGGGCCGACCTTGGCGAGACCGGCGACCTCGGAGTTCACGTTGAGGAAGCGGGTGATGCGCCCCGTCGGCGGCGCGTCCATGATGACCGCGTCGTACGAGAACGAGTCGCCGTCGCGGCGACGGGCGGCCTCGTAGACCTTGCCGGTCAGCAGCACGTCGCGGACGCCGGGGGCGATGGTCGTGGCGAAGTCGATGATGCCGAACTTGTCGAGCGCCTTGCCCGCCCGGCCGAGCCGGTAGTACATCGCGAGGTACTCCAGCAGCGCGGCCTCCGGGTCGATCGCCAGCGCGTAGACCTCGCCGCCGCCCAGGCCGACCGCGATCTGGCGCTCCTCGTAGGGCAGCGGCGGGACGTCGAACAGCTGGGCGATGCCTTGGCGGCCCTCGACCTCGCACAGCAGGACCTTCTTGCCCTGCCCGGCGAGGGACATGGCCAGGGCGGCGGCGACGGTCGTCTTGCCGGTGCCGCCCTTGCCGGTGACGACGTGGAGCTGGGTGGAATGGGGCACGTGTCGAGCCTACCGAGGACAGGCCAGATCGCCCGTCGATCGCGGGCATCCGCCGGCAGCGGGCATCGGCGGGCCCCCCGTGGGCGGCGTGCAGCGATACAGTCGGCCCATGACGAAATGGGAGTACCTCACCGCCCCGGTCCTCGTGCACGCCACGAAGCAGATCCTCGACAACTTCGGCCAGGACGGCTGGGAGCTCGTGCAGATCGTTCCCGGCATGAACCCGGAGAACCTGGTCGCCTACTTCAAGCGCCCGGCGAGCTGATGGCTGCCGTCGACGACCGCCTCGCCGAGCTCGGCCTGTCCGTCCCGCCGGTGCCGGCCCCCGTCGCGGTGTACGTCCCGGCGGTGCGCTCGGGATCGTACGTCTTCACGTCGGGACAGCTGCCGCTGCAGGACGGCCAGCTCCTGGCCACCGGCAAGGTGGGCGGCGACGTCAGCGCCGACAACGCGTACGACTGTGCGCGGCAGTGCGCGCTCAACGCGATCGCGGCCGTGAAGTCATTGGTCGACCTGGACGACGTGGTGCGAGTGGTCAAGGCGACGGTGTTCGTCTCCAGCACGCCCGACTTCACCGGCCAGCCGGCTGTCGCCAACGGCGCCAGCGAGCTGTTCGGCGCCGCGTTCGGCGATGCCGGCCAGCACGCCCGCAGTGCCGTCGGCGTGCCCGTCCTGCCGCTGGACGCCCCGGTGGAGGTCGAGCTGGTCGTCGAGGTCCGATGACCGTCCGCATCCCGATGCCCGCGCGGCTGCGCGAGCGCGCCGTCAACCCGCCGGCCGATCCGGCCGTTCCGAAGGACGCGGCGACGATCGTCGTCGTCCGCGACGGCGAGCAGGGCATCGAGGCGTATCTCATGCGGCGGCAGACGTCGATGGCGTTCGCGGCCGGGATGTACGTCTTCCCCGGTGGCGGGCTGGCGGCTGCGGACGTCGAGCTGCCGACGCCGTGGTTCGGCCCGGACGCCGCGGACTGGGGTCGCCGGTTCCGGTGCGACCCCGACCTGGCGCGTGGTCTCGTGGTCGCCGCAGTTCGCGAGACGTTCGAGGAGACCGGCATCCTGCTGGCCGGCCCCGACGGCGACACGGTGGTCGCCGACACGAGCGGCGCGGAGATGCAGGCCGCCCGTGAGGCCCTGGAGGCCGGTGAGCTCGCGTTCGCGGACTTCCTGAACCGCGAGGGCCTCGTGCTGCGGGCGGACCTGCTCGGCGCCTGGGCGCACTGGATCACCCCGGCGTTCGAGCCGCGTCGTTATGACACCCGGTTCTTCGTCGCGGCACTGCCGGAGGGGCAGCAGGTCGGCACAATGAGCCGCGAGGCGGACCGCGCCGACTGGGCGCCGCTGAGTGCGGTGCTGCGGGCGGTCGAGGCCGGGGAGGCGGCGATGATGCCGCCCACCGTGACCGCGTGCCGGGAGGTGTCGGCCTTCACCGCCGGCACCGTGCTCGCGGCAGCCGCCGAGCGGACGATCCACACGGTCCTTCCCGCGCTCGTCGTCGTCGACGGCGAGCCCTATCTCGAGACCGACCTCGGAGGTCCCGCATGAGCAGCAGTGCCGTCACCGTCTCGGAGCGCGCGTCGTACGTCCTGGCCGACAACCCGGGACTGATGACGCTCGACGGCACCAACACGTGGATCCTGCGGGAGCCCGGAGCCGCCCGCTCGGTCGTCGTGGACCCGGGGCCGGCCGACGACGGCCACCTGCAGGCTGTGCTGGACGCCGCGGGAGAGGTCGCGCTGGTGCTCTTCACGCACCGGCACCACGACCACACCGAGGCGCTCGAGCGGATCGTCGAGCTGACCGGGGCGCCCACCCGCTCGATCGACCCCGCGTACACGCGCTCCGCCGACGTCCTGGCCGACGGGGACACGATCGACGTCGACGGTCTGCGGCTCGAGGTCCTGGCGACGCCGGGGCACACCACGGACTCCGCGTGCTTCCTGGTCGGCGCCGAGCGTCTGCTGCTCAGCGGCGACACGATCCTGGGTCGCGGCACCACGGTCATCGCGCACCCCGACGGCGTCCTCGGCCCCTATCTGGACTCCCTCGCCCGCGTCCGTGAGCTGGTCGAGGAGGGGCTGGTCGAGCAGATCCTGCCCGGCCACGGCCCCGTCGTCACCGATCCGCTGGCGGTCGTGGACTTCTATCTCGAGCACCGTGCCGAGCGCCTCGACCAGGTCCGTGCCGCGGTCGCCGCCGGAGCGACCACTCCGCGCGAGGTCGTCGAGACGGTCTACCAGGACGTCGACCAGACCCTGTGGCCCGCCGCCGAGCAGAGCGTCGCCGCCCAGCTCGCCTACCTGCGCGCCTAGCCCCGCCCGTCGGTTCCAAGATTTGGCGGGTTTGGCCCGCCACACCTCACGAATCGTGAGTTCTGGCGGGCTCAAGGCGCCAAATCTTGGTGTCCACAGGTCGGGCGGCGGGCGTACGCCGTCCACAGCTCGGGACTCGCGGGTTCAGCTCGTCTGCGGCCTCCCGGATCGTCGAGGGATGGAACCTGTCCCCGCTGCCCTGATCGGGCGCGCGTTCACGGTCGCGGACGCGGCCTCCGCCGGCGTCGGGCGGCGAGCCCTCCAGGGGCCGCGATTCGCCACGGTGCACCGGGGCGTCTTTCGCGCAGTGGGCACGCCGGCCACGCTGGACCTGCGCGTCCGCGGCGCCCTCCTCGTGCTGCCCGACGACGCGGCGCTGAGCCACCAGACCGCGCTCGTGTGGTCGGGCTACGACGGCCTGCCCGACGACCCGTTGCACTTCTCGACCGCGTCGGGCACCCGGATCGACCGGCCCGGGATCGTGCTGCACCGCCGCCAGTTCCGGCTGCGCTCGGCCTTCGTCCACGGGGTGCCGGTCCTCGACCCGGCGCGGACGTTCGTCGACGTCGCGACGGACGTGGACGACCGCGAGCTCCTGCGCATCGGCGACTGGCTCGTCCGGCAGGGATTCGTGGACCTGCTCGACCTGCGCGCGTTCGCGATCGCGGAGCACCTCGACGGCGTGCAGCGGGCGCGCCGCGTCGCGCCGCTGGTCAGGGAGCGGGTCGACTCGGTCCGCGAGTCCGACGTGCGCTGGATCGTGTGGTCGAGCGGTCTGCCGATGCCGGAGCCCAATGCGGGGATCTTCGCGGACGCGGGCATCCACATCGCGAACGGCGATCTCGTGTACGAGCGATGGAAGGTGCTGGTCGAGCACGACGGCTGGCACCACGAGCGCGATGCCGGGCAGCGACAGCGCGACCACCTGCGGCGCGAGCGGATCGAGTCGCTCGGCTGGCGCGTCATCGTCATCACGGCCGAGGACTTCGCCGATGAGTCACAGATCGCCTGGCGGGTCTACAACGCGCTCGCCGAGCGCGGCTATCGCGGCGCCCGTCCGAGATGTGTCCGCTAGAGCCCGCCAAACATCACGCGGCGTGACATGTGGCGGGCCAAACCCGCCAAATCTCGGAGACGGGGCGGGGCGGGGCGGGAGGGGTCAGCGGGCGCGGCGCTGGAGGCGCTCGAGGTCGAGGATGACGACGCTGCGGGGCTCGAGGCGCAGCCAGCCGCGTGAGGCGAAGTCGGCCAGGGCCTTGTTGACCGTCTCGCGGGAGGCGCCGACCAGCTGGGCGAGCTCCTCCTGCGTGAGGTCGTGGTTGACGTGGATGCCGTCGTCCGCGCGGCGGCCGAAGCGCGACGCCAGGTCGAGCAGCGCCTTGGCGACGCGACCGGGGACGTCGCTGAAGACCAGGTCGCCGACGACCTCGTTGGTGCGGCGCAGGCGGCCCGCGAGCTGGTTGAGCAGCGCGTGGGCGACATCGGGGTGCGCGCTGAGGACGGGGCTCAGGGCCTCGTGTCCCAGCGACTTCAGCTCGACGTCGGTGACGGCCGTGGCGGTCGCGGAGCGGGGTCCGGGGTCGAAGAACGACAGCTCGCCGAACATCTGACCGGGGCCGAGGATCGCGAGGAGGTTCTCGCGGCCGTCGGGGGACGTGCGTCCGAGCTTCATCTTGCCGTCCGTGACGACGTACAGCTGGTTGCCGTCGTCGCCCTCGTTGAAGAGGATCTCTCCGCGGCGCAACGAGCTCGACGACATCGAGGACTCGAGGGCCTCCGCAGCCTCGTCGTCGAGGCCGGAGAACAGCGGTGCCTGGCGCAGAACGTCGTCGGTCACGGTCTTCCTATCGGTCGTGTCACAGAGGTCACGATGTGTGCACCCTCCCGCAGTTTCCCACATCCGGGCGTCTCACCGCGAGCCACGCGCCGGGGGACGTACTCTGGAGCACGTGCCGACCACCGTGACCCGACCGGACACAGCCCTGGTCCGCCGGGCCCGCAAGATGCATCGCGTGCTCGCCGAGACCTATCCCGAGGCAGGGTGCGAGCTGGACTTCCGTACGCCGTTCGAGCTCCTCGTCGCGACCGTCCTGTCGGCGCAGACGACCGACCGACGGGTCAACGCGATCACCCCCGCGCTGTTCGCGGCGTTCCCCGATCCGTACGCGATGGCGGGCGCCCCCCGCGCCGAGCTGGAGGAGATCATCCGGCCGACCGGATTCTTCCGGGCCAAGACCGACAGCCTGCTGGGCCTGTCCGCCGCGCTGGTGGAGCGGTACGACGGCGAGGTCCCCGCTCGCCTGAGCGACCTGGTCACCCTGCCGGGCGTCGGCCGCAAGACCGCGAACGTCGTGCTGGGCAATGCGTTCGGCGTCCCGGGCATCACGGTCGACACGCACTTCGCCCGGCTCGTCCGACGCTTCGAGTGGGTCACCGAGGACGTCGCGAAGGACCCGGTCAAGACCGAGCACGCGGTCGGTGCGCTCTTCCCTCGCAAGGACTGGACGATGCTCAGCCACCGGCTGATCTGGCACGGGCGCCGCCGCTGCCATGCCAAGAAGCCGGCCTGCGGAGCCTGCCCCGTGGCCCACTGGTGCCCCGCGTACGGGACCGGGCCGACCGATCCGGTCGTCGCGGCCGCGCTCGTGACCACCCAAGGGCCCGCATGAGGATCCGGGCGCTGGTCGCCGTCGCCGCCCTGCTCACGGTCGCAGCCTGCGGGTCCGACGAGCCCACGAGCACGAAGCCGACGTTCGGGGGCCCCGCGCCGACGTTCGCACCCGACGAGCTGAGCGGTGCCAAGGAGGCCGCCGGGATCGAGGACTGCCCCGCGCCGGGCCGACCTGCCGCGGACCTGCCGGACGTCACGCTCGAGTGCCTCGGCGGCGGCCGTGCGGTCGACCTGTCGGCGCTCGGTGGCAAGCCCACCGTCATCAACCTGTGGGCGAGCTGGTGCGCGCCGTGCCGCAACGAGATGCCCCTGCTCGCCAAGGCCGACGAGGCGTACGGCGACCGGGTCCAGTTCATCGGCATCGACTTCAAGGACGCCGCCCCCGACGACGCGATCGAGCTCGCCCGCGCGACCGGTGTGACGTACCCCCAGCTCGTCGACCCCGAGGGCACGACCGTCGCCTCGCTCAAGGTCGTCAACCTGCCGCAGACGATCTTCGTGGACGCACAGGGAAGAATGGTCGCCACGGAGCGCAAGGAGTTCCGTTCGTACGCCGAGCTGACGGCCGCGATCGACGATCATCTGGGAGTGGCGCCATGACGGCCGACGGCCTGCCCGACTGGCTCCGGCCGCTCGAGGAGCTCGCCGCGTCCGTGGACGCGGGGCAGCTGTCGCCCAACTTCCCCAGCGTCCCGCCCGATGCGCGCCCGGCCGCGGTGCTGATGCTGTTCTCCGAGGGCGAGGCGGGCCCCGAGCTGCTGCTGACCGAGCGCGCGGCCACGATGCGCAACCACCCGGGCCAGATCGCGTTCCCGGGCGGCAAGTCCGATCCCGAGGACGCGGACGCGGCGGCGACCGCCCTGCGCGAGGCGCAGGAGGAGGTCGGCGTGGACCCCGGCACGGTCGAGGTCTTCGGCACCCTGCCGACCCTGTGGCTCCCGCCGAGCAACTTCGCCGTGACACCCGTGCTGGGCTTCTGGCGCGAGCCGAAGCCGCTCGGACCGGTGAGCGACCAGGAGGTCGTCACGGTGATCCACCAGCCCATCCGCAGCCTGGTCGACCCGCTCAACCGGTTCAGCGTCCGGCACACCTCGGGCTGGATGGGGCCAGCATTCGAGGTGGGCACCCCGATGCCGCTCTGGGGCTTCACCGCAGGAGTCATCTCCCGGCTGTTCGAGCGGCTCGGCTGGGAGCAGCCGTGGGACGACAGCGTGACCCGACCGCTGCCCGAGCTGCCCTCGCGATGAACTCCTTCGACCTGGTCATCGTGGTCATCCTGGTGGCCTATGCGGTCTCGGGCTACGTCCAGGGCTTCGTGATCAACCTCGTCGCGACGGTGGGCCTGCTGATCGGCGGCCTGCTCGCGATCGCGCTGGTGCCGCAGGTCCTGTCCGGCGGCACGCCCACGCTGTCCAGCTCGCTGCTCGCGCTGGGCCTCGTGATCGGCGCCGCGGCGATCGGCCAGGCCATCGGCACGTACGTCGGCTCGGTCCTGCGCGACGGGCTCACGTGGCGTCCCCTGCGGTGGGTCGACGCGGTCGCGGGCAGCGCCCTCAGCATGGTCGCGGTGCTGTGCGCGGCGTGGGCGCTCGGCTACTCCGTCAGCGGGACGTCGATCCCCTACCTGTCGACCGCCTCGCGCGACTCCTCGATCCTCCAGCGCGTCGACGGCGTCATGCCGGCGCAGGCGACCTCTGTGCTGCGGTCGTTCAACGAGGTGCTCGACTCCAACCTGTTCCCGCGCTACATCGACCCGTTCGAGAGCGAGGACATCGCCGAGGTCGGCCCGCCCGACACCGCGACGCTGGCCCGACCGGGCGTGCAGAAGGCCCGCGAGAGCGTCGTGAAGATCCTGGGCCAGGCCAGGTGCGACCGGGGCATCGAGGGGTCCGGCTTCGCGTACGCCGACGGCCGGGTCATGACCAATGCGCACGTCGTGGCCGGGGTCGAGGCACCGTCCGTCGTCGTGGGTGATCGCCGGGTGCCGGCGCGGGTCGTGCTGTTCGACCGCGACCTGGACGTCGCGGTGCTGGCCGTGGACGGGCTCGGCCTCGCGCCCCTGTCGTTCGACCGCGGCGGCAAGGCCGGCCAGTCCGCAGCGATCCTCGGCTATCCCGAGAACGGTCCCTTCGACGCCAGGGCGGCCCGGATCCGCAGCGAGATGCGGCTGCGCAGCCCGGACATCTACGACCGTGGGCAGGTCGTGCGCGAGACCTTCTCGGTCCGCGGCCTGGTCCGCTCGGGCAACTCCGGCGGGCCGCTCGTGTCGAGGGACGGATCGGTCCTCGGCGTGATCTTCGCGGCCTCGGTCTCCAACAAGTCCACGGGCTATGCGCTGACGGCCGACCAGGTCGCCGAGGACGCCCGCAAGGGCATCGCGGCCACGCAGCCCGTCTCGACGGGGGAGTGTGCCTGATGCGGTCGTTCTCGTCGCTCGTCGCGTGGCTCCTGACGGTGCTCGCCGGGATCGTGACCGTGCCGCTGCTGTGGGTCTCCTCCCACGTCGCGCAGGAGGACGGGTACGTCGAGTTCAGCAGCCAGCTGGCGATGGACGACGAGCTCCAGGTCGCGTTCGCGGACTACCTCGCCGACGACTTCGTGCAGCGCGGCGTGCTGCCCCGACGTCTCGAGGACGTCGCGGCGTCCGCGCTCGCCGCGGTCGCCCGGACGACGACCAATCAGCCGGGCTTCGTGGAGGCGTGGGAGCAGACGCAGCGCAGCCTGCACCGGTCGGCGTTCTCGGACGCGAGCGGGCCGCTGACCGTCGACGTGAGCCCCATGGCGCAGTTCGTCACCGACCGGGTCGACAAGGACCTGCCGGTGTCGTTGCGCGTCCCCCAGGACCTCACGGTGTCGATCGGCTCGGCGTCCGACCGTGACCGGCTCCAGGCCGTCCCGCAGTCCACGACGTTCGGCCTGCTGGGGCTCCTCGTGGTGATCGTGGCCGGTGTGACGTCGCTGCTCTCGGCCCGCAGCCGTCCGCTCGCGGTCGCGGCCCTCGGGGTCGGCGCGCTGGTCGTGGCGGGCGTGGTCCGGTTCGCGTCGTCGGAGATCGCACCGCGCCTCGTGGACGAGGCGAAGGACGAGAACGCGTTCGCTCGGACGGTCCAGCGCCTGCTGGTGGATCGCGCGTCGGACTCGCTGGCCGGCTGGCTGGAGTGGATCGCGATCGGCGGGGCCGTCGCGATCGTCGTCGGCCTGGTCGCCCGGTTGGCGACGGGCCGCCGGGCCTCCTAGCTCGTACGGCCCTTGAGGGCCGCGGGGATCTCGCGTGCGGTCGCGATGGTCTTCTCGGGGGCGCGGATCTTCTTCAGCATCTTGATGCCGATGAAGATGAGAGCCGCCGCGAGCACGAGGTAGACGCCCGCGACGATCAGGAACGCCCACGCGGGGTCGAGTCCCGTCCAGGTCAGGAAGTACGCGAACGCGATCGACAGCAAGATGATGATGAGCAGGCCGAAGAAGGCGGCGACCGCGATCATCGCCGCGCCGACCCCACCTGCCTTGGCGCTGAACTTGAGCTCGCTCTTGGCGAGCTGGATCTCGGCCTGCACCAGGGCGGAGATGTCGCGGCTGGCATCGGCAACGAGCCGACCGATCGTCGGGTCTTCCGTGGAGCTCATGGGTGCGAGCCTACAAGCGTTCGGGCACAGTGCGCAGGTCAGCGTCCCAGCACCGTGAGGATGCCGACGTCGGGGGAGTGCCAGATCATGTTGCCGCCGACCACGACGCCGAGCAGGAGCGCGCCGGCGACCAGATCGGTCCGCACGCGGCGGCGGTTGTGGGCAGTCGACTCGGCGGCACGCTCGGTGCTCGTGGGGGTCGGTTCCATGGGCCCATCGTGCCCAGATCGACCTGACCGAAACCTGAACGTGACCCGTCCTACGCCTGTGCGTGTGGCCAACACCACACGAGTGGCGCAGTGGGGTGGGTCCGGTGGACCGCCCACCGCGCCACTCGCAGGCGACTAGTCCTCGTCGGTGGCCTTTTGCATGCCGCTCGTGATGAGGTCCATGACCCCGGAGTCGGCGAGGGTCGTGGTGTTGCCGACCTCGCGATTCTCTGCGACGTCGCGCAGCAGGCGCCGCATGATCTTGCCCGAGCGGGTCTTGGGCAGCTCGGGGACGACCATGATCTGGCGCGGCTTGGCGATGGGCCCGATCTGGTGGCCGACGTGGTTGCGCAGCTCGGTGAGGACCTCGGTGCCGCCGTCCCCGGCGGACTCGCGCAGGATCACGAACGCGACGACGGCCTGGCCGGTCGTGTCGTCCGTGGCACCCACGACCGCGGCCTCGGCGACCTTGGGGTGCGACACGAGCGCGGACTCGATCTCGGTCGTCGAGAGCCGGTGCCCCGACACGTTCATGACGTCGTCCACGCGGCCGAGCAGCCAGATCGCGCCGTCCTCGTCCTTGCGGGCGCCGTCTCCGGCGAAGTAGTACTGCGGCCAGCGCGACCAGTACGTCTTCTTGTAGCGCTCGTCGTCGCCCCAGATCGTGCGCAACATCGAGGGCCAGGGCGCGGTGATGACGAGGTAGCCGCCCTCGCCGTTGTCGACCGGCTTGCCGGCGTCGTCGACGACCTCGGCCGAGATGCCGGGGATCGCGGTCATCGCGGACCCGGGCTTGCCGGACGTGACGCCGGGCAGCGGGCTGATCATGTGGGCGCCGGTCTCGGTCTGCCACCACGTGTCGACGATCGGGGTGCGACCGCCGCCGACGTGGTCGCGGTACCAGACGTACGCCTCGGGGTTGATCGACTCGCCCACCGAGCCGAGGATGCGCAGGCTGGACAGGTCGAACTTCGCGGGGATCTCCTCGCCCCACTTCATGCAGGTGCGGATCGCAGTGGGCGCGGTGTAGAACAGCGTGACCTTGAACTTCTCGATGATCTCCCACCAGCGGCCCTTGTGCGGGGTGTCGGGGGTGCCCTCGTAGAGCACCTGCGTCGCGCCGTTCGCGAGCGGGCCGTAGACGATGTAGGAGTGGCCGGTCACCCAGCCGACGTCGGCGGTGCACCAGTAGACGTCGTCGGGCTTGTGGTCGAAGACCGCCCAGAACGTCCACGCCGACTGCACCAGGTAGCCGCCGGTCGTGTGCAGGATGCCCTTCGGGGATCCGGTCGTCCCGGACGTGTACATCACGTAGAGCGGGTGCTCTGCGTCGAACATCTCCGGGGTGTGCTCGGTGGAGGCCTGGTCGACGGTCTCGTGCCACCAGACGTCTCGACCCTCGGTCCACTCGACGTCCTGGCCGGTGCGCCGCACGACGAGGACGCCGGTGACGTCGGGGCACTTCTGCAGCGCCTCGTCGACCGCGGGCTTGAGCGCCGACGGCGAGCCCCGGCGGAAGCCGCCGTCGGCGGTGATGACGACCTTGGCGTCGCAGTCCAGGATGCGGCTGGACAGCGCATCGGCGGAGAAGCCGCCGAACACCACGGTGTGCGGGGCGCCGAGGCGCGCGCACGCCAGCATCGCGACGACCGCCTCGGGGATCATCGGCAGGTAGATCGCGACGCGGTCGCCGGTCTCGACGCCCAGGTCGATCAGCGCGTTCGCGGCCTGGGACACCAGGTCCTTGAGCTCGGAATAGGTGATGTCGCGGGTGTCGTCCTCGGGCTCGCCGACGAAGTGCAGCGCGACCCGGTCGCCGTTGCCGGCCTCGACGTGGCGGTCGACGCAGTTGTACGCGGCGTTGAGCTTGCCGCCGACGAACCACTTCGCGAACGGCGCGTTCGACCAGTCCAGCACCTCGGTGAACGGCGTGCCCCAGTCGAGACGGTCCGCCTGCTCGCCCCAGAACGCGACGGGGTCCGCGGCCGCGGTCTCGTAGACGTCGGCCTTGACGTTCGCGTTCGCGGCGAGATCCGCCGGCGGGGCGAACGTCCGCTCCTCGCGGGACAGGTTGCTGATGTTCTGCTCGGTCATGTCGTCTCCTGGTGCTCGTGGTCCGGCACGGGACGGGCGTGGTGGCGCACCCGTGGCACACTGCTGTGGTCTACCCCACATCGTGGGGTGGTCGAGGGGGATGGTCTAGCCCCGAAAGGGGGTACGCGATGACGGTCGACGTGCGTGCCGACGACCTGGAGGTGCTGCGCGCGTCCGCGGCCCGGCTGCGGCGCGACTGGGACGTGCCGCTGGTGTTCGGCGGCCTGCGCGACGAGCACGGCGTGCCGGTGACCCTCACGCTCGGCGAGGTGACGACCGATCTCGCGACGATCACGATCCGGCCCTCGCTGGGGCTGGGCGGCAAGACCTGGCTGAGCCGCCGCCCCGCGTACGTCCGCGACTATGGGAGCTCGCTCGACATCACGCACGAGTACGACCGGCAGATCCTCGGCGAGCGGGTCACGTTCCTCGCGGTCGTGCCGATCGTGGTGCGCGACGACGTCCGCGGGCTGCTCTACGCCGGCACCCGCGGCGGCGAGCCGCTGTCGGAGGCTGCGCTCGAGGCGCTGGTCGCCGAGGCGCGCAAGGTCTCGGGCGAGCTGGAGATCCGCGACGAGGTGGACCGGCGGGTACGCCTGGCGCAGTCGGTCGCGGCGGCCGGGCCGAGCACCGTGGAGCGGCAGCTCCTGCGCGATGCGTTCGCCGAGATGCGGATCATCGCTCGCGAGACCGCCGATCCGCGCACCCGCGAGCGGCTCGAAGCGCTGCTGGTGCAGGACGCCCGCAGCGAGATCACCCTCACCGCGCGGCAGCTGGACGTGATGGCGCTCGTCGCGGCGGGGTGCCGCAACGCCGAGATCGCGGAGCGGCTGGGCCTCGGCATCGAGACGGTCAAGAGCTATCTGCGCAGTGCGATGGCCCGCCTCGGTGCCCGGTCGCGGCACGAGGCCGTGGCGGCTGCTCGCCGTCACGGCCTCCTGCCTTGACCGGTGACTATTTCTCAGAGCCCGCACCTGTCATCGAGCGGACGTCCAGCTCGACGTAGCGCGCCTCGGCGTCCGCGTCGCGGGCCGTCACGGTGCCCAGCCAGCCGAAGAAGAAGCCGAGCGGGATCGAGATGATGCCGGGGTTGGCCAGCGGGAACCAGCTGAAGTCCGCGCCGGTGATCATCGCGGTCTCCGAGCCGGAGACGACCGGGGAGAAGATCACCAGGCCGACGCACGAGATGAGTCCGCCGTAGATGCTCCAGACCGCGCCGCGCGTGTTGAACCGGCGCCAGAACAGGTTGTACAGCAGCGACGGCAGGTTGGCCGATGCCGCGACCGCGAACGCGAGCGCCACCAGGAACGCGATGTTGAGCTTCTGCGCCGGGATGGACAGCGCGATCGCGACACCGCCGATCACGAATGCCGCGATGCGGGCGACCTTGACCTCCTGCTTCTCGGTGACCTTGTCCTTCTTCCAGACGTTGGCGTACAGGTCGTGGGCCACGGACGACGCGGACGTCAGGGTCAGGCCCGCGACCACCGCCAGGATCGTGGCGAACGCGACCGCCGAGATCAATGCCAGCAGCACCGCGCCACCGGTCGAGCCCGATCCGCCGCCCACCGCTTCGGCGAGCAGCGGCGAGGCGAGGTTGCCGCCGGAGTCGACGATCTCCTGCTTCTTGTCGCCCTTGACCAGTGCGGCCGCGCCGAAGCCCAGCACGAGCGTCATCAGGTAGAACGCGCCGATCAGGCCGATCGCCCAGAGCACCGACTTGCGCGCCTGGCGTGCGGTCGGGACGGTGTAGAAGCGGATCAGGATGTGCGGCAGACCTGCCGTGCCGAGCACGAGCGCGAGCCCGAGCGAGATGAAGTCGATCTTGGACTCGGTCGACACGCCGTACTTCAGTCCGGGCTCGAGGAATGCCTTGCCGGCCCCGCTCTCCTCGGCGGCGGTGCCGAGCATGTCGCTGATGTTGAAGTTGAACTTCGCGAGCACCAGCACCGTGATGAGGATCGTGCCGACCATGAGCAGGACGGCCTTGACGATCTGCACCCACGTCGTGCCCTTCATGCCGCCCACCACGACGTAGAAGATCATGAGCGCGCCCACGGCCGCGATCGTGAGGTTCTTGGCGGTGTCGTTGTCGGGCGAGACGCCCAGCAGCAGCGCGACCAACGCGCCGGCGCCGACCATCTGCGCGAGCAGGTAGAAGATCGACACGACAACGGTCGACGTCGCGGCCGCGGTGCGCACGGGACGCTGCTGCATGCGGAACGCCAGCTGGTCGGCCATGGTGAACCGGCCCGAGTTGCGCAGCAGCTCGGCGACGAGCAGCAGGGCCACGAGCCAGGCGACGAGGAAGCCGATCGAGTACAGGAAGCCGTCGTAGCCCGACAGGGCGATCGCGCCGGAGATGCCGAGGAACGAGGCGGCCGACATGTAGTCGCCGGCGACCGCGAAGCCGTTCTGTGCGCCGGTGAAGCTGCGCCCGCCCGCGTAGTAGTCCGCGGCGGTTCGGGTGTTGCGGCTCGCCCAGAAGGTGATGGCCACGGTGATCAGCACGATCACCACGAACAGGGAGCCGGTCAGGAGCTGGTTGCTGTCGTCGTCGCTGGCGGCGCGCAGCACGGCGGCGGTGGTGCTCATCGCTCGATCTCCTGCTCGTACTCCTCGCGGAGGCGGTCCGCGATCGGGTCCATGCGGCGGGCGGCGAACATCGCGTACCAGATCGCGATGCCGAACGTCGTCACGAACTGCAGCAGGCCGAAGACCAGGGCGACGTTGATGTTGCCGAACAGGACGTGGCCCATGAAGTCGTTCGCGTAGTTCGACGCGAGGACGTACAGCAGGTACCAGGCCATGAAGGCGATCGTCAGCGGCACGACGAATCGCAGGTAGGAGCGCTTGAGCTCGGCGAAGTCGTCCGACGCATGGATGCGTTGATACGCCTCGTGAGCCTCCGTGGAGATCTTCTCGGTCACCGTGAGTCACCTCGTCCGTGGAAAGGGCAGACGGCGCGGAACGCGCCACCCGCCTCGAAACTAGGGTCCTCTGGCCCTGTGAGCCAGATCACGTCCGGCCTGCTGCGACGAAGGGCGGGAGGCGGAGCGACGTGCGGTCGGGCGGCCGCGACGAGCGGTCGTGATCGGGGGATGAACGGTCGTGCCCGGTCAGAACCGCCGGTCGACCTCGAGCCGCTCGGGGGTGTGCAGCCGCACCATCGTGCGCGACACGTTGACCGGGACCCGGCTGCGGGTCGCGAGGGACACGCCGATCATGAGCCCGAACCCGACCGGCACGGACCACGCCGCGGGTTGGCTCATCAGCGCCCCGAACCACCCGTCCGGGCTCGTCGCGATCGTGAGGACCGGTGCGACCCCGGCGCAGAGCCCCCCGCCGACGAGTCCCGCGATGGCGCCTGGTGCCGTGAGCCCGCGCCACCAGATGCCCAGCACGAGCAGCGGGCAGAACGTCGACGCGGCGAGCGCGAAGGCGAAGGTCACTGAGTTGGCGACCGAGATCCGCTGCGCGGACAGGGCCAGCACGAGTGGGACGACGATGCAGCCCACGGCGGCGAGCCGCAGGGCGGTGATCGTCGAGATGCGGCCACGCGCGAGCCCTTGGCCCACGACACCGGCGATGGACATCGTCAGGCCCGACGACGTCGACAGGAACGCCGCGAATGCCCCCGCGGTCAGCAGTGCGGCCAGGACCTCGCCGGTCGTGCCGCCGATCATGCGCCCGGGCAGCTCGAGCACCACGGTGTCCGTGCCCCCCGAGGTGACCAGGTCTCCGGCGTAGATGCGTCCGAGCACCCCGTAGACGGTCGGCAGGAGGTAGAAGACGCCGAGCAGCGCGAGCACCAGGAGGGTCGTCCGACGTGCGGCGTGGCCGTCGGGGTTGGTGTAGAAGCGGACCACGACGTGGGGCAGGCCCATCGTGCCGAGGAAGGTCGCGACCATGACCGAGTACGTCAGGTACAGGCCCGTCTCGCCGGTCTGGCTGAACGGCTCGAACCAGCTGCCGGGAGCGGCCGGCGCCGGACGCCCGTCGCCGTTCCACGCGTGGACGAGGAAGAACAGCGGGATCAGCAGCGCGGTGAGCTTGAGCCAGTACTGGAACGCCTGCACGAACGTGATGCTGCGCATGCCGCCCGAGACGACATTGACCACGACGATCGCGGCGACCACGACGGTGCCGACCCAGGTCGGCGCGCCCGTGACGGTCCGCAGCGT
Source organism: Aeromicrobium yanjiei (assembly GCF_009649075.1). Taxonomy (GTDB): domain Bacteria; phylum Actinomycetota; class Actinomycetes; order Propionibacteriales; family Nocardioidaceae; genus Aeromicrobium; species Aeromicrobium yanjiei. The sequence continues at coordinate 280,501 of NZ_CP045737.1, forward strand.
CAGCCCCGCACCCTGGAACTGGGGCATCAGGTAGAGCCAGCCCACCGCGACGACCAGCAGGCTCGCGACCCGCCGCACGCCGTCGGACTGCAGCCGCACCTGGGCGAAGTCGGGGATCGTGTACGCCCCTGAGCGGCGCAGCGGGGCGGCGACCAGCACCAGGAGCATGAGGTAGCCGGTCGTCCACCCGATCGGGTACCAGAGCATGTCGGCGCCGAACGCCAGCACGAGGCCCGCGATGCCGAGGAACGACGCCGCCGACAGGTACTCCCCGCCGATCGCCGAGCTGTTGAGGACCGGGCTGACCGAGCGCGACGCGACGTAGAAGTCGCTGGTGGTCCGGCTGACGCGCAGCCCGAACGCGCCGATCGCGAGGGTCGCGACGGCCACGAGCGCGACGGCGACGATCCCGTAGGTCGAGCTCACGTGTCGTCGCCGTCAGGATCGACGAGCGCCGTGAAGTCGCGCTCGGCGCGCTCGGCCTGGCGGATGTAGAGCCAGCCCAGCGTGAACAGGAACGGGTAGACCAGGACGCCCAGCACGATCCAGGGCAGCGGCACGCCGAGGACCCTGGCGTCGGTGACGGCGTCGAAGGTCAGGAACACCACGGGGAGTGCCCCGATCGACAGCAGGAGCGTGAGGGCCACGGTCATCGCGGCGCGCAGCTGCGAGCGGATGAGCGAGCGCATGTAGATCTCGCCGACCCCGGTCGACTCGTCGATCTCCTGGCGGACGCTGCGGCGCACGTGCGGCGAGGCGGTCGTGAGCGGGCTCGTCACGCGGACCCGTCCGGTCGGCGCCGCGCCGTGCGGCTCGTCGCTCACAGCGCGCGTTCGTGGATCAGGTCGCGCAGGGTCCGGGTGTGGCGGCGGGCGACCTGCAGCTCGACCCGGTCGTCGCCCACTGCCATCACGACGCTGCACCGTCCGGCCTGCATGCGCACCTCACGGACGCGGGCGAGATTGACCACGAGGCTGCGGTGCACCCGGGCGAACCCGGCGTCCGCCCACTCCTGCGCGAGCACCCCGAGGGTCGTCCGGACGAGGTGGCTGCCGCCGTCGTCGACGTGGAGCCGCACGTAGTCACCCTGTGCCTCGACGTACGCGACCGACGCGCGGGACACGAACCGGGTGACCCCGCCGAGCTCGACCGCGATCTGCTCGTCGCCGGTCTCGGTGGTGTCGGTGCCCTCGACGCACGCGCGGCGCACGCTCTCGCGCAGTCGCTCCTCGCGGATCGGCTTGAGCAGGTAGTCGACCGCGTTCATCTCGAAGGCCTCGACCGCGTGCGCCTCGTGGGCCGTCACAAACACGATGCGGGGCGCCTCGCGGAACCGGCCGAGCAGCCGGGCGATGTCCAGGCCGCTGAGCCCGGGCATCGCGACGTCGAGGAAGACCACGTCGATGCCGCCCTGCTCGAGCACGCGCAGGGCGTCGGTGCCGCTGCGGGTGGCCCGCACCGAGGCGATGCGGTCGTCCCGCTCGAGCAGCCACACGAGCTCGTCGAGGACGGGTTGCTCGTCGTCGACGACCAGGGAGCGCAGGCCGGCAGGCATGCAGTGATCTTGGCCGAGCGTGACCCGCGCCACAACCCCGGTCAGGCCGCGGGGCCGACGGCGGGGGAGAACTTGGGCACGCGCAGCGACACCTTGGTGCCGAATCCGGGCGCGGTCTCGACCACGATCCCGTACGCATTGCCGTAGACCGTGCGCATCCGCTCGTCCACGTTCGCGAGGCCCACCGACGCGCTGGGGTTGCGGCCGGACAGGGCTGCGCGCACGATCTCGGGGTCGACGCCCGCGCCGTCGTCCTCGATCGTGATGAGGCACTCGGTGCCCGCGTCGTGGGCCGTCACGGTGATCGTGCCGTCGCCGGCCTTGCGCTCCAGGCCGTGGCGCACCGCGTTCTCGACGAGCGGCTGGACCGACAGGAACGGCAGCGTGACGCTGAGGACCTCCGGCGCCACGAGCGTCACGATGCGCAACCGGTCGCCGAAGCGGGCCTTCTCCAGCACGAGGTAGCGCTCGATCGAGCGCAGCTCCTCGGCCAGGGTCGTGAACTCGCCGTGCTGGCGAAATGAGTAGCGGGTGAAGTCCGCGAACTCGAGCAGCAGCTCACGCGCCCGCTCGGGATCGGTGCGCACGAACGAGGCGATCGCGCCGAGCGAGTTGTAGATGAAGTGCGGGGAGATCTGCGCCCGCAGCGCCCGCAGCTCGGCCTCCATCAGCGCGGTGCGGGAGGTCGCGAGCTCGGCGAGCTCGAGCTGGCTGGACATCCACCGGGCGATCTCCGTCGTGGCCCGCGCCAGGCCCGCGGACGCGTCCTCGCTCATCACGACGACGCTGCCGACGACCTGGCCCTCGACGGCCAGGGGCGCGACGATCGCGGACCCCGAGGCCTGGGTCGTGCCGCTGCCGATCGCCGCGGACATCAGGTCGGCGACGTCGTCGAGGCCGCCCGGCCCGTCCCAGGCGAGGGGTCCGACGGTGTCGGTGATCGCGACCGTCCGGGTGCCGAGCAGCGTCCGCAGGTGCGGCAGGGTGCTGGACGCGCTCTCGGCGTCGAGCCCACGGCGCAGCGCAGGTGCGGCGAGGGCCGTCGTGTGCAGGGTCTCGTACGTCGCGCGGTCCTCGGGGGTGCCGAGGCTCGGCCGGCGGGACAGCAACCACCACCGCGCGAACGACGCGATCGCGACCAGGGCGATGACCGCGAGGATCGCGGTCAGCAGGTTGTCCATCGCCCGACGCTACGACGTCCGGGGGTCAGTCGTCGCCGATGCCGCGGGCGTGCAGGGCGGCCCCGGTGTCGTACGCCTGGGCGACGGTGCGGATCGCCATGGGCACCAGCAGGGCCCGTGGGCTGCGCTCGAGGCCCCGGGCCTTCGCGGCGGCGCGGGTCTCGTGCGCGATCTCGAGGACTCCGGGGATCGCGCGGATCATGAGCGAGAACGCGAGGGCCACCTTCTCCGGGTTGACGCCCAGCCGGCGGGCCGGGCCGAGCCCCCGGGTCAGGGCGTCGAGCATCGCGTCGATGCGCGTCGTGCCGGTGAACACGAGGGCTGCGGTGACGAGGGCGACCAGGTCGCCGACGACGTGGATCGCGGTCGGCCAGCCGCGCTGCCAGACCTGGAACGCGGTGACGAGGACGACGACCGGCAGCAGGGGGCGCAGTCCGCGCAGGAGCGCCCGGACCGGCAGCCGGGCCCAGGCGACCAGCACCAGCGAGAACGCCACGAACGCGACGGACGACCACGGGCCGCGGACCACCACGGTGAGCACGCCGTACAGCGCGAGGAGTCCCAGCTTGGGGCCGGCCGGCAGCCGGTGGAGCCAGGTCGTGCCGGGGCGGTACGCGCCGAGCGGTGAGGCGATCACGCGCCGACCAGCGACCGGTAGAAGCTGACCGCGTCGGCCGCCGGGCCGTCGCACACGATGCGGGCGTCGTCGACCACGAGCGCGCGGTCGCAGCGCAGGGCGAGGTCGAGGTCGTGGGTGACCAGGACGAGCTGCTGGCTGAGCGAGAACAGCCGGTCGGCGACGATCCGGGTGTTGCGCAGGTCCAGCAAGGTCGTCGGCTCGTCCGCGACGAGGATCCGGGGATCGGTCGCGAGCACACCTGCGAGGGCCAGCATCTGCTTCTGACCGCCCGACAGGGCGTGGACGGTCGTGTCGGCCTTGTCGGCCAGGCCCACCCCGGCGAGGATCTCCAGCGCCCGGGCGTGGCGGGCCTTCTTGTCCTTGATCGTGCGGCGCAGCGACAGCGCGATGTCCTCCGCGCAGGTGGGCATGACCAGCTGGGCGTCCGGGTTGGTGAACACGAAGCCGACCGATCGGCGTACCCGCGGACCGTCACGGACCGTGTCGAGCCCGTCGATCGTGACGTGTCCCGAGCTCGGCTCGACCAGGCCGTTGAGCAGGCGGGCCAGCGTGGACTTGCCCGAGCCGTTGCTGCCGATCACCGCGATGCGGTGCTCCGTCAGGCGCAGGGTGGTGGGCTGCAGCAGCGGGAGGTCGCCGTCCGGTGTCTGCACCGTGACGGCGACCTCGTCGAGCGCGATGGTCGGTGGCACGGTCAGCGTCGCGCCGCCAGCTGCGGGAAGGCGCGCAGCACGGCAGCCGCGACGACCGCGGCCAGCACGCCCTTGACGATGTCGGCCACGAAGAACGGGGTCGCGTAGCCCCACGCGACGGGCAGGCTCACGTCGAGCTTGAGCGCCATGCCGATCGTGCCGAGCGTCCCGACGACCGCGATCGTGACGACGGCGGCGGCGACCGACACCACCGCGACGAACGAGGCGGGGCTGGTGCGGGCGACGCGGTGGGCGACGAGCCCCACGAGGAGCGCGGCGAGCGGGAACGCCGCGAGGTAGCCGGCCGACGGGCTGACCCACACCGCGGGCCCAGCGCCGCCCTGCGCGAAGACCGGGAGGCCCGCGGTGCCGACCGCGAGGTAGAGCAGCACGGTGAGGAGCCCGCGCACCGCGCCGAGCACCGACGCGGCGAGGAAGATCGCGAACATCTGCAGGGTGAAGGGCACGTTGATCGAGCCGACGGTGAGCTGGGCGCAGACCGCGATGAGCGCAGCGAACGTCGCGATGAGGGCGAGATCCGACGTGCCGATCGACGCCTTGCGGCGCGTGCGCGTGGTCATGACCATGATCGTGCTCCTGCCGTGACGGTGACGCCACCTGAACGGTGCTCAGGTGAACGGTGTTCAGGTTAGCCGATAGGCTGATCGTGCTGTCAACGTGACGTCCTCGGAGGATCCATGCGCTACCACCGCACCGACATCGTCGAGCGTGCCGTCGGCATCCTCGACGCGTACGGGCTGGCTGACCTGTCGATGCGCCGGATCGCCTCCGAGCTGGGCCTGCAGCCGTCCGCGCTCTATCACCACTTCGGCAGCAAGCAGGAGCTGCTGGCCGCGGTCGCCGACGAGCTGCTCGACCGCGGTGCGCGGCCGGACGTGCCCGAGGCGTCGTGGGACGAGCGGGTGCTGGCGCTCAGCCACGAGCTCCGCGACGCGATGCTGGCCTACCGCGACGGGGCCGAGCTGGTCGCCACCGCGCACGCGTACGGCCTGGGTGTCCGCTCGCCCGTGGAGCGGCTGGCCACTGCGCTCGAGGGTGCCGGCTTCGACGAGGCCTTCGCGCGGACGGCCGCGATGACCGTGCTGCACTTCGTCTTCGGCCACGTCACCGGCGAGCAGGCGCACCGACAGGCCAACAGCGCGGGGGCGATCGACGCCGATCCGCTCGGCCGGGCCGACACGGGCTCGTTCGACCTGGGCCTGTCCCTCATCCTCGAGGGCATCAGGCACCGCCGCCCGGCGACCGCGAAGCGCGAACCCTGACGCAGGAAAGGGCGAGCGAAGCAAGCCAACGAGCCTGTGAACGCAGGAAAGGGCGAGCGAAGCGAGCCAGCCGGCCTGGTGCGAGCGCCAGCGAGCAGCAGGAATGAGCGGCGAGGGACGAGCCGCGCCCGGCTACTACCAGGACGCGTGCAGCGGGCGACCCTCGTCGTAGCCCGCGGAGCTCTGCAGGCCGATCACGGCACGCTCGTGGAACTCCGCGATCGATCGCGCACCCGCGTACGTCGCGCTGGACCGGACGCCCGCGATGATCGAGTCGACGAGATCCTCGACGCCGGGGCGCTCGGGGTCCAGGAACATGCGCGAGGACGAGATGCCCTCCTCGAAGAGGGCCATGCGGGCGCGCTCGAAGCCGGCCGCGTCGCGGGTGCGGTTGGACACCGCGCGCGCCGACGCCATGCCGAACGACTCCTTGTAGGGGCGGCCGTCGGGCCCGACCTGGAGATCGCCGGGGCTCTCGAGCGTTCCTGCGAACCACGAGCCGATCATGACGCTCGCGGCACCGGCCGCGAGGGCGAGCGCGACGTCGCGGGGATAGCGGACGCCGCCGTCGGCCCAGACGTGCGCGCCGAGCTCGCGGGCCGCCGCAGCGCACTCGAGCACCGCGGAGAACTGCGGGCGTCCGACGCCGGTCATCATGCGCGTGGTGCACATCGCGCCGGGGCCGACGCCGACCTTGATGATGTCGGCCCCCGCGCTGACGAGGTCGCGGACCCCTGCGGCCGAGACGACGTTGCCGGCGGCGATCGGGACCCGCCGGCCGGACTCCGCCTCGTACGCGTCGCGGGCGGCGACCACGAGCGGCAGCGCCTCGAGCATCTTGGTCTGGTGCCCGTGGGCGGTGTCGACGACGAGGACGTCGATGCCCATCTCGAGCAGGGCCGTGGCCTTGCCGGTGACGTCGCCGTTGATGCCGACCGCGGCGCCGATCACGAGGCGTCCCTCGGCGTCGACCGCGGGATCGTAGATCGTGGAGCGCAGCGCCGACTTGCGGGTCACCGCGCCCAGCAGGCTGCCACCGTCGAGCACCGGAGCGAAGTCGACGTGCCGGGCCGACATCTCGTTGAAGCAGTGCTGGGGGTCGACCCCGGCCTCGAAGGTGAGGACGTCGGACGTCATGACCTCGCGCACCTGCGCGAAGCGGTCGATCTCGGCGCCGTCGTGCTCGGTCACGACCCCGAGCACCTTGCCGTCCTCGACCACGACCACCGCGCCGTGCGCACGCTTGGGGATCAGGCTCATCGCCTCGCCGACCGTCGTCGAGGGCCCCACGGTGACGGGGGTCTCGTAGACCGTGTGGGCGGACTTCACCCGGTCGACGGTGTGCGCGACGATGTCGAGCGGGATGTCCTGCGGGATGATCGCGATCCCGCCGCGCCGGGCGATCGTCTCTGCCATGCGCTTGCCGGAGATCGCGGTCATGTTGGACACGACAAGCGGCAGCGTGGTGCCGGTGCCGTCGGACGTGGCCAGGTCGACGTCGAACCGGCTCGTGACGTCGGAGCGGGCCGGCACCATGAACACGTCGTTGTACGTCAGGTCGAAGGACGGGGCGAGGTCGTTGAGGAACTTCACCCGCCGATTCTATCGGGGGGCTGTTCGCCCGCGGGGATGTTGAGGGCGATCGGTCCCGGGGCGGCAGGGCTCTTCAGCGGAAGTCGAGCAGCATCGTGTCGGGCGGCGGTGCCTCCTGGCTGAGGCTCGACTTGTCGACCGTGGCGCGCAGGCACGAGGTCTCGTGGCGCAGCCGCAGGAAGCCGGTCTGGCCGCCGTAGGTCAGGAACAGCTCACGCACCTGCGACAGGGCCGACTCACCCACCGACGGGTGCTTGGTCGCCTGGGCGAAGCGCAGGAGCCCCGGCAGGTCGAGCTTCTCCCACGACCCGATCTCGTGGGTCTCGGGCTGGTGGAACAGGCCCGAGGCGCTGAAGGTGTCGGCGGGGGTCGCGCCGCGGTCGACGACGCCGATGATCTCGCGGAGCTTGCGCATCCACGGGATCGAGTCGTCGTGCCGCTGCGAGATCGTGGAGAGCAGCCCGTCGGGGCGCAGCACGCGGGCGTACTCCGCGAGGGCCGTGGGCGCCTCGCGGAGCTCGGGCGCGATGACGACGTCGAACGCGTCGCCGATGAAGGGCAGCCGCTCGCCGGCGCTGCGGACGTACTGGATGTCGGGGTGGCGCCGTGCGGTGACGTCGTCACCCGCGACGACGACCTCGTGGCCCTGCTCCGCGAGCTGGTAGGCGAGCGAGCCGTCCCCGAGGTGCAGCACGCAGGACAGGCGGTCCCCCACCAGCCACTTGGCCGTGCGGTCTTCGGGGGAGTCGTTCATTGTCCGAAGGCTACCGGGCCGCCCGAGGGGCGGCCGGTACGCTTCGGGCGTGTCCGATCCGTTCATCTCGGCTGCCGCTCTCGAAGGCATCCCGTCCACCTACGCCGGCACCCGTGACGGCATCGACGGCATCCTGCGCGACCGTGGCCTGCGCCGCAGCACCCCCGACGACACCGCCCGCTCCCTGCTGCTCGGCGCGACCGCCACGGCGGCGCTCGAGGGCAGCGTGTACGAGGTCGAGGAGCTCGCGGGTGGCGGCGGGGACGCGCTGGCCCGCGGCGCCGTACGCCTGTCGACCGAGCTGCTCGGGCTGCTGCCGGTGTGGAACCGCGCGCCGGTCCAGGCCCTGGCCCGGATCCATGCGCTCGCGGCCTCGGGGTCGGTCGACGACGCCGATCTCGGCCGCCCGGTCAACCCCGACGGCGTCGCCCGGCTGACCGAGCTGGCCTGGATGCTGGGGCAGCCCACCGAGGCCCCGGGCCTGGTCGTGGCGGCGCTCGTCCACGCCGAGATCTCCTCGGCGGGCGCGTTCGCGACGCACAACGGCGTCATCGGGCGGGCCGCCGAACGCCTCGTCCTGGTGTCGAAGGGCGTCGATCCCGCGTCGGTGCTCGTGCCCGAGGCCGGCCACGCCGCAGAGCCCGACGGCTACCGCTCGGCCCTCGCGGCGTACGGCAGCGGGAAGCCGACCGGCGTCCACCAGTGGCTGATGTACGCCTCGCAGGCGTTCACCCGGGCCGCCGAGGCGTCCCCGCTCGCCCGCTGAGAGCGGCCCATCCAGAGCCGCCCACACAGAGCGGCGACGTCGACACTCGATGGAGTCGACGCCGCCAAAGCTCAGCACTGCATGGCTACCAGGCGTGCTGGATCGGAGTCGTCATGGCTCCAGTGAAATCCCTGAGTGGTCTGGAGTCCGGCGAGCGACTGTCCCGGAGATGGGTGATCGCCGCGTGGGTACCGATGTGCTGAGCAGCTTGTGAAGTTGTCTGTCCTTCATGTGTACGCCTGCTGGCAGGCATAGGACAGGCCTACTGGCACGTAATGTTGTGCGCCTTCTTTCACAAGCGGTCAGGCCGCATGTCCCTTGCGGCGGGTGACCAGGGCCATCGCCACCGCGCCGACCGCGCTCGCGGCCACTGCGACGGCGGCGGCCTTGCCGACCCGGGTGTCCAGGCCCAGCCGGCGGCGCAGCGCCACCGGACGGGCGAACGTGAGGATGGGCCAGCCCTTCTCCTCGGCCAGGCGGCGCAGGGCGCGGTCGGGGTTGACCGCGAACGGATGACCCACCGCCTCCAGCATCGGCACGTCGGTCTCGGAGTCGGAGTACGCGTACGACCCGGCCAGGTCGTAGCCGCGCTCCTCGGCGAGGCGACGCATCGCGAGCGCCTTGTTGGGACCGTACGCATAGAAGTCGACCTCGCCGGTGTAGCGGCCCTCCTCGGCCACGAGGGTCGTCCCGATGACGTGGTCGACGCCGAGCATCGCTCCGATCGGCTCGACCACCTCGATCCCGGACGCCGAGACGATGATGACGTCGCGGCCCGCGGCCTGGTGCTCCTCGATCAGCGTCACCGCCTCCTCGTAGACCAGCGGGTCGATGATCGAGTGCAGGGTCTCGGCGACGGACTGACGCACCACGTCGATGTCCCAGCCGGTCACCATCTGCGTCAGGTAGGCACGCATCTTCTCGAGCTGGTCGTGGTCGGCGCCGCTGATCGAGAACATGAAGTTCGCGTACGCGCTGCGCAGGACGGCTCGGCGGCTCAGCAGGCCGCCCTCATAGAAGGGCTTGCCGAAGGCGAGCGTGCTCGACTTCGCGATGATCGTCTTGTCCAGGTCGAAGAATGCCGCAGTCCGCGTCGGGCTCACCCCCTCAGGATAGGGCCGTCCACATGAGCATCGCGGACGCTTGGCCGTCCACAGGTGCGTGGCGGCCGGTTTCGCCTCCCGTGCGGGGGCACGATCGTCGTACGCATGACCGATGCCCCGGGCCCGTTGATCGCTACCGCGGACGAGCAGGTGATCGACCTGGCCCGGCGGTGGTGTGCCGCGCTGGGCACGAGCCCCGACGTGGCGCGCGACGCCACGACGGCCCGCAGGTCGTGGCGCGCAGCGTCCGCGGTGATGGTCGGCGAGGACCTGGCCGGCGCGCTGGCCGGCTCGGGGGTCGCCCGCCGCGAGCACGTCGTGATCGTCGCGCGGGAGCCCTCGGGGTGCTGGCGGGTCGCCGTCGAGCTGGGCGCGGCGGCGGTGTGCGGGCTGCTCGAGGAGGACCGGGTGCTGGCGGCGCTGGCGTCGGCGCTCGACGGGCGCGACGAGGCGTGCGTCGTCAGCGTGGTGGGCGGGTCGGGCGGTGCGGGGGCGTCCACGCTGACGGCCGCGCTGGCGGTGATGGCCGGGCGGCGCGGATTCCACTCGCTGGCGTTCGACGCCGATCCCCTGGGTGGCGGGCTCGAGATCGTGCTCGGCGCCGAGCGCGCGCCGGGTCTGCGCTGGCACGACTTCGCCACGACCCGCGGGCGCATCGACGCGGGCTCGCTGACCGACGTGCTGCCGGTCCATCGCGGCGTGGCCACCTTGTCGTGGGCGCGTGACGACCGCGGGCCGCTGCCGCCGTCGCTGCCCGCGGTGGTCACGGCGGCCGTGAAGGGCTTCGACCTCGTCGCGGTCGACGTCGCCCGCCAGCTGGACCCCACCGGCGCCGACCTGGTCGGCCGGTCGGTCCTGACCCTGCTGCTGGTGCCCGAGGAGATCGGCGCCGCGCTCGCCGCCCGTGCGGTCCTCGAGCGTTTGCGCCGCAGCGCGCCCGCGGTCGCCCTCGTGACGGTCGCCCGCCGTGGCGGCATCGGCCCGGCCGCGGTCGCCGAGGCGCTCGACCTGCCGGTCCTGGTCCGCCTCGGCCACGACCGACGACTGCGCGCGGCGGTCGATCGCGGCCAGGGACCGGCCCGGTCGCGGACCGTGCGGCGTACGGCGTCGGCAGTGCTCGACGCCCTCGGGATGGACCGTCCGTGACCGAGGTGCCGATGATCGAGCGCGTGCGTCGCCGGCTCGCGGCGGACGCGGCCGACCCGACCGCGCACAGCGTCGCGGAGGCGCTGCGGGCCGAGAACCAGCTGGCCGGCTCCGACACGGTGCTGGCGCTCGTCGACCAGCTCCGCAGCGAGACGCGCGGCGCGGGAGTGCTCGACCCGTTGCTGGCCCTGCCGGGGGTGACGGACGTGCTGGTCAACGGGCCCGATGCGGTCTACGTCGACCGCGGCGGCGGGCTGGAGGTCTCCTCGGTCCGGTTCGCGGACGAGGCGGAGGTGCGCCGCCTGGCGCAGCGGCTGGCCGCCCAGGCGGGTCGCCGGCTCGACGACGCCAGTCCGTGGGTCGACGCCCGGCTCGCCGACGGCACCCGGCTGCACGCCGTGCTCGCTCCGCTGGCCCGTCCGGGCACCGCGCTGTCGCTGCGCGTCCCCGCCCGTCGGACGTTCACCCTCGACCAGCTGCACGCGGCGGGTTCCTTGTCGGAGGAGGCCCTGACATGTCTTCGCCGGATCGTCGCGTCCCGCACCGCGTTCGTGATCTCCGGCGGCACGGGATCGGGCAAGACCACGCTGCTGGCAGCCCTGCTGGGTGAGGTGGACCGGCACGAGCGGATCGTCGTCGTGGAGGACTCCACCGAGCTGCGGCCCGACCATCCGCACGTGGTCGGCCTGGAGGCCCGGCCCGCCAACATCGAGGGTGCGGGACTCGTGACGGTCCGCGATCTCGTCCGGCAGGCACTGCGCATGCGGCCCGACCGGCTGGTGGTCGGCGAGGTGCGCGGCGCCGAGGTCGTCGATCTGCTCGCCGCGCTCAACACCGGCCACGAGGGCGGGTGCGGCACGGTCCACGCCAACGCGCCTGCGGACGTCCCGGCGCGCTTCGAGGCGCTCGGGGTCGCCGCCGGCATGCCGCGGGACGCGCTCCACAGTCAGCTCGCCTCGAGCATCGAGCTCGTGATCCACCTCGCCCGTCACTCGGACGGACGCCGGGTCGTCGAGCAGGTGGCGGCGACCGACCGAGCGTCCGACGGGGTGGTCTCGTGCCGCACGGCCCTGACCTTCGCGCCCGGAGAGGCCCGGCCCGGGCCCGCCCACGAACGGCTTCTCGAGGTGCTCGGATGAGGCTCGCTGCTGCTGTCTCGGTGGTCGCGGCGATGCTGCTGTGGCGTCCGCCGGGGCGGTGGCTCCTGCGTCACCGGCTCGGCCGGCGGGCGGTCGAGGTGTCGCGCCACCGGGTCGCAGCCGCGGGCGTCGCGGTCGTCGTCCTGTCCCTGGCCGGGCAGGTGCGGGGGCCGCGGCTGGTGCTGGCCGGGACGGTGGTCGGGATCGGTGTGTTCGCCGTTCGCCTGCTGGGTGCGTCACGCCGGCACGAGCTCGTGCGCCGCAGGCGGGCCGAGGTCGCCGAGGTGCTCGGCCTGCTCGCGGCCGAGCTGCGGGCGGGCTTGCTGCCCGTCCGCACGCTGTCGGGTCTCGCGGCGGACTTCGACTTCCTGGCCCCCGCGGCGCGGGCCGCGGATCTCGGTGCCGACGTCCCTGCTGCGCTGCGGGAGGCGTCCGCGGCCACGGGGCGGGAGGCGTTGCTCGAGGTGGCCGCGGCGTGGCACGTGGCCGAGAGGTCGGGCGCGCCCCTCGCGATGGTGCTCGGACGGCTCGAGGACGCGGTGCGCGACCGGCGGGAGGTCGAACGTGAGGTGCAGGCGGGTGCCGGCCCCGCTCGCGCGACCGGGCGCCTCATGGCGGTGCTCCCGGTCGTGGGCCTCGGCCTCGGCTCCGGCATGGGCGGCGATCCCGTCGCCGTCCTCACGACGACCTGGGTCGGGGTCGGCTGCCTCGCCGCGGGATGCGCCCTGGCCTGCCTCGGTGTCGCGTGGGTCGAGCGGATCGCGTCCGCTGCGGAGATGCCCCCATGACCCCGGCGCTGCTCACCGCCGCGGCCGTCTGGTGCCTTGTGCCCGCTGCCCCGACCCGCCGAGCCCGCCTGGTGCTGGGAGCCGGTGGTCCGCCCCGCACGGTGGATCTTCGTCTCGTGGCCGCCGCGATGGCGCCGCTCGGCGCCGTGCTCCTGCTGGGCGTGCCGATCGGTCTGCTCGCCGGGGTCGCGCTCGCCCCCGTCGTCCACCGCGCCGTCGGGCGTCTGGAGTCGGCGTCCGCCCGTGCCCGGGCCGATGCGATGGAGGCCGCCCTCCCGGCTGCGCTCGACCTCATGGTGGCCGCCCTGGAGGTCGGGCGGCCGCCTGTCGCGGCGTTCGCGCTGGTGGCCGAGGCCACTGCGGCCCCGCTGGGCCCCGAGCTCGGGGCGATCGCGGGACGGCTCGCGATCGCTGCGGACTCCGACACGGTGTGGCGCGGGGTGGCGGACGATGCGGTGCTGGCACCGGTCGGTCGGGCGTTCCGCCGCGCCGAGGCCTCGGGCATGCCGGTGGCCGCGATCGTCGCGACGGTCGCGACCGAGCTGCGACGTGAGCGGGGTGCACGTCTTCGTGAGCGCAGCCGCAGGGTCGGGGTCCGGACCGCGGCCCCGCTCGGCGCGTGTTTCCTGCCGGCCTTCTTCCTGATCGGCATCGTCCCCACGGTGATCGCGTCGTTCTCGTCCCTGCAGTGGTGAGGCAGCGGCGGCGTCCACAGGCCGGGCGGCCGGGGCGCGTCGTCCCCAGGCCGCGGATCCGATCGCAGATCCGCCGCCGTGGACCACATCTTCTCCATGACAGATCCACCCACTGAAAGGACACCTCATGAAGAAGCTGCGCGCCCGGGCCGAGCAGGGCATGACCACCGCGGAGTACACCGTCGGAACCCTCGGTGCCTGCACGATCGGCGGCGTCCTGGTGAAGGTCGGCCAGTCCGAGTGGTTCGGCGACCTCGTCGAGGACCTCATCTCCAAGATCCCCGACCTGCTCCCGTTCTGATGCCGGCCGGGGCGGCGCCAACCCCCGCGCGTCGCCCCGGCCCCTCCACGAAAGGACATCTCCATGACATGTCGAGACGACCGCGGGATGGCGACTGCGGAGTATGCGATCGGCACGATCGGCGCGGTGCTGATGGCGACGGTGCTGTTCAAGCTCGCGTCCCTGGGCGTGGACGGGCCGTGGCTCGACGGCCTCCTCGAGCGGATCAGGGAGGCCTTGTCGTGGCGCAACCTCTTCGCGGGGATGCCGCGCCTCGGCATCGGGGCCTGATGCGTCGCGAACGGGGCATGGTCACGGCCGAGCTGATGACGATCGCGCCCCTGGGGGTCGCTCTCGCGTTTCTCCTGCTGTGGATCGTGTCGCTCGGGCTGACCCAGGTGCGGATCGCGGACGCATCCCGCGAGTCCGCCCGGATGCTCGCCCGTGGGGAGTCGATGTCGTCGGCCGAGGCCGCGGCCAAGCGCCAGGCCCCGACCGGCGCCCGGGTGAGCGTCGATGAGCAGGGGGGTGCGGTGGTCGTGACGGTGAGGGTCCGCTCGCGCATGCCGATCCCGTTCTTCTCCGGCATCGGTGCGCGGACCATGGAGTCCACCTCGGTCGCCGCGCAGGAGTCACCGTGACGCGGGGAGAGCGGGGCGCCGTGACCGTCCACGCCGCGACGATCGCAACCCTCTTGGTCATCGCGGCGCTGGTCGTGGTCCAGGTCGCGGGGCTCGTCCGGATGCGGCACCGGGTGGCGGCGGCCGCCGACCTGGCGGCGCTCGCGGCGTCCCAGGCGAGCGTCGCGGGCGAGGACGGCTGCTCGGCGGCGCGAGCCATCGCGCGGCGCAATGACGCCGAGCTGGTCTCCTGCCGGATGGACTACGACGTGGCCACCGTGACCGCACGCGCCGAGCGCCCACCCTGGTGGGGCGTCGCCTGGTCCACCGAGCAGAAGGCCCGGGCCGCCCCCGACTTCTACCTCGACCCCGCCCCCGCGGGTGGTCCCGCGACTGGCGCAAGGTGAAGGAAATCGGACGGCGCGTCGTGCGCAACTGCGCCACTCGGGTGCGGGTTTGCGCCACTCGGTACGCGGGTTCAGCCGCCGGGAGCGTCCGCGAGGAAGGCGCCGAGCAGGCGTACGGCGCCGGCCTTGTCGAGCGGCTCGTTGCCGTTGCCGCACTTGGGCGACTGGACGCACGACGGGCAGCCGTCCTGGCACTCGCACGCGATGATCGCGTCACGGGTGACCCGGAGCCACCGGGCCGCCATCTCGTAGCCGCGCTCGGCGAATCCCGCTCCGCCGGGATAGCCGTCGTAGACGAACACGGTCAGCGTGCCGGTGTCGGGGTGCAGGGCGGTCGAGACGCCGCCGATGTCCCACCGGTCGCACGTCGCGAGCAGCGGCAGCAGGCCGATCGCGGCGTGCTCGGCCGCGTGCGCCGATCCGGGCACGTCATCGGTCTCGAGGGTCGCGCTCACGACCTCGGCCGACAGGGTCCACCAGACGGCCTTCGTCGGCAGCGTACGAGCGGGCAGCTCGAGCAGCTCCTCGCCGAGGATGCCTCCACCGGCGGTGCTGCGCTTGAGATAGGACACGACCTGGTTGACCACCTCGACCGAGCCGAACGACATCGCGGCCGCGCCCCACTGCTCGGTCCGCTCGGTCTCGACCACGGTGATCTCGGTGACCGACCGGGCCATCGTGGAGTAGTCGGGGTTGTCGCGGTGGACCATCGCGACGCCGTGCTCCAGGTCGTACTCGTCGACCAGGTGGACGTCGCCCTGGTGGACGTAGACCGCCCCCTCGTGGACGGTCGAGTCCGCCGAGCCGCCGTCGACCGTGCCGATCAGGCGTCCGGTCGTCGCGTCGACGATCTGCACCGGCGGGCCGCCGCTGGAGCGGATGTCGGCCAGGTTGCTGGCCCGTTCGCGCTTGGTCCAGAACCATCCCGCCGCCCGCTTGCGCAGCCACCCCGCCGCCTCGAGGGCCGCGACTCCCTCCGCGGTCCGCGGCCCGAACAGGTCGAAGTCGCCTTCGGTCAACGGGATCTCCTGCGCCGCGGCGGCGAGGTGCGGGCCGAGGACGTACGGGTTGTCGGGGTCGAAGACCGAGGCCTCGACCGCGGTGCCGAGCAACGCCTCGGGGTGGTGCACGAGGAACGTGTCCAGCGGATCGTCCCGCGCCACGAGGATGCCGATCGAGTCGTGGCCCGAGCGTCCGGCGCGGCCGAACTGCTGCTGCAGGGCGGCGCGCGTGCCCGGGAAGCCGACCGTGATCACGGCGTCCAGGCCGGCGATGTCGATGCCGAGCTCGAGGGCGTTGGTGCTGGCGAGCCCCAGCAGGTCGCCGCTGCGCAGGCGCTGCTCCAGCTCGCGCCGCTCCTCGGGCAGATAGCCGCCGCGATAGGTCGCGACCCGCCGGACGAGCTCAGGGTCGACCTCGCCCAGGCGCCGCTGGGCGGTCGCGGCGACGGACTCCGCCCCCTTGCGGGACCGCACGAACGCCAGTGTGCGGACCTTGCCGATGACCAGGTCGGTCAGCAGCTCGCCCGCCTCGGTCGTCGCCGACCTGCGCACCACGCCGGGGTTGGCCGGGTCGACGCCTGGGATGATCGGCGGCTCCCACAGCGCGATGGTGCGGGCGGCGTGCGGGGACGAGTCCTCGGTCACCGGCACGACGTCCAGGCCCGTGAGCCGGGACGCGAAGACCTCGGGATCGGCGACGGTCGCCGACGAGAGCACGAACGTGGGATCGGCTCCGTAGTACGCGCAGATCCGGCGGAGCCGGCGCAGCACGTGGGCCACGTGCGCGCCGAAGACACCGCGGTAGTGATGGCACTCGTCGACCACGACATGCGTGAGCCCGCCCAGCACGCGCGTCCAGCGCGCGTGGGCCGGCAGGATCGAGTGGTGCAGCGTGTCGGGGTTGGTCAGCAGGTAGTTCGCGTGGTCACGCGCCCAGGCGCGCTCTTCGCGTGAGTTGTCGCCGTCGACCGTCGCGGGCCGCGCGAACGCCGACGCGCCCGCGAGCCGGCGCAGCTGATCGGCGGCCAGGGCCTTGGTGGGGGCGAGATACAGCACCGTGGGCATGCGGTTGCCCCGCAGCGCGCTCCCCGTACGCCCGGCAGCCAGACCGGTCAGCGCGGGAGCCTGGAAGGCCAAGGACTTCCCCGACGCCGTGCCGGTCGAGATGACGGTGTGGCGGCCTGCGTGGACGTGGTGCAGCGCCTCGGCCTGGTGGCCCCACAGGCTGTCGATCCCCTCCGCGGCGTACATCTCGCGCACGGCCGGGTCGATCCACTCGGGCCACGGCTCGACGACCGCCTCACGGGCCGGGACGCGCTCGACGTGCGTCACTCGCTCGCCGTAGCGCAGCACGAGGTCGGCAGGGTCCACCCGCTGAGTCTCCCAGAGCGGCCATGACCGCCACGTCCCGACCGCGTACGCGCCCCGGCGGGTGGGCCGGGTTCGTGATTTGATGGAGGTGACGAGCGCAGAACAGAACAGGGAGATCGTCGATGGAGCTGGCACTGACGTCCCGCACGGACGGCGACTTCGAGATCATCGAGGTCGGGGGCGAGATCGACGTCTACACGGCGCCTCGTCTGCGTGAGGCGATCGTGACCGCCGTCGAGGCAGGTCACACCAAGCTCATCATCGACGTCCAGCGCGTCGACTTCCTGGACTCCACCGGCCTCGGCGTCCTGGTGGGAGCGCTCAAGCGGGTCCGCGCCGATGGCGGATCGCTCGACATCGTCTGCACCCAGGAGCGGATCCTCAAGATCTTCCAGATCACGGGTCTGGACAAGGTCTTCGGCCTGCACTCCTCGATCGAGGACGCCCGCGCCACACCGGCGTGACCGATATCACACTCCCACCCCTGCGCGGCATGTAACCTGCGTCACGCGGACTGTCCTCAGCCCGCGGCACGTTGTTGCCGATCCTCGGGAGGGATTTTCATGGCGAACGCGACGGTGGTTGCGGCAGTGGGCGGGGACCTCGACTTCTCCGACAAGAACTCGTTCTACCTCTACGCGGTCGTCGCGATCGGTGCTCTCGCGCTGGTCCTGGCGGGGGTCTTCCGCTCTCAGGTCCTCAAGGCGTCCGAGGGCACCGCGAAGATGCAGGAGATCGGGCAGGCCGTCCAAGAGGGTGCCTCTGCCTATCTGAGCCGACAGTTCAAGACGTTGGCCGTCTTTGCAGTCATCGCGCTGCTGATGCTGATCGCGCTCGACGCGGCCGTGCTGGGATGGGACAACGACTGGAAGATCAAGATCGGGCGTTACGTCGCACTGGTGGCCGGCGCGGGCTTCTCCGCGCTGATCGGTTACCTGGGCATGTGGCTCGCGACGCGGGCCAACATCCGCGTCGCGGCGGCGGCACAGACCGAGGGCCGCGAGGTCGCGATGCGCATCGCGTTCCGCACCGGAGGCACGGTCGGCATGATGACGGTCGGCCTCGGCCTCCTCGGCGCGGGCACGATCGTGCTCATCTACACCGGGGACGCGCCCGTCGTGCTGGAGGGATTCGGCTTCGGCGCTGCCCTGCTGGCCATGTTCATGCGCGTCGGCGGCGGCATCTTCACCAAGGCCGCCGACGTGGGGGCCGACCTGGTCGGCAAGGTCGAGCAGAACATCCCCGAGGACGATCCGCGCAACGCCGCCACGATCGCGGACAACGTCGGCGACAACGTCGGCGACTGCGCCGGCATGGCGGCCGATCTCTTCGAGTCGTACGCCGTGACACTCGTCGCGGCCCTGATCCTCGGCTCCGTCGCGTTCGGCGAGGTCGGTCTGGTCTTCCCGCTCGTGATCCCGGCCATCGGCGCGCTCACCGCCATCCTCGGCGTCTTCATCACCAAGCCCCGGCCCAACGAGGGCGGGCTCACGACCATCAACCGCTCCTTCTACATCACGGCGCTGGTCTCGGCGGTCGCGTCCATCGGCGCAGCCTTCTTGCTGCTGCCGTCGAAGTTCAGCGACGCCTCGCTGCCGGGCATCGACACGCAGTCCCTGATCGTCACGGTCGGTCAGCAGCAGGGTCTGGTCGCTCCTGGTCTCGACGCCAACCCCCGCCTCATCGCGATCATCGCGGTGCTCATCGGCATCGTGCTGGCCGCGGTGATCCTGGCACTGACCGGCTACTTCACCGGCACCGAGACGCGACCGGTGAAGGACGTCGGCAAGACGTCGCTCACCGGTGCCGCGACGGTCATCCTGTCCGGCCTCTCGGTCGGCTTCGAGTCGGCGGTCTACACCGCGATCGTCATCGGCGCAGCCGTGTTCGGGGCGTTCCTGCTGGGCAGCGGATCGCTCGTCGTGGCGCTGTTCGCCGTCGCGCTCGCAGGATGCGGACTGCTCACCACGGTCGGTGTCATCGTCGCGATGGACACCTTCGGCCCGGTCAGCGACAACGCCCAGGGCATCGCGGAGATGTCGGGCGACGTCGACGAGGAGGGCGCGCAGATCCTCACCGAGCTCGACGCCGTCGGCAACACCACCAAGGCGATCACCAAGGGCATCGCGATCGCGACGGCCGTCCTTGCCGCGACGGCGTTGTTCGGCTCCCTGAGCAGCTCGATCAGCACCGCGATCGAGGCGTCCGGCGTCACGAGCTCCCCGGACGCTGCGGACCTCAGCATCATCGAGACGTACGCATGGCTGGGCGTCCTCAACGTGGGCGATCCGAGCATCCTCGTGGGGCTGATCCTCGGTGCGGCGGTGGTGTTCCTCTTCTCCGGCCTCGCGATCAACGCCGTCGGCCGCGCGGCCGGCGCGGTCGTCTACGAGGTCCGCCGCCAGTTCCGCGAGATCCCCGGGATCATGGAGGGGACGGGCCGCCCCGAGTACGGCAAGGTCGTCGACATCTGCACGCGCGACTCGTTGCGGGAGCTCGCGACGCCGGGCATCCTGGCGATCTTCGCGCCCATCGCGGTGGGCTTCGGGCTGGGCATCGGTCCGCTGGGCGGCTACCTGGCCGGCGCGATCGGCACGGGCGTGCTGATGGCGGTGTTCCTCGCCAACTCCGGCGGAGCGTGGGACAACGCCAAGAAGCTCGTCGAGGACGGCAACCACGGTGGCAAGGGGTCGCCCGCCCATGAGGCGACGATCATCGGTGACACCGTGGGCGATCCGTTCAAGGACACCGCGGGTCCGGCGATCAACCCGTTGCTCAAGGTCATGAACCTCGTGGCCCTGCTGGCGACGCCGCTGATCATCAAGTACTCGTACGGCGACGATGCGAGCGACCCGATCCGCTACACGATCGCGGGCGTGGCCGTGGTCATCATCGTGGCGGCGGTCTACATCTCCAAGCGTCGTCCGATCGCGCTCGACACCACGGCGATCGCGGAGCCGGAGGAGATCGCGACGAGCTAGAGCACCGCTCACGAACGGCGCAGACCCTGTCACGGGGCCTGCGCCGTTCGTGCGTCTGGGAGGCTGGGGGAGTGATCGACGACCAGCACGTGCCCACCCTCCGCGACGCCCTGACCCGCGCCGACTTCACGGTCGACGCGGTCTATGCGCTCCTGGGCGACGACGCCCACCGTGCCCTCGGGCGCAACCAGACGACCCCTGCCGTCCGTGCGACCCGTGGCGGTGGCGATCTCGCGACCCTCGTGCGGCTCTTCGCGCTGCAGGTGCCGGTCGACCGGGCGCGCGCCGACGCGGCGCTGCCGGGCCTGGTGGAGCCCCTTGCCGCGGCGGACATGCTCGCGGTGTCGGGCGACGAGGTGCGCGCGCTCGTCGACATCCGGCCGTACGGCGACGAGGACCACGACTGGTGGATCGTGTGCGACCCGACGTCGGGCCTGGACGGTCGCCAAGCGCCCATGGATCCTTCGTACGTCCTCGGGATCAGCGAGGCGTCCTCCTCGCTCGCGCAGCTCACGATCCGCCGCCCGGTCGGACGCTCGCTCGACCTCGGCACGGGCTGCGGCGTGCAGGCGCTGCACCTCGCGCAGCACGCGAGCGAGGTCGTCGCGACCGACGTCAACCCGCGAGCCCTGGCGATGGCGCGCCTGACCGCGGCGCTCAACGGCGCCGACATCGACGTCCGCGACGGCAGCCTCTTCGAGCCCGTGGCCGGCGAGACCTTCGACCTGATCGCGACCAACCCGCCGTTCGTGATCTCCCCGCCCGGCAGTCAGGTGCTGGTCTACCGCGACTCCGGGATGCCGGGCGACAGCGTCGTGCGGCACCTGGTCGAGAACGCCGCGACGCACCTCAACGAGGGCGGCTGGTGCCAGATCCTCGCGAACTGGGCCCACCACCGCGGCGTCGACTGGCAGGACGACCTCGGCCAGTGGCTCGAGGGCCAGCCCCTGGACGCCTGGATCCTGCAGCGCGAGCTCGTCGACCCGGCGGCATACGTCGAGATGTGGCTCGCGGATGCCGGGCTCGCCGGCACCGCCGACTACGTCCAGCGCTACGACGCGTGGCTGGACTGGTTCGAGGCCGAGGGCATCGAGGCAGTCGGCTTCGGGTGGCTCAGCCTGCGCAAGACCTCGAAGGAGCCGGTGCGCCGCCTCGAGGAGTGGACCGGCGAGATCGCGCAGCCGGTCGGTCCGGCCGTCGCCGCGTGGGGCGACCGGGTCGATGCGCTGCGCGGCATCGGCGACGTCGAGCTGCTCGACCGGACGTTCCGCCAGGCCATCGACCTGGTCCAGGAGACACGTGGCGCCGCGGGAGCCGATGACCCGGAGAGCATCGTCATCCGGCTCCAGCACGGCGTGCGCCGCGTGCGCCAGGTCGACACCGTCGAGGCTGGACTCGTCGGTGCGAGCGACGGTGACCTCACCTCCGGGCAGATCCTGGACGCCCTGGCCTCATTGCTGGGCCGGGACGCCGGTGAGCTCCGCAGCACGTACGCCCCGGTCGTCCGCGAGCTCGTCGAGGAGGGCTTCCTGGTGTGACCCACGGCAGGCGGCCGTCGTGGCGCACACGATGCTCCGTCAGCGGTCGAGATCGAGCTGCATGACGGTGAGGTCGAGCCAGCGGCCGAACTTCGACCCGACCTGCGTCAGCACGCCGGCGGTCCGGAAGCCGCGCCGCTCGTGCAGGCCGACCGAGAGGGTGTTGGTCGACTCGATCATCGCGACCATGCGGTGCAGACCGGCCTCACGTGCCCGCGCGATCAGGGCGTCGAGCAGGATCGAGGCCAGGCCCCGGCCCTGGTGCGACGACCGGACGTAGAGCGAGTCCTCGACCGTGTGGCGATAGCCCGTCTTCGGCCGCCAGGGGCCGTACGACGCGTAGCCGACCACGGCTCCCTCGATCTCGACGACGAGGACGGGGAAGCCTGCCGACAGGCGTCCCTCGAGCCAGGCGCTGCGCTCGGCGAGATCGGTCTCGGTCTCGTCCCAGATCGCCGTGGTGTCGCGGACCGCCTCGTTGTGGATCGCGAGCAGGTCGGCGACGTCGGACGGCGCGGCGTCGCGCAGGATCATCGCGACACCCCCTCGATCGTGGCCATCTCCGGGGTGGGACGCCAGCGGGGGACCATCTGCGCGATCAGCACGACGACGGCGATCGCCGTCGCGATCGAGCCGCCGATCACGAAGCCGCCCCAGGCGCCGACGCCGTCGATGCCCGCTCCGATCACGGGAGAGCTCGCCGCCCCGCCGATCGTGTACGCGGTGCCCTGCCAGCCCATCGCCTCGCCGCGGCGCTCCTCCGGGACGAGCTTGGCGATCCACTCGGCGGCCGCGGTCATCGTCGGGGCGCACAACAGCCCGGCCGGGATGACCAGCAGCGACAGCGACACCACACCGCCGGCGAGTCCGACCGGGATCGTGGCGACTCCCAGCGCGAGCAACAGGAACGTCGGACGGACCGACCGGGTCAGCGAGCCGTAGACCAGTCCGCCGACGAGTGACGACAGACCCCATGCGCCGTACGCGATGGCGACCGAGCCGACCTCGTCCAGCTCGCGCAGCTCGGCCACGACACCGAGGTCGGTGCCGAACAGGGCTGCCATCGCGCCGCCGGACAGGAGGAAGAGGAACACGAGGGGCGCTGACACGAAGGAGGTCGAGGCAGGTGCAGGTGCGGTCTCCTCCGTCGCGGGCGCCGCGGTCACCGACCGCGTCGGCGGGTCGAGCACCAGGAAGATCACGCCGGCGACGACCTCGCACGCGCCGATCGCGTACAGCGCCGCGGCGGCGCTGACCTGGGTGACCAGCAGCGCACCCACCGCCGGGCCGATGATGAAGCTCGCCTCGGCGACGATCGAGTCGGCCGAGAACGCGGTGCGCCGCTGACGCTCCTCGACCATGACGCTCAGCGACAGCCGCACGATCGAGAAGATCGGGATGAGGAAGAGTCCCATCAGCACCGAGATCGGGACGAGCCACGCGTACGTGGCGATCGTCGCGAGGGGATACAGCAGCCCGATCATGACGATCGACGGCACGATCGCGCGGCGGATGCCGAGCCGGTCGATCAGTCGTCCGCGCCACGGCGAGCCGATGCCGGCACCGATCGTCGTGGCCGCGGCGATGACACCGGCCTGCTTGTAGTCGCCGCCCAGCTCGTCGACGACGTACAGCGTCAGGACCAGAGGTGCGGCGAGCGCGGGGATGCGAGCGAAGAAGGCGGCGACGAACAGGGCCCGGACCTTCCGGTCGGCCCACAGCTGCGCATACCCGGAGAACCCCACGCGTCCCATTGTTTCACTCAGCACGGACAGCCAGGACCGTCCAAGCCCGGTCGAGGCCCCGGGGCACGGCGGTGGATTCTGTCTTGACAGCACGCGCTACGGTGACCACCGTCTGACCAATCAGGAGAGAACACCGTGACCAGTCTCGTCATCGTCGAGTCCCCCAACAAGGTCCGCAGCATCGCGGGCTACCTCGGGGACGGCTATGTCGTGGACGCCTCCGTGGGCCACATCCGCGATCTTCCGCGCGGTGCCGACGAGGTGCCGGCCGCCTTCAAGGGCGAGTCCTGGGCGCGTCTCGGCGTCAACATCGACTCCGCGTTCGAGCCGATCTACGTCGTCTCCGCGGACAAGAAGTCGCAGATGACCAAGCTCAAGAAGCTCCTCAAGGACGCCGACGAGCTCGTCCTGGCAACAGATGAGGACCGCGAGGGCGAGGCCATCGCATGGCACCTCTACGACGAGCTGAAGCCGAAGGTGCCGGTCAAGCGCATCGTCTTCAACGAGATCACCAAGGACGCGATCCAGTACGCGATCGCCCACCCCCGCGACATCGACATGGACCTCGTCGACGCGCAGGAGGCCCGCCGCATCCTCGACCGCCTCTACGGCTACGAGGTCAGCCCCGTGCTGTGGAAGAAGGTCATGAGCGGCCTGTCCGCGGGCCGCGTCCAGTCGGTCGCGACGCGCCTGGTGGTCGAGCGCGAGCGTGAGCGGATGGCCTTCCACGTCGCGTCCTACTGGGACCTCGAGGCGACGTTCGACGCCGGCGAGGGCTTCGACCCGCAGCGGTTCCCGGCCAAGCTGTTCAGCCTCGACGGCAAGCGCATCGCCTCGGGCGGCAACTTCGACAACACCGGCGCGCTGACGTCCGACAAGGTCGCCCACCTCGACGAGGCCCAGGCCGGTGCCCTGGCCGACGCGCTCGCCGACCAGGCGTTCACCGTTCGCTCGGTCGAGGAGAAGCCCTACACGCGCCGCCCCTACGCGCCGTTCCGCACGACGACCCTGCAGCAGGAGGCGTCGCGCAAGTTCGGGTTCGGGGCCGCCCGCACGATGCAGGTCGCCCAGCGGCTGTACGAGAACGGGCACATCACCTACATGCGCACCGACTCCACGACGCTGTCGCAGACTGCGCTCGACGGTGCCCGCGCCCAGGTGCTCGAGCTGTACGGCAAGGAGTACCTCCCGGAGAAGCCACGGGTCTACGCCAGCAAGGTCAAGAACGCGCAGGAGGCGCACGAGGCGATCCGGCCCGCCGGCGAGTCGTTTAAGACGCCCAAGCAGACCGGCCTCAGCGGCGACGAGCTGCGGCTCTACGAGCTCATCTGGAAGCGCACGATCGCCTCGCAGATGAACGACGCCAAGGGCAACTCGGTCTCGATCCGCATCGGTGCGACCGCCACGACCGGCGAGGACGTCGTCTTCAGCTCGTCGGGCCGCACGATCACGTTCTACGGCTTCCTCAAGGCGTACGTCGAGTCCAACGACGACGCGGAGGCCGAGGGCGACGACCAGCAGACCAAGCTGCCGAACCTGTCGCAGGGCCAGACGGTCACCGCCGCCGAGCTCGGCAAGGCCGGCCACGAGACCAAGCCCCCGTCCCGCTTCACCGAGGCCTCGCTCATCAGCGAGCTGGAGACCCGCGAGATCGGTCGCCCGTCGACGTACGCGTCGATCGTCGGCACGATCCAGAACCGTGGCTACGTCTACAAGAAGGGCACCGCCCTGGTGCCGGCGTGGATCGCGTTCTCGGTCATCCGGCTCCTGGAGCAGCACTTCCCGCGACTCATCGACTACAACTTCACCGCCGAGCTCGAGGACGTCCTCGACGAGGTCGCCAACGGTCGCGAGGACCGGCTCAACGTCCTCACCGGCTTCTGGACCGGTTCGGGGGAGGGCAACACGGGCCTCAAGCGCCTGATCGAGAACCTGCCCGACATCGACGCGCGTGGCCTGGCCACGTTCCCGATCGGCGAGGACATCGACCTGCGGGTCGGCCGCTACGGACCGTACGTCGAGGGGCCGCCGTACACCGAGGACGCCGAGGGCAAGAAGGTCCCGACGCGCGCCAACGTGCCCGACGACCTGCCGCCGGACGAGCTGACCCTCGACAAGGCCAAGGAGCTGCTGTCCTCGCCCACGGGCGTGGAGAAGGAGCTGGGCAAGCACCCCGAGACCGGTCTGATGATCACGGCCAAGAACGGCCGCTACGGGCCCTACGTCACCGAGGCGCTGCCGGACGACGCCAAGAAGGCCGACAAGCCGCGCACCGCGAGCCTGTTCAAGAGCATGGATCTCGACACCGTCACGCTCGAGCAGGCCGTGCAGCTGCTCACCCTGCCGCGCGTGGTCTACGTCGACGAGGACGGCACCGAGGTCACGGCCCAGAACGGCCGCTACGGTCCCTACCTCAAGAAGGGCACCGACTCCCGGTCGTTGGAGCGCGAGGAGCAGCTCCTGACGATCACCGAGGACGAGGTCCGGGCGATCTACGCGCAGCCCAAGACGTACGGGCGCAAGGCGGCGGCCGCACCGCTCAAGGAGCTCGGCAACGACCCCGTCAGCGGCGCACCCGTCGTCGCGAAGGACGGCCGCTTCGGCATGTACGTGACCGACGGCGAGTACAACGCGACCCTGCGCAAGGACGACTCGCTGGAGACGCTGACGCCTGAGCGGGCGTACGAGCTGCTGGCCGAGCGTCGGGCCAAGGGGCCGGCCAAGAAGGGCGGCAAGAAGACCGCCAAGAAGGCCACGAAGAAGACGGCGGCGAAGAAGACGACCAAGAAGCCGGCTGCGAAGAAGACCACGGCCAAGAAGACGACGACCAAGAAGGCCTGACCGGTCGGGGGTCCTCCGCCTTACAGTGGGGGCGGGCGTCTGTCCCTGACCGGAGGACCGTCGTGAGGATCCTGTCGCGTGCACTTCTCGTGCTGGGCTCGGTCGCGCTCCTGGTCGGCCTCGTGGCCGGGGTCGTCAACCGCCAGGTGCTGGACGGCGGCCGGTTCGCCGGGCACGTCGACGCTGTCCGGGAGGACCCGCAGGTGGCCCGCCAGGTCGGCCTCCTCGTCACCGAGCGCATCCTGGCGCAGGAGCCGGACCTCACGGGTCTGCGGCCGCTGCTGGAGTCCGCGTCCGCAGCGCTCGTCGCCAGTCCCGCGCTCGGGCCCGTCGTACGCGGCACGGTGGCCCCGCTGCACGACGCCCTGACGTCCGACGACGACGGCCAGGTCATCCTGCGGCTCGCCGACGTCGGCGCGCTGCTGGTCGCAGCGATCACGACCCTCGTACCGCAGACCGAGGCGGCGATCCCGTCCGACCTGGACGTGACGCTCGCGTCGATCGGTGCGCAGGAGTTCACCGGCGACCTCATCGGGGCGGCCGACGACGTGGCCATGCTCGCCGAGGTGCTGCCCGTCCTGGGGCTGTTGATGCTCGTGGCGGCGGGGGCGCTCGACCGGCGCGGGTGGCGCGGGGCGGTCCGGGCGACAGGGACCGGCGCGCTGGGCGCCGCGGGCGCCCTGGTGGTCCTGCTGCTGGTCGCGAGCTGGTGGGCGTCGCGGCTCGAGGACGACTCGATCCGCGATGCGCTGGTCGGCGCGGCCTGGCGTGAGCTCGACGGCTCGTTCTGGGCCGTGGCGGGGGTGGTCGCCGCGGCCGGACTGCTGATGCGGGTGGTGGCGAGCCCTGGCCTCGACCTCGATCCGGCGACGCTCGCCTCACGGGGGTGGCGGACGCTCTCCGTCGCCGGCACGACGCCCCGGACGGAGCTGTTCCGCGGCGGGGCCCTGGTGCTGGTCGGCGGGCTCACCGTGATGCGCCCCCTGCTGGTGCTCTCGCTCGTGGGAGGCATCGCCGGAGTCGTGCTGGTGCTGATCGGCGTCCGGTCGCTGCTGCGGGTCGGCGTCGCCTGGTGGGTCGCGCGACGCCCCGACCGGGTCCGGCGGGACCGTGAGCGTCTCGTCGCCCGGGCCGGACCGATCGCCGCGCTCGCAGGCGCGGTGGCGCTCGTCGCGGCGTTCGTGGTGGGTGCGTGGCCGGCAGGTCGCGACCTCCCGGCGTTCTCGGCCACGGACGGCACGGCCTGCAACGGCCACCGCGAGCTCTGCGACCGCAGGTTCGACGAGGTCTCCTACGCCGGCACCCACAACTCGATGGCCGCGGCCGACCAACCCGGATGGTTCCTGGCCGAGCAGCCCTACGGCATCCTGCGTCAGCTCGACGACGGCATCCGGGTGCTGTTGATCGACAGCTGGAACGGCCAGCGCACCCAGCGTCCAGACGTCATCGCGAATGCCGGCGTCGACCGCAAGAAGGCGCTCGCGGAGGCCAGGGCCACGTACGGCACCCGCGTGCTGGAGAGTGCGCTGCGGGTCCGCGACGCGCTCGACCTCACGCCCACCGGTCCGGTCCGCCCGTATCTCTGCCATGCGCTGTGCGAGCTCGGCTCGACGGACTGGGAGCCGCTGATGGCCCAGGTCAAGACCTGGCTGGACCGACACCCGCGCGAGGTCGTGACCTTCTTCGTGCAGGACGAGGTGTCGCCCGAGGACACCGCCGCCCTGGTCAAGCGCGCGGGTCTCGCGTCGTACGTCCACACACCGGTCGAGGGGCAGCCGTGGCCGACGCTCGGCGAGATGATCGACTCGGGTCGACGGGTGGTCTTCCTGCTGGAGAACGCCTCCGGAGGGCCCGAGAACCCGTGGCTCATCGACGCGCGCACGGCGGTCCAGGACACGCCCTACTCGTTCAGGCGGCCCTCGCAGTTCACCTGCACGCGCTTCCGCGGGCCGGCAGACGCCTCCCTGTTCCTCGTCAACCACTGGCTGAGCAACTTCGACTCCCGCGTCACGGACGCCGCGAAGGTCAACGCGGAGGACGTCCTGGGGCCCCGGCTGAAGGCGTGCGAGGCGGAGCGGGGCCAACGGCCCAACTTCGTGGCCGTCGACTACTACGACCGGGGCGATCTCCTCGGCGCCGTCGACCGGCTCAACGGCGTCTCGTGAGCAGCGGGCGGCGTCGCGGTTCGCCGCGTCCGCACGCGGAGATCAAGCTGACCTCGGGCGAGCGGCAGGAGGGTGTCGGCGCCGAGTCCTAGGGTGGTCGGATGGCGGACGTCCCTCCTGATCTGCTCGACCGGGTCCGGTCGATCTGTCTCGCGCTGCCCGAGGCGTACGAGCAGCAGGCCTGGACCGGAGTCCGCTGGCGCGTGCGGGGACGCACCTTCGCGCACGTCCTGACCGTCGACCCGGACTCGTCGTCGACGTTGCGCACGGCGTTCGGCGTCCAGGGCGAGGCGACCGCCGTGACGTTCCACGTGCCGGCCGAGGAGCTGCTCGCGTTGCGTGAGACCGGGCACCCGTACTACGCACTCGGCTGGGGCCGCAACGTCATGGGCGTGCATCTGGGGCCGTGGACCGACTGGGACGAGGTGGGCGAGCTGCTCACCGACAGCTACTGCCTGCTCGCCCCACACAAGCTGGTCGCCCGCGTCCGCCGGCCCTCACCCCACGCCGACTAGTCTCGACCCCATGGATCCGCTCTTCACCGACACCGGAGTTTTCCTCGCTCTGGAAGGCGGGGAGGGCGCCGGCAAGTCCACCCAGGCCGCACTGCTCGTCGAGTGGCTCGAGGGCCTCGGCCACGACGTGCTCCTGACCCGCGAGCCGGGTGGCACGCCGGTCGGTGCGATCCTGCGCGGAATCGTCCTCGACAACGGCACGGGCGAGCTGTCGCCCCGTGCCGAGGCGCTCATCTACGCCGCCGACAAGGCCGAGCACGTGGACAGCGTGGTCCTGCCTGCGCTCGCCGCCGGGGCCGTGGTGCTCACCGACCGCTACGTCGACTCGACCCTCGCGTATCAGGGGGCCGGTCGTGACCTTGACTTCGCCGAGCTCGAGAGCGTCGCGCGCTGGGCGACGTCCAACCTGCGGCCGCACCTGACAATCGTGCTCGACATCGACCCGGCGATCGGCCACGCCCGGTTCGAGGGCGCCGACCGCATGGAGTCCGAGCCGCTCGAGTTCCACCAGCGGGTGCGCCGGCACTTCCTCGATCTGGCTGCCGCCGACCCCGACCACTACCTCGTCGTGACCGGCGGCGGCACGCCCGACGAGATCCACCGCACGATCCGCGAGGCCGTCGAGCCGTTGCTGAAGCAGGTCGACCGATGACCGTGACCGACGTGTGGACCGACCTGGTCGGCCAGGAGCCGGTCGTGGAGACGTTGCGCTCCGCGGTCGCCTCGGCCGGCGGCGAGGGCCGCTCGATGACCCACGCGTGGCTGTTCACGGGGCCGCCGGGCTCCGGCCGGTCCAACGCGGCCCTCGCGTTCGCTGCTGCGCTCCAGTGCGAGCAGGGCGGCTGCGGGCACTGCCACTCGTGCACCAGCGCCCGCGCCGGCAGCCACCCCGACATCACGGTCATCACGACCCAGGGCCTGACGATCGGCGTCGACGGCATCCGCGAGTACGTCCGGGCGTCCTCGCTGCGGCCGGCCCTCGGCCGTTGGCAGGTCCTGGTCGTCGAGGACGCGGACCGGCTGACCGACCAGGCCGCCGCGGCGCTGCTCAAGGCGATCGAGGAGCCGTCCAAGCACACCGTGTGGATGCTCTGCGCGCCCTCGGCCGAGGACGTCATGATCACCCTGCGGTCCCGTTCGCGCTCGGTCGTCCTGCGCACGCCCGGCACGGCCGCGATCGCGCGGCTGCTCGTCGAGCGTGACGGCATCGAGCCCGAGATGGCGCAGGCCGTCGCTGCGGCGTCCCAGGGCCACATCGGCCGGGCCCGGGGCCTGGCCCGTGACAGCTCGGCCCGCGAACGACGTCGCGCGATCTTGTCGATCCCGGTCTCGATCCACGGGCTGGGCGACTGCATGGCCGCCGCCCAGCGCATCAGTGACGAGGCCACGGCCCGTGCGGCCGACTTCTGCGACGCCGCCGACGAGCGCGAGCTGGCCGATCTGCGCCAGGCGTGGGGCGTGGAGGAGCGAGGCCGCCGTCCGGCCGGCTTCGCCGGAGCGGTGTCGGCGCTGGAGAAGGACCAGAAGCGTCGCCGCACCCGCCTGACCCGCGACGGGATCGACGGGGTGCTGCTCGACCTGCTGTCGTTCTGCCGCGACGTCCTGACCGTCCAGTGCGCGACCGGCATCGACCTGGTCAACGCCGACGTCGCCGCCGACGTCGCCGAGATGGCCCAGGTGTGGACCCCCGAGTCGACGATCGGCGCCATCGATGCCATCGTCGAGTGCAGGGAGTCGTTGACCGCCAACGCGGCCCCGCTCCTCGCCCTCGAACGCATGATGATGGGACTTCGCCGGTGACCCGTGCACGTACGACCCTCGTGGTCGCCACCGTCCTCGCCCTCCTCGTCGGCATCGCGGTCTACGCCGCGTTCGCGACCCGCGACGACACCAGCTTCTCGGCGCCCAAGCCGGTCGACGCGCCCGCGCCCAAGGGGCTGGAGAAGTTCTACGACCAGAAGGTGAGCTGGAGCTCGTGCGGCGACGCGGAGTGCGCGTGGGTCACGGTGCCGATCGACTACGCCAAGCCGGAGGGTGAGACCACCCGCATCCGGGTCAAGGTCCACCCCGGCAAGGACGCCACCCGCAGCCTGTTCGTCAACCCCGGCGGCCCCGGCGGCTCGGCACTGGACTTCTCCGATCGCATGGTCGAGCAGCTGGGGTCGAGCGTCCGCGACATGTACGACATCGTGGGCGTCGATCCTCGTGGCGTCGGTGAGAGCTCGCCCCTGAAGTGCCTGCCGCCCAAGGAGTTCGACACGTTCGTGGCCACCGACCCCGATCCCGACGACGACGCCGAGATCACGGCGCTGCGCAAGAGCTCGGAGACCCTCGGCGAGGCCTGCCTCGCCAACTCCGGCCCGCTCGCGGCCCACGTCTCGACGGTCGAGGCGGCCCGTGACATGGACGTCGTCCGAGCCCTGCTCGGTCGCAAGAAGCTCGACTGGTTCGGTGCGTCCTACGGCACGCAGCTCGGCGCGGTCTACGCCGAGCTGTTCCCCGACAAGGTGGGCCGCATGGTGCTCGACGGTGCGGTCGACCCGACCCTCGACGCGGTCGGCAGCAGCTTCGCCCAGACCACCGGCTTCCAGCGCGCCCTCGAGGCGTACGTGAAGAGCTGCGTGAAGCAGTCGAACTGCCCGCTCGGCGACAACGCCGAGGCCGGCATGGCCAAGATCGCCACGCTGCTCGACCAGCTCGACCAGAAGCCGCTCAAGCTCCCCGACGGCCGCGAGCTGACCGAGGGCAATGCGTTCTACGGCATCGCCGTCACCCTCTACGACCAGCAGACCTGGGACTACCTCACGCAGGCGCTGCGGGCCGCGTTCGACGGCGACGGCTCGGTGCTGATGGCCCTGTCCGACGCCTACTTCGAGCGCAACCAGGACGGCTCCTACGCCACCAACGGCGGCCAGGTGATCTACGCGGTCAACTGCCTCGACGCGGGCGGCAAGGGCCTGACGGTGGACGAGACGAAGGCCGAGCTGCCGCGCTTCGAGAAGGCCTCACCTGTCTTCGGCGCCTCGTTGGGCTGGGGCGCGCTTGGCTGCAGCGACTGGCCGATCAAGGCCACCAACCCGTTGCCCGACATCGATGCCAAGGGCGCTCCGCCCATCCTGGTGATCGGCACGACCCGTGACCCCGCGACGCCCTACGAGTCGGCGCAGGCCCTCGCCTCCCAGCTCGACTCCGGCGTGCTGCTCACCCGTGAGGGCGACGGCCACACGGCGTACGTCTCGGGCAACAAGTGCATCGTCAAGATCGTCGACAACTACCTGGTCAAGGGCAAGGCGCCCAAGAACGGCACGGTCTGCAAGGAGTCCTGACCGCCGCCCGCGCCAGCCAGCCGGGCCGGGCTTGCGGGCCGGCGGGCACGCCCGGGGACCGATCTTTCTGCGTTTCGGTAGCCAGGCCAGCACGAACGCCGAGAGATCCGTCCCCTTGGCGCGGCTAGCTGCGCGCGCTCTCGTGGTGTCGGATGACCTCGGCGATGATGAAGTTGAGGAACTTCTCGGCGAACGCCGGGTCGAGGTCGGCGTCGATCGCGAGGGTCCGCAGCCGCGCGATCTGACGCTCCTCGCGGGCCGGATCCGAGGGCGGCAGATCGTGCTCGGCCTTCAGGCGACCCACGCGCTTGGTGTACTTGAACCGCTCGGCCAGCACGTGGATGAGGGCGGCGTCGATGTTGTCGATGCTCGCGCGGATCTCGTCGAGCTCTGCCTGCGTCGTGTCGGTCACGGGTGAGATTCTACGGTGACCGGGGTGGTGCGCGGCTGCCACGACCACCCGGTAGACTCTCCTCTTGGTTCGACGGGCGATCCCCGGCGGACCTTGGCCGCCTTAGCTCAGTCGGTAGAGCGTTTCACTCGTAATGAAAAGGTCGTCGGTTCGATTCCGACAGGCGGCTCCACCGCAGGTCTGTGACCTGCAGCGAAACAATGGCTACTGCCATTGGAAATCCCGTGGGACTCCCCGGTGCAACGGCGAGCTCGCCGCGATGCTCATTACGTCGCTCATCCCCGACTCGTCCGTCGTGGCCCGCGCGAGGCGTGTGGTGGCGCAGGTGCCCGGGGGATGTTGCGATGCCGGACGACGAGTGAGGGTTCTCGCGCCCCCAATGGTCATCATCATTGTAATGAATAAGACATCTGGGCTAGATTGCGTGAGATGTTCGCCGTGAGTCGCAAGAAGTTCGCCCCGCCGGAGTCGAGAGCACGGCGGGTGGATCGCTCAGCCGCAGGAGTGCTGGCCCGCGAGCGCTGGAGGTTCATGCCATGACATCTCTGTCGTACGATCCCGAGATCAAAGCCGTGCTGGAGCAGGCGGCTTCCGCTGGTCGCCCCGCCCCGCCGGCCCGCGGGGACTGGGAGTCGCTGCGCGCCCGCACCGAGATGCTGATGGCCGCGGTGGCGCCAGCGGCCCGCCCGCCTTCGGTGAGCGTTTCGAACTACTCGACCACGACCTGGGACGGCGACGAGCTCAGCCTGCGCTGGTACACCCGGGCGGGCTCGACCCCTGGCTCCGCCGTGGTCTATTCCCACGGGGGAGGGCTGGTGTGCGGCACCCTCGATCTCTACGACGCGATCATCTCCCGGTACGTCGAGTCCTCCGGAGTGCCGTTCCTCGCAGTGGAGTACCGGCGCGCACCGGAGGCTCGCGACACGAGCCTCACCAGGGATGTGTTCGCAGCGATCGTGTGGCTGCACGAGCATGCGAACGATCTGGGAGTCGATCCTGACCGTGTCGCCGTCATGGGTGACAGCGGCGGCGGCGCCCCTGCTGCCGGCGCCGCGATCATGGCGCGCGACCACGGTGTGCCGTTGGCACGCCAGCTGTTGATCTATCCGATGCTCGACGACCGCAACACCGTCCCGGACCCGACCTTGGAGCCCTTGGCAACCTGGACGTACGACAACAACTTCACCGGATGGAGTGCGCTCCTGGGCGAAGCGATCGGTACTGAGGACGTCTCCGAGCTGGCGGCCCCGGCTCGGGCCAAGGATCTCAGTGGAGTCGCGCCCGCGTACTTGGACGTCGGGGAGCTCGACATCTTCCGAGACGAGACGATCAACTATGCCCGTCTGCTCAGCGCCTGCGGAGTCTCGGTCGAGCTGCACGTCCACCCCGGTGCGCCCCACGCGTTCGAGGGGTTGGCTCCCGGTGCGGCGGTCTCGCAGCGGGTGCTGGAGGACCGGAACTGGGCCCTCACATCGTTGTAGCAGCCGTCGCGCCCTTCCCGCCCGGGGCTACGGCCTCGGCGCGGATGAGGGATCGTCCTGCGGCATCACGCTCAGCCAGATGTGCTCGAGCGTGTCGGTGACCTCGCGCAGCTTCTCCGTCCCGGAGCACGCGTAGGACCAGTAGTACGAGCGCTCCGTCATGAACGTCAAGGAGCGGGCGAGCGCGGATGCGCCGGTCGGGCCCGGGTCGTCAGGGATGCCCGCTCGGATCAGGAGCCTGCTGAAGTGGGGGGCGATGCTCTCGAGGGTCTCGCGCCACAGCTGCTGGGCCTCGGGCACCGTGCAACCGATCTCCACCGCGGCCTGCATGATCCGGCCGTGCTCGCGCCAGGAGGTCTCGGTGTCCAGTAGGGCGGCGCGGACGACCGTGCTCACCGAGACGTCCGGATTGTCGGTCGCGTGCGAGGGGGACGCCGGGATCGCCGCCAGGGTGCGCGCGATGAGGGCGACGAGAACCTCCTGCTTGGACCCGAAGTAGAAGTACAAGGAGCCCCGCGAGATGCCTGCTCCCGTCGCGATCGCCTCGACGGTCACCGCCTCGAAGCCTCGCTCGTCGATCAGCCGCTCGGCGGTGTCGAGGATCGTCAGCTCCCGCGTGTCGCCCTTACGGGTGCCGCTCCGACGGCGGCCGGTGGGCGGAAGGGCGGGGGAGCTCATGGGGGCACGTTACGGCAGCCGGGATTTTCGACCATCTGAAGAATAAAATCGACACAGCGTAGACATCGTGTCTTTTCGGTGGAATTCTCGGGAAGACAACCGGTCGTCCCCAGGAGATCTCCATGAGACTGGCACTCAGATGAGGGTCCTGCGGGGCATCATCGACCACCCGCGCCGCGGCCTGCTCGCCCTGGCCGTGTTCATGCTCGTCGCAGGTCTTCTCGGGGGCCCGGTGGCAGGCGCGCTCAACTCGTCGGGAGGCTTCGTGCCTGACGACGCGGACTCCGTACGCGCGACCGAACGGCTCGGGTCGGCCACAGGACGCGCGCCCTCCCCGGGCCTGACCCTGCTCGTCGAGGGCGCGGACGCGGCCCGGCTCGGCGACATCACTGACCGACTGAGTGGCCTCGACGGGGTCGCAGAGGCGGCACCGGGCGCCAGCTCGACGGACGACAGCAGCCGCTTGGTCCTGGGCACTCTCGCAGCCGGCGCCGACGCTGACGACGTCGCGAAGGCGACGGTCGAGGAGTTCGCCGACGACGAGGACGTGACGGTCGGCGGCCGGGACGTGGCGGGCCTGCAGATCACCGAGACCGTCGGCAAGGACCTGGGGCGAGCCGAGCTGCTCGCCACGCCGCTGCTGGTGGTCCTGTCGCTGGTCTTGTTCGGCGGACGGGCGGCGCTGCTCCCGGTGGTCGTCGGGATCACCACCGTGCTCGGCACCTTCCTCGTCCTCAGCGGCGTCAACCAGCTCTACGGACTGAGCGTCTTCGCGCTCAACCTCGTGATCGGCCTCGGGCTGGGCCTGGCCATCGACTACACCCTGTTCCTGCTGTCCCGGTACCGCGAGGAGCTGCACCGGCATGGGCCGTCACGCGAGGCGATCGTGGTGACGATGCAGACCGCCGGGCGCACGGTGGCGTTCTCTGCGGTCACGGTCGCCGCCGCGCTCGTGACCTTGACGGTGTTCCCGATGAACTTCCTCAAGTCGATGGGCAGCGCGGGAGCCATCGTGGCAACCGTCGCGGCGATCGCCTCGTTGATCGTCGCGCCGATGTTCTTCGCCCTCATGGGTGGGCGGCTGGCCCGCCGCTCGCGGGGCGACGGGGCAGAGGGGCGGTGGTACGGGTTCGCCCACGCGGTCATGCGACGCCCCGGGCGCATCGCGGCCGCGACCGCGGCCGTCATGCTCGTCCTGTCCGTGCCGAGCCTGCGCACGGAGTGGTCCCCGATCGACGAGACCGTCGTGCCGACCGATCAGAGCGCACGAGTCGTGTCGGACCGGCTGGCCGCGGAGTACGCCGGCGCCACCACCTCGCCGATCACGGTCGCGGTGCGCGGCGACGGGCCTGAGCAGGTCGCGCAGTACGCGGCGCTGGCCAGCGAGGTGCGCGGCGTCCAGCCGGGCACCGAGCCGCTCTCGCTCGACGACGACACCTGGCAGCTGGTGCTGCCCACCGAGGGCCGACCAGCGGGACCCCTCGCGCAGCAGGCGGTCTCCGATCTTCGCGAGATCCGGGTCGACGGCGTGGACGCGCTGGTGGCCGGGCCGGCGGCCGAGTTCGTCGACCAGCAGGCAGCCATCCGCGACAACCTGCCGATCGCGATCGGCCTCATGGTGACGCTCACCCTGGTGGTGCTGTGGCTGATGACCGGTTCGGTGATCCTGCCCGTCAAGGCGGTGGTGATGAACACGCTGACCGTCGGTGTCGCCCTCGGCGCGCTCACCTTCGTCTATCAGGACGGCCGGCTGACCGGCCTGCTCGGCTACACGCCCAACGGTGGCGTCGAGCCCACCGACTTCCTCGTGGCCGCCGCCCTGGTGTTCGCCCTGTCCACCGACTACGGGGTCTTCCTGCTCGGTCGCATCAAGGAGGAACGCCAGAAGACCGACTCCGAGCAGGAAGCAGTCGCGACGGGCCTCGCGCGGACGGGCGCCGTCGTGACCAGCGCCGCGCTCCTGCTGGCAGTGGCCATCGGCGCGTTCAGCACCAGCTCGATCTCGTTCATCCAGCAGATTGGTGTCGCCACCGCGGTCGGTGTGCTGGTGGACGCGTTCATCGTCCGCTCGCTGCTCGTGCCCTCGCTGATGGGACTGCTGGGGGCGTGGAACTGGTGGTCTCCCGCGTGGCTGCGCCGGGTCCACGACCGCATCGGCATCCGGGAGGGTCCCTCCGTCGCCGACGACGCGGCGGACGAACGCGCTCCGGCCCGGTGACCCGCCGCGCGTCGTAGACTCTGGCCTCCTCAACTGCGCTCCAGGGGGTGTCGTGAAGGTCGTGCCCACCGAGGCGGACGTCGTCGTGGTCGGCGGCGGCGTGATGGGGCTGAGCACGGCGTACCACCTGGCACGTGCGGGCGTCGAGCGCGTCGTGCTGCTGGAGCGAGGGGCCCTCGGCGAGGGCTCGACCTGCAAGGCCGCCGGCGGTGTGCGCGCCCTGTTCTCGGACGAGATCAACATCCGCCTCGGCCAGCACAGCCTCGAGACG
This sequence comes from Aeromicrobium yanjiei, assembly GCF_009649075.1. Taxonomy (GTDB): domain Bacteria; phylum Actinomycetota; class Actinomycetes; order Propionibacteriales; family Nocardioidaceae; genus Aeromicrobium; species Aeromicrobium yanjiei. The sequence goes on from NZ_CP045737.1 coordinate 317,686, forward strand.
TTCGAGCGGTTCGCGGCCGAGTTCGACCAGGAGATCGACCTTCACCAGGTGGGCTACCTGCTGCTGGCCTCCGGGGACGAGGTGCTGGAGTCGTTCGAGCGCAATGCCGAGCTGATGACGGCCCTCGGCCTCGACGCGCACACCGTGGACGTCGCCGAGGCCGCACGCCTGTCGCCGCTGATCTCGACCGACGGCCTGGTCGGTGGTCTGTACTCGCCGCGCGATGGCCACTGCACCCCCGAGTCCGTGGTGCTCGGCTACGCGCGGGCAGCGCGGCGGGCCGGGGTCTCGATCCTCACCGGCACGGCCGCGACGGGGATCGACGTCGAGGGCTCGGCGATCGTCGCCGTCCGGACGGACGCCGGCGTCATCTCGACCCCCTCGGTCGTGTGTGCCGCCGGTGCGTGGTCCCGGCAGATCGCGGCGTGGGTGGGCGAGCAGATGCCGATCGAGCCGCTGCGCCGCCAGATCGTCGTCACCGAACCGGTCGCCGACCTGGACCCGCGGACGCCGTTCACGATCGACTTCGAGTCGTCCTTCTACTTCCACGGCGAGGGGCGCGGACTGCTGATGGGCGCGCCGGAGCGCCGGGACGCGTGGGGCTTCGACCAGTCGCGCGATCCGGACTGGCTCGAGGACCTCGCGGAGTGCATGGAGCGCCGGGTCCCGTCGCTGGTCGACATCGGCATCCAGAGCGGGTGGGCGGGGCTCTACGAGATGACCCCCGACCACAATGCGGTCATCGGCAGGTCCGACGCGGTCGAGGGCTTCTTGTACGCGGCGGGGTTCTCCGGTCACGGCTTCCTGATGGGACCCGCGGTCGGCGAGGTCATGCGGGACATCTACCTCGGACGTACGCCGTTCATCGACGTCTCGCCGCTCCACGCCTCCCGGTTCGCCGCCGGTGCCGGCCGCCCCGAGCGCAACATCGTCTAGACCTCGGCGGAGCCTGCCTCGTCCTGGCGCTCGAGATCGACCCGTACCTCGGAGATCCTGCGCCCGACGACCTGGGTCACCGTGATCGTGGCGTCGCCGACGCGCACGGCGTCCCCGACGGACGGGATCCGTCCGAGACGCTCGATGACGTAGCCCGCGACGGTCTCGTACGGCCCGTCGTCCAGATGGACCCCGCTGACGGCCGAGAAGTCCTCGATGTTGAGCCCGCCGTCGTACGAGCCGGCGGTGTGCAGCGGCTGGCGCAGGCCGCCCTGGTCGTCGTACTCGTCCCGGATGTCGCCCACGAGCTCCTCGACCATGTCCTCGAGGGTCACGATGCCGTCGGTGCCGCCGTACTCGTCGACGACCAGGGCGATGTGGACGCCGTCGCGACGCAGCTGCGAGATGGCGGGCAGGATGCGGTTGGTCCCGGGCAGGCTCGGAATCTCCCGGACGATCTCACCCACGGTGGTCGCACGGGTCTGCTCGCGTCCGAGCAGGTCGCGGACGTGCACGAATCCCACGACGTCGTCGACGGACTGCCTCGTCACCGGATAGCGCGAATGAGGCTGCTCGCGAACGAACCGGGCGGCCTCGGGCAACGACATGTCCGCGGCCAGGAACACGACGGATCCCCGGGGACGCATGACCTCCTTGACCGTGCGATCGGTGGCGGCGAACACGCCGCCCAGGATGCGCCGCTCATCGTCCTCCAGGCCCTCATGGGCGCCGACGAGGTCGCGCAGCTCCTCCTCCGACATCTCCTCGCTGGTCGCGTGGGGGTTCCCGCCCAGGACCCGGACCACGGCGTTGGTCGACAGCGACAGGAACCAGATCACCGGCTTCATGACGGTCGCGAAGCGCGACAGCGGAGGCGCGACGGCGGTCGCGAGCGCAGCCGATTTCTGCAGCGCGAACCGCTTCGGCACGAGCTCGCCCAGGACGAGGGACAGATAGGCGATCAGCAGCGTCATGGTCACCAGCGCGAGGTTCTCGGCCGCACCCTGGGGCAGCCCGAGGTCGGTGAACAGCGGAGCCACGTCGGGGGCAAGGGTCGAGGCGCCGTACGCCGCGGAGAGGAATCCCGCGACCGTGACGCCGATCTGGACGGCGGCCAGGAACGTGTTGGGGTCGCGGGCGAGGGACGCGACCTTGGCCCCTCGCGAGCTCTGGTGCTCCAACCGGTCCAGCTGGCTGGGACGCAGCGAGACCAGCGCCATCTCCGTCGCGGAGAAGACACCACCTATCAGGACGAAGAGCAGGACCAACGCGAAGTTGAGCAGGGTGTTGTAGTCCATCAGATCCGGGTCCCCGACCGTGCGGAGCGGGCAACGGCGTCGGGACAGTCCCCGGGTTGGTCATCCATGTCGAAAGTTTACGGGGCGTGCCGGGCGGCTCATCCGTGACCACGTACCGATGAATTCTCAACTTTTTTTGAGGCGGACTGGCAGCAGAAACTCTCAGTTACCGCAAGTCGACTTTCTCAGGTGCGATTAAGGATCGGGGGCTCGGGTACACGCTGGTCGCCGCTATGGCGACCTGTCGACGGCGGCAGGCCAATCGAAAGGACCGACCATGTACTTCGGTGGATCCATCGCTCTCATCGCGATCGGCGCAATTCTCGCCTTCGCGGTTGAGGACCGCCTCGACGGCGTCGACCTGACGACCGTCGGCTACATCTGCATGGCTGCCGGTGCCCTGGGCATCGTCCTCAGCCTGATCGTCAGCGGCCAGCGCTCCCGCAGCACGCGCCGCGACGAGGTGCCGCCTCGCTGACCACCACTCGAATCACCCGGATGCCGCACCGTGCGGCGTCCTCTTTGGAAGGAAAATCAATGGGATTTCTGCTCTGGATCGTCGCTGTTGCCCTGGTCATCTACGGGGTCATCTCGCTGTTCAACGGGAGCATCCTGCTCGGCATCATCCTGATCATCCTCGGCTGCGCCGTCGGCCCCGGCGGTTGGACCATCTTCAACCGTCGCGGATCGCGCGTCTGACAGCCGCCACCCCGTCGCTCTTGATCCAAGAGCGGCGGGGTGCTCGGTCTCGCACCGGGACTCCTGTTGATCGAGATCCTCAACGAGCGCTATCGGCTCGAAGACGTGATCGGCTCGGGCGGCATGGGTGCCGTCTACCGGGCCACCGACCTGCGCCTCGGGCGCGTCGTGGCCCTCAAGATCCTGCGAGGCGGGGCGCTGGCCGACGAGGTCGCCAGGTCCCGGATGCGAAGCGAGGCCAGCCTCGCCGCCTCGATCAACCATCCCGGGGTGGCGCAGGTCTTCGACTTCGAGCAGGACCAATCGGCCCGCGGCCTGTCCTTCATCGTCATGGAGCTCATCGAGGGCCGTAGCCTCTCCCAGCTGCTGCGTGAGCAGCACGCCCTCCCGGCGGAGCAGGTGCTCGCCGTCGTGAAGCACGTCGCCGAAGGGCTCGAGGCGGCCCACCAGGTCGGTGTCGTGCACCGAGACCTGAAGCCCTCCAACATCATGCTGACCCCCACCGGCCGGACCGTTCTGGTGGACTTCGGCATCGCCCAGACCGTCACCAGCGAGCCCGTGACCGACACCGGGGTCATGGTCGGCACGGTCGAGTACATGAGCCCCGAGCAGGCCGGAGGACGGCCCGCGACGGCGAGCTCTGATCTCTACGCCTTGGGCGTCGTGGCTCACCACTGCCTCTCCGGCGCGTCACCATTTCGCCGCGACTCGCAGATCGCGACCGCGCTGGCTCATCTGAACGACGACATCCCGCCGTTGCCGACCACGATGCCGGCAGAGGTCGGCCAGTTCATCGAGTCGCTCACGGCCAAGGACCCCTCGCAACGGCCGAGCAGCGCAGCTGACGTCGCGCTCGAAGCAGATCGCGTCCGGGCCGTCGTCCTCAGCCGCGCCTTCCTCGGCTTCAGGAGGCTGTGGCCCCCGGACCCCGAGACCGTGCCCGACGTCGTCGGCATGGACGAACGGGACGCAAAGGCCGAGATCCGCGAGGCCGGCATGGACGTCAACATGCGCCGGGTCGACGTGCCGGGGGAAGCTCCCGGCCAGGTCGTCGAGCAGTCGCCCGAAGGCGGCCGGCCCGGCTGGGAAGCCGATCCGGTCACGCTGTCGGTCGTCTCCGGCAAGGTCCGCATCTCGCCTGAGACCGTGATCGGCACGACATACGCCGAGGCGTCGGCGGCGCTGGAGAAGCTGGGCTTCGAGGTCAGGCGCAAGAACGTCGTGCAGACCGATGACATCGGCGTCGTGGTGGCGATCGACAAGTCCGGCCGGGTCCCCGACGGCTCCACCATCACCTTGTCCGTCGCCCTTCCGCCGCACGTGACGCTCACGCCGCCCGCCGGATCTGGGGACGACGGCGGTGCGCCGACCCCGCCCAGGAGCCACAGGGGTGAGCCGAGGTCGAGGAAGAAGAAGGGGCGCGACCGGACGCAGGGCAACGACTAGGCGTGCGGCCCGAGGACGGCGAGGCGGTCGATCGCCTCGCGCAGGACCTCCGGGCGCTTGCAGAACGCCCAGCGGACCAGCGGACGGCCCGGGTTGTCCCGACTGCTCGAGTGAGTGTCCGGGTCGTAGAAGACCTGGTGCGGGATCGCCGCAACACCGGCCCGCTCGGGCAGGCTGCGGCAGAAGTCCAGCCCGTCGTCGAAGCCGAGGGGACGGATGTCGGTCGTGACGAAGTACGTGCCCTCGGGGACGTACACCTCGAGGCCCACCTCGCGCAGGCCCTCGCAGAGCTGGTCGCGCTGTGACTGGAGTCGGGCCGTGAAGTCCGTGAAGTACGCGTCCTCGGCGCCGAGGGCGTGGGCGATCGCGGGCTGCAGGGGAGAGCCCGACGTGTACGTGAGGAACTGCTTCGCCCCGAGCATCGCCTGCACCAGTCGCGCGGGTCCGGTGGCCCAGCCGATCTTCCACCCCGTGAACGAGAACGTCTTGCCGCCGCTGGAGATCGTCAGCGTCCGCTCGGCCATGCCGGGCAGCGTCGCGATCGGCACGTGGCGACGTCCGTCGAACGTCAGGTGCTCGTAGACCTCGTCGCTGATGACGACGAGGTCGTGCTCGATCGCGATCGCCGCGATGGCCTTGAGCTCCTCGGGGCGTAGGACCGACCCGGTCGGGTTGTGCGGGGTGTTGAGCAGGATCGCGGTGGTCCGCGGGGTGACGGCGGCACGCAGCTCATCGATCGGCAGCCGGAAGTCGGGGGCGCGCAGCGTCACCGGCCGCCTGACGGCTCCGGACATCTGGAGCATCGCGACGTACGAGTCGTAGTAGGGCTCGAGCGCGATGACCTCGTCGCCGGGGTCGACCAGGCCGAGGAGGGCCGACGCGATGGCCTCGGTCGCCCCTGTCGTGACGGCGACCTCGGTGTCCGGGTCGACGACCAGGCCGTAGAAGCGCTGCTGGTGCGCGGCGATCGCGGCCCGCAGCTCGGGCACGCCCGTGCCGGGTGCGTACTGGTTGCGACCACCCCGCAACGCCTCGACCGCACGCTCGACGACCTCGGTGGGTCCGTCGGTGTCGGGGAACCCTTGGCCGAGGTTGACGGCACCCGTGCGCGCCGCCAGCACGCTCATCTCGGCGAAGATCGTCGTGCCGAGACCTGCGATCCGCGAGCTGGAGGTCTTCATCTGCCCGAGCCTAGTGCGGGACGCACCGCTCTCGCGGGCCCTACGATGACGCAGATGACGGATCTAGGACGTACGCGCGTCGCGGTCGCGGCCGGTTTCTTCCTGCAGGGTCTGGTGTTCGCCTCGATCGTGACGCAGGCCCCTCGGCTCAAGGACCGGTTCGACATCGGCGACGGCGGCCTGACCGGCATCCTCGTGCTCGTCGCTGTCGTCTCGGGGGTCGGGAGCGTGCTCGCGGGCATGATCGCGCAGCGCCGCACGAGCGCGACGGCGTTCCGGATCGCGCTGCTGACGATCGGTCTGGGTGCCCTGCTGGTCGGCGCGGCGCCCAGCCTGCCGCTGGTCGTGGCGGCATTCGTCGTCTACGGGCTGGGCGTCGGCGCGGTCGACGCCGGCATGAACATGCAGGGCGTGCGGGTGCAGGCCGCCTACGGCACCAGCATCATGGCCAGCTTCCACGGCATGTGGTCGGTCGGCGGCATCCTCGGCGCGCTGTACGCCGCAGGAGTCGCCCGGGTCGACGTGCCGTTCGCGCTGTCCCTGGTCGTGATCGCGATCGTGACCTGGGCGGTCGCGCTGGTCGCGGCGCCGCGCTTCGTCCGCGCGCAGGAGCGCGATCCCGGGCTGTCCGCCAAGGGACTGGACCTGCCGTGGCGCCCGGTCTTGGTCTTCGGCCTGGTGATCTTGCTGTTCTACGCCTCCGACACCGGCATCCTCACCTGGAGCAGCGTCTACCTCGAGGACGCGCTCGACGCCTCGACGTCCGTGGCGCCGCTGGCGTACGGGGCGTACCAGGGAGGTGCGCTGGTCTCGCGCTTCGGCGGCGACCTGCTGGTGCGGCGCATCGGAGCGCCGGCCGTGGTCGCGATCGGGACCGTGACGGGGGTCATCGGTCTGGCGACCGTCGTGGCCGCGGCGGCGCCCGCGATGGCGATCATCGGCTTCTTCGTCGTGGGTCTGGGGCTCGCGATCCTGGCGCCGCTGGCCTTCGCAGCCCTTGCCGGTGCGGTGCCGGCCCGCTCGCTCGACGTCGCGATCGCGCGGATGAACATCGCCAACTACCTCGGGGCGATCCTCGGTGGAGGGCTCATCGGTGCGGCAGCATCGGCCGATCACCTGCGGTGGGCGTTCGTGATCCCGCTCGTCCTGGTGCCCGTCGTGCTGCTGTTCACGCGGTCGTTCCGCACTGCGGACGACCTGCAGAGGACATAAGTCGGCCCACCGTTCTCGGGGGGTGAAACGGTGGGCCGACAACAGGCGCCAACGGCTGTGAGGCACATCGACCCTGCACAGTCCATGTTACGCGATGGGGGTCGGCGTCGGGCACGAATGGGTCAATTTCTCATCCGCTTCTTGGGTGGGGTCCGTCACGGTGCTGAGGGGTTCCCGCCGCCTGGGTGACACAATTGTTGTCATGCCGGCCGCCCACTCGACCACGCGTCCCCGCCGTGGGGTGTGGGGCCGTTTCGTCACTGCGCTCGGGCTGGCCATGATCCTGGCCGGTGTCGCCGTCCTCGGCTGGTTCGGCTGGCAGTACTTCGGCACCAACATCGTCGCCAAGCGCGAGCAGGCGCAGATCAAGCAGACCCTCCAGGTCGACTGGGGCAAGGGCATCGACAGCGACGCGATCGGTCTGCTGCGCGTCAAGCGGTTCGGCGACGACTTCGAGGTGCCGATCGTCAAGGGCACCGACGGGCCGGCGCTCGAACGGGGAGTCGGGTGGGATCCCAAATCCGCCAAGCCGGGCAAGGTCGGCAACTTCGTGATCGCCGGCCACCGGGTCACCCACGGCGAGCCGTTCTCGAAGTTCCCGAAGCTCAGGGCGGGCGACAAGGTGGTGGTCGAGACCCGCACGGCCATCAGCACGTACAAGCTGCGCAACTCCGGCACCTCGATCACGGTCGACTTCACGACCTCCTGGCCGCTGTGGGACGTACCCGACCCGGAGGGCCGCGGCGAGGTGCAGACCAAGCCGGTCCTGACGATGGTGACCTGCTCGGAGCTCTTCCACACACGCAACCGGAGCGTCGTCGTCGCCGACCTGGTCAAGACGGTCAAGAAGACCGAGGCCAACACCGCGACCTCCACCACGAACAAGGCGGGCTGAGGCATGCAGGACTTCCAGCGGGCGTTCATCGAGCTCGCCCTCGACCACGGCGTGCTGCGCTTCGGCGAGTTCACCCTCAAGTCGGGTCGGACGTCGCCGTACTTCTTCAACGCAGGGCTGTTCAACACCGGCGCTCGGCTGGCCGGCCTGGGCCGGTTCTATGCCGACGCGATCGTCGACAGCGGCCTCGAGTTCGACGTGCTGATGGGCCCGGCCTACAAGGGCATCCCGATCGCGTCTGCCGCAGCGGTGCAGCTGTCGGAGGTGCACGACCGCGACGTGCCGTGGTGCTTCAACCGCAAGGAGGCCAAGGACCATGGCGAGGGCGGCCTGATCGTCGGGTCACCGCTCGAGGGCCGGGTGCTGGTCGTCGACGACGTCATCACCGCGGGCACGGCGATCCGCGAGGTGATGGAGATCGTCGACTCGGTGGACGCGAGCGTCGCGGGCATCGTCGTCGCGGTCGACCGGCAGGAGCGCGGACGCGGTGACCTCTCGGCGATCCAGGAGGTCGAGCGCGACTTCGGCGTGCCGGTCGTGTCGATCATCTCGTTCGACCAGATCATCGAGTACGTCGAGGAGACCGGTCGCCACGCCGAGCACCTCGACGCTATCCGCGGGTACCGCGAGGAGTTCGGCATCTCCGCATGAGTGATCCCAGAGCCGATCCGGTCGACCTTGAGGTCGGCGTCGGACCGTGGGAGGGCGAGTGGCCGACGGATGACCACTTCGACCCCGAGCTGCTGCGCGAGGGCGATCGCCGCAACGTCGTCGATCGCTACCGCTACTGGCGGCTCGAGGCGGTCGTCGCCGATCTCGACCAGCACCGGCACCCGTTCCACGTCGCGATCGAGAACTGGCAGCACGACTTCAACATCGGCTCGATCGTGCGCACCGCGAATGCGTTCGCCGTCGCCGAGGTCCACATCGTCGGACGGCGCAGGTGGAACCGCCGAGGGGCGATGGTGACCGATCGCTATCAGCACGTGCGGCACCACTCGACGGTCGACGAGCTCGCGACCTGGGCGCACGACGCTGGCCTGGCCGTGATCGGGATCGACAACGTCGAGGACTCCGTGCCGATCGAGACCGCTGCGCTGCCGCGCGAGTGCGTCCTCGTCTTCGGCCAGGAGGGACCGGGGCTGTCCGACGAGGCGCGCGCGGCCTGCGAGCGTACGCTCTCGATCGCCCAGTTCGGCTCGACCCGCTCGATCAACGCGGGCGCTGCCGCCGCGATCGCGATGCACTCCTGGATCCGCCAGCACGCCGAGCTCTGACCCGACCCGCGACTGGCGCAACCCAACCCGCGACTGGCGCAAGGTGGAGGTTTTGGGACGGCGTGTCGTCCATTTTTGCGCCACTCGCGGGGATGGCGGCGAGAGGTGAGAGGGTGTCTCGGGGTGTGAGAGGGTGCGGGCATGAGTCCTTCACGTCCGCGCGCCGACCAGCACTCCCTCGACGGCCGGCTGACCAACCTCGGGTTCGCTGCCTTCGTCGGTGCTCTCGGCTTGGGCCTCCTGATCTCCCTGTGGGCACTGGCCGGCACCGAGTGCTTCAAGGACTGCCGTCCGTCACACCGCACCCTCGCCTCGGTCGTGATCTACGGCGGATTCGTGGTCGCGTGCGTGGTGGCCTTCGGCGGCGCGCGCCGGGCGGCCGGGCGCGGGACGATGCGCGCGGTCTGGCCGGCGGCCGGCATCGTGCTCGTCTTCGTGGTCACGGTGATCGGCGCCCACCTTGCCGGGAGCGGGTGACGGGGCCGGAGTGGGCGCGGGAGCCGTAGGCTCGCGGACATGGGCAATCGTGTGGTCATCATCGGCGGCGACGCGGCAGGGATGACCATCGCGTCAGCGCTGCGGCGGCGACTGCGTGACGAGGACGAGGTCATCGTCCTCGAGCGGGGCAGGTGGACGTCCTACTCCGCGTGCGGCATCCCGTACTGGGTCTCCGGCGAGGTGGCGTCCGCGGACGCACTCGTCGCGCGTACGCCCGAGGAGCACCGCAAGGTCGGCATCGACCTGCGCCTGGGGGTCGAGGCGACCGCGATCGACCCCCAGGCCCGAACCGTCTCGGTGCGCGACGGCGACCCCGTGGCGTACGACCGGCTGGTCCTTGCGACCGGGGCCGAGCCCGTGCGCCCCGACCTGCCGGGCATCGACGGCCAGGGCATCCACGGGGTGCAGTCGCTCGACGACGGGCAGGTGCTGATCGACGCCCTCGCGGACGGGCCCAGCCGCGTCGTCGTGGTCGGCAGCGGGTACATCGGGCTGGAGATCGCCGAGGCGTGTGTCGTACGAGGATTCCCCACGACCGTCGTCGAGCGCGGACCCCGCCCGCTGCCGATCGTCGAGGCGCCTCTCGGCGAGCTGATCGCTGACGGCATGCGGGCGCGCGGCATCCACCTGCAGACCGGTGCGGCCGTCACGGGATTCACGCTCGACGAGTCCGGGCGGGTCGCGGCGGTGCGGACCGAGCGGGAGACGTTCCCTGCGGACCTGGTCGTGCTGGGGCTCGGCGTCACCGCCCGGTCGGCCCTCGCCGCCGACGCGGGGCTGCCGCTCGGCCCGAAGGGCGGGATCGTCGTCGACGAGCACCAGCGGGTCGAGGGCTTCCCCGACATCTGGGCCGCGGGCGACTGCGTCGCGACGCTCGACCGCGTGACGCGCGGGCTCGTGCACCTGCCCCTCGGCACCCACGCCAACAAGCAGGGCATGGTCGCGGCCGACAGCATCGCGGCCGAGCTGCTCGACGAGGAGCCGCGCCTGGCGTTCCCCGGTGTCGTGCAGACCGCGATCACGAAGTTCTGCTCGTTGGAGATCTCCCGCACCGGGCTGGGGGAGGAGCAGGCGCGCGATGCCGGCTTCGATCCGGTCGTCGCCCGGATCGAGACGACCGGTGCCGCGGGCTACATGCCCGATCCCGGCTCCATGACCGTCGTCGTGGTCGCCGACCGCGCCACGCGGCGCCTCCTCGGTGCCCAGATCGTCGGCTCGGAGGGCTCAGCCCTGCGCGTCGACGTCGCGGCGACCGCGCTCGCCGCGGAGATGACGGTCGACGAGGTCGTCATGCTGGACCTCGCGTACGCGCCGCCGTTCTCGTCGATCTGGAGCCCCGTCCAGGTCGCCGCCCGGGCCGCGGTGAAGGCGCTCGCGGCGTCCTGAGCGCGACGGAGGCACGTACCGCGATCTCGGTGGCTGGAACCAACTGCGGTGCGCCTCTCGCGGGGGGAACAGGGGTGGGATACTGACGGACAATCCCGCTCGACGTCCTTCAGGAGTCCTTCATGCCCGTCGCCACACCCGAGGTCTACGCCGCGATGCTCGACAAGGCCAAGGCCGAGTCGTTCGCCTACCCGGCCATCAACGTCTCGTCCTCGCAGACCCTGAACGCCGCCCTCGCCGGATTCGCGGAGGCCGAGAGCGACGGCATCATCCAGGTCTCGACCGGCGGTGCGGAGTACCTCTCCGGGCCCACCGTCAAGGACATGGTCTCCGGCTCGCTGGCCTTTGCCGCGTTCGCACAGGAGGTCGCCAAGAAGTACCCGGTCAACGTCGCGCTCCACACCGACCACTGCCCCAAGGACAAGCTCGACGGCTTCGTCCGCCCCCTCGTCGCGGCGTCCGCCGAGCGGGTCAAGTCCGGCGGCCTGCCCTACTTCCAGTCGCACATGTGGGACGGCTCGGCCGTGCCGCTGGAGGAGAACCTGCAGATCGCGCAGGAGCTGTTGGCGGCCTGTGCGGCGGCCAACATCATCCTCGAGGTCGAGATCGGCATCGTGGGTGGCGAGGAGGACGGCGTCGAGGGCGGCATGGGCGAGCACCTCTACACGACGCCCGAGGACGCGCTGGCCACGGCCGAGGCGCTCGGTCTCGGTGAGAAGGGCCGCTACCTGACCGCGCTCACGTTCGGCAACGTGCACGGCGTCTACAAGCCCGGCAACGTCACGCTGCGTCCCGAGATCCTCAAGGCCGCTCAGGAGGCCGTCGCGTCCAAGTACGGCAAGGACTCGCCGTTCGACCTGGTCTTCCACGGCGGATCCGGCTCGCTGCCCGAGGAGATCTCGGCCGCGGTCGACTTCGGCGTCGTGAAGATGAACGTCGACACCGACACGCAGTACGCGTTCACGCGCCCGGTCGCCGGTCACATGATGACCAACTACGACGGCGTCCTCAAGGTCGACGGCGAGGTCGGCAACAAGAAGGCGTACGACCCCCGTGCCTGGGGCAAGGCCGCCGAGGCCGGCATGGCCACGCGCGTCGCCGAGGCCTGCGCCGCCCTGCGGAGCGCCGGCACCCGGCTCTGACCGCTCGGTTTCCCAGGAGAACCCCGAAAGCCGGCACGTCACCCGTGGAACGACAAGGGTGACGTGCCGGCTTTCTGTCAGACGATGACCGTACGCCCGTAGAGCGCCCGCGAACGCTCGAGACCGGCCTGCACGCGGAGGGCCGTTGCGCGGGCGCGGCTCGCGTCGAGGTGCGTCCAGATGAGCCGGCTCATGCCCCAGTTCTCCGCACGGGCGTCATCCTCACGACGCTTCTCGGCGAAGACCGACTCGAAGCCCTCGGGCCGGAACGTGCCGTCGAACTTGATGCGCCCGTCGAACTCCGCGAGATGCCGGTACAGCTCCCAGACGAAGTCGGTGCGCGCGACGAACCGTCCGGCACTGTCGAAGAGCTCGAACTGCAGCTCGGGGGCCGGCAGGCCGTACCGCCAGAAGAGGTAGCGGCTGCGGGACTCGCCGGGGGACTCTGACCGACCATCGGCCAGGCTGAGCGCCAGTCGCCCCGAGCGGGAGCCGCGCCACGTACGGAACGGGCCGGCCGTCTCGAGGAGCGACTCGGGCGTCACGAGACCTCGGTGCAGCGCCGCGTCGACCGTCACGAGCGCGCTCTCGACGGACAGTCCGCAGGCGAGCTCCCACACGCATCGATCGGGGGACGAGACGAGGACGCCGTCGATCTCCACGACATCGGACTCGCCGATCGACCCGGTGTGGTGCTGGACGCCCGCCTCGTGCCGGCCGCGCCCGGTGTCGAGCCGGGTGACGTGCACCTCGGTCAGCGGCGCGTCCCACATCGGCAGGCCGTGGAGAGCCGCCGCGGACTGGTGCGTCAACGCGACCGCGCCCGCGTGGCGCCGGGACACCGCACGGCTGCGAACGGCCAGCTGGTCGAGCTCGGTGAGCGAGCCGTAGGCGGCGGTGAGGGCGTAGAGACCGGCGCCGATGCGGGTGAGCAGGCGGAGTCGGATGGCTTCGCGGATGTCACGGTCGTCGTACCCGGCATCGAGGATCTCCGGGCGAGTGAGGAACCCACGCTCTTCGGCGCGGACGAGCAGCTGATCGTTCATCGTGCCAGCGTCGAACGCGGACGGTCAGCGTGGACACGGCGATGCGCGCCCGGTGGACAACGTGGGACGCCCGCCGTCCTGTGGACGGACGCGCCCGCCGCGACCGGAGCGGCGTACGTCCATCAGGAAACCGGCACGACCCACCGGTTGCCACGTGCGCGTGGTGACGGGTTCCGGGGTTCTCCTGGGAATCCGGGATGGGAGGATGGGGTCATGACCAATCTCTTCGGTGAACCGCCCGCCACTTTGCTCCCCGAGGACCCGGGGGCTGCCGAGCTCGCCGCGGGCCACAGCCCGCAGAACGTCGCCTCGCTGCACCCCGACTCGGCGCTGGCCTGGGTCACCCTGGCCGAGCTGGCCCTGGCGGAGGGTCGCGATCTCGAGGGGTACGCCTTCGTCCGCACCGGCTACCACCGCTCGCTCGACCTGCTGCGCCGCAACGGCTGGAAGGGCCACGGCCCCCTGCCGTGGGAGCACGAGCCCAACCGCCCGTTCCTGCGCTCGCTGGCCGCCCTCGCGGACGCGTCCGAGCGGCTCGGTGACGAGGCCGAGGCCCACCGGTGCCGCGAGTTCCTGCACGAGTCGAGCCCGGAGGCGTACGCCGAGCTGGTCGCGCCGAAGTCCTAAGGGACGAAGACCGTCATCGCGGAGGGCAGCAACGTCCAGCGGTAGTGCGTCGACGGCGCCGTGAGCTCGCCGTCGCTCGTGCACCGCAGGGCGTCCCCGCGGACCTCGACCTCGGTGCCACGCAGATAGATCACGTCGTCGCGGCGGTGGTGCTCGCCGCGACGGACGCTGAACGCGTACGCGATGCGCCGCAGCGGCGACTCGGTGTAGGACACGGACACGTCGAGCTCGCCGTCCGACGGGTCCGCCTGCGGCAGGAGGGGCGCTCCGCCGCCCACGAACCGACCGTTGCCGACCGCGACCTGGATGACCGGGTTCTTGCGGGACAAGGGCTTGCCGTCGACCGAGATCGTCAGGCGCGCCCCGGGTGTCGTGAGCCCCTTGAGGCCGGTGAGGGCCGCACCGATCGCGTAGCCGACCGGACCGAGGGCCTTCTTCCACGGGCGGGCAGCTGCGGCCGCCTCCGCGCCGATGCCGATGTGGGCGGCGTTGACGACGACGTCGCCTTCGTCGTCCAGGATCAGGTCGATCTGCCGGGTGTGGCCCGTGACGACCGCGAGCGCGGCCTTGTCGGGCTCGTCGGGAAGCCCCAGGGTCGCGGCGAAGTCGTTACCCGTGCCGAGGGGGATGAGACCGACCGTGACGGAGTCCAGGCGCTTGGCGCGGTGCAGCGCCGTCACGACAGCATGGAGGCTTCCGTCGCCGCCCAGCACCACGAGGACGTCCACGTCCGGGTGCGCTGACAGCGCGGCGGACAGGTCGTCGGGGCTCGACGTACGGACGAGGTCGACGTCGAAGTCGTCCCGCAGCGCATCCACTGCGGCCTCGACCGCAGTGTCGTCTGCGGCGCCGGCCTCAGCGTTGGCGATTGCAAGGAGTGACGTCATGGCGGGGCCAGACTACGGGGTCGTGCCGGCCGGCGGCGCCTCCTGGATCTCCGGCTCGCCGAGCCGAACGGCCACGACTCCGGCGAGGATCAGCGCTCCGCCCGCCAGCTGCACCGCTCGGGGTGCCTCCGACAGCAGCAGCCACGCGAACAGGACGCCGAACACCGCCTCGGCGAGGCCGACGAACGAGCCGAGGCGCGACCCCAGGCGGCGGCTCCCCGCGATGCTGAGCACGTACGCGAGCCCGGCCGTGACGACGCCGAGGACCAGCAGGACGAGCCACCACGGAAGCAGGTTCCCGGCGAGCTCGACGTCCTCGCTCGACGCGGCGAGCGGGATGATGCCGATGAGTCCCGCGGCCACCAGGCCGACGCCGCCGAACAACATCCCGCCGGCCGCGAGCGCGAGCCCGGGCAGGCCGTTGTCCTCGTCTGCGGACAGCACCCAGTAGACCGCGGCACAGGCCATCGCTGCGAGTGCCCACGCGATGCCGAGCCCGTCGACGTCCGCGCCGGACGTCAGGTCGAGCACCAGCACGAGGCCGGCGATCGCGAGGACCGCGCCCATGACCGTCAGCCGGGTGGGCCGCTGCCCGTGTCGCCACCACATCCAGGCCAGCACCGCGACCGGGCAGGTGAACTCGATCAGGAGGGCCACGCCGACCTGCATGCGCTCGACTGCGTTGAAGTACGCGAGCTGGCAGCCGGCCACGGCGATCACGCCGTAGGCGACGATCAGACGGACGTTCCCCCGTAGGAGTCCCCAGCGCCCGCGCATCGTGAGCGCGGCGGGCACGGCGAGGACGAGCGCCGCGACGAGCACGCGCACGGTGACGGCGGCGCCTGCGGTCCAGCCGGCCTGGATGAGCCCCTTCGCGAGCGGGCCGGACAACGCGAACGACGCGGCGCCGGCCACCGCAAAGGTGACACCGGACGTCGTGCGGGACGCTGCACGAACATCTGTGTCATGAGTCAAAGGGGCCATGACATGTGACACTAGATGCTGGACCTGTAAGGTGTCAACGTGGTCTTCACTCATGACACCGAGATCGTCCTCGTGGCTGCCGTCTGGCTCGTGAACTCCGCCCAGGAGCCCGACACCCTGACGACCGTGGACGACGTGGCCGACTTCTACGAGGAGAACGCCTACACCGGTCTCCACACCGGCGACGCCGCCGAGCTCGCCGAGCTGCGCGCCCTGCGGCCGCAGCTGCGCGAGCTGCTGACCGCCGATCGTGACGCGGCCGCCGAGGTGGTCAACCAGATGCTGAGCGACGGTGTCGCGCGCCCGCAGCTGCGCCGGCACGACGGATTCGACTGGCACCTGCACGCGACGGAGGACGACCAGCCGCTCGCGGTGCGCATCGCGGTGGAGACTGCGATGGCCATGGTCGACGTGATCCGCGCCGACGAGACATCCCGGCTCGGCGTGTGCGCACAGGGCGACTGCGAGGGCGTCGTGCTCGACCTGTCACGCAACCGATCGCGGCGATTCTGCAGCACTGCCTGCGGCAACCGCGCCGCCGTCGCGGCGTACCGCGCGCGCCGGTCCGGCTGACCGTGCTCCGCCCGGGTCACCGTTCGCGGTAGACTGCGCCGGTAAGAGCCCCGCAACCACGGGGCTTGTCGCACGTATGAGGGTGGTGCATCTCCATGCCCGCAGTCGTCATCGTCGGAGCCCAGTGGGGCGACGAAGGCAAGGGCAAGGCCACGGACATCCTGGGTAGTCGGGTCGACTACGTGGTGAAGTTCAACGGTGGCAACAACGCAGGGCACACGGTCGTCATCGGCGACCAGAAGTACGCCCTGCACCTCCTGCCGAGCGGCATCCTGAGCCCCGGCTGCGTGCCGGTCATCGGCAACGGTGTCGTCGTGGACCTCAAGGTCCTGTTCGAGGAGATCGACGGGCTCAACGAGCGCGGCATCGACACGTCGCGCCTGGTGGTCAGCGCCAACGCGCACGTCATCGCCGACTACAACCGCACGTTGGACAAGGTCGCCGAGCGCTTTCTCGGCAGCCGCAAGATCGGCACGACCGGTCGCGGCATCGGCCCGACGTACGCGGACAAGATGAACCGCCTCGGCATCCGCATCCAGGACCTGTTCGACGAGAAGATCCTGCGCCAGAAGGTCGAGGGCGCCCTCGACCTCAAGAACCAGATCCTCACCAAGATCTACAACCGCCGCGCGGTCGAGGTCGACGAGATCGTCGAGGAGCTCCTGTCGTACGTCGACCGGCTCCGCCCGATGGTTGCCGACACCCCGCTGCTGCTGCACGATGCGCTCAAGGCCGACAAGACCGTGCTGCTCGAGGCCGGTCAGGCCACGCTGCTCGACGTCGACCACGGCACCTACCCGTTCGTGACGTCCTCGTCGGCGACGACCGGCGGCGCGTGCACCGGCTCGGGCATCGCCCCGACCGAGATCACCCGCGTCATCGGCATCGTCAAGGCGTACGCGACCCGCGTCGGCGAGGGACCGTTCCCGACCGAGCTGTTCGACGAGGACGGCGAGCGTCTGCGGCAGAACGGTGCCGAGTTCGGCACCACGACCGGGCGTCCCCGCCGCTGCGGCTGGTACGACGCCCCGATCGCGCGCTACGCGGCCCGCATCAACGGCGTCACCGACTTCGTGCTGACCAAGCTCGACGTGCTGACCGGCTGGGAGCAGATCCCCGTGTGCGTCGCGTACGACGTGGACGGCGAGCGCGTCGACGAGATGCCGATGACGCAGACCGGCTTCCACCACGCCAAGCCGATCTACGAGTACCTCCCCGGCTGGACCGAGGACATCTCGGCGGCCCGGACGTTCGAGGACCTGCCCAAGACCGCGCAGGAGTACGTCCTCGCGCTCGAGGCGATGTCGGGTGCGCGGATCTCGACGATCGGCGTGGGCCCCGACCGCGAGCAGTCGATCGAGCGGTACGACCTGCTCTGAGCGGGGCGCCCGCCGCCGGAACGATAGGCTCGTGCTCCGTGAAGACACTCGTCATCGGCACCGGCGGCCGTGAGCACGCGCTGGCCCTCGCCCTGTCCCGTGATCCGCAGGTCTCCGAGGTGCACGCTGCGCCGGGCAACCCCGGCATCGCGGCCGTCGCGACGCTCCACGACGTCGACCCGATGAACGGTGCGCAGGTGGCCGACCTGGCCGTCTCGCTCGGCGTCGACCTGGTCGTCGTCGGGCCCGAGGCCCCGCTCGTCGCGGGCGTGGCCGACGCGGTCCGCGCTGCGGGCATCGCGTGCTTCGGGCCGAGCAAGGAGGCCGCCCAGCTCGAGGGCTCCAAGGCGTTCGCGAAGCAGGTGATGGCCGGCGCCGAGGTGCCGACCGCCCTGGCGCACGTCTGCGAGACGCCCGAGCAGGTCGTCGCAGCGCTCGACGCCTTCGGCCCGCCGTACGTCGTCAAGGACGACGCTCTCGCCGCGGGCAAGGGCGTGGTGGTCACCGACGACCGGCAGGCCGCGATCGATCACGCCGCCGCGTGCCGCCGCGTCGTCATCGAGGAGTTCCTCGACGGCCCCGAGGTGTCGCTGTTCGCGATCACCGACGGCGAGACCGTGCTGCCGCTGCAGCCCGCGCAGGACTTCAAGCGGGCGTACGACGGTGACGAGGGGCCCAACACGGGCGGCATGGGTGCCTACACGCCGCTGGACTGGGCGCCGGACGGTCTTGTCGCCGAGGTGACGCGCCGTGTGCTCGTGCCGACGGTGCAGGAGATGGCCCGGCGCGGCACCCCGTTCCAGGGCCTGCTCTACGCCGGACTCGCGCTCACGAGCCGCGGTGTCCGCGTCATCGAGTTCAACGCCCGCTTCGGTGACCCCGAGACGCAGTCAATCCTGTCGCTGCTCAAGACGCCGCTGTCGGCCCTGCTGCACGGCGCCGCCACCGGTGAGCTCGCCGAGGTCGGCCTGCCGCAGTGGGAGCGGGCCTCGTCGGTCACCGTGGTCGTGGCGGCCGAGGGATATCCCGAGTCGCCGGTCAAGGGCGATGTGATCGAGGGCCTCGACGCAGCCAATGCGCTCGAGGGGGTCGACGTGATCCACGCCGGCACAGCCCTCGCCGACGACCGGCTCGTCACCGCGGGAGGTCGCGTCCTGTCGGTGACCGCCGTCGGCGCGGACCTCGCCGAGGCGCGCCGCCGTGCGTACGCCGGGATCGACCTCATCGACATTCGTGGAGCCCACCACCGGACCGACATCGCCCTCGCGGCGGAGCAGGGAACAATAGAGCTGTGACCACCCCGAACGTCCTCGCCAACCGCTACGCCTCCCCGGAGATCGCCCGCGTCTGGTCGCCCGAGCACAAGATCGTGCTGGAGCGACGTCTCTGGATCGCCGTGCTCAAGGCGCAGCGCGATCTCGGCGTCGAGACGCCTGACGGGGTGATCGAGGCGTACGAGTCGGTGATCGACCACGTCGACCTCGCCTCGATCGCGGCGCGCGAGAAGATCACCCGTCACGACGTCAAGGCCCGCATCGAGGAGTTCGCGGACCTCGCCGGCACCGAGCACATCCACAAGGGCATGACCTCGCGTGACCTCACCGAGAACGTCGAGCAGCTGCAGATCAAGGCCTCCCTCGAGCTCATGCGTGAGCGCGCCGTGGCGACCCTGGCCCGGCTCGGACGCCTCGCGTCGGAGCACGCCGAGCTGGTCATGGCCGGACGCAGCCACAACGTCGCCGCGCAGGCCACGACGCTGGGCAAGCGCTTCGCGACCGTTGCCGACGAGCTGATGGTCGCGATCGACCGGCTCGACGACCTCATCGCGCGCTACCCCCTGCGTGGCATCAAGGGCCCGGTCGGCACAGCACAGGACCAGCTCGACCTGCTCGGCGGCGACCAGGAGAAGCTCGCCGAGCTCGAGCGCCGGGTCGCGTCCCACCTGGGCTTCGACAAGGTGCTGACGAGCGTCGGCCAGGTCTACCCCCGCTCGCTCGACTACGACGTCGTGACAGCGCTGGTGCAGCTCTCGGCCGCCCCGTCCAACCTCGCGACGACCATCCGTCTGATGGCAGGCAACGAGATCGTGACCGAGGGCTTCAAGCCCGGTCAGGTCGGCTCGAGCGCGATGCCGCACAAGATGAACACCCGCTCGTGCGAGCGCGTCAACGGACTCGCGGTCATCCTGCGCGGCTACTCCTCGATGGTCGGCGAGCTCGCCGGCGACCAGTGGAACGAGGGCGACGTGTCGTGCTCGGTCGTCCGCCGCGTGGCCCTGCCCGATGCGTTCTACGCCGCCGACGGCCTGTTCGAGACGTTCCTGACCGTCCTCGACGAGTTCGGCACGTTCCCGGCCGTGATCCAGCGTGAGCTCGACCGCTACCTCCCGTTCCTGGCCTCGACCAAGGTCCTCATGGCCGCGGTGCGCAACGGCCGCGGGCGCGAGACGGCGTACGAGGCCGTCAAGCAGCACGCGGTCGCCGTCGCGCTGGAGATGCGCGAGAAGGGTGCCGCGGAGAACGACCTGTTCGCGCGCCTGGCCGCGGACGAGCGCCTGGGCCTGTCGAAGGACGACCTCGCGAGCCTCGTCGCGTCGCCGATCGACTTCACCGGCGCGGCAGTCAGCCAGGTCCACGCGGTCGTGGCGCGCATCGAGGAGATCGTCGCCGCCGACCCGGCCGCCGCGGCGTACACCCCCGGCTCGATCCTCTAGGAGTCTCGGCCCGATCGAACGGGCACAGGTGTGCGGCGAGGCCTACGCTCGGAGGATGCCGATCACCCTGGTCCCCGCGGGGTTCCTGGTCGGTGGGGCCGTGCTCGTGTGGTGGGCCTGGACCCGCCGCCGGGCTCTCGCGCTGCGCCCCTCCGACTGGCTCCCCGTCACGGGCAGCGTCGTCGGGTCCGGCGCGTCCAGGCGCGTCGAGTACGTCAGCCCCGAGGGTCGTCGGCTGCGCGTCCAGGTGCCGGAGGACGCGCTGGTGCCGGCCGACGGACCGGTCGGGCTGTTCGTCGACCCGCGGGATCCCTCGCGTGCCCGGCTGGCCGAGCCCGACCGGGTCGCGGCCCGGCTGGTCCGCCAGCTGCTGCTCCTCGGGGCGGTCATGCTGGTCGTCGGCGCGGTCACGCTCGCGGTCCTCGCCTGACGAAGGCGCGGGGCCACTAGGCTGGGCGCGTGCCACTCGACATCCCTGGAGCCACCCACCTGCACTCGGGCAAGGTCCGCGACCTCTACGAGGTGGAGTCCGGCCACCTCCTGATGGTGGCGTCCGACCGGGTCTCGGCGTTCGACTTCATCCTCGAGCCCGGCATCCCCGACAAGGGCGAGATCCTCACGCGCATGTCGCTGTGGTGGTTCGACCAGCTGGCCGACCTGATCCCCAACCACGTCGTCTCGACCGACGTGCCCGAGCAGGTCCGCGGTCGCGCACTCATCGTCGAGAAGCTCGACATGTTCCCGGTCGAGTGCGTCGCCCGCGGCTACCTCACCGGATCGGGGCTCAGCGACTACGAGGCCACCGGCGAGGTGTGCGGGGTGCCGTTGCCCGCGGGCCTGGTCGACGGCGCGCGACTTCCCGAGCCGATCTTCACCCCGGCCACCAAGGCCGAGCTGGGCGAGCACGACGAGAACGTGTCGTTCGAGGCGGTCACCCACACGATCGGCCTCGAGACCGCCACCGCCCTGAAGGACCTGACGCTCCGTGTCTACGCCCGCGCCGAGGAGATCGCTCGCGAGCGCGGCATCATCCTGGCCGACACCAAGCTCGAGTTCGGCGCCCGCCCCGACGGCACGATCGTGCTGGCGGACGAGGTGCTGACGCCCGACTCGTCCCGCTTCTGGCCGGCCGACTCGTGGCAGCCCGGACGCTCCCAGCCGTCGTACGACAAGCAGTTCGTGCGCAACTGGCTCATCTCGCCCGAGAGCGGATGGGACCGCGCGAGCAACGAGCAGCCGCCGACCCTGCCGGACGAGATCGTCGCGAAGACCCGCGAGCGCTACGTGCAGGCGTACGAGCAGCTCACCGGCGAGACGTTCTGACGCTCGACCGCTCTGCGTCGCTCTCTACCGCCCAGTAGTCTGGCGTGACCGTCGTCGCACCCAAGGAGCACCCGTGGCCAATCTCGCCGCCCTGCTGGAGAACTCCGCCGAGAAGTACGCCGACCGCACCGCGGTCGTCTTCGGCGACACCAAGCTGAACTACGCGCAGGTCAACGGAGCCGCGAACCAAGTGGCCAACCTCCTGGTCGAGCGCGGCATCCAGCCCGGAGACAAGGTCGCGCTCTCGTGCCCGAACCTGCCCTACTTCACGATCGTCTACTACGGCATCCTCAAGGCCGGTGCGACGGTCGTCCCGCTCAACGTGCTGCTGAAGCCCCGCGAGGTGGCCTATCACCTGGCCGACTCCGACGCGAAGGCGTACTTCGCCTTCGAGGGCACGCCCGACCTGCCGATCGGCGAGTCGGCGTGGGAGGGCTTCGAGGCGACCGATACGTGCTCGGAGTTCTTCTTGATCCGCATGGACGCCAAGTGGCCCGAGCCCCTGTCGCCGCCGGAGTACTTCGCGCCGCTCGTGGCCAAGCAGCCCGCGACGTTCGAGACGGTCGAGCGTGACGACGACGACACGGCCGTCATCCTCTACACCTCGGGCACGACCGGGCAGCCCAAGGGTGCCGAGCTGCGCCACCGCAACATGCGCGACAACGCGCTGGCGGGCGTCGACCTGTTCGGCGCCGACGCCGACAACCCCGACACGTACCTGTGCGTGCTGCCGCTGTTCCACTCGTTCGGGCAGACCGTGATCCAGAACGGAGCCTTCGCCTACGGCGGCACCGTCGTGATGCTGCCGCGCTTCGAGGCCAAGCCCGCCCTCGACCTGATGCTGCGCGAGAAGGTCACGTTCTTCGCCGGCGTGCCGACGATGTACTGGGGACTGCTCGCGGCGCTGGACGACACGGTGGACGTCGAGTCGCTCGCAGCGAACCTGCGGGTCGCTGCAGCTGGTGGCGCCGCCCTGCCCGGTGAGATCCACAAGCAGTTCAAGGACCGCTTCGGCGTCACGATCCTCGAGGGCTACGGCCTCTCGGAGACCTCGCCGGTCGCGTCCTTCTCGGTGTACGGCGAGGAGCCTCGCGTCGGCTCGATCGGCAAGCCGATCCCCGGCGTGGAGATGAAGCTGATCCAGAACGACCTGGGATGGACCGACGTCGAGGACGGCCCCGACGCGGTCGGCGAGATCGCGATCAAGGGCCACAACGTGATGAAGGGCTACTACGGTCGCCCCGAGGCGACCGCGGAGGCCATCAAGGACGGCTGGTTCCGCTCCGGCGACCTGGCCAAGAAGGACGAGGACGGTTTCTACTTCATCGTCGATCGGTCCAAGGACATGATCATCCGCGGCGGTTTCAACGTCTATCCGCGCGAGATCGAGGAGGTGCTGATGGAGCACCCGGCCGTCTCGCTGGTCGCGGTCATCGGCGTCCCGAACGAGTCGCACGGCGAGGAGATCAAGGCCGTCGTGGTCAAGAACAAGGACCACGACGACGTCAGCGAGGCCGATCTCGCCGCGTGGGCCAAGGAGCAGCTCGCGGCCTACAAGTACCCGCGCATCGTGCAGTTCGTCGACGAGCTGCCGATGACGTCGACCGGCAAGATCCTCAAGCGCGAGCTGTCCTGAGACCGCCGTGGCAGGATGCCGGAGGGCATCCTGCCACGAGGGTCGGACATCGAGTTTTGCCTGTTAAATCAGGAAAAAAGATGGCCAGAAACCTTGTGGTCGAACACCTGTTCGACTAGGGTTGAGTCATGAACCCGGAGCCGACGATCGACGCGATGCGCACCGCTGCGCAGGCGCTCTCGTCGGGCGACGTGCGGCAGAAGCTGCACGCGGTGCAGCAGGCGCAGGATGCATTGGATGCCGCCAAGGCGGTGCTGCTGGCCGAGCTGCAGACGTCCAAGGACTTCGAGCTCGACGGCGCCTCGACGTTGAACATGTGGGTGCGCAACCAGCTGCACCTGAAGTCAGGGCAGGCAACGACGTTGGTGCGCAACCTGCGCGCGCTCCGAGACCTGACCCTGGTCGCGGAGGCGGCGTTGTCGGGTCAGATCAGTGCCGCCCACGTGCAGGTGTTCGTCTACGGCCTGGCCCATGTGGGGTTGGAGCCGATGCGTCAGTACGAGGACGTCCTGGTCGCGGTTGCGTGTGAGCAGGACCCGGGTGCGCTGTTCGAGGCGGTCAAGGACCTGAAGGACCGGATTCACCCCGAGGACCTCGACGAGGCCTGGAAGGGTGGCATGGACAAGGAAGACTTCGCTGTCGACGCCCTGTTCGAGGGCTGGCACATCACCGGATTCCTCAACACCGTCACCGGGCTGAAGCTGAAGAAGGTGCTCGACTCGATCTCTGCACCGCGGGACAAGGACGACACCCGCACCGGCGCCCAGCGCCGGGTGCAAGGCCTCGATGACCTGTTGGACAGCATCCTGGGCAACGGCCTCCCGTCCGACAAGGGAGTGCGCCCGCACATGTCGGTCTTCGTCGATGCGGAGACCCTTGAAGCAGCGGCCGAGCGGGTGAAGCAGGAGACCGAGCGTCCTCACTTCGTGCCCGACCCCATGCCACCCACCGAGCCCGCGACCCTGGCCGGTCACGGTGCCATCGGTCCGCATCTGCTGATGTTCTTGTTCTGCATGTCCGGTGTCACCGGGTTCGTCCGCGAGCAGGACCAGGTCCTCAACGTCGGCCGCACCAAGTACGAGCCCACCATGAAGCAGCGCAAAGCAGTCCTGGCTCGCCAGAAGGGCATCTGCGCCACACCCGGCTGCCACCACACCCACCTCGAGGTCCACCACAGCGTGTGGTGGTCGTTGGGTGGCCGCACCGACCTGGACCAGCTCGTCGGGTTGTGCGTCCGCTGCCACCACCTCGTGCACCGCGGGGCGTTGCACATCAGCGGCAACGCGGTCGACGGGTTCGAGTTCACCAACCGGTTCCAGCGGCCCGTCCGGCGACGACGAACCGGCTACCGCCGAGCCGCCTGACCCCACCGGTCCGGCGGCCCACCGCCACGCCCGGGGCGCCGATACACTGGGCGCACCGACCACTCTAGGAGCGTCCGTGGCCCGCGTCATCGTCGATGTCATGCCCAAACCCGAGATCCTCGACCCCCAGGGGAAGGCCGTCCACGGCGCCCTGCCGCGGCTCGGCTTCAACGCCGTGACCGATGTGCGTCAGGGCAAGCGCTTCGAGCTCGAGGTCGAGTCCGCCGACGAGGCGACGCTGGCCGAGATCCGTCAGGTGGCCGAGACGCTGCTGTCCAATCCGGTGATCGAGGACTTCTCCGTGCGGGTCGACGACGACGCGGTCGCTCGATGAAGATCGGCGTCGTCACGTTCCCGGGGTCGCTCGACGACACCGACGCGCAGCGGGCCGTGCGCCTCGCGGGCGGGGAGGCCGTCGCGATCTGGCACGGCGACCACGACCTCCAGGGCGTCGACGCCGTCATCCTGCCCGGCGGGTTCTCCTACGGCGACTATCTGCGCTGTGGTGCGATCGCGAGCTTCGCCCCGGTGATGACCGAGGTCATCAGCGCGGCGCAGGGCGGCATGCCCGTGCTGGGCATCTGCAACGGATTCCAGATCCTCTGCGAGTCGCACCTGCTGCCCGGTGCGCTGATCCGCAACAACCACCGCACGTTCATCTGCCGCGACCAGACCCTGCGGGTCGACAACGCGTCGACGGCATGGACCACGGACCTGTCCGAGGGGCAGGAGATCGTCATCCCGCTCAAGAACGGCGAGGGTGGCTTCATCGCCGACGAGTCGACGCTGGACCGGCTGGAGGGGGAGGGCCAGGTCGTCTTCCGCTACGTCGGCGGCAACCCCAACGGCTCGCTGCGCGACATCGCCGGCATCACCAACGAGCGCGGCAACGTCGTGGGGCTCATGCCGCACCCCGAGCACGCGGTCGAGGACCTCACCGGATCCGGCACCGACGGCCTCGCGCTGTTCACCTCGGGCCTGTCGGCTCTGGCCTCGCGCTGACCGGAGCAGGCTGCTCGACCCGGTCGGACTGCTCGACAGCGGCAGACTGGGCCCATGGACACCGGGTCCGCGGACGACATGGCGCCCCTGCGGGACGCTGTGATCGCCTGCGCCGCTGACGACGCGGGTGAGGCGCGCCGGCTCGTCCTGACCCTAGCCGCTGACGTCGGCCTTCGCGCCGTCGTGCTGGTCGAGGGGGAGAGCGACCGGGCGGCGGTGGAGGCGCTGGCCCGCCGCCGCGGCCGTGACCTCGCCGCCGAGTCCGTCTGCATCGTCCCGATCGGCGGAGCCACCAGCATCCGCCGCTTTCTGGACGTCGTCGGCCCGGACCGGCTCGATGTCCGCCTCGGCGGTCTGGTGGACCGGGCCGAGCTGCGCTTCTTCCGGCATGCGCTGCAGGACGTCGGCCTCGGTCTGGACGGCTTCTTCGTGTGCGATGCCGACCTCGAGGACGAGCTCATCCGCGCCCTCGACGTCGCGGGCGTCGAGTCTGTGATCGGGGCGCAGGGCGAGCTCGGCAAGCTGCGGACGTTCGAGCGTCAGCCGTCCCAACGGCATCGCTCGCAGGCCGATCGGCTGCACAGGTTCCTCGGGACGCACAGCGGTCGCAAGGCGCAGTACGCCCGGGCGCTCGTCGACGCGCTGCCGCTCGTCCGGGTGCCGCGGCCACTGGACGACCTGCTGACGTACGTCGGAAGGCGGCTGGAAGAATGAGCGGCATGGATCTCCCCGTTGCCGTCTCCGTCCTGCTCATCGTGGCCGGTCTCTGGAACCTCGTGATCTGGCCGCAGTTCCTGCGCCGCGTGATGAAGGACCCGCGCGCCCGCGACGAGGCAGGCAAGGCCACGACGTTCCTGACCGTGCACCTCGTGCTGGTCACCGTCTCGATGGTGCTCGGCATCGCCGTCGGCATCGTGGGAATCGCCGCACTCGCCTGAGTGTTGATCCCCGCATGAGCACCACGATCAAGCACAACACCGACCAGCAGCGCTACGAGATCTCGGTCGACGGGATCCTGGCCGGCTTCACCGAGGCCACGGAGGACGACAGCGACGTCGTCGTCTTCCCGCACACGGAGATCTTCGACCAGTTCGAGGGCCAGGGGCTCGCCTCCCAGCTCGTCGGCGGTGCGCTCGACGACGTCCGGGTGCGTGGCAAGAAGGTCCGGCCGGTCTGCTCGTACGTGGTCCGATTCATCGAGAAGCACCGGGACTACGCCGATCTCGTCGCCTGAGAGTGGTGTCACACGCTCCCGAGTCGTCGGTGCCGCGCACCGACTGATAGTATGTGAACACGTGAACGCGCAATTCTGCGCTGTTCCGGCCCGACGAAGTAGCGCATCCGTTGCGTGAAATGGTTTGCGGGCACCGTCCCGATACGTCTGTGAGTTCCTTGAATCAGCCTGCCGGCAGCACTGTGCTGCCCACCTTCTCCACCCTTTCCCTTCCCCAGCCGCTCGTCCAGGCGCTCGAGCGTCAGGACATCGTCAACCCCAGCCCGGTGCAGCTGGCGGTCGTCCCCGACGCTCTGGCCGGCAAGCACGTCCTCGGCCGTGCCCGTACCGGCTCCGGCAAGACCCTCGCCTTCGGCATCCCCGTGCTGGTCCGCCTCGCGGGTCGCACCAGCCGCCCCAAGGCCCCGCGTGGTCTGATCCTGCTGCCGACCCGCGAGCTGGCCACCCAGGTCCGCGCCGCGATGGAGCCGCTCGCCCAGAAGATGGGCCTGCGCCTGACGACCGTCTACGGCGGCGTGCCGATCAACAAGCAGATCAACACGCTCAAGAACGGCGTCGACATCGTCATCGCGACCCCGGGTCGTCTGACCGATCTGCTGGATCGCCGCTGCATGACCCTCGACGACATCGAGATCACGGTCCTCGACGAGGCCGACCACCTGTGCGACCTCGGCTTCTACAAGCCGATCGACGCGATCCTCGGTCGTACGCCCGAGAGCAGCCAGCGGCTCCTGCTGTCGGCGACGCTCGACGGTGACGTCAACAAGCTCGTCAAGCGCCACCTGCCGCAGCACGTCCTCCACGAGGTCGACTCGGGCGAGAGCGCCGTCGACACGATGGAGCACCACGTCCTGGTCAGCGGATCGACCGAGAAGTCCAAGGCCGCGTTCGACCTGCTGCGCGCCAACCCGCGCAGCATCGTCTTCACGCGGACCCGTCGCGGTGCCATGCGCCTGGCCAAGCAGCTGACGCAGAACGGCATCGAAGCGGTCGACATGCACGGCGACCTCTCGCAGCGTCACCGTGAGCGCAACCTTGAGGCGTTCAGCTCAGGTCGCGCCAGCGTCATCGTCGCGACGGACGTCGCGGCACGCGGCATCCACGTCGACGGCATCGGTCTGGTCGTGCACTACGACGCGCCCGCCGAGCACAAGGCGTACCAGCACCGCTCGGGCCGCACGGCTCGCGCCGGAGAGTCCGGAGCCGTCGTCACGATGACGACGCCCGAGGCTCTGCGCGACGTCATGCAGCTGCAGAACAAGGCCGGTGTCACGGCACGTCACCACGATGCGCGCACCGCGCCGTCGCCGATGACGGTCGAGGCGCTCTCGGGCGCCGGCACCGCCGCACCGCACGCCTCGTCGGTCCGCCAGGGCGCCCGCTCGGGCGGCAACGGCGGCGGCAGCCGCGGTGGGTCCAGCAGCCGTGGCGGAGGCCGCCCGCAGGGTGGGTTCCGCGGCAACGGCGGCGGACGCCCGCAGGGCTCGGGTGGCAACCGCGGTGGTGGCGGCGGACGCCGTCGCTCCGGCGGCTCCGGCGGCTCCGGCTCGACCACGGTCTACTCCTCCTCGTAGGAGACTCCCGCACGACGAACACACGACGCCGCCCCCGGTCACGCACCAGGGGGCGGCGTCGTTCGTCGTTCGGCGGCGGGTCAGGCGGTCAGCATCGCGTCCGCCAGCGCGACGTCCTTGTGAAAGCGGCGGTGGATGTAGAGCTTCTCGCCGAGCGTGGTGCACTTCCACCACAGTCCGCTCGCGGGGCCGATGCGGGTGTTGCGCGGCAGCTCGCGCAGCACCGACTTGGGGGTGCCCTGCGTCCACTTGCCACAGTCGAGCACGACGATGCGCTGGGTCGTGACGACGACCGCCTCGAAGCGGTTCCAGAAGATCCACAGGTAGGTCAGTGCACCCCACCATCCGCTGATGCGCTGACCGACCATGACGGCCACGACGGGCTCATCCGGTCGGAGAAACTTCTGGGAGTTCTGGACGATCTTGTCCCTGATCATGATGGCCATGCCCGGCAGGTTAGGGCAGCACGGCGCCGTGTGTGCCGGCGGCTCGCCGTCCGCGGAGGACCAGCGTCCGGCGGCGCCGTGGCCCGTGCGCCATGCTGGTGCTCATGCTCGTGAGGGATCGGCTGCCGCGACTCGGCCTGCTCGGCCCTGCGTTCATCGCGGCCGTCGCGTACGTCGATCCGGGCAACGTCGCGACCAATGTGACCGCGGGCTCGACGTTCGGCTACACCCTGGTGTGGGTCGTGGTGATGGCCAACATCATGGCGGTGGTGGTGCAGTACCTCTCGGCGAAGCTCGGGATGGTCACCGGGCAGTCCCTCGCCGAGCACATGGGGGAGAGGCTGCCGCGGGGGCCCCGCATCGCGTACTGGCTGCAGGCCGAGGGCATCGCGGTCGCGACCGATCTCGCCGAGGTCGTCGGCGGCGCGATCGCGCTCAAGCTGCTGTTCGACCTGCCCCTCGTGGTGGGTGCGATCATCACGGCAGCCGTGGCCATGGTGATCCTGCGGGTGGGTGACATGCGGGGCCAGAGCGCGCTGGAGCGCGTCATCATGGGCTTCCTGCTGCTCATCGCCGTGGGGTTCATGGCTGGGCTGTTCATCGATCCGCCGTCGGCAGGGCCGCTGGCGGAGGGGCTCATCCCGCAGTTCGAGGGCTCCGAGAGCGTGCTGCTCGCATCCGGCATCATCGGCGCGACCGTCATGCCGCACGTGATCTATCTGCACTCGAGCCTCACCACGTCGCGCCTGGGCTCGCGTGGCGACGGGCACTCGGTGCGGCAGCTGCTGCGGGCGACCCGCACCGACGTCGTCCTGGCGCTGCTGCTCGCGGGGATGCTCAACCTGTCGCTGCTCGTGGTCGCGGCCACGAGCCTCGAAGGCCTCGATGACACCGACACGCTCGAGGGCGTCCACCGGGTGGTCACGTCCGAGCTGGGCGCCGGCGTCGCGCTGCTGTTCGCGGTGGCGCTGCTGGGCTCAGGACTCGCCTCGACGTCGGTCGGGAGCGCGGCCGGGGCTGAGGTCATGCACGGACTCCTCGGCGTACGCCTGCCGGTCCTCGTGCGCCGGGTCGTCACGCTGATCCCCGCTCTGGTGGTCCTCGTGCTCGGGGCCGAGCCCAGCCGGGCGCTGGTCGTGTCGCAGGTGGTGCTGTCGATCGGCATCCCGTTCGCGCTGGTCCCCCTCGTCCTGCTGACGTCACGGCGCGACCTGATGGGCGAGTACGTCAACGCGCGCGGCACGACCGTCGCCGCGTGGGTCGTCGCCGCGATCGTGATCGCCCTCAATGCTTCCCTGCTGTGGTTGACCTTCACGGGGTGATCGGCGGGTTGAGACGCCTCTTCGCGGGTAGTTACCCCCGGTGGATGACCTGATCAACGCCGACTTCGTCTACCTCCTGATCGGGTTGGCCCTCCTGCTGGCAGTGGTCCTGCCGCACGCCTTGCGGACGGTAGCCCTGTCAGCACCGGTCGTCCTGCTCGCTCTCGGGGTGCTGGCGGGCCTCCTGCCCCTCCCGGACGAGGTGCGGATCAGCCCGGTCGAGGACCGCGCGGTGCTGGAGCACCTGACCGAGTTCACGGTGATCATCTCCCTGATGGGGGTGGGCCTCGCGCTCGATCGCCCGCTCAGCTTCCGCTCCTGGGCCTCGTTCAAGCGGTGGGGGACCACGTGGCGCCTCCTCGCACTGGCCATGCCGATGTCGATCGCCGTCGCGGCGTGGTTGGGTTGGTGGGTGCTGGGGCTGGCACCGGCTTCGGCGATCCTGTTCGGTGCCGCTCTGGCCCCGACCGATCCCGTGCTCGCCTCGGACGTGCAGGTCGAGGGACCCACGACCGACGCCGAGGACGCGACCGAGATCGACGAGCGCGACGAGGTGCGGTTCGCGCTGACGTCCGAAGCAGGTCTCAACGACGCCCTCGCGTTCCCGTTCGTCCACCTCGCGATGCTCGTCGTGGCCGCCACCACGCTCGGGGAGTGGGGCGTCAAGTGGGTCTTCATGGACCTGGTCGAGATGACCGTCGTGGGCGTCGGTGTCGGGGCGGTCGTCGGCTGGGCGCTCGCCAAGGCGGCATTCCGGTCGAGTCGCCCGTCGATCCGCACGGCCGAGACGGGCGAGCCGCTCCTGGCTCTCGCTGCGGTGCTCCTGTCGTACGGCGCCGCCGAGGTCGTGCACGGCTACGGCTTCCTGGCCGTCTTCGTCTGCGCCATGACCTTGCGGTCGATGGAGCGCAGCGCCGACTATCACGCCCTCATGCACGAGGTGATCGAGCGGCTGGAGCGGCTGCTCACCCTCGTGGTCCTGCTCGTGCTCGGGGTCGCGATCTCCGACGGCCTCCTGGAGTCGCTCAGCTGGCGCGGAGTCACGGTGGGCCTGCTGCTGATCCTGGTCGTCCGACCGGTCACGGCCTGGGTCGCGCTTCGGGTGGGACCGAAGCCCGTCGACCGGGTCGGCGATGACCACCTCGGACCACGGGAGCGGCTCGCGACGGCCTTCTTCGGCATCCGCGGCATCGGCTCGATCTACTACCTCGCGTACGCAACGGGGCGCGAGGACTTCAGCGACGTCGACACGTTGTGGTCGACCACCGCCTTCGTCATCGCGGTCTCGGTCGTGCTCCACGGGGTGACCGCGACACCCGTGATGCGCTGGCTGGACCGGCACCGGGAGGCGGCAGCGCGGTGAGACGGCGACGGCTCAGCCGGCCTCCAACCGTGGAGAATTCCCGCGCCAGGCACGATGATTGACCCATGCCCGAGCTGCCCGAGGTCAACGCACTGGTCGAGTTCCTCGACGAGCAGATGACGGGTGCCGCCGTCGCCGCCGTCGAGCTGGCGTCTTTCGCGGTGCTCAAGACGTACGACCCGCCGGTCTCGGCGCTGCAGGGCATGGAGGTCACCGGGGTCACGCGACACGGCAAGTTCATCGACATCGACGTGAGCGGGATCCACGTGATCGTGCACCTCGCGAAGGCCGGTTGGCTGCGGTGGTCGGACAAGCTTCCCGAGACCAAGCTCAAGCTGGGCGCCAGCAACATCGCCGCGCGGGTGCGGCTGGACCGCGGGGACGGCCCGACCATCGGCTTCGACGTC
Source organism: Aeromicrobium yanjiei (assembly GCF_009649075.1). GTDB lineage: Bacteria > Actinomycetota > Actinomycetes > Propionibacteriales > Nocardioidaceae > Aeromicrobium > Aeromicrobium yanjiei. Next base: position 349,536 of record NZ_CP045737.1, read on the forward strand.
ACCGAGGCAGGCACCCGCAAGGGCTTGGCCATGTACGTCGTCAACGACCCGGCGGACGTTGCAGGCATCGCAGCCCTCGGCCCGGATCCGCTCGCGCCGGGCTTCGAGCTGCGTCCGCTCCTGGCGAGGCGGATGCAGGTCAAGCGGCTGTTGCGGGACCAGAAGATCATCGCGGGGGTCGGCAACGCGTACAGCGACGAGATCCTCCAGGCCGCGAAGCTGTCGCCGTTCGCGATCGCCGAGAGCCTCGGCGAGGAGGAGATCGACCGGCTCGAGGCAGCGGTGCAGAGCGTCCTGCGCGAGGCCGTCGAGGAGGCGCGCGGCAAGCCCGCCGACGAGCTCAAGGACGACAAGCGGACTCGCATGCGCGTCCACGGACGCGCGGGGGAGACGTGCCCGGTGTGCGGTGACACCGTGCTCGAGGTGGTCTACGCCGACTCGTCCCTGCAGTACTGCCCCACCTGCCAGACCGGCGGCAAGCCGCTCAAGGACCGCTCGACCAGCAAGTTCCTCAAGTAACCCCACCCAGATTTGCGGACTCCTGCACCGTTCCGCGCGCGGATTCCGTGCAGAAGTCCGCAAATCTGGGGCGGGGCTGGGGCGGGCGGTCAGCCGGCGGCGACCAGGGCGACGGCCAAGGCGGCGAAGACCAGGCCCATGCCCTGCCAGCGGTGGATCCTCTCGCGCAGCAGCACCGCAGCGAGCAGCACGGTGCTGGCCGGGTAGAGCGACGAGATCACCGAGACGATCGACAGCAGGCCGTGGTGGGTCGCGTAGATGAACGCGCCCTGTGCCGTCGCGCCGAGGGGTCCCATCGACACCGCAGCCCAGGCCGCGCGGTCGCGCGGGAACCAGGCCTGGCGCAGCACGGTCGCGGTCACGATGACCGCGACGATCGACGTGCCCTGGGACGCCGCGAGAGGCAGCAGCCCCGCGTCGTCGCCGATCTGCCCGAGGAAGACGAACAGCATCCCGAAGCCCACCCCGGCCAGCACGCCGTCGAGGACCCCGCCGCGGTGGGCCGGGTCGTCGTCCACGACCCGCGAGATCAGCGCGATCGCGGGGAAGGCGCAGACGACACCGACCAGGGCCATCCCGGACGGCCGGTCCCCGGTCAGGAGCCCGACCGCGACCGGGATCAGCGCCGCGCCGATGGCCGAGATCGGGGCGACGACACCCATCCGGGCGCTCGACAGGCCGCGGTAGAGGAAGGCCGCACCGAATCCGCCCCCGAGGCCGGCGAGCGAGCCGAACAGCAGGTCGCGGCCGGTGGGGGAGCCGCCGACCACGAGGGCGACCGCGAGGCTGAAGACGGTGGACGACGACTGACCCACGACCGCGATCTGCCACGCGGAGGCGCGTTTGGAGAAGATCCCGCCGAGGAAGTCGGACACGCCGTACGCGAGCGCCGAGACGAGGGACAGGACGATGGCCACGCGAGCAGCCTAGTAAGTGCCTGTCGCCGAGCGGACCGGGCGCGGCAGCACGTAAAGTGGCGCGGTGGCACAGCACCGGTCCAGCCGACGACGCCTGATCGGCGGTCACGTCCTCAGGGCGGACGTCCAGGCGCTGCGTGCCCTCGCGGTGGTGGCGGTCGTGGTCTACCACCTGTGGCCAGAGGCCCTGCCCGGCGGATTCACCGGCGTCGACGTCTTCTTCGTCATCAGCGGGTTCCTCATCACCGACCACCTCGCCCGCGAGGTCGACCGCACGGGCACGCTCGACCTCAGGAGGTTCTGGGCCGGGCGCGCCAGACGGCTGCTGCCCGCCTCCCTGTTGGTCCTGCTCGTCACGGCGGTCGCAGTCCTGCTCACGGTGCCGCGCAACCTTCAGGAGCGGTTCCTGACCGAGGTCGCAGCGTCCGCGCTGTACGTCCAGAACTGGCAGCTCGCCCGCGACTCGGTCGACTACCTCGGGGCGGAGAACCTGCCCTCGCCGGTGCAGCACTTCTGGAGCCTGTCGGTCGAGGAGCAGTTCTACGTGGGTCTGCCGATGGTCATCATCGTCGCGATCCTGGCCGCCCGACTGTTCGTGCTGGACAGGTACCGGGCGATCTTCGGCGTCCTGGTGATCGTCACCGCCCTGTCGTTCGCGTACTCGATCCATCTCAGCTCGGCGAGCCCCGGCACGGCCTACTTCTCGACGTTCACGCGCGGGTGGGAGTTCGGCCTCGGGGGCATCGCGGCGTTCGCTCCGCCGCTGATCGCGACCCTGACGCGCCGCGGTCTCGTCGTGGTCCGCACCGCGGCGGTGCTGGCGTTCGCGGCGATCATCGGCTCGATGGTCGTGATCGACGGCGACACCCCCTTCCCCGGCTGGGCGGCGGCCGTGCCCGTGCTCGCCACCGTGGTGCTGATGCGCTGGGGAGTGCCCACGTTCATGACACCGTTGGGCCGGTTCGCGCCGGTGGCCCTGCTCGGCCGGATCTCGTACTCGCTGTACCTGTGGCACTGGCCCCTCATCGTGATCGTCCCGTTCATCACGCTCCACCCGCTGACGACGTCCGACAAGATCGCGATCTTCGCCGCCGCGGTGATCCTGTCGTGGTTGTCCACGAGGTGCCTCGAGGAGCCGATCCGCTTCTGGAACCTCCCGCGCCTGCGGCCGTCCCACGTGCTGGGGGCGACCCTCGCGGCGATGGCCCCGGTGATGGTCGTGGCGCTCGCCGGGCGCGCGTACGTCGAGGACGTCCGCAGCGACGAGGTCACGGCGTCCGCCAAGGTGCTCGACGACCTCCCGGCCTGCGTCGGGGCCGCGGCGATCGATGCCGACGCCACGGGGTGCGGAGACCCCCTGGGCCGGCCGCTGACGGTCGTCGACCCCGCGGTCGCCGCGCAGGAGGAGCCCGACTTCCGCGACTGCTGGGCGACCAACGGGGTCGAGGAGCTCAACATGTGCTCATTCGGGCCGCAGACGGGCTACGACCTGCATCTGTTCGCGGTCGGCGACTCCCACGCGGCGGCACTGCTGGAGACCTATCGCTACATGGCCGAGAAGAACGACTGGCGCATCGACGTCGCCGCGCACGCCGGCTGCTACTGGACCGCGGCCGACATCGACCTCGACGGCGAGGACCAGGAGGCGGCCTGCCGCGCGTGGCAGGCCAACCTGACCGACCACCTGCGCGAGAGCAAGGGCACGTACGACGCGGTGCTGACCACGCACGCCACGAGCCTGCGGATCGGCGATCGTCCGGAGGGGCTCAGCCGGACCGAGACCGTCGTGTGGGGGCTCGTCGAGGCCTGGAAGGAGACCGACGCCCCCGTCGTCGCGATCGTCGACAACCCCCGCAGTACCGACACCAACGCCCAGTGCGTCGAGCGCAACGGCGTCGACGACCCGCAGCGGTGCGGGACCTCGAGGTCGTACGGCCTTCGGCGGTTCGACGGCAACGCCGAGGCCGTCGCGCAGAGTCCGCGAGCGGCTCTGGTGGACATGACCGACTACTACTGCACCGCGACCCGTTGCCCGTCGGTCATCGGCGGCGTCTCGGTGTATCGCGACCAGACGCACCTGACCACGACGTACGTGCGGACGCTCGCGCCGTACCTCGACCGACGGGTGCGCAAGGCCCTGCGCGAGCTCGAGGTCGTGCCGGGCGGTCGTTGAGGCGCTGCGCAGGCCCAGCGGGTCCGTAGGATGGCAGCATGAGGTTCCGTCAGGGAGAATCGCTCGGTGCACAGGCCAACGCGGCCTTCGACGACATGGCCGCCCGGGTGGACGGCCGCACCGCCGAGGTGTCGGTGCGGGCTGCCCGCGCGATCAGCGTCGCTGTGAGCGTGCTGCGCATCCCCACCGCGGTGGTGGGTGCTGTGCCGCTGCCGTTCATCGCCGCAACATTGGTGCTCGGGTTCCTGGCCGGTGGATCCGTCGGCACCGTGATGGTCGTCCTGGGTGTCGCGATGGCTGCGGTCAGTGCGCTGTTCTGGGGTCGCCGTCACCGCGTGATGCGCGCGGCCGCTGACCCCGACCGGCTCGCCACCGAGCTGGCCATCCTCGTGAGCATGTCCGGCCGGGTCGAGGAGTCCCGCGGCGCGCTGGCGGCGATCGCGGGTGGCGGCGGCTGGCGGGTCATGGGACGCCTGCGTGGCGTCTGGCAGGGTACCCAGATGACGGCGCGATGGATCGACGGCGTCGGCGATCTCGAGCACGCGCGTTACTTCGCGCCGCCCAAGATCGGCACCAACATCTCGATCACCGTCATGGCGCTGTGGCTCATCCCGATCTCGATCGTCGTGACCCTGCTGGCTGCTGTCGGGACCATCGCCGGCTCGATCTGAGGACCCGCCGTCAGGTCGGTTCGATGTGGCGGTGCGACACGGGGTCGGCCAGCTCCTGCAGGCGCGTGCGCGTGAGGGGCCGCAGATCGGTCGCGCGGCGAGCCATGTCCAGGACGTACTGGGCGACGGCGGCTGCGTAGAACCGTGCCTCCCGGACCTCGAGCTCCTCGGCGAGGGCGACGAGCCCCGGGATGTCGTACGCCTGGGCGGCCCGGGCGAACGTCTGCCAGACCGCCGGCGTGCCGACGGGCTCGACCAGGTCGTCGACCGCATCGATGAGCTGGGGCAGGTAGGGCGGCCCGCCGATCTGGACGCTCAGCACGCACGCATCGATCTCGGCGAGGCGCAGCTGGTGGGAGCGGGCCTCGGCGGCGACCCCGGTGAGGAGCGCGAGCGCCTCCTCCGGCTCCGCCAGCGCGTCATGGGCGCAGGCCTGGGTGATACGGCGCTCGAGGTCGTGCTGGAGACGGCGGGCGGTGTGCGTCCTGGACACCTCCAGGAGATCGTGCGCCTCGTCGTGACGGCCACTCTGCACGAGCACCAGCGACAGCATCGCCTCGACCCGGCCGCGGATCTGGTGCGGGTCGTGGTGGCGCAGCGCGGCGAGGCAGAGGCGGGCGTTGACGAGCGCGTCCTGCACGTCGCCGCGGACGAGGTCGAGCAGGCAGCGCAGGGCTGCCGTCATGCGCCCGCTGCCGGCGAGGCCGAGGACGCCCGAGGAGTAGTCGGTGATGGCCTGGTCGGCCTCGGCGAGGTCGAGAGCCGTGATGAGCGCCAGGACGTGCGCCTCGCGGGCGACGTCGAGGTGGAACGCGCTGGGCTGGTCGGGCCCGTCCAGCAGCAGACGCAGGGCGAACTCGGCGGACTCGACGGCCCGGTCCGCATGGCCGGACTGCCGCTGCGCCGTCGACAGTGCGGTGAACGCGAGGGCACGGTTGCCCGGTGAGAGCCGAGCGGAGAAGGTCAGCGCCCGCAGCTCGGAGACGAGCTCGTCGCCGGACTCCGACTGGCACCTGTCGACGAGGCCCGCGAGCGACCTGACGGCGGTGCGGCGACGGGCAGCCTGTGGATCGGCGGAGGACGTCGCGCGGTCCAGCAGGTCCTGCTGGTCCGCCCCGGCGTCCCGGCGCGCGACCCAGCGCACGTACGGCAACAGCTCGTCCTCGGACAGGTCCTGCGGATCGAGGCCCTCGAACATCGTGGCCAGGTCGTCGAGTGCGCCCAGCTCGAGCAAGGCGTACGCGCGCTCGAGCGGTGCGACGACGCTGTCGACCTCGTGGTGGGCGGGATCGGTGAAGGCGAGGGCGCGCTGGTGCCGGCCCGCGAGATTCGCCTCCCGGGCCGCGCGCGACGCGAGCTCCGGTGAGAGCGGATGATCGGTGGCGAGCCACCACTCAGCGGCCAGGAGGGAGACGCCGGGGCGGTCCAGCGTGGACGGGAACTGGTCCGCCCAGCGGTCGAACAGCTCACGCTGTCGCTCGGGCGCCATCGTCCGTCGGAGCACGGTGGCCTCGGCGTGGGACGCGAACCTGAGCCAGCCTGCGGCGTCCCGCAGCGTGCCGTGGGCGACCGCGACGTCGATGGCCGTCGGGTCGAGCCGGCGGCGTGCCTCGGCCAGGTCGAGTCCGCCGAGGAGCGCGGTCAGGTCGATCAGCTCGGCGATGGCCGGTCCGCCGCCCAGCCGCTCGACGGTCTCGGGCGCCCACAGGGCCGACAGGCGCTCCGACGTGGCATCGGTGCGGTCGGGGTTGAGGACGAGGACGCCCTCCACGGCCACGATGATGCCCGCCTCGCACGCAGCGTCACAGACCTCGCGCAGCACACCGTACGATCCGGCGGTCCGCTCGAGCAGCACCTGGACGACGGTCGGGTGCGGGACCGCGCCGAAGCGGGTCTGCAGCAGCGCGGTGACCGCGGCGCTGTCGAGGGGGAGCAGCTGGACGACCTCGGCGACGCCCAGCAGGTGGGGCTGGCTGATCACCGTCTCCGGAGCCAGCGTGGCGACGAGCCTCAGATCGCCCGTCGCGGCGACGCGGCTGAGGACGCGCACACTTGCGGGGTCGCACAGGTGGGCGTTGGTCAGCACGAACGTCCGTTCGTGGTCGGGAAGCGTCTGCACCGCCGCGCGCACCGCTGCCTCGGCCGTCCGGTCGTCGACGTCAGGGGCGAGGTCGAGCCTCGGCAGGAGCTGCTGGACCGTGAACCAGCGCAGGTCCTTCTCGCCGTGGTGGGCGACGTGCCGGGCCACGGCCGTGCCGTCGGGGTCGAGGCCCGCGATCTCGGCCGCGAGACGGTTGCGGCCGCTGCCGGGCGGACCGACGACCACGAGCGCCGGACGGCGCTCGAGCAGCGCCCGCGCATCCTTGACGTAGGACTCCGAGAACGGCGGCGGCCATGGGTCAGCGTGCTGCCCTTGCCTCGACTCCGTCATGCAGTGCTCTTTCCGTCCGGCCCCTGGACCTGACACACGATAGCGCCGCAAGCGCCTCGAGCGACATCGGACGTCTCGAACCGTGACATCGTTGGTGTCACGATGGGCTGCTGCAGCTCCTGAGGAATGCCGTGCCGACGGGCAGGGTTGAACCCCGAGTGCCTGCTCTCCTTGAACCCCTGACCCTGCGCGGCGTGACCGCGCGCAACCGCATCTGGCTCGCCCCGATGTGCCAGTACAGCGCCTTCGAGCGCGACGGAATGCCGAACGACTGGCACCTCGTCAACCTCGGCCAGCACGCCGCCGGAGGATTCGGCCTGGTGATGACCGAGGCCGCCGCCGTCGTGCCCGAAGGTCGGATCAGCCCCGAGGACGTGGGCATCTGGAGCGATGAGCACATCGCGCCGTGGCGCCGGATCGTCGATTTCGTCCGCGGACAGGGCGCGGTCGCGGCCGTCCAGCTCGCGCACGCGGGCCGGAAGGCCTCGACGTACTCGCCGTTCGGCACCGGCACCGACTCGGTGCCCGCCGACGACGGCGGGTGGGAGACGGTCGGCCCGTCCGCGCTGGCGTACGAGGGATATGCGGTGCCGCGCGAGCTGACGACCGATGAGGTCGCCGCGATCCCGCAGGCGTTCGCGGACGCCGCGGTCCGCGCCGACCGGGCCGGCTTCGACGTCGCCGAGCTGCACGCCGCGCACGGCTACCTGCTGCACCAGTTCGTCTCACCCCTGTCCAACCACCGCACCGACCAGTACGGCGGCTCGTTCGAGAACCGGACGCGCCTGATCGTCGAGGTCGCGGACGCCGTGCGCGCGGTCTGGCCCGAGGACAAGCCGCTGTTCGTACGGCTCTCGGCCACCGACTGGGCGCCCGACGGCTGGGACGTCGACCAGACCGCCCGGCTGTCGAGCGTGCTCGGCGAGCACGGCGTCGACCTGGTGGACATCTCGTCCGGCGGCCTCGTCGCGCACCAGCAGATCACGGTCGAGCCCGGCTACCAGGTCCCGTTCGCGTACGAGGTCCGCAAGCGCAGCGGCCTGCCGGTCTCGGCGGTGGGCCTGATCACCGAGCCGGCGCAGGCCGAGCAGGTGCTGCTCGACGGCGCGGCCGACGCCGTGATGCTCGGCCGGGTCGCGATCCGCGAGCCCGCCTGGCCGCTGCGCGCGGCCCACGAGCTGGGCGTCCCGCGCGACGAGGCGCCGTACCCGCCCCAGCACGAACGCGGCGCCTGGCGCTGACCGCAACCCGGCCCGCGACTGGCGCAAGGTGAAGGAAGTGGGACGGCGCGTCGTCCACTTCTGCGCCAGTCGCGGGTCGGGGTGCGCCACTCGGTGCGCGGTCGGGGGTGCGCGGACCGATAGGATCGGCCCGTGACTGCAGCCCGCCAGCTCGACACCGTTGCCCACGCCACCAGCACCCCCGACCAGGATCAGCCCTGGGCCGAGCTGGGACTCCGCGAGGAGGAGTACGCGAGCATCCGCGAGATCCTCGGGCGACGCCCCACCGGAGCCGAGCTGGCGATGTACTCGGTCATGTGGAGCGAGCACTGCTCCTACAAGTCGAGCAAGGTGCATCTGAAGAAGTTCGGCGAGCTCCCGCAGGAGACGCCGCTCGGCAAGACCCTCGCCGGAATCGGCGAGAACGCGGGCGTCATCGACATCGGCCAGGGCTATGCGGTCACCTTCAAGGTCGAGTCGCACAACCACCCCTCGTACGTCGAGCCCTACCAGGGCGCTGCGACGGGCGTCGGCGGCATCGTCCGCGACATCTTGGCGATGGGTGCGCGTCCGGTCGCGGTCATGGACCCGCTGCGCTTCGGCCCGCTGGACGCCGAGGACACCAAGCGCGTGCTGCCCGGGATCGTCGCGGGCGTCGGCGGCTACGGCAACTGCCTGGGCCTGCCCAACGTCGGCGGTGAGGTCGTCTTCGACGAGACCTACCTCGGCAACCCGCTCGTCAACGCCCTCTGCGTGGGGGTGCTCCGCCACGAGGACCTGCACCTCGCCTTCGCGTCGGGCGTCGGCAACAAGGTCGTCCTGTACGGCGCTCGCACCGGCGGCGACGGCATCGGCGGCGTGTCCGTGCTGGCGTCCGAGACGTTCGACGAGGACGGGCCTGCCAAGCGCCCGAGCGTCCAGGTCGGCGACCCGTTCATGGAGAAGCTCCTGATCGAGTGCACCCTCGAGCTGTTCGCGGCCAAGGTCGTCAACGGCATCCAGGACCTGGGCGGTGCGGGCCTGTCGTGCGCGACGTCCGAGCTCGCATCGGCCGGCAGCGGCGGCATGCACGTCGAGCTCGACACCGTGCCGCTGCGCGACTCGACGCTCTCGCCCGAGGAGATCCTCATGAGCGAGTCGCAGGAGCGCATGATGGCGGTGGTCGAGCCCGAGCACCTCGACGCGTTCATGGCGATCTGCCGCAAGTGGGACGTCGAGGCCGTCGTGGTCGGCGAGGTCACCGACGGGGACCACCTCGTGATCGACTGGCACGGCGAGACCGTCGTGGACGTCCCGCCGCGCTCGGTGGCCCACGACGGCCCCACCTACGACCGCCCCTACGCGCGTCCGTCCTGGCAGGACGCCCTGCAGTCCGACGTCGCCGAGCAGCTGCCCCGGCCCACGACCGGCGACGAGCTGCGCGATCAGCTCGTGGCGGTCGTCTCGTCGCCCAACATGGCGGACAAGTCGTGGGTCACCGACCAGTACGACCGCTACGTGCAGGGCAACACCGTCCTGGCCCAGCCCGAGGACGCCGGCGTGATCCGTGTCGACGAGAGCAGCCACCTCGGTGTCGCGGTCTCGACGGACTGCAACGGCCGCTTCGCCAAGCTCGACCCGTACGTCGGCGCGCAGCTGGCGCTCGTCGAGTCGTACCGCAACGTCGCGGTGACCGGCGGTCGCCCGCTGGCCGTCACCGACTGCCTCAACTTCGGCTCGCCCGAGAACCCCGACGTCATGTGGCAGTTCGAGCAGGCGACGCACGGGCTCAAGGACGCCTGCGCGGTGCTCGGCATCCCCGTCACGGGCGGCAACGTGTCCTTCTACAACCAGACCGGCGACACCCCGATCCTGCCGACGCCCGTCGTGGGCGTCCTCGGCGTGGTCGAGGACGTGCGCCGACGCATCAAGCACGGCTTCACGGCCGAGGGCAGCCACGTGCTGGTGCTGGGGGAGACCCGCGAGGAGCTCTCCGGGTCGACCTGGGCCCACGTGGTCCACCACCACCTCGGCGGCCTGCCCCCCGTGGTCGACCTCGAGGCGGAGGCGGCTCTCGCCGCGCTCATGCTGGAGGCCACCGCGACCGGTGTCGTCGAGTCGGCTCACGACCTGTCGGACGGCGGGCTCGCGATGGCCCTCGCCGAGGCGGCCTTCCGGCACGGGGTCGGCGTCACGGTCGATCTCGAGGACCCGTTCCTCGAGCTGTTCAGCGAGTCCTCGGCGCGCGCGATGATCACGGTCGCGGAGGACCGCCACGAGGAGCTCGTCGCCCTCGCGGAGAAGCACGGGGTCGAGCTCGCCTCCGTGGGGCGTACGGGCGGCACCGACCTGGTCGTCGAGGGACAGCTCAGCATCCCGGTCGCGGAGCTCAAGGCCGCGTGGCAGGAGACCCTGCCGGCCGTGCTCGGCTCCCAGCTGGTCTGAGGCATCCGATGGCCCGGTACTCCCCCCTCACGCACGAGGAGTTCGCGGCGATCTGCGCCCGGCTGGACGCCGGGACCGGGACCCGGCAGGACCTGAAGGCCGCCACCAAGCACCTGGCGGCGCTGCTGGTGCAGCGAGCGCCCGGCGCCAGCGTCGAGGTGCGGATCCCCCCGTTTGCGGCCGTGCAGTGCATCGCGGGCGCACGCCACACCCGTGGCACCCCACCGGCGGTCGTCGAGATGGACGCCCCCACGTGGATCGCGCTCGGGCGGGGTCGACTCGCCTGGTCGCAGGCCTCGATCCGGGCGTCGGGGGAGCGGTCGGACCTGTCGCACCTGCTGCCCCTCGACGAGGCCTGAGCTCACCGCCGGGCGGCGAACGCGCGCTCGGGGTGGTTGGTGGTCACCATCCAGACATCGGGGTCGTTCATCCAGCGCGCGAGCTCGTCGGGCCGGTCGACGGTCCAGACGATCAGCGGCAGGCCCCGCCGCCGGGCGTACGCCTTGAGCGACCACCGGGCCACGACCTTGTGCGCGACCACGACGTTGGCCCGGCTCAGGCGCACCCGGGTGCGGGGGAACGCCGACTCGGCCGCGACCCACCAGCGCGCGAGCCGGTGGTCGCGTGACGACCGCGGGCCCGACGACAGCCCGACCAGCATCCCCGGCGCATGCTCTCGTGACCACGCCACGAGCCGGCGCACCGAGGCGTCCTCGGACGTCGTGACCACGACGTTCTCGACCCCCAGCACCTCCACGACGCGGGAGACGGTCTCGATCTCGTGGCCGGGGACCTTGAGGTCGACGTGCGCCTTGATGCGTCCGCGGATCACGTCGAGCACGCTCTCGAGGGTCACCAGGACGCCGGTGAACTGCTCGAGCCGGTGCCGCGCGATCGAGCGCAGGACGGCGTCGTCGTCGAGCTCGTCGTCGTGGAAGATGACCGGCGTGCCGTCGGCGGTGAGCCGGACGTCGAACTCGACGTAGTCGCAGCCCATCGCGATGGCCGACTCGAACGCAGCGAGGGTGTTCTGGGCGCGGCGATCACCGCCGACGCCCCCGCGGTGCGCCGACACCAGGGCCATGGCTCAGACGGTCTTGCCGCGCTGCAGCTGGGCCCAGACCGTGGACTCGGTCGTGGTGTACGACGACAGCTTGCGCGCCTTGCGGTACGCCTGGACCGCCTTGACCGTGTTGTTGTCGTAGACGCCGGTCATGCGCGGACGTACGCCGGCGGCGATCAGGGAGCGCTGCAGGCGCCACACCGACTGGCCCACGGAGCCGTACTTGAGCACGCGGGGGTTGGTGCCGTGCGCGAGCAGGGCGGTCCAGGTCGCCCGGGTGGTGCGGCCCGTGGCGCCCCAGCCCTTCGTCGCGCGGTACTTGTCCAGGGCCTTCGCGGTGCCGGTGCCGAACGTCGTGTCGACCGACTTCAGCAGGCGCTGCGACTTCAGCAGGCACTCCAGCGCGGCCACCTCGGCGCCCTTGCTGCCGACCTTCAGGGTCGGGTAGGCGTTGAACGTCATCCGCTTCTTGCACGGCAGCGACTGCTTGACGGCGACCGATCCACGGCCCACGTCGAGGTAGTTCTTGTCGATCGCGAGCTTCTTGCCGCCGTACGTCACGTCGATGTCGTTGTGGTACTGGTGGATCCGCTGCTGCTTCCAGCCCGCGTCGGACAGGTACGGTCCGCCCTTGGTGTCGGCCTTCTTGTTGACCCACGCGAGCCACATCTGGTCGGGGAGCGTGAATCCCTTGCGCTTGGAGGCGCGGGCCTGGTCGATCGCGGCGATCGCCGCCGAGCCGCTGGAGTAGACGCCGGACTTGTAGCCCTTCGCGTGGAGGTACTCGGTCCACGCATCGGCGAACTCCAGCACGATGCGGTCGCACGCGGCGGTCCGGGCGTACCACTCGATGTCGAGATAGGAGTGGGTGCCCTTCGCGAATCCGTACTTCTTCAGCGCGGCGATCGTCTCCTTGGCCTCGGCCTGGGCCTGGCCGCGGGCCTTGGCGACGTTGACCGACATGCGCTTCTTCTGGACCCGGCTCTGGGGGTTGTTCTTGAAGCACGGCGCCTGGCGGCCGACGTGGATCGGCATGAAGCGCCAGCCGTTGGCGGCGTTCTTGGTGACCCACGACGCCTTCAGGTTGGGCTGGTACTTGTCACCGCAGTAGCGCGAGTTGCCCGACACGTAGATGCCGACCGCGCTGAACGGGGAGCGGAGGTTCCAGGTGTCCATGACGCTCTGGCTCGGCGCGACGCACGCGTCGAAGCCGTGCCCCGTGAAGTCGCCGGGAGCCGGCGGCGGGGAGGCCGCGGAGGCGGGGGTGGACAGGAGGACGGACGCGGCCAGGCCGGTCAGGAGACCGGTGATCGTGAGCCGCGAGGTGGGGGAAGGCACCAGGCGCATGCCTTCGAGGGTACGTGCCCCATGAGAGGTCTGTCACCACATCGGTGTTGCAGGTGTGACGGGAGGGACGGCTCCCGCTAGGGTGGTGGCCATCGTGGCCCCGGTCCCTCCCCTGGATGATCGGGGCCACGTTGCGTCCCCGGCCGGTCACACCTGGCGCGAGCCGTCGCCCCAGTAGGGCTTGCGCAGATCGCGCTTGAGGATCTTGCCCGACGGATTGCGCGGGAGCGCCTCCACCACGTCGATCGACGACGGCACCTTGTAGCCCGCGAGCCGCTCCCTCGCGAAGGCGATCAGCTCGTCCGCGGTCGCGGACGCCCCTGGCCGGAACGCGACGACCGCCTTGACCGTCTCGCCCCAGCGGTCGTCCGGGACCCCGATGATCGCGATCTCGGCCACGGCCGGGTGCTCGGCGAGGACGCGCTCGACCTCGGGCGAGTACACGTTCTCGCCGCCGGTGATGATCATGTCCTTGAGCCGGTCCTCGATGAACAAGAAGCCGTCCTCGTCGACCCGCCCGAGATCGCCCGTACGGATCCAGCCGTCGGGGGTGATGAGCTCCGCGGTGGCCTCGGGGCGGCCGATGTAGCCGATGGTCGCCTGCGGGGTCCGGAACCAGACCTCGCCCGAGCGGCCCGCAGGGACGTCCTCGAGCGTCGTGGGGTCCACGATCCGCATCTCGGCCTTGGGGACCGGGCGACCCGCCGACACCAGGCGCTCGGGGTGCTCGTCGTCGCGGTGCGCGGCATCGTCGAGGACCGTGATGACGCCACCGAACTCCGTCATGCCGTAGACCTGTTGGAACTCGGTGTCAGGCCACGCGTCCAGAGCGGCCCGCAGCACCGGCAGGGGCATCGGTGCGGCCCCGTAGCCGACCGCCTTGAGCCGGCCGAACAGCGCCATGGCCTGCGGGCCCGCCGCGACGAGGGCCGCGACGACGGCAGGCACCAGGAACGCATGCGTCGCCCCGGCCATGATCCCGGCGGCCATGAGCGAGGCCTCAACCTCCGGGACGATGTAGCCCGGCACACCGAGCGCAGGGCCGAGAAGGGCGTACGACGTGCCGCCCACGTGGAACATCGGCATCGCGACGAGCAGCATGTCGCCGTCGTCGTAGCGGGTGTCGCCCGCGCCGTTGAGGCTGTGCTCGACCATCGCGGACTGGGTCAGCTGGACGCCCTTGGGCCGCCCGGTCGTGCCGGAGCTGTACATCACGACGCACACGTCACCGGGTTCGACGCCGGGCTGCCGGTCGGTCGGGGTCCCGGCGGCCAGCCACGCCTCCAGCTCGTCGTCCTCACCGCCGACCACGACGATCTTCTCGACGTGCTCCAGGCGGTCGCGCACGAGTGCGAGCTGGTCGAGGAGCTGGTGGCCGACGAACACGATCCTGGCGCCGCAGTCGTTGAGGACGTAGTCGAGCTCATCGCCCGCCAGGCGCCAGTTGACGACCGTCGTGGCGGCGCCCAGGTGGCAACCGCCGAGGAGGACCTGCAGCACGGCCGGGTTGTTCTTGTCCAGCACCGCGACCCGGTCGCCACGACGTACGCCGTCGGCCTGCAGGGCGCCGGCCGCCCGGCGGACCGAGTCGTGGGCCTGGCCCCAGCTCCAGGTCCGCTCGCCGAACACCCAGCAGGGCTGGTCGGGCCGCTCCGCGGCTCGCGCGGCGAGGAAGTCCGACAAGAAGGTGGCGGGCGGGATCGTCGCGGTCATGGTTCTCCCTCGAAGATGTGACGCGGATCACGCCACCCTAGAGGGTCGATGCGGTCTCGTCACGCGTTGCCGGCGGGGCTCTGCTCCTCCAGCTGGGCCGCGAGGCGGTCGAGCGTCCTGCGCATGGCGACCTTGGTGGCCGCCGGCATCTTGCTGTGCGCGAGGAAGAACCGCTGCCGGTCCCGGGAGATGTCCCACGTCTCGGTCACCAGGGTCCCGCCGCCGACGGGCTCGAGCTCGTAGCGCCAGACCCGACCGCCGATGAGTCCCTTGAACCCGGTCGTCCGCCACGCGATGCGCCTGTCCTGCTCGAACTCGACGACCTCATTGGTCGTGCGGTAGCCCACGCCCATGTGCATCGCCATGCCGAACCTCGAGCCGTGCCTCAGCGGCTGCGACGACTCGCGGGTGCCACGGACGGTTCCCGATCCGTCGAACTCGCTGTGCCGGGAGGCGTCCGACAGCAGTGCGAAGATGCGCTCCGGCGGTGCCAGGATCGTGCGCTGGACGGTGATCGTGTCGGTGCTCATGGCCCCATCTGATCGGTGGACGACGCGGGTCGCAACCCGAGTCGGCTGTGACGGGCACGGTGCGCGGGGCCGTCTCGTCACGCGGGAAAGATTGGTACGCCTCGGGGAGGGGCCCCTACACTGAAGACGTGCCCCGCGGAGATGGACGCCTCACCCACGATCTCGATCCCCAGGACGCCGGACCCCAGGACGCCTGCGGCGTGTTCGGTGTCTGGGCGCCGGGCGAAGAAGTCGCCAAGCTGACCTACTTCGGTCTGTACGCCCTGCAGCACCGCGGGCAGGAGTCGGCCGGCATCGCCGTCAGCAACGGCCGCCAGATCCTGGTCTACAAGGACATGGGACTCGTCTCCCAGGTGTTCGACGAGGCGACACTGGAGTCGCTCAAGGGTGAGGTCGCGATCGGCCACGCGCGCTACTCCACGACCGGCTCGAGCGTCTGGCACAACGCGCAGCCGACGTTCAGGCCGACGGCTGCGGGATCGGTCGCCCTCGGCCACAACGGCAACCTGACCAACACCGCCGAGCTCGCGGCCCTGCTCCGTGCCCGCGACGCCGAGGCCGGCCGCGACTCCGGCAAGGGCGAGACGGCCACGTCGGACACCGCGGTGATGGCGTCCTTGCTGGCGTCCTATCCGGACCGCTCGGTCGAGGAGGCCGCGCTGGAGGTGCTGCCGCAGCTGCGCGGCGCGTTCTCGCTGGTCTTCATGGACGAGGGCACGCTCTACGCCGCCCGCGACCCGCAGGGCATCCGCCCGCTGGTCCTCGGACGTCTCGAGCGCGGGTGGGTCGTCGCGAGCGAGACCGCGGCGCTCGACATCGTCGGCGCCTCCTTCATCCGCGAGATCCAGCCCGGCGAGTTCATCGCGATCGACGAGAACGGCCTGCGTGCCGAACGCTTCGCAAAGGCCGAGCCCAAGGGCTGCATCTTCGAGTACGTCTACCTGGCCCGCCCGGACACCACGATCTCCGACCAGCGGGTGTTCTCGGTGCGCGCGGAGATCGGCCGTCGCCTGGCCCGCGAGTTCCCGGTCGAGGCGGACCTGGTCATCCCGGTCCCGGAGTCGGGCACCCCGGCCGCGATCGGCTACGCCGAGGAGTCGGGCATCCCGTTCGGCCACGGTCTGGTCAAGAACTCCTACGTGGGGCGCACCTTCATCCAGCCCTCCCAGACGCTGCGCCAGCTCGGCATCCGGCTCAAGCTCAACCCGCTGCGTGACGTCATCGCGGGCAAGCGGCTGGTGGTCGTCGACGACTCCATCGTCCGCGGCAACACCCAGCGCGCGCTCGTGCGGATGCTGCGCGAGTTCGGCGCGGCCGAGGTGCACGTGCGCATCTCGTCGCCGCCGGTCAAGTGGCCCTGCTTCTACGGCATCGACTTCGCGTCCCGCGCCGAGCTGATCGCCAACGGCATCTCGGTCGACGAGATCTGCCGCTCGGTCGGCGCGGACTCGCTGGCGTACATCTCGCTCGACCAGCTCGTCGAGTCCACCAACGTGCCGAAGGACGACCTGTGCCGGGCCTGCTTCGACGGCATCTATCCCGTTGCACTCCCCGATGATGATGTGATCGGCAAACATCTCCTCGAGGTCCAGGACCAGCTGCCGCTCGAGGTCATCCAGTGAACGACGCCCCCCGCATCTCCTACGCCAGCGCCGGCGTCTCGATCGAAGAGGGCGACCGCGCGGTCGAGCTCATGAAGGAGTGGGTCGAGAAGGCCCGGCGTCCCGAGGTCGTGGGTGGCATCGGTGGCTTCGCAGGACTGTTCGACGCCTCGGCCCTCAAGGCGTACGACCGCCCGCTGCTCGCGACGTCCGCAGACGGCGTCGGCACGAAGGTGCAGATCGCCCAGCGCATGGACAAGCACGACACGATCGGCTTCGACCTCGTCGGCATGCTCGTGGACGACCTGGTCGTCTGCGGTGCCGAGCCGTTGTTCATGACCGACTACATCGCGACCGGCAAGGTCGTCCCCGAGCGCATCGCCGACATCGTCAAGGGCATCGCCCAGGCGTGTGCGGAGTCGGGCACCGCGCTGCTCGGCGGCGAGACCGCCGAGCACCCCGGCCTGCTGGGTGTCGACGAGTACGACATCGCGGGGTCCACGACCGGCGTGGTGGAGGCCGATGCCCTGCTCGGTCCCGAGCTCGTGCGCCCCGGCGACGTCGTCATCGCGATGGCGTCGAGCGGACTGCACTCCAACGGCTACTCCCTGGTGCGGCACGTCTTCTTCGCGCCGGCGGACCAGGGCGGAGCGGGCTGGAGCCTGGACCGGCACGTGCCCGAGTTCGGGCGCACCCTCGGCGAGGAGCTGCTGACGCCGACGCGTCTGTACACGCTGCCCTGCCTGGCGCTGGCCAAGGACGTCGAGGTGCATGCGATGTCGCACATCACCGGGGGCGGTCTCGCGGCCAATCTCGCCCGGGTCGTGCCGAGCACCGTGTCGGTGCGGGTCGACCGGTCGACGTGGTCGCCGCAGCCGGTCTTCGGGCTCGTGGGCTCGCTCGGCGGCGTCGCGCAGGAGGATCTCGACCTCGCCCTCAACATGGGCGTCGGCATGGTCGCGCTGGTCGCGCCGGATGCCGCGGATGCGGCGATCCGACTGCTGGCCGAGCACGGCGTGCAGGCGTGGATCGCCGGTGACGTGGCCGACGCAGGGGTCCACGGCGACGGCGGAACGGTCACCCTCACGGGCGCTCACCGCTGATTCGTACACAATTTCGGCCCCCACGGGGGGTCGATGTGAGAATTGTTGTGACTTGTGGGTAGGCTTGCAGCACGACAAACTGACTATTTCTCTGCGAGGGGGTCGAGCCTCATGGGCCGCGGCCGTGCGAAAGCCAAACAGACCAAAGTTGCGCGCGACTTGAAGTACCGGACGCCCGACACTGACTTCAACACCTTGCAGCGAGAGCTACACGGCGAATCGGGTGACCCCATCCCCGAGCCGTACCGCGATCTCGAGCGCGAAGACCCGGCCGCCAGCTGACGCTGGTGACCGGGCCTTCGCTGTGCTCGCTCAGCTCTTGACGTAGATCTGCCGGAGCCGGCCGACCTCACGCATGCGCTGCTCGGCCATGCGGTCGGCGGCGATCGACGGGGGCACGCCCTCGCTCTTCGCGCGCTGCAGCACGCCCAGGGTGGTGTCGAAGATCTTGGTCGCGCGCATCTTGGCCCGATCGAAGTCGAAGCCGTCCAGCTCGTCCGCGACCTGGATGACACCGCCCGCGTTGACGCAGTAGTCCGGCGCGTAGGTGATGCCGCGCTCCTCGAGCCGCTTCTCGATGCCGTCGTGTGCGAGCTGGTTGTTGGCCGCACCGCACACGATCGTTGCGGTCAGCGCCTCGATCGACTCGTCGTTGAGCGCGCCGCCCAGCGCGCACGGGGCGTAGACGTCCAGCGGCTCGCGGATGAGCGCGTCGGTGTCGGCGACCGCCCGCACGCCCGGGTACGTCTCGAGGAGCGAGGTGACGGCCGGCTCGTACGGATCGGTCACGACGACCTCCGCGCCCTCGTCCACGAGGTGTCCGACCAGGTGGCGTCCCACCTTGCCCACGCCGGCCACGCCGATGCGCTTGCCGGCCAGCGACGTGTCGTCCCACAGGTGCTGGGCCGAGGCCCGCATGCCCTGGTAGACCCCGAAGGCGGTCAGGACCGAGGAGTCGCCCGCGCCACCGTGCTCGACCGTGCGACCCGTGACGTACCGGCTCTCGCGGGCGATCTGGTCCATGTCGGCCGAGAACGTGCCGACGTCGCACGCCGTGAAGTAGCGACCGCCCAGCGTCTGCACGAAGCGGCCGTACGCGCGCAGCAGCGCCTCGGTCTTCAGCGTCGCCGGGTCGCCGATGATGACGGCCTTGCCGCCGCCGAGGTCGAGGCCGGCCAGGGCGTTCTTGTAGGCCATGCCCTGCGACAGGTTGAGGACGTCGGTGAGCGCCTCCTGCTCCGAGGCGTAGGGGTAGAAGCGGGTGCCGCCGAGGGCGGGGCCGAGGGCGGTCGAGTAGATCGCGATGATCGCCTTGAGGCCGGTGGCCTCGTCGTGGCAGAAGACCACCTGCTCGTGCTGGCTTCCAAAGGGTGAGGGATTGCTGCTGCTGACGGTCACTGTGGTGCTCTCTGTGGTGGATGGCCGGGGGAGCGATGGTGGGCTCCTCCAACGGGCGGGCCGCGGGGTGGTGCGACTCACAGTCCGACTGTACCGGCGCCCCGGGGTCCTGCAGGGGTTCGTCCCCGACAAAACGTGAGGCTTCCTTCGCATTTATGCTGGGCAGGTGAAGACGATCCCCGCGCCCAGCATCTCGTACTCGATCACGATCCGGCTCGAGGTGCCGTCGGGCGGCTCGGCGATCAGCGATCTCACGACCACCGTGGAGCGGGCCGGCGGAATCGTCACCGCCCTGGACGTCGCGGCGTCCGGCGCGGACGCGTTGCGCATCGACCTCACGTGCGCCGCCTCCGACACCGAGCACTCGGCACGCGTCGTGGACAGCCTGCGCGAGCTCGAGGACGTCGACGTCCTCAAGGTGTCGGACCGCACGTTCCTCATGCACCTCGGCGGCGTGATCGAGACCGCGACGAAGCACCCGCTGCGCAACCGCGACGACCTCTCGATGATCTACACGCCCGGGGTCGCGCGGATCTGCCAGGCGATCGTCGCGGACAAGGAGGACGCGCGGCGGCTGACCGTCAAGCGCAACAGCGTCGCGGTCGTCTCGGACGGGTCAGCGGTGCTCGGCCTGGGCAACATCGGCCCGCACGCGGCGCTGCCGGTCATGGAGGGCAAGGCCGCGCTGTTCAAGAGCTTCGCGGACATCGACGCGTGGCCGATCGTCCTGGACACGCAGGACGTCGACCAGATCGTGGAGACCGTCGCCGCGATCTCGCCGGGCTTCGCGGGCATCAACCTCGAGGACATCTCGGCCCCCCGCTGCTTCGAGATCGAGGCCCGGCTGCGCGAGCGCCTCGACATCCCCGTGTTCCACGACGACCAGCACGGCACCGCCGTGGTGGTCCTCGCGGCGCTGCGCAACTCGCTGGCGGTGGTCGGCAAGGACCTCGCGAAGGCGCGCATCGTCCTGGTGGGTGCCGGGGCGGCGGGCACCGCGGTCCTCAAGGTCCTGCTCCACGCCGGGGCGGTCGACGTGACCGTGTGCGACGTCCAGGGCGTGGTCCACAGCGGCCGCGAGGGCATGGACCCCTCGCTGGCCTGGATCGCCGCGAACACCAACGACGCGGGGCGTACGGGCACGCTGCGCGAGGCGCTGCCGGGTGCGGACGTGTTCATCGGCGTCAGCGCGCCCAACCTGATCACCGCCGAGGACGTCGAGGCGATGGCGCCGGACTCCATCGTGTTCGCCCTGGCCAATCCCGATCCGGAGATCGACCCGGCCGTGGCGCGCCGGCACGCAGCGGTCGTGGCCACCGGCCGCTCGGACTACCCCAACCAGATCAACAACGTGCTGGCGTTCCCCGGCATCTTCCGTGGACTGCTCGACGCCCAGTCGCACGGCATCAGCATGGACGTGCTGATCGCCGCTGCCGACGCCGTGGCCGACTCGGTGTCGCCCGACGAGCTCAACGCGAACTACGTCGTCCCGAGCGTCTTCCACCCGGACGTGCACCAGCGCGTCGCCTCGGCCGTACGCACGGCAGCGATTGCGGCAGATGCCTCACAGCACCCAGAACAGGCCCACCACGGTCGGTAGGAAGGCCAGCGGGATCCACGGGGACATCAGCTTGGCCCCGAGGATGATCCGCACGACCACGTAGGTCACCAGCGCGAACACGGCCGACATCGCCAGCAGCAGGATCGCGTCGGCGCTCCGGCCCTGGCCCTGGACGACGTGTGCGACGACGATGACGCCCAGCACGCCGTGGATCGCGACCGCGAAGAAGGCGATGGCCGCGACCCGCCGCTGCACCCGGCGGAGGGCGACGAGCTGCTCGGCGGTGCTGCGGGTGGTGCTGGTGCGGGTCCTGGTGCGAGGGGTCATGCGGTCACGCTTCCGTGGGCGGCATCGATGATGCGGTGGAGGACGGCGTTGGTGGTGGTGAGGTCGTCCGCGGACATGCCGAGACGGGTCAGCATCGTGGTCGGGACCTCGAGCGCCCGGTGGCGCAGCGCGCGGCCCTCGTCCGTGACGCGGATGGCCAGTGTCCGCTCGTCGCTGGTCGACCGGGACCGGCTGACGAGTCCGGCGGCCTCCAGGCGCTTGAGCAGCGGGGACAGCGTGCCGGGGTCGAGATGGAGCAGCTCGCTGAGCCCCTTCACCGAGATCTCGTCGTGCTGCCACAGGGCCAGCATCACGAGGTACTGCGGGTGGGTGAGGCCGAGCGGCTCCAGCACGCTGCGGTACGACGCGACGACCTCGCGGGAGGCCACGGCGAGGGCGAAGCACACCTGCTCCTCGAGGGCGAGCGGATCACGGGTCGTCATGTCTTGAGCGTACCAATGATTGGTGCACCAACTATTGTCGGCTACGTCTCACCTTGCGGTCGAGCATCGCGTCCATCTGGCGAAAGAGCGGACGCATCCCCGCGGTCAGCACGCCGGGGACGGCGGCCATCGCGATCTCTGAGACTGCGCCCTGCAGGCTCGTGACCCGCGTCGGACGGTCGACCACGGCCCTGACGAGCCAGTCGGCGGCCTTGTCCGCGCTGAGCATCGGCATGGCCTGGTAGATGTGGGTGCCGCCGGACATCTCGGTGCGCACCATGGGGAAGTGGACCGTGGTCGTGGAGATGCCCTGTCCGCCCAGCTCGGCGGACAGGGAGCGGGTGAACGACTCGAGCGCAGCCTTGCTGGCCAGGTAGGCCGAGAACAGTGGGATCGGCAGCTGTGTCGACAGGCTCGACGAGATGACCACGTGGCCGTGGCCCTGCTCCAGGAAGCGCGGGACGAGCCCCAGCGTCAGGCGTACGGCCGCCAGGTAGTTGATGGCCATGGTCCGCTGGTAGTCGTGCACCCGGTCCACCGACTCGGTGATCGGGCGCCGGATCGAGCGGGCGGCGTTGTTGACCAGCACGTCGATCCTCGGGTGCTCTGCCAGAAGCTGGGCCACGAGGGCGTCGGCCTGCGCGGCGTCGGTGAGGTCCACCGCGTACGTGTACGCGTCCCCGCCTGCGCGACGGATGTCGGCAGCGACCGACGCGAGCTCGTCCTCGCGGCGAGCCACCAGGCACACGGTCGCGCCGAGGGCTGAGAGCTTGCGGGCGGCCTCGGCGCCGATGCCGCTGGACGCTCCGGTCAGCACGACCGTGCGGCGGTCGAGGCGGCGGCTCCGCAGCGGGATCACCGACTGCCGCCGTCCAGCAGCGCGGTCAGCAGGCGTACGCAGCGCTGCCTCATCTCGTCGGCCGTCTGCTCGGGGTGCTCGACCCACCAGTTCATCAGCGAGTCCACGATGCCGAGCCAGACCGACGTCATCGCCGAGACGTCGAGCTCGTCGTCGTTGCCGACCAGGGTCATGAGCTCGGCGACGCCCTCCTCGGCCAGCGCGCCGATGCGATCGGTGTAGACCGCGATCGACGCGGCGATCGGGCCCTCGGTCGGGGCCGTGCTGTCGAAGAACAGCCGCCAGAGGTGCCGCTGGCCCTCCAGGAGCGTGAACATCCCGGCGAGGGTGTCGATGCCCCGCTGGATGCCCACGGCCTCGCCACGGGCGATCCGCTCGATCTCGTCGGCGACCAACGTGCCGCCGCGGACGAGGCAGGCCTCGTAGAGCCCTTCCTTGGACCCGAAGTAGTTGTAGATCAGCGGCTTGGAGATGCCCGCGAGGTCGGCGACGGTGCCGACCGACGTGCCCGCGAACCCGTACGTGGCGAACTGCTCGGACGCGATCGACAGGATCTGCGTCTCCCGATCGAGGCGGGGGACGCCCTTCGTGCCGGCATTGGGTCTGGCCACGTGCGCAGTGTAGGCCCGGGGGGCCGTCAGAGGCTGCGGGTCAGGCCGCCGTCGACGGGCAGCATCACGCCGGTGAGGAAGCTCGCGGCGGGGGAGAGGAGGAACGCGGCCGCGCGGCCGAACTCCTCGGGCCGCCCGTAACGGCGCAGCGGGATCGTCCGCTCGTTCGCGGTGCGGGCCGCGTCGGCGTCGCCGGTCGCGGCGTCGAGCGTACGCACCCGATCCGTGGAGAGCCGGCCCGGCAGCAGGGCGTTCACCCGGATGCCCCGCGGCCCCAGCTCGTCGGCGAGATTCTTGGCGGCCATGGCCAGCCCGGGGCGCAGGGCGTTGGAGATGCCGAGACCCGGGATCGGCGACTTGACCGACGTCGACAGGACGAAGGCGATCGAGCCCCCGTCGCCGAGCTCCTCCGCGATCGTCGTGGCGAGCCGGAGAGCCCCGAGGAAGACCGACTCGAAGGAGGAGCGCCACTCCTCCTCGGTGCGGTCGAGGATCGGCCCGGCCGGCGGGCCGCCGACACTGATGAGTGCGCCGTCGAGCCGGCCGAACGCGCTGTCGGCGGCGGCCACGAGCTGGGCGGGGGCCGTGGCGTCCGCATTGTCGACGGCGACGCCGACAGCGCGGGGGCCGAGTGCGGCGACCGCCCGGTCGACGGACTCCTTGGTGCGCCCGGAGATCACGACGTTCGCGCCCTCCGCGACGAGCTGCTCCGCCGTCGCGCGGCCCAGCCCTCCGGAGGCGCCGGTGAGGATGTACGTGCGATCGCTGAGCCCCAGGTCCATGCCGTCACCCTACGACCGCCCGGGCCTGCACAGCGGACCGACGATGAGGGTTTGCGGTCGTCCCTGCTGCCCGAAACCCTCATCGCGCGTCCCCGCCGGGCGGGCGCCGGACCGAGCATGAGGGTTTGTGGTTGCTGGTGCTGCCCGAAACCCTCATCGCGCGTCCCCGCCGGGCGGGCGCCGGACCGAGCATGAGGGTTGTCGGTCGCTGGAGCTGCCGGAAACCCTCATCCTCGGTCCGCCCGCAGGGCTGGACGCGGGGGGAGAACGAGGAAGAGCCCCGCGAGATTCGCGGGGCTCTTCGTCTTTCTGCTGTGGCCAGGGCCGGGGTCGAACCGGCGACCCTCCGCTTTTCAGGCGGATGCTCGTACCAACTGAGCTACCTGGCCACCGCTCGCGAACGAGCGACGACCACCTTATCGCACGTGCTCCGGGCTCAACGACCCCTGTCCGCCAACCGCTCCAGCAGAAGCGCCTCAGCGACGCACACGCGCGTGAACTCACCGAGATGCAGACCCTCGTCGATCCCGTGGGCGCGGGTGTCCGGATCCTCGACGCCCGTGACGAGGACCGCCGCGTCGGGGAAGATCCGGGCGAACTCGGCGATGAACGGGATCGAGCCGCCCATGCCCATGTCGATCGGCTCGGTGCCGTCCCACGCGTCGCGGAACGCCGACCGGGCGGCGTCGTAGGCGGGACCTTCGGCATCGACCGTGAACGGCTCGCCGACCTCCCCGCGCTCGACCGTGACGCGGGCGCCGAACGGGGCATGGCGCAGAAGGTGCGCCTCGAGAGCGTCGAGGTGCGCGGTGGCGTCGCCGCCGGGCGCGACCCGCATGCTGATCATCGCGCGGGCGCTCGGCGCCAGCGTGTTGGACGCAGTCGCGACCGGGGTGGCGTCGAGGCCCACGACGCTCACGGCCGGCTCGGCCCACAGTCGCTGCACGATCGAGCCGCGGCCGATCTGCTCGACGCCGGGCAGGACGGACGACTCCTCGCGGAAGCGGTCCTCTGGATACTCGACGTCGGCGGCGGTGCCGTGGTGCAGGCCCTCGACCGCGACGGAGCCCGCGTCGTCGTGCAGCGTCGCGAGCAGCCGGCACATCGTGGTCAGCGCGTCCGGGACGACGCCGCCCCAGATGCCCGAGTGGACCGCATGACCCAGGGTCTCGACGGTCACGACGCAGTCGGCCAGCCCACGCAGCGTCACCGTCAGCGCCGGTACGCCCACGGCCCAGTTGGCCGAGTCAGCGATGACGATCGCGTCCGCGGTCAGCTCGTCGCGGTGCTGCTCGAGCAGGGCCACGAGACTCGGTGAGCCGGACTCCTCCTCGCCCTCGACGAAGACGGTGACGCCGACCGGCGGGTTGCCGTCATGTGCGCGGAACGCAGCGAGGTGCGCGGCCAGACCGGCCTTGTCGTCGGCCGCGCCTCGGGCGTGGAGCCGGTCACCGCGCCTCGTGGGCTCGAACGGAGGGGACGTCCACAGGGCGGGGTCCCCCGTCGGCTGGACGTCGTGGTGCGCGTACAGCAGCACCGTGGGGGCGCCGGGCGGGGCCGGGTGGTGCGCGATGACGGCGGGGGCGCCGCCGGCCTCGACGATCTGCGTCCGGGCGAACCCGGCCTCCCGCAGCAGCCGTTCGACCTCGGCGGCGGAGCGACGCACGTCGTCGTGGTGCTCGGGCTGCGCCCAGATCGAGGGGATGCGCACCAAGGTCTCGAGATCGTCGAGCACCGAGGGGAGGACGTCGTGGACGCGCGAGGTGAGATCGGTCATACGTCCAGCGTGCCACGCGACCCCGCGGGGGTCGCGTGGCAGAGCGGGATCAGGCCGTCATGACCGCGTCGTCGGCCGAGATGCGCGGCAGGCGGTCGAACCAGGGGGTCTCGCCCGGGTGACCGATGTTGATGACGAGCTGCGTGCGCCACGAGGTGCCGGGGAAGAACTCGGCGTCGATGCCGGCGGCGTCGAAGCCGCCCATCGGGCCCGCATGAAGGCCCGCGGCGCGGATCCCGACGATGAAGTAGCCGGTCTGCAGGGCGGTGTTGTAGCGAGCGATGTCGGCGCGGCTCGTCGCATCGCCTGCGAACATGTCGCCGGCGGTCGGGTTGTGCGGGAAGTGGGCGGCCATCGAGGTGTGGAAGTCGACGTCCGCGGCGACGACCGCCACGACGGGGGCGCTCGCGGTCTTGGCGCGGTTGCCCTCGGCCATCAGCGGCAGCAGGCGGTCGCGGCCGGCGCCCTGCTCGACCAGGAGCAGACGCATCGGCTGGATGTTCATCATGGTCGGGCCGTACTTGACCAGCTCGAAGACCTCGCGGACCTGATCGATCTTCACCGGCTCGTCACTGAAGGTGTTGACGGAGCGGGCCTCGCGGAACAGCAGGTCCAGCGTCTCGTCGGGCACGGAGAAGGGGAGTGTGGGGTCAAAAGAAGTCATAGAACATTCAACCACTTCGGAGGAAAGAAAAATCCCACGCTCCCCGAAGGGAGTCGTGGGCTTTCTCACTTCTCACATGGCGACCCCGACCGGACTCGAACCGGCGACCTCCGCCGTGACAGGGCGGCGCGCTAACCAACTGCGCCACGGGGCCATGTGTTGTGCGGTTAACCGCGAACGCAACTGTAACGCACGCCCCCCGCGAGGAACAAAACGGGTCAGGTGTGATCTGTCCCGCCGGCGTCCGCGCCCTGCGGTCCCGCGGCATTCGGGTCGTCGGGGGCGGGCGCCTCGCCGGTCTCGCGCGTCGTCATCGAGTCGTCGAGACGGTGCGGCCGCTGAGAATCGCCAGGACCTTGACGGGCCGCGCGCACCCACAGGGCGCCTCCGACGGCCAGCACGACGATGCCGAGCAGCATCCACTTCATGGACGGGGTCCTCTCGTTGCACGGAGTCCGTGACGGTGATCACACGGCGTACAGCATCTTCGGTGGTCGCGGGTCAGATGTCCAGAGTGTGAACGACGGCATCGTGCGACGCCCGGCGCGCTTCGATGGCGGGCATGACCGCTCGTCGCACCACCGTCGCGCCCCTGTCGCTCGCCGACCTCGCCGCCCTGACCCAGACCGTCGCCGACGACGTCCGCGCCGGGCTCCACGAGGTCCGCGCGGACGCCGATGACCGCTGGCACGTGCGACTGCGATGCGACGACCGCGTGGACGTGTGGCTGATCAGCTGGACCGAGGACCAAGGCACACAGCTCCACGACCACGGTGGCTCCTCCGGCGCGTTCACGGTCGTCAGCGGGGAGCTCAGCGAGACCGTGTGGACGCCCGGGGCGCAGGTGCTGACAGAGGCCGCTCGCCGGGCCGGCGACTCGGTCGTCTTCGGCGGGCGCTACGTGCACGACGTGCGCAACGTCCGGCAGCAGACCGCCGTGAGCGTGCACGCGTACTCGCCCCCACTCGCGCTCATGAGCTACTACGACGTGGACGGCGGCGGGCTCACCCGCCTCGCCTCCGCCTGGACCGACGACCCCGAGGCGCCGCCGTCCGGCCTGAGGGCCGCGTCATGACGCCACGGTTCGGGTCGGTCGACGAGCTCCTGGCCGCGGCGCGGGCTGATCTGACCCGGCTGGACCCTCACCAGGCGGTGGCACGGGTCGCCGCCGGAGCACTCATCGTGGACATCCGGCCGGCATGGCAGCGCGAGGCGGACGGGGAGATTCCCGGTTCTGTCATCGTCGAGCGCAATCATCTGGAGTGGCGCCTTCATCCTGCGTCGGGCGCGAGCCTGGCCGTGGCGACGAAGGGGCAGGAGTGGATCGTCGTGTGCACCGAGGGCTACACCTCGTCGCTCGCGGCGTCCGCCCTGGTGTCGCTGGGCCTGTCCGCCAGCGACATCGCCGGAGGCATCCACGCGTGGCGTGCAGCCGGACTGCCCGTGGTGCCGGGGCCGACCGCGGTGGAGTGCCGGGTCGGCAACGGCGCCGCGACGCCGTGATCGTCTCGCAGCCTGTGATTGCCGCTCGAGGGTGATCACGCCAGACTGGCTGCACCCCGTTCCTTGCACATCCACCGTTCCTTGCCCCAACCCATTGTCCCGGCGTGCCCTCGTCGAGCGCGGAGGACCGCATGATCGAGTACCGCAACGTCGCCAAGACGTTCGCCGACGGGACCGAGGCCGTGGGCGACTTCAGCCTGGTGCTGCCGTCGAGGACCACGACCGCCCTGGTCGGCTCGTCCGGCTGCGGCAAGACGACCCTGCTGCGGATGGTCAACCGGATGGTCGATCCGAGCCGCGGGCAGGTGCTGATCGACGACGTCGACATCGCGACCCGCAACAAGGTCGAGCTGCGCCGCGGCATCGGGTACGTCATGCAGGAAGCGGGTCTGCTGCCGCACCGCAAGGTCATCGACAACGTCGCGACCGTGCTCCGCCTCAACGGCGTGAGCCGTCGCGAGGCCCGCGAACGTTCCTACGCCGTGATGGAGACGGTCGGGCTCGACACGTCGCTGGCCACGAAGTATCCCGCCCAGCTGTCCGGCGGCCAGCAGCAGCGCGTCGGTGTCGCCCGTGCCCTGGTCACCGATCCCAACATCCTGCTGATGGACGAGCCGTTCGGTGCAGTCGACCCGATCGTCCGTGAGGAGCTGCAGGCCGAGCTGCTGCGTCTGCAGCGCGAGCTCGACAAGACGATCGTGTTCGTCACCCACGACATCGACGAGGCGTTCCTGCTGGGTGACCAGGTCGTGATCCTCAAGAAGGGGGGCGCGGTCGCGCAGGCGGGGTCGCCGGCCGACATCGTCGCCGCCCCGGCCGACGACTTCGTCCGCAGCTTCGTCGGGCTGGACAAGGGACACCGCCGGCTGCACGTCGAGGAACGCGACGGCGTCAGCATCGTCGTCGACGGCGCCGGCCGGCCCGCCGGGGTGCTCGACTGATGGACTGGGTCCGCAACAACACCGACCGGATCGGCGACCTGATGCTGAGCCACCTGTGGCTCAGCGTGGTGCCGATCGTGATCGGCTTCGCGATCGCTCTTCCCATCGGCTGGTTCGGCAACCGGAGCCCGCGCCTCAGAGGCGTCCTGCTGGCGGCCGCGGGGGTGCTCTACACGATCCCGTCGCTGGCTTTCTTCCTGATCCTGCCCGGCATCATCGGAACGGGCTTCCTGTCACCGCTGAACGTCGTCGTCGCTCTGACGGTCTACGCCGTGGCGATCATGGTGCGATCGGCCACGGACGCCTTCGAGTCCGTCTCGCCCTCGGTTCTCGATGCCGCGACGGCGACGGGTTTCGCCCCTGCCGGTCGGGCCTTCCTGGTGGAGCTGCCGCTGGCCGGACCGGTCCTGGTGGCCGGGCTGCGGGTCGTGGCGGTCAGCACCGTCAGCCTCGTCAGCGTGGGGGCACTGATCGGCGTCGACAACCTCGGCTCGCTCTTCACGGAGGGATACCGCACCGACAACCAGGCCGAGATCCTGACCGGTGTCGTGGGGATCGTCGCGATCGCGCTCCTGCTCGATGCGCTGATCGTGCTGGCCGGACGCGTCCTGCTGCCGTGGAACCGGGGCGCGCGCACCCGCGCCCGCACCTCGGTCTCGCCGATGGCCCTGGTGCAGCACCTGCGAGGTGGGCACGCATGAGCGTCGTCGCCGACACGATCGACTGGTTGGCCGACCCGGCGCACTGGTCGGGCGACGACGGCGTGCCGCACCGGTTGGTGCAGCACCTGGGTTACACCTGCCTGACCGTGGCGATCGCCGCGGCCATCGCGGTCCCGATCGGCCTGTGGATCGGCCACACCGGACGGCTGCGCGGCGTGGCCGTCGTGAGCTCGGGCGCGCTGCGGGCGCTGCCGACGCTCGGGGTGCTGACGTACGCGTCGCTGTTCACCGGCATCGGCATCAAGGCGGCGATCTTCACGCTCGTGCTGCTGGCGATCCCGCCGCTGCTGGCCGGCGCCTACGCGGGCCTGGAGTCGGTCGACCGCCAGACCATCGACGCCGCCAGGGCGATGGGCATGACCGAGCTGCAGATCCTGACCCGGGCCGAGATCCCGTTGGCGCTGCCGATCATCGTCGGTGGCCTGCGGTCGGCGACCCTGCAGGTCGTCGCCACGACCACTGTCGCGGCGTACATCCCCGGTCCCGGCGGCCTGGGCCGCTACCTGATCGACGGCCTCGCGCTCAACGACTACCCCCAGGTCGTCGCGGGCTCGATCGTGGTGATCGCGCTCGCGCTCGCCCTCGACGGAATCTTCGTCCTGCTCCAGCGGTTGGCACTTCGCAACCGTCCTGCCACCGTCCGCATCGCAGCCTGACCCCACCCCAAGGAGAACCATGTCCATCACCAAGCTCACCGCGGGACTCGCGGCCGCCGCGCTCGGCCTCACGCTGTCCGCCTGCGGCGGCGACCCCACGTCCGACGACTCCAAGAAGTCGGCAGGCGACACGATCACGGTCGGCTCGGCGGCCTTCCCCGAGAACGAGATCATCGCCGAGATCTACGCCCAGGCCCTCGAGGCCAAGGGCGTCAAGGTCGAGAAGAAGCTCAACATCGGCGCCCGCGAGGTCTACATCCCGGCGCTGGAGAAGGGCGAGATCGACCTGCTCCCCGAGTACACCGGCAACCTGCTGGCCTACTTCGACAAGGACGCCACCGCGACGTCGCCCGAGCAGGTCGACGACGCTCTCGAGGACGTCCTGCCCAAGACCCTGGAGGTGCTGGACCCGGCCCCTGCCGAGGACAAGGACTCGCTCAACGTCACCGCCCAGTACGCGGCCGAGAACAACCTCAAGAGCATCGGTGACCTGAAGACCGTGGGCAGCTTCAAGCTGGGCGCGAACCCGGAGTTCAAGGAGCGCAAGTACGGCATCCCGGGGCTCGAGTCGGTCTACGGTCTCACCGACATCGAGTTCGTCCCGATCAGCGACGGGGGTGGCCCGAAGACGCTGAAGTCGCTGCTGGACGACGACATCCAGGTCGCCGACATCTACTCCACGACGCCGTCGATCCTGGCCAACAAGCTGGTGACCCTGGAGGACCCCGAGAACCTGATCGCCGCGCAGAACGTCATCCCGCTGATCAACGAGAAGAAGGCCAGCGACAAGGTCGAGGACGTGCTCGACGACATCTCCGCGGTGCTCACGACCGAGGACCTGCTCGAGCTCAACAGCAAGAACCAGGGCGCCGACAAGACCGCCCCGGACGTGCTGGCCAAGCAGTGGCTCACCGAGAAGGGCCTCATCTAGCACCACCACGCCGGCCCTGACGTCTGTGCGGACACGCCGAGGGCGTGTGTCCGCCCGGACGTCAGGGCCGGCGGTCAGGCGGGGGCCAGCTCGGCGGCGGGCTCGTCCTCAGGGCTCGCGACCCGGCCGAGGCCCTGCAGCCGGCTTTTGAAGCCCAGCAGCAGCGCGGGCAGGAGCACGAGCCGCACCAGGGTCGCGTCGAGCAGGATCGCGACCGAGAGGCCGACCCCCATCTGCTTCATCTCCATCATGTCGAGCGTCGCGAAGACTGCGAAGACCGACACCATGACCGCCGCGGCACTCGTGACGACACCGGCCGTGTCGCGGATGCCGAGCTCGACGGCCTCCTCGAAGGGAAGCCCCCTGCGCAGGCCCTCGCGGACCCGGGTCATCACGAACACGTGGTAGTCCATCGACAGCCCGATCAGCACCACGAAGCAGAACAGCGGGATCCAGTCCACGACGGACCCCGACGAGGTGAAGTCGAGCAGTCCGTCGAACCAGCTGTGCTGGAAGACCAGGGTCAGCACCCCGAACGCGGCCCCGACCGACAGCAGGTTGAGCACGGTCGTCAGCAGTGCGAGGGTCACGTTGCGGAACGTCCAGATCATCATCGCCATGGTCAGGAGCAGCACGAACCCGACGACCAGCGGCAGGCGCGAGGTCTGGTGCTCGTAGTCGTACGACTCCGCGACGCTGTCGCCGACCGCGGTCGTCGCACCGTCGAGGTCGCTCACCGCACGCGGCACGATCGTGTCGCGCAGCTGCTCGATGGTGGGGTCGTTGCGCTGATCGCCCACGGGGTGCGGTGCGTACATCGAGAGCACCGACGTCCGCCCGTCCTTGGACACCCGCGGCGCCTCACCGCTCGCGAGGGCGAGGTCGGCCCGCACCGCTTCGCCCTCGATCTCGCGGAGGGCCGAAGCGGCGCCGCTGTCGTCGGACCTCAGGACGACGTCGATGGTGGGGTGCTCCGAGGGGAAGCTCGCCTGAGCGCGCTGGAACGCCTGCACCGCCGGGATGTCCTGCGGCAAGGTCTCGACCGTGGACTCCCGGGTCGACATGCCGAGGGCCGGGATCGCGAGCCCGATCAGCGTCCCTCCCGCAACGAGGGCGGAGACGAAGGGCCTGCGGATGACCGGACGGATCAGGCGCCCGCTGATCCCCCCGCTGCCGATGCGCCGGTTGAGCCGCCACAGCAGCGGGATGCGGGGACGGTCGACGAAGCGCCCGAACGCCGCCAGCATGGCCGGCAGGACGGTCAGCGAGCCGATCACGGCGACGAGCACGACCAGGATCGCTCCCGCGGCCAGCGCGTCGAAGACCGGTTCGCCCGACAGGAAGAGTCCCGACATCGCCACCATCACCGCGAGCCCCGAGACGACCACGGCGCGGCCGGACGTCGCAGCGGCGATCTCGATCGCATCGATCGTCGAGCGTCCGCGGGCGCGTTCCTCCCGTTCGCGCTTGAGGTAGAACAACGAGTAGTCGACGCCCACCGCCATGCCGATCAGCAGCACCACGTTCGCGACCGTGCCGGCGTCCGGCGCCAGGTACGAGATCGGCGCGTACAGGCCGAGTGCCGTCACGACGGAGGTGATCGCGAGCAGCACAGGGATGCCGGCCGCGACGAAGGCACCGAAGGCGATCAGCAGGATCGCGAACGTGACGGGCAGGCTCAACATCTCCGCGGACGCGAGGTCCTCGGAGACCTTGTCGTTGATGCCGTGGTCGAGCGAAGCCTCGCCGGCCTGCTGGATCGTGAGATCGGGGTGCGCCTTCTGGGCCTGTGCGGTGGCGGCGATGAGGGCGCCCACGTGGTCCGCGGCGTCATCCTCGTCACCGGTCATGGTGACGGGAACGAGCACCGCGTCGCGCCGTTCCGACACGATGGGCGCTCCGACGTCGGCGACGCCGTCCAGGTTCGCGGTCGTGGCCTTCACCTGCTCGGCGACGCCGGTGGCGCGCTCGACGTCCAGCGCTCCCCGAGGGGCGGTGATGAGGACTGACTCGGAGGGGCTGTCGTGGAGGGAGGCGGCGTCGATCATCGCCGAGGCCCGCCCGGAATCGCCGATCCGGAAGTCCTCGTCTCCGAGCTCCTTGCTCTGGACCGACGACGTGAGGGCGATCGCGGAGGCCACGAACGCGACCCACAGGCCGATCGCTCTCCAGGGGTGCAGAGCGCTCCAGCGAGCGACTCTCACGGTGGGCGAGGTACGAGACATGATGGCGTGGCTCCTGTGCGATAGAGGTTGGGCTCCCAGCCTCGCGAGGCGGGGCCGTGCGCACGATGGGCCCAGATCCCGTGGCAGGAGTGGGTCTGAGCCCCCTGACGGCGCTCTCCGGATGCGGCAGGATCGATCGAGCAGCGCACCCTCCCGAAAGGCATCTCCTCCGTGACCCCGACCCCCGGCCTGACCTCGTCGCCGCCCGACGAGTCGGTCCTGCAAGGGCTGCGTCGCAGGGGTGCGCTGACCGGCATCGCGCTGGCGTACGTCCTGCTGACCGTCCCGGCGGTTGTCCTGATGGCGCTGCTGACGGCTTCCCTGGGCGTCGCGGTCGTCGGCGTGGGGCTGGTCCTGCTGCTGGTGCTCGTGCCGGTGACCCAGCAGTACGCGAATTTGTTCCGCGGCCTGTCGGGACGGGTCCTCGGGCGCATGATCGACAAGCCGTACCGCCCGCGGCGCCGGGGCGGCCCGTTCGCGCTTTTGGCGGGCTGGGCCGAGGACCCGGCCAGGTGGCGTGACCTGCTGTGGCTGTACGTCGTGGTGCTGTTCCGCTGGGCGCTGGCCTGGATCGCGCTCCTGCTGGCTCTGGCCGTGATCTACTACGCGGTCTTCCCGTATCTCTTCGCCGTCACGCCGAAGGGCACGTTCGACACCGACTACGGGGTCATCAGGGTCGACACGCAGGCGGAGTCGTTCCTGCACTGGGCCTGGCTGCTGGTCGCCCTCGCGCTCTGGTGGTGGCTCGAGCCTCTCCTGGTCAAGTGGTGCGCCCAGATCGACGCGGCGCTGCTGTCGCCCTCGCGAGGGGCGCTCGAGCGCCGGGTCGCCGAGGTGTCGCAGTCGCGCGCCGAGACCATCGACCACTCCGCGGCGGAGCTGCGCCGCATCGAGCGCGACCTGCACGACGGGGCGCAGGCGCGGCTCGTCGCGCTCGGGATGAACCTCGGCCTGGCCGAGGAGCTCCTCGCGAAGGACCCCGATGCGGCCGCCCAGCTGCTCGCGGAGGCGCGGACCGTCACGACCAGCGCGCTGGGTGACCTGCGCTCGGTCGTGCGGGGCATCCATCCGCCCGTGCTCGCCGACCGGGGACTGGCCGGCGCGGTCCAGGCCCTCGCCCTCGACATGTCCCTGCCCGTGGCCGTGACGATCGTCCTGGCCGGGCGGCCGCCGGCGCCGGTCGAGTCGGCGGCCTACTTCGCCACCAGCGAGCTGCTCGCCAACATCGGCAAGCACTCGGGTGCGCGACGCGCGTCGATCGACGTCTCGCACGACGGTCGCGTCCTGCGGATCGTCGTCGCGGACGACGGGTCAGGGGGCGCCTCGGTCGACCGCGGATCGGGACTGGCCGGGGTCGCTCGCCGACTGGCGGCATTTGACGGCACGATGGACCTCGTCAGTCCCGACGGGGGGCCGACCGTGGTCACCCTGGAGGTTCCGTGCGTGCTGTCATCGCCGAAGATCTCGCCCTCCTCCGGGACGGCCTGACGCGGTTGCTGCAGGCGTACGACATCGAGGTCGTGGCCGCGGTCGACGACGCCGCCGCGCTCGGCGAGGCCCTGCGGACGTACGAGCCGGACATCGCTGTCGTCGACGTCCGCATGCCGCCCACGTTCACCGACGAGGGTCTGCGTGCGGCGATCACGGCCCGGGCCGAGCGACCGGGACTCCCGGTGCTGGTGCTGTCGCAGTACGTCGAGCAGCTCTACGCGCGCGAGCTGCTCCTCAGCGGGGACGGGGCGGTGGGCTACCTGCTCAAGGACCGCGTCGCCGACGTGTCCACGTTCGTCGAGGCCGTGCGGACCGTGGCCGCAGGGGGGACGGTCCTGGATCCCGAGGTCGTGGCGACGCTCATCGCGCGGGCATCGACCGACAGCCCGGTGTCCCGGTTGACCGGCCGGGAGCGCGAGGTCCTCGGCCTCATGGCGGAGGGGCGGTCCAACGCCGCGATCGCCCGCGCTCTGTTCGTCACCGAGAAGGCCATCAGCAAGCACACCAGCAACATCTTCATGAAGCTCGACCTCGACCCCGACGACGACAGCGCCAACCGCCGGGTCATGGCCGTCATCGCGTACCTCCAGTCCTGACCGCCGCCGGGTGGCGGCGGGGTCTGGGTGCTGGCATGCTCGGCGGACCCAGCTCCCACGGAGGTAGAACATGCCCGTCACCGAGGCCAACGGCGCCCGCATCCACGTCGAGGACACCGGTGCGCCCGCCGGGCGTCCCGACGCCCCGGCGATCGTCTTCGGCCACGGCCTGCTCTTCAGCGGCCGGATGTTCGCGGCCCAGGTCGCGCGCCTGCGCGACCGCTACCGCTGCGTGACGATCGACTGGCGCGGGCAGGGCAAGTCGCCGGCGGCCGACGACGGCTACGACATGGACTCCCTCGCGGACGACGCCGCGGCGGTCATCGAGGGGCTGGGGGCCGGGCCCGTGCACTTCGTCGGGCTCTCGATGGGCGGCTTCGTGGGCATGCGCCTCGCCGCCCGCCGGCCCGAGCTCATCCGCTCCCTGGTGCTGCTCGACACCAGCGCCGGGCCGGAGGACCCCGACAAGGTGTCCCAGTACCGGCTGCTCGCGAAGGTCTACGGCGTCCTCGGTCTGTCCCCGGTGCGCGGCCGCGTCGAGCCCCTCATGTTCGGGCCGACGTTCCTCGCCTCCCCGGCCGCGAAGCGGGACACCGACGCGTGGGTCGCGGAGGTCAAGGCCTGCCGCCGCTCGGGGATGAAGAAGGCGATCTTCGGGGTCACCGACCGCGAGCCCGTCCTCGACGAGCTGGGCCGGATCACCGCGCCCACCCTCGTGGCAGTGGGGGACGAGGACGTCGCCACCCCGCCGGCCAAGGCCGAGGTCATCGCGGCGGCGATCCCCGGCGCCCGTCTGGAGATCGTCCGGGGCGCGGGACACTCCAGCACGATCGAGCAGCCCACCCGCCTCGCCGACCTCATCGAGGAGCACGTCGAGGCGCACTAGACCACCGGCGCCTCCTCGGGCGGGACGAAGACCCAGGGCTCGCGCGGGATCCGCTCGATCGAGAACCCGTCCAGCAGCTCGCCCGCGGTGGTGCCGGTCAGGCCGAGCGAGGCCGTGACGAGAGCGAAGGCGCTCGGGCCCAGCTCGCGCAGGGTCACCGCACCGTCGCGCTTGGCGAGGCGTTGTCCGGCGGAGTTGAGTGCGAGGGGCACGTGGACGTACGTCGGCGGCGTCGCGCCCAGCAGGGTGGCGAGGTACGCCTGCCGGGGCGCCGAGCTCAGCAGGTCGTCCCCGCGGACGACCTGGTCGACGCCCTGCTGCGCGTCGTCGACGACGACCGCGAGGTTGTACGCGATCGCACCGTCGCCGCGCCGCAGCACGAAGTCGTCCACGACCCCCTCGTACGAGCCGTGCAGCTCGTCGTGGATCGTGAAGCTCGCGGTGCCGGCCCGCAGGCGCACGGCGGCCGGACGGACTGCCCGCCGTTCGTCCCGCTCGGCCTCGGTGAGGTCTCGGCAGGTCCCGGGGTACGCACCCGGCGGGGCGTGGGGGGCGGAGGGCGCCTCGAGGATCTCCCGCCGCGTGCAGAAGCACTCGAACAGCAGGCCCCGGCCGCCGAGCGAGGCGAGCGCCGCGTCGTACAGCCGGGCGCGCTCGGACTGGTGCACGACCGGGCCGTCCCAGTCGATGCCCATCGAGCGGAGGTCCGCGAGCTGCCGCTCCTCGGCCCCGGGTCGCACCCGGTCCAGGTCCTCGACGCGCATGAGGAAGCTGCGGCCCGTCGACCGCGCGCACAGCCACGCCAGCAGGGCGGTCCGCAGGTTCCCGACGTGCAGGTCACCTGAGGGCGAGGGGGCGAATCGACCGGCTCCCATGCGTCAGCGACGCGGCTTCTCGTACACGCGGCTCACGGTCACCCGCCCAGCCTGCCACTGCCTCATCGTGCGGCGAGCAGGGCCTTCTTCATGGCCCCGGCGAGATATTCGCTGCCCGCCCGGTTGGGGTGCTTGTTGTCGATCGTCTTGTTCGTGGGCAGCGTCTTGGTCGTCACGAACGTGAAGCCCTCCCGCTGCGCGTAGCGCTGGACGTAGGACTGCATCTCGGTGCCGAGGCTGCGCTGCGACTTGCCCCACGGCGTCATGACCAGCACGTGGCTGCGCGGGATGCCCTCCTTGCGGACGTGGGTGTCGAGGCGCTCCATGTACTTCTTGATGCCGGCGCGCCGCTTGGCCTTGCTGAGCGACTTCTTGCGGTTCCTGGAGTCGCACGTGTTGTAGTCGTTGCGGCCGCCCTCGATGATCAGGAAGTCGACGTCGGCCTTCTTGATCGACTTGTTGCGGCTGCCGAACGTGGTGCCGCCGCACTTGTTGCCGCGGGTGTTCATGCCCGAGCCGCCCTCGGCGTACGTCGTGATGCGCGAGGCGTTGACCGCGGGGT
Organism: Aeromicrobium yanjiei; assembly: GCF_009649075.1. GTDB lineage: Bacteria > Actinomycetota > Actinomycetes > Propionibacteriales > Nocardioidaceae > Aeromicrobium > Aeromicrobium yanjiei. Next base: position 387,058 of record NZ_CP045737.1, read on the forward strand.
CGCGGGCCAGGATCGACCACCAGCCCTGCGACGCGCTGCCGGGCTCGTCGCGGTACCAGGACGTGATCGAGTCGCCGATGACCAGGATCTTGGGGCCCACGGGGGCCGGGTCGACGGCCTGCACGCCGTTGAGCGACGAGGCCTCGGCCGTCCCGCCCGCCGTGGGGGCGTCCGCGGCGCCGGCCGACGAGCCGAGTGCGACGGTCGACAGCAAGGCTGCGGTCGTGGACAGGACAAGGGTGCGCAACATGGGATTCCTCGAGGGCGTGACGGCGGATCCTCGACAGCGTACGGCGATCCGGTCGGTCAGATGGTCGTTCGGCGCCCACGTGACGTGATGTCGCTCGCATGATCCACCGCACCGGGGGGTACGTCATGGTCCTGACCACCAGGAGGATCGCCATGACCGTGCTTCCCGACGAACCCTTCGAGCCTGACGACGTGGACCCCGAGGACCCCTTCGCGGTCGAGCCGGACGCGGAGCCGGAGCTCCCACCGGACCCGGACCGGATCGTCCCGATCCCGGGAGAGGACCCGGCCGACCTCACCTAGATCCGTCACGGGCCGCGACCCCGCAGCCTGCGCCGAGACACCGAATTGGGCATAATTGAGCCTGCGAGCGTGTACGAGCGGCGCGGGCCGGGTGGCTGCGCACGATGAGGCGGACCCCGAGGGGAGCAGGCGGCGGATGCAACACACGTTCACGACGACCGAGGTCGGTCGCGACCTGGCCGAGGTCGACTGGAACGCCACCCCGCTGGGACCGCCCGACGACTGGCCGCAGAGCCTCAAGACGACCGCCCGCATGCTGCTCACCACCAAGTTCTCGATGTGGATGGCGTGGGGACCCGATCTCACCTTCCTGTGCAACGACTCCTACCGGCGGCAGACGCTCGGCACCAAGTACCCCTGGGCGCTGGGCCGCCCCGCGTCCGAGGTGTGGTCGGAGATCTGGGACGACATCGGTCCGCGGATCGAGGCGGTGATGAGCACCGGCGTCGCGAGCTGGGACGAGTCGCTGCTCCTGCTGCTCGAGCGCAGCGGATTCGTCGAGGAGACCTACCACACGTTCTCGTACAGCCCGCTCGCCGCGGACGACGGCCACATCGAGGGCATGCTGTGCGTGGTCAGCGAGGTCACCGAGCAGACCATCTCCTCGCGCCGGATGACCACGCTGCGCAATCTCGCGGCACGCACGGCCGGACAGCTCACCGAGAGCGAGGCGATCGCCGCGGCCGGCGAGCAGGTTCTCGCCGATCCGCTCTCGCTGCCCTTCGGCCTGGTGTACGTCCGCGACCCCGAGCTGGGCCGGTTCGTCCGTGCCGAGGTCGCCGGGGCCGATGACGACCACCCGCTGGCCCCGCGGGTGATCGATGTCGACGATCCCGCGCCGCTGTGGCCCGTCGAGGACGTCCTGGCGGGCCGACAGGTCCTGGTGGACCTCACGTCGCTGCCGCACGCCGCCCCCCGTGGCCCGTGGGACGATCCTCCGACGCGGGCGCTCGTGGTCCCTCTTGCGGGTGCCGCGTCGTCCCAGCCGTACGGCTTCTTCGTCGCGGGCCTGAGCCCCTACCGCCCGGTGGACGCCGCGTACACCGGGTTCGTCGAGCTGTTCGCCGGACAGCTCGCTGCCTCGATCACGGCGGCGCGGACCTTCGCGGGCGAGAAGCGCCGGGCGGAGGCGCTGGCCCGTCTCGACGAGGCCAAGACCGACTTCTTCACCAATGTCAGCCATGAGTTCCGCACCCCGTTGACCCTGCTCCTGGGGCCCGCGGCGGACGCCTTGGCCGATCCGGCGCTGCCGCCTGACGATCCGCAGCGCGTCCGCTTCGACATCGTCCACCGCAACGGCCAGCGCCTGCTGCAGCTGGTCAACAACCTGCTCGACTTCGCGCGGCTCGAGGCGGACGGGATCGCCTCGCACTTCGAGCCGGTCGACCTCACGCGCCTGACCGAGCCGCTCGTGACGATGTTCGAGTCGGCGGCGGCGCAGGCCGGCCTGACGTTGACGTACCGGGGCGCCGAGCTCTCGACCCAGAGCTACGTCGACATCGAGCACTGGTCCAAGATCGTGCTCAACCTGATGTCGAACGCCTTCAAGTTCACCTTCCACGGCGGCATCACGGTCACGCTCGTCGAGCAGGACGGTGACGCGGTGCTGACCGTCGCCGACACCGGGGGCGGCATCCCGGCAGCCGAGCTGCCGCACCTGTTCGACAGGTTCCACCGTGTGCGTGGGGCTGAGTCGAGGACGCACGAGGGTTCAGGCGTCGGGCTCGCCCTGGTGTCCGAGCTCGTGCAGCTGCACGGCGGCGAGGTCGACGTCGCCAGCACCGAGGGCGTCGGCACCACGATGACCGTGCGGATCCCGCTCGGCCGCGCCCACTTGCCGCAGGACGAGGTGGTCGAGTCGGCGGGCACCCGCGAGCCGGTGCCGGGGGCCGGGGCGGACCTGCTGTCCGATGCGTGGCGTTGGCTCGAGTCCGCCCGGAACGAGACGAGCGAGCCCACGGCGCCTCCGCAGGACGGTCTCGCCCGCGTCCTCGTGGTGGACGACAACATCGACATGCGGCGATACGTCGCGGGCCTGCTCGCCCGCGAGTACGACGTCATGACCGCGGCAGACGGGGTCGAGGCGCTGGAGCGCATCGCGGACACGGTCCCCGACCTGATCATCACCGACGTGATGATGCCGCGCCTCGACGGCTTCGGGCTGCTGGCCCGGCTCCAGGCCGATCCGAGGACCACCGGCGTCCCCGTCATCATGCTCAGCGCGCGTGCCGGCGAGGAGGGGACGGTCGAGGGCCTCGAGGCAGGAGCGGCGGACTATCTCGTCAAGCCGTTCGCGGCCCGCGAGCTGCTCGCGCGGGTGCGGGTCAACCTCGAGCTCGACCGGGTCCGGCGCGTGCGGGCCACGCTGGAGCGGAGCGAGGCGCTGCTCGACCAGGCGCAACGGCTCGCGAAGGTGGGCAGCTGGGAGGCCGACCTCTCGACGAGGACCGTGACCGCGTCCGACGAGCTCCTGCGGCTGACCGGCCTGACCCGTCAGGAGTTCGAGGAGATGGGCTGGCCCGGAGTGGTCTCCGGCGTCGTGCACCCTGACGACGCCGAACGGGTCATCGGGACGCTCGGCGATCTCGAGATCGGCGACGTCATGACGTACGACATGCGCATCCTGACTCCCCAGGGCGTCGAGCGTCTCGTCACCGTCCGGGCGGCTCTCCTCGGGGACGAGGACGGGCAGCCGCGGACGCTGCAAGGATCGATGCAGGACGTCACCGAGCAGCGCGCGGCCGAGCAGGCGATGTCGGCGGCCCGTGCGCGCGAGGAGGCCGGCCGCCGCGAGCACGCGATCGCGGAGGAGCTGCAGCGCAGCCTGCTGCCGGCCGAGTCGTTCGACCTGGAGCACCTCGACGTCGCGACGTACTACCGGGCCGGCATCGAGGGCACGTACGTCGGCGGTGACTGGTACGACATCATCGAGCTCGGCAGCGGCCGCACGGCGTTCGTCATGGGCGACGTCATGGGACGGGGCGTGCGTGCCGCGTCGGTGATGGGTCAGCTGCGCTCCGCGGTCCGCGCGTTCGCGACGCTGGACCTGGCCCCCGACGAGGTGATGCGTCACCTGGACGTGCTGGTGCAGGATCTGCCGGGCGATCAGATCGTGACGTGCGTCTACGGCGTCTTCGACCCCCGGGACGAGACGCTTCGCTACGCGAACGCCGGTCACCTCCCCCCGCTGGTGTCGAGCCGGGACGGTGAGCTGCGGCGCCTGACGGCAGGCGGCCCCCCGCTGGGCGCGGGGTACGGCGACGAGGCGACCGACGAGATCCCCCTCGCGGCGGGCGCGACGATCGTCTTCTACACCGACGGCCTGGTCGAGCACCGCGGCCGCGACATCGACGACGGGATCTGGGCGCTCGAGCGCCAGGTCGTCTGGCGTGCGGGCACCCCCCTCCCGGGGATGCCCGAGGCCATCGTCGGTGCGCTGCTCCCGGACGGTCCCGACGACGACGTCGCGATCCTGGTCGCACGCGTCACCTCGGTAGCCGAGACCGCGGGCCTGTCCATGCACCGCGACACGGGACGTGCGACGGTCGCCGAGGCGCGGCAGTTCGTCGTCGAGCGGCTCAACCGGTGGCACGTCCCCGAGCCGGTGACCCGGGACATGGCCCTCATCACGAGTGAGCTGGTGACCAACGCGATGGTGCACGGGGGCGCGCCGGTCGAGCTGCGGCTGCGCTGCGCGGGCACGCAGGTGCTCGTCGAGGTGCAGGACGATGCGGCCGGTGAGATGCCGCGGCCGCGCGATCCCGCGCAGACCGACGAGCACGGCCGGGGCCTGCACATCGTGGACGCGCTGTCCGACGAGTGGGGAACCCGCGGCACCGAACGCGGCAAGACCGTGTGGAGCGTCCGGGCCTGGCGGCCCGGCAACCGAGGAGGATCATGACCGAGCTGACGTTCACGACCGAGGACCGGCAGGACGGGGCCGTGCTGTCGGTCGCGGGGGACATCGACATGCAGACGTCGGCGGACCTGCGCGCCCAGGTCGACACCATGGACGTCGCGCACCGCACGCTGGTGCTGGACCTGGGCGGGGTGACGTTCGTGGACTCCAGCGGACTCGGCTCGCTGCTCGGGGTCAAGAAGCAGCAGGAGCGGGCCGGCGGTCGGCTGCTGCTGTCGAACGTGTCGCCACCGGTCGCCCGCATCATCGAGATCACCAGGATGGACCGGGTGTTCGAGAACGCCGAGGACTGACCCCCGGCCGCCGTCAGTGCCGCACGCGCACCGAGAGCGTGGGCTTGGGCGGCATGCGCCGCAGCGTGGCGCGGGGGCCCTGGACCGTCGCGTGCAGCTCGGCGACGCGGCGCACGAGCGTGACCAGGACGGCCAGTGTGAGGTCCTCGCCCGGGCACCGGTGCCCCGTCACCGCGGACCCGCCCCCCTGCGGGACGAGGTTGTAGGGCGTCACGGGGCGGCGCTCGAAGCGCTCCGGGTCGAACGACTCCGGGTCGCGCCAGATGCGGGGGTCGTGGTTGGTGCCCCACACGTCCAGGACGATGAGCGTCCCCTGCGCGATGGTGGCCCCCTCCCACTCCAGGTCGCGGGTCGCGCGGGTCGCCAGGAACGGGACGAAGGGATAGGTGCGCCGCACTTCCTGGGCGACGTTCATGGTGGACGCGCTCCGGGACAGCACGGCCTCACGCTGCTCGGGGAAGACGTCGAACACCTCGAAGATCCCCGCCACGAGCCAGCTGACCGCGACCAGCGGACGGATCAGGTTGATGACCTCGACCGCAGCGGTGTGGACGGGCAGCAGCTCGCCTGACTCGTCACGGTGACGGGCCCAGACGTCCAGGGGGGACACGGCGGGTGCGCCTGATCCGCGGGACTCCTCCACCAGGCCCTGGAGCCAGGTTTCGGTGCGCCGGCGTGCGCGTCGCGCCTTGAGCTGGCGCACGTTGGGTCCGCCGAAGCCGTCGACCATGGCCAGCATGTCGTGGGTCCGGTCCGCCGTCTCCTCGGGCTCCGGGGCGATGCCCACCCACTCGCAGACCGACTCGAACAGGATCGAGCCCACCTCGTCGAACACGTCGATGTGCCGGGGCCAGGCGGGCGCCCGCTCGTCCCACCGGCGGGCCACGCCGTCCGCGACGTCGCGCACGGCCACGGGCCCGATCACCTCGTTGAACGTGGCCTTGCGATGCAGGTGGGCGCTGCCGTCGAGCAGGTGGACCGCGCCTTTGCCGAACAGCGGACCGACCAGCGGGACGGGCAGTGCGGACGAGCGCTCGGTGTCGGGGTTCTCGTAGAAGAACTGGGCGGCGGACGCACCGCGGATCGCGGTGACCCTCTCGTGCAGGAGCCGGGTCTGCACGGTCTCCGACCCGGTCTGCCGGCGCATCGTGTCCCAGAAGCGGTAGCCGTTCCTCAGCAGCATCAGCGAGTGGTCACGCCCGTACGAGACCGGGGCCGGACGGGGATGGCGGTCGGCACTCATGGTTGTTCGATGCCCTTTTCCCGTTCGTTCATGCGCGGGCGCCCGAATGGGACCGGGGCCGCTTGAGCCCGACCGGTGGCGGGTACGGGAGGTGCGCAGCGGGCGACGGCCGCCCGGCGTACGACCAGGAGGACCCATGAGCCAGATGTCACCGGACTTTCCGGATCCGAACACCGGAGCCATGCCCGATCCGGACCCGGGAGCGCCCGAGCCCCCCGAGGAGCCGCCGCTCGAGGACGACGCGGGCGACGTCGTCCCCGACACCGACTGACGGCCCGCCGGACTGCTCGACCGCAACGGATTGATCCCCTCGCAGGGGGGTACACCGTCCGCCGAGTGCAGAAGGTCGCTCCGCCCCTTGTCATGGGAAAGGACACCATGCTGCACTCGGCCACCCGAGCCCCACGACCCGCCGAGCTGCGGCCCGTCCGCGTCGCCTCGATCCCCGCCTCCCACGTCTATGTGCGGCACCTGGCGCCCGCGCAGCCCGAGGATGCGGCGGTCGAGCGGCTGCCCGACCCGCGGCCCCCGGGGAGCAGCCCTGAGGCGTCCCAGTGGTGGCCCCCGGTGATGCTCGACGCCGACTGGATCGCGGCGCACGGCGACGACTTCGACCTGATGCACCTGCACTTCGGATTCGACGCGTTCTCGGTCGACGACCTGCGTGCCGTCGTCGCCGCTCTCCGGACGGCCGGCAAGCCGTTGGTGTTCACGGTCCACGACCTGCGCAACCCCCACCACACGGACAGGCGCGCCCACGACGAGCAGCTCGACGTCCTGGTGCCCGCGGCCGACGAGCTCATCACCCTCACCCCTGGTGCGGCGGCCGAGATCGCTCGTCGCTGGGGACGCACGGCCACCGTCATCGGTCATCCGCACGTCGTCGAGCTCGACGTCGCCGCCCGGCTCCGGGATCGTCGCGCGCGGCGCACCGACCCCTTCCGGATCGGTGTGCACCTCAAGAGCCTCCGGGCGTGCATGGACGCCGAGGCAGTCGTCCCCGTGCTCGTCCGGGCCGCGCGCGAGCTCCCGGGCGCGGTGCTGCAGGTCAACGGCCATCGCGACGTGCTGGAGCCGGGCGGCGCCCAGTTCGATGCGCGGCTCGCGGCGATGCTCGGCGACCTGGGCGACGAGATCGACCTGCGGGTGCACGACTTCTTCTCGGACGCCGAGCTGTGGGACTACCTCGGCAGCCTCGACGTCTCGGTGCTGCCCTACCGCCACGGGACGCACTCGGGCTGGCTCGAGGCCTGCCGCGACCTCGGCACGGACGTGGTCGCGCCCAGCTGCGGCTACTACGCCGACCAGGCGCCCGTGCACACGTACCGCCTGGACGAGACGACGTTCGACGAGGAGAGTCTCGTGCGCGCGATCCACCGCGCCCACGACGCACCCACCCCGCTCCTGGACCTCGATGACCGCGCCCGCCAGCGCGATGCGGTCTCCGAGGCCCACCGGGCCGTCTTCACCCGGCTCGTCCGGTCATGAGGATCTGCCTGATCGCGTCCAGCCGATTCCCGGTGGGTGAGCCGTTCCATGGCGGCATGGAGGCGCACACCGCGCTGCTGGCCGAGCACCTCATGGCTCGCGGCCACAGGGTCAGCGTCTTCGCCGCGCCCGGCTCCGACCCTCGCCTGCACGTCGAGGAGCTGGCGACCGTGCCGTTCGAGCCGAGCCCCGCGGCCCGCCGCGACGTGGGCGCGATGCCCGAGGTGTGGATGGCCGAGCACCACGCGTACCTGGGCCTCATGATGGAGCTCGCGCGGACGGGCAAGGACCGCTTCGACGTGATCCACAACAACTCGCTGCACCACCTCCCGATCGCGATGGCCGAGCTGGTCGACCTGCCGATGGTCTCGACCCTGCACACACCGCCCGTCCCGTGGCTGGAGTCGGCCCTCATGGTCGCGCGGGTCCCCACGACGTTCGTCGCGGTGAGTCGCCACACCGCAACCGCGTGGGAGCACGCAGTCGCGGCCGAGGTCGTGCTCAACGGGATCGACACGACGCGCTGGAGCGCGGGACCCGGGGGCGCCCGCGCGGTCTGGACCGGCCGGATCGTCCCGGAGAAGGCGCCCCACCTCGCGGTGCTGGCCGCGCTCGAGGCCGGGATGGAGATCGACCTCGCGGGTCCTCGCCAGGACGAGGACTACTTCGTGCGTGAGATCCAGCCGCTCCTCGGCGATCGGGTCCACTACGCGGGCCACCTCGACACGGCCGCGCTGGTCGACCTGGTCGGCGCAGCGGCCGTCGCGGTCGTCTCGCCCGTCTGGGACGAGCCCTACGGCCTGGTGGCCGCGGAGGCGATGGCCTGCGGCACCCCGGTGGCCGCCTTCCGCCGTGGCGCGCTCCCCGAGATCGTCACGGCGCGCACGGGCGCCCTGGCAGCGCCCGGCGACGTGAGCGCCCTGGCGGTGGCGATCGAGGAGGCCAGCAGGCTGGACCGCTCGCACGTGCGCGAGCACGCGACGAGGCACCTGGGGGTCGCGCGCATGGTGTCGGCCTACGAGGACGTGTACCGGCGAGCGGCTGCCGGACGAGCCGCATGATCGGCTACTACGTGCACCACCACGGTCGCGGTCACCTGCACCGCGCCATCGCCGTCGCGGCAGCGACCGGCACGGTCGTGGTCGGCATGAGCTCTTTGCCGCGCCCTGCTGAGTGGATCGGCCCCTGGCTCGAGCTCCCTCGCGACGACGAGGGCGCGGAGCCCGTCGACGCCAGCGCGCGCGGCCGTCTGCACTGGGTGCCGGAGATGGACCGCGGTCTCACCGCCCGCATGTCCGAGATCTCGTCGTGGATCGCTAACGTCGAGCCGACGCTCATGGTGGTGGACATCTCGGTCGAGGTGTCGCTGCTGGCCCGCCTGCACGGCACGCCGGTCATCACCCTGGTCCTGCCGGGGGAGCGCCTCGACTCCGCGCACGACCTCGTCCACTCGGTCGCACGGCGCATCGTGGGCGCATGGCCACCCGAGGCGACGGGCATGGTCACCGGACTCGACCCGCACCTGGACCGGCTGACCTGCGTGGGAGGTCTGTCCCGGTTCGACGGACGTGAGATCGTCGCGCCCGCCAGGGATGACGGGGAGCGACGGGTGCTCGTGCTCGCCGGCGCCGGCGACCAGGGGGCGGAGGAGTGGGACCTCCTCGCGGCGCAGGCCGGGACGCCGGGCTGGACGTGGGACGTCATGGGTCCCGGCGCGGCCTGGGTCGAGGACCCGTGGGAGCGGCTGTGCGCGGCCGACGTCGTGGTCACCCACGCGGGCCAGAACGCGATCGCGGAGGTGGCAGCGGCGAGGCGGCCCGCGGTCGTCGTGCCGCGCCCGCGCCCGTTCGGCGAGCAGGACGCGATGGCGGCGGTCCTCGGTGCCGACGGACGCCTCCCGGTCACGGTGTGCCCCGAGGGCCTGCCGACCTCCGGATGGTCGCAGCTGCTCGACCGGACCGCGGCCCTCGACGGCACGGGCTGGACGTGCTGGAACGACGGTGGCGGCGCGCAGCGACTCGCCGCCGTGATCGCCGAGGAGATCGCTCGTACGCCGGCGGGGCCGTCCTGATGCTCGCCGTCGTCACGATCGCGCACGGCCGCCACGACCACCTCGCGCTGCAGCAGGCGGGTCTTCGCCGCTCACACCGCCCACCCGATCTCCACGTCGTGGTCGCGATGGACGACGGAGGGCTCGAGCAGGCGCTCGAGCCCGTCCCCTGGCGTCGCCGGGTCGTCCACCTCGCGCGCTCCGGTCCGCACCTGCCGCTCGCCCGTGCCCGCAACGTCGGCGCCCGCACCGCGATCACCGCGGGAGCCGGGACGCTCGTGTTCCTCGACGTCGACTGTGTCCCGTCCCCGACCCTGCTGGGTGCGTACGACGAGGCGGCGACGGATCCGGTGACGTCCCGTGACCTGCTCTGCGGCCCGGTCAGCTATCTCCCACCCCCGCCCCCGGACGGCTACGACCTCGCGACCCTCGACTCGCTCGCGGAGCCGCATGCCGCTCGGCCGGCGCCGCCCGCCGGGACGGTCGATCGGACCCGCCGCGGCTACGAGCTGTTCTGGTCGCTGTCCTTTGCACTGGGTCGCGGGACCTGGTCCGAGATCGGCGGCTTCCACGAGGGCTACCTCGGCTACGGCGGGGAGGACACCGACTTCGCCAAGAGTGCCGAGAGCCTCGACCTGGCCCTGACGTGGGTCGGCGCCGCCACCGCGTTCCACCAGCACCACCCGGTCAGCTCGCCTCCCGTCGAGCACGTGGAGGACGTGGTCCGCAACGCGACCCTCTTCCACGCGCGCTGGGGGCAGTGGCCGATGACGGGCTGGCTGAGCGCGTTCGAGGAGCGCGGCCTCGTGGAGCGACGGGGTGACGGGACGTACCGGGTCGTGCGGTGACGCCGCGATCGGTAGGCTCGGGGCGCTCATCGACGGAGGGCTGGAGTCCATGCTCGCGTTCCCGCAGGACCCCATGCTGGCGCGCCACGTCACGGCGCTGCCGGAGCCGGGCGCGCTGGCCGGCGGCTGCGCGTACGAGCCCAAGTTCGACGGCTACCGGGCGCTGCTGTTCGTCGACGAGGACGGCTGTCGGGTCCAGTCGCGGCGAGGTCACGACATCACCGATGCGTTCGACGACGTGGCCGCGGCGGCCGCCGAGCAGCTTCCGGCCGGTCTGGTCGTCGACGGTGAGCTCGTCGTGTGGGCCGACGGCTCGCTCGACTTCGCCGAGCTGCAGCGGCGTCTGGGCAGGGGGAGCAATCACGGCTTCCGGCGGCGCCCGGCCTCGTTCATCGCATTCGACGTGCTCGCAGTCGCCGGCATCGACATCCGGTCGCGCCCGCTCGAGGTGCGCCGAGAGCTCCTGGAGACCGTGATCGACGAGCCGGAGGGAGCGATCCAGCTCTCGCCCCAGACCACCGACGTGGCCGAGGCCCGCGAGTGGCTGGACGACTACAGCGCCGCGGACGTCGGCATCGAGGGCCTGGTGGTCAAGGGGCTCGGCACGGCCTACCGCAACGGGGCGCGGGACTGGTTGAAGTACCGCGTGCGTGACACCGCCGAGGCGATCGTGGGTGCAGTCGCCGGGGATCCCGAGGCGCCCGAGCACCTGGTGCTCGGACGCCTGGACGGCTCCGGGGACCTGCAGATGGTCGGGACGACGACCCAGCTCGCACCGCAGCTGCGCAAGGGCCTCTCCGGGCTGCTGGTGCCCGCGGACGAGGAGCACCCGTGGCAGGACGGCGGGGCGACGGGAACGCGCTGGGGAAGGCGGGACCAGCGGCCCGTGACCCTGGTCGAGCCGACGCTCGTGGTGGAAGTCTCGGTCGACAGCTCGACCGATCGGGGCAGGTGGCGCCACCCGGCGCGGCTGGTGCGGGCGCGGCCCGACCTGAGCGTCGCCGAGGTGCCGTCCGTCTGACCCGGCGCCGGGTTACACGGAGCCGCGGCGGGGTACGTGGAGGGCCCCGACGAGAGGAATCACCATGAGCGAGTCACCCATCGAGCCCGACACCGAGCGTGGAGCCGACGAGGGACAGGGCGAGGACTTCGACCCCGTCCAGACCGGAGAGCCCGCGACCGGGCCCGAGGCGCCCGTCCCGCCCGGCGGCCAGGACCTCGCCGACCAGCCCGGCAGCTGATCTGCCGGACCGGCACGCCTGATCGAACCGCCGTCGCGCCCCTCGCAGCTGATGCGTCCGAGGGGCCACGGCGGTTCGTCGCGTCGGGCGATGGTTGAAAGCTCCTCAGTCGGGCACTTGTGTGTGCAGAGGCGCGAGGCCGGCGAGCCGCCCGCGCCCACCGAATCCGCAATCGCGAGAGGCAACACATGAAGGCACTGACCTGGCAGGGCAAGCAGAACGTGAGCGTCGAGACCGTCCCGGACCCCCAGATCCAGGAGGCTGACGACATCATCATCGAGGTGACGACGTCCGGCCTGTGCGGATCCGACCTTCACCTGTACGACCCGCTCGGACCGTTCCTCCACCCCGGCGACGTGCTCGGCCACGAGCCCATGGGGCGTGTCGTGGAGCGTGGATCGGCCATCACCGACCTGCAGGTCGGCGACCGGGTCGTCATCCCGTTCCAGATCGCGTGCGGATCGTGCTTCATGTGCCAGCGCGGGCTGCAGACCCAGTGCGAGACCACGCAGGTGCGTGAGTACGGCATGGGTGCCGCACTGTACGGCTACACCGATCTCTACGGAGCGGTTCCCGGTGGCCAGGCGGAGTTCCTGCGGGTGCCGCACGGCAACTACAACCCGATCAAGGTCGAGGAGGGGCCGAGCGACGACCGCTTCGTCTATCTCTCCGACGTGGCGCCGACGGCATGGCAGGGCATCGAGTACTCGGGCATCAAGTCCGGCGAGACCCTGGTCATCGTGGGCCTCGGCCCCATCGGCGAGATGGCCGCCCGCATGGCGCTGCTGCGCGACGTGCGAGTCATCGGCGTCGACCTCGTCCCCGAGCGTCTTGCGCGTTCGGCCGCACTGGGCGTCGAGACGATCAACCTGGAGGACGGCGACCCGGTCGCCGCGATCCTGGACAAGACCGCAGGGCGCGGCGCTGACGCCGTCATGGAGGCCGTCGGGATGGAGGCGCACGGATCGGGCGTCGCCGAGACTGCGCAGAAGGTCGTCGGCCTGCTGCCGAAGGCGCTGTCGCGACCGATCATGACCAATGCGAGCACCGACCGGTTGGCCGCCCTGGACCTGGCGTTCCAGGCAGTGCGTCGCGGCGGCACCGTGTCGATCAGCGGCGTCTACGCGGGCGCTGCGGATCCCCTGTCGATGCAGATGATCTTCGACAAGCAGCTCACGCTGCGCATGGGCCAGGCCAACGTGAAGCGCTGGGCGGACGACCTCCTGCCGCTGGCCCAGGACGACGCGGACCCGCTGGGGCTCGAGACGTTCGCGACCCACCACGTGCCGCTCGACCAGGCACCCGCGGCCTACGAGATGTTCCAGAAGAAGCAGGACGGTGCGATCAAGGTGCTCTTCCAGCCCTGAGACCGCACGCCACAGCTGCCTCTCGTCGCGTCAGTCGCGGTGGGAGGCAGCTGTGCTTTCGAGCACGTCGTCGACGACCGCCCGGAGGTCCAGGTCCGGTCCGGCCGCTGCGCGTTGGCGGTCCGCGCCGGTGCCCTCGGCCAGGACGCGGGCAATGCCGTCCTCGACCAGCTCGCGGTCGCCCGCCCGCTCCAGGGCCGGACCGATCGCGTCGACCAGCGCGCCGAGGGCGTCGGCGGCGGGCACGAGGGCTCCGTCCAGCGGGTGGAGCAGCGACGCCGATACGCCGTGGCGTCGCGCCTGCCATCGAGCAGCACGCAGCAGGTCGACCCGCCACGGTGTCAGGGGGGTGCGGGCGTGCCAGGCCTCGGCGCACGTCTCGACGAGCCCGCGGGAGAGGGCTGCGACCAAGGCCGTGTCCGCGAGGTCGGTGCAGATGTCGGCGACCCTGATCTCGACCGTGGGGTAGTCCCGTGCGAGCCGGGCGTCGAAGTAGAGCATGCCGTGGTCGAGCGCAGCCCCGCTCGCGACGATCGCCTCGACGGCCTTCTCGTAGCCCGCCGCGTCGCCGAACGGCTCGACGGGCCCCGCGGACGGCCACGAGTCCCAGATCTCCGCGCGCCAGCTCGCATACGACGTGTCGATGCCGAGGTCGAACGGTGAGCCCGTCGAGACGGCCTGGACGAGCGGGAGCCACGGCCGGATCCGGTCCAGGACGGCGACGCCCTCCTCGTCGTCCGCGATGTCGACATGCACGTGCATGCCGCACGCGAGCGCCTCGCGCCCGACGCGGCCGAACCGCGCCATCATCTGCTCGTACCGTCTCTTGGGGGTGAGCCGGCCCTCGTCGTCGGGCATGACCGGCGTCGGCATCGCGGCCAGCCGCGCGCCGGCGCCGTCGGCGGCCTTGGCCGCGCCGCGGCGCGCCTCCTTCAGGTCGGCGATGACGTCGCCCAGCGCGTGGTGAGGATCGGACTGGGTCTCGACCTGCTGCAGGAACAGCTCCTGCTCGACCTCGTCCCCAGGAGCCTGCTCCACGGCGCGGTGCGACGAGGCGACCAGCTGTCGGGTCCCCGGGTCGACCAGGAACATCTCTTCCTCGACCGCCACCTTGCGCACTGTCACGGCACCATCGTGGCGGTGCTGTGCCGGGACGGCAAACCGGCCGGGTCGGCTGCAGCAGCCCTGAGGCCGATCCCGATTCAGCCGCGCCGATAGGGGCACCTGGACGATGGCGTCGAGAGAGAGTCGAGAGAAAGGACCCCGCGTGCCGAGGACGACCGCAGGAACGGTCCGGATCGGCATCTCCGGGTGGACCTACCCGCCGTGGCGCGGGGTGTTCTACCCGCCCGGCCTGCGCCAGAAGGATGAGCTGGAGCACGTCGCCGAGCGGCTCCCCAGCGTCGAGATCAATGGCTCGTTCTACTCGCTGCAGCGTCCCGACAGCTATCGCGGCTGGCGCGAGCGCACGCCGGAGGGATTCGTCTTCTCCGTGAAGGGCGGACGCTTCATCACCCACATGAAGAAGCTGAACGATGTCGAGCAGCCGCTGGCCAACTTCTTCGCGTCCGGTCCGCTCGCCCTCGGGGACAAGCTGGGGCCCGTGCTGTGGCAGCTGCCGCCCAATCTGGGCTTCGACCCCGATCGGCTGCGTCACTTCTTCGACCTGCTCCCACGGACGACGACGGCGGCCGCGCGGCTGGCCGGGCAGCACGACGAGCGCGTGGAGGGTCGGTCCTGGACCGAGACGGACGCGGATCGCGAGATCCGCCACGCCCTCGAGGTGCGGCACGACTCCTATCTGGCTCCGGCGTTCCTCGAGCTGCTGCGGGAGCACTCGATCGCGGTCGTCGTGGCGGACACGGCGGGGCGCTGGCCGCTGCTGCGGGAGGTGACGACGGACTTCGCGTACGTCCGCCTGCACGGCGACACCGAGCTCTATGCGAGCGGCTACGGCCCCCAGGCCCTCGACGAATGGGCCACGCTGATGAGGGGATGGGCCGACCGGGGCAAGGACGTCTACGCGTACTTCGACAACGACATGAAGGTGCGCGCCCCGTTCGACGCGCTCGCGCTCGCGGAGCGACTCGCTGACCTCCTGCCGGAGTCCCCGCCGGACGTCACGTGGGGGAGTTCATCTTCCCGTGCAGCTTCGCCTTGAGGGGATCGGGCAGCAAGGAGGAGAGCGCGGCCTGGATCGCGTTCAGGCGCGTGCCGGTCACCACGTGGTCTCGGCCCTCGAGCATCGCGTCGACACCCTGACGGGCGACCTGCTCGGCGCCGTCCTTGTGGCCCTCGTCCAGGTGGGTGCCCTCCAGGTCCGCACGGTCGAAGAAGTCCGTGTCGGTCGGGCCGGGCATCAGGGCCGTCACCGTGACACCGGAGTCCCGGAGCTCTTGGCGGAGGCCCTCCGCGAAGGACTGCACGAACGACTTGGAGGCCGCGTAGGTCGTGTTGAGGGGGCCGGGCATCTGCGAGGCGATCGACGAGGTGAACAGCAGGCGTCCGTCCCCCTCGGCGACCATCCGCTCGGCGACGGCCTTGCCCAGGTGCACGGTGGAGGTCACGTTGACCGCGACGAGCCGCAGGTGGTCGTCCAGATCGGTGTCGACGAGCGGCCCCCCGACGCCGACGCCGGCGTTGATCGCGGCCGCGGCCGGGCGACGCGGGTCGTCGTCGAGCGCCGCGAGCGTCGCGAGATTGCCCGCGGTCGTCGCCAGGTCGGCCTGCACGGCCCGGGCCGCCGTGATCGCGTCGAGCTCGCGCGCCACCTCGTGGATCGCATCGTCCTCGGCCACCACGATCAGGTCGTAGCCGCGCTCGGCGAGCTCACGGGCGAGCTCGCGACCGATGCCCGACGACGCCCCCGTGACGAGCGCGAGAGGGCGCGCGAGCGAGCGGGTCGTGTCGTCCATGTGGTCAGCTCCTGTGTCGGTGTGCGAAGGACATACCCGTGCCCGGTGCGGGTGATACCCGCGCTGCCGTGAGCCGGCCGGATCCTCGCTGGGCACTACGATCGCCGTGTGCCTGACCTGTCCTACCGCCAGATGCGAGCGCTGGAGGTCGGGGTGACCCAGATGCTGCAGACGATCACCCGACTGCAGGACGACGGCTGGGTGCTCCTGCAGGACTGCGTCTCGATGCGGGGCAAGAAGGTTCGCCTGGTGTTCGGCAAGGCGGAGAGGCACGAGCGGGAGCACTAGCTCCGCGGGCGCACGGTGGGTGGCGCACACCTGAAGGGGCGGACCGTGCGGTCTGCGTAAGCCCGTGGTCCGCCCTCTTCGCGGTGCGTCGTCCGATCCCGTCGCCTGGGCTGTGTGCCCCGGTTCGGGTCTCTCGGACACCATGTCTGTACCCCCGCCCGAGCCGTCTCAAACCACGTGGCGCCCGCGGGGGGCGTGACCGTGGTCACCCACGAGTTGCCGAGGGCTGGATGTTTCCGGGACGTCGTGCCGGGGTATTCGCACCCACGCAGGACTTTTGCCTGTGCACCAGCCAGCGGCCACGACGTCGCCCGAGCCCCAGGGGGACCCATGAGTGCAGCCGACGCCCGCGATCGGACCGAGATCGACCCGGACGACGACCGCAAGCCCGACTCGCCGGCAGACCTGCACAAGCGGTCGTGGCTGTACGTCGTCAAGAAGACCGTGCGCGAGTTCTCGAAGGACCAGTGCACCGACCTGGCCGCAGCTCTCACGTACTACGCGGTGCTGGCGCTGTTCCCGGCCCTCGTCGCCCTGGTCTCGCTCCTCGGCGTCTTCAGCCAGGGCCCGAGCACCGTCGACTCGCTGCTGAAGATCGTGGACCAGATCGGCCCGTCGTCCGCGGTGGACACGCTCCGACCCACGATCGAGCGACTGAGCACCTCCCAGGGCGCGGGGCTCGCGCTGGTCCTCGGTGTCCTCGGTGCGCTGTGGTCCGCGTCCGGGTACGTCGGGGCCTTCGGCCGGGCGATGAACCGGGTCTACGAGATCGGCGAGGGACGGCCGATCTGGAAGCTGCGTCCTCTTCAGCTGCTCGTGACGGTGTTCGCCATCGTCCTGGTCGCGATCGCCGCACTCGCGCTGGTCCTGACCGGTCCGGTCGCCGAGGCAGTGGGCGACCAGATCGGGTTGGGGTCGACCGCGATCCTCGTGTGGGACATCGCGAAGTGGCCCGTGGTGCTGCTGATCGTCGTGGTCATCGTCGCGGTGCTTTACTACGCGACCCCCAACGTCAAGCAGCCCAAGTTCCGCTGGATCAGCGTCGGAGCGCTCGTCGCGATCGTCGTGTGGATCCTCGCCTCGGCCGCCTTCGGTCTCTACGTGGCGACGTTCGCGAGCTACGACAAGACCTACGGGTCGCTCGCGGGCGTGATCGTGTTCCTGCTGTGGCTGTGGATCACCAACCTGGCCCTGCTCTTCGGCGCCGAGCTCGACGCCGAGCTGGAGCGGGGTCGCCAGCTCCAGGCCGGCATCGCTGCCGAGGAGACCATCCAGCTCCCGCCCCGCGACACCCGCAACATCGAGAAGGCCGAGAAGAAGCACCAGTCCGACGTGGCAGACGCTCGCGAGATCCGGGCGGACGCCGGACGGGACGAGAACCACCGGGACTGAGCCCGACGAGAAGGTGGCGATCGGCGGTTGCCGCGCGTCCGACCGGGGTACTTGGCGGCCATGACCCATCCCAGGCCTCGGCAGTCAGCTCGTCACGCAGACGTGACGACCCGCCCTCGATCGTCCGACGGGGGACTGCGGTGAAGCCCGCGACCAGCTCGACGACCTCGTTGTGGCTCGACCGCCCCGAGCCGATCGCCGGCCAGCCGCTGCCCGCCGGTGACCACCTCGACGACATCGTGGTCGGCGCCGGGATCACGGGCCTGACGACGGCCCTGCTGCTCGCTCGGGCCGGCCGCCGGGTCGCGGTGCTCGAGGCCGGGGTGGTCGGCTCGCTCGCGTCGGGCAACACCACGGCCAAGGTCTCCCTGCTGCAGGGCACCAAGATGTCGACGATGCTGCGCTACCAGTCGCAGGAGGTCGTGCGCGCATACGTCGACGGCAACCTCGAGGGCCAGCAGTGGATGCTGCGGTTCTGCGACGACCACGGCGTGCCCTACCAGCTGCGCGACGCCGTGACCTACGCGTCGGCGCCCGAGCAGGCAGCCATGGTCGACCAGGAGCTGGAGGCCACCCAGGCGCTCGGCCTGCCGACGTTCCCCACCAGCCACCTCGACGTCCCGTTCCCCCAGTTCGGCGCGGTGGTGCTGCGCGACCAGGCCCAGATCGACCCCATGGACCTGTTGACCGCCCTGGTCGAGCAGATCCGCTCGCACGGCGGCTCGGTCCACCAGGGCGTGCGGGTCGTGGACGTGTCCTGGTCCGGGCGACGCACAGTGACGCTCGAGGACGGGGCCACGCTGCAGGCCGATCACGTGGTGCTGGCGACGGGCTTCCCGATCCTCGATCGCGGCCTGTACTTCTCCAAGCTCGAGCCGATGCGCTCGTACGCCCTGGCGTACGACGCCCCCGCGGAGTCCGTGCCCGACGGCATGTACCTGTCGGCCGGGCCACCGAGCCGGTCGGTGCGCGACGTCCCGACCGCCGACGGCCGACGCAAGCTGCTGATCGGAGGCAGCGGGCACGAGGTGGGACGCACGCCGTCCGAGCGGGCCAAGGTCGACGCGCTGCGCGAGTGGACCGCCGAGCACTTCCCCGGCGCCGTGGAGACGCACGCGTGGTCCGCCCAGGACTACCAGTCGCACGACGCCGTGCCCTACATCGGACCGCTGCCCCGAGGTGGTGGACGCATCCACGTCGCCACGGGCTTCGACAAGTGGGGGATGGCGTCCGGCGTGATGGCCGGGCGCAGCATCTCCGCGCAGATCCTCGACGAGGCCCCGAGCTGGCAGAAGACCATGAGCACGCGCGTGACGCGTCCGTCGGGCATCGGCCACGTCGGCCTGATCAACGCCAAGGTCGCGGTCGCCGCCGCGAAGTCCCTGGCATCGGCGGAGATGCGGCCCGCGCCGGCCGAGCCCGCCGAGGGTGAAGGCGTCGTCGGCCGGCGGGGGATCGTCCCGGTCGGCACCTCGACAGTGGACGGGACGACCTGTGCGGTCCGGGCGATCTGCACGCACGTGGGCGGCGTCCTCAGCTGGAACGACAACGACAAGACGTACGACTGCCCGCTGCACGGATCGCGCTTCGCTGCAGACGGCACGGTGATCGAGGGCCCCGCCGTCCGCCCGCTGAAGCGGCTGGAGCCCGAGGAGGAGCCCTCATGACGACCACGCCGCAGGACCCGCGCGACGACGTCGAGCCCTCTGACCCGATCGAGCGGCATGAACCCGACCTCGATCCCGGGCTCGCTCCCGATCCGCAGCACGAGGTGCGCCAGAGCCCTCCCGAGGACGCTCCGGGGTCCTGAACCGCCGGTGCCCGCCCGAGCGCGTCGGGCGGGCACCGGCGGGTCGGCGACTAGGCCGAGATCGACGCCTGGTCCTCGCTGGAACCGATCTGGATCTTGCGCGGCTTGGCCCGTTCCACGAGCGGGATGACCAGCGAGAGCACGCCGTTGTCGTAGGCCGCCGAGATCCGCTCGGTGTCGACGCCCTCGCCCAGCGTGAACTGGCGGACGTAGCTGCCCGGTCGACGCTCACGGGTCAGCCACTGGGCGCCCTCGTGGATCGCGGCCGTGCGCTCGGCGCGAATCGTCAGCAGGTGGCCGTCGAGGTCGATGTCGATCGAGCCGGGATCGACACCGGGCAGATCTGCACTGAGGACGTAGCGGTCGCCCTCCTTGAACAGGTCGACGGGCACGGTCCTGGGGCCCGTGCGCAGCTGTGTCGTCAGGTCCTGAGCCAGACGGTCCAGGCCACTGAAAGGATCGAAGGTCATCGAGTTCATGGCAACGCTCTCCTTTCGGTGAAGTTGAGTCGATCCGACTCAACTCAGTCTCGACTTGGCACAGTTATAGGACAGCGACGCGGCGGTCGCAAGCGCGATTTCCTGAAGAGATCCTGAGAAATCTGGAGGTCCACGAGGGCTCCTCGGACGGTGGTCTGGGACGGGCCGCTACGGGGTAGTGAGCACCAGACACCGACCCGTGGAGGAACCATGACCGACTCACCCGCCCAGGACCTGCCCGGCCACGAGAGCGACCTGCAGCCGGCCGCCGACCACGGCGAGCACTCCTACCGGGGCACCGGCCGCCTGCTCGGCAAGGTCGCGATCATCACCGGTGCGGACAGCGGCATCGGCAAGGCCGTCGCGATCGCGTACGCCCGTGAGGGCGCGGACGTCGTGATCGGCTACCTCAGCGAGGACGACGACGCCGCCGACACCCAGCAGTGGGTCGAGCGGGCCGGACGCACCGCGCTGCTGGTCAAGGGCGACCTGGCCGATCCGGCGCACTGCCGCGCGATGGTGAGCCAGACCGTCGAGCACTTCGGCCGGGTCGACGTGCTGGTCAACAATGCCGCGGTCCAGATGTACCGCAAGACGTTCGAGGAGATCCCGGACGAGGAGTGGGACCGCATCATCGCGACGAACCTGAGCGCGATGTTCCACCTCGTGAAGGCGTCGTTGCCGCACATGCCGCACGGCTCGTCCATCATCGGGACCTCGTCCATCAACTCCGACATGCCGATGCCCGAGCTGATCCCGTACGACGTCACGAAGGCCGGCATCGCCAACATGACGGCCGGCCTGGCGCAGCTGCTCGCGGACCGGGGGATCCGCGCCAACAGCGTCGCGCCGGGCCCCATCTGGACGCCGCTGATCCCCACCACGATGCCGCCGGACGTCGTGGACGAGTTCGGCGACATGTCCCCGATCGGCCGGGCGGGTCAGCCCGCCGAGCTCGCCCCGGTCTACGTGATGCTGGCCTCCGACGAGGCGTCGTACGTCTCGGGTGCCCGCGTCGCCGTGACGGGAGGCATGCCTATCCTGTGACGGCGCGTGTCGCCGACCACCCCGGCGGCACGTTTGCCAGATCCACCCGCCGGGTAGAACCCGGGGGTGACAGCGCCGCGCGTCACAGCAGGAGGAGCCCACCACATGCCCCAGAACGACTCGACCAGCGCCGTGACGGCCCCGATGCCGACGGAGACGATCGAGTTCGGCGGTCTGCAGATCGCCTTCGACGACCGGGTGCTGCGGCCGCGGGCGTGGACGATCGCCCAGTCGCAGTGGGCGGCCGACCTGGTGCAGGAGGCCGCGCCCGGACCGGTCCTGGAGCTCTTCGCGGGCGTCGGGCACATCGGCCTCGCCGCGGTGGTGGACTCCGACCGGCAGCTCGTGCTGGTCGATCTCAACCCCGTGGCCTGCGAGCTCGCGCGGCACAACGTCGAGTCCGCGGGCCTCGCGGGCCGGGTCGAGGTGCGCGAGGGGCGGATCGACGAGGTGGTCGGGGACGCCGAGACCTATCCGGTGATCATCGCGGACCCGCCGTGGGTGCCGTCCGCCGGCATCCACGAGTTCCCCGAGGACCCGCACATCGCGATCGACGGCGGTTCCGACGGCCTGGACCTGGCCCGCACCGCGTGCGAGGTGATCGACCGTCACCTCCAGCCGGGGGGCTCGGCCATCGTCCAGCTGGGCACGGTCGAGCAGGCCGAGGCGATCGGCGAGCACCTCACGGACGCACTGGGGTCGGACATCACGCTGGTCGAGACCCGCCGGCACGACCGGGGCGTGCTGGCGCGGCTCGCCCGCTGACCCCGGCCGGGCGGCCGGTCAGCGCTTCGGGATCACCTTGTGGGTGCCGTCGCACCACGGCTGGGAGGCCGACTTGCCGCACCGGCACACCGCGCTGATGGGTCGGGTCGTGCGGTGGTTCACGCCGTCGGCGTCCTGGATCACGTGGTCGCCCCGCACGAGCATCGGCCCGTCCGGGCAGAGGATCACGTCGGGGTGCTCGGGCTCTGTCATGCGGCCCACTCCTGGAGCATGCGGTGGGCGAACCGGTCCTCGAGGTCCAGGCACGTGAAGGCGCCGAAGAAGACGTCGTCGCGCAGGGCCGGCTCGTCCTGCAGCAAGGCGCCGCAGATCGTCCGCACGGCCAGCTGCTCGTGGACCGCGTCCGCCTCGACGTGCTCGGTGTAGTAGCCGATCATCGACTCCGGCAGCCCGAGCCGGTCGAAGCCCTGGGCGATCCGTCGCGACGGGATGCTGCTGGTGACCTCGAAGGCCGCGAGGTGTCCGAGCGAGGCGCCGCGGAGGCGACGGTTGAGGCCGAACAGCGACATCGCGTTGTTCTCCTCGAGCACCTCCAGCGGGACGTCGTCGATGTACGCGCCGTACTCGTTGCGCAGGCCGCAGTCGTCCATGCCGCGGGCGAACAGTGCAGCGTGCAGCTTGGTGGGGTCGCCGCAGCCGTACTCGTCGAACTGCAGCTCCATCAGTGCTGCCTTGGCGGTGTAACCGAGGCGGGGCACGAGCCACGCGCTCGGATCGGACTCCTTGAGGTGGTAGATCGACCGGAGGCGCAGGAGCTCGAGTGCCTGGTCGTAGGTCGCATCCTTGTGGACGAACTTGGCGAGCGACGGACCGTCGTGCTCGGCCACGAACGAGAAGAAGGTCTCGGCGAACTCCCCGTCCGGTGACGTGTCGGGCGCGCGGTCGCGAAGCTCCTGCTCGAACGACGACTCGAGCGAGCGTCGCAGCTCGACCAGCTCGGGCTGCCACTCGCGGGCGTCGTCGACGTCCTCGAAGCCGCGGTAGTGCAGCTCGTACAGAGCCCAGAGCGTGATCTGGAGGTCCTCGTCGTCGTCGGGGAGCGTGCGCAACGCCGCATCCCATGAGGGCGAAGGGGCTCGCATGGACTCGAACACGATCTCGCTGAGGGATCCGCGCCCCTTGGGCGTCAGCACGTGGGCTCCGAGGCGGAGTCGGGTGTGGGTGTCAGTTCTGGCGGCATGTTCTTCCTCGCGATGTGCACAGCTCCCGCCGGTTGCTCGACAGGCGCGTCAGGAGTACCCCGCGGGCCATGTCCCAAGCGCTCCGGGACGGTCGCCCCGGGGTGGGCAGGATCACCTCGCGGCCGTGATGTGGCTGTTGCTGTCGGCCCCTAGGAGGAGCCCGGGTCGCTACCTTACCCGCGCACGGGCAGGGGTCGAAGGACCCTGCTCTCCCGGGGCGATCCGGGCACATGGTGGAGCATCGTGCCTCGTCCGGTCAGTGGATGCGGAGACAGAGGCACTGGTTCCTGAGGAGGACGCCATGCCGAACCTACGACGAGTGGTCAGCGGGACAACGGCCTGCCTGATTGCGGCGACGGCACTGGCGGTCGTGCCAGACGTGAGCAGGGCGCCGGCCTCCGCAGATCCCCCGACCGGGGGCAGCACCATCGTCTCGGAGACCTTCACCGGTGCGACGGTGCCCGACCCGGCCTGGACCGTGCAGGGCAGGACCTGCCTGACCGGCGCCACCGCCGCCCCCCCGGCCGGCGCAGCGAACATCCCCACCTGTGCGAACGCCCGGGTGGGCGACGTGCCGGCGATCGGGACTCCGGGATACCTCCAGCTGACCGACGAACAGCTGCAGACCGCCGGGAGCGTGCTCTACAACCGACCGGTCCCCGCCAGTGCCGGTGTCTCCATCACGTTCGACCAGTTCCAGTACGGCGGCACCGGCGCGGACGGCATCGGGTTCTTCCTGGTCGACGGCGCCACCGACCTGACGGCGACCGGAGCGCCGGGAGGCAGCCTCGGATATGCCCAGCGGCGGGCCGGGCAGGGCGAGTTCGAGCCCGGGGTGGTCGGCGGACTGCTCGGCGTCGGGCTCGACGCGTTCGGCAACTACTACAACGACGGCGAGGCCCGGGGCACCGGTTGCCCCGCCGACCAGCGTTCCCCGTCCACCGCCAATGGGCCGATAGCGCCCAACGTGATCACCCTGCGCGGCCCGGGTCAGGGGACCGTGGGGTACTGCTACCTGGCTTCGACCACGCCTCCGGCGCCGGCGGACCCGGACAACCCCGGGTCGACCCTGAACGGGGGCACCGGGACGCTGCGTGCCACCACCCGGGCCGGCTCCTGGCGCCAGGTGAACATCCAGGTGACGCCCGCGCCCGAGCCTCGGGTGATCGTCCAGGTCCGGTACAACCCGGCCGACGCGGACGACCCCTGGATCACCGAGCTGGACGTGCCGGCTCCCGCGGACCTGCCGAGCACCTACAAGTTCGGCCTCTCCGCCGCCACCGGAGGGCAGAACGACGTGCACCTGATCCGCAACGCCGTGGTGCAGTCGGTCGTACGGCTCTCCCAGCTGCAGCTGGAGAAGCAGGTGGACAGGTCCGGCGAGCCGCTGCCAGCGGTGATCACCGCCGGCACCGTGATCCCGTACCAGTACACGGTGACCAATGCCGGCCAGGAGACCCTGTCGACCCTCGACATCACCGATGACCGGATCACCGGAGCGATCACTTGTGACAGCACGACGCTGCCGCCGGCCCCCGCTCCAGGCTCCACGACCGTGTGTCGCGGCACGTACACCGTCACGGCGGCGGATGCGGCGGCTGGTTCGGTCGTGAACATCGCCACCGCCACGGCGGTGAGTCCCGGGGGCGACGACATCACCTCGCCGGAGGCGACCGTCACGGTCCCGCTGGTCTCACGGCTCGCGCTCACCAAGACGGTGCAGACACCCGGGCCCTACGTGGACGGGACGGAGGTCGAATACGGGTACACGGTGACGAACACCGGCGGCTCGACGGTGACCAACGTCGACGTCACCGATGACCGCGTCAGCACGGACGCACTGGTCTGCGAGGACAACGTGTTGGATCCGGGGGCCTCCACCACCTGCACCGGCACCTACGTCGTCGACACCGAGCAGGCGGACGCGTCGGGGCGGATCGTCAACACCGCCGTGGCCAGGGGTGAGACCCCGATCGGTCAGGCGGTCGAGTCACCCCAGGCGCAGGCGGCGATCAGGGTCGGCCCCGACGACCCGGCTCTGAGCCTGGAGAAGACCGCGAGCCCCACCACCGTCACGGCGGTCGGCCAACGGGTGACGTACTCGTTCCGGGTCACCAACACCGGCAACGTACCGATCGGGGACGTGGCAGCCGTCGAGGACAGCTTCACCGGTTCCGGGACCTTGCCGGCCGCGACGTGCCCCGCTGAGCCGGCTCAGCTGGCACCCGGCGCCAGCGTGGTCTGTACCAGCGTCTACACGGTGACGGCGGCAGACCTGAACGGTGCGGGGCTGCGCAACACGGCCCGAGGGACCGGCACGGACCCCGCCGGGGAGGACATCTCGTCGTCGCCCGACTCCGCCGTCGTGCAGGTGGACGCGCCCGTCGCCGCCCAGCCGCGGATCCGCACCCGCACCTCGCAGCAGCGGGTCAAGCCGGGGCAGTCCTTCCACGACCGCGTCCAGGTCACCGGCCTCGCCCGGGGAACCTCGGTGCCCGCCACCGCGCGGCTCTACGGCCCGTTCAGGTCGCTCTCGCGAGCGTCCTGCCGCCCGGCGCACCTGGCGCGCACCGTGACGTGGCGTGCCACGAGCGGCTGGTCCAGGACCCCGGGGGTGAAGCTCTACGAGCCGGGCGTCTACACCTGGCAGGTGGCGACCAGGAGGACGGACGCCAACCGGGCGGCCTCGTCGCGGTGTGGCCTCGCGTCCGAGACCACGACCGTGGCCAAGCCGACGTACCCCGTGCCGGTGGTCGACGGCGGGTTCTCCGGCATCCTCGGTGGACCGAAGGCCTCCCGGGCCGCTCGGTTCGAGATCAGGGCGAAGGGATTCGGCTTGCGCGCCCGGGTCACGCCGACGACGACCTCCCATGGTCGGATGAACCTGCCCGACAACGTGGCCGTGACCGCCTGGCTGCGGAAGTCGGCAGGATTCGGCGACAAGATCGGCACTGCGGTGGTCGCCGGGCACGTCTCCGACCGGCGCGACCGCCACGGAGCCATGTGGGGACTGCGGCGGGCCCACCCTGGTCAGACGGTGACGGTGCGCAGCGCCGGCAAGACGTACCGGTACAAGGTGACCGAGACCAAGAAGTACGACCGGACCCGGAAGCTGCCAGCGCGGTTCTTCAGGACCGTCGGGGCCCACCGGCTGGTGCTGATCAGCTGCACTGACCGGGTCGTCTACCGCAACGGGCGCTTCCACTACACGAAGTTCCGGGTGGTCGTGGCCAAGCAGGTGGGTCAGCCGTCGGGTCGTTAGGAGCGCCAGCACGACAAGGGATGATCACCCTGCGTGATCATCCCTTTCGTGCAGTCCAGATCGACGTCGAGGATCGTCGCGGTATGTGCCCCGAGCAGCCCGCGTGATCCAGCTGCGACGGCCACGGGGTGCT
This sequence comes from Aeromicrobium yanjiei, assembly GCF_009649075.1. GTDB lineage: Bacteria > Actinomycetota > Actinomycetes > Propionibacteriales > Nocardioidaceae > Aeromicrobium > Aeromicrobium yanjiei. The sequence goes on from NZ_CP045737.1 coordinate 413,352, forward strand.
CTTGGGTGGCGTAAGGTCGAAGGGGTGAGCGATCAACGCGACCAATTCTCCGACGTGGTGCGAGCCATGCGGGCCAGCGACGCCGTCGACCGCAGCATGGAGGCCGCGGTCGCGGGCGCCGTCGACCTGATCCCGAACGTCCGGCACGCCGCCGTGTCGATGGTCCGCCGCGGCAAGAAGGTCGAGACCGTCGCGGCCACCGACGATCTCGTGCGGCGGGGCGACGCCCTGCAGTACGAGCTCGAGGACGGCCCGTGCCTGCAGTCGATCTGGGAGGAGGAGACCGTCCAGAGCGACGACCTCGGCCAGGAGCACCGCTGGCCGCTCTGGTCGCCGCGGGCAGCGCAGGAGCTCGGGGTGCGCAGCATGCTGTGCCTGCAGCTGTTCGTCTCCGGCGACACGATCGGCTGCCTCAACCTGTACTCCCGGGAGCCTGACGCCTTCGACAGCCACGACCGGACGGCGGCCCACGCGCTGGCGGCGCACATCGCGGTCGCGCTCTCGGCGGCGCGCAAGATCGAGAATCTCGAGAGCGCAGTCGTCAACCGCACGCTCATCGGCCAGGCCCAGGGCATGTTGATGCAGCGCTACGAGATGGATGCCGCGGCGGCCTTCGCGGTGCTCAAGCGGGTCTCGCAGACCGAGAATCGCCGGCTGCACGAGGTCGCGAAGGAGCTCGTCAAGCGCGGGGTCGGGAGCGACTCGCTCGGCTAGAGCGCGGTGCCGTCAGCCTTGGCGCGAGCGCAGCCGGGCGGCGTCGGTGGTGTACGTCAGGACCGCGAGCGGGTCCATCGTCATGACGACCCGTTCGGCCTGCACCTGCAGCGAGTGCGACGAGCACTCCACGACGATGAACCAGCTCGAGTCGGCCTGGGTGCCCAGCGCCGTGACGCCGTCCCATCCCAGCTCGAGGAAGGTCGACAGGACGCGTTGCTGGTGGAGGCCGCCCTGGACCCGATAGATCTGCAGGGTCCAGTCGGCGGAGTGCGGCGAGTGCAGGCGCATGATGCTCCCTAGGAGGGGAATCACCGACTGCTGTCTAACCGGTTGGTCCATGGTGGCGTCCAGGCTGACTGCTCGCAACCCAAATGGGAAAGCAGCACCGCACGACGCCGTGTCGAGTGGCACCCCCAACGGGATTCGAACCCGTGCTACCGCCGTGAAAGGGCGGCGTCCTAGGCCGCTAGACGATGGGGGCCGGAAACGCGTTCAGCATAGAGGGTGAGCTGGCGCGACGCGAAACCGCATCAGGCAGGATGGGGCCATGATCGAGCTGAGCGAGGACCGGTTCGCCGAGCTGGTCGAGGACGCCTTCGCTGCGGTGCCCGAGGAGCTCGCGTCGCTGCTCGACAACGTCGTGCTGTTCATCGAGGACGACGCACCCGCCGACGACCCGACCCTGCTGGGCCTCTACGACGGCATCCCGCTGACCGAGCGCGACAGCACGTACGCCGGCGCGATGCCGGACCGCATCTTCGTCTATCGCAACCCCACGCTGGCGATCTGTGACACCGAGGAGGACGTGATCGAGGAGGTCGGCATCACCGTCGTCCACGAGATCGCCCACCACTTCGGCATCGAGGACGACCGCCTGCACGAGCTCGGCTATGCCTGAGCCGTCGACGCTGCTGGTGCGCCGGGCTGCCGAGCGGTTCCACACCGTCGGCGACGGCGTCGAGACGTGGCACAGCTTCTCGTACGGCGTGCACTACGACCCCGAGCAGATCGCCTTCGGACCGGTCATGGCGATCAACACCGAGCACGTGGCCCCCGGCCGCGGCTACGACCTGCACACCCACGCCGACGTCGAGATCGTCACCTGGGTGCTTCACGGCGTGCTCCGCCACGAGGACTCAACCGGGCACAGCGGCGAGATCCGCCCCGGGACGGCCCAGCGGCTCAGTGCGGGCACGGGGGTCCAGCACTCCGAGCGCAACGCCTCGGACGTCGAGCCGCTCGTCTTCGTGCAGATGATGCTGCGGTCCGATCACGACGGCCCGCCGGCGTACGCCCAGCAGGGCGTGGCGCCGATCCCCGGCAAGCTCATGCCCACCGTCGAGGTCCACGCCCGGGCCGAGCTGCTCGCGGTCAGCGTCGAGGCCGGGCAGTCCGTCACGGTGCCGGCCGCCCCGCGGAGCCTGGTCGTCGTCACGGGCGGCACGATCCACTGCGGCGACACCGATCTCGCTCCCGGCGACGAGGCGCGGCTGACGGCCGTCGGTGAGTACGATCTGAGGGCGTCCAGCGCCGCGACCGCGCTGATCTGGCAACTGCAGAGGTGACCCGATGACCGTCCTCGTCCTCAACGGCCCCAACCTGGGCCGTCTCGGCGTGCGCGAGCCGGCCGTCTACGGCACCGCGACGTACGCCGACCTGGTCGCTCGCTGTGAGCAGGTCGCCGGGGAGGTCGGCGTCGACGTCGACGTCCGCCAGACCGACTCCGAGGCCGAGATGATCGGCTGGCTGCACGAGGCGGCCGACGCTGGCTCGCCGGTCGTCCTCAACGCGGGCGCCTGGACGCACACGTCGATCGCGGTGCGTGACGCCGCGACGCAGCTCGCGGCTCCGTTGGTCGAGGTGCACCTCAGCAACGTCCACGCCCGCGAGTCGTTCCGCCATCGGTCGTACCTCAGCGACATCGCCGCGGCGGTCGTGGTGGGCATGGGGATCGAGGGCTACGCAGCCGCAGTTCGTTTCGTCGCGCAACCGCTTTAGGGACCACCCGCCCTGTTCGGCGCGTAGCGATCGGCAATAGCCTGTGCTGGGCAACTAGAGCTGGGAGCGCACGTGAGAGGTTGGCACGCACACCGCGAAGCCGTCGACACCCTGGTGGAGTCCTATCGAAGGATCCCGCCGGGTTCTCGGATTCGACTGGCGAAGAAGACGTCGAACCTGTTCCGCCCCCGCGCCGGCAACGACGTCCCGGGCCTCGACGTGAGCGGTCTCGACGGCGTCATCGCGATCGACACCGCGGCGCAGACCGCCGATGTGCAGGGGGTCTGCACGTACGAGGACCTCGTCGCCGCGACCCTGCTGCTGGGGTTCATCCCCTACGTCGTCCCCCAGCTGCGCACGATCACCCTCGGCGGCGCGGTCACGGGCCTGGGCATCGAGTCGACCTCGTTCCGCAACGGGCTGCCGCACGAGTCGGTGCTGGAGATGGATATCCTCACCGGCTCCGGCGAGATCGTCACGGCGACGCCGGACAATGAGAACAGCGAGCTGTTCGAGGCGTTCCCCAACTCGTACGGGAGCCTCGGCTACGCGACGCGGCTCAAGATCAAGCTCGAGCAGGTGCCGCCCTACGTGACCCTGCGGCACGTCCGCATGGCGGACGCGGCCCAGGCGATCAAGACGATCGAGTCGATCGCCGAGACGGGGGAGTGGCACGGTGAGCGGGTCGACGGCATGGACGGCACGGCGTTCTCGCCCGACGAGATCTACCTGACGCTGGCCCACTTCACCGACACGTTGCCGTCGGGCGGTCCCGGCTCCCTGAGCGACTACACGGGCCAGCAGGTCTACTACCGCTCGATCCAGCAGCGCGAGACCGACGCCCTGTCGATCAACGACTACCTCTGGCGCTGGGACACCGACTGGTTCTGGTGCTCAGGCGCCTTCGGCGCCCAGAACCGGTGGATCCGGCGCATCTGGCCCGCGCGGTACCGCCGCAGCGACGTCTTCCACAAGATCGTCGGCCTCGACGAGAAGCTCGGGATCATCAAGACCCTCGACAGGATCAAGAAGATCCCCGGCCGCGAGCGCGTCATCCAGGACGTCGAGGTGCCGCTGGAGAGATTGCCCGAGTTCCTCGAGTGGTTCGACGCCGAGATCGGCATGCGCCCGGTGTGGCTGTGCCCCCTGCGCACCACCCGCAGCTGGCCGGCGTACCCGCTCGAGCCGGCCACGACCTACGTCAACGTGGGCTTCTGGGGCACCGTCGAGGTGCCCGCGGACGCACCGGCGGGCTTCGTGAACCGCAAGGTCGAGGAGGCCGTGCACGCGCTGGGTGGCCACAAGTCGTTGTACTCGGAGGCCTTCTACGACCAGGAGACGTTCGACCGGATGTACGGCGGCGAGGTGCTGGCCGCCGCTCGCAGGAGATATGACCCGGAGAGCAGACTCAGCACCCTGTTCGAGAAAGCGGTGAGGAATTCATGACCACCACGGATGTCGCAGTGCGGCTGTCCATCGCGGACGCCCTCGGCAAGCTCATGAAGGACGGGCTGCCCTTCAGGTTCGAGGCCTTCGACGGCAGCTCGGGCGGCCCCATCGACGCGCCCTTCACGCTGCGGCTGCTCAACGAGCGTGGCCTGTCCTACCTGATGACCGCGCCGGGCGACCTCGGGTTCGCTCGCGCGTACGTAGCGGGGGACCTCGAGCTCGACGGGATCCACCCCGGTGACCCGTACGACGCGATGGTCCTGCTCATGAGCCAGCTGCGCTTCAAGGTGCCCTCGGCGTCCGAGATGGTGCAGATCGTGCGCGGTCTCGGCTTCGGCAACCTCAAGCCCCCGCCGCCGCCTGCGGAGGAGCACCTGCCCAAGTGGCGACGTGCGCTGGAGGGCATGCGGCACAACAAGAGGCGCGACGCCGAGGCGATCCAGCACCACTACGACGTCTCCAACCGCTTCTACGAGCTGGTCCTGGGCCCGTCCATGACGTACACGTGCGCGGTGTTCCCGACGCTCGACTCGACGCTGGAGCAGGCGCAGCACGAGAAGTACGACCTCGTCGCGCGCAAGCTGGACCTCAAGCCCGGCCAGCGGCTGCTCGACGTCGGCTGCGGCTGGGGCGGCATGGTCCGCCACGCGGCGAAGCACTACGGCGTCAAGGTCCTCGGCGTGACGCTGTCGCGCGAGCAGGCGGCCTGGGCGCAGGAGCAGATCAGGCGCGAGGGTCTCGAAGATCTCGCGGAGGTCCGCTTCCAGGACTACCGCGACGTCACCGAGACCGGCTTCGACGCGATCAGCTCGATCGGCATGACCGAGCACATCGGGGTCAAGCAGTACGACGACTACTTCGGCTTCCTGCACAGCCGGCTCAAGGTCGGCGGGCGGCTGCTCAACCACTGCATCACCCGGCCGAACAACAAGATCACGACGACGGGTGCCTTCATCGACCGCTACGTGTTCCCCGACGGTGAGCTCACGGGCGTCGGGCGCATCACGATGGCGGCGCAGGACGCGGGCCTGGAAGTGCGCCACGTGGAGAACCTGCGCGAGCACTACGCCATGACGCTGAAGGGCTGGACCGACAACCTGGTGGCCAACTGGGACGAGGCGCTCGAGGAGGTCTCGGTCGGCCGGGCCAAGGTGTGGGGCCTCTACATGGCCGGCTCGCGTCTGGCCTTCGAGCGCAACGAGATCGAGCTGCACCACGTCCTCGCGGTCAAGACCGACGAGCGCGGCAACGCCGACTGGCCGCTGCGCCCGACCTGGCTCAGCTGAGCGACTCCGCTCCCGCGGGGCAGGACGCCGGTGCACCGGTCGCCTGCCTCGCGGCATCGGCGCGGTCGATAGTCTTCGATCGACGACGACCCAACCGATCGGGAGAGCCGTGAGCGACCACCTCGACGTCCTGCGCGAGCAGATGCGCTACATCGACGTCGACCCGTACTCGGTCGCGTCGACCGCGATCCGGTTCGGCTTCCCGGGGGCGCTCGACCTGCTGTCGCTGATGGCGACCGACGGGCGCGAGGACTACGCGTCGCTGACCGCGACTGCCGAGCGGTTCGCGGCGTCGGGCGCCCTGCGTGCCCCCGACGAGCTGCGCGAGCGGTACGCCGCACGCCCCGTCGGCGCGCTCGCGCAGGCGCTGGTCGGACGCGCGTACCGCGACCCCGACTACGCGTCCTCCGCACGGATGCACCGTCTGGCCCACGCCCTCGGACCCGTCGACGACCAGCCCACGGGCTTTCCGCGGCTGCTGCTGCAGACCCAGCTCGCAGCGGGTCAGCACGCCTTCCTCGACGCCCTGCTGGCCGACGACCCCACGCTCGCGGACGACCACCTGGCCTGGGTGATCCGCACCGACCGGCTCGGCCCCGCCGTGACCGGCGCGGCGTTCGACGCCCGCCGGTGGAGCGAGTCGTTCACCGAGATCTTCGCTCCGCACGGGGTGACGCCCGTGCGCCTCGGCGACTCGGACCGTCCGGTGTTCGATCGTCTCGAGACGGCCGCCGTCCCGCCGGCCGTCGACCCGGGGGACGGGCCGCTGGTCACGGTCGTGATGTCCGTCTACGCCCCCGACGAGAGCCTCGAGACCGCGGTGCGCTCGATCCTGGCGCAGACCTGGACCGCGTTCGAGCTGCTGGTCGTCGACGACTGCTCCCCGGCGGAGTTCACCGCCCGCATCGACGCGGTGGCCGACTGGGACCCCCGCGTCCGGGTCCTGCGCATGGCCGAGAACGGCGGGACGTACCCGATCCGCAACCGGGCCCTTGCCGAGGCCCGCGGCGAGCTCATGACGTTCCAGGACTCCGATGACTGGTCCCATCCCGAGCGGCTGGCCCGCCAGGTGGCGGTGCTGGTCGACCGTCCCGAGGTCGTGGCCACGCTGAGCTCGTGGGTGCGCCTCACGCCCGATCTCGTGCTCAACCGGGTCGGCTACGGCGCGACCCGCGTGAACGCCTCGTCCATGATGTTCCGCATCGCGCCGGTGCGTGAGCGGCTCGGCGGCTTCGACCCCGTGCGCAAGGACGCGGACTCGGAGTTCCGCAACCGGCTCGAGACGGTCTTCGGCGAGGAGGCCGTCGTCCCGCTGCCCGACATGTGCGCGGTCGCCCAGCTGACTGCCGACTCGCTGTCCCGCGACGACTTCTCCTTCGGCTGGCGGGCGGCGACCCGTGACGCGTACGGGGTCGACGCGGGCCACTGGCACCACCGCATCGCCGCGGGCCGGGTCTCGCCGTTCCTCGACCCGCAAGGGCCGCGCCGGTTCCCCGCGCCGGCCTCGTTCCTGACCCGCACTCCGGCGCCCGTGACGTGCGACGTCGCGTACGTCAGCGACTGGCGCACCCGCATTAACCGCTACGACGCGGCACCACGTCGCGTGCGCGCGCTGACCGAGGCCGGGCTCGACGTCCACCTCGGCCAGGCGATGAGCCTGCGCCATGCCTTCCGCATCCGGCGCAACACGTTGCCCGACGTCCTGGACATGCGCGCGTCCGGTGAGGTCGGCTGGCTGGTCTGGACGGAGCCCGTCCACGCCGGGGTCACCTTCGTCGACTCCCCGGAGCTGCTGATGTTCCCGCGCAGCACCGAGGGGGTGCGGCTGACCACGGGGCGGCTCGTCGTGGCGGCCGGCACGCCGACGCGGGTGCCCCAGCGGGACTGGACGCTGTACGACCCGGCCACGGTCGAGCGGGCGGGCCGCGAGCTGTTCGGCGTGGACGTCGAGTGGTTGCCGGCACACGACGGCGTCGCGGCCGATCTGCGCAGCCATGGTGCAACGGCGACGATCCTGCCGCCGCGCAGCATCGGCGTGGTCGACCCGGGGGCGCGGCGGGGCAGTGGGGCCCGCCCGCGGCCGGTCGTCGCGACCGCGCAGCTCGAGCGGATGAGCAAGAACCGCCTGAAGGGCACGCAGATCGTGCAGTGCCTGCCCCCCGACGCGGGCTACGACGTGCGGATCCTCGACGATGACGACGTCGTGCCCGGCCTGTTCCGCAAGAATCCCGTCCCCGAGACCTGGACCCTCGTCCATGGCGTCCCCCTCGCGGACTTCCTGTCCGAGGTCGACTTCTACGTCGGCTACGCACCTGACGCGTGGGGCACGGCTCCGACGTGGCCCATGCTGCAGGCACTCGCGGCGGGCGCGGTCCTGGTCGTCGACCCCCGGCACCGCCCGGCGCTCGGTGACGCCGCGGTCTACGCCGACCCGGCCGGCGTCCGCGGCGTCGTGGACGCGCTGGCCGCCGACGCGACGGCGTACGCGGCGCAGCGGGCGAGGGGCGACGCCTTCGTCCGCTCCGAGCTGGACCCCGCCCGGTTCGCCGCGTTCGTGGCCGGTCTGCGCGGCTGACTGGACGGCGCGAGTGACTAGGCTGCACGAGTGATCGGACGAGCGAAGACGACCGAAGCCCTGCCCGACCGGCTGGAGGTCCTGCGGAGGCAGGCTCGCTACATCGGGGTCGGCCCCTACGCGGTCGCGGCGATCGCACTGCGGTTCGGCTTCGCCGACGCGCTGGACCTCGTCTCGCTGATGGCCACCGACGGGCGGCTGGACCACGCGGGCGTCACGAAGGCCTGCGACGACTTCATCGCGACCGGGCAGCTGCACGCCGACGACGAGCTGCGGGCCGCGTTCAGCGCCCGCGGCATCGGTGCGGTGGCCCGGGTCCTGGTCGGTCGGCAGTACCGCGATCCCGACTTCGGCTCCGCCGCGCGGATGCATCGCTTCGCTCATGCGCTGGGGCCGATCGCGGACCAGCCGTTCCACTTCCCGGGGCTGCTGGTGCAGACCAACCTCGCGGCGGGCCAGCACGACTACGTGGCCAGGATCCTGGCCGAGGACCCCGACATCGCCGACGAGCAGACGCACTGGGTCGTCCGCACCGACCGCCTCTCGCCGCGTGCCACCGGCGAGGCGTTCGATGCCGAGGCGTGGTGCGCATCGTTCAACGAGGTGTTCGCCCCGGAGTCGCTGGCCCCGGTCCGCATCGGGGCGGGACCCGGCCCGCTGTTCGACCGGCTCGAGGTCGCCGACCGCTCGGCCCTGCCGGCCGTGGACTCCTCGGCGGGCCCGCTGGTCACGGTGATCATGTCGGTCTACGCACCCGACCACAGCCTCGACACCGCGGTCCGCTCGATCCTGGACCAGACGTGGTCCCGCCTCGAGCTGCTCGTCGTCGACGACTGCTCCCCGGCCGAGCACACCGCCCGGATCGACGCGCTGGCCGAGCTGGACCCACGGATCCGGGTGCTGCACATGCCCGAGAACGGCGGCACCTACCAGATCCGCAACGCCGCGCTCCGGCACGCCCGCGGGGAGCTGGTCACGTTCCAGGACTCTGACGACTGGTCCCACCCCGAGCGACTGGCCCGGCAGGTCGCGGTCCTGCAGCAGCGCCCCGAGGTCGTGGCGTCCCTGACCACCGCGGTCCGCATGCCCTCCGACCTGACGCTCAACCTGGTCGGTTACGCCCCGACCCGCGTCAACGTCTCGTCGCTCATGTTCCGCCGCACCGAGGTGCTCGAGCGTCTTGGCGGCTTCGACCCCGTGCGCAAGGGCGCGGACACCGAGTTCTGGCGCCGCCTCGAGATCGTCTTCGGCGAGGACGCCGTCGTGGCCCTGCCCGACGTCGCCGCCGTCACGCAGCTGACGACCGACTCGCTGTCCCGCGACGACTACGCATTCGGCTGGCGTGCGGCCACCCGGCTCGCGTACACGACCGGCTACCGCCACTGGCACCAGCAGATCGCGGCCGGCGCCTCCCCGTTCCGCGATCCCGATCCGGCCTCGCCGCGTCCGTTCGCGGCACCTCGGGCATTCCTCGGCCGACAGGTCGAGCCGGTGACCTGCGACGTCGCGTACATCAGCGACTGGCGGGTCGGCGTGCACCGCTACGACGGGGCCGTCCCGCGGGTGCGGTCCCTGATCGAGGCCGGGCTCGACGTGCAGCTCGGCGAGTCGATCGCCCTGCGCCATGCGTTCCGCAATCCCCGTCAGCCGCTGCCCGAGGTGCTCGAGATGCGCGCTGCCGGCGACGTCGGCTGGCTGCTGTGGACCGAGCCGGTGGACGCCGCGGTGACCGTCGTGGATTCGCCCGAGCTGTTGATGTTCCCACGTGACGCGGCCGGCGTCCGGGTGACGACCCGCCGCCTCGTGGTGCTGGCCGGCTGCGGACCCCGGCTGGACAACGGCGGCGAGCTGTACGACGCGCGGACGGTCGAGCGCCGCGGGCGTGACCTGCTCGGGGTCGACGTCGAGTGGTGGCCGGCGGACGCTGAGGTCGCGCAGGCGTTGCGGGCTGCCGGCGCCAACGGGACGATCCTGTCGCCGCGACCGTTCGGCGTCGCCAGCGCGGCCGACCGGCTCGAGCCCGGGATGCACTCGCCGCCCACCTTGGGCATGGCGTACATCGAGCGCGAGGCGAGGGACCGGCTCAAGGGAATGCGGATCGCCGCGGCCCTGCCGCCCGGCGGCCCCTACGACGTCCGCGTCCTCGACGAGGACGGCGTCGTGCCGCGGCTGTTCGTCAAGAATCCCGTGCCGGACAACTGGACCGCGGTCAAGGGCGTGTCCGTCGCGGAGTTCCTGCGCGACATCGACGTCTTCGTCGGCCACACGCCCGAGGCCTGGGGCGCCGTGGCGCTGCAGCCGATGCTCGAGGCCCTCGCCGTCGGGGCGGTGCTGGTCGTCGACGAGCGGCACCGTCGTGCGTTCGGGGACGCTGCGCTCTACGGTGCGCCCGAGGACGTCATCGGGCTCGTGGAGCCCATGGTCGCCGATCCGGCGCGCTGGCAGGCCCAGCGCGAGCGCGGTCTGCAGTTCGCCCGCACGGTGCTCGACCCGGCCGACTTCGCGGCGTACGTCGCGAGCCTTCGCCCCTGAGGAGGGTTACAGGCGCTCGACGCCCGGCGCGTCGGTCGCACCCTTGGTGTCGAACAGGACCCGGGCCGTCGCGGCGATGTGCGCGAGGTCGTAGTCGCGGTGGTTCTGCAGCAGCACCGTCACGTCGGCCGTGCGCAGCGCCTCGTCGAGATCGTCCGCGCGGGTGACCGCGACCCCGCCGGGGGTCCAGGAGTCGACGTGGGGATCGTGGAAGAGCAGGTTCGCGGCCTTGTCGCGCAGCAGGCCGGCGAGCGGGGTCGCGGGCGACTCGCGCTGATCGGCGATGTTGGGCTTGTAGGTCACGCCGAGCAGCAGGATCGTCGAGCCGTTGAGCGCCCGGCCGGCGTCGTTGAGCAGGTCCGCGACGCGGTCCACGACGTACGCGGGCATCTGCAGGTTGATCGACTGGGCGAGCTCGACGAACTGGAACGGCCGTCCGAGCGTCGAGCGGACCTTGAACGACAGGTAGTTGGGGTCGATCGGGATGCAGTGGCCGCCGACGCCGGGCCCCGGGTAGAAGGCCTGGAAGCCGAAGGGCTTGGTCGCCGCGTTGCGGATGACCTCCCACAGGTCGATGTCCATCTCGTGGCAGAACTGCGCCATCTCGTTGACCAGGGCGATGTTGATGTGCCGGTACGTGTTCTCCAGCAGCTTGGTCATCTCGGCCTCGCGCGTGCCCTTGGACGGCACGACGGTGTCGATGAACCGGCTGTAGAACGCGGTCGCGACCTTGGTGGACTCCGGGGTGTGGCCGCCGACGACCTTGGGGGTGTTGGCGATCCCGTACGTGGGGTTGCCCGGATCGACCCGCTCGGGGCTGAACGCGAGGTGGAAGTCCACGCCTGCGACGAGCCCGCCCTCCTCGAGGATCGGGCGGACGACCTCGTCCGTCGTGCCGGGGTACGTCGTGGACTCCAGGACCACGAGGTGCCCGGGGCGCAGCTGGCGCGCGATCGTCGTGGTCGCCGAGACGACCGCGCCGAGATCGGGCTCGCCGTCGATCGACAGGGGCGTCGGGACGCAGATGACGATCGCGTCGGCGTCCGCGAGGACGGACTCGTCGGTCGAGGCGGTGAACCCCAGCGAGAGCATCTCGGCGATGTCGGCGTCCGACAGGTCGTCGATGTGGCTGCGCCCGTCGTTGAGCGTCTGGACCATCGCGGCGTTGACGTCGAAGCCGGTGACCGTGAGGCCCGATCGTGCGGCCTGCTGCGCGAGGGGGAGACCGACGTAGCCGAGTCCGATGATGGCCATGTCGACGGACAAGGCGTGCTCCTTCAGTGGTGGAACTGCTGCGTGCGGAAGGTTACCCCACCTCCGCTAGTCTGACCGGGGCCCGGGCGCCCGGGACAGGTCGACAACCAGGCGCGAAAGACGGAGCCCCAGACGATGGCAGCTGTGACCGGGCGGCATCGCGCCGAGCGGCCCACCCGACGACCTGACCACGGGCGCACCCTGCGGCTGGACATCGAGGGCATGCGGGCGATCGCCGTCGTCGCGGTGCTGCTGTTCCACGCGGGACTGCCGTGGGCGGCCGGCGGCTTCGTCGGGGTCGACGTGTTCTTCGTGCTGTCGGGCTTCTTGATCACCGGTCTGCTCGCGCGGGAGATCTCGCGCAGCGGACGGATCCGCATCGGCACCTTCTGGGCCCGCAGGGTCAAGCGGCTCCTGCCCGCAGGTGCGGTGGTGCTCGTGTTCTCGGCCGTCGTGGCGTACGTCTACCTGCCGATCACGCAGCGCGACGAGTTCGGCGGTGACATCGTCGCGGCCGCGCTGTACGTCGTGAACTGGCGGCTCGCGGAGCGTTCGGTGGACTACCTCGCCGAGGACGTCGGGGCGTCGCCCGTGCAGCACTACTGGTCGCTGTCGGTCGAGGAGCAGTTCTACGTCCTGTGGCCGCTGCTGATGCTCGCGGTCGCGGTGCTGGCCGCCCGCCGGTGGAGGGGCGTGGCGTTCGGGGTGCTGGGGCTCGTGACGGCCGCTTCCTTCGCGTGGTCCGTGGTCCAGTCCCACAGCCACCCGGGGACCGCATTCTTCGTCTCGACCACGCGCGTCTGGGAGCTCGGTGTCGGCGCGCTGCTGGCCCTGGCGGCCACACGGGTCGCGGCGCTTCCCGCGGCCGTGCGAGCCGCGGGGGGCTGGGTGGGCCTGGCCCTCATCGCGTACGCGGTGCTCGTCTTCGACGCCGGGACGACCTGGCCCGGTGCCAACGCCCTGGTGCCGACCGTCGGCGCCGCCCTCATGATCGCGTCGGGCCTCGCCACCACGCCGGGATCGCCCCAACGGATGCTGAGCCTCGCGCCGATGGTGTGGATCGGCGGTCTGTCCTACTCGATCTATCTGTGGCACTGGCCGGTGCTCGTGGCCGCGCAGGCCCACGACCCCGATCTCGCGCAGGGCTGGGTCGTCGCCCTCGTGCTGGCGTCGATCGCGCCGGCGTGGCTGTGCCACCGCCTGATCGAGAACCCGGTCCGCTTCGGGGCGGCGTTCCGGTCCACCGGCCGGGCGCTCGGGTTAGGCGCGGCGCTCACCGCGGCGGGCGTCGCGGCGGGCCTCGTGCTCGCGACGAGCAGCGGCTCGACCGACCTCACCGAGGCGACGCTCCCGGACAGCCCGGGCGCAGCGATCCTGGAGACCGTGCAGGGACAGGTCACGCAGTGGAGCGATCTGCAGACGGCCGATCCCATCCGCCCGCTGCCGGGGGACGCCGAGCGGGACATGCCCCCGCCGGACGAGCAGCGCTCGTGCCAGACCCGGTTCGGCGACGCGACGGCGCGCACGTGCGTGTTCGGGGACCCGGACGGGGACCGGACGGTGGTGATCACGGGCGACTCCAAGATGCAGGTGTGGCTGACCGCGCTGGACGACATCGCGGCGGACGAGGGCTGGCGACTCGTGCAGCTCACCAAGTCCGGCTGCGCGTTCGCCGACCACACGCGCGGCACGGACATCGACCGTGACTGTCTCGCCTGGGGCAGGGCGGCGCTCCGCACGATCCTCGACCTCGAGCCCGACCTGGTGATCACCTCGCAGCGGCACGGCACGGCGTACGAGCCGGGCACCAAGAGACTCACGCAGGCAGCGATGGTCGACGGACTGTCGACGTACTGGGGCGCGATCACCGCGCGGGACATCCCGCTCGTCACGATCCTGGACAACCCCAGCCCGGACCGGGAGGTGCACGAGTGCGTCGCGCAGCACCCGTTCGCACTCGACCAGTGCGCCTTCGACAAGGAGCGCGGCATCGCGGTGTCGGCGGCGGCTGCGCAGCGGGCCGCGGCCGACCGCGTCGGGGGAGTGGGCATCGTGGACCTGACCGACGTGATCTGCCCCGATGCCGGCCGGTGCGCACCGGTCATCGGCAACGTGCTGGCGTACCGGCAGGGGACCCACCTCACCCGGTCGTACGTCGACTCGATGCGTCCGCAGCTGGCGGCGGCGCTGGCCCGGGCGACGGACGGTGCGCTGGGGGCCGGCGACGGGCGCCCCCGCTCGGGGTGACGGTGGTCACCGCCGCCGCGCGCGGTCCCCGGTCGGCTTTCGCAGATCCGATAACCTGTCCGAGGCCCACGGCCCGTCCTGACCGATCGACCCCGCCCAGATGGGATCCGCGCGCATGACCACCGCACAGCACCTCTCAGGCGGCAGCAGCGCGACCCTGACGAAGCCCGACCACGGCCGCACCATCCGCCTCGACATCGAGGGCATGCGCACGATCGCGGTCGGCTCGGTCCTCATCGCCCACGCCGGCGTGCCGTTCATGGCCGGCGGCTTCGTGGGCGTCGACGTGTTCTTCGTGCTGTCCGGATTCCTCATCACGGGCCTGCTCGCGCGGGAGGTGTCCCGCACGGGCCGCGTCAGCCTCAGCACGTTCTGGGCCCGCCGCATGAAGCGGCTCCTGCCCGCGAGCGCGACCGTGCTCGTGTTCTCGGCCCTCGTGACGTACTTCTTCCTGCCGATCACGCAGCGCAAGGACTTCGGCGGCGACATCATCTCCGCGGCCGCGTACGTCGTGAACTGGCGCCTCGCGGACCGTGGCGTCGACTACCTGGCCGAGGACATCGGTCAGTCCCCGGTCCAGCACTACTGGTCGCTGGCGGTCGAGGAGCAGTTCTACGTCGTCTGGCCGATCCTCATGCTCGTGATCGGCCTGGTCGCGGCCAAGCGCTGGAAGCGCGGGGCGTTCGTGGTCCTCGGCCTCGCGACGGTCGCTTCGTTCGCGTACTCGGTGCAGCAGACGGCCGACAGCCCCGCGACCGCGTACTTCGTCACGACGACGCGCATCTGGGAGCTCGGGATCGGTGCGCTGCTGGCGCTCGCCGCGAACCAGGTCGACCGGCTCCCGTCCGTGCTGCGCGCGATCGGCGGCTGGGTCGGCATCGCCCTGATCGCGTACGCGGTCTTCGTCTTCGACGAGTCGACGACGTGGCCGGGCGCCAACGCCCTCGTGCCGACAGTCGGCGCCGCGCTCATGATCGCGAGCGGCCTGTCACCGACGCCGGGGTCGCCGCAGCGGCTGCTGAGCATCAAGCCGATGGTCTGGATCGGCGGCCTGTCGTACTCGATCTACCTGTGGCACTGGCCGATCCTGGTCGCGGCGCAGGCCGAGCGTCCGGACATGCGGCTGCGCTACCTCGTGCTGCTGATGGTCTTGTCGATCGTGCCGGCGTACCTCAGCAACCGGTTCATCGAGAACCCGGTCCGCTTCGGGTCGTTCTTCAAGCCCAACGGCCGGGCGATCGGCATGGGGCTCGCGCTCACCGCGGTCGGCGTGGGCGTCGGCCTCGCCCTCAATGCGTCGGTCAGCCTCGGCTCGAACGTCCGGGAGGCCAGCACGTCCGGCAGCCCGGGTGCCGCCGCCCTGCTCGACCCCGCCAACAAGGACGTCGTGTGGAGCGACATCAAGTCGGTCGACACCATGCGACCCCTGGCGACGGGAGCGGTCGACGACCGGCCGCCGTTCTACGACGACGACTCGGGGTGTCAGGTCCGTGGGGGCGACCCGAAGCCCAAGCTGTGCGAGTGGGGCGACACGTCCTCGGACCGCACGGTCGTCATCATCGGCGACTCCAAGATGGCGCAGTGGCAGACCGCGCTCGAGGAGATCGCGAAGGACGAGGGCTGGAAGCTCATCCAGATCACGAAGTCGGCCTGCCCCTTCACCGACGCCAGCATCGATCGCAGCAACAAGGTCGACTGCCGCCAGTGGGGCCGCACCGCCCTGCAGGACATCCTCGAGCTCAAGCCCGACCTGGTCATCGCGTCCCACCGCATGCAGGACGCGCTGCCCGAGGGCAAGACCGACGACAAGGACGCCACGGTCGACGCGATGGCCGACGGCATGGCCCGCTACTGGAAGACCCTCACCGACGCGGGCATCCCTGTCGTCGCGCTGCTCGACAACCCCGCGCCGACCAACCAGCCCGTGTACGAGTGCGTCGCGCAGAACCCCGAGGACCTCACGGCCTGCGCCTTCGACCGCGAGCGGGGTGAGTCCGGCTCCGGTGCGCCTGCGGCCCTGCGCGCGGCCAAGCAGGTCCCGGGCGTCAAGATCCTGGACATGTCCGACACGATCTGCCCCGACGGCGGCCGCTGCTCGGCCGTGATCGGCAACGTCCTGGTCTACCGCCAGGGCACCCACCTGACCAAGACCTTCGTCGACAGCACCAAGAAGCAGCTCGCCGACGCCCTCCACACCGCCTCCGACGGAGCCTTCGGCCGCAAGCTCCCGGATTGACGGTTTCCCACGGGACCGTGGTGTTTGGTCACTTACCTCGTGTTGAGACGCGAGGGGAGTGACCAATTCCCACGGGACCGTGGGAAACCGGCAACGGCGCCGCGCCCGCGGGTCAGGTGATGCCGCGGGTACGGACGAGGTGCTCGATGGCCTCGACGGCGCGGCGGGAGTTGTCGCGGTCGTGGAACGTGAAGGCGTCCTGGGCGCGCCGGTCGTACTCGGGCTCGCGGACGCAGTCCGCCACGAGATAGCGCTCGACCGCGTCGATCGTGGCGTCCAGGTCGTACGTCACGGGCCCGAAGCCGTCCCGCTCGTGGTCGAACCAGGACGGCTCGGCGTGCCCCGCGGAGAACTCCTCGCGGTCGAAGTGCGTGTAGACCATCGGGGTGCCGAGATAGGCCAGGTCGAAGTGCACCGACGAGTAGTCGGTCAGGAACAGGTCGCAGCGCCGCATGACCTCCTGGATGTCGGAGGCACCCCCGTCGAGGATCGTGACCCGGTCACCGCCGACCGTCGGGTCCGCGTACTGCGCGCGCAGGTTGTAGTGGGGCATGAACTCGAGCCGGTGGTCGTGCTGCTCCAGCAGGGCGTGCAGCCGCTCGCTGGTCAGGAAGCCGTCGACGAAGCGCTGGTAGGTCGAGCCCTCGAACGGGATCTCCCCGCTCGACCCGTCGCTGAACAGGTCGGGCGCGAGATAGCGGCGCCACGTCGGCATGAACAGGATCGTCCGGCTGCGCGGCGTGGGCACGAGCGCGTCGAACCGGGGCAGCCCGGTCTCCGCGATCTGCTGGTCGTAGCCGGACGTCGCGCGCACCGCCTCGGTCTCGGCGTGGCTCGCGGTCAGGAACAGGTCGTAGCCGCCCGTGCGCCGCCGCACGTCCTTGGTCTTGTCGTTGACGCCGTGCTTGAGATAGACCCGGTACGCGCCGATCCGCCAGTTGAGCTGGCGCATGTAGTGCTGCTTCTTCCACCGGCTGGGGAGCATATGCTTGACCGAGTACGCATTCGCGAGCACCGTCGCGTGCACCATCAGGACGCGGTGCCGCCACGACGAGTGCTTCACGACCCGGCCGAGCGCGGACAGCTCCTCGAAGCGGTCGCTCGAGGGGTCGAGCACGTAGTACGCCCGGATGTCGGGGCGCTCGCGGCGCAGGTACGTGAACAGGTGGAAGCCGTTGTCGCGAGCGGTGTCGGCGCGTTCACCGACGAGCCAGATCTCGCGGCCCACGAAGAACGGCAGGGTCAGCGCACGCAGCGGCTGGACGAAGGCGTACGGACGGCGGCGCACGATGTCCTTGAGCGCGCGGACCGCCCGGGCCGCGGTCCACCGCACGCCGGCGAGTGGGGCGGGGTACGCCTGTGCGACCACCTCGGCGCGCTCGGACGGCGAGGGGTACAGCTGGAGCCGGCGACCCGAGGAGACGATCGGGCGGGACGTCGCGAGCGCGCCGGGGGCGGCGTGGACGACGACCCGCGACGGCTCGCCGCCCGGCGTCGTCAGCTCGATCTCGAGGCCGGTCGTGCCGACCGGGATCTGCTCGATCGGCACGTCGGCGACGAACCCGGTCCAGCGGTGGGCCCCGTCCTCGTAGCGCAGCCGCGGCTCCGCGACGGCCTGCACGACCTCAACCCCGTCCGGATCGCTCCAGTGCAGCGTGAGCGTCTGGTCGGCGGGCGGCTCAGCGCCGTCGGTGCCGGGACGCCGGCAGGTGCCGGTCAGGCGCAGCGTGCGGCCGCCGTCGACGACGTCGAGCCCGTGCAGGCTCGCCGCGATGATGCGGACGGGCTCGGCGGTCACTTCGTGCGGGCGTCGAGCTCGGCGATCGCGTCCAGGATCGACTGCCGGGCCCGGGAGAGATCGGCCAGGGTGCGGGCGGACGACTGGTCGACCGCGGTACGTACCTCGGTCGTCACGCCGGGCTGCTGCGCCGGCGCGGTGACGAGGTAGCCGGCGATGGCGCCCTGCAGCAGCAGGATCGCGAACAGCACGAGGTCGTACTCGTCGGCCAGCAGCCCGACGACCCCGACGACCAGCAGGATCGCGGTCGCGAGGGCCAGTGCCTTGGTGCGTTCGGCGACGAGGCGTCGCGCGTACGACTTCGCGGTGCCCTGCCAGGTGCTGCTCATCGGGATCCCCCTGTGGTGGTCAACGTGCGGATCGCCGCGACGTACGCCGCGGCGGACAGCTCAGTCTGGCAGAACGCCAGTGAGCGCCCCTGCTGCTCGGCGAGCAGCGCGGGGTCGGTGGTGAGCTTGTCGAGGAGCTGCTCGAGCGGACCGTCGTCGAGATAGAGCGCGGCCTCGCCGAGGACGCCGCGCAGGGCCGGGTCGGCGATCACGACGCAGCCGCGTGCCATGGCCTCGACCGCGGGTCGCAGCAGTGCAGAGCCGGCCACGGCGGGCGCGGGCACGACCACGACGTCGCACTGGTCGTAGAACTCGCTCGCGGCGATGATGTCGGTCGAGAAGGCCAGGACGCCGGGCACTGCCGGTGCAGGACGGGTGGGGTCCTGGAGCACGCGCACGTCGTGGTGCGCGACCGGCGGGAGCAGGCGGGCCAGCTCGGCCGGGGACGCCTGCTCGACGGGGTACGCCGAGGGGTCCGCGATGCCCAGGACCAGACGCTCGCCGATCCGCCGGCGCGGGAAGCGGGCGACCGTGGTGATCTCCATCAACCGCGGAGGGTGGACCGTGCCGGTGACCCCACTGGCCCAGATCGCGCGACCGATCTCCTCGGTCGCCGGGATCCACTCGGCCGGCCGGTTGAACATGCGGCGCACCGCCGCCTCGATGTGGGGCGGTTCCCACGAGACGCGCGGCGCAGTGCCCTCGGAGGGCAGTCGGTCCGCGATGACGACGACCCGCTGCGGGGTCATCGCGACGGCATCGGTCGAGCGAGGCAGCGCGAGGAGCTCGACGTCCCTGATCAGCAGCACGGTGGGGGACACCGGGGCGCCGAGGGTCATCCACGACGTCACGTCGTGCGCCATGAGGTCGAGCAGGTCGGCCCGCGGGTAGTGCCGCTTCTGGGACGCGAACCGCAAGGCGTCGGTGCGTGCGAGCCCGACGCGCAGCCCGTCGGCGTGCAGGGCGGCGATCTCGCCGGCCACGCCCGAGCCGGACTGCGGCCCGGGGCGCGGATCGGTCAGCACCACGACGTCGGGGCTCGTGTCGGGGTACGTCGTGCCCTCGAGCTCGGGCGGGGCCGGGAACGGCCGGCGCCCCTCGGCGTCCGGCGAGCGCGGCTCGATCCCCTCGGTGCGGATGCGGTGGTGCCAGTGGCGGAACGCCGAGTGGTAGGACACCCGCGCGGGCCGGTGCCAGCTCGGACGGAAGTCCTCGCGTGACAGCGACCCGTCGGTGAGCTGGTAGAGCGAGAGCGGCTCCTTGAGCGTCGTGACCGCCTGCTGCCCGAAGACGGCCGCGATCCGCTCGATGTACTCGGTGTCGGCGGCCTTGCGCATCTGGTCGAACGGGCCGAGCCGGCCGAGGACCGCCTCACGCTTGAACAGCAGCGAGGGTGCGTTGTGCGCGAACGGCAACGAGCCGACCCGGGTCATGTAGAGGTCGGTGTGCAGCCGGATCGACTTCGACAGCGTCGCGACGAGGCGCTTGTCACGGGCGAACGCGGCCATCTGGCGCTCGAGGCGCTGCGGGTGCGACCAGTCGTCGCCGTCCTGGATGCCCGCGAGCTCTCCGCGGGCCAGCGACAGCCCCAGGTTGCGGGCCCGGTACGCCCCGCCGTTCTGCGGCATCCGGTGGTACGAGACGCGGTCGCTGAGCGCCCGCACCTCCTCGAAGATGTCCTCGTGCCCTTCCGGGCTGTGGTCGTCGACGACGATGACCTCGACATTGCCCCAGGTCTGGTCGAGCACCGAGCGGGCCGCGGTGAGCAGGCTGCGGGTGGGCGCGTAGACCGGCATCACGATGCTGATGAGGGGTCCGTCGACGGACCCGGCGGCGGCATTCGTGCGCACGGTGTCGAACGGGGTCGCGGTCGCCTCGAACGTCATCGGGGCCAGCCCTCGGTCGATGAAGGGGGCGTTGAACGCCTGCTGCCAGGTCTCGAGGGACGCCGGCTCGACGCCGCGGAAGGGGTTGATGATGTCGGTGTTGGCGGCCCAGTGGTACCAGGACCGCGCGTCGTTGGTGACGACGTCGGGATTCGCGTGCGAGGTGTGCTGTCGGACGTAGTCGACCCGGCCGACCGCGAGGTGCACCTGGACGTCCTGGCGGTCGTACTCGTACGGGACGCCGTCCCGGTCGGCGATCTTGCGGGCGAGCGCGAACAGGTCGGCGGCCGCGGTGAAGTCGCCGTGGGAGCCGAAGGCGAGCCCCAGCTCGAGGTACGCGAAGGCGTACGTGCCCGGGGCGTGCAGCGGGGTCAGGGCCCGGTCGACGACCGGACGCCCGTGGGTGAGGTCGGCCGCGATGCCGATGATCTGGTCAGCGGTGTAGGTGCCGCGCGAGGCCATGCGCGCCAGCAGCTCGATCGAGTCGGCGTACTCGTAGCGCAGCAGGGTCGCGGCGAGCCGCGCGGCCGAGACGACGCCGGAGTCCGCGAGGTCGACGAGGTGCGGAGGGAGGCCGGGTGTCTGGGGGCTCACCGGTGGGGGTGCTCGCTTCCGGGTCGACTGCAGGGCACGGGACAAGGCGGTCGTGCCTCGTCAGAATACCGGGGACCCAGGCGGGGTCGCGCCGCCGTCGCGGCGCGCCGCCGTCGTCCCGCCCGGCTCAGCCGATCTCGATGACGACGGGGGCGTGGTCGCTCGCGCCCTTGCCCTTGCGCTCCTCGCGGTCGATCCACGCCGAGTCGACCCGCGCGGCGAGCGCCTGCGAGGCCAGGATGAAGTCGATGCGCAGACCGCGCTTCTTGGGGAAGGCGAGCTGCTGGTAGTCCCAGTACGTGTAGACGCCCGGGCCCGGGGTGTGGGGACGCACGACGTCGTCGTAGCCCGCGTCGAGGATGCCCTGGAACGCATCCCGCTCGGGCTGGGAGACGTGGGTGTGGCCCTCGAAGACCGACATGTCCCACACGTCGTCGTCCTGCGGCGCGACGTTCCAGTCGCCGGTCAGCGCGATCTGCGCGTCTGGGTTGTCGGCCAGCCAGTCGCCCGCGACCTGGCGCAGGCGCTCGAGCCAGGCGAGCTTGTAGACGTAGTGCGGGTGGTCGACCTCGCGGCCGTTGGGCACGTAGAGGCTCCAGACCCGCACCCCGCCGCACGTCGCGCCGATCGAGCGGGCCTCGACGACCGCGGGATCGCCGAACGTCGGCTGGTCGTCGGCGAACTGGGTCGCGACGTCCTCCAGGCCGACGCGGGAGATCAGCGCGACACCGTTCCACTGGCTCAGGCCGAAGTGGGCGACCTCGTAGCCCATCGAGGACAGCTCGAGGCCGGGGAACTGGTCCTCGCGGCACTTCGTCTCCTGGATGGCCAGGACATCGATGTCATTGCGCTCGAGCCACCCCGTCACGCGGTCGATGCGGCTCCGGATGGAGTTGACGTTCCAGGTCGCGATACGCACCCCCTGAATCTATCTGGTGGGACCGACGCCGGGTGGAGGGGTGACAGATGAGGCTGCTGGGGCGCACCATGGGAGGTCTTGTCCCGGGAGGTGGTCGGCATGCGCAGGATCCTGGTCGTCCTGGTGGTGCTCCTGATCGGCTCAGGGCTCCTCGCCGCCCCTGCCATGGCGGGCGATCCGCCGATCACGCTGCCGAAGAACCCGACCGGGCTGCCCGCGCCGGTAGAGCTGCCCGACGAGCTCGACCCCGCCGCCCCCTACCTGCCGCAGACGTCGTGCAGCCCGCTCGACATGCCCGGCGTGCTCAAGCTGCGCGACCTGGTGATGTCGACGTACGGACAGGGCAGGGCGGGCTCGATCTCGCGCAGCTGCACCGAGGGAGTCTCCGAGCACAGCGACGGCCGCGCATGGGACTGGATGGTGGATCCGAAGGACAAGCAGCAGAAGGCGGCGGCGGCCGACTTCCTGGCGTGGGTGACCCGCGACAACGGCCGCAACGCCCGACGCCTCGGCATCATGTACGTGATCTACGACGAGAAGATCTGGGGCGTCTACGACACGCGGGCCGGCTGGCGGCCCAGCCGTGACCACCAGGACCACGTGCACGTGTCGCTCAGCTGGAACGGCGCCCGCGGCAACGTCTCGTTCTGGACCGGCAAGGTCAGCCCCACCGACTACGGTCCGTGCGTCAGGTTCAAGGGAACGTACGCCGCGCGGTCCGGCTCGCCGCGGACGGCCGCGTGCCCCGCGGTGTCGCCGCTGCTGGCCAGGACCACGCTGGGCGATCGTCAGTACGGCCGCACCGGCGGCACGGTCAAGAAGGCGCAGGCGCTGTTGAAGGTGCCCCGCACCGGGCGCTTCGACGATGCGACCTGGGCTGCTGTTCGGCGCTACCAGCGCGCCCACGACATCCCGTACACAGGCGGGCTGGACCAGCCGACCTGGGCCTCGCTCAGCCCCTCCAGCGTCAAGAGCCGGACGGCTACGCCCGGCACGCGCTCCGCCGCGATCGCCTACGGGATCGCGCACTACGGCGACAGCGTGATCCGCAGGGGTCGGGTCGCGAAGGCCGTCGTGGTCCTGCAGACCGCGCTCGGGCTGCCGCGGGCGGATCGCAACGGCTTCTACGACGCCGTGACGCTCGCGGCGGTCAAGAAGATGCAGGGCCGGGCGGGCATGGGGCGGGACGGCATCGTCCGGGCGGCCGAGTGGCGGGCGATGAAGAGCGCACGCAACTGAGCAGAACCCCCCAGTGCTGCCATGATGGCGAGATGAGCCATGAGGACTCCGCTGCGTACAACCCGCCGCACGAGGACGACCGCATCGACGGTCGGGTCGCCGACCAGTCGAAGGTCGGCCCACCCGTGTGGGTCAAGCGCATCGTCCTGGCGATCGTCCTGGTCGGCATCGCGTACGTCGTGTATCTCCTGTCGGCGGCGTTCTTCCCGCGGTGGTGGGCGCAGCGGGTCGCGGACCAGGTCGACGGCAGCGTCTCGCGCGGCACCCTGTGGGGACTGTTCTACGGCTTCGTGTTCTCGCTGGTCCCGCTGCTGATGCTGTTCCAGCTCCGGCACCGGTTCTACAGCTGGACGTGGCGTGGCATCCTCGCGGTCGTCGCGATCGTGCTCGCCGCCCCCAACTGGCTGACCCTCTCGGTCGTGGCCGGCAACAGCAGGGCCGCGCACGCGGGTGAGCGCATCATGGACGTCGACGCACCCGGCTTCCGCGCAGCGGCGCTGATCGGCGTGATCGCAGGCGTGGCGCTGGCCGTGATCATCACGGTGCTCAGCATGCGGCTGAAGGCCCGCCGCAGCGAGGTCAAGCGGCTGCGCACCGAGCGCGACGAGCTGCGCCGCACGCGGGGGACCGACGAAGGATCCCGCGAACAACCGTAGGCAACGTTGCGGTTTCGGGCCATTTCGGTGGTGTGAACGTGTGAAATCAGTGGCCGAAAGGGCTAGAGACAACGGGCACACGCGCGCTAGCATGCACCAACTTCTCTTGAGAGCCCGGGTGCATCCATGGCCGATCAACTCAGTGACGACGAGAAGCACCTCGCGAGCCTTGGCTACAAGCAGGAGCTGAACCGGTCCTGGTCCAGCTTCTCCAACTTCGCGATCTCGTTCTCGATCATCTCGATCCTGGCCGGCTGCTTCACGACGTTCGGCCAGGCCTGGAACAACGGCGGGCCGGTCGCGATCTCGTGGGGCTGGCCGATCATCTCGCTGTTCATCCTCATCATCGGCTTCACGATGTCCGAGCTGGTCTCGGCCTATCCGACATCGGGAGGCATCTACTGGTGGGCGTCCAAGATGGGTGGACCCGCGGCCGGGTTCTTCACCGGGTGGCTCAACCTCATCGGCCTGCTCGCGGTCACCGCCTCGGTCGCGTACGGCTGTGCGACCTTCATGGACCTGACGTTGCAGACAGTGAGCGAGGGCTGGCGCGACAGCTACAGCCTGCAGCGCGTGTTCCTGATCTTCATCGCGATCCTCGTGGTCGCCGCCCTGCTCAACATCTTCAGCGGGCACCTGCTCGCGGTCGTCAACAACATCTCGGTGTGGTGGCACGTGGTGGGCGTCGCGCTGATCATCGCGGTCCTGCTCATCATTCCCGACACCCACCAGTCGCTGAGCTTCATGTTCACCGAGAAGATCAACAACTCCGGCTACGCCGACGGATCCGTCAACGGCGGCACGTACTGGTTCCTCGTGCTGCCGCTCGGCTTCCTGCTGACCCAGTACACGATCACCGGCTTCGACGCCTCGGCCCACCTCTCGGAGGAGACGCAGGGCGCGGCCGAGGGTGCCGCGAAGGGCATCTGGCGCTCGATCGCGTACTCCGCACTCGGCGGCTGGCTGCTCCTGCTGGCCTTCCTGTTCGCGGTGCAGGACCCGGACGCGGTGACCGAGGGTGGCGGTGGTGTCGACCTGATCTTCGGGCAGGCGTTGCCGCAGGGCTGGCACGTCCTGGTGCTCGCGATCTCGACCGCAGGACAGTTCTTCTGCATGATCGCGTGCCTCACGAGCGCCTCGCGGATGACGTTCGCGTTCAGCCGTGACGGCGCCATCCCCGGCTCGAGGATCTGGTCCAAGGTGTCGGCCACGAAGGTCCCGGCCAATGCGGTGGTCTTCGTGGCGGTGATCGGCGCGATCATCACCCTGCCGGCCCTGATCGAGGTGGACATCAACGGGGCACCCGTCCCGGTCGCGTTCTACGCGGTCACCTCAGTCGCCGTGATCGGCCTCTACCTGGCGTTCCTGATCCCCATCTTCCTGCGCTGGCGGATGGGTGACGCGTTCCAGCCCGGCAGCTGGAACAACGGGTCGAAGTACAAGTGGATGAACCTGATCGCCGTCGCGGAGATCGCGATCATCTGCATCTACTTCATCCTGCCGTTCACCCCTGCCGCGAGGCCGTGGGACGACGACTTCTCCTGGAAGTTCGTCAACTACGCGCCGATCCTGACCGGCGGGACGCTCCTCGCGCTGACCATCTGGTGGTTCGCTTCGGCCCGCCGCTGGTTCACCGGTCCCAAGCACACGATCGACGAGTCCGTGACAGACGCGTTCCAGGACTAGGTTCGGGCGCGCGACCCGGCACTCAGACGCCGGCAGGGAGGGTCCGCAGCAGGTATCGCTCGGCCTCGCCGGTCTGCTGGGCCAGCTCCTGGGCGGTCGACGACGCCTGGCGGGGCTGCTCGGGACCGGTGCCCGAGCCGGGCCCGTCGGGCACCACCATCTCGGTGGGGCTCAGTGCGAGCAGGACCTCGTCCAGCTCTGCGGGGGTCGGACGGGTCGCGTCGACCAGGACGGTCAGGTCGTGCAGACCGGTCCGCAGTCGGTCGAGCTCGGTCAGCTGCTGGTCGTCCAGCTTTTCGTGGTCAGGCACCAGCTCCTCCTGCTGCTGAGCGGCCTCGCGGTGCAGTGCCACGGCGTCGGACAGCCCCGGTGTCTCGCCGCTCACGGCGGCGCGGAGCGCAGCTGTGGTGGCCTCGGTTGCCGACTCGATGCGTCGGCGCAACGGCGGTGGCCGGAATGCGGGCACGACCGCGAAGCCGACGACCAGTCCGACGACCACCGCGGCTGCCGTCAGCCCCACGTACTGCAGGAGCAGGTTCGTGGCGTTGAGATCGCGGGTCACCGAGTTGAATCCCACGCTCACGACGACCATGCACCCCTGGCCCAGCGCGGGTCGCGTGACGATGAACCACAGGCCCATGCACAGGGCCACGCCGGCGATCGGGGTCAGGAAGCGTGACGGCACGGTCAGCAGGATCACCGCGACGAGCAGCGAGCCGCCGACAAGTCCGATGATCTTGTTGGTCGCCTTGGTCAAGGTGTCGCGCCAGCTGGCCTGCAGGATGCTGAAGGTGGCCAGCATCGCCGTGGAGACGAGCGGGTCGCCGCGATTCAGTCCCGACGTGATGATGAGCATGATGAGCAGGCCGAGCGCGGTGCGGAACCCGTGCCGGAGCTGGACCGATCGCAGCCGGGCGGACGGGTGCAGCACAGCGTCCTTGAACTGGTGGCGGCTGTCGTGCTCGAGCGGGACCGCGCTCGTGTCGTGCTCGCGGATCGCCCGCTCGACGTCGTCGAGGGCGTCCGAGGCGTCGGCAAGGCGGGACGAGGTGGCGACGGGGGCGTGCTGGACTGACGGGTCCTGGGCCGACTCGTCCGGATCGGACGGGTGCGACGTCGAGGGCTTCGCCTGCAACCGCCCGGCCAGGTCCTTGGCCCGGTCGCGCATGGCGGCGATCGCGTCGGGATCGGTCCCTGACAGCTCTGCCGCGCGGAGGGCGAGGCGGTAGCGCGACGCCGCGTCGAGGACGTCTGCCAGCCAGCGCTGCCTCCCGTCGCTGATCCACGTGCCGAAGGCAGTCGAGGTGGCCGCCGCGGAGTCGTCGGCGACGAGGACCTGCGCGATCTGCTCGCGGGTCGGTTTGGACGGATCGGAGATGCCCATCAGCACGCGAAGTGCGAGGGCGACTGCGACGCCGGCCACCGCGGCGGCGATGACCTGCTGGTGATCGGCTCCCCCGTTCGGCGCGTAGCCGTAGCCGAACACGGTCGTCATCCCCAGGCCCATCCCTGCATTGGCGAAGCGGGGTCCGAGCAGGGGGAGCAGCGCGGCGACGAAGCCGAGGAGGACGACGAGGACGATGGCGGCGGGCCTGGACGCCTCAGCCACCAGGCGAGGCACTGCCGCCGCGAAGATGAGCAGAGGTCCCATGACAGCGGCGATCCGCAGGTCGGCACGCAGCGGGCCACCGATGAACACGACGAGGGAGAACAGCCCGGTCAGGCCGCCGATGATCCCCGCGGCGCCCGCTCCCCATGCGTCTGCGAGCACGACGGACGGCAGGACGGTCAGCATCATCAGGATGAGCAGCAAGGGGCTGCCCTTGGGGTGGTGCAGCAGGTGCTTGCCAGATGCCACGGTCGTGCCTCCCTCGTGGAGCGGTCCGGCGCGCCCCGGGCCCGACAGTAGGGGCGATCGGCGAGGCCGATCAGGGGCCGATGGCCCCGAGTCATGACCATGGACAACCCGCAGGACGGCCTATATGGTGCGGAACCAGACCAATTGTTGGCCGGAGGTCAGCGGTGAGCGCACTCCTTGGCGGTGAGCACCTCGCCGACGCGGTCCTGCGCCCGGTGCGTGCGCACCACGCGTTCGAGTCGTGCGTCGAGAGGCTCGCGACGTCGATCCGCCTCGGTCTCTACCAGGACGGCAGCACGCTGCCGCCCGAGCGCGAGCTCGCCGAGCGGATCGGGGTGTCGCGGGCCACGCTCCGCGAGGCGATCGCGGCCCTGCGGGAGGCGGGTCTGGTGACGACCCGGCGCGGGCGGGGCGGCGGCACGGTCGTGACGTTCCGGCCGTCGGAGCCCGGCTCGGCCCCGACGTCCGCCCGGCCGCGATCCGAGCTGCTCGACGCGCTCGACTTCCGGCGCATCGTCGAGCCGGGCGCGGCGCACGCGGCCGCGGAGAAGCAGCTGAGCACTGCCCAGCAGCAGATGCTCCTGACGTCCCTGGACGAGGTCACCCGCGCCACGAGCAAGGCCGTGCACCGGCAGGCCGACTCGTTGTTCCACCTGGCCATCGCCTCGCTCTCGGACTCGCCCCTGCTGATCGACGCGGTGACCAACGTGCAGATGTGCCTGCACGACATGCTCGAGGCGATCCCGGTCCTCGACCGCAACATCGATCACTCACGTCGCCAGCACGTCGCGGTGACCGAGGCGATCGTGTCGGGTGACGCCGCGGCCGCGCGACGCGCGATGGAGCGGCACTGCGACGACACGGCCGCACTGCTCCGGGCCCTGATGTGAACCGGTCCCTGATGTGAACCGGGCCCCGATGTGAAGGAGAGCGCATGAGCACTCGCAACGACCGGCACCTGACCCTCGAGCAACTCAGGGTCCGCATCGAGGAAGGCCATGTCGACACGGTCGTGGTGGCGTTCACCGACATGCAGGGACGTCTGCAGGGCAAGCGGCTCCACGCGGCGTACTTCCTGGACGTCGCGCTCAAGCAGGGCACCGAGGGGTGCAACTACCTGCTCAGCGTCGACGTCGACATGAACACCGTCGCGGGCTATGACATGAGCTCGTGGGAGCGGGGCTACGGCGACATGGAGTTCGCCCTCGACCTCGACACGATCCGGGTGCTCGAGCACCTGCCGGCCACCGTCATGATCCAGTGCGACCTGGTGTGGCTCGATCACACCCCGGTCGTGCAGTCTCCCCGCACGATCCTGCAGATGCAGGTCGACCGGGCCGCTGCTGCGGGGTTCGCCGCGCTCGCCGGCACCGAGCTGGAGTTCATCGTGTTCGACACGACGTACGAGCAGGCGTGGAGCTCGGGCTATCGCGACCTGACCCCCGCCAACCAGTACAACATCGACTACTCGATCCTCGGCACGAGCCGGGTCGAGCCGCTGCTGCGCGACATCCGCAACACGATGTACGCCGCCGGCATGAACGTCGAGGGCGCCAAGGGCGAGTGCAACTACGGCCAGCACGAGATCGGCTTCCTCTTCGACGACGCCATCGTCACGGCGGACAACCACGCGGTCTACAAGACCGCAGCCAAGGAGATCGCGGCGCAGCACGGGCAGGCGCTGACGTTCATGGCCAAGTACGACGAGCGCGAGGGCAGCTCGTGCCACATCCACCTGTCCCTGCGGGGCACCGACGGCGCCACGGTGTTCTGGGACGACGAGGCCGACGGGGGGCGCGGGGGCCGCACCCCGGTGTACGACCAGTTCATCGCCGGCATCCTGGCCACGATGCGTGACTTCACGCTGTTCTACGCGCCAAACATCAACTCCTACAAGCGCTTCGCGGACGGCTCTTTTGCGCCGACTGCGGTCGCGTGGGGGCTCGACAACCGCACGTGCGCGGTACGTCTGGTGGGGCACGGGCCGAGCGCGCGTCTGGAGAACCGCGTGCCGGGCGGCGACGCCAATCCCTATCTCGCGCTGGCCGCGATGCTCGGGGGTGGCCTGTACGGCATCGAGAACGAGCTCGAGCTCGAGGCCGAGGAGACCGGCAACGCGTACACGTCGGGCAATGCGAAGGTGCCGAGCACGATGCGGGAGGCACGCGAGGCGTTCCACGGCTCGGCGATCGCCCGCGCGGTGTTCGGCGACGAGGTCGTCGACCACTACACCAACATGGCGGACGTCGAGCTCAAGGCGTTCGACGCGGCCGTGACCGACTGGGAGCTGCGCCGCGGCTTCGAACGACTCTGAGGACCCGCATGACGAGCACCCACACCGTGATCAACCCCGCGACCGAGGAGGCCGTGGCCGAGGTCGAGATGGCGGACCTCGCCGCCGCGGACGCGGCGATCGAGCGGGCCGCGGAGGCGTTCCCGGGCTGGCGGGACACCGCGCCCGGCGAGCGTGCGCGGCTGCTGCGCCGGTTCGCCGCGATCGTCGACGAGCACGTGCCCGAGCTCGCCGAGCTCGAGGTCCGCGGCTCGGGACACACGTGGGGCAATGCGACATGGGAGGCGGGCAACGTCCGCGACGTCCTCAACTACTACTCCGCGGCGCCCGAGCGGCTGACCGGCCTGCAGATCCCCGTGCCGGGCGGCGTCAACATGACGTTCCACGAGCCGCTGGGCGTGGTCGGCATCATCGTGCCCTGGAACTTCCCGATGCCGATCGCCGGCTGGGGCTTCGCGCCGGCGATCGCGGCCGGCAACACGGTGGTGCTGAAGCCCGCCGAGCTCACCCCGTTGACCGCGATCCGGCTCGCCCAGCTCGCGCTCGACGCCGGGATCCCCGAGGGCGTCCTGACCGTCGTCCCGGGCAAGGGATCGATCGTGGGGGAGAGGTTCGTGACCCACCGGTCCGTCCGCAAGGTCTGCTTCACCGGATCGACCGAGGTCGGCAAGAAGATCATGGCCGGCTGTGCGGACCAGGTGAAGCGGGTGACGCTCGAGCTCGGGGGCAAGAGCGCCAACATCGTCTTCGCCGACGCGGACCTCGCCCGGGCCGCGGCGGCTGCCCCGGGGGCGGTGTTCGACAACGCGGGCCAGGACTGCTGCGCGCGCTCGCGCATCCTGGTGGAGCGCTCGGCGTACGACGAGTTCGTCTCGCACCTGCAGCCCGCGGTCGCCGCGGTCAAGGTGCTCGATCCGGCCGACCGGTCCAGCGAGATGGGTCCGCTGATCTCTGCGGCGCAGAGGGCGACCGTGCAGGGCTTCGTCGACGAGGCCGAGGTGGCCTTCACCGGCTCGGCGCCCGAGGGCCCCGGCTACTGGTTCGCGCCGACCGTCGTCCTCGCCGACGACCCGCAGGAGCGCATCTGGCGCGAGGAGGTCTTCGGCCCGGTCGTCGCGGTGATGCCGTTCGACGACGAGGCGCACGCACTCGAGCTGGCCAACGACACCGAGTTCGGGCTGTCCGGCTCGATCTACACCCGTGACATCGGGCGAGCACTGCGTGTCTCGCGCGGCGTCGAGGCCGGCAACCTGAGCGTCAACTCGCACGCCTCGGTGCGCTACTGGACACCGTTCGGCGGATTCAAGCAGTCGGGCCTCGGCCGTGAGCTCGGCCCCGACGCGCCGCACGGGTTCACCGACGTCAAGAACGTCTTCATCTCCCACGACTGACCGGCCAGCGGGGACGACACAGAGAGCGGGTAGGACATGGCAGGACGCATCGAGGGCAGGGTCGCCGTCGTCACCGGGGGCTGCTCGGGCATCGGGCTGGCGACGGTCCGCCGCTTCGCCGCAGAGGGCGCCCACGTCGTCATCGGGGACGTGGACGACACGTCGGGGCCGGGCGTCGCCGAGGAGGTCGGCGGCACGTACGTCCACGTCGACGTCACCGACAAGGAGCAGGTCGACGCGCTGTTCCGCACCGCCCACGAGACGTACGGATCGGTGGACATCGCCTTCAACAACGCGGGCATCTCACCGCCCGAGGACGACTCGATCCTCGACACCGATCTCGATGCGTGGCGCCGCGTGCAGGACGTCAACCTGACCAGCGTCTATCTGTGCTGCAAGGCCGTGCTGCCCTACATGCTCGACCAGGGCCGCGGGTCGATCATCAACACCGCCTCCTTCGTGGCCGTGATGGGGGCCGCGACGTCGCAGATCTCGTACTCCGCGTCCAAGGGCGGTGTCCTGTCGATGTCGCGCGAGCTCGGTGTGCAGTTCGCCCGCCAGGGCGTGCGGGTCAATGCGCTGTGCCCCGGCCCGGTCAACACGCCGTTGCTGCAGGAGCTCTTCGCCGACGATCCCGAGCGGGCCGCCCGGCGGCTCGTGCACGTGCCGGTCGGCCGTTTCGCCGAGCCCGAGGAGATCGCGAACGCCGTGCTGTTCCTGGCCAGCGACGAGTCCAGCTTCATGACCGCCTCGACGTTCCTCGTCGACGGCGGCATCTCAGGCGCCTACGTGACCCCGTTGTGACCCGTCCCGTCATCGGCCTGAGCTCCTACCGGGAGCCCGCGCGGTGGGGCGTCTGGGACGAGTCCGCCGACCTGCTTCCCTCGACGTACGCCGGCGCGGTCGCAGCGGCGGGCGGGGTCGCGGTGATCCTGCCGCCCGGCCACCCCGAGAACGCCGACGCGGCGGTCGGCCGGCTCGACGGGCTCGTGCTGGCCGGGGGCGCCGACGTCGACCCGCGTCGCTACGGCGCCCAGGTGCACGAGCGGACCGCCGGCTGGCGGGTCGACCGCGATCAGTGGGAGCTCGCCCTGCTCGACGCGGCAGACGCCCACGACCTGCCCGTCCTCGGCATCTGCCGCGGCATGCAGGTCATGGCCGTGCACGCGGGCGGGACGCTGCACCAGCACGTGCCCGACCTCGTGGGCCACGAGGAGCACTCGCCCGGGGGAGCGCAGTTCGGTGACGTCAGCGTGGACGTCGTGCCCGGCACGCGTCTGGCCGCGGCCGTGGGCGACAAGGGCGAGGTCCGGTGCCATCATCACCAGTCCGTGGCCACCCACCCCGGCTTCCAGGCCGCGGCGCACTCGGCCGACGGGGTGCTGGAGGGGATGGAACGACCCGACCGACCGTTCTGGGTCGGCGTCCAGTGGCATCCGGAGACCCTCGAGGACGTGGGCCTGTTCAGGTCACTGATCGCCGCTGCGGGCGGGTGAGCGACGCTCAGACGTAGTGCGGTGCCGTCTCGGCCTGGGCGAGCGCGTGGCTGATCCTGCGGTTGAGCCGGCGCATGGCCGCCTCGTACGCCTTCGGGACGTAGCGCTGCAGGTAGTGTCCGGCGCGCACGTCGTGGGAGGTGAAGACGAGATACTTGCCCCGCTCCACGCCCCGGACCATGGCCGCGGCCGCCTCCTCCGGCGAGACGGCGTGCCGCTGGAGGTCCGCGAGCAGCTGCTGGAACGCGGGGTGCTCGACGTCCACCCCGGCGAGCGGCGGGGTGCTGGTGAGCGAGGTGCTCACGGCCCCGGGGCACAGGAGGGTGACACCGATCGCGTGCTGCTCGAGATCGAAGCGCAGCACCTCGCTGACGCCGTGCAGGCCGAACTTCGCGGCGCTGTAGGGAGCGCGGACGGGCAGCCCGAACAGGCCGGCCGACGACGACACGTTCACGATGTGTCCGCCGTTGCCGGTCTCGATCATCGGTGGGACGAAGGCCGACAGGACGTGGATGGGCCCCATCAGGTCGACCTCGACGCAGTCCCGCCACTCCTTGGACGTGAGGTCCTGGATGCGGCCGCCCGACGAGATGCCGGCGATGTTCATGACGATGTCGACCGGTCCGTGGACCAGCGTGCGGTGGGCGAACGCCGCGACCGAGTCCTCGTGGGAGATGTCGAACGCCTCGTGGTGGACCACGTGATCCTCGACGAGGGCCACGGTCTCGGCCAGGCGCTCGGTGTCGACGTCGGTCAGGGCGAGGCGCGCGCCCTTGTGTGCGGCCTGGATCGCGGCTGCGCGGCCGATGCCGCCCCCCGCACCAGTGATCACGGCCGTGCGGCCGTCAAAGCTCGTACCCTTCATCATTTCCCCCTGGAGTTGTGAAGTGGGACGATCGTATCGCTTGCCCGGGGGTCACAGGTCGTACGTGTGACCTGTCTCATCCGGCGGATAGCGTGAGGCGCAGCAACCACGAGCCGGAAGTCAGCACATGAGATCCAACAAGTACGCCGCGACGTGCGCCGAGTGCAGCTCGGCCGTCGCGATCGCGGCCGGCCGACTGATCGGTCGTCCGGGGCGGTGGCTGACCCTCTGCCTGCCCTGCTCGCCGACCCCGCCTCCCCGCGGAGACCACCCCGGCTGGCACGTGGCACCTCTTGCCTCGCTCGACTTCGAGACCACCGGGGTCGATCCGCTGACCGACCGGGTCCTCAGCTTCGCGCTCCTGGACGACCGGGGTCGCGACGTCGTGGGCCTGGTCGATCCGGGGGTCCCGATCCCCGAGGCGTCCGCCGCGGTGCACGGCCTGACGGCCGAGGCGCTGGCCGGTGCCCCCGCCCCGCACGAGGCGATCGCCCGGATCGTCGCCTGGGTGCAGGACCTCGTCGACCGCCGCATCGGACTGGTCGTGTTCAACGCGGCCTATGACCTGACGATGCTGCGAGCCGAGGCGCAGCGCTGGGGCACGGCCCAGCCCGACTGGGACCGTCTGCTCGTGGTGGATCCGTTCGTCATCGACTGGGGCATCGAGCGCGGCGGTCTCGGACCCCGTCGCCTCACCGACGTCTCGGCCTATTACGGCATCACGCTCGACAACGCGCATGACGCCGCAGCCGATGCGTACGCCGCGCGCGAGGTGGCCCACGAGATCGGCCGCCGCCACCCCGAGGTGGCCGCCGGCACGCTCGACGACCTCATGGAGCGGCAGCGCCGGTGGTTCGCCGACCGGGCGGAGGACTGGAACCGCTATGCCAGCACGGTGGGCCGCAGCCTCGACGATCCCGAGGGATGGCCCCTGCAGGTCGTGGCGCCCGAGGCCCGCACCGCCTGACGTCCTCGCCGGCTCAGGCCCTCGCGCGCGCGATGATGGCCTCGGCCAGCGGGTCGGGGGCCTGCTCGGGCACCCAGTGCCCGATGCCGTCGAGCTCGACGAACCGGTAGTCGGCGTCGACGAAGTCACCGCACGCCTCGGCGGCCACGCGCCCGATCGCCATGTCCTGATCTCCCCACACGAACGTCGTGGGCACGTGCACGGGCGGCGTCGAGGCGAGCTCCGCCGTCATCGCCCGGTACCAGTTGAGCGCTGCGGTCAGGGCGCCCGGCTCGGCCAGCTGGGCCACGTAGCGGACGACGAGGCCGACCGGCACGGCATCGCCGTACATTGCGATGAGGCGTCTGCCCTCGTCGGCCAGCAGCAGGCCCTCGGCCTTGCCGCCGGGCTCGCGGAACAGCTGGATGTAGGCGGCTCTCTGCTGCTGGTCGGGATCGTTGCGCAGTGCTGCGTTGTACGCCGCGAGGTGGGGCACGGACACGGCCGTGAGGGTCCTGACGCGCTCAGGGTGCTGCACGGCCACGAGCCACGCGACCACTGACCCCCAGTCGTGACCGGCGAGGTGGAACGTCCCGAGCCCCAGGGCGTCGGCGATGCCGAGCACGTCGGTGACCAGGAGGTCGGTCGTGTACGCCTCGACGCCCTCGGGCCGGGCGTGCGGGGAGTAGCCGCGCTGGTCGGGGGCGATGACGAGATGGCCGGCGTCGGACAGACGGGCCGCGACCGATGCCCAGGACAGCGAGGTCTCGGGGAAGCCGTGCAGCAAGATGATCGGTTCGCCGTCCTCGGGACCGGTGATCCGGACGTCGAACGTCAGGTCGCCGACGGCGACGGGGGTGATGGATCCGTACGTCATGGTGGACCTCCTGCGGTCACTCGACGGTGGGTCGTACCTAGTCGATCGTGTCACCAGTGCGCGCGACGGCCTCACGATCGAGCGTGGCAGCGGTCTCGGGATCGGGGGCGCTCCCACCGCGATCGTATGGCAGCCACCACGTGTCGTCCTCGTCGCGCGGAGCGGCGGGGTAGCTGTCGATCGCCTCGGCGAGCAAGTCGTCCATGCAGGTGCGGAGCCGGGTCGTCAGTGCCTCGACGTCCTCGTCGTGGCGTGCGGTCAGCGGCTCACCGACGAGGATCGTGATCGGCGTCCCACGTCGCAGGGACCGGTGCCCGTCCACCGTCAGCACGCGGTGGCCGCCCCAGACGACCACGGGGACCAGCGGGACGCCGCGGTTGAGCGCCATCGCGGCGGCGCCGCGCTTGAACGGCTTGAGCAGCCACGAGCGGCTGATCGTGGCCTCCGGGAACACCCCCACGAGCTGATCTGCGTCCAGCAGCCGCAGTGACCGGCGGTACGCGCGAGCCCCGTGCCGGCGATCGACCGGGATGTGTCCCATCGCGCGCATGAGCCGGCCGGCGACCGGCAGGCCGAACACCGAGGTCTTGGCCATGAACCGCACGAGGCGTCCGCGCTCGCGGGCGGCGTAGCCGATGAAGGTGAAGTCGAGGAACCCGACGTGATTGGCCGCGAGCACGGCCGGTCCCGCGGACGGGATGTGCTCGGCCCCTCGGACGTCGAAGCGGTAGCCCATGAGGCGGAAGAGCGCCGCGAAGACGCGGTTCGCCCAGCGATAGGTCCGATCGGATCCCAGCAGGGGCGGCTCGCCGGCGGACTGGGCGGCCCCGGCCATCTACCGGGCGGCCGGCAGTCGCGGCCAGCAGTCCGTGCGGACGGTGGGGTCGAAGCCGGCTCCCGCGGCGACAGTCCGCTTCTCGCGCCACACGATGCCCGTGGTCAGGAAGAAGATCGCCAGGATGTACAGCGCCATGATGGCCAGTCCCGTGACGGTCGCGTCCTGGTCGATCCGCCCCGCCTCGGCCAGGGCGATGATCCCGTCGGACACGAGGAAGAGGGCCCCGCCGATCCCGGCACGCAGGTCCGTCGAGAGCGCGGTCGCGGCGGTCGCCAGGAGCAGCGCGGCGTACACCGGGACGAGCGGCTTGAGGCCGGGCTCCAGCCCGCCCCAGCACCAGGCGACCAGGGCCACGGCCGCGACGACGTACGCCACGAGGATCAGCGGCTTGCGGCGCAGCTGCTCGATCGCGCCGCGGCGCACGAAGAACGTGATGAGGCAGACGTGGGCGACGGCGAAGGCGGCCATGCCCGCGGTGAACATGTCCTCGATCTCCAGGAACAGGTCACCGAGGCAGCAGAAGACCAGCGCGACGGCCAGCAGGCGAGGGCCGCGCTGCTCCAGGACCCACCCGACGAGGAGGGGTGCGAGCAGGCACTTGGTGATGCTGTCCCACGGGGTCGCCTCCACGCCGTTGAGGACGAGGTGCACGACGGCGACCACGCCGAA
This sequence comes from Aeromicrobium yanjiei, assembly GCF_009649075.1. Lineage (GTDB taxonomy): Bacteria > Actinomycetota > Actinomycetes > Propionibacteriales > Nocardioidaceae > Aeromicrobium > Aeromicrobium yanjiei. Next base: position 449,986 of record NZ_CP045737.1, read on the forward strand.
GGCGATCAGCCAGGGGCTCTTGACGGCGTTCATGCGCTCAACCTATCGAAGGCCGGACGCCACGATCGGCTCCGGCACGTCGCCGGCGAGGGGGTTGACACCACGAGCGAAACGACAATACTTAAGTGTGTGGTTAAGTATGAGGAGCAGCTGGACCGGGTCTTCCGCGCCATGGCGGACCGGACGCGGCGGGCCATGGTCGAGCACCTGGTGGCCGGCCCCGCTTCGGTGAGTCAGCTCGCGGATCCGCACGAGATGTCGATGCCGGCGGTCGTCCAGCACCTGAAGGTGCTGGAGGAGGCCGGGATCGTGAGCTCGGAGAAGGTCGGGCGGGTCCGGACCTTCCAGCTGGCCCCCGACGCCCTGGCGGTCGCCGGCGCGTGGCTGGGCCGGCAGCGGCTGGCCGCCGAGCAGCGGCTCGACCGGCTCGGGGCCCTCCTCGACCACGACGTGGTGACCGACAGCGAGGAGAACAGACATGAGCACGACGACTGAGCGCACCCAGACCCACGCAACCTTCGTCCTGGAGCGCGACTACACGGCGCCCGTCGACAAGGTGTGGGCCGCCTTCGCCGACCCGGACGTCAAGAAGCAGTGGTTCGGGGGCGGTGACTTCGAGGACGTCGAGGTCTCCGAGGACTTCCGTGTCGGTGGCATCTCGATCAACAACGGGACGATGAACGGGCACCGCAGCGAGTTCCGCGCGACCTACACCGACATCGTCGAGCGTGAGCGCATCGTCTACGTCTACGACATGTGGGACGACGGCGTGCACGCCTCGACGTCCATCACGACGGTCGTCCTCGAGCCGACCGACGGCGGCACCCACCTGACGTTCACCGAGCAGGGGGTGCACCTCGACGGCGTCCACGGCCCGGGCCCGGAGGCGGCGGCAGGCCGGGAGCACGGCACCGGCTGGCTCCTGGACCGCATGGCCGGTGTGGTGGAGCGCTCCTGACGGAGGCGACCTACGCGGTGCGGCGGGCCGGCTTCGAGGCGTACATGTTCGCGTCGGCGAGGGCGAAGGCGTCCATGACCGTGACGAGGCCGGGGGTGGTGGACGCATGGCCGATCGAGGCGGCGATCCCGGCCTCGGCCAGGCACGACCGGAAGCGCTCGAAGTGGGCGTCCAGGTCGGCGACGGCGACGCTGTTGGAGAGCACGACGAACTCGTCGCCGCCGTAGCGGGCCAGCCGGTCGGCCTCACCCGCCGTGCGGGAGAGGGCTGCGGCGGCCGCGCAGATCAGCTCGTCGCCCGCGTCGTGGCCGGCCGAGTCGTTGACCGTCTTGAGCCCGTCGAGATCGATGACCGCGACCGCCGCGAGGTCGCCGTAGGCGTCGATCCGCTGCTGGGCGTCCTGCACGAGCAGGTCCCACCCGCGGCGGTTCGTCAGTCCGGTCAGGGCGTCGGTGTGCGCGAGCGCCTCCGCGATCTCAGCGGCTCGCCGCTGCCGATCGAGGGTGCGGGCCATGGCCAGCTGCGACGAGAGCAGGTCGGCCATCAGCTCGATGAGCTCGACGTCGATCTCCGAGACGTCGGTCAGCGGATCGGGCCCCACGCCGCACAGGGTGCCGAAGGTCTGCCCGAGGTCGTCGGTCAGCGGCATCCCTGCGTACGCGCGCACCTGCTGGGCGAGCGGGTGGTCCGCGTAGTCGGGGTTGACACTCGAGTCCGGCACGAACCGGGAGGCGCCGTCGAGCATGCGGACGCAGAACGTCTCGGGCCACGGCTCGCGCTGGCCCACGCTGAGGAACGTCTCGGGGTGCACGTGGACGTGGACCTGCTCGCCACCCGCGACCCGTGACACCGACCAGTCGGGGATCGGCGTGTGCGCGTTGAGGTAGTCGACGATGCGTTGAGCTGACGCGCTGAACAGGAGGGCCCCGGTCGGGTCACGATCATCCACGCCGCAATTGTGCCGTTGCACCGTCGCCGCGCGCAGACGATTGTCTGGCACGTTGGTCACATGACGGCTGATCTCGTGCTCGCCAACGCCCATGTCCACGACGGCACGGGATGGTCGCGAGATGCCGACTCGATCGCCATCCGTGACGGCCGCATCGTGGCGATCGGATCGGAGCTCCCGGCCGGAGCCGAGGTCGTCGACCTGGACGGGGCCTGGGTGCTGCCCGGGTTCCACGACGCCCACGTGCACCCCGTGCAGGCGGGGCTGGAGATGAACGCGTGCGACCTGACCGGCGGCGGCGACGTCGACGGCTATCTCGACCGCATCGCGGCGTACGCGGCGGCGCACCCGGACGCCGAGTGGGTGCTCGGCGGCGGCTGGTCGATGGACGCCTTCCCCGGCGGAGTGCCGACCGCCGAGGCGCTCGACCGGGTGCTGCCCGACCGCCCTGCGTTCCTGCCCAACAGGGACCACCACAGCGCCTGGGTCAACAGCGCGGCGCTGCGCCGCGCACGGATCGACCGGACGACGCCCGACCCGAGCGACGGCCGCATCGAGCGGGACGCGGACGGCGAGCCGACCGGGGCGCTGCACGAGGGCGCCATGGAGCTCGTCCGGGCCCTGGTCCCGCCGGCGACGCCGGGCGAGCAGACCCGGGCGCTGCTGACCGCGCAGGCGTACCTGCACTCGCTGGGCATCGTGGGGTGGCAGGACGCCCTGGTGGGGGAAGGCCTCGGCATGGCCGACTCGCTCGAGACCTATCTCGCTGCGGCCCGCGACGGCCTGCTGACCGCCAAGGTCGTCGCGGCACTGTGGTGGGACCGTGGGCGGGGGGCGGACCAGATCCCCGGGCTGATCGAACGACGGGCCCGGGCCGCTGCGGCCGGCATCGACGCCGGCAGCGTCAAGATCATGCAGGACGGGGTGTGCGAGACGTTCACCGCGGCGGTGATCGATCCCTATCTCGACGGGCACGGCCGACCGACCGACAACTGCGGCCTGTCCTTCATCGAGCCCGCCGACCTCGCGGCGTACGTCCAGCAGCTCGACGCCGCCGACTTCCAGGTCCACGTGCACGCGCTGGGGGACCGGGCCGTGCGCGACAGCCTGGACGCGATCGAGCACGCCATCGCGGTCAACGGGCGGCGGGGGAACCGGCACCACCTGGCGCACGTGCAGATCGTCCACCCGGACGACGTGCCGCGATTCGCGGCGCTCGACGTCACGGCGAATGCGCAGCCGTTGTGGGCCTGCCTGGACGATCAGATGGTCGACCTGACGCTGCCGTTCCTCACCGCGTCCGCCCGGGAGCAGCAGTACGTCTTCCGGTCGCTGCTCACCTCCGGAGCGCGCCTCGCGTTCGGCAGCGACTGGCCCGTGTCGTCGCCGGACCCGTTCGGCGCGATGCACGTCGCGGTCAACCGGACGGCACCGACCAGTCGGCTCGGCCCGTTGCTCGCGCACGAGGGCCTGACCGTCGCGGAGGCGCTCGACGCCTACACGAGCGGCAGCGCCTGGGTGAGTCGGCTCGAGCGCACATCAGGACGTCTCGCGGTGGGCGCGGCCGCAGACCTCGCGGTCGTGGACCGCGACGTCTTGGGGGTGCCGCCGGACCGGATCGCCGACGTGCGCGTGCTGCGGACGTACGTGGACGGCCGCCTCGTGCACGGGGGTTGAGTCAGCCGAACGAGACGAGGCAGAACGGATGGCCGGCCGGATCGGCGAACACCCGCCACGGGTCCTGGTCGGGGTCGACGACCTCGGACAGGATGCGCGCACCCAGCCGCACGACGTCGTCAGTCCCGGCAGTCAGGTCGTCGACCTCGATGTCGAGATGGACCTGTTGCTCCCCGGTGCGGCCCGGCCACGGCGGGGGCTCGAACGCCTCCACGACCTGGAAGGCCAGGCGGGGGCCGCCGGCCTGACGCTCGAGGGACCACCAGTCGTCCTCGCGCTGGTCGATCTCCTGGCCCAGGACCTGCGACCAGAACTCCGCGAGGGGCTCCGGGTCCCGGCACTCCAGCACGATCGAGCGCACGGCTCCGACGCGGGTCATGACACCGAGTCGTCAAGCCCGTCGGCGTCCGGGTTGCTGACGCTGGGCTCGAAGGGTCGGGGTGCGTCGACCTCCGGGTTGTCGGCGGTCTCGTCGGGGTCCAGGGGCTCGTTCGGTGATTGGCTCATGCGCCGGTCGTACCCCGCCGGGCCGGGGTCAAGCAGGGCTCAGGCGCAGAGGGAGTCGCTGGCCGTGCGGGTCGTGGCCTTGACGGCCTTGGGAGCCTTCGGCTGGACCCCGCCCTCGATGCGGTCCGCGCCCAGGATGAGCCAGACGCCGGTCATGCCCGAGGAGTGCACGACGACGTCGGCCATGAAGCCGAAGTCGCGGTTGATCGCGTCGGCGGTGGCCATCGCCTCGGGTGTTCCGTCCACGAAGATGCGGGTGGTCTTGGCAGGCTTCTGGGCGTTCTCGATGCCGCTGATCGTGTAGCCGAGGGTCGACATCGAGGCCTGCGCCGCCGTCGCGAGACCGTTGGTCTGCGCAGCGTTCAGGAGCTTGACCGGGGTCTCCCGGCTGGCCTTCTTCTCGTCCTCGGAGCCCTCGACCGGCACCTTCTTGTCCTTCGCGATCGCAGCGAAGATCGTGTCGGCGTCCGCCGTCTTCACGACGCGGTTGGGATCGGTCGGTGCGGTGCCGTTGGGCATCGTGATGAACCGGATGTCCGAGTCGTCGACCGACCTGGCGCGCTGGGCCAGCGACGTGAGCTTGGGGATCGAGGAGATGCCGTCGTCGACCGTGATCGAGGACGTCAGGGCGTTGATGAACTTGAACAGGCGGTCCGGACGGGTGAGGGTGCCGGCGCTGCGGGCCTGGCTGATGATCGAGGACATCACGACCTGCTGGTGACCGAGGCGACCGATGTCGCTGCCGTCGCCCACCGCATGGCGGGTGCGGGCCAGCGCGAGGGCGTCCTTGCCCTTGAGCTTCTGCTTGCCGGCGGGGAGGTTGAGCTTGGCGTCGGGATCGACCATCGCCTGGTTGAGGCACACCTTGACGCCACCGAGGGCGTTGACCATCGAGGCGAAGCCGTCGAAGTCGAGCTGGACGAAGTGGTTGATGTGCACGCCGCTCAGCTGCTCGACCGCCCGCACCGAGCAGGCCGGGCCGCCGGCGAGCGCCGAGTTGATCATCTGCTGCGGACCGCCGGCGAACGCGCCGCTGCCGGTGTCGTCGCACGCGGGCAGGTCGGTGAGGGTGTCGCGGGGGATCTGGACCGCGTCGATGCGGGTGTTGTTCTTGGAGAAGTGCACCAGCATGAGGGCGTCGCTGCGCTGGCCCTCCTCCTTGCCGTAGCCCTTGGTCTTGAGCTTGCGCGAGTCCGAGCCGATGAACAGGACGTTGAGCGCGCCCTTCGGGGTGTCGTCCTTGACCACGTGGTCGGCCTCGTCGAGGGCCTTGGACTCGATGTTGTGGTTGAACTTCCAGTACGCCGCCGCGCCCCCGATGCCGACGATCAGGGCCAGGACGAGCGCGCCGAAGCCGAGACCCCGCACGATGCGCCTGCCACGGGAACGCTCCCGCTTGCGAGAGGTCGGCGGCGACGCGGGCGCGGGCTCGGGGGCCGGCGCGTCGGGGCTGCTCACCATCTTCTCCTGCGGGTTCGGGGCGTTCGAAAGGCTGCCGGCCAAACCGGCAGACGTCCTACGATACGAGGCGTACCTGAGAACAGGATAGGAAGCGCGGGTGACGTTGAGCGCATTCCACCGGTATGACCATGACTGTGTCGGGGGCGAGCCCCCGGGGGCTTCCGTCCCGAGACAGCGCTGGAGATCGAGCGGGTCGGGTGGGCCCCGTGGGACTCGAACCCACAACCCGCGGATTAAAAGTCCGCTGCTCTGCCAATTGAGCTAGAGGCCCGGGACATGGGGACAAAGGTCCGGAGAACCCTCCGGAGAATGCCGCTACGCCCAAGAGCGAGTATCGCAGAGGTAGTGCGCGTGTGCGCGTGCCGGCTATCGAGAACCCTCGGGACAACTCCTTTGTGGTTCGGACGGCCTGAAAGCAGTGTCCTGACCGACCGATCATTACCCGACGGCAACGAGCCCAGCGGCTTCGGCACCAGACTGGGCCCCTCTGAGGGCGGCGGTCCCGCAGTGGATGGGAGTCGCTCTCGTTGCGCTCGTGCGGCTCGTCGGACCGAGCCTACGGAGGGGACGTGGCCTTCGGGGCCAAGCCGAGAATGCGCATACCGACTGGCCTTGGACTCGCGGCGGCTACTCGGTACTGCCAGGGGGGTCGTCGACGTCCAATTCGAGTCCTCCCATGAGGACCTTCGGGCCAGGGGGCGTGGGCGCGGACCACCGCGAAATATTGGAGTTGAAGGACCAGCCGCCGGTCGCCTCCCTGGACGGAAATGAACCGCGCTCTAGCTGCTCGGGTGCCCAGAGGTCGACACGAAATATGCCGATGCGCGGTGGGGGGGGGGCATCAGTTGCGGGAGTTGTCTACGTCGCTGTCTTGGGCCAGCTCGCTCGATAACGAGCGGTAGCCCCAGTCGTGGCCCTCCAGAGACGGTCCCTCAGATCCCGAAGCGACTCGGGTAGTTGATCGGGTCAATACGTACCCGGGGCCGGCCTCGATAAGGACGAGGCGCTCGGATGGGTTCTTCGGCAGACCTGCCGCCGGGACGGCGCCAGAGCTGCCCGCACCGTCGTTGATGTTGCTACGGGTAGCAGCGCTCACGTGATCGCCCCGGTCCCGGCGATCAGCGTCCGGACGCGACGGCGACGTCGGTCGCGTATAGCCGCTCGCTGAGCGAGTGAGCGGAGAGGTCGTCGCCGGTCACTTCAGCCACGATGACACCGTGCTGGATGACGACGGCCCGGTCGACGACCTGAGCGAGCTCCTCGAGGTCGGACGCGACGACGATCGCTGCGCTGCCGGCGTCAGTCAGCCGGCGAACGTTGGCGTAGATGTCGGCGCGAGCCCCGACGTCGACCCCTTGCGTCGGCTCATCGAGCAGCAGGACGACAGGGTCCAGCCGCAACCACCGGGCGAGAACTGCCTTCTGCTGGTTACCGCCTGACAGGGTGCTGATGGCCACCGACCCCGACGATGCCTTGACCTTGAATGCGTCGCGAAGTTGGTCGACGTCGCGTGTCATGGCCCGTTGCTTGAAGAGCCCACGCCAGTAGCGGCGCAGGACGCTCACGTTCATGTTCTCGTCGACCGTCAGGGTCGGGAAGATCCCCCCGGTTGCTCTTTCCTCGGGGATCATCACGACCCCGTGCGCGATGGCTTGGTCCTTGCGGGTGAAGTTCACTGCCTCGCCGTTGATCCGAACGGTGCCAGTGTCGATGGACAGGTCACCGTAGAGTGCGCGGAGAAGCTCGGTGCGCCCGGACCCGAGGAGACCGGCTACGCCGAGGATCTCACCGGCGCGCACCGAGATGTTGATGCCCTGCAACGGGCCAGCGGAGAGGTCGTCGACCTGGAGCACGGTGGGGGAGTCCGGACGAACCTTGATCCGCGCTTGAGCCATCTCCGTGCGGCCGCCGAGGATCGCGTGGACCAGTTCACGTTCGGTGAGCTTGTCGCCCGCGAGGTTCGCCGCGACACGGCCGTCGCGCAGGACGGTCGCGTGATCAGCCAGGGCGACTACCTCGTCGAGCCGGTGGCTGACCAGGACAACTGCGTGGCCTTCGGCGGCCAGCCGCCGGATCGCGGCGTGGAGGATGCGCGCCTCGTGTACGGGCAGGGATGCGGTCGGCTCGTCGAGAATGATCAGTCCGCCGCCCTCGTCGACGTCCTGGAGAGCCCGTGCGATCGCGATCTGGGCGCGGGTAGCGATGGGGAGGTCACGCAGAAGTGTCCGAGGGGTCGCCTCGATCTCGAACCGATCGATGAGCGCTCTCGCCCGGTCGGACACCGAACGCCAGTCGACCGAAGGGCCGATGCGGGTCGGGTAGCCGGCGCCCAGCATGAGGTTCTCTCCGACGTTGAGGTCCAGGAACACGGCCAGGTCCTGGTGGACGACTCGCAGCCCCAGTTCGTGCATGGCCTGCGACTTGATCTCGTCGGCTGCGATGACGGCGTCGCCTAGTTGTACCTCGCCGGCATCGGCCGACTCGACGCCGCAGAGGATCTTGATCAGCGTCGACTTGCCGCTGCCGTTGCCTCCGCAGAGCCCAAGTACTTCACCGCCTCGAACGTCGAGGTCGACCCTGTCGAGTGCGCGTGTGCCCGGATAGACCTTGCTGAGGCCGCGGATCGAAAGGGCGTTGCGGCCCTTCGTAACCGAGGCGCCAGCCGTCTGTGAACCGTTGCTCTCCACCTGGGGACCTCTCATTGATAGGGGCGCGAGGGGCCTGCCGGAACGGTCTGCCGCCTGAGCGATGCGGGACCGTACCACAACGTAATTGCTACGACGAGGGGTCTGAGGTGTCGAAGTTCTCTAGCAGCGCAGAACCTCCAGCGCATGCGTAAGGTCATCGCCCGGAGGATCAATGACACCTTGGTTGCGAGGGGCGCTGAAGGGCCGGATGCCCGACTCGGCCGCGTTCTGGCTGCTGTTTTCGATCGTGGCGTCGGTCTGCGCCCTGTCGGGCGCACCCACGCCGCTATACCGCGTCTACCAGCAGAACTGGGGCTTTTCGGAGATCACCACGACCGTCGTGTTCGCCGCCTACGCCCTTGGCATCCTCTTGGCACTCATCACGGTGGGGTCGCTCTCGGACCACCTCGGTCGCAAGCCCGTGGTGCTGGTCTGCGTGTTGCTGCAGATCGGCGTCGAGTCGCTCTTCGTCTTCGCGGACGGAGTGCCGATGCTGTTGAGCGCACGCCTCCTGCAGGGCCTGGTGACTGGCGCCGTTTTCGGCGCGCTCGGTGCCGCGATGATCGACCTCGACAGAGTCAGAGGCGTAACGGCGAACGCCGCGGCCGCCCCGCTTGGCGGAGCGTCCGGCGCGATGGCCGCGGGGGTGTTCGTGCAGTACCTGCCCGACCCGACGCGCCTGATCTACATTGCGCTGGCCGTGACGTTGTCGGTCCAGGCCGTGCTTGTCCCGTTCATGCGTGAGACCTGTGCACGCAGGCCCGGGTCGCTGCGGTCGCTACGGCCCCAATTCGGTCTGCCGCGGTCCGTGAGGCGCCGGTTCCTCGTGTCCGCGCCGGTGCTGGTGGCCTCGTGGTCGCTGTTCGGACTTTACGGCGCCTTGGGCCCCACCATCGTCCGCGAGCTGAACGGCCAGACGTCGCCCGTGCTGGGAGGCTTGACCATCGTCGCCATCTCCGGCATCGGGGCGCTGACAGTGCTCACGCTGGCTAGCAGGGTTTCGCCCCGCGTCTTGATGCTGTTTGCGACGACGGCCCTGATCGTGGGGATGGCCGGGACTCTGGTCGCCATGCAAGAACGATCGCTACCCGGATTCTTCGCGGCGAGCTTCGTGGCAGGAAGCGGGTTCGGAGCCGGCTACCAGGCCGGCACCCGCAGCGTGATGCCGCTGGTGTCGACCCACGAACGCGCTGGCGTCCTGTCGATCATCTTGGTGCTCTGCTACGCCTCGATGGGTGTGCCGACCGTCGTGGCCGGGTTCCTCATCGCCCACGCGGTCCCGGTGCTCGACACCGCGAGCGGGTACGCGGTCTTCCTCATCGTGCTCGCCTCCGCGGCCCTGCTGGGGGCGATTCGACCGACAGCCGCGGCAGTCGACGACAGCCTCGATGTCGATCGTTCCGCGTAGCGCCGGCCCGCCTAGCGGACAACGTCGACACTCCAGTGCTTGCAATGGCAGCACTTTCACGCCCTAGAAGTGGATCCAACAATTTATCCGCATGTGATGTCCAACACAATAACGAAGTGGTAAGGTCCGGGCGGTTTCGTGCCCGGGGGCATGGGGCCAGCGTCCACCGAACCCAGCCGGGAAGGTGTGACGTCCCCGCGTCCAAAGGAGAGACATGTCAGCCAAATCCATTGTTGCGGGCACGGCTATCGCTGCCAGTGCCCTGTTGCTTGCCGCGTGCTCGTCGGAAGGTTCGAGCGGCTCGTCGTCGTCCTCGTCGTCGGGTGACTCAGGATCGACGGCCGAGGTCGCCGGCTTCCCGCCGCTGGAGGAACAGTTCAAACCGGGAGAGAGCTCGCCGCCCACGACCTCACCGCCACTGGCCAAGGACAAGACCGTCTGGTACGTCCAGTGCGGCGCTCAGATTCCCGGGTGTGTTCAAAAGGGCAAGTACACCGGGGAGGCCGCCAAGGCCGCTGGCTGGGACTTCAAGGTCGCCGACGGCAACCTCAACATCGCCGGCGGGTTCAATACTGCCATCCGGTCAGCTATCGCTGCCAACGCCGACGCGATCATCGTGGACTCGTTCTCGTGCGAGCCGGCGCAGCAGTCCCTCAAGGAGGCTGCGGCCAAGAAGATCCCCGTGCTGGGCATCGAGTCGATTGACTGCTCGGAGTTCGACGGTGGCCCCGACCTGTACACGGTCCCGTTCATCCCGAGCGAGGAACTCAAGGACAACAAGGCGTGGTTCGAAGCGCGCGGCATCCGTGCGGCGCAGTACGTCGCGCAGGCGACCGGCGGCGAGGCCAAGATCATCGACAGCCCCGGACTTGCCGACCCCGACTACGTCACGGAGTCAGACGCCTTCGCCGCGGAGATCAAGAAGTGCGACACCTGCGAGATCGTGGGCTCCTCGCCATGGAAGGAAGCCGACCTGACTCCCAACGGAAAGTGGATCACTGGCATCCGCGCCCAGCTCATCAAGCACCCAGAGGCCAACGCCGTGAAGTTCCCGTACGAGGCGTTCTCTCTGACTTTGGGCGGTGCGCGGGACGTCAAGAACTCTGGCGTCGACGCGATCTCGTTTGGTGGTGTGGCTGATCCGGGCGGCATTGAGGCGGTCCGCGACGGGACGCTAGAGGCGATCACCAACGCACGCTCGGTCGAGTGGGAAGGGTACGCGGCCATCGACACGCTCAACCGTGCGTTCAACGGCGAGCCGTCCGTGCCGCAGGGTGTCGGCATGGCCCTTATCGACAAGGACCACAACCTGCCGGAGTCAGGCGAGGAATACGTCGCAACGATCGACTTCAAGGCGATCTACCTGAAGGCGTGGGGCGTCAGCTGATCGTCTGAGTGAACGAGGGGCGCCGGTCGTGGAATCGACCGGCGCTTTTCGTCACGCCCTGGCGCCCCACTCCAGCCCGAGTTCCTCAGGGGCGCGGGCCGACGCCACCAGGGGAGAAGGCCAGGCGGCTGGAGTGCGGGGGGAAGAGGCCTACGCCACGGGGGCGCCGTTGTGCGCCCTCACGCGGTCGGCTCGAGGCCCCGGGACCGGGCGGGGACCAGCGCGCCCTTGGGCAGGTGGGCGGCACGCGGTGTACCAAGGCCAGCAGCGAGGTGCGAGGCCTGCACGCTCGGGCGCCGCCCTCATCGGTAGGTGCAATGGCACTGGAGTTGAGCGCGGACTGGAGAGGGCACGACTGCAGCGGTACAGCGACGGCAGCGCGCCGAGTCTGCCCATGACGGGCTCGCCCCCCGCACGTGACGCAGCGACGTCCGGCCGTGACGTGTGGTCACCGTCGGGCGCCGTGCCGCGAGGAGGGGCAGAGGTGCACCGCCTACTGGGTTCCGACCTTCTCAGTCTGAGGGGGTGTTTCGGTTACGCTGGCTTGGCGCACCTCGTTGACCAATATGGAGGTCGCCTTGCGGGAACGGGCTCGAGCGATGAGCGTCGATAGCGCCACGCTGATGACGAGCGCTGCGCCGTTAAACACAGGGGTGACCCACGTGTCGGCTCCCAGGAGCTGAAGGCCGTTGACCGCCACGGCTACCAGAAAGACACCGAACATCGTGCCCCACACGTTGTTGAGTCCCGGCCGGATGGCGGTCTGTCCCAGAAATACGGCAGCCAGGGCGGGGAAAAGGAACGACTGTGCCTGCGTGGAGTCCGCGACCATCGAGCGTGTGGTGAGAACGACACCAGCCATGCCTCCGAACAGCGCCGACCCCATGAAGGCGATGACCAGGGATCGGTCGACGCGGAAGCCGGCCAGCCGGGCCGCGTTCTCGTTCGACCCGATGGCCGTGAGCACGCGTCCGAACGGTGTCTGGGTGAGCACGTACCAGGCGACCAGCGCCAGCACCATGAGCAGCCAAAAGAGGATGGCGATACCGAGGAACTCCTGGTTCCCGAAGTCACCCAGCGAGTTGGGCAGACCACTGCCGACGGGTGAGCCGTCCGTGTACCACTCGAGGAGCCCGCCGATGAGGATATACATGCCGAACGTCGCGATAAACGGGTTGAGCCGCAGTACCGCCACCAGCAGCGCGTTGATGCCGCCGGCAACGAGCGCGACGCCGATGGCGGCCACGATGCCGCTGATCACGGGCTGCCCATGGGTGCCGCTCACGGATGCGAACGTGACGCTCGACAAGCCGGCGATTGCCGCGACCGAGAGGTCGAAGTAGCCCGCCACGAGCGGGATGACCATGCCGATGGCGATGAGGCCTGTCACCGACTGGTTGGCGAAGATGTTGTGCAGATTGCCCGATGAGAGGAACAGGTCGCCGACTGACGACACGAAGCCGAAGTAAAGGACGAGCAGGACCAAGAGAATGGGGATTCCTGCGCTTTCCAGCGCGTGGCTTATCGAGAAGCGCTCGCGGTCAATCCGCGGTCGCCGTGTGGATGCTGTCATGGTCATTTCTCTACTTTCTGGTCGTCGCGAGTTGGCCAAATGGCGGGCACAATGCGGTTACGCTCGTTGGGAATCGGCCCCTTCTGAAGCGCAGGTTCTGCACCCAGAACGGGACCAGCAAGGGCGGGACCGAGTAGGGGCGGCCCGACCCGTGGCCGAGACGTCGCATCGGCGGAGGGCCGTGCGGTTGGCGGCCGGCGCAGCGGAGGATAGGTGGCGGGCACAGGGCCTACCTCGTCTTTTCGGTCAGGAGGTCCCAGGCGCTTCGGCCGCTGTCGGCCGCGAGCCGGCCGATGCGGTCGTCCCAGAGGTTCTGATTGCCAAACTCGTTGCGCCAAGCCAAGGCCGGCATGGTGAAGTGACGCAACGGGTGGTCGAGCGTCATGCCGATGGCACCGTGGAGCTGGTGGCAGTTGCGCACCACGGTAGTCGCGGCTCGTGAGGTCTGAGATTTCGCAGCTGAGATGGCCAGCACGGCTGGTCGGCTCGTGAAGTCACCGGACGCGATCTGGGACACCGCGACGTCCACGGCGCTTGTGGCAACCGCGAGTTCACTGGCCGCCGCAGCCAGCAGCTGCTGGACAGCTTGGAATGCTGTGAGCGTGCGACCGAACTGGCGCCGTTGACGGACGTGGTCTATCGACATCTCCACTGCGCGCGCAAGCGCACCCCTGGTCTGAATGGCCCGGCCAAGCGCACCCCTCAGCAACCACTCGTCGGTTGTGGAGGCGTCGACCTCGTGGACATCCGCGACCGTGATGACCGCGGTCACAGTCTCGCGCGGCTGGAACGCCGCGTTGGCATGCTCGACGACGTACTTCTCCGAGGGGTCCAGGACTGCCACGACGGTGTGCCCGTCCAACGAGCCGAGCACGACCGTGTGCTGCGAGATGCGCGCCCACGGGACACGGGCGGCGTTCACGTGCACACCCCCGCCCGGCGCGTTCGAGAAGGCTGCTCGTGCCGTGGTCAGCGGGCCACGGTCGACCGGTCTGACTCTGGCCCGGTTGAGCAACCACTCGGAAATGAAGGATGTTTCCATGAGTGGTCCCGGAGCGCCGCTGCGCGCCGCCTCGGCGAGGACGATCGCGGCGGCCTCCCAGCCCCCACCGTCGGCGTCGGGCTCGTCGGAGAGTCCCATGCGGAGCAGGCCGGCATCCTCAAGCGCGTCCCACAGCGCCGGGACGAACGGCAGGGCCGGCGCTGGGACCGTGAGTGCCTCCGCCAGGACGTCGTCGCAGATGTTCGACGTCAGGTCGCGCAGCGATCGCGCGTCGTCGGCGTCGAGGCGGCCGACAGGTTCGGTGGTCATGTCTACCTCAGTCCCAACTCGCGGACGATAACGCCTCTGAGCACCTCGTTGGTACCGCCGCGCAGCGTGAACCCGGGCGACTGGTGGATGGCGTCGGCCAGCGTCTTGCCGAACTGGCCGGCCGTGGACGTGGGGTCGGGCTCGTGTGCGGAGATCGCCGCAGCCGTCTCGATGACTTCCTTCTCGAACTGGGTGCCGAGGTCCTTGACGATGGCTGCCGAGAGGTTCTCAGGCTTGCCTGCCGCGAGCGAGCCGGCGATTGCCAGCGACATCTGACGCAGCACGAACGCGCGCGCCACGAGCGCACCGATGGCCGCGTGCTGCGGGCCGGCCTGATCGGGCTCGGCCTGGTCGGGTCCTGGACGTTGCGCTGTCACGAGTCCCTCGAGGACCGGGAAACTGGACAGGATGCGCTCGGGCCCGCTGCGTTCGTAGGCGAGTTCGGACGTCACCTGGCTCCAGCCATCGCCGATCGCCCCGAGGACGAGCTCGTCAGGTACGAAGACGTGGTCGAGCACGACCTCGTTGAAGTGGTGCAGTCCGGTGAGGAACTTGATCGGCCTGATGTCGATGCCGGGTGAGTCCAGGTCGACGATGAACTGGCTGAGCCCATGGTGACGATGCTGCGGGTCGAGCGGTTCGGTGCGGGCCAGGACGAAGAAGGCGTGGCAGTGGTGTGCACCCGATGTCCAGATCTTGGTGCCTGTGATTTCCCAACCCCCTTCGGCCCGTTTCGCGGTCGTCTGCACGCTGGCCAGGTCCGAGCCGGACTCCGGTTCGCTCATGCCGATGCCGAAGTACAGCTCACCCTTCGCAATGCCGGGCAGGTAGCGCTGCCGCTGGTACTCGGTGCCGTGGGACAGCAGTGAGGGGGCGGCCTGTCGATCGGCGACCCAGTGCGCCGCGACGGGGGCGCCGGCGGCCAGCAGCTCCTCGATCACGATGTACCGCTCGAGGTGGGAGGCGCCCCGCCCGCCGTACTGTTCTGGGATCGTCATGCCGAGAAGCCCGCGGCGACCCAGCTCGGCGCTGAAGGCTGGGTCCCATCCGACGGTCCACGAGTCGACGCTCGGCGAGAAGGCACCGGTCTTGAGCGAGTCAGCGATGAAGGTACGCACCTCTTGCCGGATGTGGTCGGCGTGCGGTGGTGGTGGGGTGGCGGACGGGACGAGTTGGAGCATGCAGATGTCTCCCTGGAGAATGTGGTCTCGGCAGTGCGATGTGGGCGGACGTCAACACTGCCCCGCGCGACGATCGGTCGCGCGGAACAATGTTGGCGGCACATCGAACGGTCAGGCGCTCACTGGGCGAGCGGCAATGTTGTCGCGCAGGTTCTCGTAACCCGGCTGTCCGAGCCTGGCCTGCCCCTCCTCCGACTGCGTCAGGGCAGGCAGATCGGCCCAGTCGAACTCCGACGGCACGACGATGCTGAGCAAGATGGGCCCGGCTCCTTCGTGCATGTCGTTCACGGCCTCCTCCAAGGCTGGACCAAGTTCGGAGAACTCGGAGATGCGGCTGGCCCGTGTGTACCCGACCGACTTCGCGAAGTCGGGGACGGACTGCGTGCCGACACCCGGGAGTTTCTGACCGCCCGTGATGTCGTACCCGCCGTTCTCCATGATGATGTGCAGGAACTTCTTCGGCTTTTGCCCACCGATCGTGACCAGCGTGCCCAAGTTCATGAGGATGGAACCGTCGGTGTCTACGACGACCACGCCGAGGTCGGGACGGCCGAGCGCGATGCCGTGCCCGAAGGGCGAGGCCATGCCCATGGGCGCCATCGAGATGAGGTCCATGGCGTGCTTCGAGTACTTCGGCCATGCCATCCCGCCGGTCATCGTGGCGATGACGACGTCGTTGTCGGTGCGGAGATCGGCGAGGTTCTGCAGCACTGCGCCGTGGTTCAAGGTGTCGCTCATGAGTGAGTCCTATCCAGGTTGTCGACGAGAATGACAAACGGCTCCTGCGCGTCGAAGGCTTGCGTCACGGTCGCCCGCGCTGCCTCCTCCGAGTCGTCCTGCAGGAGCAGCGCGTGCTTGATGTTGGTGGCGTCGAGGATCGGCTCGGTCCAATCGCCGGCCAGCTTGACGTGTCCGGCCATTCCGCCGACGGCCTCGAAGGCGCCTTCCAGCGTCGCGCCACGTCCCGCGTATCCGACGAACACGGGCAGGGGGATGTGCATGTCGCACGGTAGGCCGCGGAACGTGTCGAGGGATTCGAACAGTCCGAGGTTCTCCATGCACAGGATGGTTCGGTGCCCGGAGGTGACAAGGCCCGATGCGAGCGCAACCGCCTCACCCTCACGACAGGCGAGGATGACGGTCATGTCTGGGTCGTCATCGAAGGCTGCACGCAGTGCCTCGGTCTCGTAGTTCGCTACCGAGACCAGGTGCGTGAACTTGTAATCCTTCGCGAGCTCCATCGTGATGTCGACGAGCTCCTTGGTGTTTGCAACCGTGTTTGTCATCAGCTCTCCTCACTCAGCATGTCGGCGAACTTTTCGCCGATCATGTAGCACGTCAGATTGGTGTAGGCGTTCACGATGGTCGGCATGATCGAGGCGTCGGCCACGTAGAGGTTCGACACCCCGCGGACCTTCAGCCCCGAGTCCAGGACCGCCATGTCGTCGCCGTCGGGGCCCATACGGCACGTGCCGACACAGTGGTACGTCGTGGTGACGTGGTCGTGGATCCACTCGAGGAACCTCTCCTCGTCGGCCAGCGTCGCCGCGTCGGGCGCCAGCAGTGGACCGGCCACGTGCGGTGAGACCGCGTCGGAGTGAAGCAGCTCGAGCGCGAAGCGCACTCCGTCAGCGAGCCGCTTGGTGTCGATGTCGGACCCGAGGAAGTTGAAGTGCAGCTCCGGGTGGGTCTGCGGGTCGGCGCTGACCAGCTCAAGCCACCCGCCTGCGACGGGCTTAGCCAGGATGACGGGGAAGAAGACGCCGGCCTTGACGCTGGGGTCAAGGTCGAAGTTCATGTTCTTCGCCGCGGTGAACCCCAGCGCCAGCACCATGTCGTTGTCCTGGCCTCCGTCGAGGCCGCTGCTCCACCGAAGCGAGGCGTTGAAGCCGAAACGCGTCTCGTTCGGGTCAGCTGCCGCGTAGACGACGGGGACGTGCGGGTGGTCCACGAGGTTGGCGCCGACGCCGGGCAGGTCGACGCGGACCTTGATACCGGCACGCTCCAGCATGTCCTTGGGGCCGATGCCGGACAGCATAAGCAGCTGAGGCGAGTTGATCGCGCCGCCACTGAGGACGACACGGTCAGCATGAATTTCCTCGAGCTTGCCGTCGCGTTGGATCTCGACTCCGACAGCTTGGTCGCCGTCGAACAGCACCCGGGTAACGAGGGTGTCCGCGACGATCTCCAGGTTCTCGCGGTCGCGAGCCTCGTAGAGGTACGTGACTGCGGCGCTGGCGCGGAACGTGCTGATCTTGTTGCGTGGCGTGGAGGCGATGCCCGACATGTCGGGCTCGTTGAGGTCTTCCTTGTACTCCAGGCCATGATCGGCCAGCGCCTCGACGACGCTCTGGACCGCAGTCGGCCACTCGTCGAGCGTTGGCCGGCGGACTGGGATCGGGCCGGACGAGCCGTGGTACTCCTTTTCGGGGAAGTCCAGGTCGGTCTCGAGCTTGTTGAAGTACGGCAGGACCGACTCCCAGCTCCAGTCTTTGTTGCCGCGCTCGCCCCAGTCGTCGAAGTCGGCGGGCAGGCCGCGGATTGCCATGGAGGCGTTTATCGAGCCGCTGCCTCCGAGGACCTTGCCGCGAGGGTAGTTGCCGACGACGCTGGTGTGCGTCGGCTCGGTCCAGAAGCACTTGTAACCCCAGTCGGGGCTGCCCTCGAGCGCCGGGCCCTCGGCATCCCAGAGTGACTCGGGCAGCTCGTCGATGGACAGATACTTCGGGCCGGCTTCGATGAGCACGACGTGCTCGGCCGGGTCTTCGGACAGGCGCGCCGCGAGGACGGCACCTGTGCTACCGGCCCCTACGACGATGGTTCTATGGACGTTGCTTGTACTCATGATGTCCCTTCGAATGCCTCGTTATGGTTCGCCGATTAGGCGGGAAGTGCTGGTATTTCGGTCAGTCCGGCCCCGAGGCCGGAGAAGAGTATGCTTCTTTAATCGTGTGGTCAACGTCACGTGGCAAGTTCTTGCTCGCGCTGTCTCCATGCCGTAGATCGCGTCATCCAGCGGCGCTCACCGCGAGTCCGGACCGCTGTTCGGCGACAAGCAGATCGGCGCAGCGAAGCGCGAGTGCCCCGACGGTGGCCGCGGGATTGACGGCCCCTCCGGTGGTCATCGACCCCACGTCGCAGATGACGAGGTTGTCGACGCCCCAGGCCCGGTGCTGCCCGTCGGTGACCGAGCAGGTCGGGTCCGAGCCCATCCGGTTGGCGCCCATCAGGTGCCAGCCCGGCGGGTTGTACGGCTCGAGGCCGGGGCCGCTGACCTCGGCGTCGATGCCCGCCGCAAGCTCGGCCACCCGTGCTGCGCCGAACTGGAGCGCGGCACGGTCGTTGTCGTGCAGCGCGTAGGCGGTGTGGGCCGCAGGCAGGCCGCTGGAGTCGGTGACGTCCGGGTCGAGCGTCACACGGTTGGTATCGACCGGGATGTCATCGGTCTGAATTGCGACGAAGAAACTGCGGTCGAAGCGTTGCTCGAACCCGTCGTGGTGGCCGGCACCCCATGGGGCAGGGTTCTGTTCCATGAACCCGCCGAGCCCGGCGAACAACGGACCGCCCGTGGCGCAGAATGTCATGGTCATGCCGTTCACGAAGCCGCGCGAGAGATCGGTGTTGTAGAACTCGTGCGAGTACACCGCCCCGCCGAGGGGGCCCTTGAAGTTGTTGAGTGGGTCCTTGGTCCAGATGTCCCACAGCGAGTAGCCGTGCAGGATGAGGTTTCGCCCCACCTGGTCGTGGTCGTTGGCCAAGCCGTCCGGGTTGTCGGCGTTGGCCGACATCAGCAGCAGCCGCGGTGTGCCGATGCCGTTGGCGGCCAGTACGACGAGCCGGGCTCGGACGATGTGCTCCTGGCCGGTCTCGAGATCGATGTACTCGGCGCCGACAGCCTTGCGTCCATTGGTGACGATGCGGGTGACGCGTGCGCCTGTGCGTAGCTCGAGGCCTTGGGCGACGGCGTGGCGTGTGTAGGCGTTCCAGCCGGTGCCCTTCGCCTCACGCGGGCAGCCCATCATGCAGTGCCCGCAGCGGTTGCAGGACTGGCGGTCGTCGAAGTCCTCCGATATCGAGCCGAGGTCGGAAGGCCACCAGTGCCATCCGGCGCGGTCGCACGCATCGGCCGCGCGCTGCAGGTAGCTGCCGTGCCGGATCGGCGGCATGCGGTCGGCGCGGTGGTGTGGGTACGAAGGGTCACCGTGGACCCCCGAGACGCCGAAGAAGTTGTCGTGCTGGTCGTAGTACGGCTCGAGGTCCTCGTACGACAGCGGCCAGTCGATGGAGTTGCCGACTCCGTGCTCGCTGCCCTTGCGGAAGTCGGCCGGCTTCATCCGGTGCCAGAGGGCGGCGTACGCGTTCGTGCCACCCCCGACCGCGTTGTAAAGCATCGGCTGGAAGTCGCCGCCGGTCACTGGGTAGTCGGTAGGCAGCCGACGGACGTTGGGGTTGCCCGACCAGCGACGGCGCATGTCGAACTCCCAGTCCGACGACACCATCGCTGTGTCCATGGGGTGAACCCGGGGGCCTTGCTCGAGCATCACGACGCGGGCGCCTGTCTTGGTCAGCGTTCGTGCTATGGCGCCGCCGGACAGGCCACCGCCGATGATCAGGACGTCTATCTCGTCAGCGGTGTAGGACATGGCGAACCTCCTCGGTCGGCACGAACGTGCCGCGGCGAATGGTGGGGATGGGGACCTCGGCGTCGATGGCGTAGCCGAGCGGCTGCGGTGACGGGTGGTAGTCGGAGTGGTTCGCGACGACGAGCAGGACGTCGGGTGCGCAGTAGTAGCCCGAGTACACGTAGAACCGCAGCAGCACGAACTCGTCGGGCCGGGACGCTTCGACGGCTTCGAGTGCGCCGGTGTCGCCGCCGCCTGAGGTGAAGTCGTC
Organism: Aeromicrobium yanjiei; assembly: GCF_009649075.1. Taxonomy (GTDB): domain Bacteria; phylum Actinomycetota; class Actinomycetes; order Propionibacteriales; family Nocardioidaceae; genus Aeromicrobium; species Aeromicrobium yanjiei. The sequence continues at coordinate 469,979 of NZ_CP045737.1, forward strand.
TGCGAGCTGGGTGAGGACTGCGGCCTCCTCGGGGTCGCACCGGCTCGCGATGAACCCCGCTACCCCCACGCTGTCGCCGGGGGGGTAGGGGTCGCGCCCCGGGATCATGACGGCGGCGATTGCATCGAGCGCGCCGTGCGTCGCCGGAGGCAGGGTCACGCCCCAGTAGCCGGGGGTGTAGCTCTTGGCCAGTTCCATCGGGTCACTCACTCTCGTTCTCGGGTCGGTGGGGGTCTGCTTCGGTCAGGCGGAACGCACTCCGCTGAAGGCTTGGCACCTGGCCGTCTCGATGACCAAGCGCTGGTCAGGGGTGCCGACCAGCGTGTGGGCCGGGGCGTCGTCTATCGCCTCGTCGAACCACCACTGCAGGGCTGCGCTGAGCCCGATGCTCGCGAGGAGCACCTGGTTGGTGGTTGCCACGCACGGGTGGATGCGCCGCGCGTGCTCGTCGAACTGGAACAGCGGGTAGAGGTACCCGACCCGCGCGTAGCGGATGCCGAGGAGTTTGCCTTGGGCGCGCAGCAGCCGGAGGAAGTGCGGCGTGGGCGCCCCGCCGAGCATCGCGGACGTCTCGTAGCAGTCCAGATGCGGGACCTCGCGGACGAGTGCCTTGGCACGTTCTGTTCCACTCATCGTCCGCTCCATTGGGGATCACGTCCTTCAGTGAACGCAGCGGCTCCTTCGAGCCGGTCGTCACTCGTGTAGGGGCTGGTGCCGGGGTCGATGCGCAGCGCGGCGGGGATCGGCAGTGCGGCCCCGTGCGTCACCATCGCCTTGAACCGGCGCAGCGTCAGTGGTGCACGGGTCGCGATGGTGGTGGCGATGCGATCGACGACGGCATCAAGCTCCGTGGCAGAGCAGACCTGCGACACGAACCCGATGTCGGCGGCTCGCGCGGCATCGAACGTCTCGGCGCGGTACATGATGTCGAAGGCGTGAGCACGACTGACCAGCCGCGGCAGCATCTGGCTGCCGAAGTTCGCGCCCATCCCCACCCGGCTCTCAGGCATCCGGAACGCAGCGGACGTGGCCGCGATGCGCATGTCGCACGCCATCGCGAGTTCCAGTCCGGCCCCGACGACCCAGCCCTGCAACGCTGCAATGGTGGGCTTGTGCGACTCCAGGACCGTCTCGAAGACGTTGCGATACGCGTGCCGCATCGGGTCGACGATGGGGCGCCTGCCGTCGACCGGTGTGTGGTCCTCCTTGAGGTCGACACCTACGGAGAAGGCGCGTGCCGACGTTGTGCCCAGCACGATGACCCGCACGGCGTCGTCGACGTCAAGCTGGCAGAACACCTCGACGAGCAGGTGCTGAAGCGCCGTGTCCATGGCGTTCATGCGCTCGGGCCTGTCCAGCCGCACCCAGGCAACACCGTGCGCGACGTCGATCTGCAGCCCTGCGGGCGTGGCCGTCATGACTGTTCCTGGATGCGGTCGAGGCGGCGCCGCTGGGTCCAGAGCTGAACGCCTCGCTCAGCCTCCAGCGCCGCGGGCCATGGCAGCGGCTGTGACCCGGTCTCGATCTCGAAGGTCCGCTTGACCCGGCGCGCGAGCAGAGGGTCGCTTGCCACAGACGTGGCGATGTCCAGCGCGCGCTGCTCGACCTCGCCGTCGGGGACGCAGACTCCGGCGAAGCCGAGGTCGTAGGCGCGCTGACCTGACATTTCTTGACCGAAGAGACCCAGCGCACCTGAAATTTCCCGTCCGCCGAGACGGCGAGCCAACGTGAAGAAGCCTCCGCCCGGGTGGATGCCTGCCGCCATGAACCCGGCGATCAGTCGGGCGGACGCTGAGACGACGCGTAGGTCGGCCGCCATGACGAGGTTGAGCCCGGCACCCACGGCCGCTCCTCGTACCGCAGCGATGGTTGGCACGGGCAGGCTGCCGAGCTGCACGAAGGAGCCGTACATGAGGTCGGTCTCCTCGTATGCGCGGTCGCTCAGGGTGTCTCCGTAGGTGTCCGACCACGACCGTGTGTCGGCTCCGGAGCAGAACGCTCCTGCGTCGCCGCGGACGATGGTGCAGCCGAACGTCTGGTCGGCCTCGATGTCGCGGCACGCCTGCCCGAGCTCGCGTGCCATGTCGATGGTCAGGGCATTCTTGACGTCGGGGTTTGAGACGGTGATGACCGCGACGTTGCCTTTGCGCTCAAGCGTGACGGAGCCCATCACGCACCTGCCTTCGGCGCCAGGATCATCATGAAGTCGAGCGCTTGCACAGGCCGGTGGGGGTCATGGGTCACTCGTAGTGGGTTGACCTCCACTTCGCGAAGACGGTCGCCGGCGACCACGGCCAGCTGGCTGATCTGGGCGATGGCCTCGGCCACGGCGTCCAGGTCGTAGGCCGGCGTCGACCGGTAACCCGTGAGCAGTGCGGCGGCGCGGGTGCGCAGCAGAAGGGTCTTCGCCTGCTTGCGGTCGACTGGTGCGAAGGTCGTCGCGGTGTCGCGGTAGAGCTCGGTGGCGGTGCCTCCGAGGCCGACCGTTATCAGCGGCAGGCCGTGATCGCCGGAGCGCGTGACGCCCACGATGAGCTCGATTCCGTCGCCGACCAGGTCCTGGATAAGGACGCCCTCGGGTTGGTCGCCAGCGAACATCGCGAGTAGTTGCGCGGTGCGGCGCGGCAGGTCGGCGGGTTCGATACCCACCAGGACTCCGCCGCGATCGGTCTTGTGCAGGACGTTCGGCGACTGAATCTTGAGGACGGCGGGCGTCGAGCGTGTGGCGGCCAGATCCTCGGCCTGTTGAAGGTCGGTGATCAGGTGGGTTGTGGGTCGTGGGATTCCGAGCCCGTCCATCAGGGGGGCGGCGGCGGCCTCGGTCACGACCTCGACGTACTGGTCGATGAGTGCCGCGAAGTCGTCAGCCGTCGTCGGCGTCGACGGGGCGTTGGGGGTGATGGTCGAGTTGTCGCTGACCAGCGAGCGGAGCGCCAGTGTGGCGGACCCGACTGAGTCGAAGACCGGGAACCCGGCGTCGCGCAGCGCGTGCCGAGCGGCGGTCGTCTGTGCGTGCGCCGCACACCATGCGACGACGATGGGCTTGTCGGACAGTGCGATGAGTCCGGCGAGGGCTGTAGCCGCCTTCTCGGCCTGGTCGCCGATGATGAGGGTCAGCGCCACCAGCACGACGTCCACCTCAGGCAGTGCGGCGGTGAGTTTGCAGACGCTAATGAACTCGGTGACGTCCTTGCCGTTGAACACCTGGGCGGTGACGTCGATGGGGTTTTCAGTAGCTCCGTAGGCTGGGATCATTGCTGCGAGCTCGTTCTGGGCCTGCTCTGACAGCTGCACGACGTCGAGGCCGCGCGAGTCGGCCAGGTCAGCTGCCAGGCTGCCCACGCCCCCCGATGTGGTCACGATTGCGACGGCGGGGCCGTGGGCACGAGGCAGGGTGGTGTGAACGTGCGCCAGCTCCACCAGCTCGTCGATGTCGTCGGCGAGCACGACTCCGTACTCGCGCACCACGGCGTTGAAGGCGGCTGCGCTCCCGACGATTGCGCCGGTGTGGGAGGCCGCCGCGCGAGCCCCTGCCTCGCTGGTCGCGGATCGCAGCACGATGAGAGACTTGCCGAGCTCTTGAGCACGTGTGGCGAGGTCGAGGAACTCGCGCTCGCCGGTAGCGCTCTCGATGTACATGGCCAGGGTCGTCGTGGCGTCCTGCTCGATGAGGTACCGGGCTATTTCGACGGTCTTGAGGTCGGCTTGGTTGCCGGTGCTAATCCATGAGGCGATGCCGATGCCACGTTCGCGGGCCAGGCTCAGGATCGATCCGCCCACGGCGCCGCTCTGCCCGACGTATGTCAGGCCGCCAGGGGTCAGCGGTCCCACCTCCAGTGCGCCGGTGAAGGTGCCGTAGAAGTGTGTCGCTGTGTTGAGCGCCCCTTGGCAGTTGGGGCCGATGAGGCGGATGCCGTGCTGGGCAGCCACCGACGTGAGCTTGGTCTGAAGGGCCTGTCCCTCTTCGCCGGTTTCGCTGAACCCGGACGCAAAGATGACGGCGACCTTGGCGCCGGCGCGCGCGATGGCGGGAAGCAGGGATATGGCGCGTGCCGCCGGGATGAGGACCAGTGCGAGGTCGATGGGGCCCGGCAGTGCGTCGACGTCGGGGTAGCAGGCCACGCCGTGGAGGGACTCGTACCCGGGGTTGATCGGGTAGATGGCGCCCTTGTAGCCGAAGGCTGTCAGGTACTGGAGCGGCCGTGCGAACAGGTTGCTTTGTCGTCCTGAGGCGCCGACGATGGCGATCGCTTGAGGCGAGAAGAGTGAGTCAAGTGCATCGGTGCTGGAGGTGATCAACGGCGTTCCCGTGGTCGTCACGTACTGAGGCCCTTCTGTTGCCTTGCATGCATGGACGGCCAACGGTCGGACATCCAGATGAGTAGAGCGGGAGAGGCTTCTGCCCTCCGCGGCCAGAGCTTGGAACCTCGACGTTCTGTGTGGCGCAGGTCACGTGATCTGGATCTCATGGAGGCTACACAATTGGATCCAGTTTGACCAGAGGGTCGGGTTACCCCGAGATATGGCCTGCCTTCAGAGGCAAAACAGCGTGACGAAAACGCGCTGAGGACATCTCGGCGCTTGGCGGTCACGGACGCGGCGGTGCCGCGAGGAGGGCTACTAGTCCGTTCAGACGGGCCGTACGGGGGAACCGGGCGGCGCGTCTCAAACCTTCTTTAGGGGTGTGGCGAGAGCAGGGAGTTGAGCCGGGCCTCGGATTTCGCCCGGTGGTTCATCATGAGTTGGACGAGGCCCTCGACGTCGTTGCGCCCGAGCGTCTCGACCATCTGAGCGTGTTCGGTGATGATGCGGGAACGCTCTCCCGAGTCGCTCACGAACACCGCGTGGTACGGCATCGCCCAGCCCCAGATGCGCTCGACCTCGTCGACGACGAGGCTCAGCGGGCTGTCGCGGAACATGGTGAAGTGGAACTCCTTGTTGAGCTGGCGCACAGCGCCCGCGTCGGCGCGCTCGGCAGCGACGGAGATCGCATCGTTCAGCTCGGTGAGACGTTCGAGGTGACGGGGCTTGGCCTCCGGGAGGCTGCGGATGATTGCCGACTCGAGGAGGTCGCGCATGAGGTACAGCTGGTCGAACTCGGCTTGGTTGAGCCTTGCGACGGAGAAGCCGAAGTTGTACTGGTGCGTGACCAGGCCAGTGGCGAGGAGGTGCCGAAGGGCCTCACGGATGGGCAGGCGGCTGACCGAGAATCGCTCGGCCATCTGCTCCTGCCGGATCTGCTGGCCGGGCAGCAGTTCGCCGCCGACGATCATCTCCTGAATTTCGTTGACAATGCGCTGGACGGCCTGCTCGCGTCCGTTTGTGCCCTTGGCTCTGGTTGTCACGTCACTCCTCGGTCAGGCCGCACAATGGTGGCTCATCGCGTGTGCACCGCGTCGCTCCGGCGTCCCCGTCTTGCGCCTCGCGGCGTTTTTGTAGCCCGGGACCAGCCGTTCCCGATTCGCACTGCCATGACAGTGGTCAGATCGCGTTACTGCACGTTAGACCAATTGTCCCCAGGCCCCAGAGACCCGGGGCATCGGGGACAATGATCCGGAGAAGATCCGGACATGCCGCTATGCCCAAGAGCGAGTATCGCAGAGGTGCGCGGCAGGCACGGGAGAGCCGTCGCGTGGGCGCGGGGTGCGGGCTGCGGAGGAGCTGACTCCCGCTGAGGGCGTCGGGGTATCTGGAGCGCATGTGGCGAAAGGTGGCGTGGCAGGGAGTCGTCTCGGGTGCCGTCGGGGTGGCGGTGATGACGGCCGGCGAGAAGGTCGAGCAGCGGTTGACCGGCAGACCTGACTCGTACGTCCCTGGGCGGGTGCTCGAACGGCTGGTGGGCCGGACTGACACCCCCGGACGTCCTTCCAGGGCGGTCAACCTCGCGATGCACTACGGGCAGGGCATCCTGCTCGGGACGGTGCGCTCGCTCATGGCCCAGGCCGGTCTTCGCGGCGCGCTCGCGTCGGCGCAGTTCTCCGTCCTGCGGCTGACCAATGACCAGATCCTGGAGAACGCGACCGGAGTCGGCGCCCCTCCGCAGACCTGGCCCCGCGGTGAGCTGGCGGTGGACCTGGTGCACAAGACCGTCTACGGGTTCGTCACGGGCGCGGTCGCGGACGCCCTGGCCGGGCGCGACGGCCCCGGGCCCGGGCAGCGGCACGCCTTGCGCCGACCGGGACGCCATCACGACGTCGGTCCCGTGCCGCGCGCCGAGTCGTTCACACGGTGACCGGCGAGGTCCCGGACGGCGGCGCCTGTCCGCGCCTCGCGTGGACAAGCGCACCCGTGCGGGGTAGGACTTGGACATGAAGCTCAGCCAGGTGCTCGGAGGGGTCGGCATAGCGATCGGGGCGGTGGCGGCTCGTGACCTGACACAGAAGAAGCACGCATTGATGCGCAACTTCCCTGTGCTGGCGCACGCCCGCTACTGGCTGGAGACGATCGGCCCTGAGCTGCGTCAGTACATCGTGACCAGCAACGACGAGGAACGGCCGTTCAGCCGCGATCAGCGCTCCTGGATCTACGCCTCGTCCAAGCAGGAGAACAACTACTCGGGTTTCGGCACCGACAACGACATCGAGCACCTGCCGGGCTACGCGATCATCAAGCACCGGACGTTCGCCGACTCCCTGCCGCACGATCACGCCGAGAGCACCGGTCTGCCGAGCGCGAAGATCCTCGGCGGACCGCGCGGGCGCGCCAAGGCGTTCCGTCCCGAGTCGGTCGTGAACGTCTCGGGCATGAGCTTCGGGTCGATGTCGGGCAATGCGATCCAGGCGCTCAACCGGGGAGCGAAGCTCGCAGGGTGCATGCACAACACGGGGGAGGGCGGCCTGTCCTCGCACCACCGCCAGGGCGGCGACATCGTCCTGCAGATCGGCACCGCCTACTTCGGGTGCCGCAACGATGACGGCACCTTCTCGATCGACCGGCTCAAGGACGTCGTGGAGTCGGCGCCGGTCCGGGCGATCGAGATCAAGCTCTCCCAGGGCGCCAAGCCGGGTCTCGGCGGCCTGCTGCCCGCGGCGAAGGTGACCCGCGAGATCAGCGAGATCCGGGGCATCCCGATGGGCCAGGACTGCGCGAGTCCCTCGCGGCACACCGCCTTCACCGACACCGACAGCCTGCTCGACTTCGTCGAGCTCATCGCGGCCGAGACGGGTGTTCCGGTGGGCATCAAGAGCGCGGTGGGCGAGATGGGCTTCTGGTACGACCTCGCGCGTCACATGTCTCGCCGGGACCGCGGCGTCGACTTCGTGACGATCGACGGCGGCGAGGGCGGCACCGGCGCGTCGCCGCGCATCTTCGCCGACTCGATCGCCCTGCCGTTCCGCATGGGCTTCTCCCGGGTCTACGGCACGTTCGCCGCCGCGGGCCTGAGCGATGACGTCACCTTCATCGGCTCGGGCAAGCTGGGCCTTCCCGACAACGCCGTCGTGGCGTTCGCGCTGGGTGCCGACATGGTCAGCGTGGCCCGCGAGGCGATGCTCGCGATCGGCTGCATCCAGTCGCAGAAGTGCCACACCGACCGCTGCCCGACGGGCGTCGCGACCCAGGACCCGTGGCTGGCCCACGGCCTCGATCCGACCGAGAAGGGTCAGCGGTGCGCCCAGTACGTCCGGACGTTCCGCAAGGAGCTGGTGAAGGTGTCAGAGGCGGTGGGTGTCGCGCATCCGGGCCTGATCACCCCCGACGACGTGGACATCCTGCAGGGCGACTACGAGGCGGTGTCCCTGCGTGCGGCCTACGGCTACGAGGACGGCTGGGGCGCCCTGGGACCGGATCTGGCGCGGCAGATCTCCGAGCTGATGGCGCCCGGCGGCTCGCGCCCCGAGCGGGACTCGATCGAGCAGGGCGAGGGCGAGAAGCCCCTCGGTCACGACGCCGAGAGCGTCACCTGACGGCGTCGCTGGCCCGGCGCCGCCGGTCAGCGCGGGGAAGAAACAGCGCCACGAGGGTCGTCGGGTGGTCACCGACACCGATGAAGCCGCCGAGCGCCTCGGCCCGGGTGGCAGCGTCGCTGAGACCCGAGACGGCTTCCGTGGGGGAAGCGTGCAGGACGCCGGGCTCGATCACGCGCGACCCCTCGTCGTGCACGCGGAAGCGGAAGTGGGTGCTGTCGGGGAAGATCTCGATCGTGACGGTGCCCGATCCGTGCAGCAGGGCGTTCTCGATCAGGATGTCGACGACGGCGTCGATCGCCTCGCGGGCGGCCCACACCATCGCGGGATCCTGCGTGGGCAGCACCGTGATCTCGCGGCCGGCTGCCTCTGCCTGAGCCGACCAGCGCTTCGCGGCGTCGGTGGCCACGGTGGCGAGGTCGACGGTCGAGCCCCGGTTCTTGCGTCGATCGCCACCGCTCTCGAGCAGCGCCGTCACGACACCGCTCAGCCGGTCGACCTGGGTCAGGCTGTGCTGCAGCTCGTCGGCGACCGCGGGCGGGGTCTCGGGCCACAGCGTCAGGTCCTCGAGCGAGAGCCGCAGCGCCGTGATGGGCGTGCGGAGCTCGTGTGACGCGACGACCGCGAGATTGCGCTCGCGACGCACCAGCTCGTCGAGCTGACCGGCGGCGCTGCGCAGAGCGTCGCCCAGCTCGGCCGCCTCCCGCATGTTGGACCTGTGCACAGGGGCGTCGAAGTGTCCCTCACCGATGCGCTTCGCGTCCTCCGCCAGCCGGCGGAAGGGGTAGGCGAAGCGCTGGGCGAGCAGCCAGCCGATCACTGCTGCCAGCACGGCAAGTGCGAGGCCCACGAGCACCAGCGACCACAGGGCGTCCGACACACGACCCGCGCTGACGGAGGCCTGCTGCGTCAGGATGACCCGGGCCCCGGTGTCGGCGACGGGTCGGGTCGCGGAGATGTCGTCCTCGTCACGGGCGGCCGTGCGGGTGCTGATGCGAGTGCCGTCCTCGGCCATGTACGTGAGGGTCTGCCCCTCCTGGGTCAGCTGGTCCAGGAACGCGGGCGTGATCTCGTCGGGCCCGCGGGCCGCCACCGCGACAGCCACGAGATCGGCCGACTCGCTGACGGACTCGCGCTCCTGGTCCTGGACGAGGTTGGCGGTGGAGTAGGCCCGCACGACGCCGAAGACGGCGATCATCCCGACGGTCATCGCGACGAGCGTCACCATCAGGCGTTCACGCATCGGCGGTGCTCTCCAGCCTGAACCCGACGCCGCGGACCGTCACGATGCGAGACGAGGTGCCGCTCTCCTCGAGCTTTTGCCGCAGACGCCCGATCGTCGTGTCGAGCGTCTTGGTCGAGCCGAACCAGTTCTCGTCCCAGACGTCGTCCATGACCCGCTCGCGGGTGAACACCGCGCCGGGGGTGGACTGCAGGAGCGCGAGGACGTCGAACTCCTTGGCCGTGACGGCCAGCTCGGCGGCGCCGACCCAGACGCGGCGAGCATCGGTGTCGACCCGCAGGGCGCCGGCGTCGTCGGTGGCTGCTGCGGGCGCGGGCGGGGCAGGCGCAGCCGGGGTGGCTGCCGGCGCCGGCGCATCGGCTGCCGCGGGGGCCGCACGCCGGAGCAGGGCACGGGCGCGGGCCAGCAGCTCGGCGAGGCCGAACGGCTTGGCCAGGTAGTCGTCGGCGCCCACGTCGAGGCCCACGACGCGGTCGAGCTCGCCGCCGCGGGCCGTCAGGATCAGCACGCCGCCCCCATAGCCTCCCGCGCGGATGCGACGGCACACCTCCAGCCCGTCGATGTCCGGCAGGCCGAGATCCAGGAGCACGAGATCGACGTCGCCGGCCTGGACCCGGTCGATCGCTGGGAGGCCGGCCGAGGCGCGTTGGACCGAGTAGCCCTCACGCTCGAGGGTGCGGATGAGGGGAGCGGCGATCTGGTCGTCGTCCTCGACGAGCAGCACGAGGTGGGGCATCTCACGAAGCATACGGTGACCGCGTGTCCGGGCCGGCGGTCGTGCGTGGCCGGTCCGCGACGAGCAGGCCGATCACCGCTATCGACAGTGCGAGGACGAGGACGCCCAACGGGCTGACCGTCTGGACGTCCTGTCCGGGCAGGCCGATCGTCGACGTGAGGGCGGCGCCGGCTCCGCTCACGGCCGCCATCAGTCCCAGCACGAGGCGCGATTCCCACGTGCTGCTGCGATGCAGCCAGTACGCGGCGACCGTCGTCATCAGGACGAGCGCCATCAGCAGCACCTCGATGTATGTCTCGGGCTGGGTCAGCCCACCACGAAGCAGCTGGACGAGGACCAGCAGGGCCGCGGCCATCGTGGCACCCCGCGAGCGGGTGGTGTGCTCCATGCGCATCAGAAGTCCACGTCCGTCGGGCCGGACTCGGTCACGGTGCTCGTGCTGATCGGGTTGCCCGCCAGGTCGAGGATCGAGGACGACGGGCTCCACACCATGTCGGCGGCCTTCGCCGTGCCGGCGGCCGAGTAAGGGGAGGAGTCGAGCCGGATCGTCACGACCGTGCGGGCTCCGCCGTCGGTGAGGGTCGTCGCGCTCATCGTCACGCGAGCGCTGGTGGCGAGGAGGAAGAAGTCCTCGTTGAGGGCGACGGTGCCCAGATCGGCATTGCCCGGACCGGAGACGTCGAGCACGTCGTTGCCGCCCCACCAGCTCGCGTTGCTGAACTGGACCGAGCCCGACGTCGCCGTCCCGGACCAACCCGCGTAGATCGAGCTGAGATCCATCTGCTCGCTGAACGTGTAGACGATGGTGTCCCCGGCGTCGACTTTGCCGTTCGTCCCGCCGTTGGTGGTCTGGATGTCGACACCCTTGCCACGCGTGTTGTCGATCGTGCGATCGGTGACGACGGCGGAGGGGGTCTGGACGCCGGCCGAGTCGGTCACGACTGCGCGCAGGTCGTACGCGCCGTCGGGGAGGCCGGCCGTGGCGAATGAGCAGCTGTACGGCGAGGTGGTGTCGGTGCAGATGTCGGTCCAGGTGCCGGCGCCGGCGGGCGAGCGCTGGAACTTGACCGAGGCGATCGTCCCGGTCGACTTGGCCTGGGCGTCCAGCGTGACCGTGCCGCGCAGGTGGGGGCGGGGCGCCGTGAGGGTGACCGAGGAGACCGTGTTCTGCACGACGCGCCCTGCCGTCGGCGCTGAGGTCGTGGTGTTGCCGGCCTTGTCGGTGGCGACGGCGCGGAACGTGTAGGTGCCGTTCGCGAGGGTGTTGGTGTCGGCGGCGCAGCTGGCCGGGAGGCTCGTCGCGGTGCACAGATCGGTCCAGGTGCTGCCCGACCCGGCCTGGACGACCACCTTGGCGATGCCCGAGCGCTCGTCACTGGCACCGGCGGCGAAGGTCTTGGTGCCCTTCAGGGGGGTGCCCGGGTCGGTCATCGTGACGACCGGAGCGATGTTGTCGACGACCACGCGGCTGACCACGGGCGATGCGAACGTCGCGGTGCCGGCCACGGCGACGGCGCGCAGGTCGTACGTCCCGCCGGGGACGGCGCTGGTGTCGACGGAGCAGGTGTAGGGCGCGGTGGTCGAGGAGCAGGCCGTGGCCCAGCTCGTGCTGCCCGTGGGGGCGAACTCGATCCTCACCGAGGAGATCGTGACGCCGCCCTGGTTGCTGACGCCGACCGTGGTGCTCACGGTGCCCCGCAGGAAGTCGCCCGGGCGGGGCAGCGAGACCGTGAGGTTGTTGGCGACGGTGGCGCGGAACGTCGTGGAGGTCGCGGTGTTGCCGGCGCGGTCGACGGCCGTGGCTCGCAGGTCGTAGGAGCCGTCGGCGTCCGGGAGCGTGTTCCAGTCACAGGCGTACGGGGCGGTCCTCGCGGTGCAGACCGTCGTCCAGGTGGAGCTGCCGGCGGCGGCCCGCTGGATCGTGACGCGGTCGATGCCGGTGACGTCGTCCTGCGCGGGGGCCGCGATCGTCGTCATGCCCTTGACGGTGGGGCTCGGGGTGGAGACCGTGACGGACGGCGGCGTCCAGTCGGCCGCGGCGGTGACGGTGCTGGTCGAGCCGGTGCGGGAGACGAACGACGCGGAGGACGAGCCGGTCACGGCGACCGAGGCGACGACGGCGACCAGGGCGCCGACGGCCCAGGGCAGCCGGCGGGTCAGGGAGGTCCCCTGCTGCCGGTGCCGTGCGTGCGTCGAGCTCATGACTCAACTCTAGGAAGGGACGATCCACGTGATCTCCACACGAATGCCTCAGGACCTCCACATCTGCGCGAACGACAACGTGCCGCCGACCAGGTGGTCGGCGGCACGTCGTCGAGCGGGCCGGGGGTGCCCGCAAGCTGGGGGGACTACTCGTCGCTCGTGGCGGCGTCGGCCTCGACCGAGCTCCACTCGAAGGCCGCGGCGGCGGTCCGGCCCTGGGCCCGGTTGGTCGCACGGCGGTCGAGCTCGACCGTGAACGAGTAGTCGGTGGCGGCGCCTGGGCCCATGAGGCCCAGGTCGGTCAGGGCCCCGTCCGCGAGACCGCCGAACGTGCCGGCGTAGATCACGCGTCGAGCGGTGGTGTCGGTGATGACCATCGACAGGCTGCGGCCGAATGCGTTGGTCGATTCGGTCTCGACGAGGCGGAACCGCGCGGGCACCGAGGCGGTGTTCGTGATCGTCAGGCCTCCCCTGACGACGTCACCGGGCTGGAGGTTGCTCGCGTCGAAGATCGCGGCCCGTGACCTGGAGTTGCTCTGCGTCAGGGGCCCGGAGGTGGCGGAGCTGATCGTGGTCGCGCTGACCGAGGTGTACGTGGCGCCCGATCCCACCGCGAGCGCGCCGCCGGCGACCACCGTGGCGAGCGGAGCGAGGATCTTCATGGTCCTCACGAGATGAGTCCTGGGGTGATCGTCATGACCGGTCCGGATCAGGCGGAGTGTGCGGGCTCACGGACGGGGCCCGTGACAGCTCGCGGCCCGTCCTCGCGGCGGCCACCGATGGCGCGAGCGAGCTCGACCAGCGCGGCCAGGGCGATGAGCGCCGCCGGGATGCCGATGACCACCATGCGGATCTCCCGGTCGGCCAGGGCCACGAAGACCCAGCCGAGGTGCGGGACGGTGTGGCGTACGACCGGCTGCTCGCCCTCGGTCAGGCTGAACTTCCACGGATCGGGGTCCGGGTTGGCGTCGCCCTGGGTCTGGAGCTGGCGGACGCCGGTCTTCAACGTGGTGTCCTTGATGATGCGGTGCGTCACAAGGGTCGTCACGCCGCTGTCGGCGGGTGGGAGGTACGTGATGACGTCCCCGACCTTGAGCTCGTCCACCGGGACGGGCTCCTCGAAGGCGATCGCACCCTTCTCGAACGTTCCCGACATCGAGCCGCCCGTGATCACGTAGCGCTCGTAGCCGAACAGGCTCGGCGCGAGGTACGCGACGCCGGCCAGGGTGGCGAGGATCGACAGGAGCGTGACCAGGCCGGAGCCGACGCGGGCAGCGGTGCTGCGGCGGGGGCGGCTGTGCTTGCGGCTCATGAGCGTGTCCTGTCGAGGTGTGCGGGTCGAGATGGCGGGGGCGGGGCGCCGTCACGGCGCCCCGGCGTGTCAGCTGGCGGGGTTCTCGACCTGCACCGAGTCCCACTGGAAGGCGGCGGTGGCGACCTTGCCCTGGTCGTCGTTCGGGGCGGACGCGGCGAGCTTGGCGCTGAACGTGTAGCTGTTGGCAGCCTTGGGAGCGACCTCGCCGAGATCGGTCTTCACGCCGTCCACCAGATCGCCGAACGGGCCGCTGAAGACGACCTTGTTGGTCGTGGTGTTGGTGATGACCATCGTCATGCTGCTGGCCGCGAACGTGTTGGTGGACGCGGTCTCGGTGAGCGAGAACTTGGCGGGCAGCGAGCCGGTGTTGGTGATCGTGAGCGAGCCGGTGGCCGTGTCGCCGGGCTTGATGTCGGTGGCGGTGAAGATCGCTGCCTTGTCCTTCGAGTTGGTCTGCGACAGGGTGCCCGCGGTGACCGAGCTGATCGTGTTGGCGCTCGTCGAGGTGAACGTGGCGCCTGATCCGACCGCGACCGCGCCGGCGGCGACGAGGGTGGCGAGGGGGAGGAGGATCTTCTTCATGGTGTGTCCTTGGGAGGTAGTGGCGAGGCGCTGCGTTGGCTTGTGACCTCAACCTATTGAGCCGCGATCCACACGATCTCCACACAACGTCCTCACGCACTCCACAGTTCGGCACCAGCTGCCGGGGAGCTCCACAGTCCCGGAGCGGGACCTCACACGGGCAGGTCGAACCAGACGCTCGTGCCGCCCTCGGCGGCGCTCTCCATCCCGATCGTCCCGCCGTGCGCCTCGACGATCCTCCGCGCGGTCGCCAGGCCGATGCCGTGGCCGGACGCGTGCTCGTCCTGCCGGGCGAACAGCTCGAACATCGCTGCGCGGCGGGCCGGGGGCACGCCGATGCCGTTGTCGGTGACCCGGACCCGCCAGTGACGGTCGAGCCGGTCGGCGGTGATCGAGACGACGGCCTTCTCGCCGGGACGCACGAACTTGACCGCGTTGGTCAGCAGGTTGAGCACGACGGAGTAGAGCAGGTCGGGGTCGCCGAGGACCACGGGCAGCTCGCCCACCTTGACCTCTGCCCCCTCGCGCATGATCAACGGAGCGACATCGCGGACGACGGAGCTGACGACCGTGGACAGATCGGTCGGCGAGAGACGCAGGCGGCCGTTCTCCCGCGCGAACGTCAGCATCTCCTCGATCATGGCGTCCATGCGGTGCCCGGCCTCCTTGACGGCCAGGACCATCTCGGACACGCCGGTGTCGGCCGTGACCGCGGGCTCGCCGGCCAGCAGCTCGGCGTTGATGAGGATCGCGGTCAGTGGCGTGCGGAGATCGTGGCTGACCTGGCCGGCGAACTGGATGAGGTGCTCATTGGACCGACGCAGCTCGTCGCGGACCGCCGTCAGGTCGCGCAGCGAGTCCTCGAGCGCCTGGCTGCGGTAGCGCAGCTCGAGCATGTCGGTGACCTGTGAGGCCATCACCGCGAGCGCCCGCTGCTGCACGTCGGTGAGCTCGTGCGGGACGACGTCGAAGACGCACAGGCGTCCGATGGCCAGGCCGTCGGCCGTCGTGACCGGCGCCGAGGCGTAGAAGCGGACATCGCCGATCTCGCCGTTGACGAAGGGATTGGAGGAGAAGCGCACGTCGTTGCTGGCGTCGGGCACGATCACCGGCTCGGGGTCGTCCATCACGACCGCGCACATCGAGTCCTCGCGCGCGCACACCGCCGGCTCGATGCCGTGGGCCACGATCTGGTGCTGCTGGTTGCTGCTGAGGATGTTGATCACCGCGTGCGGGACACCGCAGATCTGCGCGATCAGGCTGACCAGTGACTGGAGGTCGCGGCCGGGCGCGCGATCAAGCACTCCGTAGCGCTCGATGAGCGCGTCGTAGGTAGGCACGGCATTCCCCAATGACGGTGTCCAGGACTTAGGTCCTCATCGTCTCACGGTCCGGCTCCGCACGATCGACTCGCGGGCAGGCGTGAGCGGACCTAGCGTGGTCTGGTGACGCAGACCGACGCCCGTGAGCTGACCCCCGAGGAACAGTCCCGGCGCTGGCAGGCCCTCGCCGTGTGCCTGGGAGCCGGTGCGATGACCCTGCTGGACGTCAGCATCGTCAACGTCGCCCTGCCGTCGATCAGCGAGGGGCTCGGTGCCGGCAACAGCACGATCCAGTGGGTCGTGGCCGGCTACGCGCTCGCCTTCGGCATCGCGCTGGTCCCGGGCGGACGCCTGGGCGACGCCCGCAGCCGGAGGACCGTCTTCCTGTGGGGCGTCGCACTGTTCACCCTGTCCAGTGCTGCGTGCGGAGCGGCGCAGACGCCGTGGATGCTCGCTGCGGCGCGAGTCGTCCAAGGGCTCGGCGGTGGACTCATCACCCCGCAGGTCTCCGGATTCATCCAGAACCTGTTCCGTGGCCCCGAACGGGGCCGAGCCTTCGGTCTCTTCGGCACCACGATCGGCGTCTCCACCGCGATCGGCCCGCTCCTCGGTGGCCTGCTCGTCCACCTCGGCGGGGACGAGTGGGGGTGGCGGCTCGTGTTCTACGTCAACCTCCCGATCGGGATCGCGCTGCTGGTCCTCGCCGCCCGCTACCTGCCCCGCACCGAGAAGGGGCCGAAGCAGTCCCTCGACCCGGTCGGGGTGGTCCTGTTCGGCACGGCGATGCTCCTCGTGCTCCTTCCCCTCGTCCAGGGCGGTCAGGACTCGTCGCTGGCGCAGCGGCCCTGGTGGCTCGTGGGGGTTGCGGCACTGCTGCTGGTCGTCTTCGTCCTCTGGGAGCGCCGCTGGACGGCGCGAGGCCGCGAGACGCTGCTCGACCTCTCGCTCGTCCGCGTGCGGTCGTACGTCCTCGGGCTCGGCGTGGGCACCCTCTACTTCGCCGGGTTCACCTCGATCTTCATCATCCTCACCCTGTTCCTGCAGGAAGGGCTCGGCTACACCCCGCTCGAGGCCGGCTTCTCCCAGCTGCCCTTCGCCGTGGGCTCGGCCACGTCCGCGTGGATCGGGGGTCGTCTCGTCGAGCGGTTCGGCAGGGCGCTGGTCGTCCTGGGCCTCGCGACGGTGACCGTCGCACTCGTGGGGATCGACGTGGTGGTGCCTCATCTGGACGGCAGCATCGGGCTCAAGCTCGCGCCGCTGCTGCTCCTGGCCGGTCTGGGTGGCGGTCTCGTGATCTCGCCCAACATCACCCTCTCGCTGGACGAGGTGGATCCCGCCCGGGCCGGTGCCGGCGGTGGTCTGCTGCAGACCGCCCAGCGTGTCGGCTCGGCGATCGGTGTCGCGATCGTCCTCGCCCTGTTCTTCGAGCGGGTCAGGTCGACCGACGGGGACTTCGCCGATGCGCTGTCCTACAGCCTGCACGTGACGATCGCCTTCATCGTGTTCGCCCTGGTCATGGGGGTGCTCGACCTCGTACGTCGCGCACGTCACGACTGACGCGGACGCGATCGGCTGCGTCCAGACCGGCCCGCGAGATAGTGTCGAGCTGATGTTGACCGTGGACCACCTGGGAGCCCGCCGCATGCCTGAGCCGTTGGACAGTCGCCTGCGCGACGACGACGCGCTCGACGAGATCGAGATGACAAGCCGTCTCATCATCGCGGCGTCCTCGAAGGACGGACACCTCTCGCAACGCGAGGTCGACGAGATCCTGGGCATCCCCACTGCCGGGTGACCCCGCGGCTGGCATGTGCGAACAGCGTGCATCTAGCATGGGCTTGCCCTACTCAGCATTGACAGGAGCTAGTCGTGCGTTTTCGCATTCGGCCAGTTGAAACATCCTTCTACGATCTGTTCACCGAGATGGCGAACCACCTCGTGGAGGGTGCAAATCTGCTGGCGCAGATGCTCGACTCCGGCACCGACAAGAACGCCCTCGGTGACCTGATGAGAGAAGCCGAGCACCAAGCGGACGAGACGACCCACAAGATCATCAAGCGGGCCAACACGACGTTCATCACGCCGTTCGACCGTGAGGACATCTACCGTCTCGCCAGCAGCCTCGACGACGTCATGGACTTCATGGAGGAGACCGTCGACCTCGTGGGCCTGTACGAGCTCGGCGAGCTGCCGGCCGACTTCGCGCCGCAGGTCGAGGTGCTGCAGCGGGCGACCCAGCTGACCGCCGATGCCATGCCGCGACTGCGCACGATGAAGGACCTCGACGAGTACTGGATCGAGATCAACCGGCTGGAGAACCAGGGCGACCGCTCGTACCGCCGAATCGTCGCCAACCTGTTCAGCGGAAGCTACAAGTCGCTGGAGGTGCTCAAGCTCAAGGACGTCGTTGACTCCCTCGAGCACGCCATCGACGCGCTCGAGTCCGTCGCGAACACGGTGGAGCAGATCGCCGTCAAGGAGTCCTGAGCAGTGGACCTTGTCCTCGCCCTGGTGATCGCCACTGTCGTCATCGCACTGTTCTTCGACTACACCAACGGCTTCCACGACGCTGCCAACGCGATCGCCACCTCGGTGTCGACCCGTGCCCTGACGCCGCGCATCGCGCTGGTGATGGCTGCGATCCTCAACTTCGTGGGAGCGCTGCTGGGGGTCGGTGTCGCCAAGACGATCAAGGAGATCCTCGTCGGCTTCGACGACATGACCTCCCAACACGCCTTGACGGTGGTCATGAGCGCCCTGGTCGGAGCCATCACGTGGAACCTCATCACGTGGTACTTCGGCATCCCGTCGTCCTCGTCGCACGCTCTGATCGGCGGCCTGATCGGTGTGGGACTCGCCGCGGGCGTGACGGTCGACTGGGACAAGGTCGTCGACAAGGTCGTCATCCCGATGGTCATGAGCCCCGCGCTCGGCTTCGGTGGTGCGTTCATCGTGATGCTGACGATCATGTGGGTCTTCCGGCGGGCCAATCCGCACACCGTCAACCGTGGGTTCCGTCTGTCGCAGACCGTCTCGGCGGCCGCGCTGTCGCTCGGGCACGGCCTGCAGGACGCGCAGAAGACCATGGGTGTCATCGTGCTGGCGCTCGTCGCCGGCGGCTACGGTCCCGCGGCCGGCGAGCGGGAGATCCCCTACTGGGTCGTCTTCGCGGCTGCCGGCGCGATCTCGCTCGGCACGCTGTCGGGTGGCATGCGCATCATGCGCACGATGGGACGCCGCATCATCGCCCTCGACCCCCCGCGCGGATTCGCGGCGGAGTCGACCGCTGCGGTCGTCCTGTACGGCATGGCGATCGGCCTGCACGCCCCCGTCTCGACGACCCACACCATGACCTCGGCGGTCATGGGCGCAGGCGCCACGAAGCGGTTCAGCGCGGTGCGCTGGGGAGTGGCTCGCGGCATCATCACCGCCTGGATCGTCACGATCCCTGCGGCCGCGGCCGTCGGCGCGGTGACGTACCTGCTGCTGCGCCTGGTGATCCCGGGCAACTGAGTTCCTTGGGGGTCCCGCGGGGTCGGCTTGGGTCCTTCGGCTCGCCGGCCTCGCGCTGGGGCCTTCGGCCCGGGACGCTCACGCTTCGCTGGCATGGGTTCGGCGCTCGGCCGCAGGCGGCCTCGACCTCACCCAAACCTGCCCTGGATGTAGGCCTCGGTGGCGGGGTCGACCGGGTTGGAGAAGATCGTGTCGGTGCGGCCGACCTCGATGAGCCGGCCGGGCTTGCCGACGCCCGACAGGTTGAAGAACGCGGTCTCGTCCGAGACCCGGGCGGCCTGCTGCATGTTGTGAGTGACGATCACGATCGTGTAGTCGCTCTTGAGCTCGTGGATGAGGTCCTCGATCACGCTGGTCGAGATCGGGTCGAGGGCCGAGCACGGCTCGTCCATCAGCAGGATCTCGGGCTCGACCGAGATCGCCCGCGCGATGCACAGGCGCTGCTGCTGACCGCCCGAGAGGCCCGAGCCGGGCCGGTCGAGGCGGTCCTTGACCTCGGCCCACAGTCCGGCGCTGCGCAGCGACCGCTCGACGATGTCGTCGGACTCGGTCTTCTTCATGCGCTTGCTGTTGAGCTTCTGCCCGGCCAGGACGTTGTCGTAGATCGACATCGTCGGGAAGGGGTTGGGACGCTGGAAGACCATGCCGATCATGCGGCGGACGTTGACCGGGTCCATGTCGGACGCGTACAGGTCCTGACCGTCGATGAGGACCTTGCCCTCGACCCGGGCGCCGCGGATGACCTCGTGCATGCGGTTGAGCGACCGCAAGAAGGTCGACTTGCCGCAGCCCGAGGGGCCGATGAACGCGGTGACGGACTTGGCGGCGATGGGGATCGTGACGTCCTCGACGGCGAGGAAGTCGCCGTAGTAGATGTTCAGGTCGGAGACGTCGATGCTCTTGGCCATGGTGGGAACCTTCCGGTTTAGCGCTCGCCCTTGGGCGAGAAGAAGTAGGAGACGAGACGGGCGATGAGGTTGAGGAGCATGACGATCAGCAGCAGCGTCAGGGCGGCGCCCCAGGCGCGGTCGATGCTGAACTCCGGCGGGATGCCCGGGCTCCGCACCGACTGGTAGGCGAAGACCGGCAGGGTCGCCATGCGGCCCTCGAACAGGTTGAAGTTCACCGAGTCGGTCGCGCCGGCGATGATGAGCAGGGGAGCGGTCTCGCCGATGACCCGGGCGATCGCGAGCGTGATGCCCGTGACGATGCCGGCCAGCGCGGTCGGCAGCACGACCTTCGCGATGGTGCGCCACTTGGGCACTCCCAGCGCGTACGAGGCCTCGCGCAGCTCGTTCGGGACGAGCTTCAGCATCTCCTCGGTCGACCGGACCACGACGGGGATCATCAGCACCGACAGCGCGACCGAGCCGCCGATGCCCATGCGGACGCCCTCGCCGAAGAACACCACGAACAGGGCGTACGCGAACAGTCCCGCGACGATCGACGGGATGCCCGTCATGACGTCGACGAGGAACCGGATCCAGCGCGAGAGCCGGTTGCCGTCGGCGTACTCGACGAGGTAGATGGCTGCGAACAGGCCGATCGGGACCGAGATGACCGCGGCGGCGCCGGTGATGAGCAACGTGCCGACGAGCGCCTGGTAGATGCCGCCGCCCTCGCCGACGACGTTGCGCATCGAGTAGGTGAAGAACTCCGCGGAGAGCACCTTGGTGCCCTTGCTGATGACCGTGTAGAGGATGCTGACCAGCGGGAACATCGCCAGCGTGAACGCCGAGGTGACGAGCACTGTGACCAGGCGGTCGGTGGCCTTGCGGCGGCCCTCGACCACGGCCGACCACAGCGGGAGGCCCAGGCAGACGACCAGGACCGCCAGTGCGGCGAGGACCAGGTTGGTCCCGGTGAGATAGAGGGCCGCGCCGACGACGAGGGCGCCGGCGATGACCGCCCGGCTGCCCCACGAGGGCAGTCGTGCGCCGTAGAGCTCCTTTTGGATGTCCACGGATTCGCGAGTGAGGGTGGTCGTCATCAGTTGGCTCCGGAGAAGTCCTTGCGGCGGTCCACGACGGACCGGGCGGCGAAGTTGACGAGGAAGGTGATCACGAACAGCACCAGGCCGCTGGCGATCAGGACGTTGACCGTCTTGCCGCTGGCCTCGCCGAAGCTCAGCGCGATGTTGGCCGCGATCGTGCTCGGGTTGGTGCTGCTGATGAGGTTGGCGGTCACGGTGCCTGCGGTCACCGACAGCACCATCGCGACAGCCAGCGTCTCGCCCAGAGCCCGGCCGAGGCCGAGCATCGCGGCCGAGACGATCCCGGAGCGGGCGTACGGGAAGATCGCGAGCCGGGCCATCTCCCAGCGCGTCGCGCCGAGGGCCAGGGCGGCCTCCTCGTGGAGGCGGGGCGTCTGCAGGAAGATCTCGCGGCAGATCGCGGTCATGATCGGCAGGATCATCACGGCCAGCACGATGCAGGCGGTCATGATCGTGCGGCCGGTGGCCGAGGCCGGGCCGGCGAAGAACGGGATGAAGCCGAGGTGCTCCGCGAGCCACTCGTAGACCGGCACCATGTGCGGGGCGAGGAACTGGATGCCCCAGAGGCCGTACACGACGCTCGGCACCGCGGCGAGCAGGTCGACGAGATAGCCCAGGACCTGCCCGAGCCGACGAGGCGAGTAGTGCGAGATGAACAGCGCGACCCCCACGGCGACCGGTGTCGCGATGATCAGGGCGACGGTGGCGGCGATGAGGGTGCCGTAGACGAGCGGCCAGACGTACGGCCAGAAGCTCTGACCGCTCTTGACCTCGTCGGGATCGGCGAGGATCCCCGGGATGCCCTCGACCGTGAGGAATGCGGCGACGCCGGCCAGGACGAGGAGGATGAGGAGGCCGGCACTGGTCGACAGCCCCGAGAAGATGCGGTCGCCGGCGCGGACCACGGTGGTGCGCTTGCGACGAGGGGCCAGCGTGCTGGTCACAGGCGGTGCCTTTCAACTGCTGTTCGGATGGTGATGCGGGTGCTGCCGCCCGGCCACGAGGGCCGGGCGGCAGCGGGATCAGGCGGCGGAGATCGTCTCGACCGCGGCCTGCACCTTGGTGGCGAAGTCGCCGGAGAGCGGTGCCGATCCGGCACTCTCCGCGGCGGCGGTCTGTCCCTCGGAGCTGACGACGTACGACAGCCAGGCCTTCACGAGCTCGGCCTGCTTGGCGTCCGGGTAGGTCTGGCACGCGATCTGGTAGGACACGAGGACGATCGGGTAGACGCCCGGCTCCTCGGTCTTGCGATCGATGTCGACCGCGATGTCGGTCTTGCTGCGACCCTCGACCGGCGCTGCGGTGTCGAGCGTCTTGGCCGCGGCCTCGGGCGTCGGCGCGATGAAGTCGTCGCCGACCTTCACGTTGGCCTTGCCGAGCTCGCCGGCCTGGCTCTCGTCGGCGTAGCCGATCGTGCCGTTGCCGCCCGAGACGGCCGCGACGACGCCCGAGGTGCCCTCGGCAGCCTCGCCGCCCTTGATCGGCCACGTCTCGACGGTCCCGCCGGTCCAGCTGCCGTCCGAGGCGGCCTCGAGGTAGTTGGTGAAGTTCTTCGTGGTGCCCGAGTCGTCCGAGCGGTGCACGGCCGTGATCTTGGTGTCGGGCAGGTCGACGCCGGGGTTGTCGGCCTTGATCGCGTCGTCGTCCCACGTCGTGATCGTGCCCTCGAAGATCGCGCCGATGGTCTTGGCCGACAGGTTGAGCTCCTTCACGCCGTCGAGCTTGTAGATGACCGCGATGGGGCTGACGTACACCGGGACCTCGACGACGTCGCTCCCGCACTTCTTCTCCGCGGCCGCGACCTCTTCGTCCTCGAGGTACGAGTCGCTGCCGGCGAAGGCGACGCCACCGGCGATGAACTGCTCACGTCCGCCGCCCGAGCCGACCGGGTCGTAGTTGACCGTGGCGCCGCTGTTCGCGGTCTGGAACTGCTTCTTCCAGGCGGCGATTGCAGCTTCCTGCGACGTCGCTCCGGCGCCGTTGAGCGTCCCGGAGACGCCGTCGCCGCCGGACGTGTCACTACCGCCGTCCGATTCGTTCGCGGCACCGCAGGCGCTGAGGCCGAGGGCGATGGCGAGCATGGCCGCGGGGGCGGCGATGCGCAGTTTGGTGCGGTTCACGGGGGTCCCTCTCTGGGATCAGATTGTGCTTACCCCGTGAAGGTAGGCAGCCCAGGTGTATCGATCGCGGGCCGTTGGTGAACGGCCGGTGAACGATGACGGAACGGTGGGCAGCAGTCCCGTCAGGCCAGCAGCTCGGTGGCGTGGACGAGGCCCTTGCGGTGGTGCACCACGACGCCCTGGCCGGGGGCGAGCTCGACCGGGTCGATGCCGAGCGCCTCGAAGACCCACGGCAGGGTCGGCCGGTGGCTGCACAGGACGACGGGCTTCTTGCGGTCCAGGATCGCCGCGACCGAGCGCTGCACCTGGGCGGCGCGGGTGTCCTCTGACAGGCGGTCGTCGATCTCCAGGAACGTGTCGATCGAGTGGGCGTACGGCTCGACGGTCTGGGCGCAGCGCACTGCGGGGCTGCTCACGATGCGCCGGACGCCGTACGCGCCGAGGACCGGGACGAGCGCCTTGGCGCGGGTCAGACCGGCGGCGGTGAGGGGGCGCTCGAGCTCCTCGATCCCGGACGACCGGGGGACGGCCTTGCCGTGGCGCAGCACGACGAGCGTGCGGGTCCGGTGCGCCTGGGCCTCGCGCAGCGTACGGAAGGTCTCCAGCAGCTCGACGTCGTGCTGGTACGTCAGCAGCCCCCGGGCGTCCCGCACGCTCACCCAGCGGATCTGGTCGACCTCCTTGTTGGGGGTGAACCGGTCGGAGTCGTCCGGGCCGACGACGCGTGCGCACCAGTAGGCGACGCGCTTGGTGCCGTCGCTGATCGGGTAGGAGATCTCCTGCAGCGGGTGGCCGAGACGGACGCGGACGCCGGCCTCCTCGCCGATCTCGCGGACCGCTGTCGTCTGCAGCGCCTCGCCCGGGTCGGTCTTGCCCTTCGGGAAGGTCCAGTCGTCGTACGAGGGCCGGTGCACGACCAGCAGCTCGACGCGCGGGTCGGGGCGGGCAGATCCGGGCCGGTTGCGCCACACGATGCCACCGGCTGCCGTCGTGATCCGTTCACTTGCCATGGTGCGTATTGTCCCCCGAAGAAGTGGCCAGCAGGTGAAGGAGGTGTTGACGCGGTGAAACGTCGACCCACCGTGCGTCTCGTGCTCGCGCCACTGCTGGTCATCGCCGTCGCCGTCACCGCAGGGTGGCTCGTCGACGAGCGGGGCGCCGCCGATCCCCGCCCGCCCCTTGCCTCGGCCCTGGACGTGCTGCCGTCCGCGACGGTCGTGGCCGGTTTCACCGACTGGTCGGCGATCCGTCGCGACCTCGGGCTGGGAGACGCCTCGACGGCGGCCGCTCGGTCCCGGATGGGCGACGACGCCGCGCTGCGCGACCTGTCGACGCGGTCGGTGCTGGCGGAGTCCGTCGAGCCGATGCACGCGTCGTACGGCTGGTCCGTGGCCGACCTGGAGTGGGAGTCGTACGGGCAGGCCGCCGGCGGCGCGGCGATGGTGGCCCGCACGTCGTCGCGGGTCTCGTTCGCCGACGTCGAGAATCGGCTCCGGGCGCTCGGCTACACCCGCGACGGGGCGGTGTGGACGCTCGGCGACGAGGGCCGGGTCAGGGTCGGGCCCGCCCTCGCCTCGGCACTCGGCACGGTCGCCCTGCTCCCGGGCCGGCGGCTCGTGGTCGCGACGAGCAGTGCGGCGTACGCGCCGGTGGTGCTCGCCACGATCCGGGGCGACGAGCCCTCGCTGCTCGCGAGGCGTCCGGTCGCCGACATCGCCGGGCAGCTGTCGGGGTCCGCCAGTGCGCTGGTGCAGGCGCAGCAGGAGGCGTGCCGGTCGACGGCCGTCGGCGAGGGCGACCCGGACGTCGCGGCCCAGGCGGACGCGGCGGTGGCCCGCACGGGCGGGCTGGCGGCGCCGCGTTATGCGGGCCGGGGGCTCGTGGACGGCCCGCGCAGGCAGCACATCCGGTTCGCCTGGGCGTACGCCTCACCGCGAGTGGCCGCCGACCAGCTGGAGACCCGCACGTCCTTGGCGACGGGACCGTTCATCGGTCGGTCCGGCCGAGTGGAGGACTCGCTCGACCTCGTCTCGGCCACGGTGCGCGGGAGCGCCGCGGCGTTGCGGTTCGACCTCGATCCCGACCGCGGCGCGTACATGTCGGGCGAGGGACCGCTGCTCTTCGCGGCCTGCCCGGCCTCGCGTTAGGCCTGGCGGGAGCGGCGCGCGCGGGCGCGCGCGATGAGCTCGGCCTGCAGGTCCGACGTGCCGACGTGCCGTGTCCAGGTGCCGTCGCCCGCGAGGTGCCACGACGTCGTGGACGGGTCGACGGATCGCGCGAGCAACTCGCCGAGGGCCTCGGTGTGCGCCTCGGTCGGGACCCGGACGAGCACCTCGACCCGGCGATCGAGGTTGCGGTGCATGAGATCGGCCGAGCCGATCCACGCCTGGGGCTCGCCGCCGCCCGCGAACCAGTAGACGCGGCTGTGCTCGAGGAACCGGCCGAGGATGCTGTGCACCCGGATGTTGTCGCTGAGCCCCGGGACGCCGGGACGCAACGTGCAGATTCCGCGGATGACGAGGTCGACCGGCACCCCTGCCCGGGACGCCTCGTAGAGCTTGTCGGTGACCGCCTCGTCGACCAGCGAGTTGATCTTGATCCGGATCCCGGCGGGTCGGCCCGCGCGGTGGTGCGCGATCTCGGCGTCGATGCGCTCCAGGATGCCGAGGCGCAGGCCGGCCGGGGCGACCATGAGGCGCTGGTAGGAGAAGTCCTGGGCGAATCCCGACAGGTTGTTGAACAGGTCCGTCAGGTCGTGGGTGATCTCCGGATCCGAGGTCAGCAGGCCGAAGTCCTCGTACAGGCGCGCAGTCTTGGGGTTGTAGTTGCCGGTGCCGATGTGCGCGTAGCGGCGTAGACCGTCCGGCTCGTCGCGGATGACCAGCGCGAGCTTGCAGTGGGTCTTGAGTCCGACGAGTCCGTACACGACGTGGCAACCGGCCCGCTCGAGCTTGCGTGCCCAGCGGATGTTGGCCTGCTCGTCGAAGCGGGCCTTGATCTCGACCAGGACCAGCACCTGCTTGCCCGCGCGGGCGGCGTCGATCAGCGAGTCGATGATGGGGGAGTCGCCGGACGTGCGATAGAGCGTCTGCTTGATCGCCAGCACCCGGGGATCGGCTGCCGCCTGCTCGATGAACCGCTGGACGCTGGTCGCGAACGAGTCGTAGGGGTGGTGGACCAGCACGTCGCGCTTGCGCAGTGCGCTGAACAGGTCGGCGGGCTTGGAGGTCTCGACCTCGGCCAGGTGCTGGTGGGTGCCAGGAACGAACGGCTCGTAGTGGAGCTCGGGGCGGTCCAGGTCGGCGATCTCGTGGAGGCTGCGCAGGTCGAGCGGGCCCTGCAGGCGTACGACCTCCTCGGGCCGGATGCCGAGCTCGGAGACCAGCAGGTCGAGCACCTCCGGGTCGATGGACCGCTCGACCTCGAGGCGTACGGGCGGGCCGAACTTGCGCCGCAGGAGCTCCTGCTCGAGCGCCTTGAGCAGGTTCTCGGCGTCGTCCTCCTCGACCTCCAGGTCCTCGTTGCGGGTCACCCGGAAGGCGTGGTGGGCGATGACCTCCATGCCCGGGAAGAGCAGGTCCAGGTGGGCCGCGATGACCTCCTCGAGGGGCACGAAGCGTCCGGGATCGGCCTCCATCCAGCGGTTGATGATCGGCGGGACCTTGACGCGCGCGAAGTGGTCCTTGCCGGTGTCGGGGTTGCGCATCACGAGCGCGAGGTTGAGCGAGAGCCCCGAGATGTACGGGAACGGGTGGGCCGGGTCGACTGCGAGCGGGGTGAGGACCGGGAACACCCGGTTGCGGTACGTCGCGCTGATCTGCTCCTGCTCGTCGGGGCGCAGCGCGTCCCAGTGCAGCAGGTGGATGCCCTCCGCGGCCAGGGCCGGGACGAGGTGGTCGTGATAGGTGTCGGCCTGCTGGATCAGCAGCTCCTGGCTCGCGGCGAGGCTGCGCGAGAGGACCTCACGGGGGTTGAGGCCGCTCGCAGCGGGGACTGCGACGCCGGCGGCGATGCGCCGCTTCAGACCGGCGATGCGCACCATGAAGAACTCGTCGAGGTTGCTCGCGAAGATGGCCGTGAAGCGGACGCGCTCCAGCAGGGGCAGGCTCTCGTCCTGCGCGAGCTCCAGGACCCGGGCGTTGAACGCGATCCACGAGAGCTCGCGGTCCAGGAAGCGGTCAGGGGGGAGCGTGCTGTCGGCCGGGTCGAACGGCGGGTCGACGTCGAACTCGTCCGGCGAGGCCGGGTCCTCCAGGTCAGCGACCGCGATGTCGTGTGTGTCCACCTGTCCAGAGTGGCAGATCAACGTGAACGCGGCCTGAACAAGGACCGCGCGGACCTCCTCAGGCACTAGCGTGACCGCATGGCACTCGTTCCCCAGCTCATCGGCGCCGCGCGGGGTGCCTCCGCCCGCGCTCTGATGCAGCTGCCGCGTCCCGCGATCGCTCGTCTGGCAGGCCCACCGGTCGTCGTCAACGGCCGTACGCTCGACCCCGAGATGCAGCTGCTGCTTCGCCTCCAGCGACTCGAGGGACCGGCGGCCGAGTCCGTCGCGATCAGCCGGGGGCGCCGGATCATTGTGTCCTCGTCGAGGCTTGCGGGCGGCAACCAGCCGATCGGCGCCATCACGGATCGCACGATCGACGGTCCCGGCGGCCCGCTGGGCCTGCGCTTCTACACCCCGCGCGGGCTGACCGGGCGGGCGCCAGCGCTCGTGTTCTTCCATGGCGGCGGCTGGATCTACGGCGACCTCGAGAGCCACGACGCGACGTGCCGGTTCCTGGCGGAGGAGGCGCAGGTGCGGGTCGTCGCGGTCGACTACCGCCTGGCCCCGGAAGCGCCGTTCCCGGCCGCGGTCGACGACGTCCTGGCAGCGTGGAGCTGGATCGTGGAGCACGCGCCGGGGCTGGGCATCGATCCCGACCGCATCGCGGTCGGCGGCGACAGCGCGGGCGGCAATCTCGCCGCGGTGGTCGCGCAGCAGACCGCCGGCTCGGCGAGCGCTCCGGCGTTCCAGCTGCTGATCTATCCGGTGACGGACTTCCTCAACCGGGCCCCCAGCCGCACCACGTACGCCGAGGGCTTCTTCCTCACCAAGGCGTTCATGGACCTCGCGGAGGAGAACTACCTCGTGGGTGGGGAGGACAGGTCCGATCCTCGCCTCTCGCCGCTCTACGGAGACGTCTCCGGCGTCGCGCCGGCGTACGTCGTGACGGCGGGCTTCGACCCGCTTCTCGACGAGGGCGATGCGTACGCCGAGAAGCTGCGCGAGGCCGGGGTCCCGGTCGAGCACGTCCGCGAGGACGGTCTGATCCACGGCTTCGTCAACATGGTCGCGATCGGCCGCACCGCACCCAAGGCCGTCCGCCGCGCCGCCGCAGCCCTCCAGCGCGGCCTCTCCTGACCCACCCCAAACGCTGACGCGCGCCTCCGGGCCGCCGAGGGGAGGCTCCGGATCGCTGACGCGCGCCTCCGGGCCGCTGACGCGCGCCTCCGGATCGCCGAGGGGAGGCTCGGAGTCGCCGGTCCGCATACGGGAGCCGCGCCTCAGCGCACCGGGGCCGCGCTTCAGCGGACGGGGGGCGCGCTTCAGCGGACGGGGGGCGCGCTTCAGCGGACGGGGGGCGCGCTTCAGCGGACGGGAGGCGCGCGTCAGCGGTGGGTGGAGTAGAGGACGTCCTTCTTGTGGTCGCGGAAGCCGAGATTGCGGTAGACCTTGAGCGCGGGGGCGTTGTCGCCCTCGACGTAGAGGTCGACGACCGGCAGGCCCTGCTCGTGCAGGTGCCGCAGTCCCCGGGCCGTCAACGCGGTGCCGAGACCGCCGCCTTGGGCGTCGGGGTCGATGCCGACGACGTAGACCTCGCCGATCCCGTCCTCGACCTTGGTCCAGTGGAAGCCGATGACGCGGCCGTCGCGCTCGGCCACGAAGAGGCCCGCGGGATCGAACCAGTCCGAGGCCATCCGGCGGTCCAGGTCGGCCCGGTCCATGGCCCCCTGCTCGGGGTGGTGCGCGAACGCCCGCGCGTTGACGGACAGGATCGCCTCGGCGTCGTCGGGTCGGTACGTCCGCAGCGTGACGCCGTCGATCTCGCGCTCGGGGGCCGGCGGGCCGTCGAACGTCAGGCGCAGCACGAGCAGCTCGCGAGCGACCGTGAGTCCTGCCGCTGCGGCGAGCGCCTGCGCGCCAGGCAGGTCGCCGTGCGCCCAGAACTTCTCCTCGCCGTCGGCCACGAGCTCGTCGAGGATGCGGCGTCCGATGCCCTCGCGACGGCGATCGGGGTCGACGACGATCTCGACCGGGGCGTCGCCGACCGCGTACGCCGCGCCGACGATCGCACCGGACCGGTCGGACTGCTGCACCAGCACCCGGGCCCGGGCGCCCTCGCGCAGCGCGAAGAGGCTCGCCTCGTTGAACGGCGCGACGCCGTCGGCCTGCGTCGCCCGCTCGGCCAGGTCCAGGAGGCTCATCGGGACCTCAGCGCCACGAGCTGCGCGCCGATCTCGGCGGCCATCGCCCGGGCGAACGCCTCGGGGGTGTCGCCGGCCGGCTCGGGGACGATGTGGTGCACCGTGCCATTGTGCAGCAGGTCGAGGGCGCCGACCCGCTGGGCCGCTGCCATCTCGGCCGCGTGCTCGAGATCGCCGTGCACGATCGCGCTGGCTCCCTCGGGCGGCAGCGGCGACAGCCATGCGTTCTCCGCCGCGATCACGACGTCCGCCGGCAGCAGCGCGAGCGCTCCGCCGCCGCACCCCTGGCCGAGCAGGACCGAGACCGTCGGCACGGTCATCGTCGACATCCAGCTGATGCAGCGCGCGATCTCACCCGCGATCGCGCCCTGCTCGGCCTCGGGCGACAGCTCTGCTCCCGGGGTGTCGATGAACGAGACGAGGGGCAGCCGCAGCTCGTTGGCCAGCCGCATCCCGCGGCGGGCCTCGCGAAGGGCGGCCGGGCCCATCGGCTTGAACCGGGTCTGCGTCGTGCGGTCCTGACCGATCACGACGCACGGCTGACCGTCGATGCGGGCGAGGGCCACGATCATCGCGCTGTCGCGCTCGCCCTTCTCGGTGCCCTGGAGGCGCACGGTCGCGTCGCTGCCGTAGCGGAGCACCTCGCGCACGCCCGCGCGGCGGGGGCCGCGGGTGATCTGGATCGACTCCCACGCGGAGCGCTCGTGCCGGACCTCGGCGGTCCGGAGCTCACGCGTGCGCCGCGTCGGCGGATCGACCAGCAGGCTCAGGGCCCGGTCGACCAGCAGCGGCAGCTCGTCGGGCAGCACCACGGCGTCGATGATCCCGCGGTCGGCGAGGTTCTCGGCGACCTGCACGCCGGGAGGGAAGGGCTTGCCCTCCATGATCTCGTAGACCTTGGGGCCGAGGAAGCCGATGAGCGCACCCGGCTCCGCGATCGTGATGTGGGCCAGCGAGCCCCACGAGGCGAACACTCCGCCGGTCGTGGGGTGGCGCAGGTAGATCAGGTACGGCAGTCCGGCCGCGCGGTGGTCCATGATCGCGCGGGTGATGTCGACCATGTGGACGAACGCCGGGGTGCCCTCCTGCATGCGCGTCCCGCCGGACGCGGTCGTGGCCAGGACGGGGATGCCCTCGGCCGTCGCCCGGCGCACCGCCGCGACGATGCGCAGCGCCGAGGCCCGGCCGATCGAGCCGGCCAGGAAGCGGAACTCGTTGACGACGACCGCGACCGGCCGCCCGCGCATGAGGCCCCGTCCGGTCAGCACCGACTCGTCGGTGCCGGCGCGCTCGGCCGCGGCGCGGAGCTCCTGCTGGTACGTCGGGTCGAGACGGCTGTGGTCGACGGGCTCGTCCCACGACTCGAACGATCCCTCGTCGAGGACGAGGTCGAGGAGTCCTTGGGCAGTCAGATGGGCCATGCGCCCACCCTCTCAGGCCGTGACGTCGGCGCTGTCGCGAGCAGGCTCGGACTTGGTCGCGACGAAGCGGTACCCGACGTTGCGCACGGTGCCGATGAGCGTCTCGTTGTCGGTCCCGAGCTTCGCGCGCAGGCGGCGCACGTGGACGTCGACCGTGCGGGTGCCGCCGAAGTAGTCGTAGCCCCACACCTCCTGCAGCAGCTGCTGGCGGGTGAAGACCCGTCCGGGGTGCTGCGCGAGGAACTTGAGCAGCTCGAACTCCTTGAACGTCAGGTCGAGCGTGCGGTTCTCGAGCTTCGCGGTGTACGTCGCGTCGTCGACGACCAGGCCGCTGGAGGAGATGACGTGGCTCTCGTTGTCGCCGACCGAGCTGGCGGCGATGCGGCCGACGCCGAGGCGCAGGCGGGCCTCGAGCTCGGCGGGGCCGGCCGTCGTGAGGATGACGTCGTCCATGCCCCAGTCGGAGGCGGCCACGGCCAGGCCGCCCTCGGTGAGGATGAGGATCAGCGGGCACTCGACACCGGTGGTGCGGATGACCCGGGTCAGGCTGCGGACCTGCGCGAGGTCGTGGCGCCCGTCGACCAGCACCGCGTCACACGGTGGTGCGTCCAGCAGGGCGCTCGCCTCGGCGGGGAGGATCTTGACGTGGTGGGGCAGCAGCGCGAGCGCGGGCAGCACCTCGACGGACGATTGCGTGCTCTTGGTGAGCAGGAGCAGGTGGGACATGGCGTCGGCCTCCGGTGCTGCGATTCGTGCGGCAAGCATGCTTGCACAGTGTGCAGATATGCGAAGAGGCCATGGTGAATCACCGTGGCCTCGTTGCATGCACGAGAATACGACATGTGTCCGATCAATTGCCACAAGATGACGCGAATGAGAATGACGTCACAGTTCGCTACTGGGCCGCTGCGCGCTCGGCCGCAGGCGTCGCCGAGGAGACTGTCGCCGCCCTGACGCTGGCCGAGCTGCTCGACGAGATCAGCCGCCGGCACCGCGACCGGGACCGGTTCGACGACGTCATCTCGATCTGCTCGATCCTCGTCGGCGAGACGCCGGTGGGGGCCAAGGATCCTGCCCAGGTCGATCTCCCGCGCGGGGTCCACGTGGAGTTCCTGCCGCCGTTCGCGGGCGGCTGACCGCTCGACTGGCATCATGCGGGGGTGCCCAGACTCGGATCCACGCTGTTCTCCGTCGCCCTCGTCGGAGTCATCACGCTGGCGGCGTACACCGACCCGTGGGTCCTGGGCGCAGCGCTGCTCCTGGTGCAGGTCATGATCGGGGCCGCCCCGGGCATCTTCGACGCGACGCACCGCTCGATCCCGTCGCCTCGCTTCGTCCCGGTCGTGGTGGCCGGCGTCGTCGCGACGGTCCTGACGCTCGAGCCCGATCTGCTGTCCGGCGCGGCCGGCACCTCGCCCGACGTGGTGGGCGCGACCAGCACCGGCATGGTGGGGGGCGTCCTCCCGGCCGTCGCCGCCGCCCTGCTCGTGGCGCTGGTGGCCCAGATGCTGCGGCGCGACGGGCGTACGCACCTGGTCCAGTCCGTCGGCTACGCCGTGCTGTTGGCGGTCGTGGCCGCCCTGGCGTCCGGATGGGTCAGCGCGGTGCACTCGGTCGACGGGCCCGAGGTGGTCGCGGTCGGTGCTGCGGGCGTCGCGGGCGGTCTCCTCGCCTGGACGCTGCCGGTCGACCGGTGGATCTGCCTGAGCCTCGCGACGCTGGCCGGCGCAGGAGCGGGCGCGGCGGTCGCGGCGGTCGTCGACTCCTCCATGACGGTCTACTTCGGCGTCGTCGTCGGTCCCGCCGTGGCCCTCGCGGCCGTGCTGGGACAGATCGTCGGCCGGGCGATCGCCCGTGGCCGCGCCCACGCCGCGGCGAGCTGGGGATTCCCCGGCGCCATGGCCGTCGCCCTCGCGGCACCGCTGGTCTACGTCGGCGGCCAGCTCCTGACGCTGCCCAACCTCTGAGCCGTCGCGGCTCCGCGACTGTGCGGCGTACGCTGTCACGGTGATCGGAGTCGTCGTCCTGCTCGTCTCCGTCGTGGTCGCGGCCGCCGCAGCGCTGGCGATGCGATGGAAGAACGGCCGGTTCTCGCAGGTCGCTGACGATCGCGAGGTCATGACGCCCGGCCGGATCGGCGCACCGCTCGGCGAGCGCGCCACGCTGGTGCAGTTCTCGAGTGCGTTCTGCAGCCCGTGTCGGGCGACGCGCGTCCTGCTGGCCGACATCGCCTCGAAGGTCGACGGGGTCACCACGGTGGAGATCGACGCCGAGGAGCACCTCGACCTGGTGCGGGAGATGGGCATCATGCGCACCCCCACCGTCCTGGTGCTGGACGCCCGCGGTGCCGTGACGACCCGCGCCTCCGGCCTCCCGCGTCGCGAGCAGGTGATGGCGGCGCTCAACCGCGCTGTCGACGCTCGGTAGAAGCTCTGGCGTCTCGACATGCGGGACACATGTCCACATGGTGGAATCGGTGCGGGTGTTCGGCGACCGGTGCCTCTACTGTGGAGCCATGTTCCGGACGACACACCTGACGCGCCGACGTGCAGTGGACAACTGCCGTACGCGCTCGTCGCTGTGTCGCGCGCGCTGATCTCGACGCCCATCAGCCCGGGCACACCTGCACGTCCAGGTCGTGCCGTCCCGTTCGCAGGAGCATCATGTCCCAGCCCCTCCAGGTGGACCCACGTGGTCTGCGGGTCGTCGCCGGCATCACGGCGGCGGTCCTCGCGGCGGTGCTGCTGATCCCTGCGGAGCCCGTGCGCGCCGTGCTGCTCGCGGTCCAGGTCGTGGTGTTCGCGCTGGCCGCGTTCGTGGGCCTCGGTGCCTCGCCCTACGCGGTGCTGTACCGGCGGCTCGTGCTGCCACGCATCGGCCCGCCGCTCGTGCGGGAGGACGCCCGTCCGCCGCGCTTCGCGCAGGTCGTGGGCCTGACCTTCACCGGCGTCGCCCTCGTCGCACTGCTGGCGGGAGCGACGACCGTGTCCCTCGTCGCGACGGGCCTCGCGCTCGTCGCGGCCCTGCTCAACGCAGTCGTGGGCCTGTGCCTCGGCTGCGAGATGTACCTCGCGCTGCGCCGGCTCGCGCCGGCCGGCGCCTGAACCACCACTCAACCACTTCACGAACGTCCAACCAACGCCCGCTCGGGCACAACGGAGGTAAGCATGAGCCGCGAATCCGCGCTCGTCACAGCAGACTGGGTCGAGGAGCACCTGAACGACCCGAAGGTCGTCCTGGTCGAGGTCGACGAGGACGCCGAGGCGTACGACAAGGGGCACATCCCCGGTGCCGTCAAGCTCGACTGGAAGAAGGACCTCCAGGACGGCGTGCGTCACGACTTCGTCACCAAGGAGAAGCTCGAGGAGCTGTTGTCGGCCAAGGGCATCGCCAACGACGACACGCTCGTCTTCTACGGCGGCAACAACAACTGGTTCGCGGCCTACGCCTACTGGTACCTCAAGTACTACGGCCACGAGAACCTGCGCCTGCTCGACGGCGGCCGCAAGAAGTGGGAGCTGGACTCGCGTGAGCTGACGACCGACGTCGCCGAGCGCCCGGCCACGACCTACACCGCGAAGGAGGCGGACACCTCGATCCGCGCCTACCGCGACGAGGTCATCGAGGCGATCGGCACCAAGAACCTGATCGACGTGCGCAGCCCCGACGAGTTCGCCGGCCGCCTGCTGGCCCCCGCGCACCTGCCGCAGGAGGCCGCCCAGATCGGCGGTCACATCCCCACGGCCGGCAACGTGCCGTGGAGCAAGGCCGCCAACGACGACGGGACGTTCCGCAGCGACGAGGAGCTCAAGGCCCTCTACGCGGACGCGGGTCTCGAGGACGGCAAGGACACGATCGCGTACTGCCGCATCGGCGAGCGCAGCTCGCACACCTGGTTCGTGCTCAAGGAGATCCTGGGCCTCGAGAACGTCAAGAACTACGACGGCTCGTGGAGCGAGTACGGGTCCCTTCGTGGCGTCCCCGTCGCGCTCGGCGACGAGCCGGGTGTCGCCTGATGTGCGGGGCAGTCAAGGGCGGCCCCTCCCTCGAGGGCGTCGACGTGGCGAACCAGGCCGTGATCCAGGGCGTCGTCACGCGTGACGGCCAGCCGGTCGGCAACGCGTACGTGCGTCTGCTCGACCGCACGGGCGAGTTCACCGCCGAGGTCCCGACCTCGGCCACGGGTCAGTTCCGCTTCTTCGCCGGCCCCGGCGAGTGGACCCTGCGCACGCTGGCTCCCAAGGCGGTCTCGGTCGACAACACCGTGACGGCCGCCAAGGGCGTCGTCGCGGAGGTCGCGGTCGCGGTCTGAGCCACGACAGCCACGACAGCACGACAGCGAGGTGTGCCCGGCTCCGGCCGGGCGCACCTCGCTGTCGTTGCTCACATCTCGAGGATCAGTGTCGTCGGGCCGTCGTTGACCAGCGAGATCTGCATGTCCGCGCCGAAGACCCCCTCCGCCACGGTCGCGCCGAGTCGCCGCAGGGCGGCGCAGAACTCGTCGTAGAGCGGCTCGGCAACCGGCCCGGGTGCGGCGGCCGTCCAGCTGGGGCGCCGCCCCTTGCGCGCATCGCCGTAGAGGGTGAACTGGCTGACGACCAGGATGCCCGCGTCGAGGTCGGAGGCGGACTGCTCGTCCTGCATGATGCGCAGCCCCCAGATCTTGGCCGCGAGCCGCCCGGCCACCTCGGCGGTGTCGTCGTGGGTGACCCCGAGCAGGACCATGAGCCCCGGACCGATCTCGCCCACCGTCTCGCCCGCGACGTCGACCTGGGCACGTGTGACTCGCTGCACGACGGCTCTCATGCGTCGAGCGTAGCCGCGCCCAGTAGACTGGAATCCATGCCGTTCGAGATCCCGTCCGACCTCCACCCCGACCTCATGCCTGTGGTGTGGTTGCTCGGCAACTGGCACGGCAACGGCCAGGGCGACTACCCCACGATCGAGCCGTTCTCGTACGAGCAGGACGTCGTGTTCGCGCACGACACCCGGCCGTTCCTGCACTACTTCAGCCGCACGTGGATCACCGACGAGGCGGGGGAGCGGTTGCGTCCCGGAGCCATCGAGACCGGCTTCCTGCGGCCGGCCGGCGGCAATCAGCTCGAGCTCGTCCTCGCTCACCCCACCGGCTACGCCGAGGTCTGGTACGGAGAGGTGGACGGTCCGCGGATCACGTTGGCGACCGATCTGGTCGCTCGCACGTCCACGGCCAAGGAGTACACCGCTGGACAGCGCATGTACGGGCTGGTCGAGGGCGACCTGATGTACGCGCAGGACATGGCGGCCGAGGGCCAGGAGATGCAGTCGCACCTGTGGGGGCGGCTCAAGCGTGTCTGACAGCAGCCCACTCCTCGCCCTCCCCGGTGCCGTGCCCGGCGACGCCCCGGACGGCGGCGTCGCGGCCCACTACGGCGCGATCTCGGCCGAGCAGCGCCGCCTCGTGCAGGGCGGCACGTTCGTTGACCTCTCGCACCGCGACGTCGTCACGATCAGCGGCCCCGACCGGCTGACCTGGCTGCACTCCCTGACGACACAGTTCCTCGAGGGTCTCGCGCCAGGCGTCCCGACCGAGGTGCTGCTGCTGACCCCGCAGGGCCGCATCGAGCACGCCTTCTCGGGCGTGGACGACGGCGAGACCTTCTGGGCGCACACCGAGCCCGGCGCGGGTGCGGCGCTCGTGGAGTTCCTCGACCGCATGCGCTTCATGCTGCGCGTCGAGGTGGCCCTCGTCTCCCACGAGTGGTCCGTCATCGGGCTGCCCGGCCTGGCCTGGCGGATCGTGCCCCGCGCCTCGCTCCCCGACCTGCCGGACGAGCTCGGCGACCCCGTCGGCATGTGGGCCTGGGAGGCGCTGCGCATCGAGGCCGGACGCGTCCGGGCGGGTCTGGACACCGACGACCGCACGATCCCCAACGAGGCGGGCCTGCTCGGCGTCGCGGTGCACCTCGACAAGGGCTGCTACCGCGGCCAGGAGACCGTCGCCCGCGTCCACACCCTCGGCCGGCCGCCCCGCCGGCTCGTGCGCCTGCACCTCGACGGCTCGGTCGACCACCTCCCCCCGCACGGCTCGGACGTCCTGCTGGACGGCGTCCGCGTCGGCTTCGTCGGCACCGCCGCACGGCACCACGAGCTCGGCCCGATCGCCTTCGCGCTGATCAAGCGCAACGTCGACGTGGCCGCGACCCTCGAGGCCGACGGGGTGGCCGCGTCCCAAGAGGTGCTGGTGGACCCCGAGGCCGGGCTGCACGTCAGGCCGGTGCTGTCATGAGCGCCCCCCGGTTCGGCATCCTCGCCGTCTGCACGGCCAACATCTGCCGCTCCCCGATGATGGAGATGCTGCTGCAGGCCCAGCTCGACGACTCGCGCTACGAGGTCGCGAGCGCCGGGGTCCAGGGCTGGGACCGCAAGCCGATGGACGCGTCCGCGGCGGCCGAGCTCGAGCGCCTCGGCCACTCCGCGGAGGGATTTCGCTCCCACCCGATCGGCTCCTACCTCGTGGACTCCGCCGACCTGATCCTGACCGCGACCCGGACCCACCGCTCCGACGTCCTCGGCCTCAGCCCGCAGGCCCTGCGCCGCAGCTTCACCCTCGTCGAGTTCGCTGCACTGAGCGGCATCGTGACGGCCGACAGCCCGCGCGAGCTCGTCGCACAGGCTGCGCAGCAGCGCAGCCTCGCGCCGGCCGAGATCGACATCGGCGACCCCTACCGCCGGGGCCCCGAGGTGCACCGCGCGATCGCGGACCAGATCGCGGAGGCGGTCGCGACGATCAGCACCCGGCTCAACGCCCTGGTCACCGCCGACAGCCACTGAGTCCGATCACACGTCCCGTGAGTTTCGCCCCAGCGGCGCGGGACCGATATCGTGGGGTCGAGCGCGTACGTTTCCTCCCGCGACCTGGGCATGCATTTGGGGCTGTCGATCGGTCTGACGGGACTCTCGACCGATCCGGTCCCGCGCCGTCTACCCAGGAGAATGCATGACATCCGACCTTTCCGTCGACACGCCCACCTTCGCCGATCTCGGCCTCATCGACACCCTCGTCGAGCGCCTCGGCTCGCTCGGGTACGAGACGCCGACCCCGATCCAGTCCCGCGCGATCCCCACCCTGCTCGAGGGCAAGGACGTCGTGGGTCTCGCGCAGACGGGCACCGGCAAGACGGCCGCCTTCGCGCTGCCGATCCTGCAGAAGATCGACCCGAAGAACAGCAAGACGCAGGCCATCGTCCTCGCGCCGACCCGTGAGCTCGCGCTCCAGGTGTGCGAGGCCATCACGACGTACGCGGTCAACCTCCCGGGCATCCGGGTCCTGCCGGTCTACGGAGGACAGGGCTACGGCTTCCAGTTGCAGGGCCTGCAGCGCGGCGCGCACATCGTGGTCGGCACCCCCGGCCGCGTCATCGACCACCTGGAGCGGGGCAGCCTCGACCTGACTGCGCTGGAGTTCCTCGTGCTCGACGAGGCCGACGAGATGCTCAACATGGGCTTCGCCGAGGACGTCGAGCGCATCCTCGCGGACACGCCTGAGTACAAGCAGGTCGCCCTGTTCTCGGCGACCATGCCCAAGATGATCCGCAGCCTGGCCAAGAAGTACCTCCACGACCCGGTCGACATCGCGACGCCCAAGGCGACGACGTCGACGACCACGGTCCGCCAGCGCTGGATCCAGGTCTCCCACCACCACAAGGTCGATGCCCTGACGCGTCTGCTCGAGGTCGAGACCGGCGACGGCATGATCGTGTTCGTCCGCACCAAGTCGGCCACCGAGGAGCTCGCCGAGAAGCTGCGCGCCCGCGGCTACACCGCGGCAGCCCTCAACGGCGACCTGGTCCAGGCCCAGCGCGAGCGCACGGTCTCGCAGCTCAAGTCCGGGCAGATCGACATCATCGTCGCGACCGACGTCGCGGCCCGTGGCCTGGACGTCGAGCGCATCACGCACGTCGTCAACTACGACATCCCGCACGACACCGAGGCGTACGTCCACCGCATCGGTCGCACGGGCCGCGCCGGCCGCACGGGCGAGGCGATCCTGTTCGTCACCCCCCGCGAGCGCCGCATGCTCTCGGCGATCGAGAAGGTCTCGGGCCGCCCCGTCGAGGAGATGTCCGTCCCGTCCGCCGAAGAGGTCAACGAGCGTCGCGCGGGCCGCTTCGCCCAGGCGATCACCTCGAGCATGGGCTCGCCGCAGTTCCACGCGTTCCGCTCGCTCGTCGAGGAGTACGCGAGCGAGAACGACGTGTCGATGACCGACGTCGCAGCAGCCCTTGCGGTCATGAGCCAGACGGACAAGGAGTTCTTCCTGCGTCCCGATCCGCCCAAGAAGCCCGCACGCGAGCGCGATCGCGACTTCGAGCCCCGCAAGAAGCCCGCAGGCTTCGATCGCAGCGACCGGCTCCCCGCCGAGGGCGCTGCGGTCTACCGCGTCGCGGTCGGCAAGCGCCACAAGATCGGCCCGTCCGCGATCGTCGGTGCACTGGCCAACGAGGGCAGCCTCAAGCGCTCGGACTTCGGCAAGATCACGATCGGCCAGGACCACACGCTCGTGGAGCTCCCGGCGGACCTGCCGGACGCCGTCTTCGAGGCGCTGGCCAACACCCGCATCTCGGGCAAGCTGATCGACCTGCAGCCCGACAGCGGGCCGCCGATCCGCCGCACCCGCGAGGACCGCAAGGGCAACCCGCCCCCGAAGAGGTCGCACGAGAACCGGCCCTACCCGTCCAAGGCGCCGGACAAGGGTTCGTACGAGTCGAAGGGATCGAGCGGCAAGCCCGCTCGGAAGCCGCGGCACAAGTGAGGCTTCACCACTAGACTGGCTGGGCCCCACCGACCCCTTCCCTCACAAAGGTCGCCCATGTATCTGCTGGACAACGCCTCGCGGCGCTACCACTGGGGCTCCACCTCTGACATCCCGCAGTTCCTCGGGGAGTCGCCGGACGGCTCGCCGCTGGCCGAGATCTGGATGGGAACGCATCCGCTGGGGCCGTCGACCCTGGACACGCCCGAGCGGGTCCCGCTCGCGGAGGTCTCCGGGGAGCTGCCGTTCCTGTTCAAGATCTTGGCGGCCGACCGGCCGCTGTCCCTGCAGGTGCACCCGAGCCAGGCGATGGCCCAGGCCGGCTACGCCGACGAGGACTCCGCCGGGGTCCCGCTCGACGCACCTGAGCGGACGTACCGCGATCCGCACCACAAGCCCGAGATGGCGTACGCGCTGACGACCTTCGACACGCTGGTGGGGTTCCGGCCGACCGCCGAGATCCTGCGGGTGCTGCACGGCATC
This sequence comes from Aeromicrobium yanjiei, assembly GCF_009649075.1. Lineage (GTDB taxonomy): Bacteria > Actinomycetota > Actinomycetes > Propionibacteriales > Nocardioidaceae > Aeromicrobium > Aeromicrobium yanjiei. Next base: position 510,075 of record NZ_CP045737.1, read on the forward strand.
GACACGCCGCTGGCGCGCAGCCTGGGTGAGGACCTTCGCGCGTCCCCGGGCTTCCGGGGGATCATCCGGCTCGTCGAGCGGCTGCTGACCGAGGGCATCGGTGCGGACGAGATCACGGCGGTCGTCGAGGCGTGCCGCGAGCTCGTGAACGCGGGCATCGACGTCAAGCGGGCGTACGTCACGGCGGTCGAGATCGCCGAGCACTATCCCGAGGACGTCGGCGTGATCATCTCGCTGACCCTCAACCGGCTGACGCTGCAGCCCGGTGAGGCAGCGTTCCTGGGCGCCGGCATCATCCACGCGCACCTCAAGGGGATGTGCCTGGAGATCATGGCCGCCTCCGACAACGTGCTGCGCGCCGGTCTGACCACCAAGCCGCTCAACCCCGCGGGCCTCGTCAAGTGCCTCGAGCGCGGCATGTCGCGGCTCGCGCGCGTGACGCCCGAGCCCTTCGGCTTCTCGACCGACATCTTCAACCCCGACGTGCGCGAGTTCGCGCTCGCGGTCACCCAGTCGTCCAAGGCCGAGCCCGAGGGCGTCCTGCTGCCTCCCGCACCGCACCGCATCGTGGTGTGCACGGGCGGCGAGGTCGAGCTCGTCAACGGTGCGGGGGACCACCTCAAGCTCGCGCGCGGCGACTCGATGTACGCCGGTCCGGACGACGGTGACGTGCGGGTGCTGGGCACCGGAGAGGTCGCCCAGGCCTACACGCCAGACCCGGACGCGCCGACGGCCGAGCTCGTCGACCTGGTGCTGCCGGGCGGCGAGCGCCGGGTGCGTCGTGGTCGCCGCATGGACGGGTCCGGCCAGGCCGAGCAGGTCGACGGGCCGGCCACCTAGGACTACACGAGGTCGGTGCGGCCGCGCTCCTTGAGCTCGGCGACCACGTCCTTGACCCGCTGGGCGTGCGCGCGGGTCGTCACGAGCAGCGCGTCGGCGGTCCGCACGACGACCACGTCGTCGAGACCGACGACGGCGATCGTCGTGTGGTCCGCCGCGATCGCCAGACCGCTCGCGTCGACCCAGACGGTGTCGGGGGACGAGCCGGTGCCGACGTCCTGCAGCGCGGCGAAGTCGCCCACGTCGTCCCAGCCGAACGTTCCGGGCACCACGGCCATGCCGCCCTCGAGGGACACCGGCTCGGCGACTGCGTGGTCGATCGCGATCTTGGTCAGGCGCGGCCACGTGGCCTCGAGGACGTCCTGCTGTCGGTCGCCTCCCCAGGCACGGGCGATCTCGGCGAGTCCCTGGTGCAGTCCGGGCTGGAGCCGCGCGAGGTGACCGAGCAGCACGTCGGTGCGGGTCACGAACATGCCGCCGTTCCAGCTGTGCGCGCCGCCCGCGACGTACGCAGCCGCGGTCTCGGCGTCGGGCTTCTCCACGAAGGCGGCGACGGCCTGCGCGGACGGCGCCCCGGGGACGTCGAGCTGCCGGCCTGACTCGATGTAGCCGAATGCGGTCGACGGACCGGTCGGTGCGATGCCGATCGTGGTGATCAGGCCCGTGCCGGCGACGGCGACGGCCTGCGTGATCGCGGCCGCGAACGCCTCCTGCCCCTCGATCACGTGGTCCGCGGCGAACGAGCCGATGATGGCGTCGGGGTCCGATGCGCCGATCACCGCGGCGGCAAGCCCGATCGCGGGCATGGAGTCCCGGGGCGAGGGCTCGACCAGCAGACCGGTCAGCTCGGGCAGCTGCTCGCAGATCGCGTCGGCGTGCGCGGCGCCGGTGACGACGTGGATGCGCTCGGCCGGCACCAGCTCGCGCAGGCGGTCCCAGGTCTGCTGGAGCAGCGAGCGCCCCGAGCCGTCGAGGTCGAGCAGGAACTTGGGTCGCCCGGCCCGCGACAGTGGCCAGAGCCGGGTGCCGGCGCCTCCGGCGGGGATCACGGCGTGGAACGAGTCGAGGCTGTCCGGCGGGGTCATGGCGTCCTTCGTGTCACGGGGGCAGGGGTCACGGGGTGAGCTCGCCGACGGTCGTCGTCGGGGTGGGGTCGCCGAGCGACGCCTTCGCGGCGTCGAGGGCGACCACGGCGCTGAGCAGGTTGTGGTCGGAGGTGACGGGTCTGGCGTAGCTGCCGCCGTCGAGCCGGACCAGCTGGGCCCACGACTCGACGTCGAAGTCCTTCGAGACCCAGATGTGGTCGACGTGGGCGCCGGCCGCCAGGAGCGTGGTCGCGAACGTGTGGCTCGTGCTGATGCGGCCGTTCGTCACGTCCTTGGTCTGCAGGAACGAGTTGGCGAACCCCGCCGCCCGCATCTTCACGCCCGGGGCATCCGCGGCGCGGTGGGTGCCGGAGTTGAAGTCGCCCGCATAGATCATGGGGGTGCCGGTGTCGTTGATCTGCGCCATCCGGCCGAGCATCACGTCCATCTCGCGCGACCGCTTCGCATTGGCGTCCGCGCTCTTGCCGTTCTCGAGGTGCACGTCGACGAAGTAGAACGTGCGTCCGGTGTCGCGGGTCCGGAACTTCGCCCAGGTGGTGTCGCGCCCGTCGCCGATCGGGAAGCTGCCGCCGCTGATCTGCTCGAACAGGGCCGATCGATAGAAGATGTAGCGCGCCCGGGCACCTCCCTCGGCCCGCACGAAGCCCTGCGAGCCGCCCGTGAAGATCGCGTTGGTCGTCGCGCCGACGCGCTCGCCACCGGCCTCCTGCAGGCCGAAGATGTCGATCTTGTTGGCGTTGATGAACGAGGCCATGATGCGGGCCCGGCTGGGGTAGTCCGAGCACTTCTCCGAGCACACGTTCCAGGTGCCGACGCGGAACGACGACTCGCGCACACCGGTCGTGAACGTCACGGGCCTGGTGAAGGCGCCCACCTGGTCGCCGTTGACGGCGCGCACCCTGATCCAGTAGGCGGTGTCGGGGCGCAGTCCGTTGGTGATGAATGTCCGGCCGGTGCCGAGCGTGCGCACCGTCGTGGCCTTCTTGGTGAACCGCTTGTCGCGCGCGATCGACACGTCGAACTGTCGCGCGTTCGGCGTCCTGCGCCAGGTGGCCTTGATGCCTCCGGGGGTCACGGTGGTCACCTTGAGGCGGCGGACCGGGGCCGGCTTGAGCCGGAACCGGGCGATGCGCGAGGAACGGACCTTGCCGTCCTTGATCGCGTCGACGCGGTAGTACTGTTCGACGCCCGGGACCGCGGCCCGGACGTCCGAGAGGGTGAGCGTGGTGCGCCGCCGGTCGTCCCGCGCCTTGACCTTGGCCGTCACGGCGCGGGTCAGCGCGCGGTCGGGACCGACCCGGACGACGTACTCCTCGGCGTTGTCGGATCCGCGCCAGTCGAGCTCGACGCTGGTCGGCGTGAGGGGCTTGGCGGTCAGGCCGGTCGGCGCCTCGAGTCTCTCCTGCTCCGCGTACGTCCTCGACAGGCCGACGCCGAGCGCGCCGACCACGGCGAGGCACAGCAGCACGATCAGCAGCCGTCGAGGTCCGCGCCGCGTGCGCCGTCCGGCCACGCGCTTCGGGGAGGATCGCCCGGGCGGCTCGGCGCGGCGGCGCGGTGGAGCGATCTTTCTACGTGTGACGACGGGACGACTCCAGTGGCGTGCGGACAGGGTGGTCGAATACTACGACGCCGCGGGCGTGCTGGTCAGCCGAGCCGCACGTCGATGACCAGGGGGCTGTGGTCGGAGGGGATGGGCTTGACCAGGCGGCCGTCGGCGCCGATGAGCACGATGTTGCGCCAGGCGTCGACCCGGCTGCGCCACGGGTTCACGTAGACGTGGTCGACGTGGTCGCCCCACTTGTAGCTGATGACAGGCGCAGTCTTGAAGTTGTTGTAGCTGTTGAGGTGCTGGCGCTCCACGGTGCGGGCGAGATCGTACGCATCGCGGAAGTTGTGTGCCTTCATCGCGGCGCCCACCACGTCGGGGGTGCGGTTCTTGTGCGAGTTGAAGTCGCCCGCGAACACGACCGGCAGGTTGGCGGTGTTGACCTGTGCGGCTGCCGCGAAGAGCAGGTTCATCTCCGCGCGGCGGTTGGTGACCGCGGTGGAGTTGGTGCCGGCCACGGTGTGCACGTCAAAGGTCAGGAAGTGCCGTCCGGTGGACTTCTCGACCAGCTCGGCCCAGACCGCGTAGCGGCAGCCCTTGGCGTGCCAGCCGAGGAAGACGTGCCCGGTCTGCGCGTCCGGTGCCGTGGTGGCCCGGCAGCCGTTCTTGTCCTTGCTGCCGTACTCGTAGGCCGGCTTGTCGGCCAGATCGAAGCGGCTCGCCTTGTAGTACAGCCGCTTCGCGCTCACGTTGATCGCCTCGGCGTAGCCGGGCGGCGGGGTCGTGAGCTCGCCGGCCTCCTGCGTGGCCAGCACGTCGGGGCTCGCGGCGGCGATGCGCTCGAGGGCCGCAGGCTGACGGGGGCTGGGGCTGGTCGCGGAGGTCCGCACCCACGGGTAGCGGGTCGTGCTCTTCTGGTCGCAGACCGCCGAGCAGAGGTTGTACGTCATGACGCGGACGGCGAGCATGCCCTTGGTCGGGCCCGGGCGCACGATCGTGGTGCGGCCGACCCGGGTCGACTTCTTGCCCTTCTTGCTGCCGTTGATGCCGCGCACCTGGAAGAAGTAGTCGCGTCCGCGCGACAGGCCGGAGACCGTGATCTTGCTCGAGCGCACCGTGTAGGTCTTGGCCTTGCTCATCGAGTACGAACGCGACATGAAGACCTGGTACTTCTTTGCGCTACGGATGTCGGACCAGTCGAGCGACAGGCTCGTCGTGTCGTGGGTGCGGGAGTAGTTGGCCCCGACGAAGGAGACGAGACCGACCTTGCCCGGGGTCGAGGCGGCCGCGGCCGGCTGGAGCCCGGCGAGGACGAGCAGGCCGACAAGAACGCCGACGACAGGGATGCGCATGGGTAGACCCTAGTTGCTCAGGATGCCCACGTCAGGTCCTTGACCGACGTGTGACGTCATCGACCCGGCACGTCGAGCATCGCGCGGACCCCGTTGTGGTCGGTCGCGAACGGCTTCGCGTACCCCCTGCCGTTGCGTGCCATGGACACCACGACCCGCCACTGCCGCACCGAGATGCGGGGATCGATGTAGATGTGGTCGACGTGGTCGCTGCTGCGCAGAGGCGGGTTCACGGCCTGGTTCGCGCTGTTGTACGTGCGGTGCACGGGGTTGGTCGCCCGGGAGAGCGAGTTGACGATCCCCGCAGCGTTGAAGACCCGCTTCGGGGCGTCGTACCCGCCGGGGAAGCGTCGCTGGGCGTTGCTCTTGTTGGAGTTGAAGTCGCCCGCGTAGACGACCGGCAGCCTGTCCCGGTTGACCGAGGCGATCTTGCGCAGCAGCACCTTGGTCTGGCTGCTGCGGACGTCGTCGAGTGCCCGGCCCTTGAACGGCTGGAGGTGCACGTCGACCACGAGGACGGAGGTCCGGCTTGCGGAGTCCCGCAGCTCGGCCCACACCGCGTACTTGCCCCGCTTCGCGCTCAGCGTGACCTTGCCCGAGCGTCGCAGGTCGTACTTCGACTTGTTGTAGAACAGCGACTTCGCGCTGTAGTACGCCGCGAGACCGAAGCCCGGCAGCTCGCGCCCGAACCGCGTGTCCTTGTCGTGCGACTCCTGCGTGGCGATGATGTCGGCGCCAGATCCACGCGCGATGCGCCCGGCGTATGCGCGACGGGTCGACCAGCTTTTCATGCGGTTCGCGCGGGTGACGCACTTGTCCTGGCCGCAGAGGTTGTACGTCAGCACGTTGATGCGTGCGGGCAGCGAGGGCAGGCGCAGCGCACGGACCGGGGACCACTTGCCTTTCGAGGGGTTGTTGATCGCCCGGACGCGGAAGTAGTACGTCGTGCCGATCGTCAGGTTGGACTGCGAGGCGGTGGTGCGCCCCGTCGTCACGGTGCGCAGCGTGGACGTCATGGCCGAGTTCTTGGCGATCTGGAACTGGTACCACTCGGCGTTGACCGCTGCGGGCCACGAGGCCGTCACGCTCCCGGTCGCGCGTCCCCGCGCCGGCGAGACGCTGCGCACCTGGGACGAGGGCAGGTCGATGCGGTGCACGGCGGAGGCCGCCGACCTCGAGCCCCGGTGGGAGCGGACCCGGTAGAAGTAGTCGCCACCTCCGGTGGGCCGCAGGCCTGTGAACGTCACGGAGCGCCTCGCCGACGGTGCGGACGTCCGGGCGCACCGGGTGAGTCCACGGTTGCCCGACAGGCAGACCGAGTAGCTCGTCGCGTTCCGGGCCGCGGGCCACGAGATCGTGGCCTTGCTCCAGCTGACGGCCTGCCGGATCCCGGTGGGGGCGTCCGGCACCACGGGCGGCTTGAGGTTGAAGCCCTTGAGCGGTGACGTCCGGGTCCTGGACCCGCGACCGGCCGTGACGCGGAAGTAGTAGTCGGTGTCGGCGGTGGCCTTGAGCCCGGTCACGGTCCAGGACCGCTTGGACGACGTCGGGGAGAACCGGGTGCACGGCTTGTCGCGGGCGACAGTGAGACATGCGCGGTACTTCGTGGCGTGCCGGGCCGGCTTCCACGTCAGGACCGCCGACGTGTGGGTCGTGGTGGCCTTGAGCCCGGTGGGTGCCGCGGGCCGAGGACCGGCCTGGGCGGGCCCCGTGAGGGCCGAGGTGTACAGGAGGACGAGGACGCCGAGCGCGCAGGCGCGACCGATCCGAGAGTGCATCTGAGAACAACCTTGCTGGTGGGGAAGCGGCTCGACCGAGCCGACCAGTCCTCTGAGGGTAGGCGAAGAATTCGCGCAGACGGGGGTCTTGCCCGGTGTGCCGCCTAGGCTGTTGGACGTGGACGTTCTGGCAGAAGTGATCCGGTCCGGGCTCGTCGAGAGCCGTCACCGAGGTGTCGCCGTGGGGGTGGACCCGTCCGGCGAGGTCGTGTGGTCGATGGGCGATCCGGGGACCGTCGTGTTCCCCCGCTCGGCCAACAAGCCCATCCAGGCCCTGGGGATGCTCCGCGCGGGGCTGCCGCTGGATGGACGCCTGCTGGCCCTCGCATCGGCCAGCCACTCCGGCGAGCCGTTCCACCTCGACGCGGTGCGGGAGATCCTCGCGCTGGCGGGCCTCGAGGAGTCCGCGCTGCAGACGCCGCCGTCGTACCCGCTGGACCCGCACGAGCACGCGGAGCTGCTGCGCGGGGGAGGCGGCCGTGCGCCGATCCTCATGGACTGCTCGGGCAAGCACGCCGCGATGCTGCTGACGTGCGTGGTCAACGACTGGCCGACCTCGACGTACCTCGACGTCGAGCACCCGTTGCAGCTCGCGATCACCCGGACGTTCACCGAGCTCACGGACGGCCCGCCGGCCGTGGTCGGCGTCGACGGGTGCGGTGCCCCCCTGCTCGCGACCTCGCTGCAGCAGCTCGCCCGCGCGATCGGACGGATCGTGCAGGAGCCGGAGGGGTCGAGCGGCGCGCGGCTCGTCGAGGCCATGCGGGCGCACCCCGAGTACGTCAGCGGCACCCGCCGGGCCGAGCTCCAGCTGATGCGGGCCGTCCCGGAGCTCGTCGCGAAGTCCGGCGCCGAGAGCGTCTACGTGGTCGGCCTGCCCGACGGATCGGCGTACGCGCTGAAGATCGAGGACGGCGCCGAGCGCCCGCTGTACGCGGTGATGAACCGGGCGCTCGAGCTGGCCGGGATCGACGCCCCGCTGCTGCGCGAACGGCCGGTGGTGCTGGGCGGCGGCAAGCAAGTAGGAGAGCTGCGAACCACCTTCTGACCTGGCATTCCAGCCTCTGTGACCCAGGTCGCAAGCCGGACTGCTTGCATTTGCTAACTTTTGCAAGCACGATGGAGACATGGCCAAGCTGAACGTGCAGAAGACTGTCGGAGGACTCGGCGACTACTTGCGCGAGCAGCGTGGCCAGGCACAGATGTCGCTGCGACAGCTGGCCGAGCTCGCGGACGTCTCCAATCCGTACCTCAGCCAGATCGAGCGCGGCCTGCGCCGACCGTCGGCAGAAGTCCTGCAGCAGATCGCGAAGGCGCTCAGGATCTCGGCCGAGTCGCTCTACGTTCGCGCCGGCATCCTCGATGCCGACGAGAGCGGAGCGCGCATGGTCGAGGACGCCATCGCCCTCGACCCGCAACTCACCGAGCGTCAGAAGACCGCGCTGCTCGACATCTACCGCTCCTTCGTCGGCACCGAGGAAGCGACCGACACCGAGCTGGCCGCCACAGTGACAGAAGCCAACCAGGAGGAAAAATGAGCATCACCGACACCATCACCGTCCAGGTCAAATCCCTCGTCGACGACGTCCGGGGACTGCCCGAGTCGTTCAAGAAGATCGACATCGCCGACCTGCAGAAGCAGGCCGAGGGCCTGGTGCAGACCGCCGTCGGAACTGCCGCCGCGACGTACACCGACCTCACCAAGCAGGCCGAAGGCTTCGTCGCACGGGCCAAGGGCCTGAACGTCGACGACATCCGCAAGACCGTCGACAGCTCCGTCGAGGACGCCACCAAGACCGCCAAGGGTCTGGCGGACGAGGCGCAGAGGACCGCGTACGAGTACGTGACGGTCGCCAAGACGCAGGTCACCAAGGTGACCTCGAAGGCGCCGACCACCGCTCGCAAGGCTGCTGAGGCGGTCGACACGACGGTCAAGAAGACGCCCGAGCCGGCCAAGAAGGCGCCCGCGAAGAAGGCCCCGGCCGCCAAGAAGGCTGCGACCGCCGCCAAGAAGGCGCCGGCGAAGAAGGCGCAGGCCGCCAAGACGACGACGGCCAAGAAGACCTCGGCCGCCAAGACCACGACTGCCAAGAAGGCGTCGACGGCCAAGAAGACGACGGCCAAGAAGGCCCCGGCCGCCAAGAAGGCTGCGACCTCCGCCTCCTCGGGTGCGTCGGCTGCGGCCAAGAAGGCTCCGGCCGCCCCCAGCGGCAGCTCCACGGGCAGCAGCTCCAGCACCCCGAGCAGCTCCAGCACCCCGAGCACGGGTTCGTCGGCCGCCAAGTAGGCCCGTTGCAGCACCAGCATCACGAGGCGGGCTCCCATCGGGGAGCCCGCCTCTGCTGCTGCGCGGTAACCTTCGAGCATGTTCGAGCTGCAGGGTGGCCTGCTCATCGTGTTGTCGCTGCTCCTCTTCGCGGCCAAGGGGTTCGCGCTGGTGGACTGCGTCGCGCGGCAGTCCTCGCAGTTCACCTACCTGGAGACCCTGCCCAAACGCAGCTGGCTCATCATCTTGAGCGTCTCGCTCGTGGCGCACCTGATCTGGTGGGACCCGCTGCAGATCTTCAACCTGATCGGGACCGTCGGGTCCCTCGTCTACCTCGCGCAGGTGCGTGGTTCCGCACACTGAGTCGCGGGCGGAGCCGGCCGCCACGTAGGCTCACGAGGTTGCCGTGCGCGTCCTCGACGCGCAGAAATCTACGAGACCGGGAGATTTCATGAGTCAGTCCTCCACGCGCACGCCGTGGCGTGAGCGCATCGATCCGATCGTCTTCGGGGTGACCGCCGTCATCGCAGTGGCCTTCGTCCTGTGGGGACTGATCAGCACGTCGGGCCTCGGCTCGGCATCGAGCAGCGCCCAGAAGTGGGTGATCACCAACACCGGATGGTTGTTCGTGCTGGCGTCCACGTTCTTCGTGATCTTCGTGATCTGGCTGGCGGCCAGCAAGTACGGACGCATCCCGCTCGGTGACGACGAAGAGGTGCCGGAGTTCCGTACGGTCTCGTGGGTCGCCATGATGTTCAGCGCGGGCATGGGCATCGGCCTGATGTTCTGGGGCGTCGCGGAGCCGCTCTCGCACTACGCGTCCCCGCCGCCCGGGATGTCCGAGGCCGAGTCCGACGCCGCGATGCAGACGGCGATGGCCACGACGATGTTCCACTGGGGCCTGCATCCGTGGGCGATCTACGCGGTCGTGGGCATCGCGATCGCGTACGGCACGTTCCGCAAGGGACGCTCGCAGCTCATCTCGTCCGCCTTCGCCCCGCTCATCGGCAAGCGCCGCGCGGCGGGACCGATCGGACGGGTCATCGACGTCCTCGCCATCTTCGCGACCCTGTTCGGTTCGGCGGCGTCGCTGGGCCTCGGTGCGCTGCAGATCGGCAGCGGCCTGCAGTACAACGGCTGGGTCGACAACGTCGGCAAGGTCGTCCTCGTCGTGATCATCGTGGTGCTCACGATCGCGTTCATCGCCTCGGCGGTGTCAGGCGTGGCCAAGGGCATCCAGTGGCTGTCCAACACCAACATGGTCCTGGCGCTCGTCCTGGCGTTGTTCGTCTTCGTGGCCGGCCCGACGCTGCTGATCCTCAACCTGCTGCCGACCGCGCTCGGTGACTACGTCTCGCAGATGACCGAGATGGCGTCCCGCACCGCGGCCAGCGGCGACGCGGCGATGGAGGAGTGGTTGGCCGGCTGGACGATCTTCTACTGGGCCTGGTGGGTGTCGTGGACGCCGTTCGTCGGCATGTTCATCGCTCGCATCAGCCGCGGGCGTACGATCCGGCAGTTCGTCACGGGCGTCCTGCTCGTGCCGACCCTCGTGAGCCTCGTCTGGTTCGCGATCTTCGGCGGCACGGCGATCGACGTCCAGCGCAGGACCGGCGACCTGATCGACAAGGCCGGCGCGGTCGACACCGACTCCGCGCTGTTCGCGGTGCTCGACCACCTGCCCATCGCGGGGGTCTCGACCGTCCTGGTCATGGTGCTGGTCGGCATCTTCTTCGTCTCGGGGGCCGATGCGGCAGCGGTGGTCATGGGCACCTTGAGCGAGAAGGGCTCGATCGAGCCGTCGCGCCGCACCGTGGTGTTCTGGGGTGCCGTCATGGGCGGCGTCGCGGCGATCATGCTCGTCGTCGGAGGCGATGACGCCCTCAACGGACTGCAACAGATCACGATCGTGGCGGCGGTGCCGTTCGTCCTCGTGATGATCGCGTTGTGCATCGCCCTCTACAAGGACCTGCAGACCGATCCGATGGTCGTGCGGGGTCGTCTCGGGCGCAAGATGGTCGAGACCGCGGTGGTCACGGGCGTCGAGGAGCACGACGGCGAGTTCGTCCTCGTCGTCGAGCGGGCGGAGGAGGAGGAGCCGCAGTGACCGGGGCCTCTCGCTCGGCTGCCTGACGCTCGGCGTCCTTGACGCGTCGCCGGTCGAGCTCGCGGAGGGCGACGACGAGCGCGATCACCACCGGCAGCCAGTACTTCTGCTCCGCGAGCACGGCGTCCAGCCAGCCCGGCAGCTCCGGCGACGGGAGGTCGGGCCACGGCAGGTCGGGCAGGTCGGGCGACGGGATCCACGAGAGGTCGATACGGGGGAGCAGCGCCCCGAAGACGGCAGCGACCAGCGCTCCGATGCCCAGGGTGCCCAAGAGGATCTGGCCCAGCGCCTGCCCGACGCGGTGAGCCACGAACAGTCGAGGGTGGTCCCGCGCGAGCTCCTCGCGCTTCGCGGCCCTCGAGCCCGGCGGCGGCACGAGGGGCGTCCGGTGTGGTCCGCTTTCTGCCTCCTCCAGCAGGTGCGCCGCGACGATGGTGTTGCGCGGGCCCCACTGGACCTCGAAGCGGGCGCTGTCCTCGTGGGTCAGTCTCGTCCGGCCCCAGAACCCTGCGGATCGCCGGTCGACCTCGACGCCGTCTGCGACGAGCAGCGCCTCACGGACGTCCTCGCCTGTGATGACGTCGTAGGCGGTGCCATGAGTGCAAAGCGTCCATCCCATGCCTCGATCCTCCCCGCCGACGACGTGAGGCGGCATCGTCCGGACGTCCATGACAGGACGACCGAAAGTATGACCGTCAGCGTGGTCGAGCGCGGTGGAGCCAGCGGGTGACGATGACGCGCAGGTCCGAGAGGTCGTCCTCGGGATCGACCTCGGGGTGGGCCTCGCGGACGGCGCGGTGGGCGTGCACGAGGCCGACCAGCCACCTGGCGACGTCGGGGACGTCCAGCTCGCTGTCGATGTCGTGGACCTCCATCGCCGCGCTGATCAACGGCACCATCTCAGCCTCGTTCTCCGCGCCGATCGTGAGGGTCGGATCGGTGGCGAGGCGGTCGACGAGGTCGAGCAGCCGGTCCCAGGCGGAGTCCATGAGCAGAGCCTAGTGGGCACGGGGGCTAGAACATGTGTTCGACGGAGCGTAGGCTCGGGGGATGACGGACTACTACCAGGGATCACTGCTCGACGCGGGTGTCGAGCCGCAGATCGCGCGGTTGGCGCCCGAGCGCACCCTGCTGTCCGGTGGTGCGTGGGTCGACGTCCAGCCGGGATGGATCAGCGGCTCCGACGACGTGTTCCTGTCCCTGCAGGGCCAGGTGCCGTGGCGCGCCGACAGCCGGGAGATGTACGACCGGGTGGTCGACGTGCCGCGCCTGCTGGCCCACTACGGCACCCGTGACGCGCTGCCCCACCCGCTGCTGCTGACCGCTCGCGAGATGCTGTCCGACCACTATGAGCCCGAGCTCGGCGAGCGGTTCGCGACGGCTGGCCTGTGCTACTACCGCGACGGCCGCGACAGCGTCGCGTGGCACGGCGACCGCATCGGCCGTGGCCGGACGAACGACACGATGGTCGCGATCGTCTCGCTCGGTGCCGCTCGTCGGCTGTCGCTTCGCCCGAGCGGTGGCGGGCCGCAGATCGGCTTCGCCCTCGGCCATGGCGATCTCGTGGTCATGGGCGGGTCGTGCCAGCGCACCTGGGAGCACGCGATCCTCAAGACCGCCCGCCCCGTCGGCCCGCGCATCAGCGTCCAGTTCCGCCCCCGCGGAGTCCTCTGACCCCTGCCCCCCGGGGCGGTGCGCCAGCGTCCACAAAAGCCCCGTGGCTGGACGCCAGCGCACCGCCCCGGGTCCACAGGGGGCTTGGGGGTGCGCGGTCGTGCACAGACGGTTGCCCGGGCCGTACGTCAGTGGCTGGACGGCCGCACGGTGGTGGGATGCCCCGTCCTCTGCCAGTGCCGGATGAGCTCGCCTCTCGCCCCTTCACCGCGGCCGAGGCGCGTGCACTCGGCCTCAGCGAGAAGGTCCTGCGCGGTAGCCGATTCCGCCGGGTCTTCGTGCGGGTCTGGGTGCACCGCGACCACGTCATGACGCGGGAGGACTGGATAACGGCAGCCTCGCTCGCGGTCCCTGAGCGCGCGCACCTCAGCCACGTCACGAGGCTCCAGGCCCTGGGTCTCGACGTCGGGCCCGAGCGTCCATTTCACTTCACGGTGGCCGGCGACCTGCACATCGCGCTCGACGACATGTTCGTCCATCGGACGGAGGTCCTGCCGCCCTTGGACAGCGTCGGTGTCACGCCGGCTGCGGCGTTCATCCAGTACTGCTCGACGGCTCGCCTGATCGACGCCATCAAGGTGGGCGACTGGCTCCTGTACCGCCAGTACGCGACGATCGTCGAGATCGCGGAGCTGGCCGCTCGCGATCCGTGGCGCCCGGGCGCGAGTCAGGCGCGTCGGGTCCTGCCTCACCTGGAGCCCCGATCACGCTCGTTGAAGGAGTCGGAGACGCGGGCGCTCGTGGTGTTCTCGGGCCTGCCCGTGCCCGAGTCCAACGTCGACCTGGTCGTCCGGGGGAAGTGGCTCGGGTGCGTCGATCTGCTGTTCCGGCTCTGGATGCTGGTCCTGGAGTACGAGGGACGCCAGCACGCGGAGTCGATCGAGCAGTTCGGCAAGGATCTCGCCCGCTATGCCGGTTTCCGCGACGAATCGGTTGCGTACCTGCAGGTCACCAATCCCATGCTCCAGCGCCCGCGGGCGCTGGTGGGCCGGGTGCACCGGATGCTCGTCGAGCGAGGCTACGACGGGCCGGAGCCGGTCTTCGCGAGGCGCTGGGCCTCGCTGTTCCGCCCCATCCCCTCGGAGGGCGGTGCGATGGCGTCCAGCAGAGTGGTGAAAGTGGACGCCAGCGCACCGCGCCGGGGGAGGGGGGTGCGGCCCTAGGGCCTACTTCTTGCCGCGGTTGGCGCGGTTGCGCTCCGTGGCGTCCAGGATGATCTTGCGGATGCGGACGTTCGCCGGGGTGACCTCGACGCACTCGTCCTCGCGGCAGAACTCGAGGCACTGCTCGAGCGACAGCTTGCGCGGCGGCACGAGCTTCTCGAACTCATCGGCGTTGGAGCGGACGTTGGTCTGCTTCTTCTCACGGACGATGTTGATGTCCATGTCGTCGGCGCGCGAGTTCTCGCCGACGATCATGCCCTCGTACACCTCGGTGCCCGGCTCGATGAACAGCGTGCCGCGCTCCTGGATGTTGGTCATCGCATAGGACGTCGCAGCGCCCGCGCGGTCCGAGACGAGCGAGCCCGACGGGCGGGTCGAGATCTCGCCGGCCCACGGCTCGTAGCTCTCGAACGTCTGGTGCGCGATGCCGGTGCCGCGGGTGTCGGTCAGGAACTCGGTGCGGAAGCCGATCAGGCCACGCGCGGGGACGATGAACTCCATGCGGACCCAGCCGGTGCCGTGGTTGATCATCTGCTCCATGCGACCGCGGCGGACGGCCAGCAGCTGCGTGATCGCGCCGAGGTACTCCTCGGGGGCGTCGATCGTCAGGCGCTCCATGGGCTCGTGCAGCTTGCCGTCGATCTCCTGGGTGACGACCTGCGGCTTGCCGACGGTGAGCTCGTAGCCCTCGCGACGCATCTGCTCGACCAGGATGGCCAGCGCGAGCTCGCCACGTCCCTGGACCTCCCAGGCGTCGGGGCGGTCGGTCTCGACGACCTTGAGCGAGACGTTGCCGATGAGCTCGCGATCGAGGCGATCCTTGACCAGGCGCGCGGTGACCTTGGTGCCCTTCTCGCGGCCCGCGAGCGGCGACGTGTTGGTGCCGATCGTCATGGAGATGGCCGGCTGGTCGACCGTGATCAGCGGCAGCGCGACCGGGTTCTCCGGATCGGCCAGCGTCTCGCCGATCATGATGTCCGGGATGCCGGCGATCGCGACGATGTCGCCGGGGCCGGCGCTCTCGCCGGGCACGCGCTCGAGCTCCTTGGTGACCAGCAGTTCGGTGATCTTGACCTTGTCGACAGTTCCGTCGACCTTCATCCACGCGACCTGGGAGCCCTTCTTGAGGGTTCCCTCCTTCACGCGGACGAGGGCCAGACGGCCGAGGAACGGCGAGGCGTCAAGGTTCGTGACGTGCGCCTGCAGCGGCGCGCCCTCGGTGTACTCGGGGGCCGGGACGGCCTCCATGATGGTCTGGAACAGCGGGATGAGGTTCTCGCTGTCGGGCAGGCCGCCGTCCTCGGGCTTGTTGAGCGAGGCGCGACCGGCGCGGGCCGAGGCGTAGACGACGGGGAAGTCGAGGGCGTCCTCGCTGGCACCGTCCTCGAGAAGATCGAGGAACAGCTCGTACGTCTCGTCGACGATCTCGCTGATGC
Source organism: Aeromicrobium yanjiei (assembly GCF_009649075.1). GTDB lineage: Bacteria > Actinomycetota > Actinomycetes > Propionibacteriales > Nocardioidaceae > Aeromicrobium > Aeromicrobium yanjiei. The sequence goes on from NZ_CP045737.1 coordinate 525,346, forward strand.
GGGAGTCGGGGCGGTCGACCTTGTTGACGACCAGGACGACCGGCATCTTGGCCGCGAGCGCCTTGCGCAGCACGAAGCGGGTCTGGGGGAGCGGGCCCTCGGAGGCGTCGACGAGCAGGATCACGGCGTCGACCATGGACAGACCGCGCTCGACCTCGCCGCCGAAGTCGGCGTGGCCGGGGGTGTCGATGATGTTGATCGTCACGCCGCCCTCGGGGGCGCCGGGGCCGTTGTAGCGGACCGCGGTGTTCTTCGCGAGGATCGTGATGCCCTTCTCGCGCTCCAGATCTCCGGAGTCCATGGCGCGCTCGGCGAGCAGGTGGTGCTCGTCGAAGTGGCCCTGCTGCTGGAGCATGGCGTCAACCAGCGTGGTCTTGCCGTGGTCGACGTGGGCGACAATTGCGACGTTGCGCAGGTCGGAGCGAATGGGCATGCGAAAAAAAGTCCTAAGCGTGGGGAATGCTCACCAAAGTCGGAGCCTTCCCATTCTACGGGTGCGAGCCCTCAGGGCACGAATCGCGGTGCAAAGCGGACAGCGGGAATGTCGTTGTGCCGTAACAAATATTTCATTTGATCAAAGGTTGCGTGATGGTTAGCATCTTCGGGTGACCACTCCGGACCAGCTCTACGGCGCGCTCGAGGAGTTCGTGATGCGCCTGATGTATCTCGCCGAGTCCGACGGCATGGACGCGATGGTCGACCTCGATCTCTCGTTCTCGCAGGCACGTACGTTGTTCCTGCTGGCGAAGAAGGCAGAGCCCATGTCGATCCACTCGATCGCGACTGAGCTCGGCCTGTCGGACGCCGCCACCGGCCGCAATGTCGAGCAGCTGCTGAAGCTCGACGTCGTCGAACGCCGAGAGAGTCCCGACGACCGGAGGGTCAAGCTCGTCTCCCTCACTCCGGCCGGCGAGAAGCTCGCAGTCAGTCATGTGGACGCCAAGCGCGACTCCATCCGCGCCTTCACGGCCACCCTCCCCGAAGAACAGCGCGCAGACCTGCACCGAGCGCTGTCCGCCATCCTTGCCGGCGGCACCCTCCGCCCGCTCAAGAACCAGGAGCACTGCCTATGACCGCCCCCACCGAGCCGTTGTCCGAGGACGACGACAAGATCACCCCTGATCTGCTCAAGATCGCCGGAGTCGTCGTGCTCGGCGCGATCATGTCGATCCTGGACGTCACGGTCGTCAACGTCGCCCTGCCGACGTTCCAGACCGAGCTGTCGGACGGCGACGAGCCGCTGGCCTACTCGACCGTCGCCTGGACGGCGACGGCGTACATGCTCGCGCTGGCGGCGGTCATCCCGCTGACCGGCTGGGCCGCCGACCGGTTCGGCACCAAGCGCCTCTACATGACCGCGATCGCGTTGTTCACGATCGGCTCGCTGCTGTGCGCGACGGCCTGGAACATCGAGGCGCTGATCGGCTTCCGCGTCCTGCAGGGCCTCGGCGGCGGCATGCTGATGCCGCTCGGCATGACGATCATGACCAAGGCCGCAGGCCCGCACCGCATGGGCCGCCTCATGGCGATCCTCGGCGTCCCGATGCTGCTCGGCCCCATCATGGGCCCGATCCTCGGCGGCATCCTGATCGATGCTGCGTCGTGGCACTGGGTGTTCCTGATCAACCTGCCGATCGGTCTCATCGGCCTGGCGTACGCCGCGCGCGTGCTGCCCAAGGACGCGCCTGAGCCGAGCGAGTCGCTCGACGTCATCGGCATGATCCTGCTCTCGCCGGGTCTGGCCGCACTGCTGTACGGCGTCTCCTCGATCCCCGAGGAGGGCACCGTCCTGGCGGTGAAGGTCCTCGCACCGGCCATCATCGGCCTCGCGCTGATCGTCGGATTCGTGTTCTGGTCGTTCAAGCCCAAGCACCCGCTGCTCGACCTGCGGCTGTTCCGGGATCGCAACCTGACCCTCTCGATCATCACGATGTTCCTGTTCGCCTCGGCGTTCTTCGGTGCGCTGCTTCTGGTGCCGACCTACTTCCAGCAGGTCGACGGCTACTCGGTGAAGAAGGCCGGCCTGCTCATCGCCGCACAGGGCGTCGGCGCGATGCTGACGATGCCGATCGCCGGCGCGCTCAGCGACCGGATCCCGGTCGGGCGCATCGTCCCGTTCGGCTTCCTCGGCATCCTGGTGGGCTTGTTCGGCGTCGCGCAGAGCACGGACCCCGGCACGTCCGACTGGACGATCATGGGGTGGCTGTTCGTGACCGGCCTCGGTATGGGCTCGACGATGATGCCGCTGTTCACGGCTGCCCTCAAGACCCTCAAGGCCTCGGACGTGGCCCGCGGGTCGACATTGCTCAACGTGACGCAGCAGGTGGCCAGCGCCGCCGGCATCGCGACGATCTCGGTCGTCCTGACCAATGCGATGAAGAGCGGCGACGTCATCGCCGGCTCGGAGAAGCTGCCCGGTGTCGAGGGTGGCCTGACGCCCGCACAGCTCGCGGCGGGATCGCACACCGAGCAGGGCGCAGGTGTCGTCGACATGCTGCAGGTGCCCGGATCGGTCCTGCAGCAGGGTTTCCAGGACCTGGCCGACGCGTTCTCGACGTCGTACTGGGTGGCCTTCGCGGTGCTCGTCGTGACGCTCGTCCCGGTCGCGTTCCTCCCCCGCAAGAAGCAGGAGTCGCACCTGCTCGACGACGAGGACGGCGCGACGCCGCCGATCATGATGCACTGACCCACCCCTTCGACGAGACCCCCACCGGAACCATCCGGTGGGGGTCTCGTCGTCCTGGCAGGGCTCGGTCCGGGGGCTCAGCCCTCCCGGTGCACCTTCCACGAGGCGGCCTGCGCGAGCGGCTTCAGCACCATCAGGTCGACGTTGACGTGCTGCGGGCGCGTCGCGACCCAGGTGATCGCGTCGGCGATGTCCTCGGCGACCAGCGGCTCGCGCACCCCGGCGTACACGGAGTCGGCCTTGTCGGCGTCGCCGCTGAACCGGTTGAGGCTGAACTCGTCGGTGCGGACCATGCCGGGCGCGATCTCGGTGACCCGCACCGGCTGCCCGTTCAGCTCGAGGCGCAGGGTCTCGGTCATGGCCGCGACGCCGTGCTTGGCCGCGACGTACCCGCCCCCGCCGACGTACGGCGTGTGGCCGGCGATCGAGCCGAGGTTGAGCAGTGTGCCGGCGCCGCTCGCGACCAGCGCCGGCAGGAGCGCGCGGGTCACCAGCAGCGTGCCCACGACGTTGACCTCGTACATCCGTCGCCAGTCGTCGGGATCGGACACCGCCACGTGGTCCGTGCCGATCGCCCCGCCCGCGTTGTTGACCAGCAGGTCGAGCGAGGGGCCGACCGTCTCGGCGAGCGCCGCGACCTGCGACTCGTCGGTGACGTCGCACGTCACGGCGGTGCCGCCGATCTCGGCGGCGAGCGGCTCGATGCGCTCGGTGCGCCGGGCGACGCAGAAGACGTGGAATCCGGCGGCGGACAGGGATCGGGCGGTGGCGGCGCCGATGCCACTGCTGGCTCCGGTCACGACGGCTGTGGGCATGGGGCCATCGTGGCAGACCCGCGCACGCCCAGCACTGGGGAGGACGGAGTGGGAGTCAGGTGGGACGATGGATCCGAAAGGCGGGTGCACATGCTCCAGCGGATTGCCATGCTCTCGGCGCACACCTCGCCGCTCGAGCAACCCGGCGACGGGGACGCCGGCGGCATGAACGTGTACGTCATCGAGCTGTCCCGCCAGCTGGCCGCCCGGGGGATCGAGGTCGAGATCTTCACCCGCGCGACCTCGCGCCACCAGCCCGCGGTGCACGTCCCCGAGCCGGGCATCACGGTGCACCACGTCGCCGCGGGACCGTTCGAGGGCCTGGAGAAGAACGACCTGCCCTCGCAGCTGTGCTCCTTCGTCCGCGACGTGCTGCGCGCAGAGGTCGAGCGCGAGCCGGGGCACTTCGACCTCGTGCACTCGCACTACTGGCTCTCGGGACAGGTCGGCACCGTCGCCCGGGAACGGTGGAACGTCCCGCTCGTGCACACGATGCACACGATGGCCAAGGTCAAGAACGCGATGCTCGCCGAGGGGGACGCCGCCGAGCCGATCGGTCGCATCCGTGGCGAGGAGGAGATCGTCCGTCTGGCCGACCGCCTCATCGCCAACACCGAGGAGGAGCGCCGCGAGCTCATCGAGCTCTACGGCGCGGAGCCGGACCGGGTCGCGGTCGTGCACCCGGGGGTCGACGTGAACGTGTTCCGTCCCGGGCAGCAGGCCGAGGTGCGCCGGCGCCTGGGGATAGCCGAGGACGCTGCGGTGCTGCTCTTCGCCGGACGGATCCAGCCGCTCAAGGCGCCAGACGTCGTGCTGCGTGCCGCCGCGGTCCTGCTCGAGCGTGATCCGTCCCTGCGCGAACGACTCGTCGTCGCGGTCGTGGGCGGCGCGTCCGGATCGGGTCTCGAGCGCCCGACCGCGCTGTCGGACCTGGCCGTCGAGCTCGGCCTGGCCGATGTCGTCAGGTTCGTCCCCACGGTGGGTCAGCGGGTGCTCGCGGACTGGTACGTCGCCGCCTCGGTGGTCTGCGTGCCGTCGCACAACGAGTCGTTCGGCCTGGTCGCGATCGAGGCCCAGGCCTGCGGCACGCCGGTCGTGGCGGCGCGTGTCGGCGGCCTCGCGACGGCCGTGTCGGATGGTGTCACGGGCGTCTTGGTCGACGGGCACGACCCGGCCGACTACGCCTCGGCGCTGCACCGTCTGCTCACCGACCGCGAGCTGCGCGACGCGATGAGCCACAAGGCCGTCCGCCACGCCGAGGGATTCGGCTGGGACGTGACCGCAGACCGTACGCTCGGCGTCTACGAGCAGGCCGTCACCACCCGCAGGGAGTCCCACGCATGAGCCCGATCGCCGTCCGCGACGTCATCGTCGACACGCTCGAGGCAGCAGACCTCGCCTACACCGAGCATCGCCCCGGCACGTTCGAGGTGATCCTGCCGGGCGAGCGCAAGCTGCAGACGACCTGTCGGCTCGAGGTGGGCAAGCACTCCCTCGGCATCCACGCGTTCGTGGCCCGCAACCCCGACGAGAACCACCAGGTCGTCTACCGGTGGCTGCTCGAGCGCAACCTCAAGATGTTCGGCGTCGCGTTCGCGGTCGACTCCGCGGGCGACATCTACCTCGACGGACGCCTGCCGCTCGGCGCCGTGACTCCCGACGAGCTGGACCGGGTGCTGGGCGCGGTCCTGACCTATGCCGACGAGTCGTTCAACACGATCCTCGAGCTCGGATTCGCCTCGTCCATCCGCAAGGAGTGGCAGTGGCGCGAGTCCCGGGGCGAGTCGACCCGCAACCTCGACGCGTTCAAGCACCTGAAGCCGTAGGCGTGCGGCAACCGCCGCTCGCGTAGCGTGGGGCGCGTGAAGGTCATCGTTTTCGCCGATGTGACGGACCCGTGGTCGTACATCGGGTCGACCCGGTTCGAGCGTGCCGCCGCGATGTTCTCGATCCTGACGGGGGAGCCCGTCGAGGTCACCTACCGGGCGTTCCAGGTCGAGCCCGACGAGCCGAGCGACGGCCGGCTGCTGCTCGACGCGCTGGACGAGCGCCTCGGCGGCCGCGACAAGGTCGAGCTGGTCAACGCGCAGGTCACCGCGGCAGCACGCATCACCGGCATCGATCTCAACTTCGAGGAGGCCGTCCAGGCCGGCTCGTTCGACGCATGGCGGCTGCTGACGTGGGCCGACGAGTCCGGACCGGGGTTCCAGCGCGATCTGCTCCACCAGCTGTGGCGGGCGCACTTCCTGGAGGGGGCCGACATCGGCGACCCCTTCGCCCTCGCGACCCGTGCCGCCCTGGTGGGGCTGGACCTCGAGACCGCCGAGGCCCTGCTCGCGAGCACCGAGTACGCCGACGAGGTGCGCACCCAGGTCGAGACGGGCCGCTCGCTGGGAATCGCCCAGCTGCCCTACGTGGTGATCGAGCAGCAGTGGACGCTCGCCGGCATCCAGTCGCAGAACGACTACGTGCAGGCGTTGCACCAGATCCACACCGAGCTCAAGGACGCGGACCCGGAGCCCGAATGACGCCCGGACGCAATAGGCTCGGAGCATGAGCACCTTGATCCTCCTGCGCCACGGCCACAGCGAGTGGAACGCCAAGAACCTCTTCACCGGCTGGGTCGACGTCGACCTCAACGAACAGGGTGTCGAGGAGGCCGTCAAGGGCGCCTCGATGCTGGCCGAGGCAGGCCTGCTGCCCGATGTTTCCCACACGTCCCTGCTGCGCCGCGCGATCCGCACCTCGCAGATCGTCCTGGACGGCATCGACCGCCACTGGATCCCGGTCAAGCGCTCGTGGCGGCTCAACGAGCGCCACTACGGCGCGCTGCAGGGCAAGGACAAGAAGGCCACGCTGGAGCAGTACGGCGAGGAGCAGTTCATGACCTGGCGCCGGTCGTACGACGTCCCGCCGCCGCCGCTCGCCGACGACGCCGAGTTCAGCCAGGCCGAGGACCCCCGCTACGCGGCCCTGCCCGATGAGCTCCTGCCGCGCACCGAGTGCCTGGCCGACGTCCTCGACCGGATGCTGCCCTACTGGTACGACTCGATCGTGCCCGATCTGCTCGACCACCGCACGGTCCTGGTCACGGCCCACGGCAACTCGCTGCGGGCGCTCGTCAAGCACCTCGACGGGCTGAGCGAGGAGGCCGTGGTGGGTCTCAACATCCCCACCGGCATCCCGCTCGTCTACGACCTCGACGCCGATCTGCGCCCGACGATTGCGGGCGGGACGTACCTCGACCCGGCCGCCGCGGAGGCCGCGATCGCCGCCGTCGCCAACCAGGGGCGCTAGCCGGCCGGCTCGGTTGCGCGCTCCTGGCCCAGTGCACGTGAGAGCCGTTCGAACTGACCCTGGCGCCAGCGCCAGAGCCGGTCGAGGCCCCACGCGCTGACGACCACCAGCACCGTGAGGAGACCCAGGACAGGGAGGATGAAGATCAGGTAGGACGCCGTGCCGCGCACGAGGATGGTGCCGATGGCGGCGACGACGGCGGCGAGCATGAGGGACCACCAGATCAGGTGCACCCGGCGGCCCTCGCGGATGAATCGCAGCTGCTTGCGCACCACGGGGCGCCACCTCTCGACGTCCGCTCCCTCGGGGACGACGCCCGTCCGGTACGCCTGACGGTAGAGGCTGAGCTGGCCCCTGCCCCCGAGACGGCGGCGCTGGACGAGGGCACCGACCGGGACGAGCGGCAGGGACACGAGGATGAAGAGCCAGGAGATGAGGCTCCGGTCCGAAGCGGGGTCCAGATCGAAGATGGACGCGACCAGCAGATGTCCGAGCGCGTACAGACCTGCGCACAGCGCGATCCCTGCGGTCCACCTGAGGACGCCGTGCTGCCGGTTCCACCACTGCGGCATCGACCGCATGCCTGCCCCCTGACCGCGCCCGAGGTGCCGGGAGCGTGACCCGAGTATCCCGGACGGCGGGGAGCATCCGCAGCCGGTTCCCGCAGGGAGGTCGGGGCTAGGCGTCGAACTTGTAGCCGAGCCCGCGGACGGTGGTGAGGGTCGTGGGATTGGCCGGATCGGGCTCGATCTTGGACCGCAGACGCTTGACGTGGACGTCGAGCGTCTTGGTGTCACCCACGTAGTCGGCGCCCCAGACCCGGTCGATGAGCTGACCGCGGGTGAGCACGCGGCCGGGGTTGCGCAAGAAGTACTCCAGCAGCTCGAACTCCTTGAGTGGCAGCTTCGCGACGGCTCCGTCGATCGTCACCAGGTGGCGGTCGACGTCCATGCGCACGCGCCCGGCCTCGAGGGACGTGTGGTCGTCGACCTCGTCGGCGGCTCCGCGACGCAGGACCGCCCGGATGCGCGCGACGAGCTCGCGCGGCGAGTACGGCTTGGTCACGTAGTCGTCGGCGCCCAGCTCGAGCCCGACGACCTTGTCCACCTCGGTGTCCTTGGCGCTGACCATGATGATCGGCACCGAGGAGACCTGGCGAAGGGCGCGGCAGACCTCGGTGCCCGACAACCCCGGCAGCATCAGATCGAGCAGGACGATGTCGGCCCCGCCGCGGTCGAACTCCGTCAGGGCGTCCGGGCCGGTCTCGGCGATCGCGACGTCGAACCCCTCCTTGCGCAGGACGTACGACAGCGCCTCGCTGTAGCTCGCCTCGTCCTCGACCACCAGTACCTTCGTCACGCCTGCTCCTCTTCGCTGTCCTCAGTGTCTTCGATGTCGTGGTGGTGGGCCGGCAGGACGAGGGTGAATGACGAGCCGAGGCCCGGCTCGCTCCACACCTCCACGCTTCCGCCGTTGCTCGCGGCGACGTGCTTGACGATCGACAGCCCGAGGCCCGTGCCGCCGGTCGCGCGGGCCCGCGCGGGATCGACGCGGTAGAAGCGCTCGAAGATCCGATCGAGCTCCTCGCCGGGGATGCCGATGCCGTTGTCTGTGACGGTCAGGCGTACGTCGGGACCGTCGCGGTGGGCGCTGACGGCGACCCGCGAGCCCTCGGGGCTGTACGTCACGGCGTTCTCGACCAGGTTGCTGACCGCCGCGTGCAGCTGGGCGCGATCCCCGTGGACGAACAGGTCGGGCTCGACCGACGCGACGATCTCGATGTCCTTGTGCTCGGCGTCCGTCGCGGAGTGCTCGCAGGCCTCGGAGACGAGCTCGCCGACCTTCACGGTCGTGGCGTCGTCGCTCAGGATGTCGTTCTGCAGGCGGGAGAGATCGATGATCTGCTGGACGAGACGGGTCAGGCGGTCGCTCTCGAGGTGCATCCGGTGGGCGAACCGCACGACCGCCTCCGGATCGTCCTTGGCTTCGCCGACGGCCTCGGCCAGCAGGTTCAGGGCGCCGACCGGCGTCTTGAGCTCATGGCTCACGTTGGCGACGAAGTCGCGTCGGATGGACTCGACCTGCTGCTCGCGGGTGCGGTCGTCGGCGAGGACGAGGATCAGGCGGGACGTCAGGGGGGCCACGCGGGCGTGGATGTGTGCCGTGCTGCCACGGCGGGGCTGCAACGAGATGTCGGCGTCGCGGACCTGGCCGTCGCGACGCACCTGCCGGACCAGGGCCATCAGCTCGTCCGGCTCGAGGCGGTCGTCGTGGATGAGCCCCATCGCGAACGCCGGCGCGGACGCCTTGACGACGGTGTCGGCCGAGTCGATCAGGACCGCGGAGGACGAGAGCACGGACAGGACGAGCTCCGCTCCGGGCGGGACCACGGGGGTCGGCTCGGGCACGGTCTGCTGCTGCCTCTTCTCGCTGAAGCGCCAGACGTACGTGACCATCGCGCCGATGACAGCACCGATCGCTCCGGCGATCGCCATGCCCGCGCTGGTGTCCACACCTTGAGGATAGGGCCGCGCTGGCAAGGAACCGTCCTGCGGTGGTCGCAGAGACAGGCCTTTCCGCTGGCGTTCATGCCCCGTTCACCAGGGGTCGCCGTCCGTTCACCGCCGATCCGTACGGTGGCATACATGCGCGATCAGTATTACGAACAGCTCGATGCCATCGTCGACGACCTGGTGGCCCTGACCGGTACGGTCCGGCGTGCCGTCGCCGACGCCACCACCGCCCTGCTCGAGGCGGACGGCCAGATCGCCGAGTCGGTGATCGCCGGCGACAAGGACGTCGACGAGGCCACCGAGACGATCGAGGAACGGACGCTCCTCCTGCTCGCGACGCAGCAGCCGGTCGCCACCGACCTGCGCCAGCTGATCGCGACGCTGCGGATGCTGGCCGATCTGCAGCGGATGGGCGACCTGTCGGTGCACGTCGCGAAGATCGCGCGCCGCCGCATGCCCGAGTCGGCCGTGCCGGAGCACCTGCACCCGACCATCGTGTCGATGGCGTCGGTCGCGGACTCGATGATCGACTCCGCGTCGCGCATCGTCGCGAACCGTGACGTGGCCAAGGCCGCGCAGCTGGAGGCGGAGGACGACGAGATGGACCTGCTGCGCAAGGACCTGTTCCGGTCACTGCTGGGCGACTCCTGGGACCACGGTGTGGAGCCGGCGGTCGACGTCGCCCTGCTGGGCCGCTACTACGAGCGCATCGGTGACCACGCGGTGTCGATGGCGCGCCGGGTCGTGTACCTGGTCACGGGTCAGCTGACCTGAGACCGGCCGACCCGCTCCGAAGCCCCTGCTGCCTGCCGCAGCGGGGGCTTTCGCGGTCCTACTGGCCGTCGCCGGTCGTGGTGTCCTCGGTCCTGGAGGCGGCGTCCTCGTCGGAGGTCGCGGCCTCGGAGGGGGACTGGACCACGTCGGCGTACTCGCTGGTGCGGTCGACGACAGGGGCCTCGACGGTGATCGGCGAGGAGTCCGAGAAGGTCAGGGTGACCTTGACGTAGAGGCCCGCGGGGGCGTCCTTGTCGACGATGAAGATGCCGGCCGGATCAGAGGTTCCCACCTGCGTCAGGTAGCCGGGCTTGAGCGGCAGCTGCTCGTCGGGAGCCGTGACCTCGAGCTCCTGGTCGTCGAGCGTCGTGACCGTGACGGAGGACAGCGTCTGGTCCTTCTTCAGGTTGTTCTGCAGTGCCGTCGAGAGCGTCGCCGATCCGTCGGGGTTGGCGACCAGCAGGGTGTTCATCGCGTCGATGTCGCCGCGCGCGTTGGCGCCGACGCCCGGCTGGTACTGCTGGTTGGTCTGGGCGCTGAAGCTCGTTCCACACCCGCCAAGGACGAGGGCCGTCACCACGGCAACGGAGGCGACAGCCAGGGGGCGACGTCGTGCTGAGCTCACCAGATCACTCTTTCGGTCGGTCGGTGCGAGGGGCGCAGAGTCCCCCACGATGGTATCGGAGATGGCTGGTGGAATTGCCTTTGACCTGTGGACACAGCGTCTGCTATGGCACCCATGCCCTGAAACGGCAGGGGTCTTTGTCGGCGCTTCGTGGTATTCTTGAGGTCTACGAAGGGTGTTTTCTCTATGACTTTTACTGTCGGCGAAACCGTTGTCTATCCCAATCACGGTGCGGCAGTCATCGAGGACATCGAGACCCGGACGATCAAGGGCGAGGAGCGTGATTACCTCGTGCTGCGCATCGTGTCGCAGAACGACCTGGTCGTCCGCGTCCCCGCGTGCAACCTCGATCTTGTCGGAGTTCGCGACGTCGTCGACGAGGCGGGGCTCGAGCGGGTTTTCGGGGTCCTGCGTGCTGAGCACGTCGAGGAGCCGACCAACTGGTCGCGCCGCTACAAGGCCAACCTCGAGAAGCTGCACTCCGGTGACGTCCTGAAGGTGGCCGAGGTCGTCCGCGACCTGTGGCGCCGCGACCACGAGCGTGGCCTGTCCGCCGGCGAGAAGCGCATGCTGGCCAAGGCCCGTCAGATCCTCGTCTCCGAGCTCGCGCTCGCCGAGAAGACCAACGAGGACAAGGCCGAGACCCGTCTCGACGAGGTCCTCGCCTCCTGAGCTGATCTGTCCACGAAGCCCCCGGTTCCTCTGGAGCCGGGGGCTTCGTCGTTCAGGCCGGCGCGGGGCCGGCAGTCTGCTCAGAGGGGGTGGACGAGGGCGGTGGCGATCGCCGCGATGCCCTCGCCGCGCCCGGTCAGGCCCAGACCGTCGGTCGTCGTCGCCGAGAGGCCGACGGGCGCTCCGATCGCGTCGCCGAGCACGCGCTGGGCCTGCTCGCGGCGGGTGCCGATCTTGGGCCGGTTGCCGATGACCTGCACGGACACGTTGCCGACGGCCCAGCCGTGGTCGCGCAGCCGTCGCGCCGTCTCGACCAGGAAGTCCACCCCCGCAGCCCCGGCCCATCGCGGGTCCCCGGTGCCGAAGTGGCTGCCGATGTCACCGATCCCGGCGGCGCCCAGCACCGCGTCGACGATCGCGTGGGAGACGCAGTCGCCGTCGGAGTGGCCCTCGAGGCCGTGCGCCTCGTCCGGCCACTCCAGGCCCGCGAGCCACAGGGGGCGTCCCGCCACGAGGCGGTGGACGTCGGTGCCGATGCCGATGCGCGCAGAAGTCACCCGCTGATCATGCCATTTCGCCGGGCAGGGCCGATGTGGTCGGGCGACGATGGTCCGGTGAGATCTCGTACGACGTCGGCCGCCGGCGCCCTGGCCGCCCTGGCGGGGCTGGCGGTGGGCGAGGGGCTGGCCGCGGTGCTCGACCTGCGCGAGTCGCCGGTGCTGTCTGTCGGCCAGTCCGTCATCGACGTCACGCCCGGACCGGTGGCGCACGCGATCATCGACGCCGTGGGCACCCGGGACAAGCCCCTGGCGGTCGCGAGCGTGGTCCTGGGCATCGTCCTGCTCGGCGCGCTGGTCGGTCGGTGGTGGACGAGCCGCCGCGCGGCCGCATGCCTCCTGGTCGCCGGTCTGGTGGCCGCGGGAGTCGCCTCCGTCCTGACACGTCCCGCGGCGTCACCGGCGGCCGTCTTCGCGTGTGTCGCGGGCGGCGTGACGGTCATGGCGGTGCTCGAGCTGCTGCTCCCGCAGCGCGGCCGGGCCGAGCCCCCGGGGGACGGCGACCCGTCGCGCAGGACGTTCCTGGTGCGCGTGGGTCTCGTGGCGATCGCCACGGTCGTGGTGGGCGGAGCCGGTCAGGTCCTGGGCGCCCGTCACCGTCGTCGTCGGGAGATCGAGGAGGTGCGTGCGGGGCTCGCGCTGCCGACGCGGCCCGCCTCGGCTCCCGCGGGGACCGATCTCGGCGTCCGGGGCCAGGGCCCGTGGCTGACCGCGAATCGCGACTTCTATCGCATCGACACGGCACTCAGCCCGCCGCTGATCGACCCCGCCGACTGGAGCCTGCGGATCCACGGGATGGTCGACCGGGAGATGACCCTGACCTACCAGGACCTGCTCGACCGCGGCCTCACCGATGCGTGGATCACGATCGCGTGCGTGTCCAACGAGGTCGGCGGCGACCTGATCGGCAACACCTCGTGGGGCGGCGTGCCGATCAAGGGCCTGCTCGAGGAGGCCGGCGTCCAGGACGGCGCGGACGCCCTGCTGTCGACGTCCGAGGACGGCTGGACGTGCGGGACCCCGCTCGAGGCGCTGACCGACGGCCGGGCGGCGCTGCTGGCGCTCACGATGAACGGCGAGCCCCTGCCCGTGCCGCACGGCTTCCCGGTGCGCCAGGTCGTGCCGGGCGTCTACGGCTACGTCTCGGCGACCAAGTGGGTCACCGACTGGGAGGTCACCCGCTTCGCGGACTTCCAGGCGTTCTGGACGAGGCGCGGGTGGGGCGAGCGCGGACCCGTCAAGATCCAGTCACGCATCGACGTGCCGGGATCCGGAGACACGATCGACGCCGGCCCGCTGACCGTCGCGGGCGTCGCGTGGGCGCAGCACGTCGGCATCGCCGCGGTCGAGGTCCGGGTCGACGGCGGGCCGTGGCGGAGGGCGACCCTCGCCGCTGCTCCGAATGACGACACGTGGGTGCAGTGGATGCTCGACTGGGACGCGGACGAGGGTCGTCACTCGCTCGAGGTCCGGGCGACGGGCAAGGACGGCGTGCCCCAGACCGCACGGCGCGCGGGCGTCCTGCCCGACGGCGCGACCGGCTACGACCAGGTCGACGTCGTCGTCGGCTGATCCGGCGTCACCAGCGGGGCGTGTCCTTGGGCAGGGCCTTGCTGGTCGGCCGGATGACGTACACGACGCCGCCGCTGCCGCGCAGCCACGCCTTCTCGAACTGGGCCCGCGAGTACGTGCGGCGGACGGTCGAGTTGGTGCGGGCCGCCGGGTCGTTGACGATGACCTGGCCGGTGGAGGTGAACCCCCGGATCACCAGGAGGTGCCCCGGGGTCGAGGAGATCGGCGCGCCGGACAGCTCGCCCCGTCCGAACGCGACCGACGCCACCAGCGGGATGCCGGCCTTGATGAACGCCTCGGCGTCCCGCAGGGTGTGCAGCCGCGTGACGAACGTGTCGAGCGAGTAGCGCGCGGCGTACGCGGTGTTGAAGGGCCAGTTGCCGGTGCCGTCGTATGCGTGGTCGAACGTGTAGCGCGCTGCGTGGTCGACGAACGAGTCGGCGTACCGGGACCAGGAGTAGTCGGCCTTGACCGGACCCTTGCCGAAGAAGCGCATGACCATCGAGGTGGACGTCGGCGAGCACCACGCCTCGCCACCGCCGCCGTACTGCGGGAACTCGCCCTGGTGGATCATCTGTGACGACATGGGGACCGCGAGGTCCTTGGTCGCGGTCATGGTCGTGCTGCTCGCGCTCTTGAGGTGGCGTGCGGTGTAGGTCGCGGCGACGCCGTTGACCGCGTGCAGCGTGGGGCTGGTCTTGGCGCCCTTCGGCTTGAGCAGCAGCACGCGCACCTGCCACTGGTCGAACGACTTGCCGGGATTGGCCAGCACCGTGTCGGTCGACACCTTCGCGAGGTCGTCGGACTGCGAGGAGTAGGAGGACCGCTTGATGCTGGAGGTGTTGTCGGCCCAGCGAGCGACCGTGTCCCAGCTGCCGACCGTCGAGCCCTTGCGGACCCGCACGTCGATGCGCGCCCACGTGCCGCCGGGCGTCGTGACGCTCCATGACGGGAGGAGGCTCTTGGCGGCGAAGCCGGTCTTGTGCCACGGGCCCTTCCAGTAGCCCCGGTCGTACGACTTCGCCCCGCCTGAGACCTTGGGGTCGTCGTAGCGCAGGGTCTTGGTCCCCTTGCCGAGAGTCATCTTGCCCGTGCCGGCGGCGAGCCCGTAGGAGGTGCCCTTGGTGAAGTCGCGCGTGGACGTCCACCGGGCGAACCCGGCCTTGTCCGACGAGGCGTTCGCGGGGGCGCCGGGCAGCAGGGTGAGACCGAGCACCGCGGCGACGAGGAGGGGAAGATGACGACGCATCTGCCCATGCTAGGTGACAAATGTGACTCGTGGGGCTGATGAGGACACCGAGCCGATGTGCGGGCGGCAGTCGCGCGTCGCGGGAGCCGATAGGCTTGCCCCGTGGCATTTCACCTGTACGACACCGCATCCCGGCAGATTCGCGAGCTCGTCCCGGTCGTCCCCGGGCGGGTGTCGATCTATCACTGCGGGCTGACGGTGCAGGGCCCGCCGCACATCGGCCACATTCGCAAGGAGGTCGTCTTCGACGTCTTGCGCCGCTGGCTCGAGCGCTCGGGCGTCGAGGTCGCGATCGTCGCCAACGTGACGGACATCGACGACAAGATCCTGGCCAAGGGCGTCGAGCAGGGGCGACCGTGGTTCGCGGTGGCCTATGAGAACGAGCGGGCGCTCCACGCGGCGTACGAGGTGCTGGGCTGCATCCCGCCGACGTACGAGCCGCGCGCGACCGGTGTCGTGCCGGAGATGATCGAGCTCATGCAGACGCTGATCGAGCGCGGGCACGCGTACGCCGCCGAGGACGGCTCGGGCGACGTGTACTTCGACGTGCGGTCGTGGCCCGCGTACGGCGAGCTGTCGCGCCAGAAGGTCGAGGACATGCTGCCCGCCGAGGACGCCCCCGCCGAGGGCAAGCGCGACGGGCGCGACTTCGCCCTCTGGAAGGGGCACAAGGCGGGCGATCCCGACTCCGCCTCGTGGCCGACCCCGTGGGGACGTGGACGGCCCGGCTGGCACCTGGAGTGCTCGGCGATGGCTGCCAAATACCTCGGCGAGGAGTTCGACATCCACGGCGGGGGCCTGGACCTGCGGTTCCCGCACCACGAGAACGAGCTCGCGCAGTCCCGCGCCGCGGGTCAGCCGTTCGCGCGCTTCTGGATGCACAACGCGATGCTGAACCTGGCCGGCGCCAAGATGTCCAAGTCGGTCGGCAACACGCTCATGGTCAGCGAGGTCGTCAAGCGCGTGCGGCCGATCGCGCTGCGCTACTACCTCGCCGCCTCGCACTACCGCTCGATCGTGGAGTTCTCCGAGGAGTCGCTGGCCGAGGCCGCGACCGCCTTCGACCGCATCGAGGGATTCGTGCGTCGTGCGGCGGGTCTCGTGGGCCCAGGGGAGCTCGGTGACGTGCCGGCCGCCTTCGCCGCCGCGATGGACGACGACCTCTCGGTGCCGGCTGCGCTGGCCGTGCTGCAGGGGCGGCTCTCCGAGGGCAACCAGCTGCTTGCAGCGGGCGCGTCGGCCGAGCTGACCGCCGCGCTGGCGGACGTACGCAGCATGCTCGACGTGCTCGGTTTGGATCCTCTGTCCCCGACGTGGGATCGTGGGGGTGACGATGCGGCTTATGCGCAGGTGATCGACTCCCTCGTCGAGGGGCTTCTCGAGCAGCGCCAGCAGGCACGCGCGGCCAAGGACTTCGCGACTGCCGACCGGGTGCGCGACCAGCTCACGGCGGCAGGCATCGAGATCGAGGACACGCCGCAAGGTGCGCGCTGGTCCGTGAAGGGTAGCTAAGACATGCCGGGCAACAGCAAGCGCAAGGGCGCCATCAAGAAGACCGGCAAGGGCAACCCCACTGCCGGTTCCGGTGGACGCCGCCGTCAGGGGCTCGAGGGCAAGGGCCCGACGCCGCGCGCGGAGGACCGTCCCAACCACAAGCTCTACAAGATGAAGAACGCCTCGGCCAAGCGCGAGGCCGCTCGTCCCAAGCGCAAGCAGGGTGACGCCGCCGAGTGGGTCGCGGGGCGCAACTCGGTGCTGGAGCTGCTGAAGGCGACCGTGCCGGTGCACGCGCTGTACGTCGCCGAGGGCACCGACCGCGACGAGAAGGTGCGCGAGATCTTCAAGCTCGCCGCCGAGCAGCACGTCAGCCTGCTCGAGATCGGTCGCATCGAGCTCGACAAGCTCACGGGGGGAGCGGTCCACCAGGGCATCGCCGCGAAGCTCAACGCGTACGAGTACGCCGCCCCGCAGGACCTGCTGGACTTCGCTGCAGAGCGGGACGAGCCGGCCCTGATCCTCGTGCTCGACGGCATCACCGATCCGCGCAACCTCGGCGCGATCATCCGCTCCGCCTCGGGCTTCGGCGCGCACGGCGTGGTCATCCCCGAGCGCCGCGCCGCGCAGATCACCGCTGCCGCGTGGAAGACGTCCGCGGGCGCGGCGGCACGGGTGCCGGTCGCCCGCGTCACCAACATCACCCGCACCCTCAAGCAGTTCCAGGAGGACGGCTGCATGGTCGTCGGCCTGGCCGCTGACGGCACGGTCGACGTGGCCGAGTCCGAGCTGGTCGACGGCCCGCTGGTCATCGTGATCGGCAGCGAGGGCAAGGGCCTGTCCCGCCTCGTGGGCGAGACCTGCGACGAGATCGTGTCGATCCCCATGTCGACGGGCCTCGAGAGCCTCAACGCGGGCGTCGCAGCGGGCATCGCGCTCTACGCGATCAGCCAGAAGCGCCGCTGATCCCTCCCCGCCCGTTGGCCGTCAGGGTCAGCGGGGCGGGCGGAGGGCGTCCAGGACCAGGGCGACGTAGTGCCGCCACGTCGCCGGATCCCGGTCGTCACGGTCCAGCAGGACCGTCGAGAAGCCGCTGACGAGGACCTGCAGGTCGGTCGTGGTGGCGTCCGGTCGGAGGGTGCCCTGGCGCTGGGCAGCGGCGACGATACGGTCGAGGACCCCGGCCCGTTCGTGGTCGCCCCGCCACTGGTCGGCACGGCCCAGCACCTGGCCGAACAGTCGGTCCTCGGCCAGACGTGCCGCGATTTCCCCGAGCAGGTCGGCCAAGGCCTGGAAGGCATCCTCGTGCTGCTCCGCCTCGGCCGCGAGGGCGTCGAGCCAGCGGATCTGCTCTCGGGCCACTGCCTCGACCAGGTCGCCCTTGGTGGGGTAGCTGCGGTAGACCGTGGCCTTCCCGACACCCGCCCGCTCGGCGATCACCGGGATGGTGGCCCCCATGCCCTGGGCCGCGAACACCTCGCACGCGGCGGCGAAGACCGCCTGCTGGTTGCGCCGTGCATCAGCGCGGAGGCCGGCCCGTGCGGCGGGGCCAGCCGCGGGGGAGGGCGGGCCGTCGGGATTGCTCATCGGCGTCCTCGTGGTGCGAGATCTGCGGACGGATCGGTCCATCTCGAGGATAACGGGACCACCGAGTCCAGTTGTCCCCGGCGGCGGGGTCCGAAGGCTCGGCGCTCTCAGCAGAGGTAGTCGCGCAGTGCGGCGAGGTTGGCTTCGAGGATCTGGGTGAGTGAGCGGTCCGGATCGCCCAGCCACTGCTCGTACGCCGCCACTGACTGCGCGAGGCTGACGTGCCCGACGAGGCGGGGAACCGCGTCGTCGGGTGCGAGGCCCAGCCGGGTGGCGATGAACTCGGCGATGACGCCGCGCCAGGCCTCGTACTTGAGGGCCGAGTGCGCCTGGAGCGCCGGAGTCGTGAGGAGCAGCCGCATCCGGAACCGGTGCTGGTCGAGCGCGACGTCGTCGAAGCGGTTGAAGTCCACGACGCAGCGGTGCACCGCGTCGGCCAGCGGCATGTCCGCGGGGATCTGGTCGAACTGCTGGCGGAATCCGCGCAGGCTCTCGTCGAACTGTCCCCACGGGATGTCGTTCTTGGACGGGAAGTAGCGGAACAGGGTGCGCCGCCCCACGCCGACCGCGTCCGCGATCTGCTCCAGCGTGGTCTCCTCGAAGCCCTGGCGCTCGAAGAGCTGGAACGCCGCGTGCTCGATCGTCGCGTGATCTGTCACCGAGGGGCGACCAAGAGACCGGGAGGGCGGGGCGTTCATCGCCTCGGAATCTAACAGTGGCGCGTGTCACTTCCCTTTTGACCCTGAGTGCCATTATCGTGTGCCACGGGTCACAAGCGGTGACCCGCGATCAGGAGGACACCATGGAGAACAACCCGACCGCTGCTCCCACGACGAACGACGACACCGCGCTGGCGACTGCGGACCTCATCGAAGAGGTCTCCATCGACGGCATGTGCGGCGTCTACTGAGCCGGGGGAGACCACCCATGTCAGGAATGCTCGACGAGTCGTGGCGGCTGTCGCCGTCCGTGGAGCTGCGCCCCGAGCCCTTCGGTGCGCTGGCGTACCACTTCGGCAATCGCAAGCTCACCTTCTTGAAGAGGCCGGAGCTCGTCGCTCTGGTCCGCGGTCTCGGCGAGCATCCTGACGTCCGGTCCGCCCTCGTGGCCGCCGGCATCGCGCCCGACCAGTGGTCGGCCTACGAGTCGGCCCTGCAGGGCCTCGCTGACACCGACATGATCCGCCCGAACGAGAACACCCGCATCGCCGAGAAAGGTGTCGCATGACCATCCTCGAGACCCGTCCGACCATCGAGCGTCCGAAGAACGGCTCGCTGATCGAGCAGTTCGAGCACGGCCTCGACGCGCCGATCTGCCTCACGTGGGAGCTCACCTACGCCTGCAACCTGGAGTGCGCCCACTGCTTGTCGTCCTCGGGTCGCCGCGACCCCAACGAGCTGACGACCGCCCAGGCGGAGGCGGTCATCGACGAGCTGCAGCGCATGCAGGTGTTCTACGTGAACATCGGCGGCGGTGAGCCCACGATCCGACCCGACTTCTGGCACCTCCTGCAGTACGCGGTGGACCACAACGTCGGCGTGAAGTTCTCGACCAACGGCGTGCGCCTCAACAAGGAGAAGGCCGCGCTGCTGGCCTCGACCGACTACGTCGACGTGCAGATCTCGCTCGACGGCGCGACCGCCGAGGTCAACGACTACGTCCGCGGCCCCGGCTCGTACGACACCGCGATCACGGCGTTGGCGAACCTGCAGGAAGCCGGGTTCAAGGACGCCAAGATCTCGGTCGTCGTGACCCGCCAGAACGTCACCCAGCTCGACGAGTTCAAGGCCCTGGCCGACAAGTACGGCGCGACCCTGCGACTGACCCGCATGCGGCCGTCCGGTCGCGGCGCGGACGTCTGGGACGAGCTGCACCCGCTGCCCGAGCAGCAGCGGATGCTCTACGACTGGCTCGTCGCGAACGGTGACAACGTGCTCACCGGCGACTCGTTCTTCCACCTCGCTGCCTTCGGCGAGAGCCTGCCCGGCCTGAACCTGTGCGGGGCCGGACGCGTCGTGTGCCTGATCGACCCGGTCGGCGACGTGTACGCGTGCCCGTTCGCGATTCACGACAACTTCCTGGCCGGCAACATCCTGGCCGACGGCGGATTCCAGCGCGTGTGGCAGAACTCCGAGCTGTTCAACGAGCTGCGCTCGCCGCAGACCGGTGGCGCCTGCACGAAGTGCGAGTTCTTCGACGCCTGCCGTGGCGGCTGCATGGCCGCGAAGTTCTTCACCGGCCTGCCGCTGGACGGACCCGACCCCGAGTGCGTCCAGGGCTACGGCGAGACCGCACTGGCCGGCGAGCGCGTCATCCCGGCGCAGTCGCAGGACCACTCCAAGGCCAACCCGACCCGCAACCAGCCGGTCATGCTCACCCTCACCCGCCGCGAGGACATGACCGCACCGCCGGTGTCGGCCTGCGCCGAGAACCCCCTCGCCGGCTTCACCCTCTGACCAGAAAAGAGCACCTCAGCATGCCGAAGAACCCCTGGGCCCAGAACCCCTGGTTCGAGTCCGTCGCCGTCGCCCAGCGTCGTGCCAAGAAGCGTCTGCCCTCCTCGGTCTACGGCGCACTCGTCGCCGGGTCCGAGCGCGGCCAGTCGACCGCCGACAACGAGGCCGCGTTCATGGAGCTGGGCCTCGCGCCCCACGTCGCCGGGCACCAGCCCGAGCGCTCGATGGCCACGACGGTCATGGGCCAGGACGTGTCGATGCCGGTCATCATCTCGCCGACCGGCGTGCAGGCCGTCCACCCCGACGGTGAGGTCGCCGTCGCGCGGGCTGCTGCGTCGCGTGGCACCGTCATGAGCCTGAGCAACTTCGCCAGCAAGTCCATCGAGGAGGTCGCCGCGGTCGCGCCCAGCACCTTCTTCCAGATGTACTGGACCGGCGACCGCGACGTGATGGTCCAGCGCATGCAGCGGGCCCACGCAGCCGGAGCCGTCGGCCTCATCGCGACGCTCGACTGGTCGTTCTCGATGGGACGCGACTGGGGCAGCCCGGAGATCCCCGAGAAGGTCGACTTCAAGACCGCGCTGAAGTTCGCGCCCCAGGTCGCGCGCAAGCCGCGCTGGCTGGCGCAGTTCGCGCGCACCGGAGCGATCCCCGACCTCACCGCGCCCAACCTCGCCGCCCCCGGTGAGGCCAAGGGCCCGACCTTCTTCGGCGCGTACTACGAGTGGATGACCACGACGCCCCCGACGTGGGAGGACGTGGAGTGGATGCGCGAGCAGTGGCACCAGATCAGCGGCCACCCGTTCATGCTGAAGGGCGTGTGCCGCGTCGACGACGCCCGTCGCGCGGTCGACGCCGGCGTCACGGCGATCTCGGTGTCCAACCACGGCGGCAACAACTTGGACGGCACCCCGGCCCCGATCCGGGTGCTCCCCGGCATCGCCGATGCCGTGGGCGACGAGATCGAGGTGCTGCTGGACGGTGGCATCCGGCGCGGCAGCGACGTCGTCAAGGCCGTCGCGATGGGCGCCCGCGCGGTCATGATCGGACGCGCGTACCTGTGGGGACTCGCTGCGAACGGCGAGGCCGGCGTCGGCAACGTGCTGGACATCCTGCGCGGCGGCATCGACTCCTCGCTGCTGGGCATGGGCCTGGCGTCGATCGACCAGCTCGACCGCGACATGCTGGTCGTCCCCGACGGCTTCACCCGTCGGCTCGGCGCAGCCGGTCCGGCCGCTGTCGCCCAGGACGTCGCTGACACGGCGACCGCCTGACATGGCCGCCGAGCTCGCCGACACCACCTGGACCGAGGTGGCCGCCACGCCGCTCGTGCTCGTCCCCGTGGGGTCGATCGAGCAGCACGGTCCGCACCTGCCCCTCGACACCGACACGGCCATTGCGGTGGCGGTGGCCGAGGGCGTCGCCGAGCGGCTCGGCGGCGACGTGCTCGTCGCTCCGCCGGTGTCGTACGGGTCGAGCGGCGAGCACCAGTCGTTCGCCGGCACGTGCTCGATAGGCTCGGAGGCGCTGCGGACGTTCGTCATCGAGCTCGTGCGGTCCATGAGCACGTGGGCGGGGCGGATCGTGTTCGTCAACGCCCACGGCGGCAACGTCGCGGCGCTCGCCAAGGCGACGTTCCAGATGATCGTCGAGGAGCACGACGTCTCCTGGGCCGCGTGCGCGACCGAGGGGGTCGACCTCCATGCCGGGATCACCGAGACCTCGTTGATGCTGCACATCCGCCCCGGATCCGTCCGGCTGGACCGCGCGGAGGCGGGCGAGAAGCGTCCGCTGGCGGAGATCCTGCCGCTCATGATGGCCGGCGGGGTCGGGGCCGTGTCACCCAACGGGGTGCTCGGCGACCCGGCCGGCGCGACTGCCGAGAACGGTGCGCAGGTGCTCGAGGACATGATCGCCGAGATCGCGCACCGGATCCGCGACGGCGTCCCCGACGCGCGTGGCATGCTGGCGCTCAGCCCCATGGCGAGGACACAGTGACGAGGACAGTGACGAGGACGCGGTGACGAGCGCGTCGCGGCTTCCCGACGGATTCGTCGTCCGTCTGCACGACGACGTCGCCGTCGGGAAGCTGCTCGTGCGTGGCTCGCGCTTCGTCCGCCTGTCGGCGACTGCCCGGCAGATGCTGGCCGATCGCTCGCTGACGGTCGGCTCCCCGATGTCGGCCGCCCTCGCCGCGCAGCTCCTCGACCTCGACCTCGCGCGGCCGGAGCCGGGCGGTGACGCCCCGGAGCTCGAGGACGTCACGGTGGTGGTGCCGGTGCGCGACAACGCGCTCGGCGTCGATCGCCTGCTGGCCCGTCTCGCGCCGCACGTGGCCTGCGTCGTGGTCGATGACGCATCCGTCGACCACCACGAGGTGGCCCGCGTGGCCGAGCGGCACGGAGCGACCCTCGTGCGGCTCGATCGCAACGTGGGCCCTGCGGCTGCTCGCGACATGGGGATGCGATCCGTGCGGGCCCCGTTGGTCGCGTTCGTCGACTCCGATGTCGTCGTGTCGGCGTCCGCGCTGGGCCTGCTGGCCGCGCACTTCGCGGATCCGGGCCTCGCGGCAGCCGCACCGCGCATCCGGTCGCGCGGCGGACGCCGCTGGTTCGAGCGCTACGAGGACGCGTGCGGATCGCTCGACCTGGGGCCCGTGCCCGCGACCGTCCGGCCGTGGTCGCCCGTCGCGTACGTGCCGAGCGCGTGCCTGGTGGCCCGGGTGGCGGCGCTGGGAGACGGTTTCGACCCCCGGCTGCGCAGCGGCGAGGACGTCGACCTGGTGTGGCGGCTCGTCGACGCGGGCCGCCGGGTCCACTACGCGGCGGAGGTGGAGGCGGCCCACGACGTACGCCCGTCCGTCGTGCGCTGGCTGGGACGCAAGGCGTTCTACGGCACCAGCGCGGTCGCGCTCGCGGCCCGACACGGTGACAAGGTCGCCCCGGCGGTGCTCACGCCGATCGGCGCAGCGGCGGTGCTGGGTGTCCTCGTCCAGCGCCGGTGGTCGTGGGCGGTCGCGGCGGGATGCGCGGGCCTCATGACACGCGACGTCGCGCGCCGACTGCCCGAGCTGACCCTCGCGCAGCAGGCGGGGGTCGTCCGCACGACGGGCCTCGCGCTGGCCCGTCAGACGGCTGGACTCGCTCTGCGGCACTGGTGGCCGGTCTCGGTCGTGCTGGCCGCGGGGTCCACCCGGGCCAGGCGTGCGGTCGCGGTGATGGCCGTCGCCGAGGGGATCGCGGCGCGCCGCAGGTCCGGCACCGATCTCGACCCGATCCGCTTCACGCTGGCCCGTCGGGCCGACGACCTCGCGTACGGCGCGGGCGTCTGGTGGGGGGCCGCACGGGAGCGCTCGATCTCGTGCCTGCTGCCCCGTTGGCTCCCGTCGCGACCTGCGTCCGCGGCCCGGCCGTGATCTACGACTACGTCGTGGTCGGTGCGGGCGCGGCCGGGTGCGTGCTCGCGGACCGGCTGTCGGTCGACCCGTCGGTCGAGGTGCTCCTGGTCGAGGACGGGGGGCCGGCTCGCAACCCCGTGCTCTCGGTCCCCAGGGCGTTCTACTTCACGCTCCGCTCCGACCGGTACACGCGTCGCTATCCCACCCGGCCGAGCCCCCTCGGGACGCCTGCCGAGACATGGGTCCGCGGCCGCGGACTCGGCGGGTCGACGCTCGTCAACGGGATGATGTACGTCCGTGGGGCGCCGGCCGACTTCGACGCCCTCGAGGCGGCCGGCGGCCCCGGCTGGGGTGCGAGCGCGTTCGGCCGCGCGTACCGCGCGATCGAGGACCACGCTCTCGGCGCCTCCCGGTCGCGCGGCGCCGGAGGTCCGCTGGCGATCTCGGTACCGGACTCCGGTGACGAGGTCACCGAGGCGCTGTTCGCGGCGGCGGGCGCCCACGGGCTGCGGCGTACCGCCGATTTCAACGACTCCGACGACGCGCGGATCGGCTTCACCCCCGCGACGATCCGCCGCGGTCGGCGGGTGAGCGCGGCGTCGGCCTTCCTGACCCCTGCCCGGCGTCGCGCCAACCTCACCGTGATGACCGGCACCCGGGCCGAGACGGTCGTCATCGCGGGCTCCCGGGCGGTCGGTGTCGCCCTGCGCACGGGGGACCGGGCGCAGGTGGTGAGGGTCCGCCGTGAGGTGCTGGTGGCCGCGGGCACCATCGAGAGCCCGCTCCTGCTGGAGCGCTCGGGCATCGGCCGCCCCGAGGTCCTGGCCGCGGCGGGCGTGGTGCCGCAGGTCGATAGCCCCCACGTCGGTGAGCGGGTCATCGAGCAGCGTGCCGTCAGCCTGCAGGTGCGGTTCCGTGGGCGCCGTGGACCGACCGAGCGGCTCAACCGCTGGCCCGGTCAGGCCCTCGAGGGCGCCCGCTACCTCGCAACGAGGCGGGGACCGGTCGCGACCAGCGGCTACGACGTCGTGAGCGCGTTCCGGTCGGGGCCCGGGGTCGAACGTCCCGACGTCCAGGGTGTGTGGGTCCCCATGGCGATCGACGAGACGTCCGAGCAGATGCGGCTGGCGCCCTATTCGGGGCTGCTGTTCACGGGTTATGCGATCCGCCCCACGAGCACCGGCTCGGTGCACCTCGCCTCTGCCGCGGACGGCGGCCCGCCCGTCGTGTCACCCCACCATCTCCAGGACGAGCCCGAGCGTGCGGCGACGGGCGCGATCCTCGATCACGCGCGATCGATCGTGGCGACCTCGCCGCTCGCGGACCTCGTGCAGGACGAGGTTTTCCCGGGGCTGTCGGTCGCGACCCCGGACGAGGTCGTCCGGCACGCGATCGGGCACGGCGGCGGCATCTATCACGCGGTCGGCTCGTGCGCGATGGGTCCGCACGACGACGACGTCGTCGACGGCGACCTGCGCGTGCGTGGGGTGGAGGGGTTGCGGGTCGTCGACGCGTCGGTGCTGCCGTTCCAGGTGTCCGGCAACACCGCCGCTCCGGTCATGGCGCTCGCCTGGCTCGCCGCCGAGCGGATCCGCTGGTCCTGAGCTCGTCCCGGGTTCAGTCCTGCGGCAGCGACGTCACCCGGACGCCGATCGCGGTGCCGTGGGCGATGCCGAGGGACACGAGGCGCTGCGCCAGCACGCCGGCGCCGAGCTGGTCGTCGAGCCCGATCGACAGCACGACGGTGCTGCCGTCGACCGACACGTGGCGGCGCGGGAAGTCCAGCCCTGAGAGCGCCAGGTCGACGATGTCGTCCAGGGTCATGGTCGGATCGACCGGCAGGCCGCGGACCGGCTGGTCGCCGATGACGGCCGCGACCGCTGCCTCCCGGGCCCCGAGACCGAACATGTCGCTCGCCTCGTCGCGGATGAGCGCCCGGGCGCCCGAGCCGTCGTCCTGCAGGAGCCAGGCCGGGTCGGCGCCGCGCACGACGACCACCGGTCGGGCGCCGAACTTGCCCGAGGCCAGCTCCGCCCCGCCCGCGAGCTGATCGGCGATCGCCGGTGCGGTGACCGCGAGCGGGTTGCCGTACGGATCGGTGCGTCCCTCGAAGGAGTCGACCGGCAGGAGACCTGCGCAGCCGATCGCGATGTCGGTCTGTCCCGTCCGCCAGGCGCGTCCCGCGGTGTCGCTGATGACCACTGCGACGGACAGCCCGGTGAGCTCCTCGAGGCGGCGGCGGATCGCTGATGCTGCGCCGTCGGGGTCGGGCGGCAGCGGGATGAGCGTGCCCGGTGCGGTGTTGCTGTTGTCGATCCCAGCGGCGGCCATCGTGATGCCGTGGTGGGTCCGCACGATGCTCGTGGGGCCCCGCCGGGCGACGACCCGATCGGTCTCGGCCGCGAGCAGCTCGTCCTTGGGACGCGTCGTCGCGAGGCCTGCGGACTTGCTGACGATCTTGCTCGTGACCACCACGACGTCGCCGGGCGAGAGCTCGCAGCGCTCGGCGATCAGCGCGGCGATGTCGTCGCCGGGGGAGACCTCGCCGATGCCCTCGACCGGCTCGAAGACGAGGGTCATCGGCGGGCTCCGATCGAGTGGGCGAGCTGGACGGTGTCCTCGGCGAGCCGGTCGGTGGTGCCGGCGTCGGTCATCCAGAGCGGGACCGCGCGGGCGGCGAGACCGAGGGCCTCGAGGGCGGGGAGCTGGTCGGCGTCCGTGGTGTCCACGAGCCAGCCGTCGAGGAGCCCGCCGGAGCTCCGAGCCCCGTGGTGCGCCGCGACGCCGGTCGCGCTCAGCTCGATGCCGAGGCCGGTCAGCAGCTGGTCGGCCATGCCGCGCACGGCGCCGCCGCCGATGAGCGGGGACACCCCCACGACGGGTGCGGGCGTCGCGGCGATGGCCTCCCGGATGCCGGGAACGGCGGCGATCGGGCCGATCGACACGATGGGGTTGGACGGCGGGAGCAGCACCAGGTCGGCCCCGCGGATCGCCTCGACGACGCCGGGCGCGGGTCGGGCGTCCTGGACGCCCTGCACCACGACCTCCTCGACGGGCACCTGGGCGCGGAGCCTGATCCAGTACTCCTGGAAGTGGATGATCTCGCGCCGCCCGTCCCGGTCGATGCCGATGTGCGTCTCCACCCGGTCGTCGGTCATCGGCAGCAGCCGGACCCCGGGCTGCCAGCGCTCGCACAGCTCGGCCGTGACCTCGCTGAGGGTGCGCCCTTCCTGCAGCCTCATGGTGCGCACGAGGTGCGTCGCGATGTCGCGGTCACCCAGGCCGAACCAGGCCTGCTCGATCCCGTACGTCGCGAGCTCGTCCTTGGCGTTCCAGCTCTCGTCGGTGCGGCCCCATCCGCGCTCGCGGTCGATGCCGTCGCCGAGCGTGTACATGACGGTGTCGAGGTCCGGGCTGATGTGCAGCCCGAACAGGGAGATGTCGTCGGCCGTGTTGGCGATGACCGTCACCTCGTCGTCCGGGCCCTTGGTCCGCAACAGTCCCTCGATGAAC
This sequence comes from Aeromicrobium yanjiei, assembly GCF_009649075.1. Classification (GTDB taxonomy): domain Bacteria; phylum Actinomycetota; class Actinomycetes; order Propionibacteriales; family Nocardioidaceae; genus Aeromicrobium; species Aeromicrobium yanjiei. The sequence continues at coordinate 552,553 of NZ_CP045737.1, forward strand.
CGAGAGCCACCGACTCCGCCTGACAGCACCGTGATCTGCACACCTCATTGTCCCCCACCCGGTGGCGCGGATCGTCCCGGGCGGCTCGCCCCTACACCACGACTCGGGCGCTGAGCGGCGCGTCCGCCATCCGGGAGCCCCCGGCACGGTTTCGCGCCCCGGCCTAACGTCGAGACCATGAGGCAAGAACCACGCATCGACGCCGAGGTGCTGCAGAAGTCGTTCCGGTCCGCGATGGGCAATGTCGCTGCTGCCGTGTCGGTCGTGACCACGTTCCACGACGGCGGCCCGCACGGCACGACCGTGAGCGCGTTCTCGTCGTTGTCGATGGATCCGCCGATGCTGCTGGTCTCGCTCGACAACAGGTCGAACCTCCTCGCCAAGCTCGAGGTGGGATCGCGCATCGGCGTCAACGTCCTGGCGGCGCATCAGGAGCGGGTGGCCCTGCGGTTCGCCGGCAAGGGCGACGACAAGTTCCTCGACGTGCCCTGGCAGCTCGAGGACGGGGCGCCCGCTCTGCGCGAGCGGCACGCCTGGGTCGCGCTGACGGTGGAACGCCTCGTGGTCGCCGGCGACCACACCCTCGTCCTCGGCGACGTCGAGGCAGCCGACTCGACCGATGCGGCCCCGCTGACGTACTGGCAGCGCACCTTCGGCACCCACACCCCGCGCTGACCCCACCCAGATTTGCGGACTCCTGCACGCTTTGTCGGGCAAAAAGCGTGCAGGAGTCCGCAAATCGGGGCGGGGGGTCAGGCGAGGAGGCCGCGGTGGCGCAGGATCGGCTTGACGCCCTCGGCGAACCAGTACGCCTCCTCGACGTGCGGATAGCCCGACAGGATGAACTCGTCGATGCCGAGCGCCGCGTACTCCTCGACCAGGTCGGCGACCTCGGTGTGACTGCCGACGAGAGCAGTGCCCGCTCCGCCCCGGACGAGACCGACGCCCGCCCAGAGGCCGGGGTGGATCTCGAGGTCGTGTGCGTCCGTCACGTCCCGGCGGCTCTCGTGCAGAGCGCGCATGCGCTGCTGGCCGACCGACTCGGACGCCGCGAGAGCGGCCTGCGCCTGAGCGACGTCCGCGGGGTCGAGATCGTCCAGCAAGGACTGGGCCTGCGCCCACGCGGCCTCCGTGGTGTCGCGGGTCAGGACGTGCAGACGGATGCCGAAGCGCACCTCGCGTCCCTCCTGCTTGGCGAGGCCGCGGATCCAGTCGAGCTTCTCGGCGACCTGCGCGGGCGGCTCTCCCCACGTGAGGTAGACGTCCGCGTGGCGTGCGGCCACGGGTCCCGCGGGCGCCGAGGAGCCGCCGAAGTAGATCCGCGGCAGCGGGTCGGGCGCCTCACGCGTCCGTGCGTCGGTGACGTCGTAGTGCTCACCGTGGAAGTCGAAGCCGCCTCGCCACGCGCCGCGCACGACGCTGAGGAACTCATCAGTCCGGGCATACCGCTCGGCAGGGCTCGAGTGGTCGCCGAAGCGGGCCTGCTCGGTCGGCTCCCCGCCCGTGACGACGTTGAGCAGGAGCCGCCCGCGCGACATCCGCTGGAAGGTCGCGGCCATCTGCGCCGCCAGGGTCGGGCTGATGACGCCGGGTCGGAACGCGACGAGGAACTTGAGCCGCTCGGTCTCGCGGACGAGGGCGGCGGTCGTCAGCCAGGCGTCCTCGCACCACGTGCCGGTGGGCGTCAGGACGCCGTCGTAGTCGAGGTGCTCGGCGGTCCTGGCGACCTGCGCGAGGTAGTCGATGTCGGGCTCGCGGAACTGTCCCGCGGTGCCGGGGGCGCCGGTCGGCAGCCCGACCCCCTTGGGGACGCTGTGCCCGCCGCCGACGAGCGTACGCCCGTCGCCGGTGGTGGGCAGGAACCAGTGGATCTTCAGGCTGCTCATCGGGTCTCCTCCTGCGCTGCTGCCAGCGACGAACGGTCGAACGTGGATACGAAGTACGGGGTCAGGTCGACGCTCGCGCCGAGCTGCTTCTCGGCTGCGAACGCGTCCCACATCTGCTGCTCGGACTCGACGGCCGACGGCACCGGGATGGGCTTGAAGTTGCGACGCTCGATCGCCCGGGCGGTCACGGCGGGATCGAGGCCGGTGTCCTTCGCCCAGGTCTGCGCCCACTCGTCCTTGTGGTCGTTGGTCCAGACCTGTGCACGTGACAGCCGGGCGAGGTAGTCCTCGATCGCGGCCCGGGTGGCCTTGTCGCCCAGCGCCTTGTCCGATGCGAGCTGGAACACCAGGCCGTTGACGAGGTCCTCGCCGGTCGACAGCACCCGCGCGCCGACGAGCTCCTCGGCCTGGGAGGTGAACGGGTCCCAGATGGCCCAGGCGTCCACGTGGTTGCCGCGGAACGCCGAGAGCGCCTCGGTCGGCTGCAGGTAGACCGGCTCGATGTCGCTGAAGGACAGGCCGGCGTCCTTGAGCTGGGCGAGCAGGTTGTAGTTGGCCGAGCTGCCCTTGGCGACGGCCACCTTCTTGCCCTTGAGCGCCGCGACGGACGTCAGCGGGGAGTCCTTGGGCACGACGATCGCATCCCCTTCGGCGCTCTGCTCCGCGGCGTGGACGACCTTCACCTTCTTGCCCTCGTTGATCGCGAACAGCGGCGGGGTGTTGCCGACGCCGCCGATGTCGACCGAGCCGCCGCCGACGGCGTCGAGCAGGGGCGGACCGGAGGTGAACGGCTTCCACGCGATGTCGTACGGGACGTCGTCGAGCTCGCCGGCGGCCTTCAGCAGCGACTCCGAGCCGCCCTTCTGGTCACCGACCACGAGCGAGACCTTCGACAGGTCGACGCTGCCGTCGTCCTTGACCGCATCGGCGTTCGAGGGCCCGCCGCACGCCGCGAGCGCGGCGACGAGGCCGAGCGCGGCAAGCACGGGGGCGGGGCGGGTGATCTTCATGCGGTCTCCTGGTGGGCGGTGGTGGACTGGGGCTCGACGACGCCGAGGTGCGCGAGCAGCTCGACCCGGCGCCGGGCGATGTCTGCGTCGTGCAGGGCACGGGGGCGCGGGGCAGGAACGGGGGACTCGTGGACGATGCGTCCCTCGGCCAGGACGATGACGCGGTCCGCGAGTCGCAGCGCCTCGTCGACGTCGTGGGTCACGAGCAGCACCGAGGGGCGGTGCTCGCGCCAGACCCGCAGGACGAGCTCGTGCATCTCGATGCGGGTCAGGGCGTCGAGCGCGCTGAACGGCTCGTCGAGCAGCAGCAGCTCAGGATCGTTCGCGAGGGCCCGCGCGAGCGAGGCGCGCTGGGCTTGCCCGCCGGACAGGGTGACCGGCCATGCGTCGGTCTTGTCAGTCAGGCCGACCTCGGCGAGCACCTCGGCCGCACGACGGCGCCGTTCGGCCCGTCCGCGGCCCCGCAGTCCCAGGCCCACGTTGTCGGCCACCCGGCGCCACGGCAGGAGCCGTGGCTCCTGGAACGCGACCGAGGCGGCACCGTCGATCTCGGCCGTGCCTGACTGGGGCTCGTCGAGCCCGGCCAGGATCCGCAGCAAGGTCGACTTGCCCGAGCCGCTGCGGCCGAGGAGCGCGACGAGCTCGCCGGGCGCGATGTCGAGGTCGAGGTCGTCGAGGACGACGTGCGTGCCGAACGTGCGCCGCAGTCCGCGGATGCGGACGGCCGGCGGGGTGGACGTGATCAGCCGATGCGCCATGCGAGGGCCTTCCTTTCGATGAGGCGGACCAAGGAGTCGGTGAGGAGTCCCAGCACGCTGTAGACGAGCAGGCCGCCGACGACCTCGTCCGTACGGCTGAACGACGCCGCGTCGGACACGAGGTAGCCGATGCCGGCCGTGGTGTTGATCTGCTCCGCGACGATCAGGGTCAGCCACGCGACGCCGAGGCTCAGCCGCAGCCCGACCAGGGCGGACGGAAGGGCGCCCGGCAGGATCACGTGGCGGATCCGCTCGGACCAGGACAGGCCGAGCGCGCGTCCCGCCTCCACGAGCTTGGGATCCACGCCACGGATGCCCGCGAACGTGTTGACGTACAGCGGGAACGCGACGCCGAGCGCGATCAACGCGATCTTGGGGGTCTCGTCGATGCCGAACCACAGGATGAACAGCGGCAGCAGCCCGAAGTGGGGCAGCGTGCGCAGCATCTGCATCGGTGGGTCGACGGCGTCCTCGCCGAGGCGGGTCAGTCCGGCGACCAGCGCGAGGGTCACGCCCACCGCGGCGCCGATCGTGAACCCGACCAGCACCCGCTGCACCGACGTGCCGATCGCGTCCTGGAGCGTGCCGGCCTGCCACAGGTCGACCAGGGCGCGCACGACGTCGCTGGGCGGGGAGAGCTTGTCAGCCGGCAGAACGCCCGTGGTCGAGGCGACCTGCCACAGGGCGAGCAGGGCGATCGGGCTGGCCGAGCGGCGCAGCCCCGAGGAGTGGCGCACACGCTTGGTCGGCGCCGGAGCGATCGTGGTCATGACCCCGAGACTCGCAACTTCCGGACGTCCTGCGGGCGCCTCTCAGCCCGTGAGAGGGCCCAGGGGCCAGGCCCGCCCCGTGGTATCTCGCGCGCGGACCCACCCAGATTTGCGGGCTCCTGCACGCTTTGTCGGGCAAAAAGCGTGCAGGAGTCCGCAAATCGGGGCGGGGTGGATCAGCCGAGGACGCGGTCGAGATAGGCGTTGCTGAACGTACGTCCGGGGTCGAGCTGGTCGCGGATGTCCACGAAGTCGTCGAAGTGGGAGTACGTCTTCGCGAAGTACGACGCGTCGAGGGTGTGCATCTTGCCCCAGTGCGGACGGCCCTCGTGCGCGGTGAAGATGTCCTGCGCGGCGGCGAAGTACGCCGTGGGGTCGCTGCGCCAGTACTGGTGGACCGCGACGTAGCAGTTGTCACGCTCGTGGCCGGTCGACAGCCAGACGTCGTCCGCCGCGGTGAACCGCACCTCGATCGGGAACGAGATGTTCTCGTGGCCGGCGCCGAACCAGGCCGCGAGCTCACCGAGCACGTGGGGCAGGGCTTCGCGCGGCATCGCGAACTCGGACTCGCGGAAGCGCACCCGGCGGGAGGAGATGAACACGTTGTAGGAGTCGTCGACGTACTCCCGGGCGCTCAGGGCGGACGCCGCGAGGGCGTTGACCCGGGGGACCAGGGCGCGTCGCCTCGCGACGACCCGGTTGATGCCCTCGAACGCGGTGTTGCTGAGGAGCTCGTCGTCGAGCCAGTGGCGAAGACGCCCGACGGGCCGGCGTCCGGTGCCGTCGGGCACGCGGTTGTTGCGCTTGACCGACGTCTTCTCGGTGTGCGGGAACCAGTAGAACTCGAAGTGGTCGTTGTCGGCGACGAGCTCGTCCACCTGGCCGAGCACCTCGGGCAGCGGCATCGGCTCCTCGCGGGCGTGCAGCAGGAAAGCCGGGACGCACTGCAACGTCACCTCGGTGACGATCCCGAGCGCGCCCAGCGTCACCCGACTGGCGCCGAACCACTCGTGCTGGTCGTCGATCTCCTGGACGTCGCCCGCGGCGGTCACGAGCTGGACCGCGACGATCGCGGCCGAGATGCCGAACAGCCTGCCGCCCGTGCCGTGCGTGCCGGTCGACACCGCCCCGGCCACCGACTGCGGGTCCACGTCACCGAGGTTCGGCAGGGCCAGCCCCCGCGCGTGCAGCTGGGGGTTGAGCTCGTGCAGCGAGATGCCGGCCTGCACCCGGACGCGTCCGGTCGCGGCGTCGGCGCCGAGGATCGCGTTCATGCGGTCGAGCCGCAGCAGGACGCCGTCCGTCGCCGCGATCGCGGTGAACGAGTGGCTCGCGCCGACCGCCTTTACCGGGAGCCCGGCGGCGACGGCCTCGCGAACGACCCGGACGACCTCGGCGGTCGATCCGGGATGCGCGATGCGCACGGGGTGCGTCGTGACGTTGCGGCCCCAGTTCTGCCACGTTGGTGAGGTCGTCCGAGCCGTCATCCGAAGTTCCTGCCCTCTCCGCGATACGTCGGCGTGAGGTCCACGGAGCCGTCCGCCCCGACCACCGCGACCTGGTCGAAGCGCTCGCACATCTCACCGGCCTTGGCGTAGCGCATGACGACGCGGTCGCCGATGGACAGGCCTCGGGCCGCGTCGCCCTTGACCGGGCTCTGCACCTCACCGGCGCCCTCGGTGCCGATCGCCATGAGACCCTCGGGCCAGGTGGGCGCAGGCTGACGGTTCTTGTTGGTCGGGCCCGAGGCGACGTATCCCCCCGCGAACAGGGTCGCGATGTCCGGGGCCGGCTTGCGCACGACCGACAGCACGAAGTACGCCGCGGGGCGCGACGTGAAGGCGTCATAGCCGTCGAACAGGACGGGGGAGAACAGGCCGGAGCCCGCGGTCAGCTCGGTGATCGCACGGTCCCGCCCGGTGACCTCGAGGCTCCCGGTCCCGCCGGCGTTCACGATCTCCAGATCGGCGTGCTGCCGCACGGCGTCCACGACCCGGGTGCGCCGCTCGAGGAGCTCGGCGGCCGACCGCTTCTTGACCAGGCGCACCGCGCGGGAGGAGTCGGGCAGTCCCGCGATCTGCGCGTCGTAGAACATCAGTCCCACGAGGTCGAAGCCGCGCCGCTTCTCGATCGCCGCGGCCAGGGCCCCGGCCTGCGCAGCCGAGTGGACGGGGGAGCGCCGGACGCCGAGGTGGACGGGGCCCAGCTTGAGCGAGGCGTCCACGTCGATGCACACCCGGATCGGCGGGTGGTCGGCGCCGAGCAGGGAATCGATGTGGTCGAGCGACTCGGTGCTGTCCACCATGACGGTGATCGCGGCCAGCCGGGCTTCGTCGGCGACGAGGGCCTCCAGGGCCGTCCGGCTGGTGGTCGGATAGGCCAGGAGGACGTCGTCCGCCCCGTGGTCGACGAGCCAGTTGGACTCCGCGAGCGAGTAGGACATGATCCCTGCGAACCCGTCACGGGCGAGGGTCTGGTCGATGATCGAGCGGACGCGCACGGACTTGCTCGCGACGCGGATCGGCACGCCGGCGGCACGGCGGACCAGGTCCGACGCATTGGCCCACAGCGCCGGGGCGTCGACCACGGCGAACGGCGTGTCCAGGGCTGCCGTCGCGTCGAGCAGGCGGTCGTACGGCTGTGGCATCTCGTCAGTATGTCGCACCGCGGTTCCACGTCCCGGTCACCGATACTGGAACGATGCGCAGACTTCTCGGGACGTTCGTGGCAGGGCTCGTGGTGTGTGCCGGGTGCACCTCCGGATCCGACGAGCAGCCCTCGCCCGCACCGGCCAGCCCGCCGGCGTTGTCCCTCGCGTCCCTGGACCTCGGCTGGTCCACGGCGCAGGGCAAGCTCGACGCCGGCGATCCGCCGCCGGCCCCCGAAGGCGTCAACCCCCTCACGTACGAGCGCATGGCCGCGGACCTCGCGAGCTGGGCGCGGGTCACGACGGTCGACGACTCGGTGTGGCACGCGGCCAAGCCGGTCGACGCCGTGTCCGAGGTGCTTCCGGCCCGGGCCGCCGCGGCACTGCGCAAGCAGGCCCGGAGCGCGGTCTCTCCGCGGCTCGCGGTCGCCAACGTGTTCGCCGACGACGTCACGGTGCTCGGCACCCCACAGGTGTCCACTGCCTGGCAGGTGTCGCAGGCCGACGACGAGGACGGCAAGCCCTACGTCGTGCTCGAGCTGCAGACCCGCGCCGCGTACGAGGTGCGCCTCGGCTCGGACGGACCCGTCCGGGTGATCGGGATGCTCCGCGTGCACGGGCTCAGCGCGTACGCCGACACGACGGACGACTTCGGCGTCAGCGGGGGCTGGCAGGAGTTCGGTGCGGGCGACTGCGCCCTCGCGCTGGACGACCAGCTCGTCCCTGAATCGGACCTGGAGGAGACCCGCTCCGACCTGCAGACCTTCCAGCGGGTCGGCGACGCGGACGATGTCGAGATGCCCGATCTGGGTGACGACGAGCAGGTCGACGCGGACTATCTCCAGCGGTGCCGGGCGGGCCAGGTCTAGACCTCGCTACGATGGACCCCGGGCCTCGGCCCGTACGCCTCTGTAGCTCAGTTGGTAGAGCGCCTTACTTGTAATAAGGATGTCGCGGGTTCGAATCCTGTCGGAGGCTCCACGTGAGTTCAAGCGGCGACGTACTCCATGACGAAGTGGGTCGCGGGTGGGTGGATCTCGATGACGATCGGCTCAGGTGGCGGTTGCGGTGGGCTGGTCGACCAGTGCAGCGGGCCGTGGCCCTTGAGGGTGTGATGTCGTCGGCACAGCGGTCCCATGTTGTCTCCGGTCGTGGGACCGGCCGGATGCGGTATCCGGTGGTCGAGATCGCACCGCTCCGACGGCACCATGCACCCGGGCGCCTGACATACCCCGTGGAGGAACTGCAGAGCGACGGCCAGGGTGTCGGGGGCGAACCGGCCCACGTACTCGTGGGAAAGGACGTCGTCGGTGACGGGGTCGACGACCATGCGGTGCCAGAACGTGCTCCCGGTCGCAATCACGTCCGCAAGCCACGGGGCGGGCACAGCCCAGGCGCCGTCGGTGGACTCCGCGAACCCTGGTGTCGCACCGGCGAGGACGTCGGCTGAGACGGTGACGGCGATGTTGGCGTCGATGCCCGACTTCGCGGCCTCGGAGCTGGTGCACCAGGCGACCAGCGCGTCGGCTTCGCGCTGCGCCACGGTGCGGTCGTCGTCGAGATCGGCCGGCTTGCGAGCTTCCTTGCGCAGACGGGCCTCGATGGCCGCTGCCTGATGGGACGGCAGGTAGGCGTTCAACCAGGACATCGAGTCGTCGCCATGAGTGACCGTCACGCGCCGGTCGGCGCGCTCGGTGTCGGCTCGTTCGGTGGCGAGGTCGGCCTCGACCCGCTGGACGAACCGGCGCAGCCACTGCTGCAGCTCGGCGCCGGTGTGGCTGGTGGCGTAGCCGATCACCCGGCTTTCGAGGCGGGCGATGGACTCGTCGCGGTGCAGCTTCTCGATGGTCGAGCTGATGTCACTCACCCGGTTGAAGTCGATCAACCCGTCGACGAACGCAGCCCAGACCTGCGGAGTCTTCTCGCGCACGCGATCGGCGATCGACAGTCTCAGGTGGATCTGCGCCTCGGACATCCCGGTGGCCTCGCCGATCGTCAGCGCGATCGCGGATCGCTCGATCTTGCGCCGCAGAGACGACTCGATCAGTGCAGTGCGGGCCACCTCCGCGTCGCGATAGTCGACCATCCGGCCAATCGCGTACGCCTCGGCTCGGGCCTGCCAGCGCACGACGTCGGACAGATCCTCTGTCGTCGGTGCTGTGCTGGTGGCCATACCTCAAACCTAGGGGTGCCCACTGACACTCCTTCCTGCGAGCGCAGGGGTTTCGGCGGGTGTCGGTGCAGATCGCCTAGGCGTCCGCGGGTGCCACGCTCTTGCGTCGCCAGACCCAGTCGCTCGGCATCGAGATGCCGTCCAAGCCGGTGCCCTGGAAGATCAGCCGGTACGCGTCGGGGCTCTCCTGCCGCTGCTGGTCAAGGCCACGGTTCACGTGGGACCACAGCGGCGTGCTGCTGGCTGAGCCGAGGTACTCGCCGGTCTTGGTGCCCGGCAGGGCCTGCGTCGGCATGCCGAGGCTGGTCAGCAGCTGACGTGCGTGCGAGTCCATGATCATCACGACGAACTCGATGTCGTTGGCGTAGATCGCCCGGATGAGGCCGTGGTAGAGCGCGCTCGCGCACAGGCCTCCCCGTCCGGCGCCGGGTCGGACCGCGATGGTCGCGATGTCCCACGTCCGGTCGGGGTTGATGCCGGCCGAGCGTGCCGACCTCAGGCCGTCGACGTGCCACGGCGGGCGGCTCACGTCGTTCAGCGTCTTCAGGCCGGCGGGCCCGGGGGCGATGAACCGGGCGACGGCCACCGCGCGGCCGTCGTCCTCGAGAATCGTCATGAAGCCGGTCGAGTCCTCGTACGCGCCGTACTCGACCTCGAACTCCTCGGCGGTGTTGCCGTAGGCCTCGAGGAAGACGTCCGCCTCGCACTGCCGGGCAGCGGCCAGCTCGTCGCCCACCGGGTCGAACACGAATCTCAGCGGTGCAGAAGTCATCGTGACTCCTTCCTCTCTTGCTCAGGTCTGTCCAGCTCGGTTTCGGATGCCGCCGACGGCGACGGGACGAGCTCGCGGTCCGCTGCGGCTCGCTCGCTGAGCCACGCGTCGATCTGCCACGGGGGCATCGGTCGCCCGATGTGATATCCCTGCACCTCGTCGATGCCCATCGCCACCAAGGCAGCGAGATCCGCGGCGTTCTCGACGCCCTCGGCGACAATACGCATCTCCAGGGCGTGTGCGAGCTGAATGGTCGAAGCCACGATCATCCGGCTGCGATCGTCGGTCGCGACGTCCCCGATCAGCGTGCGGTCGATCTTGAGCTCCTGCACCGGCAGGTTGCGCAGGTACGCGAGCGAGGAGAACCCCGTGCCGTAGTCGTCGATCGAGATCTGGACGCCGTGGTCACGCAGCTCGAGGAGGATCTCACGGGTGTGCTGCGGGTCGGCGAGGAAGGAATCCTCGGTCACCTCGAGCACGAGGCGGTCCGGCGGCACCTTCACCCGGTCGATGGCGGCGAACAGGTGCGGCAGGAAGGTCGGGCCGAGCAGCTCGGGGGGAGCGCAGTTGATCGCGACGTTGAGGTCCACGCCTGCTTCGTGGCGGGCCTGGAGGTCGTCGACGACCTGCGTGACCACGGACTCGGAGAGCTTGCCCATCAGGCCGGCGCGCCTGGCGGCCGGCAGGAACGTGACCGGGCTGATGACGCCCTGCGTGGGATGGCGCCAGCGGACGAGCGCCTCGAGCCCGCAGACCCGCATCGTCGCCGCGTCGACCTGCGGCTGGTACCAGACCTCGATCTGGCCCTCGGCGATTCCCCGCCGCAGCTCCTCGGCCAGCTTCAGACGCGAACGGGTGAACTCGTCCAGCTCGGCGTCGTAGAGCGCCGCGCCCAGGCCAGAGTTCTTGGCCTGGTACATCGCGACGTCCGCACGGCGCATGACCTCGCCGCCGTCCTGGTCGCCCGGTCCGGCGACCGTGACCCCGATCGAGCCCGCCGGCGAGATCTCGATCCCCTCGACCGAGATGGGCTTGGCGAGCTCTGCCAGCACGCTCTGGGCCGTCTCCATCAGCTCGATCTCGTCGGTGGTCCGCATGATGATCGCGAACTCGTCGCCGCCCAGACGGGCGACCCGGGCCGGCAGCTCCACCGCCTCGCGCAGGCGGACCCCGACGAGCATCAGGACCGTGTCACCTGCGCGGTGGCCGAGCGAGTCGTTGATCTCCTTGAAGCCGTCGAGGTCGAGCAGCATGAGGGCCAGGGGGGTGCGATCGGCCAGGCCCTCGGACAGCCATGCGCGCACGGCCCGCCGGTTGGGCAGCTTGGTCAGGTCGTCGGTCTGGGACAGCGCGAAGGCGTCGTTCGCGCGGTTGGCGTCCCTGAGGGCCAGGGCCAGACGGGCACCGACGGCAGCCAGGGTCAGCATCGCGGGGGGCAGCATGTAGTAGCCGAGCGTCTGGTCGGGACGAACCGTCAGCACCGCGAGGGCGATGACGCCGGCACCGACCAGCACGAACGTGTCGCCGGATCGCGGGACCGCGCGGATCACGGTCTGCGCGGGCCGGCAGGCGGCCGCGACGAGGAGCGAGAACCCGGCACCCCAGAGGGCGTAGCTGAGGGTGCCGAAGTCGTAGGTGGTGGCTGATCCCTGCAGGGCCAGGCCCGAGTCCGCGACTGCCAGCAGGACGAACGCCATGCCGGTCATCCAGGACTTGCGGCGGTCGATCCGCGTCTGGAGCAGCGACTGCCCCAGGACCACGAGCGCGAGGATCATGTCGGCCATCGGATAGATCAACGCCAGCAGCAGTGACGAGCCCTCCTGGTGGGAGACGGCCCGCACCGGTGTGACCAGCAGGAGCGAGGCCAGGCAGGCGGTTCCTCCGCAGATGATGATGATGTCGAGCCAGGCGCGGGCCGGGCGGGACTGGCGGCGGTCCACGTCGCGCAGCAGATATCCGGCCATCCCGAGGTAGGAGAGCAGGAAGAGCCACTCACCCGGCGCGGGGAACTGGGTCTGGCCGTCGACCCGCGCGGCGTTGACCGAGATCGACCCCACCGACCAGGCCGCGATCGACGCGAGCAGCAGCAGGAGGGTCGTCCGCCGCCCGGGGTGCAGGAATGACACCAGGGCGAGGCGCAGGACGAGCAGCGGGAAGAAGATGGCCAGGGAGGTGAGCACGACCTCGGGGGTCTTGACGTCGGCCGCCGGCTTGGTGATCTCGTTGACCACCAGGCCCGTGGTCATCACCGCCCACGGCAGCGGTGCCACGATGGCCTGCGCGACGTTGACCCGCGAACGCACTGATTCATCCGTTGGGCGCATGGCACTCCAGGGTCTTCAGGACGAGATCGACGTCATCGGTCGAGGTCAGTGGGTTGACGAAGCACAGGCGGAGCACCGATTCGCCGTCGAACGTGGTGGGGGTGACCAGCGCGAGGCCGTTGGCCTGGATCTCGGCGGACCAGGCCGAGTAGTGCTCCGCGGTCCACCCGCGTCGCCGGAACAGGACGACGGACAGGTGCGGCTCGGTGACGATCTCGAGATGAGGGAGCGTCTCGATCTGCTTGGCCGCGTATTCCGCGACCGCGAGGCACTGCTCGACCGCGTCGACGTACGCATCTGTGCCGTTGGCCACGAGCGAGGCCCACACCGGCACCCCGCGGGCGCGGCGGGTCAGGTGGGCGGCGTAGTCGGCGGGGTTGTCGGCCCCGTCGTCCTCGACCGCCTCGAGGTACACCGCGCGCTGCTGGTGGGCAGCCCGCGCGATCGCGGGGTCGAGGTAGAGCACCGCAGCGCAGTCGAACGGTGTGAAGAGCCACTTGTGCGGATCGATCGTGACCGAGTCGGCGTGCTGGATCCCGTCGAACTCGGCGCGGCGGCCGGGTGCCAGGAGCGCGGCACCGCCGTACGCGGCGTCGACGTGCAGCCAGATCCCGCGCACCTCGCAGCACTCGGCGATCTCGCGCAGGGCGTCGATCGCCCCGGTGTTGGTTGCGCCCGCGTTGGCGACGACGGCGACCACGTCGTCGGGGTCGAGGCCGTCCAGCACGGCAGTGAGCTCATCGGCGTGGAGCGGACGGTCGGGGGTGCCGACCGAGAGCACCTGGCACCCCATGATCCCGGCCGCGGCGCGGACCGAGGAGTGGGTCGAGGCGCTCGCCACGATGATGCCGGGCATCCCTCCGCGCTCGGTGACCCGTTGATGGCGGGCGGTGACGAGTGCGCTGAGGTTGGCCAACGACCCGCCGGCCACGAACACCCCATGCGACTGCTCGGGATAGCCGATGGTGTCGCACAGCCACCGGATCGCCACGCGCTCGGCCGCGACGACGTCACCGGCCTCGAGCTCGCTGCCGCCGTAGACCGCAGCGGCCGACAGGGCGGCGTCCGCGATGACGGCGGCCGGCGTCGGGGAGCCGCCGACGAACGCCAGGTAGCGGGGATGGTCGGTGGGGAAGCTCGAGGGCAGGAGGACGTCGCGCAACGCAGCCCAGGTCGCGCGGATCCCGATGCCCGAGCCGGTCACCTCGGGGAGCGCTGCCGCTCCGGCGGGGCGCGGGGGAACCGGTGCGTCGCGGCGGTCGGCGATCCAGCTCGCGAGCTCGCCCAGCACTTGCCGATCCTGGAGCGCGAAGTCGTGCACGTCGCCCCGCCGATCCTAGAAGTGAGTCGCGAACGGTCACCCGCATGAACCTCTGACGCCGGCCCTTGTCGCGTCGTCCCAGCCGCGCGAGAACAGGATAGCGGGACGAGCCTCCGCCCGGGGCTGAGACGTGGCCGCGTCCGTGCCGTCGTGACCACACCGTTGCGCGGGAGGTCGCCGCCGTCCTAGCGTGAGGTGTCCGCGCGACGAGCCGGGAAGGCCCCGAACCGTGGCGTGAGGACCTCCGGAGGACTGATGCCGTCCACTCTCGTGGCTCTCTGCTTCGGCGCCCGGGAGCCTGCCGTCCTGGCGCAGTTCTGGGCCCGCCTGCTCGATCGCGAGACGACGGCGGGGCCTGACGGCAGCACGGACGTCGAGCCCGCCGGTGCCGCCGACCTCCGGATCCGGTACGTCCCGTTCGACCACCCGAGGCGCGGCCCCAACCAGACGCACCTGCACCTGACGAGCACCTCGCCGGAGCACCAGCTGGCGACGGTCGACCGTGCCCTCGCGCTCGGCGGCAGCCACCTCGACGTCGGCCAGCTGCCCGAGGAGGCGCACATCGTCCTGGCCGACCCCGAGGGCAACGAGTTCTGCGTGATCGAGGCCGACAACGGTTTCCTTGCCGACACCGCACCGCTCGGCGAGCTGGCGTGCGACGGGTCGGCAGCGGTGGGCCGCTTCTGGAGCGGGGCCCTCGGGTGGCCGTTGGTCTGGGACCAGGACGAGGAGACAGCCATCCAGTCCCCGGCGGGTGGCACCAAGATCAGCTGGGGTGGGCCTCCGTTCCGGGACAAGCGCGGCCGCAATCGCTTGTACCTCGCGCTCGCACCGGTGGGCGCCACCGAGCTCGAGATCGACCGGTTGATCGCGCTCGGCGCGGCACGGGCCGAGCACCTGGACGCAGAGCTCGGCGGGGCCGCGCTGACCGATCCGGGCGCCAACGAGCTCGTGCTGCTCGAGCCGTGACGAGCGACCCCCTGCCGCGCCGGGCCGGGAGGTGCGAGGATCGGAGCCTCACCTCACTGCCTCAGGAGGAGCCGTGCCCACATCCCAGGACGGCATCGCGCCCACGGTCCCACCGTCCGGCGACGGCTGCGCCGAGTGCCTCGCGGCGAACGGCTGGTGGTTCCACCTGCGCAGGTGTGCCGAGTGCGGGCACGTGGGCTGCTGCGACAGCTCGCCCGGACAGCATGCATCCGCCCACTTCCACGAGACCGGGCACCCGGTGATGCAGTCCTTCGAGCCGGGGGAGAGCTGGCTGTGGGACTTCCGCACGGCGCAGGCCTTCTCGGGTGTCGAGCTCGCCGCGCCCACGAGTCGTCCAGCCGACCAGCCCGCGCCCGGACCGGCCGGCTCGGTGCCCGCGGACTGGCAGTCGAGGCTGCACTGACCGACATGGTGACCTCCCACGACAGCCCGCACCCGGCCGACTCCCACGACCTGATCCGAGTGGTCGGCGCCCGCGAGAACAATCTCAAGGACGTCAGCGTCGTCCTGCCCAGCGCCGGCTCACGGTCTTCACGGGTGTCTCCGGCTCGGGCAAGAGCTCGCTGGTCTTCGCCACGATCGCCGCGGAGTCGCAACGGATGATCAACGAGACCTACAGCTCGTTCGTGCAGGGATTCATGCCGCGGATGGCCCGCCCGGACGTCGATGTGCTCGACGGGCTGACCACCGCGATCATCGTCGACCAGGAACGGATGGGCTCGGACCCCCGCTCGACGGTCGGGACGGCGACGGACGTCAACGCGATGCTGCGCCGACTCTTCAGCCGGCTCGGCGAGCCGCACATCGGCGGCCCCCAGGCGTTCTCGTTCAACGTCGCCTCGATGTCCGGCGCGGGGGCGGTCACGATGGAGAAGGGCGGACGGCAGACCAAGGAGCGGCGCAGCTTCAGCGTCACCGGCGGCATGTGCCCGCGGTGCGAGGGCCGCGGAGCGGTCAACGACTTCGACCTCACGGCCCTCTACGACGAGACCAAGTCCATCAACGAGGGCGCGCTGACCATCCCCGGCTGGAGCATGGACGGCTGGCAGGGACGCATCCTGCGCGGCGTCGGGCTGTTCGACTGCGACAAGCCGATCTCGACGTTCACGGCCAAGGAGCGCGACGCCCTCCTGCACCAGGAACCCATCAGGATGAAGGTCGACGGCATCAACCTGACCTTCATGGGCATCATCCCGCAGATCCAGAAGTCGTTCCTGGCCAAGGACGTCGACGCGATGCAGCCGCACATCCGCGCATTCGTCGAGCGCGCGATCACGTTCACGACCTGCCCCGACTGCGAAGGCACCCGGCTGAGCGCGGAGGCGCGGTCCTCGCGGATCCGGGGCAAGAACATCGCCGATCTGTGCGCGGTCCAGATCAGCGATCTCGCAGGGTGGATCGCCGATCTTGACGAGCCCTCCGTGGCCCCTCTCGTCACGGCCCTGTCCGAGACGCTGGACTCGTTCGTCCAGATCGGTCTGGGCTATCTCTCGCTCGACCGCCCGTCCGGGACGCTGTCCGGCGGCGAGGCGCAGCGGACCAAGATGATCCGGCACCTCGGATCGGCCCTCACCGACGTCACGTACGTCTTCGACGAGCCCACGATCGGACTGCACCCGCACGACGTCCAGCGCATGAACGACCTGCTGACCCAGCTGCGCGACAAGGGCAACACAGTCCTGGTCGTCGAGCACAAGCCCGAGGCCATCGCGATCGCCGACCACGTCGTCGACCTGGGTCCGGGCGCGGGCACCGCAGGCGGGGAGATCGTCTTCGAGGGGACGGTCGAGGGGCTCCGGGCCAGCGACACGCTCACCGGACGGCACCTCGACGACCGCTCGAGGGTGAAGGAGACGGTGCGCCCGGCCTCCGGCGCGCTGGAGATCCGCGGCGCGAGCACCCACAACCTGCGCGACGTTGACGTGGACATCCCCCTCGGGGTGCTCACGGTCGTCACCGGGGTCGCCGGCTCCGGCAAGAGCTCGCTGATCCACGGCTCGGTGTCTCTGCGAGACGGCGTCGTCGCTGTCGACCAGAGCGGCATCAAAGGGTCGAGACGCAGCAACCCCGCGACGTACACCGGCCTGCTCGAGCCGATCCGCAAGGCGTTCGCGAAGGCCAACGGCGTGAAGCCCGCGCTGTTCAGCCCCAACTCCGAGGGCGCGTGCCCGACGTGCAAGGGAGCGGGCGTCATCTACTCCGATCTCGGGGTGATGGCCGGCGTCGCGACCCCCTGCGAGGACTGTGAGGGCAAGCGGTTCCAGCCCGCGGTGCTCGAGTACACCTTCGGTGGCCGCACCATCAGCGAGGTGCTCGCGATGCCGGTCTCGGAGGCCGCGCAGCTCTTCGGCTCCGGCGAGGCCCGGGTGCCCGCGGCGCACAAGATCCTGCTGCGGCTCGAGGACGTCGGCCTCGGGTACGTGAGCCTCGGCCAGCCGCTGACGACCCTGTCAGGAGGAGAGCGCCAGCGGCTCAAGCTGGCGACGCACATGGGCGCCGATGGGGGCGTGTTCGTGCTGGACGAGCCCACCACTGGTCTCCACCTCGCCGACGTCGAGAACCTCCTCGGGCTGCTCGATCGCCTGGTGGACGCGGGCACGTCGGTCATCGTGATCGAGCACCACCAGGCCGTCATGGCGCACGCCGACTGGATCATCGACATCGGTCCCGGTGCGGGCCACGACGGCGGCACGGTCGTCTTCGAGGGCACCCCGGCCGATCTCGTGGCCGATCGGTCCACGCTGACGGGTCAGCATCTCGCGGCCTACGTGGGGGAGCCGGCCCGCGCGTAGCGGGCGGCCAGCGCCTCGAAGGCCGCCGCGAGCTCCGGCGGGCCGACCACCTCGATCTCGGCATCGTGCCGGCCGAGCAGCGCGGCCAGCCCGATCCACGACCATGCGCCCTGGACGAGGCGGCAGCGATCCGCGCCGAGCGGCTCGACCGCGCCGTCACTCACGTACGGCGACACCTCGGCAGCGGGCCGGTGAACGACGACCTCGCCCCGGCACGGCCAGTCGGTCGTTCCGTCGGATCCGCGGAACCGGCCGTTGACGAAGGCGGCGAGGTCGCCGCCGGGAACCTCGCGCGGCTCGAACCGCGGACCGTTCGGCGTTCGCGGGGCGATGCGGTCGACGCGGTACGTCCGCCAGTCCTCGCGCTCGAGGTCCCACCCCACCAGGTACCACCGGCCGCTGCGGGCGACCAGGTGAAGCGGCTCGGCCCGTCGGGGCCCCGGGCCGCGGGCGCCGGATGGCGAGGCGTAGTCGAACCGGAGCACCTCCCGCCTGCGGATCGCGGTGCTCAGCTCGGCCAGCAGGCCGGTGTCGACGGGGGGCGTCTCCGGCGGGCCGACGGCGGTGACCTCGACGGCGTCGATGCGGTGGCGCAGGCGCGCCGGCATGACCTGCCGGACCGTGGCGAGGGCGCGGGCGGCGGCTTCATCGATGCTCGCCCCCGAGGTCGCGGCCAGCCGCAGCGCGACCGCGAGGGCGACGGCCTGCTCGTCGTCGAACAGCAGCGGGGGCAGCTCGGTGCCCGCCTCCAGCCGGTAGCCGCCGTCCGGTCCCTTCGACGCCACGACGGGATAGCCGAGCTCGCGCAGGCGATCCACGTCGCGGCGGACGGTGCGCGCACTGACGTCGAGACGGTGAGCCAGCACCGCACCCGGCCAGTCGCGGCGTGCTTGCAGGAGGGACAGGAGCGACAGCAGCCGGGAGGAGGTCGTGGTCACGGATCTCAGTCTGCTGGCAGAAGGGGACAGAACCTGTCCTCTTCTGTCGAGAGTCTGGAGGGACCAACCACACAGAAGCGGAGCACCACATGTTCGACGTCATCCCTGAGCTCAACTGGCTTGCGATCCTGCTGTCCACCGGCGTCCTCGCCGTGCTGGGCGGAATCTATTTCGGGGCTCTCGTGCCGCGGCAGTACGTCGCGGTGCTGGGGCGCCAGGACCTGCCCGCGCCTGAGCCGGGCCTCGTGACGTACGCGGGCCCGGTCACATGCATGTTCGTGGTCGTCGTGACCAACGCAGTCCTGATGGCAGCCCTCGGTGTCGAGTCGATCGGGGACGCCTTGGCGTTCGGCGCGATCGTGGGCGTCGGCTACCTCGTCGCCATGGCGTTCAACATCGCCATCAACCCGAGCTTCCCGCGCCCGCTCGCGTACGGGCTGCTGAACACCCCGTACTTTCTGGGCGGCAGCCTCGTCAGCTGCGCGATCCTGCAGCTGATGGGCTGAGGGTCACTCGGAGATGCGGTGCGCTCCTGCGTACGCGTTGAAGGCCCCGCCCCGGCTGAACCCCACGAGCGTCATGCCGGCCACCTCGGCGTGCTCGACGGCCAGCGAGGAGGGCGCGGACACCGCGGCGAGCACCGGGATGCCGGCCATGTGGGCCTTCTGGACGAGCTCGAACGACGCCCGGCCGGAGACCTGCAGGCTCATCCCGCGCAGGGGCAGGCGTCCCTCGCGCAGGGCCCACCCCACGACCTTGTCGACCGCGTTGTGGCGTCCGACGTCCTCGCGCAGGCACACCAGCTCGCCGGCGGCGTCGAACAGGCCGGCCGCGTGCACGCCGCCCGTGCGGTCGAAGACCTTCTGGTGCTCGCGCAACCGGTCGGGAAGGGAGCCGATCAGCGAAGCGGGCCAGGTCTGGTCGTCGTCCACCCGGCCGAAGTGCGTGGCCTTCTCGACCGCCTCGATCGAGGCCGTGCCGCAGATGCCGCACGAGCTGGACGTGTAGACGTGGCGCTCGAGCGACAGGTCGGGCGGCGCGGTGTCGGCGCTCAGCTGGGCGTCGACCACGTTGAACGTCTGCAGGCCGTTCTCATCCGTGCCGGCGCAGAAGCGCAACGACACAAGCTGCTCCGCGGACCAGATGACGCCTTCGGACACGAGGAAGCCGGCCACCAGGTCGAAGTCGTCGCCGGGGGAGCGCATCGTGACCGAGAACGAGCGGCCGTTGACCCGGATCTCGAGCGGCTCCTCGACGGCGAGGGTGTCCTCGCGCTGGACTGTCGCCGCTGTGGGGTCGAAACGGGTGACGCGCGTGCGACGGGTGAGACGTCCGGCCATGACAAGAACTCTACGTCGCACAGCCCCACGCGCTCGCCGAGAGCCGCGACGTGGGCCGGCGCTGATCGGCTCGGCGGTCCCGACCGGGGGGACCGAGGATGAGGGTTCTGGGTCGCTGGGGTTGCCACAAACCCTCATCGTCCGTCCGGTCCCGACCCGAGGAAGAGGGTTCTGGGTCGCTGGGGCTGCCGCAAACCCTCATCGTCCGTCCCCTTCGGCGTCGACGACGAACCGGCTACCGGCGAGGTGCCTCCGGCGGCTCACCGCCACGCCCGGGCGTGGGAGTGGGCGTGGAGTGGTCAGTCGTCCCTGGACGGTTCGGCCGCTCGGGCGTCTTCCTTGGGAGCCAGCACCGACACCGAGTCGTCGATGCGCTCGTTGACGTAGCGCAGGATCTCCGCGACGCTCGCTGCCACGGGGACTGCGAGGAATGCGCCGGTGATGCCGAACATCGAGCCGCCTGCGGTGACGCTCATCAGCACGACGGCGGGGTGCAGATTCATGTTCTTGCCCTGCAGCAGCGGCGACAGCACGTTGCCCTCGAGCTGCTGGACCGCGACGACGATCACCAGGGCGATGAGTGCCGCCTTGAAGTCGTTCGTGACGATCGTGACCAGGACGGCCAGGGCGCCACTGACGAACGCGCCGACGATCGGGATGTACCCGCCGAAGAAGGTGATGACCGCGAGCGGCACCGCCAAGGGCGAGCCGAGGATCCACAGGCCGCCGCCGATGATGATCGCGTCGATCAGCGCGACGAGGGTCTGGGTGCGGATGAAGCCGCCCAGCGTCGCCCACACCCGGCCGAGGACCTCCGACAGGTGCGCGCCGGTGCGCTGGCCGCCCAGGGCGTTGAGCCAGGGCAGGAACTTGTGCCCGTCCTTGACGAAGAAGAACGTCAGCATCAGGACGAGGATGATGTTGACGATGATGGACGTCGCCGTGCTGAGGGTCGAGAAGACGCCCGAGCTGATCGCGGTGGCGCTCGACTGCAGCTTCTCCTGGACGGCCTCGATCGCCCGGGAGATCTGGCCGTCGGAGAGGTTGAGGGGCTCGCCGGTGACCCAGTCCCTGACCTTCTGCAGGCCGTCGGTGGCGTTGGACGCGATCTCGCCGGCCTGTCCTGCGACCTGGGGGGTGAGGACCGCGATGACACCCATGAGGGCGGCGATGAAGCTGACGACGACGAGTGCCGCGGCCAGGGCGGAGGGCCAGCCCTTGGACCGCAGGAACGCGACGGGGGGCCCGAGCACGGTGGAGACGATGAGCGCCATCGACACCGGGAACAGCACGATCCACACGTGGCCGATGCCCCAGCCGATGACGTACGCCGCAGCGGCGATCACGATGATGCGCAGACCCCACCGTTGCAGGTTGCCGAAGCCTTCGTCGATGACGACGCCTCGATCTCGGATCCTCTGGTTCTCAGCCACGGATCCACCCTAGTGGTCCTCGCCGCATGTGCCGACCTGCGGACGTCGCCCGGGCTATCGGTCGGCGAGGCTCCAGTCGACCGGCTCGGCCCCTTGTGCGACGAGCAGCTCATTGGCCTTGCTGAAGGGCTTGGAGCCGAAGAATCCCCGCGATGCGGACAGCGGGCTCGGGTGGACCGACTCGATCGCGGGCACGTCGCCGAGCAGCGGCCGCAGGCTCTGCGCGTCGCGGCCCCACAGGATCGCGACGAGGGGTGCATCGCGTGCGACGAGGGCCCGGATCGCCTGCTCCGTGATGGCCTCCCAGCCCTTGCGACGGTGGCTCGCGGACTCGCCGGGGCGGACTGTCAGCACGCGGTTGAGCAGCAGGACGCCCTGCCGTGACCAAGGCGTCAGGTCGCCGGACGGCGCGGGTGGGATGCCGAGGTCGGCCTGCAGCTCGGCGTAGATGTTGACCAGGCTGCGGGGCAGAGGCCGGACGTCCGGCGCCACCGAGAACGACAGCCCGACCGGGTGCCCGGGGGTCGGGTAGGGGTCCTGCCCGGTGATGAGCACCCGGACGTCGGCCATCGGCTCGGCGAAGGCCCGCAGGACCAGGTCGCCCTGCGGGAGGTACGAGCGTCCGGCAGCGATCTCCTCACGCAGGAACTGCCCCATCGCGGCGATCTGGTCCGCGACCGGCTCGAGGGCCTCGGCCCAGTCCGGCGCCATGAGCTCGTGGAGAGGTCGGTTCATCGTCGGGACTCCTCGGAGGTGGCCGGTGCCAGTGCGCGCGGTGCCAGCAGTCCCGCAGCGAGGCAGCCGACGATGGGCACCGCGAAGGCGGTCGTGAGAGGGACCCAATGGGTCAGCAGGCCGATCACGGACGGGCCGGCCAGCAGGCCCAGGTAGCCCATGCTCGTGACGCGGGCGAGATACGTCCCCGAGGCGGACTCGTCGACATTGCCCGCGGCGGAGAAGAACTGCGGGACACAGCCCGCGAGGCCGATGCCGAAGACGCCCCACGCCACGATCGCGAGCTCGGCGTTGGGGGCGAGCGCGGCGCCCAGCAGGCCGGCGGCACCCACCAGCGCCGCCCGCCCGACGTACACCGCGGGTCCCCAGGCGGCGACGACGCGGTCGGCGAACAGCCGCACGATCGTCATCGTGATCGAGAACGCCCCGTAGGCGAACGCCGCGACGGTCTCGCTCGAGCCGAGCGAGTCGCGCAGGTGCACGGTGCTCCAGTCGTACGCGACGCCCTCGCCCAGCAGAAGCGCGAACGCGAGCAGACCCAGCAGCAGCACGCGCGACGTCCACGGTGCGCGACCCCGCGGGGGCGCGTCCTCGTGCACCGCGGGTGCCGCGATGAGGGACGGGCGCAGGGAGAGCGCGACCACGACGCCGAGCACTGCGGCTGCTGCCAGGCTCGCCCGCACGTCGACGTCCAGCGCGATGAGCGTGCCGCCCAGGATCGACGCGACCAGGCCGCCGAGCGAGAACAGTGCGTGGAACGCCGACATGATCGGGCGGCCGTACGCCCGCTCGACCACGACCGCCTGCGCGTTCTGCGACACGTCGACGATGCCGTTGAAGAAGCCGACGACCGCCAGGGCGAGCACGAGCTGGAGCCCGTCCGTCGCGAGCGCCGGTCCGGGGATCGTCAGCGCGAGGGCCACGGCGGCCGTCGTCACGACGGGTCGGCTGCCGAGGCGGTCGATCGCCCGTCCGGCCAGCTGCATGCCGACCCACGCGGACGCGCCGAGGACCAGGAGCATCAGCCCGAGATCGGCCTGGTCGACTCCCGTGCGGTCCTTGATCGTCGGGATGTTGACGACCCACATGCCCAGGACGAAGCCGTTGAGCGCAAAGACTCCGGACGTCGCGCGGCGGGCTCTGGTGGGGGGCACCGGACGAGCGTAGCCCCCGAGGGGAGGTCGGGGTGGGCACCGTAGGATGGTCCGGCTGTGTCAGCAATTGCCTCCTACCGCGCGCTCCTGCGGATCGTCGGGCCCGCCTACATCCTTGTAGCCTTCCTCGGGCGAATTCCGCTTGCCATGAGCCAGCTCGGAGTCCTCGTCCTGGTGAGCGAGGCGACCGACCGCTACGGCGTCGGTGGCGCCGCGGCAGGCATCCTCGCGGTCGCCAACGCGATCGGTTCACCGATCTTCGGCGCGCTCTCCGACCGCATCGGCCAGCGTCCGGTCGTGCTGGTCCAGTCGCTCATGGGCGCGGCGGGCCTGGCCGGGATCGTCGCCGTGACGGACTCGGACGCCTCGCGGGTCGCGATCTTCGCGATGGCCGCCATCACCGGCTTCGCGATCCCCCAGGTCGGGCCGCTCGCGCGGGTGCGCTGGCGTCCGATCACCAAGGACAAGGGTGACCAGCGGCGACTGGTCGATGCTGCGTTCTCGTACGAGGGCGCGGCCGACGAGGCGTCGTTCGTCCTGGGCCCGGCGACGATCGGCGTGCTCGCGATCATCGCCGAGCCGTCCGGCGCGCTGCTCGCCGCGGCAGCTCTGCTGGCGATCTTCGGCTCGTGGTTCGCGATCCACCCCACGTCCGCGCTGGTCGCTCGCCGGTCGGCCACCGGCGGCGTCACGAGCGAGCCGCTGTGGACCGGCGTGTTCGTGGTCCTCGTCCTGGCGCAGCTGTGCATCGGCATGATCTTCGGCAGCGTCCAGACCGGCACCACGGTCCTGGCCACGGCCGAGGGGCAGGCGGGTCTGGCGGGCCTCATCCACGCGGTCCTCGGGATCGGCAGCGTCATCGCAGGTCTGGCGATCACGGGGCTGCCCGAGCGCGTGCTGTACGCGACCCGGATGGCCGTCGCCTCGGTCGGGCTGCTGATCCTGACCGCGCCGCTGCTGCTGGTCGACTCGCTGCCGGCGCTCATCACGGTCATCGCTCTCATGGGCTTCGCCGTCGCGCCCTACATGATCAGCAACTTCGCGCTCGCGGGCATCCTCGTCCCGGTGCGCAAGGTCAGCACCGCGATGACGATGCTGGCCGGCGCGACCGGCATCGGCTACGCGCTCGGCGCGGCCGTGGCCGGACGTCTCGCCGACGAGCATGGGCACACCGCGGCGTTCGCGGTGACCGTGGCCGCAGCCGGCCTGGCCGTCGTGATCTCGCTGACCTCCAACAAGGCCCTCCGCCAAGCCGTCCCCGTCGACCAGGGCTACTGACCTCCCGGGTGAGGTTTCCCAGGAGAACCCCGGAAACCTGCACGTCGCGCAGGGCGCACCAGGGGTGAGGCGCCAGTTTCCGAGGATCTCCTGGGAAACTGCGGCGGGGCGGGGCGCGGTCAGAGGGCGGCGAGGGGGGTGGCGTCGAGGCCCAGGGCCTCGCCCACGGGGCCGTTGACGAGCTTGCCCTCGTGGGTGCTGAGGCCGCCGGCGAGGGCGGCGTCGTCGGTGACGGCCCGGCGCCAGCCCTTGTCGGCCAGCGCGACCGCGTACGGCAGCGTGACGTTCGTGAGGGCGTACGTCGAGGTGTGCGGCACCGCCCCGGGCATGTTGGCGACGCAGTAGAAGATCGAGTCGTGGACCGGGAAGGTCGGGTCGTCGTGCGTCGTCGGCCGCGAGCTCTCGAAGCAGCCGCCCTGGTCGATCGCGATGTCGACGAGCACCGATCCCGGTCGCATCGTGGCGACCAGGTCGTCGCTGATCAGCTTGGGGGCCTTCGCGCCGGGCACCAGCACCGCGCCGATGACGAGATCGGCCTGCTGGACCGCCTTCTCGATCGCGAACGCGTTGGAGGCGACCGTCGTGATCATGCCGGCGAAGCGGGCGTCGACCTGGCGCAGCTTGGTCACGTCGAGGTCGAGGATCTCGACCCGCGCGCCCATCCCGCGTGCCACCTCGGCGGCGTTGACGCCGGACACGCCGGCGCCGATCACCACGACGTCGGCGGGGTAGACGCCGGGCACGCCTCCGGGCAGGACGCCCCGACCGCCGTTGCTGGCCATCAGGTGCTGGAACCCGACCTGGGGGGCCAGTCGCCCGGCCACCTCCGACATCGGCGCGAGCAGCGGCAGCGAGCGGTCGGCGAGCTGCACCGTCTCGTACGCGATCGAGGTCGTCCCCGACGCGAGCAGGGCGTCGGTGCACTCGCGGCTGGCCGCGAGGTGCAGGTACGTGAACAGGGTCTGGCCCGCGCGCATGCGGCCGTACTCCTGCTCGATGGGCTCCTTGACCTTGAGCACCAGCTCGGCGGACGCCCAGACGTCGTCGGGCGAGTCCATGATCTTGGCGCCGGCGGCGACGTACTCGTCATCGGTGATCGAGGAGCCGAGGCCTGCGCCCTGCTCGATCACGACGTCGTGGCCGTGACGGACCAGCTCGTGCACGCCGGCGGGCGTGATCGCGACGCGGTACTCGTGGTTCTTGATCTCGCGGGGGACGCCGACCAGCATGATTCGCTCCTTCGAAGGGCTTTGTCCCATGGTGAAGGTTCTACGGATGTCGTGGCAACGGTCGGAAGAAGATTCTGTAGAGTCGGGGATGACCGCACCATGTGAGGCAACCGAGGTGACAGGAGTGCCCGTGGCGAAGGATGTTCGTGAGCTGGACGACATCGACGAGCGCATCGTCGCGGCGCTGCGCCGCGAGGGACGGATGCCCAACAACGCGCTGGCCGACAAGGTCGGCATCGCCGCATCCACCTGCCTGACCCGCCTGCGCAGCCTCATCGACCGCGGAGTCATCGCGGGCTTCCACGCCGAGGTCGACCCGGCCTGGCTGGGCAGGCCGATCCAGGCGATGATCGCGGTGCGCCTGCGCAGCGACGCCCGCGGTGCGATCACGGAGTTCTCCGACCGGCTCGCCGGAATGCCAGAGGTGCTGAACGTCTACTTCCTCGCCGGGGCGGACGACTTCCACGTCCACGTCGCGGCACGGGATCCAGAGGACCTGCGGTCGTTCGTGGTCGACCACCTGAGCTCGGCCCCCGAGGTGGCCCTGACCGAGACCAACCTGATCTTCGAGCACAAGCGGGGCCGCCTGGCCGAGTGACCTCGGGCGGTGCTCAGTCCTCGATCCGGATGTCCTTGAACCAGGAGTCGGTCGCGTAGTCGGTCTCGAAGCCGAGCGTCAGGTACAGCTGGTCGGCCTTGGTGGGGGAGTCGGCGTCGACCTCGAGGCCGACCCGGTCACGGCCGCGGGCCGCAGCGTCCGCAATGGCCACGCCGAGCAGCGACTTGGCCACGCCCCGGCCCCGTGCGGACCGATTGACGCCGATGTACTCGACGTACGTGCCCTCGGCCCCGCCCTCCTTCGCGGTCAGGACCGAGCAGACGAGCGTCCCGGCAGCGAGGGGATCGCCGCCGTCCTCGGGATCGACGTACGCGAGCCACCAGTGGTCCCAGCTGTGGCCCGGGTCCTCGCGGAGCCGCTGGACGAACTCGGGGAAGCTCTCGCGATAGGAGTTGAAGTGGTCCTCGAACGACTCCTCGAGCATCTGGTGGACGACCTGGAGGTCGGCGGCGACCGGCAGACCGTTCTCGTGCCGCTCGACCCGGCGCACGGTCACGCCGGCCCGCGGCTCGAGGGCCGCGTCCTCAGTCGCCACCGGCCGCTCCATGTGCAGCCACGTGCGCCGCTTGGCGTAGCCGGCGTCCCGGAGCCAGCCGGCCTGGCGGTGGTCGCCGGCGAACGGGCTCTCGTCGAGGCGGGTCTCGGTGACGCCCCGCAGACGTGCCATCGAGACCGCGGCCGACTCGGCCCAGCCGTAGAACGCAGCAGCGATCTGGTCGACCTCGGGCACGTCGCGGTCGAAGTAGCCCCACACGAGCGCGCGGCCCGCAGCCCGGTCGTGCACCGTGATCCAGGCGCGCGGCACGTCGTCCTCACCCACCGCGACGATCTGGCGCCGGGTCCAGGACGCCTGGCCGGCGACCTCGGACTCGATGCCGGCCGGGTCGATGTGCGCCTCGCCGGTGCCCTGCAGCTCGTCGAGACGGCGCAGCTCGACCAGCGCGTCGATGTCGGAGAAGCCGGGAACGCGAGCGCGCCACTGTCCGGGAAGGGTAGGCAGGTCCTGGAGGGAGTCGCTCGTGGTGTCTGTCATCGGGACCATTGTCGCGGATCGCCGGTGCCGCGTGGGTCAGTGGTCGAGACGGGACGTCAGATGGGCCCGCGCGGCAGGCCATTCCTCGTCGATCATCGAGAACAGGACGGTGTCGCGCCACGTGCCGTCGCGGCGGAGCCGGTGCTTGCGCATGACCCCCTCGCGCTGGGCTCCGAGACGGGCGATCGCCTGCTGCGAACGCTCGTTGAAGATGTCGGTGTGCCAGACCACGCGGACGCAGCCGAGATCGTCGAACGCGCGGGTCAGCAGCAGGAGCTTGGCCTCGGTGTTGATCCCGGTGCGCCAGTGAGCCGAGCCCAGCCAGGTGAAGCCGATCGCGACGGTGCGCAGGGTCTCGTCGACGTCGTAGTACGTCGTGAGGCCGGCGACGCGGCCCGTGGACGTGTCGACCTGCGCCCAGGCCACCAGCGCGGGATCGTCCAGGTAGCGGTCGACGAGCGCGCGGGCCGCCTGCAGATCCTTCGGACGCTCGAACGACAGCCACCGGAAGACCTCGTCCGTGTCGGCCGCGGCGAGCACCCCCGCGGCGTGATCGGGCGTGAGGGGCTCGAGGCGAACGCGTCGGCCGGTCAGGGTCACGGCATGGTGAAAGGTGGGCATCGGATCACCGCGGGTAGAGGACGCGGAAGCGTTCGAGGACGACCGGCATGGCCGGGTCGAAGCCGCGATCATGGCTCGCGTGCTCGGTGAAGAAGCGTCGGTGCACCTCGCGCCAGTGCTCGAGCGAACGATCGCCCTCGCCCTCGAGGTGCGCGTGCTCGGCATCGACCGTCTCGAACGGCACCACGTCGACCCGCATGACCTCGATCAGCGCGCGGGGGTGCTGCGAGCCGTCGAGGACGATCGCGAGGTCACCGACGCGGGGCAGCTGCTCGTCCTCGTGGACGTAGTCCCACTCGGCGCTGGCCGTGGCGGTCTTGGTGCCGTCCAGCACGAGCTGGATGAGCTCGTCGGCCTGCTCAGGCGTGGCGCCGAAGGCCCAGGCCGGTGGGACGAGCGCCTCGCCGGAGAACGTCCCCAGGTAGCCGGGCACGGGATTGGTGCGGGTCTGGTGGCGTGCCACCGACCAGAACGCGTCGAGCTCGTCGGCAGTCATCCCCCGACCCTATCCACGGACCGCCCTCCGCTAGCGCGAGAGCCGGTCGAGGAAGGCGATCAGCAGCGCCTCCCGCAGTGCCGGGGGAGCCACGTCGAGGAGCGCGTTGACCGGGGCCATCCGGTCCGGGACGGTGACCTCACCGGTCCCCGAGCCGAGACCGGCCAGCGACAGGAGGCCGTCGAACGCGGCGTCGTCCAGCGTCGCCGGATCGATCGACACCGCGGCCTCGCGCAGATCCTCGTCGACCACGATCGGCCCGGCGGCCACCGCCGCGTCCACGGACTCGGCCAGGGCGGTCAAGAACTCGGGCACGGCCGGTGCGGTCGCGGCGCACACCGTCAGGTGCAGCGACGCGGGCATGTCGCGGAACGACATCTGCGGCTGCACGAACCAGCCGTGGGCGAGCATCTCGTCGCTGAGCGTGAAGACGTCGCACGCGGTGTCGGTCTCGAGCGTCACCAGGGACGAGTCGGGCCGGGTCACCAGGCGTACGTGCGGCTGCTCCTCGACCCCGGCGACGAGGGCTGCGGTCCCGGCGAGGGTCGTGCGGACCAGGTCGAGATAGCCGTCGTCGCCGATCAGGTGCACGACCGCCCAGGCGGCGGCGAGCGGTCCTCCGGACTTGGTCGACTGCGTCGTGGCGTTGAGCATCGTGTAGCCGGGCCAGTCGGCGCTGGCGAAGAACTGCGGACGTCGCAGGTCCGGCGTCGCGTGCAGGAGCAGCGAGACGCCCTTCGGGG
Organism: Aeromicrobium yanjiei; assembly: GCF_009649075.1. GTDB lineage: Bacteria > Actinomycetota > Actinomycetes > Propionibacteriales > Nocardioidaceae > Aeromicrobium > Aeromicrobium yanjiei. The sequence goes on from NZ_CP045737.1 coordinate 581,615, forward strand.
TGTACGCGTACTTGTGGAGGTCCGCGGACAGGCTCGTCACGCCCGGCACCCGGAAGTCCCACGGCCCGATGTCGTGCCCGAGCCTCTCGGCCCACGGCAGCACCCAGCCCCCGATGCACGCGTCGACGTGGAAGCGCAGACCTCGTGCGGATGTCTCGGCGGCGATCGCCTCGATCGGGTCGACGACCCCGTGGGCGTACGACGGTGCGGACGCGGCCACGAGCACGACCCGGTCGCGGTGCGCGTCCATCGCCGCGGCCATCGCGACCGGGTCTGCACGCCTCGTCACCGGGTCCACGTCGACCGCGACACGCTCGACCCCGAAGTAGTGGGACGCCTTGGCGAACGCCGCGTGGATCGTGGTGGGCACGATCATGACCGGCGCGGCGACCGGGCGTGCGTCGCGAGCCGCCTGCACGGCCAGCAGGATCGACTCGGTCCCGCCTGACGTCACGGTCCCCACGGTGTCCGCGGTCCCGTGGAACAGGGGCCGCGCGAACGCGACGAGGTCCTTCTCCATCGCGAGCAGGCTGGGGAACGCGGTGGGGTCGAGGCCGTTGGTCGAGGCGTACATCGCCAGCGCCTGCTTGCCGAGCTCGTCGGTGTCGGCGAGGCCCGAGTCGTAGACGTACGCGAGGGTGCGTCCGCCGTGGGTGGGCAGGTCGTGGGCGCGCAGCTGCTGGAGCCGGCGCAGGAGGTCGTCAGTCGACACGGTCGCCTTCCGGGTGAGTCGTCGTCCGGGTGGAGTCGAGTGCGTACCGCCGCAGGAACAGCACGCTGGCGGCGATCAGAACGGCCGGCACCAGCGAGAAGCCGATCGCGATCGCGGTCAGGGCGCTGTCGGGCTGGTCGGCGGTGTGGTCGGTCGAGGAGACGTAGCCGCCGATCGCGAGGATCAGCGCGAAGAGGCCCGGACCGATCGCGAGGCCCAGGGTCTCGCCCGCGGTCCAGACCCCGGTGAAGACGCCGATGCGGTTCTCGCCGGACGTGCGCGCGTCGTGCGCCGCGACGTCGGGCAGCATCGCCATCGGGAAGACCTGGGCGCCCGCGTAGCCGATCCCGACCAGGGCCGCGGCGGCGTACACCACCGCCTCGAGGTCCTGGCGGGCGACGATCAGCAGCGCGGCGCCGACCACGAGGAACGCCGAGGAGATCAGGTAGCCCGAGCGCTTGCCGCGTCGATCCGCGTACCGCTCCCACAGCGGCGTCACGAGCAGCGCGGGCGCGACGAAGGCGGCGAACAGGATCGTCGCCGCGGCCGAGGAGTCGAGCAGGTCGTCCGCGACGTACGCGACGCCCGCGAGCATCGCCCCGACACCCACGGCCTGCAGCACGAACGTGGTGAGCAGGGCCCGGAAGTCGTGGGACGCCCCGACGAGGCGCAGCTGGTCGCGCAGCGAGCCACCTGCGGTCTCGACCCGGTGCTCGGGCGCGTCCCGGGTGCCGCGCCACGCGCCGACCACCCCGACCGTCAGGATCGCGGCGACGTACACGCCCATGAACCGGTAGCCCGTGGCGGTCTCCTCGCCGCCGAAGGCGTTGACGACCATGGGGGCCGTGGCCCCCGACAGCAGGATCGCGAGGGCCAGGACGATGACCCGCCACGTCATCAAGCGGGTCCGCTCGGCGTAGTCGAGCGTCATCTCCGCGGGCATCGCGACGTAGGGGACCTGGAAGAACGCGTACGCCGTGGCGCACGCGAGGAACCAGAAGACCACCCAGGCGCCTGCGAGGAAGGTCGGGCCGGTGGGCCCGGCGAACAGCAGCGCGAAGCAGACCGCGAGGGCCAGTCCGCCCCGGAGCAGGAACGGACGCCGGCGCCCGCCGGGCGAGGTGGAGCGGTCGCTGAGGCGTCCCACGACAGGGTTGAGCAGGACGTCCCAGGCCTTGGGGACGAAGACGATGAAGCCGGCGACCACCGCGGCGATCCCGAGCGAGTCCGTCAGGTAGGGCAGCAGCAGCAGGCCCGGCACGGTGCCGAACGTGCCGGTCGCGACGCTGCCGAGGGCGTACCCGCGGCGGGTGCCCGCTGCCAGCGCCTCAGCCATGCGTCAGTTGTAGCGCACGGCCCGGGTCGGCGGGGTGGTTCTCAGATCGGGCGCGGGTTCTTCTCGTGGGGGTCGCGGGTCGCGGTGAGCTCCTCGAGGAAGTTGTTGGCCCACAGCTCGATGTCGTTCTCCATGACCTGCTTGCGCATCGCCTTCATGCGGCGCGCGTTCTCGCGCGGGCTCGCGTTGATCGCCGCGAGCATCATGCTCTTCATGCCGTTGATGTCGTGCGGGTTGACCTGGTAGGCCTGCTTGAGCTCCGAGGCGGCGCCGGCGAACTCGCTCAGCACGAGGGCGCCCCGCTCGTCGTAGCGGCACGCGATGTACTCCTTGGCGACCAGGTTCATGCCGTCGCGCAGGGGCGTGACGACCATGACGTCGGCCGCCCGGTAGAGCGCTGCCATCTCGGCCCGGGGATAGGACGCGTGGAGATAGGTGACCGGCTGCTGGCCGATGCGGGCGACGTCGCCGTTGATGCGGCCCACGAGGCGGTTGATGTCGTCGCGCAGGAGCTTGTACTGCTGCACGCGCTCGCGCGAGGGGGTCGCGACCTGCACGAACACCGCGTCGTCGGGGTGCAGCGAGCCCTCCTGGATGAGCTCGCCGAACGCGCGGAGCCGCTGCCGCAGGCCCTTGGTGTAGTCGAGGCGGTCGATGCCCAGCAGCATCGTGCGGGGATTGCCGAGGCTCTCGCGGATCTCCGCGGCGCGGGCGATGACCTCGGGCGTGCGAGCGAGCTCCTCGAAGCCGGCCGCGTCGATCGAGATGGGGTACGCCTTCGCGAGCACCGTGCGACCGTCCGGCAGGTAGATCATGTCGCGGTGGGTCTTGTGCCCGACCCGCTGGCGCACGAGGCGGACGAAGTTCTGCGCGGCACCGGGCATCTGGAAGCCGACGAGGTCCGCGCCGAGCAGGCCCTCGAGGATCTCGCGACGCCAGGGCAGCTGCTGGAAGAGCTCGGTGGGAGGGAACGGGATGTGCAGGAAGAAGCCGATCCGCAGATCGGGCCGCAGCTCGCGCAGCATCGCCGGGACGAGCTGCAGCTGGTAGTCCTGCACCCACACGACGGCGTTCTCGCGGGCGACCTTCGCGGCCCGCTCGGCGAAGCGGCGGTTGACCCGGACGTAGGACTCCCACCACTCGCGGTGGAACTCCGGGGGCGCCACGACGTCGTGGTACAGCGGCCAGAGCGTCGAGTTGGAGAAGCCCTCGTAGTACTCGGCGACCTCCTGCTCCGACAGCGGGACCGGCTCGAGGTGCATGCCGTTGTGCTCGAAGGGCTTGACCTTCTCGTCGGCCGCGCCGTGCCAGCCGATCCACGCCCCTCCGTTGCGCTTCATCACGGGCTCGAGCGCCGTGACGAGGCCACCGGGGGAGGTGCGCCACATCGTCGAGCCGTCGGGTGCGGACACCCGGTCGACAGGGAGGCGGTTGGCAATGACCACGAAGTCTGCGGAGCCGTCGGTCATGCGCATCACCTTAGCGGGGATCGTGGGAGGTCACCGCTCGGCGACGCCGAGCTGGGACAAGATCTCGTCCATCTGGCGCTGGATCGACACGGTCTCGTCGAGCGGGAGCAGATCGGACTCGGTCCGGCCGTCGCGCAGGCACGCCGCGACCTCCTCGATCTCGTGGGCGTAGCCGCGGCCCGTGACGGGCTCGGAGACCGTGACCTCCTCCTCGCCACGGACGAGCGTGAGACCGGACGGGTGGTGGAACCGCCCGGGCAGCTCGATGCGGCCCGCGTCGCCCGCGACGCTGGCCCGGTTGTCGCCCCACGCGAGCTGGGTCCACGAGATGCTGGCCACGGCCCCCGAGGCGTACGTGAGCACCGCCCCGCCGTTGACGTCGATGCCGCGGTCGGACAGCACGCCTCCTGCGGCTATCGAGACGGGCTCGCCGAGGACCAGGTGGGCGAAGGTCAGCGGATAGATCCCGACGTCGAGCAGCGCGCTCGCGCCGAGGGCGGGGTCCCAGAGGCGGTCGTTGTCGGCGGGTGCGGCGAAGCTGAGCTCGGCACGCACCTGCGAGACCGTACCGATCGAGCCGTCGGCGACCAGCTCCTTGACACGACGGATGACCGGGTGGGTGCGCATCCACATGGCCTCGGCGAAGAACAGGCCGCGCTCGCGCGCCTCGGCGACCAGCGCCGCGGAGTCACGTCCGTTGAGGGTCAGGGCCTTCTCGCACAGCACGGCCTTGCCGGCCTCGAGGCACATGAGCACGTCCTCGACGTGACGGGAGTGGGGCGTCGCGACGTAGACGACGTCGACGTCCGGATCGGCGGCCAGCTCCTCGTACGAGCCGTGTGCCCGGGTGGCCCCGAATCGCTCGGCGAACGCGGTCGCGGCCTCACGCCGGCGTGAGCCCACCGCGACGAGCTCGTTGTCTGGGACGAGCGCCAGGTCGGTCGCGAAGCTGGTGGCGATCGCGCCGGTGGCCAGGATCCCCCATCGAGTGGTCATGGTGCAGTGTGGACACATCGGGGCGTTCCCGCCAACCGAATGACATGCGTGTTATTCATGGCCTAGCATGAGGGCATGAGCGCCGTGGAGAAGTCGAACGCCGCCGGCACGTCGACCGCCGAGACGTTGTCCGACCGCGACCGGGAGATCCTGGCGCTCGAGCGACTGTGGTGGCAGTACGCCGGCGCCAAGGAGCAGGCGATCCGCGACAAGTTCGACATGTCCGCGACCCGCTACTACCAGGTCCTCAACGCGCTGATCGACCGGGAGGACGCCCTCGCGTTCGACCCGCTGCTGGTCAAGCGCCTGCGTCGTCTCCGCGCTCAGCGTCAGCGCAGCCGCTCGGCCAGGCGCCTCGGCATCGATCTCTGAGGCGCCATGGTGGCGCACCGCAAGAACGTCCCGACTCGCAAGGCATACGTGCCGAGGGGATGGTCCATCCTCCTGACCGTGATGCTGTGCATCGGCGGCGCCGGCTGGCTCGGGCTGCTGATCGTGGGCGATTCCGACGACCCCGTCGCCTCGCCGACCACACCGTCGATCTCCGTGCCCCCCGACTCCTCGGGGTCCGCCACCGAGCCGACGCCCAAGCCGACCAAGAGCACGAAGACCACCGAGCCCACGCCCAGTGCGGCGCCCACCGAGAGCGCGCCCGCGGTCCGGCGTGACGCGCCCGTGTCGGTGCTCAACAACTCCGGCATCGGGGGAGCGGCCGCGGCGTTCTCGGCCAAGGTGACCGCGGCGGGCTGGTCCCTCGGCGGCATCGGCAACTGGACCGGGTCGATCCCGGCGAACACCGTGTACTACCCGCCGGGTCTGAAGGCGCAGGCCGAGCAGCTCGGCCAGGACGTCGGGATCGAGCGCATCCTGCCCAGCGTGGCACCCATGAGGATGGACCGGCTGACGATCATCTTGTCGGGCCCGCAATGATCGGGGTATGAGCTCGTCCACCCGCGCCGCCGTCCTGGCCGATCCGCGCCACACCCTGCTGGCCGTCGACTTCGACGGGACGCTCGCCCACATCGTCGAGGACCCTACCCGCGCGTACGCCCATCCGCGGTCGGTCGCGGCGCTCGCGAGGCTCGGGACGGTGCTCGGCCAGATCGCGATCGTGACCGGCCGCCCCGTGCCGCAGGCGCTCGAGCTCGGCGGCTTCGAAGGTCGTGCAGGGCTGGAGCACCTCGTGATCTACGGGCAGTACGGCGCCGAGCGCTGGGACGCCGAGAACGGCGAGACGACCCGGCCCGACCGGCCGGACGCGATCCGACGTCTCGCGGACGTCCTGCCGTCCTGGCTCGCCGAGCGCGGGGCGGGTGACGCCCGGCTGGAGGACAAGGGGCTCGCGATCGCGATCCACACGCGCGGCATCGGCGAGGGCCTGCTGGACTCCCTCGCGGCCCCCCTCGCCGAGCTCGCCGCCGAGCTGGGGCTCGCGGTCGAGCCGGGTCGCCAGGTGATCGAGCTGCGTGCCCCGGGCCACGACAAGGGTGACGCGCTGCGCCTGCTGGTCGAGGGCCTGGACGCCCGCCAGGTGATCTTCGCGGGCGACGACCTCGGCGACCTGCCGGCGTACGCCGCGGTCGAGTCGCTGCGTGAGCGGGGGGTCGGGGGCCTCCTGATCTGCTCCGCCTCGACCGAGCAGGACGCCCTGGTGGCGCGCGCCGACGTCGTCCTCGACGGCCCCGACGCCGTCGCGGACTGGCTCGAGCAGCTCGCCGACGACCTCCACGTCTGACTCCCGGCCGCGGATTCCCAGGAGAACCTGGGAATCTGTCGCCTCGCACGCGTTGCGACCGGGGCGAGGCGCCGGTTTCCTGGCAGAGGCACCCGTCTCGCCGCGTACGCGGTGCGGCGTGCCCGCATGCCGAACGGCAATCGTCCACCATGTGGACGGAGTAGACACATCGTGAGACGCCCGCCTAGGCTGGGGCCACTCATCCAGAGGGGTAGAGGGACACGGCCCGACGACACCCCAGCAACCAGTCGCGACATGCGACCAGGTGCTCATTCCGTCCCGGACGACAGTCGATCCGGGAAAGATGACCCGGAGGTACGCGTGACCATCACCGCCCAGAGCTCGACCCAGGCCGCCACCCGTCCCGTCGTCCGTGAAGGGGCCTTCGGTCACGCGACCGGCCTGGCCTGTCGCGAGTGCGGCGCCACGCAGGAGCTCGGCCCGCACTACGTGTGCAGCGAGTGCTTCGGCCCGCTCGAGATCGTGTACGACTTCCCGGCCGTGACCCGCGAGCAGATCGAGGCCGGACCGGCCAACATCTGGCGCTACAAGGCGCTGCTGCCTGTCCCGGACGACATCGAGACGAGCCCCAACCTCGAGCCCGGCTTCACGCGGCTCCTGCGGGCCGACAACCTCGCGGCCGAGCTGGGCCTGTCACGGCTGTGGGTCAAGGACGACAGCACCAACCCGACCAACTCGTTCAAGGACCGTGTCGTCGCCTGTGCGCTCAGCGCGGCCCGCGAGCTCGGCAGCAAGGTGTTCGCCTGCCCGTCGACCGGCAACCTGGCCAACGCGGTGGCCGCGGCCGGGGCACGGGCCGGCATCAAGACCGTCGTGTTCATCCCCAGCAACCTGGAGACCCCCAAGAAGGTCAACTCGGCGATCTACACCGAGAACCTCGTCGCGGTCGACGGCAACTACGACGACGTCAACAAGCTCGCGAGCGAGATCGCGGGCGAGGAGGACGGCTGGGCCTTCGTCAACGTCAACGTCCGCCCGTTCTACGCCGAGGGGTCCAAGACGCTCGGCTACGAGATCGCCGAGCAGCTCGGCTGGCGGCTCCCGGACCAGATCGTGATCCCGGTCGCCTCGGGCTCGCAGCTGACCAAGGTCCACAAGGCGTTCCGCGAGCTCGTGAAGCTGGGCCTGGTCGAGGACAAGCCGGTCAAGATCTACGGCGCCCAGGCCACGGGCTGCTCGCCGGTGTCGGAGGCGTTCCGTCAGGGCTGGGACGCGATCAAGCCCGTGCGCCCCGACACGATCGCCAAGTCGCTCGCGATCGGCAACCCGGCCGACGGCATCTACGTGCTCGACATCTGCCGTGAGACCGGCGGAGCCGTCGCCGACATCTCCGACGACGAGGTGCGTGACGCGATCGTCCTGCTCGCCCGCACCGAGGGCATCTTCACCGAGACCGCCGGCGGCACGACCGTCGGCGTGCTGAAGAAGCTCGTCGAGAGCGGGGTGCTCGACCCCGAGCTCGAGACCGTCGTCATCAACACGGGGCACGGCCTCAAGACGCTCGACGCCGTCACGGACCTCGTGGGTCCCGCCGCCACGATCGCCCCCACCTACCAAGCCTTCGTCGACGCCGACATCGTCTGACCTGATCCCACCAGCCGAGGAGCACGCCCATGTCAGTTGCAGTTCGCATCCCCACGATCCTGCGCGCGTACACGCAGGACCAGTCCCAGGTCACCGCCGAGGGAGGAACCCTCACCGACGTCATCGAGTCGCTGGAGTCCAGCTTCCCGGGGATCAAGGCGCGTGTCGTCGACGAGCAGGGCAAGCTGCGCCGCTTCGTCAACATCTACGTCGCGGAGGAGGACGTCCGGTTCTCGCAGGGCCTGGACACCCCCACGCCCGACGGCTCCCAGGTCTCGATCATCCCTGCCGTCGCCGGGGGTTGCTGACCCGTCCGGGGCTCGCGGACCGGCCGTGACCGCAGGGCGCCGAGGCGGGTACGCTCTTCATATCGAGCCCTCGGCAGGTGGGCTCGCATCTGTGACAGGTGGGAGTGGCGGCATGGTGCATGGCACCGTCAAGTGGTTCAACGCTGACAAGGGCTACGGGTTCATCGAGGTGGAGGGCCAGGACGATGTCTTCGTCCATTGGTCCAAGATCGCGTCCGACGGCTACAAGACGCTCGAGGACGGCCAGAAGGTCGAGTTCGAGGTGGTCGACGGGCCCAAGGGCCGCGAGGCCCACGAGGTCGTCAGCCACTAGGCAGCACAGGGACCCGGTCCGGGGGGACCGGGTCCTTTCATGTGTCGGCGAAGCGCGTCCTATACGACACTTGCCATGTCACATGAGCACTGACATACTCCCGGTATGCTCATCTCCGCTGCTGACCCCGTCACCGCCCCGACCGGTGGCGCCGAGCTCGGTCAGGTCATCGGCCTGTCGGTAGCCGCCACCGTGGTCACGTGCATCCTGCTGGCCATCGCCTGGGCCCACCGGACCCACCGCATCGACTGGTTCGACAATCTCGGCAAGCGCCTCGGCGCGCAGTACGGCGAGCCCGGCTGGTCCACGATCCCGACGATGTTCGTCGCGAGCTCGCTGATCGTCGCGCTCCTCGGCTTCATGTGGGACGTCAGCCTCCACGCGGGCCGGGGACGAGACGCCGGACCACTGGCCAATCCCGCGCACTACCTGATCCTGTACGGGCTGTTCGCCCTGTTCGTCGCGGGCATGTCGGCGATCGTCTACCCGCGGGACGGGGAGAAGCCCGGCATCGCAGCCGTCCGCATCACCCGCCACTGGTACGCCCCCGTGAGCGGCATCTTCATCGCGGCCTGCGGCCTGTACGCCCTGATCGGCTTCCCGCTCGACGACGTCTGGCACCGCATGTTCGGCCAGGACGTGACGCTGTGGGGACCCACGCACCTCATGCTCATCGGCGGCGCCGGCCTGTCCACCGCGGGCATCATCCTGCTGAACCGTGAGGCCGAGATCCACATGCGCGCCCAGGGCCGGGCGATCCCGACCTGGCTCAAGACCACGCTCAACTCGGTCGCGTTCGGAGCGCTGCTGATCGGCCTGTCGGTGTTCCAGGCCGAGTTCGACTTCGGCATCGCCCAGTTCCGCATGGTGTTCGCGCCGCTGATGATCGTGGCCGCGGCCGGCATCTCGCTCGTGGCGGCGCGCCTCTACGTGGGGCCCGGCGCTGCGATCGGTGCGGCGATCTTCTTCCTGCTGATGCGCGGCATCATCTCCTTCCTCGTGACCGACGTGATGGGAGAGGCCCACCACGTCTTCCCGCTCTACCTCGGCAGCGCGATCCTCATCGAGCTGCTCGCCCTGTCCCGGCTCAAGGACAAGCCGTTGTGGTTCGGCGCGGTCGGCGGCCTGCTGATCGGCACGGTCGGACTGGTCATCGAGAAGCTCTGGAACGACCAGGTCTTCCAGTTCGCGTGGACCCGGGACATGTGGGTCGAGGGCCTGCTCATGGCCGTCCCGGTCGCGATCGGTGCGGGCCTGTGCGGAGCGCTGTTCTCGATGGGCCTCAAGGGCCAGCTGCCGCACAGGAACGTGGGCCGGGTCATCGTCACCGCCTCGGTGCTCGCCCTGTCCGCCGCGGTCGCCAACGGCCTCTACGCGACGGTCCCGAAGGACGAGTCGGCCACGTTCGCGCTGACCCAGGTCGGCACCCCCGAGGAGCCCGAGGTGACCGCCCAGGTGACCTTGTCCGACGGCGTCGCCGACGACGACCCCACCTGGGTCCAGATCACCGCGTGGCAGGGCGGCGGTGAGGGGGTCGTCACCGACCGCCTGCGCCGCACGGGCGACGGCACGTACGAGTCGACCAAGCCGGTCCCCGTCGGCGGCAACTGGAAGACGCTCCTGCGCGTGCAGGACGGACGTACGCTCGCGGCCGTCCCGATCTTCCTGCCGGCGGACGCGCCGCTCAAGGTGGGTGAGGTCCCGGCCTCCGCCTCGTTCACGCGCGAGTTCGTCCCCGAGATCGACATCCTGCAGCGTGAGCGCAAGGACGACAGCTCGCCCGTGCTGTGGGCCGGCGCCAACATGGTCGTCCTGCTGTGCAGCCTCGCCATCATCATCGGCATCTGCGTCTCGGTCTCGCGGGTCGCCCGCCGGATCGAGGAGCACGAGGCCGCGGGGTCCGATCCAGCACCTACCCTGACCTCATGACCCCTGACGGCACACAGGTGCTGGGTGACGTCCTGCTGGCCCACCACGTCGCGCTGCTCGCGATCCCGGCGATCGTGCCGGCCGTCGTGGTGGTCGGGGTCGTCCTCTACATCGCCCGCAAGGACCGACGTGAGGAACGGGAGGAGCGCGAGCTGATCGAGCGCGCCCTCGACCCGGCCGAGAACGACGACACCGACCGACCCTGACCCCTCCCACGACCCATGAAGAGAGTGGCCACGCATGAAGATCGCCCTTGCCCTGCTCGCCTCCGTCCTGCTCCTGACGGGGTGCAGCGGATCGGACTCCGACGGAGCCCAGCCGTTCGGCGGTGACGCGCCACGCACCCAGCCCCAGGAGCAGGCCGAGCAGCAGGAGAAGGCGCAGAAGGAGCTCGGCGACGCCGAGCGCGGCACGGTCGTCGAGGTCGCGATCAAGGACGGCACAGTGGTCCCGCAGGGCGAGCGCGTCGAGGTCGGGGTGGGCGAGAAGGTCACGCTCGAGGTGAGCTCGGACGCCGCAGAGGAGATCCACGTCCACTCCGACCCCGAGCACACCTTCGAGGTGCCGGCGGGCGGCGCGATCTCCGAGACGTTCTCGGTCGACACCCCCGGGCAGGTCGCGGTCGAGGCCCACCACCTCGGTGCCACGATCGTGCAGCTCGTCGTCCGTCCGTGACGCTGCCCGCAGCCCCCGGCGCAGGCCTCGCGGCCCACGGCGTCGGCGGCTCGACCGATCTGCCGATCCCGTTCATCTACGCGATGGTGGGCGCCTCCTGGGCGCTCACGATCTCGTTCGCGGTGCTCGCGCTGGCGTGGAAGGAGCCGCGGTTCCAGGACGAGGACGCGGCCCCCGAGCCGCCGCGGCGTCCGTGGCTCGCGGCCCTCGGCCTGCTCCTGACCGCCTGGGTGCTCGTGGCCCTGTTCGCGGGCCCGTCCGATCCGTCGAACGGCGGCCTCCAGGCGTTCTACATCTTCGTGTGGGTGGGCCTGGTGCCGCTGGCACTGGTCGCGGGACACGTGTGGCGCGATCTCTCGCCGTGGCGCACGCTCACGGGACGGGGCCGCTGGGCGTACCCCGAGCGCCTGGGCTACTGGCCCGCTGCGATCGGCCTGTTCGCCTTCGTGTGGCTCGAGCTGGCGTCCCCCGACCCGGGCGACGTGTCGGGCGTGCGCACGTGGGTCGCGGTCTACGCCGTCGCGATGCTGGCCGGCGGGCTCGCCTTCGGACCGCGGTGGTTCGACCGGGCCGATCCCTTCGACGTCTACAGCGCGATCGTCGCGCGGATGTCGCCCGTCGTCCGCGGCGGCCGGCGCTCCCGCAACCCGCTACGGGGGCTGACGACCGTGCCGGTGGCTCCCGGGCTGGTCGCGGTGCTCGCGGTCCTGCTGGGCTCGACCGCGTACGACAGCTTCTCCGCCTCGCCGTTCTGGCAGCGCAAGTCGTTGTCGGACCTGCAGCACTCCGCGACGCTCCTGGGTTTCTGCGTCGTCGTGGGGGTGCTGTTCGTCGCGGCGGCGATGGCGACCGGGGGAGTCACGTCCGCGCAGCGGCGGGCGATGCCGGGCGCGCTCGCGCACTCGCTCGTGCCGATCGTGATCGGCTACGTCTTCGCGCACTACCTGACGTACCTGCTCGAGAAGGGGCAGGCGGCGTTCTACGCGCTCCTCGACCCGCTCGGGCGCGGGTGGACGCCCCTGGGGGAGCCGGACGTCTCGTACTTCCTCACCGAGCACACCTCGACGCTCGCGGCGCTCAAGGTCACCTTCGTGGTGGCCGGCCACGTGCTGGCAGTCGTCGCGGCCCACGACCGGGCCCTCGTGCTGCTGCCCAGGGCGCACCGGCTCAGCGGGCAGCTCGCGATGCTCGTGCTGATGGTCGCCTACACGTTCACAGGGCTGTACCTCCTGTTCTCCGTCTGACCGCCGCGCCACCCCCGGGGCGGTGGATCCGCCACCGTATGAGCCCGATGTCGCGTTCATACGGTGGAGCATCCACCGCCCGCGGGGGTACGGTCCGGAGATGGCGACGATCTACAACACCGCGACGACGCTCGACGGCTTCCTGGCCACCCCGGACAACTCGCTGCAGTGGCTCTTCGACGTGCCGGGCGCGGACGACGAGGAGGGCGGCATCAACGACTTCTTGTCGGGCATCGGCGCGATGGCGATGGGCTCGACGACGTACGAGTGGGTCGTCGACCACGAGTCGCTGCTCGAGCGGCCAGCGACGTGGACTGCGTGGTACGGCGACCGGCCCACGTGGGTGTTCACGCACCGCGACCTCCCGGTGGTGCAGGGAGCCGACATCCGGTTCACCGAGGCGCCGGTGCCCGAGGTCCACGCCGAGATGGTCGCCGCAGCGGGCGGTCGCGACCTGTGGGTCATGGGCGGCGGGGACCTGGTGGGGCAGTTCGCCGACGCCGGCCTGCTCGACCGCATCGTCACGACGATCGCGCCGGTGACCCTGGGCGCGGGGGCGCCGCTGCTGCCGCGCGACCTGCGATCGGACCGGTTGACGCTCACCTCGGTGGCCCAGCGCGGGCAGTTCGCGGAGCTCACGTACGACGTCGGCCCCCCGGCCTGATTGCGCTGGGTGGATTAGCACTCGTATAGTGAGAGTGCTAGCAGCGCAGCTGCCGAGCACCGGATCAGATCGATGAGGTTGTGGGCCGAGGCGAGAAGGGTTCGCCGCACGCCGCAGCCGTCCGTCGCGGGCATCGTCTGGTCTTCCACGTCGACAACCAAGTCGGAGAAACGTACACATGGCAAAAACGATTGCTTTCAACGAGGAAGCCCGTCGCGGCCTCGAGCGCGGTATGAACCAGCTCGCCGACGCGGTCAAGGTGACCCTCGGCCCCAAGGGTCGCAACGTCGTCCTGGAGAAGAAGTGGGGCGCCCCCACGATCACCAACGACGGCGTCAGCATCGCTCGCGAGATCGAGCTCGAGGACCCGTACGAGAAGATCGGTGCGGAGCTCGTCAAGGAGGTCGCCAAGAAGACCGACGACGTCGCCGGTGACGGCACGACGACCGCTACGGTCCTCGCCCAGGCCCTCGTCCGCGAAGGCCTGCGCAACGTCGCGGCCGGCGCCAACCCGATGGGTCTGAAGAAGGGCATCGAGACCGCTGTCGAGGCCATCTCGGCCCAGCTGCTCGGCATGGCCAAGGACGTCGAGACCAAGGAGCAGATCGCCTCCACCGCGTCCATCTCCGCGGCTGACACCACGGTCGGCGAGATCATCGCCGAGGCCATGGACAAGGTCGGCAAGGAAGGCGTCATCACGGTCGAGGAGTCGAACACGTTCGGCATCGACCTGGAGCTGACCGAGGGCATGCGCTTCGACAAGGGTCACCTGTCGGGCTACTTCGTCACCGACCCGGAGCGTCAGGAGACCGTCCTGGACGATCCCTACATCCTGATCGTCAACTCCAAGATCACGTCGGTCAAGGACATGGTCCCCGTCCTCGAGAAGGTCATGCAGTCGGGCAAGCCGCTCGTCATCATCGCCGAGGACATCGAGGGCGAGGCCCTCGCGACGCTGATCGTCAACAAGATGCGTGGCACCTTCAAGTCGGTCGCCGTCAAGGCCCCCGGCTTCGGTGACCGCCGCAAGGCCATGCTGGCCGACATCGCGATCCTCACCGGTGGCGAGGTCATCAGCGAGGAAGTCGGTCTCAAGCTCGAGAACGCCGACCTGAGCCTGCTCGGCACCGCCCGCAAGGTCGTCACGACCAAGGACGAGACCACGATCGTGGAAGGCGGTGGCTCGGACGACCAGATCGCCGGTCGCGTCAACCAGATCAAGGCCGAGATCGAGAACAGCGACTCCGACTACGACCGCGAGAAGCTGCAGGAGCGTCTGGCCAAGCTCGCCGGCGGCGTCGCGGTCATCAAGGTCGGCGCGGCCACCGAGGTCGAGCTCAAGGAGCGCAAGCACCGCATCGAGGACGCCGTCCGCAATGCGAAGGCTGCTGTCGAGGAGGGCATCGTCGCCGGTGGTGGCGTCGCTCTCGTGCAGGCCGCAGCTGCGGTCTTCGCCAAGCTCGAGCTCACGGGCGACGAGGCCACGGGTGCCAACATCGTGCGCGTCGCCGCTTCGGCCCCGCTCAAGCAGATCGCGGTCAACGCCGGTCTCGAGGGTGGAGTCGTCGCCGAGAAGGTCGCGAACCTCGACGAGGGTCACGGTCTCAACGCCGCCACGGGTGAGTACGTCGACCTGATCGCCGCGGGCATCATCGACCCGGCCAAGGTCACGCGCTCGGCGCTGCAGAACGCAGCCTCGATCGCGGCGCTGTTCCTCACCACCGAGGCCGTCGTCGCCGACAAGCCTGAGCCTGCTCAGGCCGGCGGAGGCGCCCCGGACATGGGCGACATGGGCGGCATGGGCTTCTAGTCCGCGCTGCTCGACCGAACGACGCAGGGCCCCGCAGGACGCATCAGCGTCCGGCGGGGCCCTTGCCGTCTGCGGGGGTGGTCAGGCCCGGACCAGGTCGGCGCCGACGCGGGGGCGCAGCCACACCATGTCGCCCTCGTGCAGCTGCAGTGCGGTGGCCTCGGCCCGGGTCAGCACGACCTGCACCGGATCGGGGTGCAGTGCATCGGTCGGGGTGACCTCGAGGCGTACCTCGAAGCCCACACGCGTCCAGCGGGTGATCGGGCCGGACGCCGTCGCGGCGTGCTCGTAGCGGGTGATGTCGATGTCGTGCGGGCGGATGAGGCGGTCCCCGAGGCGGGTGACGGGGCCGAGGAACGACAGCACGAAGTCGCTGGCCGGGCGGTCGTACAGGTCGTCCGGGGTGCCGATCTGCTCGATGCGGCCCTCGTTGATGACGACCAGGTTGTCGGAGACCTCGAGGGCCTCCTCCTGGTCGTGGGTCACGAACACCGTCGTCACGTGGACCTCGTCGTGCAGGCGGCGGAGCCAGTCCCGCAGCTCCTTGCGGACCTTGGCGTCGAGCGCGCCGAACGGCTCGTCCAGCAGCAGGACGCTCGGCTCGATCGCCAGCGCCCGCGCGAGGGCCATGCGTTGGCGCTGGCCGCCGGACAGCTGGGAGGGCAGGCGGTGGGAGAACTGCTCGAGGTGCACCAGCTTGAGCAGCTCGGCGACCCGGCGCCGGACCTCGTCCTTGGGCTTCTTGCGGATCTCGAGGCCGAAGGCGACGTTCTTCTCCACGGTCATGTGCTTGAACGCGGCATAGTGCTGGAACACGAAGCCGACGTTGCGCTTCTGCGCGGGGACGCCGGTCGCGTCGACGCCCTCGATCTCGATCGAGCCGCTGTCGGACGACTCGAGTCCCGCGATGATGCGCAGCAGGGTCGACTTGCCGCCGCCGCTCGGGCCGAGCAGGGCCGTGAGCTGTCCGCTCGGGATGCTCAGGTCGATGTCCTGCAGCGCCACGAAGTCGCCGAAGTTCTTGTTGACGCCGCGGATCTCAATGCTCATCGGTGTCGTCCTTGGGTCGAAGGATGGTCACGACGACGAGCGCCGCGACCGCGATCAGTGCGAGCAGGAACGAGGTGGCGTACGCGGATCCCTGCTCGAAGTCCTGGTACTTCTGCTCGACGACCAGCGTGGCCGTCTGGGTCTGCTGGGCGACGTTGCCCGAGACGATCTTGACCGCGCCGAACTCGCCCAGTGCGCGCGCCAGGCTGAGCACGACGCCGTACACGAGGGCCCACTTGATCGAGGGCAGCGTGATGCGGCGGAACGTCTGCACCGCGCCGGCGCCGAGGCTCTTGGCGGCCTGCTCCTGCTCGGTGCCGATCTCGTGCAGGACCGGCACGATCTCGCGGATCACGAGCGGCAGGCTGACGAAGGCCGTGGCCATGACGATGCCCGGCGTCGCGAAGGCGACCTGCAGGCCGACGTCCTCGAGCGCAGGACCGAACGTCCCGTTGGTGCCGCCGTACGCCAGCAGGAGGGCGAGACCGACGACGACGGGGGAGACCGAGAGCGGCAGGTCGATCAGGGCGGACAGGATCCGCCGGCCCGGGAACTCGTACCGCACGAGCAGCAGCGAGATGCCCACGCCGAAGACCGTGTTGATCGCGACCGCCCACAGCGCGACGACGACGGTGAGCTGGAGCGCGTCCGTCACGACCGGATCGGACAGTGCGGTCTGCAGGTTGTCCAGGCCGCCCTCGAACGTCTTCTGCACCACAAGGGCGACGGGCCAGATGACCAGCAGGAACAGGTAGGCGACGACGAGCACGCGGCGCAGGTACGTGCCCGCGGTCCGCGGCTGACGCATCCGGCTAGCCACGGCGGGCCACCCAGGAGGAGATCAGCTGGAGCGCGACGATCGCGGCGAGCGCGACCAGCAGCAGGATCGTGGCGACCGAGGCGGCGGCGGCCTCGTTGCCGTTCTCGATGTAGGTCAGGATGCGCACGGACGCGACCTCCGTCTTGAGCGGGAGGTTGCCCGACAGCAGGACCAGCGAGCCGTACTCGCTGATGCCGCGGGCGAACGACAGCGCGGCGCCCGCGGTGATGGCCGGGGCCAGGCTCGGCAGGATGATGCGGCGCAGCGTCGTGAACCGGCTGGCCCCGAGCGAGGCGGCGGCCTCCTCGACGTCGCGGTCCAGCTCCATGAGGACGGGCTGGACCGTCCGGACCACGAACGGCAGCGTCACGAACAGCAGGGCGAGGAAGACCGACCGCTCGGTGTTGGCGACATTGACCCCCAGCGGGCTGTCCGGGCCGTAGAGGCTGAGCAGGACCAGGCCCGCGACGATCGTGGGGAGCGCGAACGGGATGTCGATGACGACCTCGAGCAGGCGCTGGCCCGGGAATCGGTCGCGGACGAGCACCCAGGCGATGAGCGTCCCCATCACGACGTTGATCGCGGTCACGACGAGGGCTTGCGTCACGGTGAGGCGCAGGGCCGCGGCGGTCTGCGGATTGGTCAGGGTCTCGCGGAACGTCGCCCAGCCGCCGTCGATGGACTGGATCACGACCAGCGACAGCGGGATGAGGACCAGGAGGCTGAACCAGGTCAACGCGATCCCCAGGCCGAGGCCTGAGGACCGCGTCAGCGAGGTCGCGCCCCTGGCACGGCGCTTGCGCGCGGTGCTGGGGGCGAGGGGCGCGTCGATCGTCACGACTTCCCGGACTCCGCGATGATCTTGGTGATGATGCCGTCGTTCTCGTCGAAGAACTTCGTGTTGATGGCGTCCCAGCCGCCGAGGTCGCCGTCGATCGTGAACAGCTTCGACGGGGTCGGGAACGGGTCGGCCTCGTCGTTCGCGCCCTCGACGGTGCCGACCTCGACGCCCTGAACGGACTCGAGCGGCCGGAAGCCCTTGGAGACGTACTCCTGCTGGCCCTCCTTGGTCAGCACGTAGTCGAGGAACTTCTTGGCCTTCGGATCGGCGTCGACCGTCACGGCGGCGGGGTTCTCGATCTTCAGGGTGTCGTCCGGGACCACGTAGTCGATCTCCTCGCCGTTCTGCCGCGCGAGGATCGCCTCGTTCTCGTACGAGATCAGGACGTCGCCCGTGCCGCCCTGGAAGGCGGTCGTGGCGTCGCGGCCGCTGCCGGGCAGGGCCTTGACGTTGGCGAAGACCTTGGTCAGGTACGCCTCGGCGTCCTGCTCGCTGCCGCCGCCGCCGATGACGTGCTGGTACGCCGCGAGGATGTTCCAGCGGGCTGCGCCGGACGAGCCCGGGTTGGGCGTCACGATGCCGATGCCGGGCTTGGCCAGGTCGTCCCAACCGGTGATCTTCTTGGGGTTGCCCTTGCGGGTCACCAGGACCACGACCGAGTCGGTCACGATGCCCTTGTTGGGGCCCGCGTTCCAGTCCTTGGCGACGAGACCCGCGTCGACCAGGCGCGTCACGTCGGGGGTGATCGAGAAGTGCACGTAGTCGGCCTTGAGGCCGCCGGCGACCGCGCGGCTCTGGTCGCCGGACGCGCCGTACGACTCCTTCCACGACGTGCCCTTGCCCGCGGTCGTCTTGGCGAACGCTGCCTGCGCGGCGTTGTTGCCGGCCTTGGGGACCGCGAAGCCGACGAGCGAGAGCTGACTGCCGTCGCCCCCGGACGCGCCACCACCGCAGGCCGCGAGGACCGCTGCGCCCAGTGACACTGCGACGGCCGTGGCCACGCTCTTGCGGGTGAAGGTCAACATGTTCCTGCCTCGGGGATCCAGGGCACGCCACCGTGCGTGCTCGGATCCTCAACGTAGGCGTTTCTCGCCCCGCACTTTCCCCGTCTCACGATGCAGGACGCACCGACAGATGCTGAGACGCCCGCTACCGCCCCCGCCCGTTCCGCCGGTTGCCGGTTTCCCACGGGACCGTGGGGTTTTGTCACTTCCCGCGGGTTTCAACGCTAGGGGAGTGACGAATTCCCACGGTCCCGTGGGAAACCGGCAACGGGGGGCGGGGCGGGGCGCGGGTCAGTCGAAGACGACGGTGCGGGGGCCGTTCATGAGGACGCGGGACTCGGCGTGGAGCTGGACGGCTCGCGAGAGAGTCTGCGACTCGACGTCGCGGCCGACGCGGGCCAGGTCGGCGGCCGTCATGCGGTGGTCGACGCGAAGGACGCCCTGGTCGATGATCGGGCCCTCGTCCAACGCGGCCGTGACGTAGTGGGCCGTGGCGCCGATCAGCTTGACCCCGCGGTCGTGAGCCTGCTGGTACGGCCGTGCGCCCTTGAAGCTGGGCAGGAAGCTGTGGTGGATGTTGATCGCCCGTCCCTCGAGCGCGCGGCACAGATCGTCCGACAGGATCTGCATGTAACGCGCGAGCACGACCAGGTCGATGTCCAGCTCGTCGACCATCGCGAGCAGTGCGGCCTCCGCGTCCTGCTTGGTGTCGGGCGTGACCGGCACGTGCGTGAACGGGACGTCGTACGCGGCCGCGAGCCTCTCGAGGTCCCGGTGGTTCGAGACGATCGCCGGGATCTCGACGTGCAGGGCGCCGGTGCTCTGGCGATAGAGCAGGTCGTTGAGGCAGTGCCCCTCACGAGACACCATGACGAGTGCGCGCAGCGGGCGCTCGGCCGGCACGAGGCGGTACGTCATGCGGTGCTCGGCCGCGACGGGGGCGAACTGCTGCGACACCGTGGCCACGTCCCGGGGCTCGGGGACGTCGAAGTGCACGCGCAGGAAGAACTCGGCCGCGCTGTCCGGGCCGGAGGTGACGTCGGTGAACTGCTGGCTGTCGAGGATGTTGCCCCCCGACTCAGCGATCCAGCGGGTCACCGCGAACACGAGACCGGGACGGTCGGGGCAGGACAAGGTCAGGACGAACGACGAAGGCACCCGACCACTCTAGGAGAGGGCCGGGCGCCTCCGGAACGCGCTATGCGATGGGGGCCGCTTCCTCGGCGGCTGCCGCCCGCGGCCCGCCGTGGCCCGCGTGGGTGGGCTTGGCCAGGAACAGGACCAGCACGATGCCGACCAGGAATGCGGCAACCGGCAGGTAGAGGGTCTGCGACATCGCCTCCGCGAACGGGCCCTGGATGACGTCCGGCATCTTGTCGCCGGCGGCCTGCAGGTCCTGCGAGGAGCCCTCGATGCCGTTGGCGGTCAGCCGGGCCTGGATGAGCGCCGCGATCGCCGCGCTGCCGAGCACCGCACCGATCTGGCGGGTCGTGTTGTAGACGCCCGCGCCGCTGCCGGCCGAGGACATGGGCAGGTTGCGGGTCGCGGTGGCGCTCAGCGGCGCCCACAGGCACGCGTTCGAGACGCCGAACAGCGCCATCGGCAGGCACAGCTGCCACACCGGGGTCGTGGGGGTGATCAGCTGCGACAGCCAGAACATCGCGGCCGCGGCGGTGCCGAAGCCGACCAGCGTGATGTTGCGCGGGTGGGTGCGATCCACGAGCTTGCCGACGAACGGAGCGAGCAGGATGAGCACGACCGCCATGGGCACCATGAGCAGCGCCGACCCGGTGGGGCTCCACCCGCGGACCCCTTGGGCGTAGAAGAAGAACGGCAGCGACATCGCCGTGATCGACAACGACACCAGCGCGATGCCCGCGTTGCCGAGCGAGAAGTTGCGGTCGCGGAACAGGCTCAGGGGGACGAGCGGCTCGTTCTTGATGCGGCTCTGCCAGAACACGAACGCCGCGAACACGGCCAGGCCGACGGCGATGAGCAGCGGGACGCTGAGGACGCCCTCGATCGTGCCCCAGTCGTACTTCTCGCCCTCCTGGATGCCGAAGACGATGAGGAACACGCCGATGCCGCTGAGCGCGACCCCGAGCCAGTCGAACGTGTGGGTGTGGGTCGGCAGCACAGGGACGAGCCGCACCGCCAGCACGAAGCCGACGATGCCGACGGGGATGTTGACGAAGAAGATCCACTCCCAGCCGAGCGAGTCCACCAGCACGCCGCCGAGGATCGGTCCGACGAGCGTCGCGACGCCCGCGGTCGCGCCCCACAGCGCCATGGCCGCACCGCGGTTGGCCGGGGCGAACGTGCGGGTGATGACGGCCATCGTCTGCGGCGTGATGAGCGCCGCGCCGAAGCCCTGGACGACGCGGGCCACGATCAGCATCTCGATCGAACCGGTCAGCCCGCACCACAACGACGCGAGCGTGAAGATGGTCAGGCCGACGAGGTACATGTTCTTGGGGCCGAAGCGGTCGCCGAGGCGGCCCGTGACGAGCAGCGGCACGGCGTACGCGAGGAGGTACGCGCTGGTGACCCAGATGACGGTGTTGTAGTCGGTCCGGAAGTCCTCCATGATCGCGGGCGTCGCGACCGACACGATCGTGTTGTCGACCAGGATCATGAAGAAGCCGATGACCATGGCCCAGAGGGCCGGCCAGGGCTTGTAGTCCGGTGGCAGCTCAGTGCTCACTGCAGATCGGGTTGCCATATGAGGTCCTTGGTCTCGATGCGGGTGATGAGGGTCGTGATCCAGTCGCGCTGGGCGATGGCGGTGGTCAGCAGGTAGTCGCCGGCGATCCAGTACGTCTCGGGGATGCCCCGGTCGCGGGCGGCGCGCAGCAGCGCGGTGAGCTCGGCGATGTCCTCGTCGAGTGCGGTGACGTACTGCTGCAGGTCGGCGGTGGCCTCGGCCGCGCCGATCGTGTGGGCCTCGCTGAGGGCGAGGGCGAAGTGCAGGTACTCGCGGACGGGGCGGGAGATGAGCTCTCTGACGCGTGCCTCGACGGCCTCGCGGCCCGCGGCGGTGATGGCGTACGTCGTCCGCTCGGGACGATTGCCCTCCCGCTCGGTGCCGATCGCCTCGACCAGCTCGTCGGCCTGGAGCCGCTCGACCGTGTGGTACAGCGAGCCCAGCCGGATCTTGACGAAGCGGTCCTCGTGGCGCTCGTGCAGCAGGCGGTTCATCTCATAGGGATGCATGGGCCGCTCGACCAGCAGCGCCAGGACCGAGATGCACAGCGGTTTGAGTGCCATGGTGCCCCGTCCCGATCAGTCCCCGCGCATTACTCCAACTGGAATATACGCACGATAGTTGCTCTCCGCAACAGCATCATGGCGCGGGGCTCCGACAGAAACCGTCGACGGTTCAGCGCAGGAGCTCGTAGCCGCGCAGGTCGTCGAACGACCCGTCGCCGAGGCGCTCGGCGGCCCGCTGCGTGCCGTAGTAGGAGAATCCGGCCGCGAGAGCGATCGCGTGGCTGGCTGGGTTGTCCTCCGCCGCGTACAGCGAGAGGCGCCGCCTGTCGAGCCCGTCGGGGTCGAGCGCGTGGTCGACGACCGTGCGGCACGCCTCGGTCGCCAGGCCGCGACCCCGGGCGTCGGGGTGCATCCAGTAGCCGATCTCGCCGTGGTCCCGGTTGAGGCCGAGCATGTCCATCACGGCGATGTTGCCCAGCAGCTCGTCGCTGTCGCGGTCCGCGACGGCCCACGTGGCCTTCGCCCCCGTCGCGGCCTGCCAGAGGCAGTCGTGCAGGTACGCCTCGGCCGAGGCCGCGGTGTACGGCTGGGGGAGCCAGGCCAGGAAGCGCCGGCTGACCGGGTCGTTGCACATCTCGACGAGCCGCGGGACGTCGGCGGCAGTGAACGGACGCAAGCGCAGCCGCTCGGACTCGAGCACCGTCCCCCCGGCCCACGGCGTACTCGGGTAGGGCGCGTCGCCGAAGCGGATGGACCCGGTCCACGCGTCGAGGACCCGGCCCCGCTCGTGCAGCATGCCCGGGACCAGGCCGTGCAGCGTGAACCCCGTCGAGTGGGCGACCCTCAAGGAGGCCTCGTTGCCGACGTGTGAACGCCAGTGCACGATCTCGACGCCGCCCTCGGTGAGCGCCCAGTCCACCGCGAGGCGCACGGCCCGGGACATGATCCCGCGCCCGCGTGCCCACGGGTGCAGCGCGAAACCGATGTCCGCGATGGGCCGTTGCCGGATGTCGACATTGCCCGCGAACCGGGAGCGCCCGTCGTCGTCGGTCGCCTCGATCGCCCAGCCGCGGTGCGATCCGTCCTCCCAGCCCCGAGGCAGGATCGTGAACGCGAACTGCTCGCTCATGCTCCGCTGGTGGGGCGAGGGGATCGCGGTCCAGCGGACCATCGTGGGGTCGAGGGCCATCTCGAGCATCGCGTCGATGTCGTCCGGGACGTGGGCGCGGATCGTCACGACGCCGTCGCTCAGCACCGGGACGTTCAGCGGCCACCTCACGGCTGGCCCCTCACTGCGAGCGGGTGCGGAAGGGATCGGCGGGATAGACGCCCAGCACCGTGACCTCGGTGGTGAAGAAGGCCAGCTCCTCGAGCGCGCGCGCCAGGGGCCCCTCGTCCGGGTGGCCGTCGACCTCGGCGAGGAACTGGGTCGCGATGAACTCGCCGTCGACCATGTAGCTCTCGAGCTTGGTCATGTTGACGCCGTTGGTCGCGAAGCCGCCCAGGGCCTTGTAGAGGGCCGCCGGAAGGTTGCGCACGTTGAACACGAACGTCGTCACGGTCGGCCCGGAGCCGGGAGCGGCCCGGACGGGCTCGCGGGACAGCACGACGAACCGGGTCGTGTTGTGGTCCTCGTCCTCGATGTCCTCGGCCAGGACGTCGAGACCGTAGATCTCGGCGGCCATGGGCGGGGAGATGGCGGCCTGGGTCGGATCGCCCGCGTCGGCGATCTCTCGCGCCGCGCCGGCGGTGTCACCGGAGATCACGGTCGTGAGGCCGTGCTCGCGGATGATCTTGCGGCACTGCCCGAGCGCGTGGACGTGGCTGTGCACGGTCTTGATCTGGTCGATCGTCGCGCCGCGCACGCCCATGAGGCTGAACTGGATGCGCAGGAAGTGCTCGGCGATGATGTGCAGGCCCGAGGTGGGCAGGAAGTGGTGGATGTCCGCGACCCGGCCCGCGAGCGAGTTGTCGATCGGGATCATCGCGAGATCGGCCTCCCCGCCGGTCACCGCCGCGAAGACGTCCTCGAACGAGGCGCACGGGACGGCCTCCCAGTCGGGATAGTGCCGATTGGCCACGATGTGCGAGTTGGCACCGGGCTCACCCTGGTAGGCGATCCGTCGAGAGGTCATTGACCTAGTTTGGCACTCGCGTCCGGCACGGGGTGCGCACCGTCCGCAGCGCGTACCGCGAACACCTCGGGACGCTTCCACTGCCGTGCGTCGTAGCGGGCCTCGACGCGATCGCGCAGGGCCTGGACCTTCTCGGGGGCCACGAGGGCGATCGCGCTGCCGCCGAAGCCGCCGCCGGTCATGCGGGCACCGAGGGCGCCCGCCTCGAGCGCGGCCTCGACCGCGACGTCGAGCTCGGGGCAGCTGACCTCGAAGTCGTCGCGCAGCGAGGCGTGGGACGCGGTGAGGATCGTGCCGAGCTGCGCCCAGGCCCGCCGGCTCACGGCCGTGACGGCGCCGCGGACGCGGGCGGTCTCGGTGAGCACGTGCCGGGTGCGGGCCTTGAGGGTCTCGTCGGTCAGCTGCACCGTGGCGTCGAGCGTCGCCTGCGCGAGCCACTCGATGCCGAGCTCGGCGGCCGCCCGCTCGCACTCCTCGCGACGCGCGGCGTACTCGCCGTCGGCGAGGGCGTGGTGGACGCCGGTCGCGATGACGACGAGCGTCAGCCCGTCCTCCTCCCAGCCGAGCGGGACGAGGCGGGTCGTGTGGGGGCTCACGGAGGTGTCGATCTGGACTGCGTGGCCCGCGGCACCGTAGAGGACCGCGAGCTGGTCCATCAGGCCGACGGGTGCGCCCACGAAGCCGGACTCCGCGCGCTGCGCGACGAGGGCGATCTGGGTGCGGTCCAGGCCGAGGCCGTGCGCCTCGTCGAGCGCGGCAGCGATGCCGCAGGTCGTCGCGGCGGAGGACGACAGACCGGCCCCTGAGGGCAGCCGCGACTCGATCACGAGGTCGACGCCGGTCAGGGCGTGACCGGCGTCCACGAGGCTCCAGATCGTCCCCGCGGCGTACGACGCCCAGCCGTCGACCTCGCCGGGCTGCACCGAGGTCGTGAACGTGACCTTCGCGGCGCCGGGGAGGTCGCTCCACACGTTGACGACGCCGTCGTCACGCAGGCGGGCCTTGACGGTCACCGAGCGGTCGATCGCGAGGGGCAGGACGGGCCCACCGTTGTAGTCGAGGTGCTCCCCGATGAGGTTCACCCTCCCGGGCACGTCCCAGCGGCGTACGTCAGTCACCCGTCGAGCATAGGCGCAGCCCGCGAAGGCGGGCGACCGCGCGACTGGCAGAATGCCCCCATGCCTGCCGTTCGCCGTCCACGCGTCCTCTCCGGGGCCCAGCCCACGGCCGACTCGTACCACCTGGGCAACTACTTCGGGGCGTTCAAGCAGTGGGTCGCGCTGCAGGACGAGTTCGAGGCGTTCTACTTCATCCCGGACCTGCACGCGATCACGGTCGAGTACGACCCGGCCCTGCTGCGCGAGCGCACCTACATCGCGGCAGCGCAGCTGCTCGCGGCCGGCGTGGACCCCGAGCGCAGCGCCCTGTTCGTGCAGAGCCACGTGCCCGAGCACGCCCAGCTCGCCTGGGTCCTCGGCGGCGTGACGGGCTTCGGCGAGGCCAGCCGCATGACGCAGTTCAAGGACAAGAGCGCCAAGGGCGGCCAGGACTCCGCGAGCGTGGGCCTGTTCACGTACCCGATCCTCATGGCTGCCGACATCCTGATCTACCAGGCCGACAAGGTCCCGGTCGGCGAGGACCAGCGCCAGCACGTCGAGCTGACCCGCAACCTCGCGCAGCGGTTCAACCACCGCTTCGGCGAGACGTTCACGGTCCCCGAGGCGTACATCGTCAAGAGCACGGCCAAGATCTACGACCTGCAGGACCCGACCTCCAAGATGAGCGGGTCGAACGCCTCGCACGCGGGTGTCGTCGACCTGACCGACTCCCCGAAGCAGGTCGCCAAGAAGATCCGCTCCGCCGTGACCGACTCAGGCAGCGAGATCACCTTCGACCCGGTCGAGAAGCCGGGCATCTCCAATCTCCTGTCGATCTACTCGGCGCTGACGAACGAGCCGGTCGAGCAGATCGTGCGTGACTTCGAGGGCAAGCAGTACGGCCACCTGAAGGTGGCGCTGGGCGATCTCGTCGCCGACTTCGTCGGCACCTTCGGTGACCGCACCCGCGAGCTGCTCGACGACCGGGGCGAGCTCGATCGCATCCTGGCCCGGGGCGCGGCCCAGGCGCGCGAGGTCGCCGCCACGACGCTCGACCTGGTCTACGAGCGCTCCGGATTCGTGCGGCGGGCCTGATCCATGCCCACGATCGGAGTCGCGATCCCGGTCCCGGACCCGTACGGCGCCCTGCTGCGCGAGAAGCGGGCCGACTTCGGTGACCCGATGGCCAGGACCGTCCCGAGCCACGTCACGCTGATCCCGCCGACCGAGGTCGAGGACGACCAGCTCGACGCGGTCTGCGCGGCGCTGGAGCGCGCATCGGCGGCCCTGCCGCCGTTCGCGATGCGGCTGCGCGGCACGGGCACGTTCCGCCCCGTCTCGCCCGTGGTCTTCGTCGCGGTCAGCCAGGGCATCTCCTACACCGAGATGCTCGCCAAGTGCGTCCGCACCGCCCTGGGCAGCCCCGAGCCGGAGTTCCCGTTCCATCCCCACGTCACGGTCGCGCACAACCTCGACGACGCGAGCCTCGACCGGGCGTACGACGAGCTGAACGACTTCGAGTGCCGGTTCACGGTCAGCGAGTTCGCGCTCTACCACCACGAGGACGAGGCCGGCTGGGTGCCGCAGCGGGCCTTCCGCCTCGGCCCGGGGTAGCCGGACTCACACGAGGGCCAGATCGCCGTCGCCGATCCTCGGGAGGTGCTCGAGGAGATCGGCCTTGAACGCCCGGGCGGCCAGCGGCAGCGCCTCCGAGCTGCGGTGGGCCAGGGCGATGACCCGCTCGAGGGGCGGGTCGACGAGCTCGGTCGCGCGCAGCTGCGGGCGGGTCGTCAGCACCATGCTGGGCACGACCGCGTGCCCGAGACCGGCCTGGACGAAGCGCAGGACTGCGCTCATCTCGCCTCCCTCGACCGCGAGGCGCGGCTCGAACCCGGCTGTCGCGCAGGCGCGGAGCGTCACGTCGCGCAGGTCGTAGCCCTCGCGGAACATCACGAACGGGAGATCGCGCAGCTCGGCGACCGCCATCGCGTCCGGGACGTCCGCATCGACCGGGCTGGCCAGGACGAGCCGCTCACGCAGCACCGGTGTCGTCTCGATGTCGGGGTCGTTGGTGTGCAGCGGGACGATCAGCAGGGCGATGTCGAGCCGGCCCTGGGCGAGCTCCTCGGTCAGCACGCGCGAGCCCGCCTCCTGCACCTCGAGATCGATCTGCGGGTACGACTCGTGGAACCGGGTCAGCGCCTCGGGCAGCAGCCCGTCGCACAGGGAGGGCGTCGCGCCGAGGCGTACCCGGCCGCGCTGCAGGCTCGCGACCTCGTGGACCGTGCGCTCGGCGCTCGCGACGTCGATGAGGATGCGCTGGGCATGGGGGAGCAGTGCCTCGCCCGCGCTGGTCAGCTCGATCGCTCCACGGTTGCGGACGAACAGCGGGGCGCCGAGGGCGTTCTCCAGGACCCGGATCTGCTTGGACAGCGTGGGCTGCGACACACCCGTGATCTCGGCGGCCCGGGTGAAGTGGCGGGTACGGGCGACGGCCACGAAGTAGGTCAGCTGGTGGATCTGCATCCAACCAGTGTGTCATAGCCATTGGCTATGAAGGTTTGCCTCAACAAGACTTAGCGTGAATCGTCGATCAGTCCTACCCTGTGCAGGTGGCAACTACCCAAACTGTGAAGCGCGTCTCGGCCAGCAGGTCGACGGTCGCTCAGAAATATGCGATGGCGGTGTCGGGGCTCATCATGCTGGGCTACCTGCTCGTCCACATGTACGGCAACCTGAAGTTCTTCCAGGGCGAGGAGAAGTTCGACTCCTACCTGCACGAGACCTTGCCGCACATGTTCTACCCGTACCTCCCCGAGGGCGGAGCGCTCTGGATCATCCGAGTGCTGCTGCTCGTCGCGCTGGTGGTCCACGTCTACTGCGCAGCCAACCTGTGGCGTCGCAACAAGGCAGCGGCCGGCTACGTCGGTGGCAAGCGCTACCACACCACGCAGAACAAGACCGGCATCCAGCGCAGCTACGCCTCGTTCACGATGCGCTGGGGCGGCGTCGTCCTGCTGCTGTTCATCATCGGCCACGTCGCGCAGATGATGCCCAACTGGCTCTCGCCCGGCGGCGCCAGCGACAGCAAGTACGACCGCGTGGTCAACGGCTTCGAGATCTGGTGGGTCGTCCTGCTCTACACGATCGGCATGATCGCGGTCGGCTTCCACCTCGCCCACGGCTTCTGGGGCGCCCTGATGACCCTCGGTCAGAACCGCAGCGCGACGCGCCGCGGCTCGCGCTGGACCCCGATCGCGATCGGCCTCGCGACCCTCATCACGGTCGGCTTCCTCTCCGTCCCGTTCGCTGTCTTCTTCTTCGGAGCTGGTTCCTGATGACCACCACCAACGTGTCCGAGCAGTTCCACACCGTCGGCGCCGACATCGCCGACACGAAGGCGCCCTCGGGCCCCATCGAGAAGCGCTGGGACGACCGCAAGTTCAACGCCAAGCTCGTCAACCCCGCCAACCGGCGCAAGCTGAGCATCATCATCGTCGGCACCGGCCTCGCGGGGGCCTCGGCCGCCGCGACGCTCGGCGAGGCCGGCTACCACGTCAAGAACTTCTGCTACCAGGACAGCCCGCGCCGGGCGCACTCGATCGCCGCCCAGGGCGGCATCAACGCGGCGAAGAACTACCGCAACGACGGCGACAGCATCTACCGGCTGTTCTACGACACGGTCAAGGGCGGCGACTTCCGCGCCCGCGAGTCCAACGTCTACCGCCTCGCGCAGGTGTCGGTGAACATCATCGACCAGTGCGTCGCACAGGGCGTCCCGTTCGCCCGTGAGTACGGCGGACTGCTCGACAACCGCTCGTTCGGCGGCGTCCAGGTCTCCCGCACGTTCTACGCCCGCGGCCAGACCGGCCAGCAGCTGCTGCTCGGCGCGTACCAGGCGCTCGAGCGCCAGATCGCCGCCGGCACGGTCGAGATGCACACGCGCCACGAGATGCTCGAGCTCGTCATGGTCGACGGCCGTGCGCGCGGCATCATCGTGCGCGACATGGTGACCGGCGAGATCGAGACGCACACGGCCGACGCGGTCGTGCTGGCGACCGGCGGCTACGGCAACGTGTTCTTCCTGTCGACCAACGCGATGGGCTCCAACGTCACCGCGACGTGGCGTGCCCACCGCAAGGGCGCGTACTTCGCGAACCCCTGCTACACGCAGATCCACCCGACCTGCATCCCGGTCAGCGGCGACTACCAGTCCAAGCTGACGCTGATGAGCGAGTCGCTGCGCAACGACGGACGCATCTGGGTGCCCAAGCGGGCCGGTGACGACCGCATCCCGAGCGACATCCCCGAGGACGAGCGCGACTACTACCTCGAGCGCATCTACCCCGCATTCGGCAACCTGGTGCCCCGCGACATCGCCTCGCGTGCCGCGAAGTACCAGTGCGACGACGGCAAGGGCGTGGGCCCCGGCGGCCTGGGTGTCTACCTCGACTTCGCCGAGGCCATCGAGCGCCTCGGCCTGCCGGCCGTGAAGGCCAAGTACGGCAACCTGTTCGACATGTACGCGCAGATCACCGGCGAGAACCCGTACGAGCAGCCGATGCGCATCTACCCGGCCGTGCACTACACGATGGGTGGCCTGTGGGTCGACTACGACCTGCAGAGCAACCTGACGGGCCTGTTCGTGGCGGGCGAGGCCAACTTCTCCGAGCACGGGGCCAACCGTCTCGGCGCCTCGGCGCTGATGCAGGGTCTCGCGGACGGCTACTTCGTCCTGCCCAACACGATCGCCGACTACCTGGCGTCCGGTCCGTACGAGAAGATCGCCGACGACCACCCGGCCGTCCTCGAGGCCCGCGCGGCCGTCGAGGAGCGCGTCGCCAAGCTGCTGTCGATCAACGGCACCCGCACGGTGGACTCGTTCCACAAGCAGCTCGGCCAGATCATGTGGGAGTACTGCGGCATGGAGCGCAGCGAAGAAGGCCTGATCAAGGCCATCGGGATGATCCGCGATCTGCGCGATGAGTTCTGGCGCGACGTCAAGGTCACCGGCGTCAACGAGGAGCTCAACCAGACTCTCGAGCGTGCGAACCGGGTCGCGGACTTCTTCGAGCTGGGTGAGCTCATGTGCATCGATGCGCTCAACCGCCGTGAGTCCTGCGGCGGCCACTTCCGCGCCGAGAGCCAGACCGAGGACGGTGAGGCGCTGCGCCACGACGAGGAGTTCGCCTACGTCTCGGCGTGGGAGTTCGGTCAGGAGCAGCCCGTGCTGCACAAGGAACCGCTCAAGTACGAGTACGTCGAGATGAAGTCGAGGAGCTACAAGTGAACATCACGGTGCGCGTCTGGCGTCAGAAGAACGCCGACGACAAGGGCAAGATGGTCACGTACGGCGTCGAGAACGTCTCGCAGGACATGTCGTTCCTGGAGATGCTCGACGTCCTCAACGAGCAGCTCACGCTGGCCGGCGACGAGCCGATCGCATTCGACCACGACTGCCGTGAGGGCATCTGTGGCGCGTGCGGCGTCGTGATCAACGGCATCGCGCACGGCCCGCAGGTCACCACGACCTGCCAGCTGCACATGCGCAGCTTCGAGGACGGCGCCGTCATCGACGTCGAGCCCTGGCGCTCGGGAGCGTTCCCGGTCATCAAGGACCTCGTGGTCGATCGTGGATCGCTGGACCGCATCATCCAGGCGGGCGGCTACATCAGCGCCCCGACCGGCTCGGCGCCCGAGGCCAACAACCTCCCGGTCCCGAAGGTCGATGCCGACCACGCCTTCGAGTCGGCCGCGTGCATCGGCTGCGGCGCCTGCGTCGCGGCGTGCCCCAACGGCTCGGGCATGCTCTTCACCGCCGCCAAGATCACGCACCTGGGTCTGCTCCCGCAGGGCCAGCCCGAGCGTGACTCGCGGGTCATCGGCATGGTGGAGCAGCACGACCACGAGGGCTTCGGCGGCTGCACCAACATCGGCGAGTGCACGTCGGCATGCCCCAAGGGCATCCCGCTGGACACGATCAGTCGGCTCAACCGCGACCTCCTCGGAGCCCTCGCGCACGGCGACGCCTGATATTGCACTGACGTCATCCCGGCCGAGCCGCACGCGGTTCGCCCGGGATGACGTCTTCGTGCACCACATTGATTAGCGTAGGTAATTTGTTATGCTAAGGACATGCCTACTGATGCCCACCAGCTCGCTCGGTCGGTGGCGCGTCTCAACCGCCGCCTCCGTCAGGAGCGCCAGAGCGATCTGACCCCCACCCAGCTGTCGGTGCTCGGCGCGGTCCTGAAGATCGGTCCTGCGACGCCCAGCGCGATCGCAGCGCACGAGCGCGTCCAGCCGCCGTCCATCACCCGTACGCTCGCCTGCCTGGTCGACGAGGGCTACGCGATCCGCGAGCCCCACCCCGACGACGGTCGACAGGTCCTGGTCTCGGTCTCCCAGAAGGGCGATGCCGTCCTCGCCGAGGAGCGCACGCGCCGCGACCTCTGGCTCGGCCACCGGCTCGCGGCCCTCACCGCCGCGGAGCGCAAGACCCTGAGGGAGGCTGCCGCCCTGCTCGAACGGCTGGCACAGAGTTGAGCCCCACGTTCCGCGCGCTGGCGGTGCGCAACTACCGCATCTACATCCTCGGCGCGATCGTCTCCAACACCGGCACCTGGATGCAGCGGATCGGCCAGGACTGGCTGGTCCTGCAGCTGACCAACAGCGGCACCGCCCTCGGCATCACGACGGGCCTGCAGCTGCTGCCCGCCCTGCTCTTCTCGCCCATCGCCGGCGTCGTCGCCGACCGCGTCCCCAAGCGGACGGTCCTGCGCGTCACCCAGGTCGCGATGGCGGTCCCGGCGGCCCTGCTCGGCATCCTGGCCGTCACAGGGGCGGTCCAGACCTGGCATGTCTACGCCCTGTCGTTCCTCTTCGGCATCGGCACGGCCTTCGACGCCCCCGCCCGCCAGTCGTTCGTGGTCGAGATCGTCGGGCGCGACGACCTCGCGAACGCCGTCGGCCTGAACTCGGCGTCGTTCAACCTGGCGCGCATGATCGGCCCCGCGGTCGCCGGCATCCTGATCGCGGCGCTCGGCTCCGGCGTCGGCGCCGCGGGCTGGGTCATCCTCATCAACGCCTTCAGCTATCTCGCGGTGCTCGCCTCCCTGCAGCTGCTCGACGGCAGTCGGCTGCGGCCCTCGGAGGTGACCGGGACGCGCAAGCACGCGGTCCGCGACGGTGTCGCGTACGTCCGCTCGCGCCCCGACCTGGTGCTGATCCTCACCTGCGTGTTCTTCGTCGGCACGTTCGGCATGAACTTCCAGATGACCAGCGCCCTGATGGCGACCGACGTGTTCGGCAAGGGCGCGGGGGAGTACGGCCTGCTGGCCTCGATCATGGCGATCGGCTCGCTCGCCGGTGCCCTGCTCGCGGCGCGGCGCGCACGTCCGCGCCTGCGCTCGGTCGTGATCGCGGGTGCTGCCTTCAGCGTGGTCGAGATCGTCGCAGGCCTCATGCCGACGTACGAGACCTTCGCGGCGGTCCTGCCGGTGCTGGGCCTGTGCGCCCTGACGATGATCACGTCGGCGAACGCCACGATCCAGCTGACCTCGAGCCCCATGATGCGCGGTCGGGTCGCGGCGCTGTACCTCATGGTCTTCATGGGAGGCACGCCGTTCGGCGCTCCGCTCGTCGGCTGGGTCGGCGAGACCTTCGGGGCCCGGTGGATGCTCACGGGTGGAGGCGGCCTGACCCTCGTCGGCATCGCGCTGGCCACGATCTGGTTCCTGCGGCACCAGGACGAGACGCTCGAGGAGTTGCGGACCTCGATCCGCGATCTACGCTGGCGACATGCACGTCGAACGGACCTTCACGGTGCCACGTCCGATCGAGGACGTGTTCGCCTACCTGAGTGATTTCGAGAACACGAACGAGTGGGACCCCGGGACGGTGCGCACGACGCGCACCGGCGGGGACGGTGGCCTCGGCACGACGTACGCGAACCGGTCGGAGTTCATGGGCCGCGAGACCGACCTCACCTACGAGACGATCGGCTTCGACCGACCCACGTTCTTCGCGTGCCGGGGAACCAACAAGACCGCGACCACGATCGACTCGATGACGTTCACCCGCGACGGCGACAGCACCCAGATCCGCTATCGCGCCGACTTCCGGTTCCGCGGCCTCGCCCGCGCCGCGGCGCCCTTCGTGGTCCGGCCCAAGCTCGAGGGGCTCGCGGACGAGACGGTCGAGCAGATCCGCCGCTCGCTGGAGGCCCCCGGACGGTAGCGGTCCGGCGTGGCCCGCGATCAGCGATAAACTGGGGGCCATGTCCTTGATCGAGTCGCTCGCACGATCCATCGACGTGGTGACCCCCGATCTCATCGAGGTCCGCCGTGACCTGCACTCCTCGCCCGAGCTCTCGTGGCACGAGGAGCGCACGACGGACGTGGTCGCGACGTGGATGGACAAGATCGGCGTGCCCTACGAGCGCTTCGAGGGCACCGGCCTGATGGCCGAGATCGGTCCGTCCGAGGGGCCCATCGTGGCGCTGCGCGCGGATCTGGACGCGCTCCCCGTCATCGAGACGTCCCAGGATCCCTGGCGGTCCACCGTCCCGGGCGTCTCGCACTCGTGCGGTCACGACGTGCACGTCGCGTCGCTGCTCGGTGCCGGGATCGCCCTGGCGCACGCCCACGCCGATCACGGGCTCCCGTTCCACGTGCGGCTGCTGTTCCAGCCCGCCGAGGAGGTCATGCCGGGCGGCGCGCTGAAGCTGCTCGCGGCCGGGGCGCTCAAGGGCGTCTCGCGGATCTTCGCGCTGCACTGCGACCCGTCGCTGGACGTCGGCCAGGTCGGCCTGCGCGAGGGGCCCATCACCGGCGCTTCCGACCACGTCCACGTCGTGCTGTCGGGACGGGGCGGCCACACGTCGCGGCCCCACCTGACCGAGGATCTCACGTACGCCCTCGGCAGCCTGCTCGTGCAGCTGCCCGCGGTGCTGTCGCGGCGGTTCGACCCCCGGGCGGGGGCGAGTCTCGTGTGGGGCCAGGTGCAGTCCGGCAACGCCGCCAACGTCATCCCGTCCAGCGGCGAGCTCCGGGGCACGATCCGCATGCTGGACGCGTCCGCGTGGCACCAGGCCGAGCATCTGGTCCGCGGCATCATCAGCGACCTGATCGAGCCGTTCGGGGTCAGCGCAGAGGTCAACTACACGCGCGGCGTCCCGCCCGTCGTCAACGACTTCGGCGCGACGCAGGTCCTGCGACGGGCCGTCACGGAGGCGATCGGGCCGAGCGGTGTCGCGACGACCTCGCAGAGCCTCGGCGGCGAGGACTTCGCCTGGTACGTCGAGGCGGTCCCCGGCGCCATGGGACGTCTCGGCACCCGCACCCCCGACGGCCCGACGTACGACCTGCACCAGGGCAACCTGCGGGTCGACGAGCGCGCGATCGCGGTCGGTGCGAAGGTCCTGGCCAGCGCCGCTGTGAGCTGAGCCACGCGGCACGTGCTCTGCGCGGCCCCAAATGGTGAAGAAACGGTTAAGGGCGCCTCCAATCCCGGGGGTGTGGTCCCGAAGCCGTGGGGCAAAGATTAAGGTTCGACTCACGAGCCGGGCACCCGGCTCCGTTTCGAGGAGGAATTTTGCGTCGATCGACGAAGGCCACCGCCATCGCGGGTCTGGCCGTGCTGGTGCTCGCTGCCGCGGGCTGTGGCAAGAACAGTGACGGAAGCGACGGCGGAAGCGACAAGTCCGGCTCCAAGGACAACTGCGTCAAGGCCGATCCCGACAAGAAGGTCGGCATGGCGTTCGACGTCGGCGGACGCGGCGACCAGTCCTTCAACGACTCGGCAGCCAAGGGCCTGGACAAGGCCGCGTGCGAGCTCGGACTCACGGTCCAGACCGCAGAGGCGCAGGACGGCGAGCCCGAGTCGGCTCGCGAGGGTCGCCTGCAGCAGCTCGTCGACGCCGGGTTCGACCCCGTCATCGCGGTCGGCTTCGCGTACTCCCCGTCGCTGGCCAAGGTCGCCAAGGCCAACCCCGACGTGAACTTCGCGATTGTCGACGACGCGGTCGAGGGCAAGAACATCGCGAACCTGCTGTTCGCCGAGGAGCAGGGCTCGTTCCTGGTCGGTGCGGCCGCAGCCCTGGAGAGCAAGTCCAAGAACATCGGCTTCGTCGGTGGCGTCGAGACGCCCCTGATCAAGAAGTTCGAGGCGGGCTACACCGCTGGCGCCAAGGCGGTCGACAAGAGCATCAAGGTCCAGTCGCGCTACCTCTCGCAGCCGCCGGACTTCAGCGGCTTCGGCGACCCGGCCAAGGGCAAGACCACGGCCGAGGGCATGTTCGACGCCGGTGCGGACGTCGTCTACCACGCAGCAGGCGGCTCCGGCGGCGGCGTCTTCGAGGCTGCTTCCGCGGCCGGCAAGAAGGCCATCGGCGTCGACTCCGACCAGGCCCTGACGGCCGACAAGTCGGTCCGCGACGTGATCCTGACGTCGATGCTCAAGAACATCGACGTGGCGGTCTTCGACTACCTCGAGAGCGTCGAGAAGGGCGAGAACGTCAGCGGCCCCAAGGTCTATGACCTCAAGGTCGACGGTGTCGGCTACTCCACCACCGGTGGCCAGGTCGACGAGATCAAGGAAAAGCTGGACGGCTACAAGCAGCAGATCATCGACGGGGAGATCACGGTCCCGACGAAGTAGGCACTGAGAGACCTGGCCCGGGACCCCGCTGTAGCGTGGTCCCGGGCCAGGGTCGTCCTGTCGTACTTTTTCCAAGTGAGGCCAGAACTGATGGGCAGAGTGTGAACACCACGAGCACGACCGACGACGTCGTCGTCCGCCTGCGTGACATCGGCAAGACGTTCCCCGGCGTGGTCGCCAACCACGACATCAACATCGACGTGAGGCGTGGCACCGTCCACGCGATCGTGGGCGAGAACGGCGCCGGCAAGTCGACGCTGATGAAGATCCTGTACGGCGTCCAGAAGCCGGACTCCGGCACCATCGAGGTCAACGGCAACCTCGTGAACCTGTCGTCCCCAGCCGATGCGATCGCCGCGGGTGTCGGCATGGTGTTCCAGCACTTCATGCTGGCCGACAACCTCAGCGTGCTCGAGAACGTCGTGCTCGGAGCCGAGAAGATGCACGGCATCGGCGACAAGGCCCGCGCGCGCATCCGCGAGATCTCCGACTCGTACGGCCTCGGCATCGACCCGGACACGCTGGTCGAGGACCTCGGCGTCGGCGCCCGCCAGCGCGTCGAGATCCTGAAGGTCCTCTACCGCGGCGCGTCGATCATCATCCTGGACGAGCCCACCGCCGTGCTGGTGCCCCAGGAGGTCGACGAGCTGTTCGGCAACCTGCAGGAGCTCACCCGTGAGGGCCTCGCCGTCATCTTCATCTCCCACAAGCTGGACGAGGTGCTGGCGGCCGCGGACGAGGTCACGGTCGTCCGCCGGGGCACGACCGTCGCGACCGTGGACGCCTCCTCGGTCAACTCGCGCCAGCTCGCCGAGATGATGGTCGGCTCCGAGCTGCCCAGCCCCAGCACCGAGACCTCGACCGTGACCGACCAGGTCATCCTCGAGGTCCGCGACCTGACCCTCCCGTCGGAGGGCAGCCGCGACCTGCTGAGCCACATCGACCTGGTGATCCGCTCGGGCGAGGTCCTGGGCGTCGCGGGGGTCGAGGGCAACGGCCAGGCCGAGCTGGTCGAGGCCATCATGGGCATGCGCTCGGGCACCACGGGATCGATCACCCTGGCCGGCAAGGACCTGGCGGGGCGCTCGACCCGCGACCGCCGCGAGGCCGGCATCGGCTACATCCCCGAGGACCGTCACCGCCACGGCCTCCTGCTCGACTCGCCGCTGTGGGAGAACCGCATCCTCGGTCACCAGACGCGTGAGCCGAACGTGAAGGGCCCGCTGATCGACCGCGGGGGAGCGCGTCAGGACACCCAGCGCATCGTGGACCAGTACGACGTCCGCACCCCGGGCATCGACACGCTCGCGCGGGCGCTGTCCGGCGGCAACCAGCAAAAGCTCATCGTGGGCCGCGAGATGGCCGACGACCCGGTGCTGCTGATCGCGTCGCACCCCACCCGCGGCGTCGACATCGGCGCGCAGGCGGCCATCTGGGGCCACATCAAGCGGGCCCGGCGCGAAGGGCTCGCGGTGCTGCTGATCTCGGCCGACCTCGACGAGCTCATCGGCCTGTCCGACACCATCCGGGTGATCCTGCGCGGTCGCCTCGGCGAGACCTTCGACCCCGCGACGGTGACCCCGTCGATGCTGGGCTCGGCGATGACAGGAGCAGACGCGTCATGAAGAGCCCTCGTACGACCAAGATCGCGCTGGCGATCGGGGCCCCCGTGCTCGCCCTCGTGGCGGCGTTCCTCATCACGAGCCTCGTGCTCGTCCTGGCGGGCGACGACGTCGGCGGTGTGTGGAGCCAGATCCTGAGCCTGCCCACCGACCGGGGCTACGTCAACATCATCAACGCCGCGACGGTCTACTACCTCTCGGCGATCGCGGTGGCCATCGGCTTCAAGATGAACCTGTTCAACATCGGCGTCGATGGTCAGTACCGGGTCGCGGCGTTCACCGCCGCGGTCGTGGCCGGCGAGGGCTGGCTGCCGGGCTACTTCAACACCGCCCTGGCGATGGTCGCCGCGGTCCTGGTCGGTGCGGCGTGGGCCGGCATCGCAGGCCTGCTGCGGGTCACCCGCGGCGTCAGCGAGGTCATCTCGACGATCATGCTCAACTCGATCGCGACGGCCCTCGTGGCGTACCTGCTGCGCAAGGCCGCGGTCGACAACTCCGGCAGCAACATCACCGCGACCAAGGAGGTCCCCGAGGGCAGCCGCGTCGGCGGCTTCAGCCTGTTCGGCGACGTGCCGGCGACGGTCTACGGCCTCGTGCTCCTCGCGGTCGCGGTCGGCTTCCTGTACTGGTTCGTCATCAACAAGACCCGCTTCGGCTTCGACCTGCGCGCCACGGGCGCCTCGGAGTCGGCCGCGGTGGCCAGCGGCATCAACGTCAAGAAGATGATCGTGATCTCGATGCTGCTGTCCGGCGGTGCCGCAGGGCTCGTGGGCATGCCGCTGCTGTTCGGCAACGACTACGCGTACGGCTCGACGTTCCAGTCAGGCCTCGGCTTCGCCGGCATCGCGATCGCGTTGCTGGGTCGCAACCACCCGGTCGGGATCGCGCTCGGCGCCCTGCTGTTCGCCTTCCTCGACGAGCAGTCCAATCCGCTGCAGATCCTGCTCAACGTCTCGCCCGACATCGTCAAGATCACCCAGGGCACGATCGTGCTCACGGTCGTCATCGCGTACGAGGTGGTCCGTCGCTACGGCGTGCGGATCGAGCAACGCAGGGTGGCAAGCGCCCTCGATGACCAGCCCGCGACGACGAAGGAGGTGTCCGCATGAGCGCCGTCAACGACGTCGTCGCGCCGGTCAAGGCCGCCGCGCAGAAGCTCACGTACGGCTGGATCATGATCTGGCTGGCCGTCGGCCTCGTGCTGTTCTCGCTGCTGCGCATCATCACGGGCGCGAACGACCTGGACTCCTCGGGCACGCTGCGCGCGACGCTCGTCGCGGCGGTGCCGATCGGCCTGGCCGGTCTCGGCGGCCTGTGGTCCGAGCGGGCCGGCGTCGTCAACATCGGCCTCGAGGGCATGATGATCCTCGGCACCTTCGGTGCGGGCTACTTCGGCTACTTCTACAGCCCCTGGCAGGGCGTCCTCGGCGCGATCGCCCTGGGCGCGGTCGGCGGTCTGCTGCACGCGGTCGCGACCGTGATCTTCGGCGTCGACCACATCGTGTCGGGCGTCGCGATCAACATCATCGCCCTGGGTGCGGTGCAGTACCTCGCCGCGCTCGCGTTCACGGGCGTGCCCGGTGGCGGCCAGACCCAGTCGCCGACCATCCCGAGCTTGCCGTCGGTGACGCTGGACTTCCTGTCCGATCCGCTCGGCGACCTCGAGCGCAAGCACTGGTTCGTGGTGTCCGACCTCGCCTCGGTCGTGCGGGCGCTCGTGACCAACCTGTCGGTGCTGACGATCATCTGCCTGCTCCTGTTCGTGCTGACCTGGTACGTCCTGTGGAAGACCCCGTTCGGCCTGCGTCTGCGCTCGTGCGGCGAGAGCCCCGCGGCGGCGGAGTCCCTCGGCGTCAACGTCATCCGCTACAAGTTCATCGCGGTCGTCATCTCCGGCGGGTTCGCCGGTCTGGCCGGTGGCTTCCTGGCGCTCGTGGCCTCCAGCACGTTCCGTGACGGCCAGACGGGCGGACGCGGCTACATCGGCCTCGCGGCGATGATCTTCGGCAACTGGCGCCCCGGTGGACTGCTCGCCGGCGCGGGCCTGTTCGGCTACACCGACACCCTGCGGCTGCGCGGCGGAGGCGAGACCATCCACGGTCTCCTGCTCCTGGTCGCGGTCGGTATCGTGCTCTACGGCATCTGGCAGTACCGCAAGACCCGTCGCGTCTCGACGTTGATCGGTGCGTTGCTCGGCGTGGGCGTCGCGGTCTGGTACTTCGCGACGGACTCGATCCCCGAGGACCTCACCGGCATGACGCCGTACGTCACGACGCTCCTGGTGCTCGCGTTGTTCTCACAACGACTACGCATGCCGGCAGCCGACGGAAAACCATATCGACGAGGGAGTGCAGGCTAGTGGCGCTGGGAATCACCGGAGCGGACGATCCGGTCGACTGGGAGGCACTGACCCGCTACGCGACCGAGGTCATGGGGCGGGCGTACGCGCCGTACTCCAAGTACCGGGTCGGCGCGGCCGGGCTGGTCGACGACGGCCGGGTCGTGCTCGGCTGCAACGTCGAGAACGCCGCGTACGGCGTCGCGCTGTGCGCCGAGTGCGGCATGGTCTCGGCCCTGCACTCGACCGGCGGCGGACGTCTGCGCGCGGTCGCGTGCGTCGACGCGGCAGGGGCGGCCATCATGCCGTGCGGGCGCTGCCGGCAGCTGCTGTGGGAGAACGGCGGTCCCACGATGCAGCTCATGACGCCCAAGGGCGTCCGGACCATGGCCGAGGTGCTGCCCGACGCGTTCGGCGCGGACGACCTGGGGATCCAGTGACCGCCGGAGCCGTCCAGGTCGACCTCGGCTCGCCGGACTTCGTCCGCGATCCCTACCCGGTCCTGGCGTCGCTGCGCCAGGAGGGCCCCGTGCTCTGGCACGAGCCGATGGGCGCGTGGCTCGCGACGACCCACGACGCGGTGAGCCAGGTGCTGCGCAACCGGGCGTTCGGGCGGCTGTGGACCGACTGGGAGCCCACGTCGGAGATGGAGCCGTTCAACGCCCTCCACCGCAACCAGATGATGGAGAACGAGCCCCCGACGCACACCCGTCTGCGGCGGCTCGTCGCGGCGGCTTTCGGCCGCGGTCACGTCGAGCGGATGCGTCCGCGCGTCGAGGACCTCGCCCGGAGCATGGTCGCCGAGCTCGGCGAGAGCTTCGACGTCCTCGGCGACTACGCCGAGCCCATGCCCGTCTACGTGATCGCCGACATGCTGGGCGTCCCGCGCGAGGACCACGCCCGCCTGCGCGACTGGTCCCAGGCGATCGTGCACATGTACGAGCCCCACGTCGACGAGGCGACCAAGCAGGCCGCGATCGAGGCCAGCACGGCGTTCTCGGACTACGTCCGCGAGGTCGTCGAGCAGCGTCGCAGCGCCCCCGGCGAGGACCTCATCACCGACCTGATCGAGGCCCGCGACGAGGGCACCAAGCTCAGCGACGACGAGCTCGTCGCGTCCGTCGTCCTGCTGCTCAACGCGGGCCACGAGGCGTCCGTCAACGTCTTCGGCAACGGCTTCCACGCGCTGCTGCAGCACCCCGAGCAGATGGCCCGCGTCGCGAGCGGCGAGGTCTCGGTCGAGACCGCCCTCGAGGAGCTCATCCGCTACGACGCCGCGCTGCAGCTCTTCGAGCGCACCGCCACCGCGGACGTCGAGGTCAGCGGCCAGCTCGTGCGGGCCGGCGACAAGATCGCCTGCCTCATGGGCTCGGCCAACCGTGACGCCGCGGTGTTCCCGGACGCCGACACGTTCGACGTGGGCCGCGACCCGAACCCGCACGTGGGCTTCGGCATGGGCCTGCACTTCTGCCTGGGCGCTCCGCTGGCGCGCCTCGAGCTGCAGATCAGCATCAGGACCCTGCTCGAGCGCTTCCCGCAGCTGCGGCTCGTCGGCGAGGCGCCGCGCCGCCCGACGTGGGTGCTGCGCGGATTCGAGCGCATCGACGTGGAGGTGGCTTCATGAGTGAGTCGTTCGACGCGGTCGAGGTGATCGCTGCCAAGCGGGACCGGCATGAGCTGACCGATCCGCAGATCGACTGGGTCGTCGACGCGTACACCCGTGGCATCGTCGCCGACGAGCAGATGTCCGCGCTCGCGATGGCGATCCTGCTCAACGGCATGAATCGTCGCGAGATCTCCCGCTGGACGCACGCGATGATCGCGAGCGGCGAGCGCATGGACTTCTCGTCGCTGTCGTGGACGACGTCCGACAAGCACTCGACCGGGGGCGTGGGCGACAAGATCACGCTGCCGCTGGCCCCGCTCGTCGCGGCCTGCGGCGTCGCCGTGCCGCAGCTGTCGGGTCGCGGCCTCGGCCACACGGGCGGCACGCTCGACAAGCTCGAGGCCATCCCGGGGTGGCGTGCGTCGCTCACCAACGAGGAGATGATGGCCCAGCTCGAGGACATCGGTGCGGTGATCTGCGCCGCCGGTGCGGGCCTCGCACCGGCGGACAAGAAGCTCTACGCGCTGCGCGACGTCACGGGCACGGTCGAGGCGATCCCGCTGATCGCGAGCTCGATCATGAGCAAGAAGATCGCGGAGGGCACCGGATCGTTGGTGCTCGACGTGAAGGCGGGCTCCGGTGCGTTCATGAAGGACGTGGACCAGGCCCGCGAGCTCGCCGAGACCATGGTCGCGCTGGGCAATGACGCCGGGGTCACGACGGTCGCGCTGCTCACCGACATGTCCACGCCGCTCGGCCTGACGGCCGGCAATGCGTGCGAGGTCGCCGAGGCGGTCGACGTCCTGGCCGGCGGCGGACCTGCCGACGTCGTCGAGCTCACGGTCGCGCTCGCTCGCGAGATGCTCGCCGCAGCGGGCAAGGACGACCGCGATCCGGCTGACGTGCTGGCCTCGGGCGCCGCGATGGACGTCTGGAAGCGCATGATCCGCGCGCAGGGCGGCGACCCCGACGCGCCGCTGCCGGTCGCGAAGGAGACGCACGTCGTCACCGCGCCGACGTCCGGGACGCTGACCCGTCTCGACGCGATGGGCGTGGGAGTCGCCGCGTGGCGTCTCGGCGCCGGTCGATCGCGTCCCGGCGAGCAGGTCCAGGCCGCCGCCGGCGTCGTGATGCACGCCAAGCCGGGTGACGCCGTCACCGCGGGCCAGCCGCTGCTGACGCTGCACACCGACACGCCCGAACGGTTCGATCGAGCGGTGGCTGCGCTCGACGGGGTGTATGACATAGGTGACGGGTTGTATGGCGCAGGTACGGAGGGCGGCAAGGCGTCTGCCGTGGTCATCGACCGGATCGGATAGGTTCGCACGATGCGCATGTTGAACAACAGCAAAGAGATCGCGGCTGCGGCCGGCCAGGAGCTCGGCGTCAGTGAGTGGGTCCCCATCACGCAGGACCGGATCGACATGTTCGCCGATGCGACGGGTGACCGGCAGTGGATCCACGTGGATCCCGAGCGTGCGGCCGACGGGCCGTTCGGCGCGACGGTCGCCCACGGCTATCTCACGTTGTCGATGCTGCCGTTCCTCGGCGCGCAGGTCTTCGCGTTCGCGGGGGACGTCGCGCGGGTCAACTACGGCCTCAACAAGGTGCGCTTCGTGTCGCCCGTGACGGTCGGCTCGAAGGTGCGCGACCGCGTCGAGCTGCTGAGCGTCGAGGACATCGACAAGGGACAGCGCGCGACGCTGCAGCACACCGTCGAGATCAAGGGCAGCGAGAAGCCGGCGTGCGTCGCGGAGGTCGTCACGCTGCTGATGGCCTCATGACACGATGAGCCTGTGAGAGCAACTTTCCAACAGATCGCCAAGGCCCCCAAGGTCGCACTGCACGAGCACCTCGACGGCGGCGTGCGGCCCGCGACCATCGTCGACATCGCCACCGAGATCGGGCACGACCTCCCGGCCGACGGACCCGTGGCCCTCGGCACGTGGTTCGAGGAGGCCTCGAGCTCTGGCTCGCTCCCGCGCTACCTGGAGACGTTCGTCCACACGGTCGCGGTGATGCAGCGGCCCGAGGACCTGGCCCGCGTGGCCCGCGAGGCCGTCGTCGACCTCGCCACGGACGGCTGCGTCTATGCCGAGCTGCGCTGGGCCCCAGAGCAGCACCAGTCGGCCGGGCTGACGCTGCGCGAGGCGGTCGAGGCCGTGCAGGCCGGCATCGACGCCGGACGGGCCGAGGCCGAGCAGCTGGGCCACCCGATCGTGGTGGGCCAGCTGCTGACCGCGATGCGGCACGCCAAGCGCGGTCTGGAGATCGCCGAGATCGCGGTCGAGTACCGTCGCCGCGGCGTCGCGGGCTTCGACATCGCGGGCGCCGAGGACGGCTTCCCGCCGATCCTGCACCTCGAGGCGTTCGAGTTCCTGCGCCGCGAGAACGCCCACTTCACGATCCACGCGGGGGAGGCGTTCGGGCTGCCGTCGATCTGGCAGGCGATCCAGCGCTGCGGCGCCGAGCGCCTCGGCCACGGCGTGCGGATCGTCGACGACATCGACTGGGACGCCCCGGGCGGACCCGTGCTCGGCGACCTCGCGGCGTACATCCGCGACCGCCGCATCCCGCTCGAGATGTGCCCGTCGTCCAATCTGCAGACCCACGCGGTGCCCGGCATGACCTCGATCGCCGACCACCCGATCGGCAAGCTCAAGGACCTGGGGTTCCGGGTCACGGTCAACTGCGACAACCGGCTCATGAGCGGTACGTCGATGTCGCGGGAGCTCGAGCTGCTCGTCGACGCGTTCGGCTACACCGTGGACGATCTGCGCTGGTTCACGATCAACGCGATGAAGAGCGCCTTCCTGCCCTTCGACCAGCGCCTGGCCCTCATCAACGACGTCATCAAGCCCGGCTACGCCGCCCTCTAGCTCACGCACGGATGCCGACGAGTCACGCACGACCGCCGACGAGTCACGCACGGACGCCGACGAGTCGCGCACGGACGCCGAGGAGTCACCTACGAATCCGTAGGTGACTCCTCGCTTGTCGTGCGCGACTCGTCGGCGTCCGTAGGCGACTCGTCGGCCGTCGTGTGTGGCCACACCTGGGACCGATGCGCCGACTTGTGCCTATAATCAGATAACTAATCAATCTTAATTGCCCAGGCGAGGTGAGCGTGCCCACGGAGCGGTCGCGCTCCGGCTGGGCGGCCGGTGTGGTCGGCTGATCGGCCGTTCCCTTCCGCGCCTTCGACACGAGGAGCTTCATCATGCGAGACGCAGTCATCGTCGACGC
Organism: Aeromicrobium yanjiei; assembly: GCF_009649075.1. Taxonomy (GTDB): domain Bacteria; phylum Actinomycetota; class Actinomycetes; order Propionibacteriales; family Nocardioidaceae; genus Aeromicrobium; species Aeromicrobium yanjiei. Next base: position 626,039 of record NZ_CP045737.1, read on the forward strand.
CGTGCGCACCCCCATCGGGCGACGCAACGGCACCCTGAAGAACGTCCACCCGGTCGACCTGTCGGCGCACGTGCTGACCACCCTCGCGGAGCGCAACGGACTCGACCCGAGTCTCGTCGACGACGTCATCTGGGGCTGCGTGAACCAGATCGCCGACCAGTCCACGAACGTCGGCCGGCTCTCGGTGCTCGCAGCCGGCTGGCCCGAGGTCATCCCCGGTGTCACGATCGACCGGGCCTGCGGCTCGAGCCAGCAGGCTGTCCACTTCGCTGCCGGCGCGGTCATGTCCGGGATCAACGACATCGTCATCGCCGGGGGCGTCGAGTCGATGAGCCGGGTGCCGATCGGCTCGGCGCGCGCGATGGGTGAGCCGTTCGGCCCGAAGGTCAAGAAGCGCTACGGGCGCGAGAGCTTCAACCAGGGATTGGGCGCCGAGGACATCGCCCGTCGATGGAACCTGAGCCGCCAGCGGCTCGACGAGTTCGCCGTGGAGTCGCACGAGCGCTCGATCGCCGCCCAGGCCGCAGGCGCGTTCTCCACCCAGCTCGCGACGGTCGTGGGACCGGACGGGGAGCTCACGGCCGACGAGGGAGTCCGGCCCGGCAGCACGGTCGAGAAGCTCGGGACGCTGAAGACCCCCTTCATGGAGGACGGCGTCATCTCAGCCGGCAACAGCTCGCAGATCTCGGACGGGTCCGGTGCGCTGCTCATCACCACGAGTGAGCGGGCAGCGCAGCTCGGCTGGAAGCCGATCGCCCGCTTCCACTCCGGCTCGGTCGTGGGCGACGACCCGGTGACCATGCTGACGGCGCCCATCCCGGCGACCGCCAAGGTGCTGAAGCGCGCGGGCCTGACGATCGACGACATCGGTGTGTTCGAGGTCAACGAGGCCTTCGCCAGCGTGCCGATCGCGTGGGAGATCGAGACAGGTGCCGATCACGCGAAGGTCAACCCGCTGGGAGGGGCGATCGGGGTCGGGCACCCGCTCGGCGCGTCCGGCGCAATCCTCATGACCCGGATGCTGAACCACATGCGCGACAACGGCCTGCGGTACGGCCTGCAGACGATGTGCGAGGCCGGCGGAATGGCCAATGCCACGATCCTCGAGCTGCTCGAGCCCTGACCTCCACCCCCGCACCCCCTCGACCACAGGAGAACCCATGAAGCTCGACTCCACAGCTGCGTTCGTCACGGGCGGCTCGTCCGGACTCGGTCTCGCCACGGTGCGCCGCTTGCGCGCCGCGGGGGCGAAGGTCACGATCGCCGACCTGAACGCTCCCTCGGACGCCGACGCCGCCGAGCTCGGCGACGGTGTCACGTACGTCCAGACCGACATCGCCGACGAGGCGTCGGTCGAGGCCGCGCTCGACGTCGCCCACGAGACGTACGGCCAGATCCGCTCGGTCGTCCACTGCGCAGGACGCGGCGGCGACCGCGTACGCATCCTGGACCGTGAGGGCAAGCCGGGCTCCCTCGACACGTTCGAGGAGGTCATCCGGGTCAACCTGGTCGGCACGTACAACGTCCTGCGGCTGGGCGCTGCCCGCATCTCCCAGGCCGAGCCGGTCGACGGCGAGCGTGGCGCGATGGTGCTGACCGCGTCGGTCGCGGCCTTCGACGGACAGATCGGCCAGACGTCGTACACGGCCGCGAAGGCTGCCGTGCACGGCATGACGCTGGTCGCCGCCCGCGATCTCGCGAGCCGGCTGATCCGCGTCAACACGATCGCCCCCGGTGTGTTCGACACGCCGATGCTGGCGCGCCTGCGCGGCGACATCCGCGAAGCGCTCGAGAAGACCGTCCCGCATCCCAGCCGCCTCGGCCAGGCCGACGACTACGCCCACATGGCGCTGAGCCTGCTCGAGAACTCCTACGTCAACGGAGAGACGATCCGGCTCGACGGCGCGATCCGCATGGCACCGCGGTGACGGCATGACCCCGTCGGCCCGTTCCGCCCTCGCTAGCATGAGGTCGCCGGCCGGCGACGACAGAAGGTGTGACGGATGAGCCCACGAGTCGAGGTGGGGTACGCGGCCGCGCTCGAGAAGTACGCGCCGCGCGACGCGGTCGACCTGGCCGCCATGGCCGAGCAGCACGGATTCGTCGGCACCCTGGCCACCGACCACTTCCAGCCGTGGCTGCCCAGCCAGGGCCAGAGCCCGTTCGTCTGGAGCGTCCTCGCGGCCGTGGGGGAGCGGACGTCGACCAACTTCGGTCCCGGCATGGCGGTCCCGGGGTATCGCTACCACCCGGCGACGCTGGCCCAGGCCGCCGCGACGCTCGCGTCGATGTACGAGGGACGTCACTGGGTCGGCATCGGTCCGGGCGAGGCGCTCAACGAGCACGTCACCGCGAGCTACTGGCCCGAGGCACCGGACCGCCTCAACTCGATGTTCGAGGCCATCGACCTGATCAAGAAGCTCTTCCGCGGATCGATCGCCGGTCGCGACACCCGGTTCACCGGCACGTACCACCGCATGGAGTCCGCCCGCCTGTGGACCATGCCCGCGGTCGCGCCCCCCGTGCTGGTCGCGACCGGAGGACCGGTCACGGCTCGTCGTGCCGGCAAGGTCGCGGACGGCATCGTCACGGTCGGCACCTCGTACGACCGCGCGGCCACGCTGCTGGAGCGCTTCGACCGGGGCGTCGACGAGGCGGACCGCGATCCCGGCACGATGCTGAGGGTGCTGCACCTCAACCTGAGCTGGGCTCCGAGCGACGAGCAGGCGATGGCCAACGCCATCGAGCAGTGGCCGCTCGGGGCGATGAGGTTCCCCAAGGGCGACATCCGCAGCCCGCAGGTCTTCGAGCAGATCGCCCGGCAGGTCGGGCCGGACGGCTTCGACGACCGCATGCTGATCAGCAGCGATCTCGACGCGCACCGACGAAGGATCCAGCAGTTCGCCGACATCGGCTTCGATCGGATCTACCTGCACAACGTCGGGCGCGAGCAGCGGGACTTCATCGAGACGTTCGGCCGGTGCGTCCTGCCGGCCGTCCGCTGAACCGCGTCGACCGCCGTCGTCCCGATTGCTGCACAGTGGCCCCCAGCGTGCGTATAGTGCCAGGCAGAGGATCCACCGGACACACCTTGGTCCGAGTCCCGCCTCCTCATGAGGCGTCTGATCTGGTGCTCGTAGCTGTACGGGCCGCATGTTCGCCGCGCACGCGTTGTGCGTGTCCCAGTGCCGTTCACTCCACCGGAGGAAACCAGACATGAACCAGATCCACACGATCGCCGTCGTCGGCGGAACCGGACCGCAGGGTCGCGGGCTCGCCTACCGATTCGCCCTGGCCGGGCACCCGGTGATCCTCGGCTCCCGTGACGCCGGCCGCGCGCAGGAGAAGGCCGACGAGATCAACGCGAAGCTCGAGGCCGAGCCGGTGTCCGGAGCCACCAATGCCGATGCGGTGGGAGCGGCCGACATCGTGCTGCTGGCCGTGCCGTGGGACGGGCACGCGGACCTCGTGTCGTCCCTGGCCGGGCAGCTCGCCGACAAGATCGTCATCAGCTGCGTCAACCCCCTCGGCTTCGACGCCGACGGCCCCTACGGGCTGGTCCTGGAGGAGTCGGCGGCGCAGGAGACGCAGCGACTCGTGCCCCAGGCGCGCGTGGTCGGCGCGTTCCACCACGTCGCAGCGCTGTCCTTGTGGAAGACCCCGGACGCCCTCACCCACGAGGACGTCCTGGTGTGCGGCGACGACGACGAGGCCAAGTCCGTCGTGCAGGACCTCGCCGCCGCCGTGACCGGCAAGCGCGGCATCGATGCGGGCAGGCTCCGGCTGGCTCGCCAGCTCGAGCCGCTGACTGCCGTGCTGATCAGCATGAACAAGCGGTACAAGACCCGTTCGGGCGTGGCCATCACCGGAGTGCAGGAAGGCTGATCCCGTGACTGTCCTGCCGACCCCGGTCGTGCCACCCAACGAGCGACAGGTCGCCCGTGCCGTCGTACGGGCGGAGGCGGGCAAGTCGCTCGACCTCGCCGAGACCCAGGCCCTGCTGTGCGCACGGGGCGAGCACCTCGAGCGTCTCATGACGGTCGCCCGGCGCGTACGGGACGCAGGTCTGGGGGCGGCAGGACGTCCGGGGGTCGTCACGTACTCCAAGAAGGTCTTCATCCCGCTGACCCGCCTGTGCCGCGACAGGTGCCACTACTGCACGTTCGTGACGGTCCCGGGCAAGCTCGAGGCGCCGTTCCTGTCGCCCGACGAGATCCTGGCCATCGCCCGCCAGGGTGCGGAGATGGGCTGCAAGGAGGCGCTGTTCACGCTGGGGGACCGGCCCGAGGACCGCTGGCCCGAGGCGAAGCAGTGGCTCGAGGAGGCAGGCTACGACTCGACGCTGGAGTACGTGCGAGCGATGAGCATCCGGGTGCTGGAGGAGACCGGGCTGCTGCCGCACCTGAACCCCGGCGTCATGTCGTGGACCGAGATGTCGCGGCTGAAGGCGGTCGCCCCGTCGATGGGCATGATGCTCGAGACCACCAGCCGTCGCCTGTTCGAGACCAAGGGCGCGGCGCACTACAAGTCCCCGGACAAGGACCCGGCAGTACGTCTGCAGGTGCTCGAGGACGCCGGCCGGCTCAACGTCCCGTTCACGACGGGCCTGCTGATCGGCATCGGTGAGGACCTGGCCGAACGGGCCGACAGCATCTTCGAGCTGCGACGGATCGCGAGGCAGTACGGCAACATCCAGGAAGTCATCATCCAGAACTTCCGGGCCAAGCCCGACACGGCGATGCGTCACGACGACGACCTCGGGCTCGAGGAGTACCTGGCCGCCATCGCGACGTCCCGTGTGGTGCTCGGCCCCGGGATGCGGATCCAGGCCCCGCCCAACCTCGTCGACCTCGCCGAGTGCCGCGCACTGCTCGACGCGGGCGTCGACGACTTCGGCGGCATCAGCCCGCTGACCCCCGATCACGTGAACCCCGAGCGTCCCTGGCCCCAGATCGACCAGCTCGTGGCGCTGAGCGCCGAGGCCGGCTTCGAGCTGCGGGAACGCCTCACGGCGCACCCGCAGTTCCTGGACGTGCCGTGGCTGGACCCGCGGCTGTTAGGCCACGTGGAGGCGCTGCGCGGACCCGACGGTCTCGCGCAGGCGGACGTGCTGCCCACCGGTCTGCCCTGGCAGGAGCCCGACGGGGGATTCGACGTCACGACGGGACGAGCGGACCTGCACACGGCGGTCGACACCGAGGGCCGCACGAGCGACCGGCGCAGCGACTTCGAGGACGTCTACGGCGACTGGGGAGTGCTGCGCGAGAGGGTCGCCGCCGATCGACAGCCCGAGCGGCTGTCCTCGGACGTCCACGCGGCCCTGCGGGCGGCGGAGTCCGATCCCGCCGGCCTGTCGACCGCGCACGCGACCACGTTGATGACCGCGGAGGAGGGGCCTGCCCTGGAGGCGGTGGCGGCCCTGGCCGACCAGCTGCGCCGCGACGCGGTGGGGGACGAGGTCACGTACGTGATCAACCGCAACATCAACTTCACCAACATCTGTTACACCGGGTGCCGGTTCTGCGCGTTCGCGCAGCGCAAGACGGACGCCGACGCGTACACGCTGTCGCTGGACGAGATCGCGACCCGCGCGCGCATCGCCGTGAGCGTCGGGGCCACCGAGGTCTGCATGCAAGGTGGCATCGATCCGGAGATGCCCGGGACGGCGTACTTCGACATCGCGGCGGCGGTCAAGAGGGCCGAGCCGTCGCTGCACGTGCACGCGTACAGCCCCATGGAGGTCATGAACGGCGTGGCCCGCACCGGGCTGTCGATCGCGGAGTTCCTGACCGCCGCGAAGGAGGCCGGTGTCGACTCGCTGCCCGGTACGGCGGCCGAGATCCTCGACGACGACGTCCGGTGGGTGCTCACCAAGGGCAAGCTGCCGACCGCGCAGTGGATCGAGGTCGTCTCGACCGCGCACCGCGTGGGGCTGCCGACGACGGCCACGATGATGTACGGCCACGTCGACCACCCCGGGCACTGGGTCAAGCACCTGCAGGTGCTGGCCGGCATCCAGCGGGAGACCGGCGGGTTCACCGAGTTCGTGCCCCTGCCGTTCGTGCACCAGTCGAGCCCGATCTACTTGGCCGGGGTCGCCCGTCCCGGGCCCAGCGTCCGCGACAACCGGGCCGTCCACGCGGTCGCGCGCATCATGCTGCACGGGCTCGTCCCGAACATCCAGACCTCGTGGGTCAAGCTCGGGCCCGAGCAGGTCACCCAGGTCCTGCGCGGGGGCGTCAACGATCTCGGCGGCACGCTGATGGAGGAGACCATCAGCCGGATGGCCGGCTCGACCAACGGCTCGCGCAAGGAACGCGCCGAGCTCGAGGCGATGGCTCACGCGGCGGGACGCCCGGCGCGTCAGCGCACCACGACGTACGGTCACGTGGACCACTCCCAGAGGGCTGCGTCATGACGGGGTGGACCGCGGTCGTGCCGGTCAAGCCGTGGGGCCTGGCCAAGAGCCGGCTGGACCTGCCCGGCGAGGAGCGCATGCAGCTGGCCCGCGCGTTCTCCCTCGACGTCCTGGACGTCGTGCTGGCCGCGGAGCACGTGGATCGGGTGGTGGTCGTGACGGCCGAGACCCAGCTCGGCACGATCGCCCGCCGTGCCGGCGCCCACGTCATCGTGGATCGTCCGATGCTGGCCCGCGGGCTGCTCAACCGCGCGATCGACGCGGGACGGCAGTGGGCGCAGGTGCACGCCCCCGCTGCGCCGTTCGTCGTCGTGCCGGGAGACCTGCCCGCGCTGACCGCCCAGCTCCTCGATGACGCCTTGGAGCTGCTCGCCGCGCAGGAGCGGTCGTTCGTCCCCGACGCCTCCGGGATGGGCACCACGCTGCTGGCTGTCGCCCGGCCTGCGCTGATGACGCCGTCGTACGGTCATCGGTCGGCCCTGCTGCACTCGGACGCGGGCTTTCGGCCCACACCCGACGTCGACCCGCGCTGCCGACGCGACGTCGACACCGCGGCAGACCTGGCGCAGGCGCGTCACCTGGGGGTCGGGCCGCACACGACGGCGGCCCTCGCCCAGATGACCCGCGTCACGAGCGACGGCCGCCGCCTGCGGGTGGCCTCGGGCTGACCCGGCCGCCGGCGAGTCGCGTATGGCCGCTGACGAGTCGCGTACGGCCGCTGACGAGTCGCGTACGGCCGCTGACGAGTCGCGTACGGACGCCGACGAGTCGCGTACGGACACCGAGGAGTCACCTACGGATCCGTAGGTGACTCCTCGCTTGCCGTACGTGACTCGTCGCTTGTCGTGCGTGACTCGTCGGCGGGCTGGCGGACGGGGTGAGCGGCTACGGCTAGGCGGCGCTGACCGTGACCGCCTCCACCGCCGGCTCCAGGGCGTACGCGAGGATCTCCGCGACGTCGGCGACCGGTCGGACGTCGAGCTCGGCGAGCACTTCCTCGGGCACGTCGACCAGGTCGACCTCGTTGCGGGCCGGGATGAAGACGGTCTTCAGCCCGGCTCGTTGCGCAGCCATGAGCTTCTGCTTGACGCCGCCGATCGGCAGGACGCGTCCGTTGAGCGTCACCTCGCCGGTCATGCCCACGTCGGCGCGTACGTTGCGACCCAGGGCGAGCGACGTCAGCGCCGTCACCATCGTGACGCCCGCGGACGGGCCGTCCTTGGGCACCGCGCCGGCCGGCACGTGCAGGTGGATCGACCGCTCGAGGGTGGCCGGGTCGATGCCGAGCGCGTCGGCGTGCGACCTGACGTACGTCAGCGCGATGTGCGCGGACTCCTTCATGACGTCGCCGAGCTGTCCGGTGATCGCGAGGTTGCGCTCGCCGTCGTACGCGCTGGCCTCGATGAAGAGCACGTCGCCGCCGAGCCCGGTCACCGCGAGCCCCGTCGAGACCCCCGGCACCGCCGTGCGCTCGGCCACCTCGGGGACGAACCGCGGCCGCCCGATGAAGTCGACGAGGGTCCGCTCGTCGACCACGACCGGCTTGTCCGCCGCGGGATCCGTGAGCCTGGTGGCGACCTTGCGGAACACCTTCGCGAGCAGCCGCTCCATCTGACGCACGCCCGCCTCACGGGTGTACGACGCCGCGATCTCGCGCAGCGCGCCGTCGGTGATCGTCACCTCGTCGTCGGTCAGCGCGGCCCGCTCGAGCTGGCGCGGGGCCAGGTAGCGACGGGCGATCTGGACCTTGTCGTCCTCGGTGTAGCCGTCGAGCTGGACCAGCTCCATGCGATCGAGCAGCGGCTGAGGGATCTGCTCGATGACGTTGGCGGTCGCGAGGAACAGCACGTCCGACAGGTCGAGATCGAGATCGAGGTAGTGGTCGCGGAACGTGTGGTTCTGCGCCGGGTCGAGCACCTCGAGCAGCGCCGCCGCGGGATCGCCCCGGTAGTCGGCGCCGACCTTGTCGATCTCGTCGAGCAGGACGACCGGGTTCATCGAGCCCGCTTCGCCGATCGCGCGGACCAGGCGCCCCGGGAGCGCACCGACGTACGTACGCCGGTGGCCGCGGATCTCGGCCTCGTCACGGACACCACCGAGGGCGACCCGGACGAAGTTGCGGCCGAGGGCGCGCGCGACGCTCTCGCCGAGCGACGTCTTGCCGACGCCGGGAGGGCCGACGAGCGCCATGACCGCGCCGGAGCCGCGTCCGCCGACGACCTCGAGCCCGCGGTCCTTGCGACGTGCACGCACCGCGAGGTACTCCACGATGCGGTCCTTGACGTCGTCCAGCCCGTGGTGATCGGCGTCCAGCACCGCGCGGGCGGCCGCGATGTCGGTGCTGTCGTCGGTCTTCACGTTCCACGGGATCTCGAGGACGGTGTCGAGCCACGTGCGGATGTAGCCGGACTCGGGGTTCTGGTCGCTGCCGCGCTCGAGCTTGCCGACCTCGCGCAGGGCGGCCTTGCGGACGTCCTCGGGGAGGTCGGCCTCCTCGACGCGCTCGCGGTAGTCCTTGGTGTCCTCGGGCTCGTCGTCGCCGAGCTCCTTGCGGATCGCGGCGAGCTGCTGGCGCAGGACGAACTCGCGCTGGTTCTTGTCGATGCTCTCCTGGACGGACTCGGATATCTTCTCGTTGACCTCGGTCTCGGCCAGGTACTCGCGCGACCACCCGATCAGCGCGGCCAGGCGCTCCGAGACGTCCTCGGTCTCGAGCAGCTGGCGCTTCTGCTCCAGCTCGAGGTACGACGCGTAGCCCGCGGTGTCAGCGAGCTCGCCGGGGTCGGTGAGGCGCTGCACCGAGTCGATGACCTGCCAGGCGTTGCGCTTCTGCAGGATCGTGACGAGCAGGCTCTTGTAGTCCTGCGCGAGATCGCGGACGGCGTCGGTCGGCTCGGCGTCCGAGATGGGCTCGGCCTCGACCCAGAGGGCCGCGCCGGGACCGGTGACGCCGCCCTGGATGTGGGCGCGCTGCTCGGCGCGCAGCACCGCGCCGGGTCCGCCGCCGGGGAGGCGACCGACCTGCTGGATCGTGGCGATGACGCCGTGGGTGGCGTAGCGGTCCTCGAGGCGCGGGGCCACGAGGAGTCGGTCGTCGTTGCTGGTGCGGGCGGCGTCCACGGCTGCCCGGGCCGCGTCGTCGAGCTCGATCGGGACGACCATGCCGGGGAGGACGACGACGTCCTCGAGGGCGAGGACGGGGAACTGCTGCAATGTGCTCACGATGTCTCCTGAGAGTTGAGTCTGATGGGCTCAACCACAGCTCCGGACCGGTTGTTCCGGAGACCGCCTCCCGTTCGCTCAGGGCTGACGCCGGCTTCCGCGGGTGGTCGGTTTCCCACGGGACCGTGGGAATTGCTCACTCCCCTTGTGTTGAAACGCGAGGGAAGTGCACAAACCCCACGGTCCCGTGGGAAACCGTCACCCGGCGAGGAGGCGGCGGGCGTTGCGGGGGGTCATGGGGTCGCAGCCGTGGGCGACGGCTTCGGCGACGATGCGAGGCTCGTCCTGCAGGAGTCGCCAGCCGCGGCGCACCAGGACGCTCGGGGACTTGCGCCCCTCGCGCAGATCGCGCGACAGCCGCAGCGCGAACGTGACGGGGGCCGGGCGGCGCAGGCAGATCGCGGCCCGGAGCAGACCGGCCTCCCGGCACGCGTCGACGATGATCGGGGCGAACAGGCCCTCCGCGATGAACTGGCCGTCCGGCACGTGCAGGGTCTGCGTGCCCGTCCGCCGGCTCGCGGCGATGTCGTAGACCGGCACCTCGGCCGTGCCGGACGCGCAGAGCTCGGCGATCGTGCCGACCGCCGTGACGGCGTCCCACGAGTCGGGGTGGTCCCAGTCGACGATGCCGAGGGTCGACCGGGGCATGTGGGGCGCGTCGGCGTCGCGGTAGAAGTCATCGAGTCGCAGCACCGGCCACCCGAGCCGCGCCGCGAGGTGGGACTTTCCCGAGCCCGATGGTCCTGCCACGATCACGACTCCGGAGGATGCTGCCACCGCACGAGCCTAGTCGGCCGCTCCTAGGATGGACTCATGTCCTCACCCGTCACCGCCGCCGAGATCGCCGCGACCATCGACCACGCCATCCTCAAGCCCGAGCTCACGCGCGCGGAGGTCGACGAGCAGCTGGCCCTCGTCGCTCGCTACGGCGTCTTCAGCGCGTGCGTACGCCCGAGCGACGTCTCGTACGCGTACCGGGTGCTCGAGGGCTCGGGCGTCGCGGTGTGCGCGGTGATCGGCTTCCCGCACGGCACCACCACGACGCAGACCAAGGTCGCCGAGGCCACCGAGGCGCTCGACAACGGGGCCGCCGAGCTCGACATGGTGCTCAACATCGGACGCCTGCGCAGCGGGCTCGTCGACGACGTCGAGGACGACATCCGCGCGGTCGTGACCGCAGCGGGGGAGCACGTCGTCAAGGTCATCCTCGAGACCGCGCTCCTCAGCGACGACGAGATCGTGGCGGGCTGCCAGGCGGCGGAGCGGGCCGGAGCGGCGTTCGTCAAGACGTCGACCGGATTCGCGGGCGGAGGAGCCACGATCGAGCACCTCCGGCTCATGCGCGCCACGGTCAGCGATGCGGTGCAGGTCAAGGCCTCCGGCGGTGTCCGCGGTCTCGACACCCTGCTGGAGATGCGCGACCTCGGCGTGACGCGGTTCGGGACGAGCGCGACGGCCACGATCCTCGACGACGCCGCCGCGCGCGAGGCGGGCGGGACGACCAGCGGCTCGACCGACGAGTCCTCCTACTGATCGAGACTGCGGCCGGGCAGCACAACTTCACCGTTTCGACATGTGCCGTCTTGGTCAAACTCGTTGACTTCGCAGGCGGACCGGGATGTCCTTGCTGAAGACATCCTGAGAGCTCTCTCAGGGGCATCTCATCGGGGGGATGGACCACGTGCGTCCTCCTCACCGATCGACCCGGAGAGGTACCTGCGTGAGTTCTCTGTCCCGTCGCCTTCTGGCCGTCGCCACCACGACGCTGCTCGGTGCACCACTGATCGCCGCGACGTCGGCGCAGGCCGCTGATCCCGTGCCGATCAACCTGATCGGCATCAACGACTTCCACGGGCGCATCGACGCGTCCACCCTGCAGTGGGCCGGCACGGTCGAGACCGTGCGCTCGCAGTTCCCCGCCGCGAACTCGCTCATGGTGTCCGCGGGCGACAACGTCAGCGCCTCCCTGTTCGCCTCGGCGATCCAGAAGGACAACCCGACGATCGACGTGCTCAACGCGGTGGGCCTCGACGCCTCCGCGGTCGGCAACCACGAGTTCGACTCCGGCTACGCCGACCTGGTCGACCGGATCATCCCGCGCGCCGACTACTCGATCCTCGGCGCGAACGTCCGCAAGGCCGACAGCTCGCGCGCGCTCGACGCGTACGACACCTTCGACGTCGCCGGCGTCAAGGTCGCGGTCGTCGGTGCGGTCACCCAGGAGACCTCCACGCTCGTCAGCCCCGCCGGCATCGAGGGGCTGAGCTTCGGCGATCCCTCCACGGCCGTCAACGAGGCCGTCGCCGAGCTCGACGCGCTGCCCGCTGCCGACAAGCCCGACGTCATCGTCGCGTCCTTCCACGAGGGCGCGCCCGACGGCAGCATGACGTTCACGCAGGCGATGTCCGCGAGCGCGGTCTTCCAAAAGCTCATCAACAACACCTCGCCCGAGGTCGACGCGATCTTCATGGGCCACACGCACCAGAAGTACGCGTACGACGCGCCGGTCCCCGGCTCGGGCAGGACCCGCCCGGTCATCCAGACCGGCAATTACGGCGAGAACGTCGGCCAGATCGTCCTCAACGTCGATCCCGACACGGGCGAGGTCGTCACGTACGCGAAGCAGAACGTCGCACGTGTGGCCACCGCCGACGCCGCGCTGCTGACGCAGTTCCCGTCCTCGAGCCTGCCCGAGATCAAGAAGATCCGTGACGACGCGGTGGCGTACGCGACCGAGGTCGGCAACGTCCAGAAGGGCGAGATCACCGCCGACATCACCCGCGCCTTCCTCAACGGCGTCGAGGACCGCGCGAGCGAGTCGACCATGGGCGGCCTCGTCGCGGATGCGCTGCTCAAGACCGTAGGCAACCTGCCGGCCGGAGCCGACATCGCCCTGGTCAACCCGGGAGGACTGCGGCCGCCGGACCTGACGTACGCCGGGGTGGCCGGTGACCCGGTCAACACCGACGGTGTCGTGACCTATGCCGAGCTCAACGCGGTGCTGCCGTTCGCCAACAACCTCAACTCGGTCAAGCTGAGCGGTGCGACGCTGAAGAAGATCCTCGAGGAGCAGTGGCAGCGCGACGCGAGCGGCAACGTGCCCTCGCGCCCGTACCTGCAGCTCGGCACCTCCAAGAACCTGACCTACACGTACGACGACTCCAGGCCCGAGGGCAGCCGGATCCAGTCGATCCGCATCAACGGCAAGGAGTACGACCCCGAGGCGCAGTACAAGGTCGCGACCTTCTCGTTCCTGGCCACCGGCGGTGACAACTTCCGCTCGTTCAAGCAGGGCGTCAACACCGACACGGGCCTGGTCGACCGGGACGGCTGGGTCGCGTACTTCGAGGACAACAGCCCGATCTCGCCGGACTTCGCCCGTCGCTCGGTCCGCACGAGCGGGGTCAAGAGCCAGTACCGCGTCGGCGGCAACGTCTCGTTCACGCTGTCCAAGCTCAACCTGACCTCGACCGGAAGCCCGGCCAACACCTCGGTGTCGTCCAAGCTGTTCTGGACCGAGGACGGCCAGGAGAAGTCGAGGAACCTCGGCTCCCGGAGCGTCACGACCGGCACGAGCGCTCCGATCGCGTTCACCCTCCCCGAGGGCGCGAGCGGCGCGATGCGCGTCGAGTCCACCGCGTACCCGACCGGCACCAAGGTCGTCGTCCCGCTGGACGTCACGGGCGCAGCCGTCACCGGAACGGCCGTCTCCGGCACGTACGGCGACGACGTCCAGGTGGCCGTCAAGGTCGCCGGTCCCGAGGAGACCCCCTCGGGCACGGTCACGCTGAAGAAGGGCGACACCGAGGTTGGCACCGGCACCCTCGACGGCGCGGGCACGGCCACGATCACGGTCGACACCACCGACGTCGGCGCCGGAGAGACGCCACTGACCATCGCGTACGCCGGCGACGGCAGCTATGCGGCCGCGAGCGGCACGGTCACGGTGACGATCGCCAAGGCCGGCACCACGACGTCGGCCGCGGATCCCGAGCCGTCCCAGGTCGACGTCCCCGCGGACGTCGAGGTGACGGTGGCCTCGGCGACCGGGACCGCGCCCACGGGTGCCGTGACGATCTCCGACGGGGACACGGTCCTCGGCACCGAGGAGATCGCTGACGGCCGCGGCACGGTGAGCACCGACCTGTCGGGCCTGTCGCTCGGTCGGCACACGCTGAGCGTCGACTACGCCGGCGACGCCGACCACGAGGCCTCGTCCTCCACGGTCGACGTCGACGTGCTCAAGGGCACGGCCGAGCTCACGGCGACGTCGAAGGGTGCCGCGTACGGCACCTCGGCCACGATCAAGGTCACGGGTCCTGCGGGAGCCTCCGGCCTGATCTACGTCGCGAACGGTGACGACCCGATCGCGATGGGCTTCCTGCAGGACGGCGTCGCGAACATCACGATCGCCAAGACGGCACTGAAGCCCGGCAGCTACGAGCTCGACGTCTACTACGGCGGCAGCGGCACGTTCGACAGCGCGGACACCACCGTCGAGGTCGACATCGCCAAGGGTGCGACCACGACCAAGAAGATCTCGGTCAGCCCGACGACAATCGTCAAGGGCCGCACCAAGGCCTACGTGACCGTGGGCGTCACCGGCAAGGGGTTCACGGTCGACGGCGGCAAGGTCACGGTGCGCGTCAGCAGCAAGAACACCGTGACCGGCACCGTCAAGGACGGCAAGGTCAAGGTCCGCCTGGGTGTCTTCACCTCGTCGGGCAAGGCCAAGGCCGTCACGGTGACGTACGCCGGCAACGCGGTCGCGAAGCCGTCCTCGACCAGCTTCACGGTCAAGGTCGCCTCGAAGTAATCGGCTCCGGGCCCGGGGCACGCACGCCCCGGGCCCGGCACCGCACCTCGCTCCACCCTCATCCTCACGAGACCGGACATCCACTGCATGAACACCTCGATCCTCACGCGAGGGATGGCCGTGTCGGCCGTCGCCGCCGCGTCCCTCGTCGCTCTCCCGGCGACCTCCGCCTCGGCAGCGCCCGCCGACCACGTCGTCATCAACGAGGTGTACGTCAACGGCGGCAGCGCGGGCCAGACGTACAAGACGAAGTTCGTCGAGCTCTACAACCCGACCGACCGCGCCGTCGACATCAGCACGTGGTCCCTGCAGTACCGCTCGGGCGGTAGCGGCTCGGCCTTCGCCGCGACGACCAAGTACGACCTCACGGGCGTCATCCAGCCCGGCCGGCACTTCCTCGTCGCGGGCGGGTCCAACGGCGCGAACGGCGCTGACCTCCCGACCCCGGACCAGACCACCACGCTGGCCCCCGCGGCCGGCGGCGGCACGATCGCCCTGGTCGGCTCGACCGACCTGCTCCCGGCGATCACGGGCAACGTCAAGGGCAGCGTGTCGACCTCCAACGACATCGTCGACCTGATCGGCTTCGGCACCACCAACACGTTCGAGACCGCCGCGGCGCCGGGCCCCGGCACCACGAACAACGCGCGCTCGATCAACCGCACGGGCTTCGCCGACACCGACGACAACTCGGCCGACTTCACCCTCTCGGCCGTCGGCGGCGCGACGCCGACCGCGTGCGGCGCCTCGTGCGTGCTGCCCGTGCCCGCCCCGCTCACCGGGACGATCGCCCAGATCCAGGGCGAGGGGCCCCAGAGCCCGCAGCAGCGCGGAGCCGCCTCGACCCGTGGCGTGGTCACGGCGGTCTACCGGACCGGCGGCTTCAACGGCGCGTTCATCCAGACGGCCGGGACCGGCGGCAGCATCGACCTCGGGGCGCAGGACGCCTCGGACGGCATCTTCGTGTTCGGCAGCAGCTTCGCGGCCGCGGTCGCGAAGGGTGACTTCGTCGAGGTGACGGGCACGGTCGCGGAGTTCCAGGGGATGACCCAGCTCACCGGCCCCACGTGGACGGTTCTGACGGACGAGCACGCGCCCGTGACCCCGGCCAGGGTCGCGTTCCCGCTGACCGAGGAGCAGAAGGAGTCGCTCGAGGGCATGCTCCTGGCGCCGCAGGGCGACTACACGGTCACCAACAACTTCACGACCAACCAGTACGCCGAGATCGGCCTTGCGCCCGGCACCAAGCCGTTCGACAACCCGACCAACAAGGTGGCGCCCGGCGCGGACGCCGTCGCGCTGGCCAAGAAGAACGCGGCCGACCTCATCACGCTGGACGACGGCGCGAGCCTCAACTTCTTGTCGGCCGGCAACCAGGGCATCGCCCTGCCGTGGCTCCGGGCCGACAACGAGGTCCGGGTCGGCGCGCGGGTCAGCTTCACCGACAGCGTCGTGCTGGACTACCGCAACAACTCCTGGAAGCTGCAGCCGCAGCAGCAGCTGACCGCCGACGGGACGGAGCCGGTCACCTTCAGCTCGACGCGCAAGGCCGCTCCCGAGGACGTCGGAGGACAGGTCAAGCTCGCGACGTTCAACGTGCTGAACTACTTCACGACGACCGGCGTGGACTACGTCGACGGCGCCCCCGGCCGGGCCTGCACCTACTTCAACGACCGCGACGGCAACCGGGTCACGACCAATGCGTGCGGCTCGCCCAGCGCGTCGTCGGGCAACGGCCCGCGCGGTGCTGCCGACCAGGCCAACCTGGCGCGTCAGCAGGCCAAGATCGTCAACGCGATCAACACCCTGGACGCCGACGTCGTCTCGCTCGAGGAGATCGAGAACTCCGCGAAGCTCGGCCTGCCCCGCGACACCGCGCTCAACGGCCTGGTCGCGGCGCTCAACGCCGAGGCCGGCGAGGGCGCCTGGGCGGCGGTCCCGTCGCCCGCGACGGTGCCGACGACCGGTGAGGACGTCATCCGGACCGCACTGATCTACCGTCCCGCGACGATCAAGCCGGTCGGCACGTCCACGATCCTCGACGACCCCGCGTTCGCGAGCGCCCGGGCCCCGTTGGCCCAGACGTTCACGCAGGTGGACCGTCCCGCGAGCGGCACGTTCTCGGTCATCGTCAACCACTTCAAGTCCAAGGGCTCGGGCGACGGGGCGAACGCCGACCAGGGCGACGGTCAGGGTGCGTCCAACGCGGCCCGCGTGCAGCAGGCCACTGCTCTGGTGGACTTCGCGCGGGCGGTCGAGGAGCGCGCCGGCACCGATGCGGTGTTCCTGACCGGCGACTTCAACGCGTACAACCGCGAGGACCCGGTCCGGATCATCGAGGAGGCCGGCTTCGTCAACGTCGCAGCCGAGCGCACCACGAAGGAGACGTACCAGTTCGACGGCGGTGTCGGCTCGCTCGACCACGTCTTCGCCTCGGCCGCGGCCGACGCCACGATCACGGGCGCGGACATCTGGAACATCAACGCGTACGAGTCGGTGGCCCGCGAGTACAGCCGCTACAACTACAACGCGACGGATCTCTACGACGCGAGCCCGTTCCGGGCGAGCGACCACGACCCGGAGATCGTCGGCTTCGACGCCGCTGCCCTCGGCTCGTCGGTCACGGTCGAGGCCCCGGCCACCGTCCGTGCCGGCGAGGACGTCGTCGTCCGGGCCACCGTCGCGTCCGGCACGGGACCCGTGCCGACCGGCGAGGTCACGCTCGTCGAGGGCGGGACCGAGCTGGCGTCCGGCACGCTCGAGGACGGTACGGTCACGCTGCGGGCCGCCGACCTGGGCATCGGTCGGCACGTCCTCGAGGTCGTGTACGCCGGCGACTCCGAGCACAGCGGGGCCAGCCGTTCGGTCGCCGTCACGGTGCTCAAGTCCACCGCGGGCCTCACGGCCTCGGCCGGGCCCTCGACCTACGGCACCGGCGCGGTGCTCGACGTGACCGGAGCGCCCGGCGCGTCCGGGCGCGTGCTGGTCTCGCTCGGTGACGTGCAGGTCGGCAGCGGGTCGCTCACGAACGGCACGGCGCGGATCGTGCTGTCCCGGACGATCCCGGTGGGCACCAACCAGCTGAGGGTGTTCTACGCCGGCAGCTCGGCCCACGACCCCGACAGCACGAAGGTCACGCTGGAGGTCCGCAAGGCCGCGACCACGATCAAGCGGATCTCGGTCAGCCCGGCCACGATCGTCAAGGGACGCACCAAGCCGTTCGTCGAGCTCTCGGTCACGGGCGCGGGCTTCACGGTCGACGGCGGCACGGTGACGGTGCGCGCGAGCGGAAGGAACCACACCGGGACGGTCCGTGGGGGCAAGGTCAGGATCCGTCTCGGCGCCTTCACCTCGTCGGGCCCGGCCAAGAAGGTCACCGCGACGTTCGCCGGCAACGGCGTCGCCAAGGCGTCCTCGACCAGCTTCACCGTGAGGGTGCTGGCGAGGTAGTCAGGGGCGGTGGCTCAGGCGGGGCGGCGGCTGCGCTGGATCGCGGTGACGAGGGCCAGGACGAATGCGGCGACGGCGAGCAGCCCTGCCACGCCTCCGCCGACGACGCCGATCGTGACATAGCGCGCGATGCGCGGGTTGGGGGCGTGGCCGAACAGGGCGTCCCCGCCGCCGGCAGCGCACCGGACGGTGTGCCGCGAGCCGGGCTCGCCCTCGACGATGCCCACGCGCGTCCACGTCCGTCCGCTCCTGGTGGTCGTCATGCTGGCGGTCCCGCCCGACATGGACGCCTCGCCCGTCGCGTCGTCGACCGAGGCGCACCTCACGACCACCCGCTCAGGTGACGACCAGATCGCCTCGCCGCGGTCGCCGACCGTGACGGTCGTGGTGCTGCCGTCCGTGAACGGCGTGATGTCGTAGCCCACCAGGGCGCGGCCGATGATCACCGCGACGACCGTCCCGGCAACGAGGGCGACCGCGGCCAGCAGGCCCGCGACGACATAACGGCGTGAACTGGGTCGGCGTGCGACCGGGGGAGCGGTGCTCATGGGGGACAGCGTAGGGGCGATCGGTCGCACCTGACCGGCGATCGGGGGTGGAAGTGGGCTGCGCTCAGATCCCCAGCGCGGCCGCGAGATCGGTCTTGATGCGATCGATCTGTCCTTCGGCCACGTCCCGGGCCGCCTCGATCGAGTCGGTCACCTCGATGACCACCTCGAGATAGCACTTGAGCTTGGGCTCGGTGCCCGAGGGTCGGCAGATGATGCGGGCGCCCCCGTCGAGGCCCAGCCGGATCCCGTCGGTCGGCGGCAGCCCGTGGTAGCCGTCGGCCAGGTCGTCCACGGCGGTCACGTCGAGGCCGCCGAGCGACGTCGGAGGAGAGGTGCGCAGGACGTCCATCGCGCGGGAGATGATCGACAGGTCGTCGACCCGCACCGACAGCTGCGACGTCGCGTGCAGTCCGTGGGTGCGGTAGATGTCGTCGAGCTGGTCGACCAGGGTGCGGCCGTCGGCCTTGAGTCGCGCCGCCATCTCCAGGACCGTCACGATCGCCGAGACGCCGTCCTTGTCGCGCGCGATGTCGGGAGCGACGCTGTAGCCGAGCGCCTCCTCGTAGCCGAAGGCGAGCGTGGGGATCTTGCCGATCCACTTGAAGCCGGTCAACGTCTGCTCCCACGGCTGGTCGTACGCCGCGGCCTGACGCCCGAGGAGGTCGGAGGAGACGATCGAGGCCGCGTACGTGCCGGTGACGCCCCGCCGGAGCAGGAACTCCGCCAGCAGCGCGCCGACCTGGTCGCCGCTGAGCATCCGGTACGACTCGCCGTCCCGCACGCCCACCGCGCAGCGGTCGGCGTCGGGGTCGTTGGCGACGATGATGTCGGCTCCCACGTTCGACGCGAGCTTGAGCGCGAGGTCCATCGCGCCCGGCTCCTCGGGGTTGGGGAACACGACGGTCGGGAAGTCCGGATCGGGATCGCCCTGCTCGGCGACCACGTGCATCGGCGGGAAGCCCGCGCGGTCGACGGCCTCGACCAGCGTGTCGCGGCCGACGCCGTGCATCGGGGTGTAGACCGCCACGACCTCGCGCGGTCCGTCCTCGGGCAGGGCCACGACTGCCTCGACGTACGCCTCGGCGACCTCGGGGCCCA
Source organism: Aeromicrobium yanjiei (assembly GCF_009649075.1). Taxonomy (GTDB): domain Bacteria; phylum Actinomycetota; class Actinomycetes; order Propionibacteriales; family Nocardioidaceae; genus Aeromicrobium; species Aeromicrobium yanjiei. The sequence goes on from NZ_CP045737.1 coordinate 645,594, forward strand.
GGGTCTCGTAGGCGTCGCTGCGCGGCATCTCGTCGACCCGGCCGACCGCGTCGATCGCGGCGGAGATCTCGGCGTCCGCGGGCGGGACGATCTGGCTGGAGTCCTCGAGGTACACCTTGTAGCCGTTGTCCTGCGGCGGGTTGTGCGACGCGGTGACCATGACCCCTGCGCTGCAGCCGAGGTGCCGGATCGCGAACGCGAGGACCGGGGTCGGCAGGTGGGTGGGCAGCAGGAATGCGTGGACGCCCGCCCCCTCCATGATCTCGGCGGTGTCGCGCGCGAAGACGTCGGAGTTGTGCCGCGCGTCGTAGCCGACCACGACGGACGGTGACGAGCCGTGCTCGAGCAGGTACGCGGCGAGCCCTGCGGCGGCCTGCGCCACGATGACCCGGTTCATCCGGTTCGGCCCGGCGCCCAGCGCGCCGCGCAGGCCGGCCGTGCCGAACTGGAGCCGCTCGGCGAAGCGGTCGGCGAGGGCGTCGGTGTCACCCGCGTCGAGCAGCTCCTGCAGCTCGGCGCGCGTGACGGGGTCGGGGTCCTGGCTCAGCCAGTCCTGGGCGCGGGCGGCGAGGTCGTCGGTCATGGGGTTCCTTTCAGAACGCGGGTCGGGGTGGGTCGGTGGCGAACGAGCCGCCGACGTGGGCGGCCTCGTCCTCGTCCTCGGGGCGGGGGGTCACCTGGTCGGCGTAGGTCTCGGCGTCGTCCTTGGGTGCGTACCCCATGGCGCGGCCCGGACCCAGGTCCCACCAGCCGCGGCTGTTCGCCGAGATGCCGTGGACGATCACGAGGCCGGGCGTCGTCGAGGTCACCGCGGCGTCGACGAGGCGGACCGCGTCGTCGGGCGACAGCCAGGTGGACAGGGCGCGCACGGTGCTGGGTCGTTGCTCGAACGTGCCGATGCGCAGCGCGGTCGAGGCGATGTCGTGCTGGTCGGCGTAGAGGCTCAGCAGCGCCTCGGCGGCCACCTTCGCGACGCCGTAGAACGTGTCGGGGCGCGGGCGGACGTCGGTGGTGAGCCGATCACTGCGCGGCGTACGCCCGACCGCGTGGTTGCTGCTCGCATAGACCATGCGGCCCACTCCGTGCTCGACCATCGCCTCGAGCAGGCGGGCGGTGCTGTGCACGTGGGACTCCAGGCTCGCCGGCAGGGCGTCCTCGTCGGGGTTGCCCGCCAGGTGGACGACCGCGTCGACACCGCGGACGGCCTCAGCCACGACCTGCGGGTCGAGGCAGTCGCCGGTGATCCACCCGAGCGCGCAGGCGTCCGCCTCGCCGGGCACCAGGTCCAGGCCGCGGATCTCGTGGCCGAGCGGTGGGAGCCCCCGCACGAGCGTGCGGCCGATCGAGCCGGCCGCGCCCGTGAGGAGGATCCTCATCAGATCCTCGGCAGCACGTCGCCGAGGAGCCGGCCCATGCGGGTCGCGGCGGACTTGCCGGCGGCGAGCACCTCCTCGTGGTTCAGGGGCTCGCCCGTCATGCCGGCCGCGGCGTTGGTGACCAGCGAGATGCCGAGGATCTCCAGCCCTTCCGCGCGGGCGGCGATGGCCTCCAGTGCGGTCGACATGCCGACCAGGTCGCCTCCGATCGCGCGCACCATGCCGATCTCGGCGGGGGTCTCGTAGTGCGGGCCGGGCAGCTGGACGTAGACGCCCTCGTCGAGGCTGGGATCGGCCTCCTTGCACAGCGCACGCAGACGCGAGGAGTACAGATCGGTGAGGTCGACGAAGTTGGCACCCTCGAGGGGCGACGTCGCCGTCATGTTGATGTGGTCGCTGATGAGCACGGGCGTGCCGGGCGCCCACGCGGGGTCGAGCCCGCCGCAGCCGTTGGTCAGCACGAGCGTCTTGACGCCGGCAGCGGCCGCCGTGCGCACGCCGTGGACGACTGCCGCGACGCCCTTGCCCTCGTAGAAGTGCGTGCGGCCGAGGAAGATCAGCAGGCGCTTGTCGCCGACCGTGACCGACCGGACGGTCCCGCCGTGGCCGGCGACCGCAGGAGCACTGAATCCGGGGAGGTCGGCGAGGGGCACCTCGTGGTCGGGCGCGCCGAGAGCGTCCGCGGCAGGGAGCCAGCCGGATCCCATCACGAGGGCGATGTCGTGGTCACCTCCGCCCGTACGTTCGCGCAGTGCGTCGGCAGCCTGTCGGGCGAGTTCGGTGGTGGTCACCTGCCGTACATTACGACAATGCCCAAGATCATCGGTGGTTCGCTCGAGCAGCACCGCGAGCAGACCCGGCGGCGGGTGTTCGAGGCGCTCACGGCACTCCTCGCCGAGCGCTCGTTCGATGCACTGACGATGGCCGACCTGGCCGCCTCCGCGGGCATCGGGCGCACCGCGATCTACAACCACTTCGCCGACAAGGACGCAGTGGTCGTGGCGTTCGCGAGCGAGGAGACCGACCGCTACCTCGAGCGGCTGGCCGATGCGCTCGAGCCGGCGACCGACGCCGCGGACGCGCTGCGCATCTACGTCGCGGCGCACCTTTCCTCGTCGGAGGAGTTCCACTTCGGCTTCGGTCCCGAGCTCTACGCGATGCTGTCGCGCGAGTCGCTGGCCGAGATCCGCGAGCACGTGGTGGCGGTCGAGTCGGTCCTGCGCACGATCCTCGAGGACGGCCGCGCAGCGGGGCTCTTCACGGTGGAGGACGTCGACTCCACGATGTCGCTGGTGCACACGACGTTGCAGAACCGGCGGGTCCCGCCGCGCGCGGTCCAGGACTTCGTGCTCCGGGCGCTCGGCGCGGGCTGACGGCGGGCCCAGAGGGACCCACCGTCAGCGCGGCCATGATGCCTACTTGGTGACCTTGAGCGTCCCGACGTACTTGGAGGAGACCGACGAGTAGCCGGTCCCGGCCGAGTACTTCACGTACACCTTCCAGGTGCCCTTCTTCTTCAGCTTGGGCACCGTCACGGTGGCCTTGCCGGACTTCAGGGTCTTGGTCGAGGTGGTCACGGTCTTCTGGCCGGACTTCTTGAAGTAGACCTTGACCTTGCCGCCGGGCTTGTGTGCCGAGACCTTGGACGTGACCGTGACGGTTGCCTTGCCCGACTTCTTGCGGGTGGGCTTCTTGGTGACCTTGTCCTTGATCGACACCGTGGCCTTCTTGACCGTCAGTGACGTCGTGCCGGAGGTCGCGCGGTAGTTCGCGTCGCCCGCGTACGCCGCAGTGAGCGTCCGGGCGCCGGTCGGGAGGGTCGACGACAGCGTGAACGTGGCCTTGCCGCCGGACAGCGCCTTGGTCTGGGCGCTTCCGCCACCGGTCAGCCGGACCGTGCCGGTGGGACCGGCACCCTGGACCGTGGGGACGGTGACGGTGACCTTCGCGGCCTTGCCGAACGACGAGGCCGGGGCCGAGACGACCGGCGTGGACGCGAGGGGATCGAATCCGGCGAAGTCGATCGCGAGCGGGGCGGAGGCGGTCTGCGACGGGTCGCTCGCGGCCTGGCCGTGGGCCTTGAACGTGATGACCGAGTAGGACTTCGTGGGGTCGAGCTGGGCGATGGCCTCGGCGTCGAGGGCGAGCGTGGTGCTGAACGATCCGTCGGCCTTGACCGCGGCGTCCGGCGTGCCGGGGTTGCCGGACCAGACCGTGCCCAGGTACTTGCTGGGATCGATCACGTCGGTGCTGCCGGTCTCGCCGATCGAGATGTAGATGCCGGGTGACCCGGGCTTGTAACCGGTGCCGGCAACGGCCACCTTCAGCGACGTGGGCGTCTGCTGGGTGACGGCGGCCGAGGTGATCGTCGCGACGGGGACGGGTGCCGTGGCCGTGAACGGGGCGGGGTTCTTCTTGGTGTCGGAGCCCGCGCCGCTGGCGTAGAAGTGGGCACGGACGCCGGTCGTGAGCTGGCCGAGGAACGAGGGGGCGAAGGACTTGCCGCCGACGGGCTTGCCGTCCGCGAGGCCGAGGGCCGTGGCCGCCTCGCTGCCCGCCGCCAGGACGCCGTCCCAGTCGGGGGTGTCGGTCAGGCTCTCGAGTCCGCCCGTCACCGTCCAGTCGGAGGCAGCGGCGTCGAACGTCGTGACGGTGACCCGTGCCGGGGTGGTCGAGGCGGCGGGGGTGGATCCCTGGGCTCCGTTGGTGGCCGACACCTCTGCGGTGATGGTCCCCTCTCCGGCCGCGTCCACGGCGACGACCGGATCGCTGACCGTGACGGAGTAGTACTCGGTGGTCCCGATCGCGAACGCGCCTCGCACGGTCCCGTCGTACGCCATCGTGGTCACGCCGTTCGCGGCGTTGAAGCTGCCCTCACCTCCGCCGAACGTGAACCCGTTCGCGGCGTCGAACGTGACACCGTCGGTCAGCGTCCGGCTCGACAGGTGGTCGATGAACTGCTGGGAGATCTTCCAGGTCAGCGTGGGCTCGGGGGCCGGGTCCGCGGCCTGGGCGCTGGTGGGCAGCAGTGCCACGGTGGAGGCGGCCAGGGCCGTCGTGAGGGCGCCCGCGAGCGTCCGGCGGAGCCGGAGGCTGGGTCGCGTGAGGGTCGAGCTCATGGATGTCCTTTCTCGGTGCGGCAGTTGCCGCGGGGGTGGTGCAGGTCAGAGGGATCGGGAGCGGGCGACGAGTGCCGGCAGGGCCAGGGCTACCGCGGCCATGAGCAGGAACGTCACTGCGAGCCACCAGCCGAGCGTGGAGCGGCCGTCCGGTCCGACGAGGACGCCGGGCAGCCCGGTCAGTGACGCCGACACCGGCTGGGTGAAGGCCGCCTGCGCGACCGGCGCCGCGACGGGCGCCGGCTGCGGGACAGGAGCGGACCGGGTGGCCGGCGGTGGCAGCGCAGCCTGCCGCTGGACCGGAGGGGTGGGCGCCGTGCGGGTCCGGTTGTCGATCGGGTCGGAGGTGCCGTCGACGGGTGCGGGGGCCTCGACCTGGACCGCGTCCCGCGCGCTGAAGCTGACGGTCACCGGGCTGGGCGCCTTGAGGTGGTCGTCGGAGCTCCCGCTGGTCATCCAGAACGGTGCCTGCCCGACCTGGTCGACGAAGTCGATGAACGACGACGGGAACGAGCCGGTACGGCCCTGGGAGTCCGGCTTCTGCTCGGGGTGCTGCACATCCACGCCGTAGAACGTGGGGGAGCTGGTGAAGCCCTTGCCGGTGAGCCTCACGGCACCGAGCTGGCCAAGGACCACGGTCGTGCTGCGGAGCGGGCCGGACGCGCCGCCGGAGCCGTTGCCGTCCCGGGACACGCCGTAGCCGTCGAGCGTCGCCTCGAGACGTCCCCTGCCGTCGGTGACGACGATGCGGGGATCGCTGACCGTGAAGCCGGTCTGTCCGGAGTAGCGCGCGACGCCGAACCGTCCGGTCCAGCGGATCGTCGCGGTGCCGGCCTCGGCGTCGACCGTGCCGGTGCCGCCGGTGACGACCACCTGGTGATCGGCGCCGGTGCCGAATCCTGCCCAGGTCGCGGGCACGTACGAGGAGTCCTTCGCGCGGACGATCGACACCGGGCCCTCGGACTGCTTCCACCTGCTGGAGGGCATGTCGGCGCCCTTGGTGTCCGGCAGGGCGCCGGCGGTCAGGAAGTTCTTGCCGTAGTAGGGCTTGCGGTGCAGCTGCGGGTGCAGTCCCCAGCGCAGCTGGGCGTCGGAGACCTGCTGGGGCCCGGTCCCGCCTTCGGGTGCGGGGGTGGTCGGAGTGGGGGCGGTCGGCTCGGGCTCGCTCGGCTCGGGTGTCGTGGGCTCGGGTGTCGTGGGCGCAGGTGTCGTGGGAGCAGGCGTCGTGGGGGCAGCCGTCGTGGGGGCGGGGTCCTCCGGCTGGGTCGGCACGGCGGTGGTGGCGGCAGCCGCCGCGGGCTCATCGGTGGCCCCGGCCGGCCCCGCGGTGACCGCGAGACCGAGGACGAGCGTCAGGGCCACGGCGAGCACGGGTCGCACGGGCGTACGCACGTCAGGCCGCCCGTCCGGCGCGGATCCGGCGCAGCCGCACGACCGCCAGCACGAGCGACAGCAGCAGGATCACGGCGGCGGCGGCCGCTGCGGCCCACGGCACCCAGTCGGTCGTCTCCTCGTCCGTGGCGGCGGCGAGCGAGGTGTCGGGGGCGATCGCGAAGTTGCGCTCCACCTCGGTGCCCGACGTCGTCGCGCTCACCCGCAGGGTGTGGGTCCCGGCCTTCGCGCTCGCCGGGATCTGGATGACCGCCGCGACGTCACCCCGCGCACCCACCACGATGGGACCCGCAGCGGCCGCACCGTCGTCGAGGATCGCCAGCACCTGCTCGCCGGGCGTGAAGCCGGTCCCGCTGAACGCGAGCACCCGGCCCTGCACGGCCGTGCGCTGGTCGACGCGGACCGCGGGCCGGCCCTTCTTCGCCGGTGCGCCCTTCGCCGCGGCCTCGGGCGCGGACTCCTCGTCGGCGACGGCGCCCGGTGCGGCCTCGTCGGCCGCCGGCGCCTGCTGGGCGGCGCCGCTCGTGATGATCTTCTTGAACGTGACGGGGGTGAACGTCTCGTTGTTGGCGTTCTTGATGCCGTGCGCGCCGAACGTGATGACGCCGCACCGGACCTTGCGGCAGTCGACAGTCGTGATCTTGTTGTCGCGGTCGTACGTCTTGAAGACCGGCCCCGGGATCGTCAGGGTCGTGCTGAAGCCGCCGCCCTTGAGGGTTCCGCCGTTGGCGCTGGCGGCGGTGTCGCTGCCGGGGTAGGCGACGTAGCGGAGGAAGCCCTGGTTGCTGCGGGTCTCGCTGTCGGGGACGTAGCGGTAGTTCTTGCCGGTCACGCCGCCCTGGCTGGGACGCCAGGTGCCCGAGACCGTGCCGAACGCGACGTACACGCCGCCGTGCGCATTCCTGATCGACTGGAAGCCCGATCCGGTCACCGTGATCTTCGTCGAGTACGTCGTGTCGGCCTCGGCCCGGCCGAAGTCGTTGCGGACCGTCACCCGGCTGTCGGCCTGGGCCGCGCTGGGGGCGAGGAGCAGCGCCGCGACGAGGGCGGCCGCTGCGGTGGTGATCAAGGTGCGCACGTGGGCTCCTGGTCGTGGGTGAGCAGGTGGGGCAGGACGACGAGGCGTCCGTGGTGGTCGATCACGTCGACGGGGTGCCCGTAGACGTCACGGAGGATCTCGGGACGGATGACCTCCTGAGGCGGCCCGTCGGCCCGCAGCCGACCGTCGGCGAGCATGCAGATGCGGTCGGCGTGGGCTGCCGCGACCGTGAGGTCGTGGAGGACCGCGACGACCGCGTGGCCGTCGGCGGCGAGCCGCCGAGCCTCCGAGAGGACCTGCTCCTGGTGGCGGATGTCCAGCGCGGCGGTCGGCTCGTCGAGCAGCACGAGCGAGGTCTGCTGGGCGAGCACCCGGGCGAAGGACGTCCGGGCCTTCTCCCCGCCGGACAGCGTCGGGAACGAGCGCTCGGCCAACGACAGGACGTCGGTGCGGTGCATCGCGTCGGCCACGACGACGTCGTCGAGGTCCTCTTGCGGGAGACGGGCCCACGGTGCGCGGCCCATGCGGACGACGTCGACCGCGCGGAAGCCGAACGCGAGCCGCTGCTCCTGGGGCAGGACCGCGCGGCTGCGGGCCAGCGCCGCGACCTTCCACCGCGCGAGCGGCCTGCCGTCCAGGACCGCCTCGCCGCTGGTGGGCACGATGTCGCCGGCCATGACGCTCAGCAGGGTCGTCTTGCCCGCGCCGTTGGGCCCGACCAGGGCCATGAGCTCGCCGGGGCGGACCTCGAGCGTCACGTCGTGCAGGATCTGGTGGCCGCCGAGGGTCGCCGAGACGTGGCTGAGCCGTAGAGGACTCGTGGTCGTCGTCATGCCCAGCCCCCCGCCGTCTTGCGCGTGCGGCGCAGGAGCCAGAAGAAGAACGGTCCGCCGACGAGCGAGGTCAGCATCCCGATCGGCAGGTCCGCACCCGTCATCGCGGTGCGCGCGATGAGGTCGGCGCCGAGCAGGAGCACGGCGCCGGCGAGGGCGCTCGCGGGGACGAGGACGCGGTGCCCGGGCCCGACGAGCATCCGGATCAGGTGCGGCACGACGAGGCCCACGAACGCGATGATGCCGGCGAACGAGACCCCGGCGGCGGTCAGGAGCGCGACGAGGACGATCGCGACGAGGCGCAGACGCTCGACGTCGATGCCCACGTGGCGGGCCGCACGGTCACCCAGCGCCAGCACGTCGAGCTTGCGCGCCATCAGGATCGAACCGATCAGTCCGACGACCACGAGTGGCGTGACGACGACGACGTGCTCCCAGCGGCTGCCGTTCAGGCTGCCCAGCTGCCAGAACACGATTTGCTCGCGCTCCTGCGTGTCCCCGAGGAAGATCATCAGCGCCAGGCCGGCCGCGCACACCGCGTTCACCGCGATCCCGGTCAGGACCAGTGTCACGACCTCGGTGCGACCGTCGGAGCGGGAGAGGGCGTAGACCAGCAGCGTCGTGATCAGGCCTCCCGCGAACGCGAACAGGGCCACGGTCCAGCTGCCGATGAGCTGGATCTGAAAGACGATGACGATCGCGGCGGCGAAGGCCGCGCCGGTCGAGACGCCGACGACGCTCGGCTCGGCGAGCGGGTTGCCGAAGATGCCCTGCATCAACGCGCCCGCGCTCGAGAGCGCCGCACCCACCACGATCGCCATGGCGATGCGCGGGAAGCGGACCTGCCACAACGTGTTGTCGCCCTGCGGGTGGGCGGGCATCGGTCCCCAGTCCAGCCCCAGGCGGTGCATGATCGAGCCCCACACCTCGCTCGCCGGGATCGCGAGCTGTCCGCGTCCGGCCGCGTAGACCGTGAGCACCACGAGGGCGGCCGCAAGGACGACGAACAACGTCGTGGCCCGGGCGCTGTGGCGCCGGGGGAGGGTGGGCGCGGCGCCCCTCCCGGTCGGGAGCTGGTCCGGCAGGGTCGCGGTCACTTCATCGACTCCGGTGCGTAGATCGCGACGGCGAGGGAGTTGAGGACCTCGGCGGTGCGCGGCCCGAAGCTCAGCACCTGGCTGTCCTTCATGTCCACGATGCGGCGGCGCTGGCCGGCAGGGGTGTTGGCGATCGCAGGGAGCCGGTCGAGCAGCCCGTCGACGCCGCCCACGGACCTGAGGCCGTCGGACATCATGACGATCAGATCGGGCTGCGCCGCGATGATGGCCTCGTCGTTGACCGGCTTCATCCCGTTCCAGCCGATCTCCCGCGTGACGTCGTAGCCGCCGACCGCCTCGATCAGGCCGTCCGCGCCGGACCCCTCACCGAACATGTAGTAGACGCCGGCCTGGCCACGCACGTACAGGAACACCATCCGCAGCTTGTCCTGCACCGTGGTCGGTGCGATCTTCGCGATCTCGGCGCGCGTCTCGTCGGTCTCGGCCTCGACGCGCTCGACGAGCTTCTTGCCCTCGGCCGGCACGCCGAGCGCCTCGGCGACCCCGGTCGTGAGGGAGTCGATGTTGTCCAGGCTGCGGCGCGAGTCCATGACCACGACCGGGATCCCGGAGTCGCGCATCTGCAAGATCGTGTCCCACGGCCCGAGGGACGTGTCGGTGAGGATCACGGTCGGATCGAGCTCGAGGATCGACTCGGCGCTGAGGTCGTGGCCGCTGCTGGTCACGAGGGGCAGATCCTTGGCCTCGGGGAACTGGGTGGACAGGTCACGTCCGACGACCTGGTCACCCAGGCCCAGCTCGAAGACGGTCTGCGCGAGGGTGCCGTAGATGTCCAGCGCCAGGATGCGGCTCGTGTCCGTGATCGTGACCCGGGTGCCCTGGGCGTCCGTGACGGTGACCGGCAGCTGCTGGGCGGGGGAGTCGCTCACGGGGCGGATCGCAGTGCTCGCCAGCGAGGCGTGGGTCTCGCCCTCGTACGCCTTGGGGTCCTCGAGGATCTTCGCGGCGGCGAGGTCGACGGCCGCCGTGTCGTCGTCGCCCGCGTGACCGCCGGACGTCCCGCCGCAGCCCGACACGATCGCGGCGGTGAGCAGGAGTGCGGCGATTCGTCGCGAGGTGAGGATGGCGGAGCGGGGCAAGGGTCCAGTCCTTCGATGTCGGTTCTGCAGGAGCTCTCGGAAATCCCCCGATCGGAGAGTAAGGTGAGGCTAACATTGGTTAGGGCCGCCTTGCCAAACTGTGACATATTTCATGACGACTTGTCAGATCAAGATGACGATGTGTCATGATCATCGGACACCCACCACCTGACGCAGGAGCGTGACCATGACCGTGACCGCCGAGAACCCGGCCACCTCCCTGTCCGCGCTGCTGCGCACCGGCTCGCAGGCAGAGCACACCGCCGCGGAGGGCTCGACCTTCATGTCCGAGCTCATGGCGGGTCGGATCAACGAGGCGGGCTACGCCCACTTCCTCGGCCTGATGCGGCGGGTCTACGAGGCGCTGGAGGAGACAGCCCAGGTCATGAAGGACGATCCGCTGGCCTCGAGCGTGATCGATCCGGCGATCGAGCGGCTCGGCGCGATCGACGCCGACATCCAGCACTGGGGCGATCCGCGCCGGCCCAGCCCGGCCACCGACGCGTACGTCGCGCGCATCCGGGCCTCGACCGCGTGGGGCGGCCTGTTCATCGCGCACCACTACACGCGCTACATGGGTGATCTGTCCGGGGGGCAGGCGATCGGCAGGATCATCAGCCGCGAGTTCGGCCTGGACGGTGCCGGTGTCGCGTTCTACGCATTCGACGCCGTGCCGAAGCCCAAGCTCTACAAGGACGCCTATCGCGCGCGTCTCGACGCCCTCCCGCTCGACCCCGCCGAGCGCGAGCGCGTCCTCGCCGAGGTCAAGGCCGTGTTTGCGCTCAACGGTGGCCTCTTTGCCGAGATGACGACGTACCTCGACGAGTACGCCCGCTAGGTCCGGCGACCGCGATTGGCCTGCGTCGGTTGCGGTGAGCGACAATGGGCGCGTGGCTCATGTGACGATCGTCGGCGGCGGACCCGGTGGATACGAGGCGGCGCTGGTCGCCTCCCGGCTCGGTGCCGAGGTGACGCTCATAGAGCGCGACGGCATCGGTGGCTCGACGGTGCTGACCGACTGTGTGCCGAGCAAGACCCTCATCGCGACGTCCGATCTGCTGACCGACGTGAGCAGCTCGGCCGAGCTGGGGGTCAAGGTCCCGTCGTCGGTCCGCGCGGATCTCGCAGTCGTCGATGCGCGCGTGCTGAGCCTGGCTCAGGCCCAGTCGGCCGACATCGCCCACCGCCTTGCCGCGAGCGACGTCGTCATGATCGCCGGCACCGCGACGATCGAGAGCCCGGGCGCAGTCGTGGTCCGGACCGCGGAGGGGGAGCAGCGCGTCGAGACCGATGCGATCCTCATCGCGACCGGTGCGCACCCCCGGGTCAGTCCCGACGCCCAGCCCGACGGTGAGCGGATCCTGACCTGGGAGCAGGTCTACGGCCTCCAGGAGCTCCCCGAGCACATGATCGTCGTGGGTTCGGGCGTCACGGGTGCGGAGTTCGCCAGCGCCTACAACGGCCTCGGCGCCGCCGTGACGCTCGTCTCGAGCCGTGACCGGGTGCTGCCGGGCGAGGACGCCGATGCCTCCAACGTCATCGAGGACGTCTTCACGCGGCGCGGCATGAACGTGATGGGCAACTCGCGCATGGCGTCCGTCGAGCGTACGGACGACGGCGTGCTCGTGACCCTGACCGACGGCCGGACGGTCTCGGGCTCACACTGCCTGCTCGCGCTCGGATCGATCCCGAACACGCAGGGGCTCGGTCTCGAGCAGCTCGGCATGGTGCTCGACGACGGCGGCTTCATCAAGGTCGACCGGGTGTCGCGCACGAGCGTGCGCGGCGTCTACGCCGCGGGCGACTGCACGGGCGTCCTGATGCTCGCGTCGGTCGCAGCCCAGCAGGGCCGCATCGCGATGTCCCACCTGCTCGGTGACGCGGTGCATCCGCTCGACCTCGCGAAGGTCTCCAGCAACGTGTTCACCTCCCCGGAGATCGCGACCGTGGGGATGTCGCAGAAGCAGGTCGACGAGAGCGACTTCCAGATCGACATGGCGATGCTCCCGCTCGCCAGCAACGCCCGGGCCAAGATGCAGGGCGTGCACGACGGATTCGTCAAGATCTTCTCTCGCCGCGGCATGGGCGTCGTGGTCGGCGGGGTCGTCGTGGGACCCAAGGCCAGCGAGCTCATCCATGCGCTGTCGATCGCGGTCTCGGCGTCCTTGACGGTCGACCAGGTCGCCGACGCCTTCACGGTCTACCCCTCGATGTCCGGGTCGGTCGCCGAGGCCGCGCGGCGCCTGCACCCCCTGGTGTGACCAAGACGTGCTGTTGCCATTGCAGGAATGACACCGGTGTAGTTCCTTGAACTATGATTTTTCGCTCGCATTTCGCGAAAATATGTGAGCATAATCATCCCTCGACCCATCTGTCACACCAGTCACATCTGCCACAGGAACGGACTTCCCCCATGCTTTCCTGGCACACGGCTCGTCGCACGCCCTGCCTCCTCGTCGCTGCCGCGGTCACCTTCGGCGTGCTCATGCCCGGCGCGGCCCAGGCCGACGGCACCCAGGTCTCCGGCGGCGCTCCGGGCGCCGTGGCGCCCCCGCCGGCACCCGTTCGCCCGGCACAGGTGACGCAGCGGGACATCCCGTCCAGCGCCCCCGCCGAGCGCGTGCCCGCGCCCGAGGTCACGGGCGACGACGCGCATGGGCACACCGGTGCGGCCACCATCGTGGCGCAGCTGAAGGACACCGACCTGCGTCCGTTCTCGATGCTGGGAGTGACCTGGGACGGCGGCCTCGACGAGGACCACACCCGCGTCGAGGCGCGTTGGCGCAGCGACGGCACGTGGTCGGACTGGACCGAGCTGCACACCGACCCGGCGCCCGAGGAGGGCGGCCGGCCCGGCACCGAGCCCCAGTGGGTCGGCTCCGCGGACGGCGCCGAGGTGCGCGTCGCCTCGACCGAGGACGCGAAGCCCCGCGGCCTCTCGCTCAGCACGATCGATCCCGAGGCCGACACCACCGACGACCGGGCCGCCACCGCGTCACCCGCCGTCGCCGTGACGCAGGCCGCGGCGGTCGCCAAGCCCTCGATCGTCTCGCGCGCCTCGTGGGGCGCCTCGGGTTCGGGAGGGTGCGACAACCCCGTCTACGGCAAGACCACGCGAGGCGCGGTCATCCACCACACGGCGGGCAACAACACGTACACCAAGGCCCAGTCCAAGGCGATCGTCAAGGCCACGCAGGCCTATCACGTCAAGTCCCGCAACTGGTGCGACATCGGCTACAACTTCCTGGTCGACAAGTACGGCCAGATCTTCGAGGGACGCGCCGGCGGCACGACCAAGCCGGTCCGCGCAGCGCACTCGGGCAATGACGCGGTCAACCAGGAGACCATGGGCGTCTCCCTGATGGGCACGTTCAGCACCACGGCCCCCTCGGCCGCGATGAAGTCGGCCGTCGTCAACCTCGTGTCGTGGCGCTTCGCCTCCTACAAGCTCAAGGCCAAGGGCACCTACTCCCTCGGCGGCAAGACCCTCAACCGGGTCGCAGGCCACCGCAACGTCGTCGGCACCGAGTGCCCGGGCAACGCCGCGTACGCCTGGCTGTCGGCCAAGGGCGGTCTTCGCGACAGCGTCGAGAGCCGCCTCGCGACCGGCTCCGTCACGACCGAGATCGGCGGGCGCACGGTGTCAGGCGTGTCCTCCACCGCGTTCACGATGTCGTGGCGTGCGGTCTCGGGCGCCACGACGTACGAGGTCCGCACCTCGACGACCGCGGCCGTGCCTGCGACCTGCACCACGGGCTGCGTCAAGGGCGCGGCACCGAAGGCCACCATCGGGAGCCTCAAGGCCGGCAGCGTGCAGTATGCGTGGGTCCGGGCGCTCGACGCCTCCGGCAATCCGCTGACCGCGTGGCAAGCCACCGCAAAGAAGGTGCAGCTCAAGGCCGAGGTCGTCGAGAAGCCTGCGACCGTGTCCGGCGTGACGGTCACTGCCGGCAGCCACTCCGCCCGCGTGCGGTGGGCCCCCGTCAGTGGCGTGAGCGACTACGACATCTGCCTCACGACGGCCAAGGGCGCGAGCTCGTGCACGCGCTGGGTGGACGTCTCGAAGAGCTCGACGACGCTGCTGTCGGACCTCAAGGCCACCAGCACCGGCTACTTCGTGAAGGTGCGCGCCGCCCGGGGCACCGCTGTCGGTGCCTGGTCGGCCGAGGTCCCGTTCTCCCTGGCCGGGGCGTCGGTGGGCACCACGGCGACCGTCCCCAGCTCGGGCCGGATCGCCGTGAGCGGTCACGGCTACGGTCACGGGATCGGCATGAGCCAGTACGGCGCGCAGGGCGCTGCCCGCAGCGGGGTCAAGTACGACAAGATCCTCTCGACCTACTACCCGGGGACCAAGCTGTCCTCCAAGGGCGGCAGCATCCGGGTGCTGATCTCGCAGGACACGACCGACGCGGTCGACGTGGTCGCCGGTTCGGGTCTGATCTTCCGCAAGCTCACGAGCGGGTTCAAGGCCAAGCTGCCCACCACGATCAGCGGCGCCAAGGTCACCAGGTGGCGCATCGTGCAGGTGTCCTCGCGCAAGACGCAGTCGGCGCTGCAGTACCGCACCACGGGCGGCTACAAGGCGTACAAGAACATCCGCTGGACCGGTGACGGGCAGTTCGAGGGCCCGTCCCGCATCGGCCTGGTCATGCCGAGCGGCTCGAGCGTGAAGTACCGCGGTGCGATCCGCTCGGCGCTCCCCGCCAAGGGCTCGACCAAGCGCGACACGGTCAACGTCCTGCCGATCGACCACTACGTCCGCGGCGTCATCGCGGCCGAGATGCCGGCCGGGTGGAAGCCCGAGGCGCTGAAGGCCCAGGCCGTCGCGGCCCGCACCTACGGCGTGCGCAGCATGAGCGCGGCCCGCTACTACGACATCTGCAGCACCACGGCCTGCCAGGTCTACGGCGGGGCGTCGCGCGAGACCGCGACGACCGACGCCGCGGTCCGGGCGACCAGCGGCAAGATCCTCACCTACGGCGGGGTGCCGGCGTTCACGCAGTTCTCGTCCTCGTCGGGTGGGTACACCGCGAAGGGCTCCCAGCCGTACCTCAAGGCCGGGGTGGACCCGTACGACAACTGGTCAGGCAACGCGAACCACGCGTGGAGCACGACCGTGTCGGCCGCGACCATCCAGAAGGCGTATCCGTCGATCGGCAAGCTCAAGCAGCTCAAGATCACCAAGCGCTCCGGTGCGGGTGACTGGGGCGGCCGGGTCACGTCGATCAACCTGATCGGATCGGCCAAGACCGTCACGATCTCCGGCGACGACGCCCGCTGGGCCTTCGGGCTCAAGTCCAACTGGTTCCGCTTCTAGGGCCCGCGCCTGGCTCGTGGGCGCCGGCGCGCGGGTTAGGGTCGAACGATGCGTCTCATCACCGGAACGATCGCAGGGCTCGTGCTGGCGGGCTCGACGACGTACGTCGCCCACGCCGACGAGCTGCCCACCGGCGAGCCTCGGGCCGACGAGGTCCAGCTGACCTCGCCCGTCGACGTCGGCATCGCCGCGGTGCCGGCGGCGCCTGAGCAGACCGCGCCGGACGTCGTCGCGGAGCTCGAGCCGCGCCGCACCGACGACTTCAACCTGGTCGGCGTGACGTGGCAGCGCGGCTTCGACGACACCGGTCTGTCCGTGAAGGTCCGGCTGCGGGCCGAGGGCGACTGGGGCTCGTGGAAGGAGCTGCACGTCGACGACGCGGACGGCGAGGGTGGCCGCGCCGGCACCGAGCCCCTGTGGGCCGGCGACGCCGACGGGGTCGCGGTCGAGGTGACCAGCCCGACGGGCGAGCGTCCGGCCGGCCTGGCCGTGTCGACGATCGATCCGGGCACGACGACCGCAGAGGCCTCGACGGCCAGCACGGCTCTCTACGACGGGTCGAGCCGGATGCTCACGCAGGCTGCCGACAACTCACCGACGTACACCGCGAAGCCCTCGATCGTCACCCGCTCCAAGTGGGGCGCGCGCAAGAGCTCGGGCTGCGACTCGCCCCGGACGGGCAACGAGACCCGCGGGGCGGTCGTGCACCACACGGCCGGCAGCAACAAGTACAGCAAGTCCCAGTCCGCAGCGATCGTGCGCGCCGTGCAGGCGTACCACATGAAGGGCCGCGACTGGTGCGACATCGGCTACAACTTCCTGGTCGACAAGTACGGCCAGGTCTTCGAGGGACGCAGCGGCGGCGTCGACAAGCCGGTGCGCGCGGCCCACGCAGGTGACAAGGCCGTCAACACGTACACGATGGGCGTCTCGATGATGGGCACGTTCTCGTCGTCACGACCCACCAAGGCGACCCAGGCCGCGATGGTCCGGCTGATCGGCTGGCGCCTCGGCACGACGTTCCACCCCGCGACGGGCACCTACCGGGTCGGCTCGTTCCGGCTCCAGCGCATCGCCGGCCACCGCAACGTGGTGGGCACCTCCTGCCCCGGGCAGGCGGCGTACAGCTGGCTCGGCGCGTCCGGCGGGCTCCGCGACCGGGTCGCGGCCTACATCTCGGACTACTCCTCGCCCATCAAGTCGCGCGTCAGGATGCTGACCCAGTCGGTCACCGGGCCGGTCAAGGTCGGCGAGTACCCGTTCTCGACCGGCTCGGGCGGCCGGAAGGCGCGCCTCGGCAAGGTCGACATCTACTCCTCGCGGGCCGGGACGTACTCGGTGGGGGACCGGTTCCGTCGTGAGTACGCCGCGATGGGCGATCAGTCCGGCGCGCTCGGCGCTCCGACGAGCAGCCCGCGGTCCACGAGCCGCTCCTCGGTGCGTCTGCAGCGGTTCACGAACGGCACGATCTACCAGGTCAAGCGGAGCTCGAAGCGCGGCTACGCCCTGTGGGGATCGGTCGAGACCAAGTATCACCGGATCGGGCGCGAGAAGAGCGTGCTCGGGGCACCCACCCGGCGGATGACCCGGATCTCGGGCAACCGCTACCGTGCCTGGTTCGCGTACGGCACCATCACCCGCCAGGCGAACGGCTCGGTGACCGTCACGCGGTCGTGATCCGCGGGGGGCCGCAGGAGCCCGGTCTGGGATACTTCAGATCATGCCCGACGTCCTCAAGTCCATCGCGATCTCGGCCGTCGCCAACATCGTCTCGCTGGCCATCGCCGCCTGGATCTTCGATCGCTTTGACATCCACCTGTGGTGGTTCGTGGTCGCGGTCGCGCTGTTCACGGCGCTGACGGTCGTGCTGCGCGGGGTGGTCGTCACGACGGTCAACCGGTACGCCCGTGGCTACACGATCCTCGGGGGTCTGGTGCTGACGTTCCTCGGCCTGCTGCTGACCGAGGCCGTGGTGCCCGGGTCGGGCTTCTCGATCGACGGCTGGGGCACCTGGCTGGGTGTCACGCTGATCGTGTGGGCCGCCGGGATCGCGTACGGCGAGGTCGACAGCGTCCAGCCCGAGCCCAAGCGCCGCTAGCCCAGCCCCCCACCCCAGCCCAGAATTGCGGAACCCTGCACGTTTTTCCGGAGGAAAAAGGTGCAGGGTTCCGCAAATCTGGCCGGGGGTTACTCGGCGGCGGCGTCCTTGATCTCGGCGACGACCTCGCCGGAGCCGATCGGGCCGCCGACGGTGACCGTCAGGCCGGTGATGATGCCGGCCTTGTGGGCGTTGATGGGCTGCTCCATCTTCATCGCCTCGACGACGATGACCTGATCGCCCACGGCGACCTCCTGGCCTTCCTCGACGGCGACCTTGACGACGGTGCCCTGCATCGGCGCGACGAGCGAGTCGCCGCTCGCGGCTGCGCCCGCACCCTTGCCGGCCTTGCGCTTGGCCTTCTTGGCCCCACCACCGGCCGCTGCTGCCGATGCTCCCAGGCCGCCGGGCAGGACGACCTCGACGCGCTTGCCGCCGACCTCGACCGTGACGCGCTCGCGCTCCTCGGGCTCGGCGTCCTCGGACGTGCCCGCGTAGGGCTCGAGCTCGTTGACGTAGTCGGTCTCGATCCACGTCGTGTAGACCGAGAAGTTGCCGTCAGCGGCGGTGAAGGCCGGGTCGTCGACCACCGAGCGGTGGAACGGGATGACCGTGGGCATGCCGTCGACGATGAACTCGTCGAGCGCGCGGCGCGAACGGGCCAGGACCTGCTCGCGGCTCGTGCCGGTGACGATGAGCTTGGCGATGAGCGAGTCGAACGACCCGGGGATCGTCTCGCCCTCCTCGTAGCCGCCGTCGAGGCGGATGCCGGGGCCCGACGGGGGAGCCCACTTGGTCAGGGTGCCGGGCGCCGGGAGGAAGCCGCGGCCACCGTCCTCGGCGTTGATGCGGAACTCCATCGAGTGGCCGCGGATCTCCGGATCGCCGTAGCCGAGCTCCTCGCCGGCCGCGATGCGGAACATCTCGCGGACCAGGTCGAGGCCCGTGACCTCCTCCGACACGCAGTGCTCGACCTGCAGGCGGGTGTTGACCTCGAGGAAGCTGATCGTGCCGTCACGGGCAACGAGGAACTCGCACGTGCCCGCACCGACGTAGCCGGCCTCCTTGAGGATCGCCTTGGAGGACGTGTAGAGACGCTCGATCTGGTCGTCGGTCAGGTACGGCGCGGGCGCCTCCTCGACGAGCTTCTGGTGACGGCGCTGCAGCGAGCAGTCGCGGGTCGAGACGACCACGACGTTGCCGTGGCTGTCGGCGAGGCACTGGGTCTCGACGTGACGCGGCTGGTCGAGGAACTTCTCGACGAGGCACTCGCCGCGACCGAAGGCGCTCACGGCCTCTCGCACGGCCGACTCGTAGAGCTCGGGGATCTCCTCGAGGGTGCGGGCGACCTTGAGGCCGCGGCCGCCGCCGCCGAAGACGGCCTTGATCGCGACCGGCAGGCCGTTCTCGCGGGCGAAGGCGACGACCTCGTCGGCATCCTTGACCGCGTCCTTGGTGCCGGGAGCCAGCGGGGCGTCGGCCTTGAGGGCGATCTGCTTGGCCTTGGCCTTGTCGCCGAGGCTCTCGATCGCGGCCGGCGGGGGGCCGATCCAGATCAGCCCGGCGTCGATGACGGCCTGGGCGAAGTCGGCGTTCTCGGCGAGGAAGCCGTAGCCGGGGTGGACGCTGTCGGCGCCGGAGCGCTTCGCGACCGCGATGATCTTCTCGATCGAGAGGTACGACTCGGCGGGCGTCGAGCCCTCGAGCGAGTACGCCTCGTCCGCGAGGCGGACGAACAGGGCGTCACGATCGGGCTCGGCGTACACGGCGACACTGCCGATGCCGGAGTCCTTGCACGCTCGGATCACGCGGACGGCGATCTCACCGCGATTGGCGATCAGGACCTTGGCCAGGGGCTTGCTCACTGAATGACTCTCCTCGGTGCGGGGGACTGCCTGCCGCAGTCTAGGGGTTCGAATGCCGGGGTGACGTATGAGGTTGGTTACGCGCCCGGCGGTCGTGTCGCGAGCTTCGGTTAATGGTCATTAACTGATCCTTGCTACGATGCGGACATGACATTTGCCCTCTCGAGCGAGCACGAGTCCTTCCGCCGCAGCGTCCGCGAGTTCGCCGAGGCGGAGATCGCGCCCCACGTCGCCCGGTGGGACAAGGACCACCACTTCCCCGTCGACGCGGTGCACAAGATCGGCCGCATGGGCCTGTTCGGCCTGACCGCGCCCGAGGAGTTCGGCGGGTCCGGCGGAGACTTCACGAGCCTGTGCGTCGCGATCGAGGAGCTCGGCCGGGTCGACCAGTCGATCGGCATCACGCTGGAGGCGGGCGTGGGGCTGGGCATCACCCCGATCCTCGAGTACGGCACGCAGGAGCAGAAGGAGGCGTGGCTCCCCGATCTCGTCGCGGGGCGCACCCTCGCGGGCTTCGGCCTGACCGAGCCCGGCGCCGGCTCCGACGCGAGCGCGACGAGGACCCGCGCCGAGCTGGACGGTGACGAGTGGGTCGTCAACGGGTCCAAGCAGTTCATCACCAACTCCGGCAGCGACATCACGTCTGTCGTGACCGTCACCGCCCGCACCGGAACGCGCGAGAACGGTTCACCGGAGATCTCGGCGATCATGCTCCCGTCCGGCACGCCGGGATTCGTCGCGGAGGCTCCGTACGACAAGCTCGGCTGGCACCTGTCCGACACGCACGCGCTGTCGTTCACCGACGTGCGCGTGCCGTCGGACCACCTGCTGGGCGAGCGGGGCCGCGGCTATGCGCAGTTCCTCGCGACGCTCGACGACGGACGCATCGCGATCGCGGCGCTCGCCGTGGGCTGCATCCAGGCCTGCCTCGACATGTCGGTGCAGTACGCCGGCGAGCGCACGACGTTCGGCGTCCCGATCGGCACCAAGCAGGGCGTCGCGTTCCAGATCTCCGACCTGGCCGTCATGGCCCAGGCGGGTCGCGCGCTGACCTACCAGGCGGCCGCGATGAAGGACGCCGGTGCGCCGGCCAAGGAGCTCAAGCAGGCCGCCTCGATCGCCAAGCTCTACACGTCCGAGGCCGCCGTGACCGCGACGCGCATCGCGACGCAGGTCTTCGGTGGCTACGGATTCATGGAGGAGTACCCGGTGGCGCGCTTCTACCGCGACGCCAAGATCCTGGAGATCGGCGAGGGCACCTCGGAGATCCAGCGCATGCTCATCGCGCGGGGCCTGGGTCTTCCGGTGGAGTGAGACTCCCTGACACGATGGCCTCGTTCCCGACCGGACGGAGCCACCCGTGAGCCTTCACCTGTCCCACACCACCGTGAACGCGGTCGACCCCGAGCGACTGGCGGCGTTCTGGTCCGCCCTGGCCGACTGGCGCGTGCAGGACTCCGAGCCCGGCGAGGTCTACCTGATCGACGACAACGGGTTCACCACGCTGTTCATCGAGGTCCCGGACGGCAAGCAGGTGCGCAACCGCGTGCACCTCGACCTGCGCCCCGTCGGCGCGACCCAGGACGAGGAGGTCGCACGCGCGGTGGAGCTGGGCGCCAGCGTGCTGGAGGACCGGCGGCCCGGTGACAGGTGGGTGGTGCTCGCCGACCCCGAGGGCAACGAGTTCTGCATCCTCGCCGGCTGAGCGGCAGCACTGCCTAGGCTGAGGGGCATGGGCGAGGTCTTCGCGGGACGCTACGAGCTGGTCGACGTGCTCGACTCCGGCGGCATGGGCGTCGTCTGGCGGGTGTGGGACCTGCGCGACCGCACCTACCGCGCGGGCAAGATGCTGCGCCAGTCCGACGGGGCGTCGCTGCTGCGGTTCGTCCGCGAGATCGGCACCCGGGTCGACCACCCGCACGTCGTGGCCCCGACGGGCTGGTCCGCGGAGGACGACCGGGTGCTGTTCGCGATGCCGCTGGTCGACGGTGGATCGGTGGCGACGCTCATCGCCGACTACGGCCCGCTTCCACCCTCGTTCGTCCGTGAGGTCGGGCTGCAGCTGCTCGACGCCCTCGACGCGGTCCACCGCGCCGACATCGTGCACCGCGACGTGAAGCCGGCCAACATCCTTCTGGAGGCGACCGGCACCGGCACTCCTCACGTACGCCTGTCCGACTTCGGCATCGCGACGACAAGGGACGAGCCGCGCCTCACCCGGGCGTCCGAGATGGTGCACACCCCGGGCTACGCGGCGCCCGAGGTGCAGGAGCGGGCCGATCCCAGTCCTTTGCAGGACCTCTACTCCGTGGGCACGGTGCTGGCCGAGATGCTCACCGGCTCACGCCCGACCCACGCAGGCCCTCCGGTGCCGGCCGACGGACCGTTCGCGACGTGGTGCGGGCGGCTCTGCGCGACGCGGCCGGACGAGCGCTACGCGTCGGCGGCCGAGGCCCGGGCCGCGCTGCTGTCGATCGACCCCGTGGACGAGCCGGGAGACCCGATCGAGGTGTTCCGCCAGCTGCCGGAGCTCCCGCCGGGCTGGGGTCCGGACGGCCCGTCGTCACGGAGGCACCGGATCGACGCGCGGACACGCCTGCGACTGCTCGCCGGAGGACTCGCCGTCGCAGGGCTCGGGCTCGTCGCGGCCTCTGCGCGCCTCCTGCTCGGCTAGCTCGCGGAGCGCGAGCGCCGCAGCACCACGAGTGCGCCGGCGAGCAGCCCGACCCCGACCACACCGAGCCCGATCGGCACCACCGGCAGGCCGTCCTCGTCGTCCTTGGCCGGCTTCGTCGCCGCCTTGCTGCTCGATGCCGGCTTTGCGGCGTCGCCCACGGCGCCGGTCCCCGTCACGAGCGGCGAGTCGGCCGTGGGTGCGGTCAGGCCCGGGACCTCGTCGTACGTCGGCGCACCCTCGCCCGCCGTGCCGTTGGTCCTGAGCGTCAACGAATAGGTCAGCGGCACCTCGTTGTCGGCGCCGTAGGAGATCTGGACGTAGCGCAGACCGGCCGTGCCCGACCCGCTGAGGTGCGCCTCGGCCTCGGCGCGATTGCGGTAGGCGACCGTGTACGACTGCGAGCCCGAGCGGTAGGTGTTCAGGTCGTCGGGGAGGCTCGAGAACCGCGAGGTCCAGTCGCCGGGCGTCGTGTCGGTGCCGTACTCGTCGGAGTCGACAGCCTCCCGGACGGGGCCGAGGACCTGCACCCAGGGAGCGTCGAACGTCGACTCGTGGTGCGCCGCGGTCAGCTTGCCGTCGATCTGGGCCTGCACATTCTGTCCCCAGTCCAGCGGCACCGCGACGACCTGTGTCTCACCGGGGTTGATGTCGAGGGCGTACGTGCCGTCGCTCACGACGGGGGCGCTCGAGATCGACGTGCCGGGGACGACTCCGACCTGTGGACTGCTCGCCGGCGTCAGCGTGCTCCAGGTGGGCGTGGCGGGTTTCGGCGGCAGGTCCGCGCCGGAGGGGTCGGCCAGGGGCGGCTCCTCGTAGACCACGATCTCGACCGGATCGGCGGAGAGGTCGCGCCGTGTGGACACCGGCTTGACGTTGACCCACAGGGTCTTGGCGGTGTTGCAGGCGTTGGTCGAGGGCCGCCAGCTGCTCGCCGCGGTGTAGGCGATGTTGCCGCGGGCGAATGACGTCGTGTACGCGCACCGGTCCTCGTCGGGTCCCGCGTAGATCCCGACGTACGCCTTGTCGCCGGAGTTGCCGGTGCCGGCCGATCGGTGGGTGACGCCGACGTGGAAGGTGCTGTTGGCGGCGGTGCGCTCGACCTTGTACCAGAGCCCGTCACCGGTTCCGAACGAGGCGAGATAGGCCCCGGTCTCCAGGGTCGGCGCGTCGGTCGCGACCGGTGCTCCCTTGACGGGAGTGCCGGTGAGGTCGAAGGGGCGCGAGGCCCGGATGCGGGTCGTGGTGAGCGACTGCGTCAGCTCGGCGGCGCTGTCGGCGTCGTAGTAGGTGCCGTGCCCGGAGCGTGCCACGCACTTGAGCTGCTCGCGTGCCTTGCCGGAGACGTCGAGCCCGACGACGTCGATGCGCAGGTCGATGCCGTCCTGAGCGAGATCCTGGGCAACGACGCAGGGATCGGGGTCGCAGGTCGACTCCCCGTCGGAGACCAGCACGATGGTGCGGCGACCGTCCTGGCCAAGGTCCTTGCCGGCCTGCTGCAGGGCGTAGCCGGTCGGGGTCTCGCCGTAGGGCTTGTACGCCTTGATGGCTCTGGTGAGCTCGTCGCGGTTGGCGGTGTCGAGGTCGACGACCCGCTGCGAGTCGGTGCACGCGCCCTTGTCCGAGGCCGAGAAGACCTTCGCGCCGTAGACGCGCAGGCCCACCTCCTGCTCGGCGGGGAGGCCCTTGACCACCTGTGCGAGTGCCTGCCGGGCCGCGGCGATCTTGGTCTGCCCGCCGGCCGCCTTCTCCTTCATCGACCCGGACGAGTCCAGGACGAGCATCATCCGCCCGGCGGTCTCGTCGTCAGCGGCCGGCGCTGCCGACGCGGCGGGCAGGGGCAGCAGGGCGGCGAGGAGGGCCGCGGCGATCAGGGCGGTCGACGTACGGATCATGGTGTCCCCGGAAGTGAGAGCGGAGTTTGCAAAAGCAAATGTCGGCACGAGTCTCGCGGACACCTTGTCGCTGTGTCAAGATGCCATGGCGTTGCGAACGCAAATTGAGGGGGACGCATGGACGGTCGGGCGGCGCAGGCCGAGATCTACGGGGAGCCGCTCGGCGACATCCTCGGCCGATGTGCCCGCGTCCTCGGGATGAACCAGTCGCAGCTGGCGGGGATCCTCGGGATCTCGGCGCCCATGCTGTCCCAGCTGATCAATGCGCGCCGGGTCAAGATCGGCCATCCGGTGGCCGCCCAGCGACTGCAGGTGCTGCACGACGCTGTGGACGCCGTGGAGCGGGGCGCCATGGGGCGCGAGGACGCACTCGCGCGGGTCGCGCTCGTGCACGGGGGAGGGGACATCCTGACGACCCGGCGATCCACCCGTGACGATGCGGTCGCCGAGATCCAGGACCTGTTCCGGCGGGTGGCCGGCGCGCCTGACCACCTGGACGCGGCCGAGCGTCTCGCCGACACCCACCCGGACATCGCCGAGATGCTCAGGGTCTACGGCGCCGGGCGCACCGCAGAGGCGCGTGAGCACCTCGAGAGCCTGCGGGACCCGGGAAGCCGGTGACGAAGGGCCGCCTAGAGGGCGGTCATCTTCGAGCAGGGCAGCGGGATGTGCTTGGGTCCGTCGCCGAAGTCGACCTGGGCCGAGGTCGTGCCCTGGATGCTGACGATGCGTCCCATGCCGTAGGTGTCGTGGGAGACGCGGGCGCCGACCTCGTACACCTCGTCGATCACCTCAGGACCTGCCTGGAAGGGACTGGAAGCGTGGTAGCGGCGTTTGCGCGGTGTGGTTGCCATCAGTGCCATTGTCCCACTTCTTGGGTCCTCGTACCAACAAATGCTTCAGCTTGACAGGGTCCAGAGGGAGGTCCATGGGATTCCAAGGTCCCTGGCCATGTCGCGCAGGACCGGCAACGACAGGCCGACGACGTTGTGGTGGTCGCCCTCGATGCCGCGGATGAACGCCCCGCCGAGGCCGTCGATCGTGAACGCGCCGGCGACGTGCAGCGGCTCGCCGGTCGCGACGTAGGCGTCGATCTCGTCGTCGGTCACGTCGGCGAAGTGGACGATCGTGGACGCGGTCTCGATGAGCTCGTCCTCGCCGCGGCGCACGCAGTGCCCCGTGTGCAGGACGCCGCTGCGCCCCCGCATGCGGCGCCAGCGCCCCACGGCCTCGTCGGGCCCCTCCGGCTTGCCGAAGATCTCGCCCTCGAACGCCAGCACGGAGTCGCAGCCGATGACGAGGGCGTCCGGCTCGACCTGTGCGGCGACGGCGCGGCACTTGAGCTGGGCGAGCGCGGCGGCGAGATTGCCGGCGTCGGTCGTGGTGATCTGGTCCTCGTCGACGCCGGACACGATCACGTCCGGCTCGATGCCGGCGCTGCGCAACGTCGCGAGCCGGGCGGGGGACTGGGACGCGAGCACGACCCTCATCGCAGGGCTCCTTCGTCGTAGCGCTGTCGGACGACCTCGAGGCGAGGGTCGTGCAGCAGCTCGGCGATCAGCGACTCGGTGCCGCCCACGCCGGTCCAGGTGCCCTCGATGGTGGTGGTCACGAACCAGGCGTGGTCGGCGGGCCACATCAGGTTGGGGCTGTTGATGTCACGCGGCACGCCGCCGCCGTAGCTCGCAGCTCCCCACCGGCCGGCGTCGGCCAGGGGGCCGGCGAAGAGGAAGTGCTCCTCGCCGTTGACGGTCAGCAGAGGACCGGCCATGACGTCGGGAGGGAACGCGGGGGGAGGCGGGGCCTTCGGCTTGTCCTTGGTGAAGATCCGTCCGGGCCACCGTGACGGACCCGAGAAGGCGGTGAGGAAGCCCGCGGCCTCGCCACCGTGGATGTCGCCGTAGCCCTCCCACAGCGCGAAGCAGCAGTCGTCCGGGGTGCGGGTGTGCCGCGCCAGGACGTCGACGACGGCCGCGAGCAGGGCGCCGTCGAGGTGTCCCTCGAAGCGGTCGCCCCCACCCGTCGGCGAGTGGAGCACCCGCGCGTACGCCGCGAAGCCCGACGGTCCGAGGTGCACCCTGAGCGCGGCCGGCGCCGGGTCGTCGAGCAGCCAGTCAGCGGGGCTGAGGTCGGACAGCGGGCGCAGGGTCATCGGGCCTCCCAGTCGGAGGCGTCGTACGACGAGGGTGCCGCGTCGATTCCGTCGGCAGCGAGCAGCTCGTCGATCAGCGACTGCGTGCCGCCTACACCCACCCAGTCGGGGTCGACGTCCTTGGTGACGAACCAGGCCCGGTCTGCCGGCCACATCAAGTGCGGCGGGTCGCCGCCGTCCCACGCCGCCAGGTTGGCGACCGTGCCGCTGAACAGGTGGTAGGTGCGGACGACGTCGTGGACTCCCGGAGCCACCTGGCCGGTCAGAGGGACCGTCTCGCGCGCAGGCGGCACCGGGGGCTCCCAGCCGCACCCGTCCCACTGCCCAAAGAGGCACTCGTCCGGCGTGGCGGTGTGTCGGGGCAGAGCGCGCTGCAGCACCGTGCTGGTCAGCAGGCCCAGGTCGACGTCCGACTCATCGTCGGCGGGCACGAGTTGCAGGCGCGCGTACGCCTCGTGGCCAGGAGGGCCCAGACAGACCTTCGTCCACCAGTCCGCCTTGGCCCGGACGAACCAGTCAGCCGGGCTGAGATCGGACAGCGGGCGCAGGGTCATCGCTCAGCGGCCGAACGAGGACCGACGCCACTGGTCGGGCCCGAAGGCGTGCACGGGCCGGACCTGACGGGCCGGGTGTCCCCACTCGGAGCGGAGCCTCGGCTTGGCGCGCGAGGCGGCGTTGGCCGCGGCCGCGTTGCGCGCCGCCACGACGGCCACCAGCGCGGCCAGCTCCTCCGCGCCCAGGTCGCCCTTGACCACCCGCAGGATCGGCGTGTGCGTCGCCTCGGTGGCCGCGGTCTCGTCGCCGCTCACAGCGGGATGTTCCCGTGCTTCTTGGGCGGAAGCGTCTCGCGCTTGGTGCGCAGCAGGCGCAGGCCCTTGACGATCTCGGCGCGAGTCTGGCTCGGCTCGATGACCGCGTCGACGTAGCCGCGCTCGGCCGCGAGGTACGGGTTGCAGAGCGTGTCCTCGTACTCGGTGATGAGCTCGGCGCGCAGCGCGTCGGGGTCGTCGGACGCCGCGAGCTCCTTGCGGTAGAGGATGCCGACTGCGCCCGTTGCGCCGACGACCGCGATCTGGCCGGTGGGCCAGGAGATGTTGAGATCGGCGCCGAGGTGCTTGGAGCCCATGACGTCGTACGCACCGCCGTACGCCTTGCGCGTGATGACCGTGATGAGCGGGACCGTCGCCTCGGCGTACGCGTAGATGAGCTTGGCGCCGCGGCGGATGATGCCGTCCCACTCCTGGTCGGTGCCGGGCAGGAAGCCGGGCACGTCGACGAACGTCAGGACCGGGATGTTGAACGCATCGCAGGTGCGCACGAACCGGGCGGCCTTCTCGGACGCGTCGATGTCGAGGCATCCGGCCAGCTGCATCGGCTGGTTGGCGACGATGCCGACGCTGCGGCCCTCGACCCGTCCGTAGCCGATCACGATGTTCTGCGCGAACAGCGGCATGACCTCGAGGAAGTCGCCGTCGTCGAGCACCGCCTCGATGACGGTCTTGATGTCGTACGGCTGGTTGGCCGAGTCGGGGATGAGGGTGTCGAGGGCGAGGTCGGTCTCGTTGCGCTCGAGATCGGCGACCTCGGGGTAGACCTCGGCCTCCTCCATGTTGTTCTGCGGCAGGAACGAGATGAGCGCCTTGGCGTACTCGATCGCGTCCTGCTCGTCGGCTCCCATGTAGTGGGCGTTGCCGCTCTTGGTGTTGTGTGCGCGGGCGCCGCCGAGATCCTCCATCGTCACCTCCTCGCCGGTGACGGTCTTGATGATGTCGGGGCCGGTGATGAACATGTTGGACGTCTTGTCGACCATGATCACGAAGTCGGTGACCGCGGGGGAGTAGACGTGGCCGCCGGCGTTGGCGCCCATGATGAGCGAGATCTGCGGGATGACGCCCGACGCGTGCACGTTGCGCTTGAAGATCTCGCCGTACAGGCCGAGCGAGACGACGCCCTCCTGGATGCGCGCGCCCGAGCCCTCGTTGATGCCGATGATGGGGCAGCCGGACTTGATCGCGAGGTCCATGACCTTGGTGATCTTCTCGCCGTACACCTGGCCGAGCGAGCCGCCGAAGACGCTGAAGTCCTGGCTGAAGACGCACACCTGGCGGCCGTCGATCGTGCCGTATCCGGTGATGACGCCGTCGCCGAGCGGCCGGTTCTTGTCCAGGCCGAAATCGGTCGCCCGGTGCCGGGCCAGCGCGTCGAGCTCGACGAACGAGCCCTCGTCCAGCAGCTGGTCGATGCGCTCGCGGGCGCTCTGGCGACCGCGGGCACTCTGCTTCTCGTGCGCGCGCTCGGCCATCTCGACGAGGGCTGTGTCGCGCCGCTCGATGAAGTCCGCAAGCTTGCCGGCGGTGGTGTGCAGCTCGGGCTTGGCTTCCATCTCGTGTTCAGTCACGCAGGTCAGAGTAACGACAGCGGGGCCCATCGGATATGTGAGTCTGTTCTCATGTCCTATCGCGACCTCGACCGCCCGCCCCTTGACACGGCCGCGCTGCGGTCGGCGCTGACGGGGCCGAAGCGGTTCTTCTCCGAGGTCGTGGTGACCGCGCAGACCGGCAGCACGAACGCCGACGTCGCCGCCGCCGCGAGGTCCGGCGCGCCGGAGGGGCTCGTCCACGTCACGGATGCGCAGACCGCCGGCCGGGGGCGTCTCGACCGGACGTGGGAGTCCCCCGCCGGGTCCGGCGCGATCGTGTCGGTGCTCCTGCGCCCCGACGGCGTCCCGCCCGCCCGCTGGGTGTGGCTGCCGCTGCTCGCGGGCCTCGCGGTCGACGCGACGGTGCAGGAGTGCGGCGTGGGCTCGTCCCTGAAGTGGCCCAACGACGTGCTGGTGGACGGCCGCAAGATCGCCGGCATCCTGCTCGAGCGGACCGAGACGCCGATCGGGCCGGCCGCCGTCGTCGGGGTGGGCCTGAACGTCTCGCTGCGCCGCGACGAGCTGCCGACTCCGGCGGCGACGTCCCTGTTGCTGGAGGGAGCCACCGAGACGGACCGCACGATCGTCATCCGGGCGTTCCTGCGCAACCTCGAGGCGCTCTACCGGGCCTGGTCGGCGTCGGGCGGCGACCCCGCAGGCGGGATCCGCGACTCGTACGTCCGACGGTGCGTGACGATCGGCCAGCGCGTCCGGGTGACCCAGCCCCACGACGAGCCCTTGGAGGGACTGGCCACCGGCATCGACGAGATGGGCCGACTACTCGTGGACGGCCGGGCGATCAGCGCGGGCGACGTCACCCATGTGCGCCCGGCGGGGTGAGACAATCAGCGGCATGAGCCTGTCGCGCAAGCTGATGATCGACGGGGAGCAGACCGTCGAGACGACCCGCACCCACGTGAAGGTGCTGTTCGTGCCGTTCCTGATCCTGCTCGTCCTGGCGGTCGCTGCGGGGTTCCTCGTCCCGCGGGTCGGTGACAAGGGCGACGGCGTGGTCGGCTGGATCGTCGCGGCGGTCGCGGCGGTGCTGCTGATCTGGGGCGTGCTCCTGCCGTTCCTGAAGTGGTACCTGTGGACGTACACGCTGACCACCAAGCGCCTCCTCGAGCAGAAGGGCATCCTCACCCGCACCGGCCGGGTGATCCCGCTGAGCCGCGTCAACGACGTCGCGTACGAGAAGAACCTCAACGACCGTCTGCTCGGCTGCGGGACGCTGATCATCCACGACGCGAGCGAGCAGGCCGGTCTGCAGCTGCGCGACATCCCGAGGATCGAGGCGTTCCACCGCACAGTCTCCAACCTGGTCTTCGAGCAGCACGGGACCGCGAGGAACGATGAATCGGTCTGACCTGCGTGAGAAGCTCGTCCGCCTGATCCTGGGCGGCGAGCTCACCCTCACGAGCGCCGAGGCGGCCGACAAGGGCGGGCTCTCGGTCGAGGACGGCCAGCGACTGTGGCGTGCGCTCGGATTCGCCGACACCGGCGACAGCATCGCGTACGGCGACGCCGACGTCGATGCGATCGCGGCTGTCGCCTCGACCATCCACGACCAGGTCATGGACGAGCAGACCGTCTTCCGGATGACCCGGGCGCTCGGCACGACGATGTCCCGCCTCGCGGACTGGCAGGTGACGACGCTGATCGAGCAGATCGAGCGCGACGTCCAGGAGGGCAAGGCACCGACACGTCTCGACGCGGCCGTCCAGCTGGCCAAGTCGGCCGGCCCGGGGTTCGAGCACCTCATGGTCTACGCGTGGCGGCGCCACCTGGAGGCGGCGACGGCCCGCATGGAGGCGCTCGGAGCCGCGGACGAGGAGCTGCTGTCCACGGTCATGACCGTGGGCTTCGCGGATCTGTCGCGCTTCACGTCGCTGTCCAACGGGCTCGACGACAACAGCCTCGGCGCGCTCGTGGAGAACTTCGAGACCCGGTGCTCCGACATCGTGACCGCGCACGGCGGGCGCGTCATCAAGACGCTCGGCGACGCGGTGCTGTTCGTGTCCGACGACCCGGCGGAGGCCACCCGTACCGCCCTCGACCTGGTCAAGCAGATCGCGTTGCGGTCCGAGCTGCCCAACATCTGCGTGGGGCTCGCGACCGGGTCCGTCGTCAGTCGCCTCGGCGACGTGTTCGGTCCGCCGGTCAACCTCGCGGCGCGCCTCTCGCACGTCGCGCGGAGCAACCGGGTGCTGGTCGACGACGCCACCGCGGCGGCGATCACCGAGGAGTTCGACACCCGGGCCCTGCCGCCGCGCCCGCTGCGCGGATTCGGCAACGTCTCGCCCATCACGGTGACCGAGCGCCGCGGATTCAGGTCCCGCTAGGGTGGGCGCCGTGCCCACACCTGAGCTCGCCGTCATCGGCGGAGGCCAGCTGGCCCGGATGATGCAGCAGTCCGCGACGGCCCTCGGCGTTCGCATCCGCCTCCTCGCGGAGGGGCCGGACGTGTCGGCCGCACAGGTCGTCCCTGACCACCGGGTCGGTGACTACACCGACCTGGAGACGTTGCGCGCAGTCGTCGCGGACGTCCCCGTGGTGACGTTCGACCACGAGCACGTGCCGCCGGAGCACCTGCGCACGCTGGAGTCCGAGGGGCACGCGTGCCGCCCCGGCCCGCACGCGCTGCTGTACGCCCAGGACAAGGGCTCGATGCGCGAGCGCCTCGGCGCCCTCGGCGCACCCTGCCCCCGCAACGCGCCGATCTCGTCGGCCCAGGACCTCGAGTCGTTCGGCTTCCCGGCGGTCCTCAAGACCACTCGCGGCGGCTACGACGGCAAGGGCGTCTGGGTCGTCCGCTCCGTCGCCGACGCCGAGGAGGCGTTCTCGGCCGGGACCCCGCTCCTGGCCGAGGAGCTCGTCGACTTCCGCCGCGAGCTCTCGGCGCTCGTCGCCCGTTCGCCGTCGGGGGAGGTCCGCGCGTACCCCGTCGTGGAGTCCCGCCAGGCCGGCGGCGTCTGCAACGAGGTCATCGCCCCTGCCCCCGATCTCGACCCCGCGCTGGCCGAGGCCGCCCGCGACCTGGCGGTGAAGATCGCGACCGAGCTCGACGTGACGGGCATCCTCGCGGTCGAGCTGTTCGAGACCACCGACGGCCGGCTGCTCGTCAACGAGCTCGCGATGCGCCCGCACAACACGGGCCACTGGTCGATCGACGGAGCGCACACCAGCCAGTTCGAGAACCACCTGCGTGCGGTGCTCGACCTGCCGCTCGGCAGCACGGACGCCCGTGCGCCGTGGTCGGTCATGGTCAACGTGCTCGGTGGCAGCGTCGAGGACCTGCAGGCCCAGCGGTCCGTCGTCCTCGCCGCGGAGCCCGACGTCAAGATCCACCTGTACGGCAAGGCGGTCAAGGCCGGTCGCAAGGTCGGTCACGTGACGGCGTACGGCGACGACCTCGACGACGTGCTGGCCCGCGCCCGTCGTGCGGCTGCGCTCTTCATCGACGGCTGACGTCCCGGTAGGGTCCTTGCCCATGAGCGCACGCGTGGGCATCGTGATGGGATCGGACTCGGACTGGCCGACGATGGAGGCCGCCGCGACCGCGCTCAAGGAGTTCGACGTCGCGTACGAGGCCGACGTCGTCTCGGCGCACCGCATGCCCGACGAGATGCTGGCGTACGGACGGGATGCGCACGGGCGGGGCCTCGAGGTCATCATCGCCGGGGCCGGCGGCGCCGCCCACCTGCCGGGCATGCTGGCCGCGGTGACGCCGCTGCCGGTCATCGGTGTGCCCGTGCCGCTCAAGCACCTCGACGGCATGGACTCGCTGCTGTCGATCGTGCAGATGCCCGCGGGCGTGCCCGTCGCGACGGTCTCGATCGGCAACGCCCGCAACGCAGGGCTGCTCGCGGTGCGCATCCTGGCAGCGGGCGACAGCGACCTGACGGCGCGGATGATCGCGTTCCAGGCCGAGCTCGCAGACGTCGCGCGGGCCAAGGGCGAGAAGGTCCGCAACCCCACGGGCGGCGGCGCGGGCTTCCGCTGACCCTCGTGCTTCAGTACAGGTTCTGGGCGTACTGCTGCCCGTAGTAGGCCTCGATCTGCTCCAGCGACTCGTCGGGGCGCTCGAGGTTCTTGGCGATCTGGGCACGGCTCATGACCGCGTCGGGGCGCCACGTCTCGGGCTGCCACAGGTCCGAGCGCAGGAACGCCTTGGCGCAGTGGAAGAACACCTGCTCGACCGCGACCTCGAGGATCACGCCGGGCCGGTGCCCCTTGACCTCCATGCGGTCGGCGTACGGCGCATCGGCCAGCAGGGTCGCCCGGCCGTTGATCCGCAGCGTGTCGCCTCGGCCCGGGACGAGGAAGAGCAGCCCGACGTGCGGGTTCTGCAGGACATTGACGAAACCGTCCGCGCGACGGTTGCCCGGGCGCTCGGGGATCGCGATCGTCGTGTCGTCCAGCGCGAGCGCGAAACCGGCGGGGTCGCCCTTGGGCGAGACGTCGAGGCGGCCGTGGGCGTCCGAGGTCGCCACGAGACAGAACGGCGAGGCTGCGAGCCAGTCGCGGTGCTCGGGTGCGAGCCTCTGCCGCTCCTTGTCGATCGCCCGCTGCATCGGGTGCCCGAGGAGGTCGCGCAGCTGCGCCTCGGTCGTGATCTCGGTCCTCATGGTGCTCAGGCTACTCACGGACGTACGACGTGAGGGTGGTCAGCGTGGGCTCGGCCGGCGCGGAGGCGAAGCCGAACCGCACGGGTGGCGTGACCGGTGCGAGATCGCCAAGCTCCTCGCCCTCCCACGTCGCCCGGGCGCAGGACAGGTGCCGCACGCTCGTCGCGGCGTACCACTCGACCCGGTCGTTGCCGGCCGTCCCGTAGGTCTGCACGCCGGGCATCACGCGCCGTGCGACGGGGTTGCAGAGCCGGGCCCAGGACGACTGACGGCGCAGGTGCGACGGCACGAGCGACAGCAGGGGCGAGATCCAGATCCGCCGGCCGGGGGTGAACCGCACCTGCAGCGAGCGGGTGTGCACGGACCACTCCGGGCCGGTCTCGAGCGAGACGGGCTCGATGCGCACCTCGTCGAAGTCGTACGTCGAGGCCACGAAGTCGGCGATCTCCTGGCGGGGGGCGATCAGGATGCGGTGGCCCGAGGGCTGCTCGACCATGACGTCGGCGAACGTGCCGTAGGGGCTCTCGTCCCACATGCCGACGACGATGCGCGTGCCCGAGGTGGTGCCCAGCCCGGCGATGTGCCCCTCGAAGGAGTGCGTCATGCACCGAAGTGTGTCCCATGGCTCCACAGGTGGCACGCGGTGGCAGGCTGACCGCATGGCTCTCCTGCCGTTCGACCTGCCACCCGCGCTGCAGGCGTATGCGGCCCGCGGTGACGACTGGGCTCGGTGGGTCACCGGTCTGCCGCGGCTCGTGCGTGAGCTGATCGACGAGTGGGAGCTCACGGTCGACGGCGACCCGCTGCACGGGCACACCGCGCTCGTGGTGCCGGTCGTCGCCGCGGGGGAGCGGCTCGTCCTCAAGGTCGTCATGCCGCACGAGGAGGCCCGCCACGAGGCGCTCGCGCTGCAGCACTGGCACGGGCGCGGAGCCGTGCGTCTCGTCCGGGCCGATCCCCGGCGTGACGCGATGCTGCTCGAGCGGCTGCAGACGCGTGACCTGGGCTCGGTCCCGGTGCTGCAGGCGTGCTCGGTCGTCGCGGGGCTCCTCGGACGGCTCCACGTGCCCGCACCCGCCCAGCTCGTGCCGCTCACGGCGTTCGTCTCGAGGTGGACCGACGATCTCGCCGCGCTGCCTCGCGGCGCGCCTCTGCCGCGCCGGGTCGTCGAGCAGGCCGTCCACCTCGGACGGGCGTTCGTCGGCGACGACGCCAGCGTGGGGCGGCTCGTGCACGGCGACCTGCACTACGGCAACGTGCTGGCGGGCGACCGGTCCCCGTGGCTGGCGATCGACCCCAAGCCCGTGTCGGGCGACCCGCACTACGAGATCGCTCCGCTGCTGTGGAACCGGTGGGACGAGATCGTGGCGTCCGGGGACCTGCGCACCGCGATCCGCCGGCGGTTCCACACGGTGGTCGACGACGCGGGCCTCGACGAGGACCGGGCCCGCGACTGGATCGTGGTGCGCGAGGCGATCCGCGCGATGTGGGCGATCCAGGACGGGGAGCCCGGCGCGGTCACGGGGGCGGTCACCGCGGCGATCACGATCGTCAAGGCGGTCCAGGACTGAGGGCTCGCGGACGTCCGCCCCCGCCGCTAGCCTCGGGAGCATGGCTCTCGTGACGTACAAGGCGCTGTGCATCGACGCTTCCGACGTGTCCGCCGTCCAGGGATTCTGGGCCCGCACCCTCGGCTACGAGCTGGCGGAGCTCGACGACGGTGACGCGGTCCTGCGCGGCCCCGATCCGGGCGAGGAGGTCTGGATCAACCTCGTGCCGGAGCCGCGGACGGTCAAGCAGCGCGTCCACCTCGACGTCCGTGCCGAGTCCCTCGAGCCGTTCGCGGGCCTCGAGCAGCTGACCGCGCCGGGTGAGTTCGCGTGGACCACCTTCGCCGATCCCGAGGGCGGTGAGATGTGCGTCTTCACCTACGACGAGCCCCCCGCCAAGCGGCTCAAGGACGTCGTCGTGGACTCGGCCGACCACGAGACGATCTCGCGCTGGTGGGCCGACGTCATGGGTGGCGTGCTCGGCCACGACGACGGCTACTCCTATCTCGACGAGATCCCCGGCTCCCCGCTCGAGTCGATCGACTTCGTGCCGGTGCCCGAGCCCAAGACGGTCAAGAACCGCATCCACTGGGACGTCACCCTCCGCGAGGGCGTCACCGTCGACGACCTGGTCGGGGCGGGCGCGAACGTCCTGGCCCCCGCCGGCGACCAGCAGGAGTGGACGGTCATGGCAGATCCTGAGGGCAATGAGTTCTGCGTCTTCCCGACGCCATGACGACGCCGCCTCGTCACCCGCGCGTGATGGAATGAGTCCTGTGCCCGCACTCGACCTGACCACCGACGTCGTCGGCCTCACCGCCGCGCTCGTCGACATCGCCTCCGAGAGCCTCCACGAGCAGGAGATCGCCGATGCGATCGAGGCGGCCCTGAGCCCCCTCGACCACCTCGAGATCGTCCGCGACGGTCACACGATCGTGGCTCGCACCCACCTCGGCCGCTCCGAGCGCGTCGTCATCGCGGGCCACGTCGACACCGTGCCGGCCAACGGCAACTTCCCGTCACGGCTCGAGGACGGGATCCTGCACGGCCTGGGATCGTGCGACATGAAGGGCGGCGTCGCAGTGGCGCTGACGCTCGCGGCGACGGTGCCCGAGCCGGTGCGCGACGTGACCTACGTGTTCTACGACGCCGAGGAGATCGCGGCGGAGTTCAACGGGCTGGGCCGCATCGCCCGCGAGCGTCCCGAGCTGCTGGCCGGTGACTTCGCGATCCTGATGGAGCCGTCCGACGCCGGCGTCGAGGCCGGCTGCCAGGGCACGATGCGGGTCGAGATCCGCACCGCGGGGGAGCGGGCCCACTCCGCGCGGTCCTGGATGGGCAGCAATGCGATCCACGCCCTCGCGCCGGTGCTCGCGACCCTCACGACGTACGAGCCGCGGCACGTCGAGATCGACGGCCTGGTCTATCGCGAGGGGCTCAACGCGGTCGGCATCAGCGGCGGCGTGGCGGGCAACGTCGTCCCCGACGAGGCGGTCGTGACGGTCAACTACCGCTTCGCCCCCGATCGCTCGGAGGACGACGCGCTCGCCCACCTCAACGAGGTGTTCGGCGGCTTCGAGCTGACGGTGACCGACACGGCCCCCGGTGCGCTGCCCGGCCTCACCCGGCCCGCTGCGGCGGCGTTCGTCGAGGCGGTGGGCGCCGAGCCGCGTCCCAAGTTCGGCTGGACCGACGTCGCCCAGTTCACGCTGCTGGGCGTCCCCGCGGTCAACTACGGCCCCGGCGACCCTGTCTACGCCCACAAGGCGGACGAGCAGGTCCCCGTCGAGCACCTGGTCCGGGTGCTCGCGACCCTCGAGAAATGGCTGAGCGCATGAACGACCGTCCCGTCCACCAGAGGGGCCCCGTGCGGCTCCAGGGTGCAATGGTGCCCGACAGCACGACCGACCAGCGGCTGCTCGACTCGCGCGGGCCCACCGACTGGGTGCACACCGACCCGTGGCGGGTCCTGCGCATCCAGGCCGAGTTCATCGAGGGCTTCGGCGCGCTCGCCGAGCTCGGCCCCGCGGTCAGCCTGTTCGGCTCGGCCCGCACGCAGCCCGACGACCCGATGTACGAGGCAGGACGCCAGATCGCGGCGCAGCTGTGCGGCCACGGCTACGCGATCATCACCGGGGGCGGCCCCGGCGCGATGGAGGCCGCCAACCGGGGGGCGAGCGAGTGTGGCGGCGTGTCGGTGGGCCTCGGCATCGAGTTGCCCCACGAGCAGGGCATGAACGACTGGGTCGACCTCGGCGTCAACTTCCGCTACTTCTTCGTCCGCAAGACGATGTTCGTCAAGTACGCCCAGGGGTTCGTCGTGCTGCCCGGCGGATTCGGCACGATGGACGAGCTGTTCGAGGCGTTGACGCTCGCGCAGACGGGCAAGGTGACCTCGTTCCCGATCGTGCTGTTCGGCTCGGCCTACTGGGGCGGGCTCGTGGACTGGCTGCGCGCGACGATGGAGACCGACGGCAAGATCACTCCCGGCGACGTGGACATGCTGCACGTCACCGACGACATCGACGAGGCGGTCTCCTACTTCGTCAACCGGGCCGACTGAGGCGCCCATCGATGGCTGAGCCGACCCCGGTGGTCCGGTGCCCGTGGGGCGAGGACCCTGCGATGACGGCGTACCACGACACCGAGTGGGGCCGTGAGCTGCGCGGGGACCGCGAGCTGTTCGAGCGCATGTCGCTCGAGGCGTTCCAGTCGGGGCTGTCGTGGGCCATCATCTTGCGCAAGCGCGAGCGGTTCCGCGAGGTGTTCGCCGGCTTCGACCCCGAGGTCGTGGCCGGCTTCGGTGAGCCCGACGTGGCCCGGCTGCTCGACGACGCCGGCATCGTCCGCAACCGCAGGAAGATCGAGGCGACGATCAGCAACGCACGTACGCTCCTCGCCCTCGACGAGTCGTTCTCAGACCTCTTGTGGTCGTTCGCACCGCCGCCGCGTCCTGCGCCGACCTCGTTCGCCGACGTGCCGGCCACGACGCCGGAGTCGATCGCGATGGCCAAGACCCTGAAGAAGAAGGGATTTCGGTTCTTCGGCCCGACGACGGCCTACGCCTTGATGCAGGCCACCGGGATGGTCAACGACCACCTCGCCGACTGCGTCGCGCGGCCCGCATCCGGCGTCGCGTGACGCTGTGTCGCATCCGTCGCCCGCCCTCAGGGCGTGGCTCCGCAAATCCGGCGCCCTGTCGTCCTACGATCCGAGCATGTCCAACCGGAGGATCCCCCGCTCCCGCCGCGCCGTCGGCGCCCTCGTCCTGCTCGTCTCGGCCGTCGTCGTCGCCGTGGTCGGGCTCATCGTCGCGACCGTGCCCGTGCCTGGTCGTCGCGACGTCCTACGCGGTCGTCGCGGGTGGGGTCGCCGCACGTCTGCTGTCCAACGAGATCGCCCAGGTCCGCCGTGACTGGGCGCGCGATCGCGCGACCCTGGCCGACGACAACCGCAAGATCGCAGTCGTCCGCTCGCGCGAGCACATCGAGTTCGCCGACCAGATGAGCCAGCGCATCAGTCTGCGCGATGCGCAGATCGCGAGCCTTCGCGACGCTCTGGTCACCGCCGAGATCGAGCTCGCTCAGGCCCGCGAGCGGGTGTCCGCCGAGCGGGCCCGGCGTGCGGCGCTCGAGGCCGACGTCACCAGCGCGCGCTCCGACCTGGAGTCGGCGCGGGTCGATCTGCTGGCAGCGCAGGAGGCGCTCGCCGCGAGCGAGTCCGCCGAGGTGCAGGTGCGGGCCGAGCTGCTCGCGTGGCAGGAAGCCGCGTCCGACGAGAACAAGGCCGGGCACGACCGCAAGCTCGCCTGAGTCCCTCAGCGGCCGGTGAACTCCGGCTTCTCCTTGGCCAGGAACGCCTTGACCGCGGCCGCGTGGTCCGACGAAGCGGCCGTCAGCGCCATCTTCTGGCCCTCGTGCTGCAGTGACGTCGCCAGGTCGTGCGTCGCGGAGAAGGCCAGCGAGCGCTTGATGGCGCCGTACGCGAGCGTGGGGCCGTGGGCCAGCTCGTGCGCGAGCGTGGCGACGGCCTCGTCGAATGCGTCGTCGTCCACGACCGAGGTCGCGACGCCGATCTCGAGGGCCTCGTCGGCCGAGATGGTGCGCGGGCGCATGAGCAGATCTGTCGCCCGGGTGGTTCCCACCAGACGGGGGAGGGTCCACGAGGCGCCGGTGTCGCATGAGAACGCGATCGCGGCGAAGGCCGTGTTGAAGCCTGCCGAGCGCGCGACGACGCGGAAGTCCGCGGCGAACGCCATCGACGCTCCAGCACCGGCGGCGATCCCGTTCACCGCGGCGATGACCGGCTTGGGCATCGTCGCGATGGCCGTGGCGATCGGGTTGTAGTGGTCCTCGACGGTGCTCGCGCTGCCGTACGGGTCCTCCTCGCTCGCCATCCCGGCCAGGTGCTCCTGCAGGTCCTGGCCCACGCAGAAGGCCCGTCCGGCGCCCCTCAGCACCACGCAACGCACCGCGCTGTCAGCCGCTGCCTCGTGCAGGGCGTCGCGGAGCGCGACCTTCGTCGAGAGTGTCAGGCTGTTCATCTCGGCGGGTCGATCGAGGGCCACGGTCCCGACGCCGTCAGCCACCACGTACCTGATCGGAGAGGCTGTGGGAACGCTCAAGGGTGTCTCCTTTGGGACTGCGGTCGAAACCGGTCGGGGTATAGGCGATAATGGTAGGCATGCCTTGACCGACGCGGTGGGGGCGCCAGGACGAGAGGGGAACTGATGGCCGCCATGAAGCCACGGACCGGAGACGGGCCGATGGAGGTCACCAAGGAGGGCCGGTGCATCGTGATGCGGGTCCCTCTCGAAGGTGGGGGACGCCTGGTCGTAGAGCTCAACAACGAGGAAGCAGCCACACTCGGCGACGCGCTCAAAGCCATCTGATGTACGGGCTGACGGTGCGTTGGTCCTTGACCGACGCACCGAAAGGCACGCTCAAGGCCTTGCGGGCCTATGTCGAGGACGAGTCGTACGCGAAGTTCGCCGGCCTCGAGGGGCTGCGGTTCAAGACGTGGCGCGCCGTCAAGGGGCAGTGGTTCGAGGGCAGCTACGTCTTCGTGTCCACAGAGGCCCGTGAGGCGTTCCAGCGCTCGTTCGAGGGGGTGGCCGCGGACTCGGCGGTGTCCCAGCTGATCGGTTCGCCGCCGGTCACGATCGAGCCCAGCGAGGTCATCGGGGTCGTCCGCGGCCCGGCCGGCTTCCGCAGCTCCGGCCGCTTCGAGCACGCCCCCCACGACGACTGACCCACCCCCACCCAACGCTGAGGCGCGCCTCCCGTCCGCCGACGGGAGCCCCGCGTCCGCTGAGGGGAGCCTCCCGTCCGCTGACGGGAGCCTCCCGTCCGCTGAGGGGAGCCCCGCAGCGCGCCTCGGCTGACGGGAGCCGCGCGTCAGCGGACTGGGAGCGCGCCTCGGCGGGCGGCAGCCGCGCGTCAGCGGACCGTAGCCGCGCGTCAGCGGACTGGAAGCGCGCGTCAGCGGACGGGAGGCGCGCCTCAGCGGACAGGAGCCGCGCGTCAGCGGACGGGAGGCGCGCCTCAGCGGATGGGGGCGGGTCAGGTGAGGAGCTGGGCGACGAGGAGTCCGTCGCCCAAGGGGACCAGCATGCTGCGCAGGCGGTCGTCGGTGGCGACGCGCTGCACGACCTCGCGGATCGCGGTCGTCTCGGGGTCGCGCTGCGACGGATCGGCCACGCGGTCGTGCCACAGCGCGTTGTCGAACGCGATGAGCCCGCCGGGCCGCACGAGGCGTACGGCCTGCTCGAGGTACTCGCCGTACTCGACCTTGTCGCCGTCGAGGAAGACCAGGTCGTAGCCGGCGTCGGTGAGGCGCGGCATCACGTCGAGGCCCGCTCCGGCGATGAGCCGGAAGCGCTGCGGGGCGAAGCCCGCCTCGGTGAACGTCTCGCGGGCAAGACGCTGGTGCTCGGCCTCGAGGTCGACCGAGGTGAGCACCCCGTCGGACTGCATCCCGCGCAGGAGCCACAGCCCCGACACGCCCGTGCCGGTGCCGATCTCGGCGATGGCCTTGGCCTGGATGGCCGAGGCGAGGAAGGACAGGACGGCACCGCCGCCGGTTCCGATGGGCACCACGCCGACCTCGTCGGCGCGCTGCCGGGCAGCGGCGAGATGGTCGTCCTCGCTCAGGTGGTCCTCGGCGAACGCCAGGCTGGCTGCGGTGGTGATGGTGGGCTCCTTGGTCGGTGGTGGGTCCAGCCTATCGGCGGGGAGCCCGCGGAAGGGGGAGGCTCGGACGAGGAAATGGGGAACCGTCAGGTGGTTCTGTGCGTTCTCTCAGGTGCAGGGACAACGATCGACACCATGAAGGCAGAAGACGTGGCCACCACGACGCTCGAGCGAGCCCCCCAGGACTGGGAAGGGATCGTCAGCGAGCACTCGGCCCGGGTCTACCAGTTGGCCTACCGTCTCACCGGCAATCGTCAGGACGCCGAGGACCTCACGCAGGACGTCTTCATCCGCGTCTTCCGCTCGCTCGACACGTACGAGCCGGGCAACTTCGGCGGCTGGCTGCACCGCATCACGACCAACCTGTTCCTCGACCGTGTACGCCGCAAGTCCCGCCTGCGCATGGACGGCTTCGGCGACGGCGCCGAGGAGCGGCTGCTCAGCGGCGAGGTGCTGCCCGAGTCCGCGGTGCACGACGCCAACTTCGATCCCGACATCGAGGCCGCCCTCGCGTCGCTCTCGGACGAGTTCCGTGTCGCGGTGGTCCTGTGCGACATCGAGGGACTGTCCTACGAGGAGATCTCCGACGTGCTGGGGGTCAAGCTCGGCACCGTACGCTCGCGCATCCATCGCGGCCGCACGCAGCTGCGGGAGGCCCTGGCGCACCGCGCCCCGTCCAAGGGACGCACCCGATTCGTGGGGCCCGTGGGCGTCTGATGCCTCACCTGGGTGCCGATGTCGCAGCGTTCGTGGACGGACAGCTGTCCGACTCCGCGATGCAGGAGGCGTCCGCACATCTGCTGGCCTGTGACGAGTGCGAGCGCGCCGTACGCCAGCAGCGTCTCCTGAAGTCGCGGATGTCGACGTCAGCAGCGCCCGCGCCGCCGGCCGCGCTGCTCGCCTCCTTGGCCGACCTGGCGTCGGCCCCGCCCCCGAGCGAGGCCTGGTGGGAGCGCCTGGTCAGGTCCGCACCCTTCCGGTCGGGCCTCGTGCTGGTCGGCGCCGCGATCGCCGTCGTCGCGACCGCGTACGCCGTGGGGACGCCCGATCGTGTCGGCGACGAGGTGTCCCCCCCGTACGAGCGCTATGTCGCGGAGTTCGCGGGTGCGCCCCGCGCCGAGAGCGGGGGCACGATCACCGCATCGGCCATGAGCGAGCTCAGCAGCTCGGGGTGGCCGTGCCACGAGACGCTCGCAGGCGATCTTCAGCGCGTGTCGGGCTCCTACGCCGAGGCGGGGGAGGTGATCGCCCTGAGCTACAGCGACGGACGCTCCTCGCTCGACCTCTTCGAGCAGACCGGGGCGCTCGACCCGTCCGGGCTGGACGACTTCGAGCAGGCACGCCTGGGCGGGTCCGAGGTCTGGGTGCGCGAGGGCAGTCCGCTGGTCGTGACCTGGGACCGGGACGGCACGGTGTTCACCGTCGTGACCGACGTCGACCGTGAGCGCGTCGCGCGGGCCGTCGCG
Source organism: Aeromicrobium yanjiei (assembly GCF_009649075.1). Taxonomy (GTDB): domain Bacteria; phylum Actinomycetota; class Actinomycetes; order Propionibacteriales; family Nocardioidaceae; genus Aeromicrobium; species Aeromicrobium yanjiei. The sequence goes on from NZ_CP045737.1 coordinate 687,805, forward strand.
GAGCTGCCCAGCATGGGCCAGCAGCCCGGCCCGGTCGACCGGGTGGGCAACGGCCTGACCCGCATGACGTCCTGGCTGGGCGCGGCCTAGACCCACTCGGTCAGGTGGACTCGGGGTCGAACGGCGGGATCTCGCCCGGCCGCAGGATCCGGGTCTCCTTGGTCGCCGCAGGCGTCGTGTCCTCGAGGAAGTTGCGCCGGACGACCTCGCGCGGGTCCAGATCCTTCAGATCCAGCCCGGACAGGTCCTGGCCGATCTCCCGGCCGAGGTCGTTCTTGGCGTTGTCCGCCATCCTGCGCAGGGTCCGGACGAATCCGCCGGCCTGCTTGGCGAGCTCGGGGAGCTTCTCGGGTCCGAACACGAGCAGGGCGACCACGAGGATCAGGCCGATCTCGGGCATGCCCATGCCGAACATGGTGGGAGCCTACAGGCGGCCGGCAGGTGCCAGGCCCAGCTGCATGCCGGCCAGGCCGCGCGAGCGTCCGCTGAGCTGGTCGGCGATGCCCTGAAGGATCTTGGCCGACTCCGAGTCCGGATCGGACATGACGATCGGGTCGCCGACGTCGCCGCCCTCACGGAGCGTCTGGTCGAGCGGGATCTGGCCCAGCATCGGGACGTCGTAGCCGAAGCGGCCGCTGAGCGTCTCGGCGACCTTGGCCGCACCGCCGGAACCGAAGATCTCCATGCGCTCGCCGCCGGGGACCTGCAGGTAGGACATGTTCTCGATGACACCGACCACGCGCTGGTGCATCATCGAGGCCATCGTGCCGGCGCGCTCGGCCACGTCGGCCGCGGCAGGCTGGGGGGTCGTCACGACGACGACCTCGGCGTTGGGCAGGTGCTGGCCCAGGCTGATCGCCATGTCGCCGGTACCCGGGGGGAGGTCGAGCAGCAGGGCGTCGAGATCGCCCCAGTAGACGTCGCTCAGCATCTGCACGAGCGCACGGTCGAGCATCGGGCCGCGCCATGCGACGACCTGGTCCTTGCGGGGCTTGAGCATGCCGATGCTGATGACCTTGAGGCCCTTGATCGGGACCGGCATGATCATGTCCTCGACCTGGGTCGGGCGGATGTCGCCGACGCCGAGCATGTCGGGGATCGAGTGGCCGTAGATGTCGGCGTCGACGATGCCGACCTTGAGCCCGCGACGCACCATCGCGAGGGCCAGGTTGACCGTGACGGTCGACTTGCCGACACCGCCCTTGCCCGATGCGATTGCATAGACCTTGGTCAGCGAGCCGGGCTGTGCGAACGGCACCTCGCGCTCGGCGCGACCGCCGCGCAGCATCGCCTGCATGTCCTTGCGCTGCTCATCGGTCATCACGCCCATGTCGACCACGACGCCGTACGCCGGCGCGACCGCGGCGACCGCAGCGGTGATGTCGCGGGTCAGGGTGTCCTTGAGGGGGCAGCCGGAGACCGTCAACAGGAGGCGGACGGTGATCTGCGCTTCCTCGATCGTGATCGTGTCGACCATGCCGAGCTCGGTGATGGGACGCTTGATCTCGGGATCGTTGACCGTGCCGAGCGCGGCGCGGATCTGTTCTTCGGTGACGACTGCCATGTCCCCATCGTACGGGGGGTATGGCAACCGGACGGGTGAGTGTGACCTAACAGGTCTGCACTGCGACGATGGACGTGTGGGACACCTCGACCTGAGCTCGATCAGCTTCACGCTCTCCGACGGGCGGCCGCTGCTGACCGATGTCAGCCTCCGCGTGGGCGAGGGGGCGAAGGTCGCGCTCATCGGTCCCAACGGCACCGGCAAGACGACGCTGACCCGCATCGCGACCGGGGACCTCGACCCCCACTCGGGTGCCGTGACGGTCAGCGGCGGCCTCGGCGTCATGCGCCAGTTCATCGGCTCGGTCCGGGACGACACGACGGTGCGTGACCTGCTCGTCTCGGTGGCCCCACCCGTCGTCCGTGCGGCGGCAGCGGAGGTCGACCGCACCGAGCTCGCGATGATCGAGCGGGACGAGGAGCGCGACCAGATGGCGTACGCCCAGGCGATCGTCGACTGGGGCGATGCGGGCGGCTACGACCACGAGGACATGTGGGACATCTGCACGATGGCGGCGCTCGGCGTGCCCTTCCAGCAGGCCCAGTACCGCCAGGTCACGACGCTGTCGGGCGGTGAGCAGAAGCGGCTCGTGCTCGAGGCGCTGCTCCGCGGGCCCGAGCAGGTGCTGCTGCTCGACGAGCCCGACAACTACCTCGACGTGCCGGCCAAGCGGTGGCTCGAGGAGCGGCTCGTCGAGACGCCCAAGACCGTCCTGTTCGTGAGCCACGACCGCGAGCTCATCGAACGCGTCGCGGAGCGCATCGCGACGCTCGAGCCGGGAGCAGCGGGCAGCACTCTGTGGGTGCACCCCGGCCGCTTCTCGACGTACCTGGACGCGCGGCTGGACCGCAACGCCAAGCTCGAGGAGCGCCGGCTCCGGTGGGACGAGGAGCGCGCGAAGCTCAAGGCGCTCGTGCTGATGTATCGACAGAAGTCCGCGTACAACTCCGACATGGCCGCCCGCTACCAGGCCGCCCAGACACGCCTGGAGAGATTCGAGCGCGAGGGCCCGCCCGAGGCCGTGCCGATCGCCCAGAGCCTGCGGATGCGGCTCGAGGGTGGGCGTACGGCCAAGCGCGCGGTCGTCGCCGAGCAGGTCGAGCTGACCGGGCTGATGAAGCCGTTCGACCTGGAGATCTGGTTCGGGGAGCGGATCGCGGTGCTCGGCAGCAACGGCTCGGGCAAGTCGCACTTCCTGCGCCTGCTCGCGGGCGGAGGCTCGCGTCCCGACGTCGAGCACGAGCCCGTGGGCGACGTCGTGCCGCCCCCGGTGGAGCACAGCGGCATGGCCCGCCTGGGGTCGCGCGTGCGTCCGGGCTGGTTCGCCCAGACCCACGAGCACCCCTCGCTGATGGGCCGCACGCTCCTGGAGATCCTCCACCACGGCGACGGCCACCGCCGGGGGATGGGCCACGAGGGATCTGCCAAGGCGCTGGACCGGTACGGTCTCGCGAAGGCCGGTGAGCAGGTGTTCGACCAGCTCTCGGGCGGCCAGCAGGCGCGGTTCCAGATCCTGCTCCTCGAGCTCGCGCACGCGACGATGCTCCTGCTGGACGAGCCGACCGACAACCTCGACCTGGAGTCCGCGGAGGCGCTGGAGGCGGCCCTGTCGACGTTCGAGGGCACGGTCGTCGCGGTCACCCACGACCGGTGGTTCGCGCGGAGCTTCGACCGGTTCCTGGTCTTTGGCTCCGATGGCAGGCTGTACGAGTCGGACGAGCCGGTGTGGGACGAGTCGAGAGTGGTGAGGGACAGATGAGCCAGGACCTGTTCACCGAGGACTACTGGGACGAGCGCTACGCGTCGGAGGAGCGGATCTGGAGCGGTCAGCCGAATCCTCAGCTGGTCGACCGGGTGACCGGCATGGCCCCCGGACGCGCGCTGGACGTGGGTGCGGGTGAGGGCGCAGACGCGATCTGGCTGGCCCGCCAGGGCTGGACGGTCACCGCGCTCGACGTCTCCCAGGTCGCGCTCGACAAGGCGGCCCGGCACGCGGTCGACGCCGGCGTCGCGGACCGGATCACCTGGCAGCGCGTCGATCTCAGCAGCTGGCTGGGCGACCCCGGCGCGTACGACCTGGTGTCGGCACAGTTCATGTACCTGCCGCAGCCGGCCCTGACCACGCTCTATCGCCAGCTGGGCGCGGCCGTGGCCCCCGGCGGGACGCTGCTGCTGGTCGGCCACCACCCGATCGATGAGAGGCCCGGCGACCACGACTTCCCGGACTTCCGCTGGACCGGCGAGGAGGCGGCCGGGTGGCTGGAGCCCGCCGAGTGGTCGTCGATCGACGTCACCACCGTCCGCCGGCAGGGCCACTCCGGGACGATGCACGACGCGATCGTCCAGGCCGTCCGCCGCTGACCGACACCCCCCGCCCAGATGTGCGGGGTCTTGCACGGAATTCGCGCCAAAAAGCGTGCAGGAGTCCGCAGATCGGGGCTAGGGGGTCTCGGGCTCGTCGTGGTCGTCGCGCCGCTCCAGGTCGTTGACCAGGTTGCGCAGCTCGCTGCGGATGAAGTCGCGGGTCGCGACCTCCCCGATGCCGAGGCGCAGGCTCGCGACCTCGCGGGCGAGGAACTCCATGTCGGCGGCGGCCTGCGCGGTGGCGTCGCGCTCCTGCTCCTGCGTGACACGGTCACGGGCCTCCTGGCGGTTCTGGGCCAGCAGGATGAGCGGAGCGGCGTACGACGCCTGCAGCGACAGGATCAGCGTCAGGAAGATGAACGGGTAGTCGTCCCAGCGGTGGCGGTCCGGGCCGTAGGGCATGTTCCAGCCGATCCAGACCGCGACGAACACGGTCATCCAGGCGATGAACGTGGCCGTCCCGAGGAAGCGCGCGGTTGACTCGGCGAACCGGCCGAAGCGCTCGGGATCGGGCTCGCGGCGTCGGGGCCGGATGGATCGGCGGACCTCGCGGGGCTGGTCCAGACGTGCGCGCTCAGCCATGGGTGACCGCCTCCGCGTTGTCGGGGTCGCTCTCGCGCCAACCCTCCGGGAGGAGGTGATCGAGGACGTCGTCGATGGTCACCGCCCCGAGCAGGTGGGAGTTCTCGTCGACGACGGGGAGCGCGACCATGTTGTACGCCGCCAGGAGGTTGGCGACGTGCTGGAGCGAGGCGCCCGGGCGCGGCCAGTCGATGTCGTTGTCGACGATCGCGCCGACCAGCGTCGACGGGGGCTCGCGCAGGAGAGCCTGGAAGTGCACGATGCCGAGGAACCGGCCGGTCGGCGTCTCCAACGGAGGGCGGCACACGTAGACCAGTGACGCGAGCGCGGGGCTCAGGTCAGGGTTGCGGACGCGCGCGAGAGCCTCGGCGATCGTGGCGTCGGGGGACAGGACGACCGGCTCGGTCGTCATCATCCCGCCGGCGGTGCGCTCCTCGTACGACAGCAGGCGGCGCACGTCCTCGGCGTCCTGCGGCTCCATCTGCAGCAGCAGACCCTCGGCGGTCGCGGCAGGCAGCTCGCCGAGCAGGTCGGCCGCGTCGTCGGGGTCCATCTCGGTGAGCACGTCGACCGCGCGACCCGGGTCCAGCACGCCCAGGATCTCGATCTGGTACTTCTCGGGAAGCTCCTCGAGGACGTCGGCGAGGCGCTCGTCGTCGAGCTCGGACACGACCTCCATGCGGCGCTTGGGCGCGAGATCCCGCAGCGCGTTGGCGACGTCGACGGGGCGCATCTCGTCCATCGTCGCGAGCAGGTGGGTCGCGCCCTGGGTGGTCTCCTCGGAGGTGAGGCCCTTGACCTCGTCCCACTCCAGCACCTGGTGGGGGCCGCGACGGCCGAACCGCTTGCCGGCGGCCTGGACCGCGAGATTGGAGATGTACCAGTCGCGGCGGGGGTCCTGCTCCATCGCGAGGTCGTAGACCGTGCCGGGGCTGCCGTCCGGCAGGGTCACGGTGCGGTCGAGGAGCTCGTGGATGGCCAGGGTCTCGGTGCTGCGCTGCTCGAACCTGCGGACGTTGACGACCCCGGTCGTGATGATCTGGCCCGAGTCGAGCGACGTCACCCGGGTGATGGGCAAGAAGACGCGACGGCGTCCGAGGACCTCCACCACGATGCCCAGTACGCGCGGGCGCTGCTTGGCCGACCGCACGGCCACCACGACGTCGCGCAGCTTGCCGACCTGGTCGCCCGCGGGGTCGAAGACTGCCTGCCCGACGATGCGGGACAAGAAGATCCGACCGGTCGTTGCGCTCACGTTCGAACTGTACCGGGGCGCGGGCACCACTTCGCCCACGACGCCGGGCCAGGTGTGTCCGCGTGCGAGGCGGGACTTCCGGCCCTAGGTTGAGATGAGCATCACGCGTCCATCTGGGGGAAAGATCATGGCACTTGCAGTACTCGACCGGCGTCACACCGTCGCCAAGCCCGGCTTCAACCGCTGGCTGATCCCGCCGGCTGCGCTCGCGGTCCACCTGTGCATCGGGCAGGTCTACGCGACGAGCGTCTACAAGGCGTCACTCGTCCAGCACTTCGACTCGAGTCTTACCAAGATCGGCATCATCTTCTCGATCGCGATCGTGATGCTCGGCCTGTCCGCCGCGATCTTCGGCACCTGGGTCGACTCCGGCGGCCCGCGCCGCGCGATGGCCACCGCAGCCCTGTTCTGGTCCGGCGGCTTCATGATCGGCTCGCTCGGCATCGCGACCGACCAGCTGTGGCTCGTCTACTTCGGCTACGGGTTCATCGGCGGCATCGGCCTCGGCATCGGCTACATCTCCCCGGTCTCCACGCTGATCAAGTGGTTCCCCGATCGTCCCGGCCTCGCGACCGGCATGGCGATCATGGGCTTCGGTGGCGGCGCGATGATCGCGAGCCCGCTGTCGTCCAAGCTGCTCGGCATCTACGACGACAACTACGACACCGCGACCGGCATCGCGTCCGGCTCGGCCGTGGCCAAGCTGTTCGTCACCCTCGGCCTGGTGTATCTCGTCCTGATGCTGTTCGGCGCGTGGCTGATCCGGGTGCCCGCGGACGGCTGGAAGCCGGCCGGTTTCGACCCGTCAACGGTCAAGACCAAGGCGCTCGTCACGACCGACAACGTGTCGGCCGACAATGCGGTCAAGACTCGCCAGTTCTGGTTGCTGTGGGTCGTGCTGTTCTGCAACGTCACCGCCGGCATCGGCATCCTGGAGCAGGCCTCGCCGATGATCCAGGACTTCTTCCGCGACGGGTCCACGTCCACGGTCACCGCGGCGTCGGCAGCCGGGTTCGTCGGCCTGCTGTCCTTGTTCAACCTCGCCGGCCGGTTCATCTGGTCGTCGACGTCGGACATCGTGGGCCGCAAGAACATCTACGTGATGTACCTCGGCGTCGGACTCATCCTGTACGCGATCCTGGCCACCAAGGGCTCGACCAGCACGACCCTGTTCGCTCTCCTCGCCGGCGTCATCCTCAGCTTCTACGGCGGTGGGTTCGCGACCGTCCCGGCGTACCTGCGCGATCTGTTCGGCACCTTCCAGGTCGGTGCGATCCACGGCCGACTGCTGACCGCGTGGTCGGCGGCCGGCGTCGCAGGCCCGCTGATCGTCAACAGCATCCTCGACGCGCAGGGCGAGCCGGGCAAGCTCAACGCGGGTGACTACCGGCCGGCGCTGCTGACGATGGTCGCGATCCTCGCGGTCGGCTTCGTCGCGAACCTGTTGATCCGGCCGGTGGCCGACCGGTTCCACGAGCCGAGGAACAAGGAGGACCAGGTGGCAACCGAGGCAGCGGCGCCGAGCTCGCAGGACGGTGACGTGGCCGTCAAGGCTTCCGTGCCGCTCCTGGTCATCGCCTGGGTCGTGGTCGCGGTCCCGCTGGTGTACGGGATCTACGAGACGGTCGTCAAGGCAGCCGACCTGTTCTGATCGGGGGACGGGCAGGGGGTCAGAGACGGTCCAGCGTCGCCGGATCGTCCTGGCCCCCGAAGAGCCCGTCGAGGACCGCCCGGAACGGGGCGGGGTCGTCGGCCACGGCGGCGAACAGGGTCATCGACGACTGCAGCTTCTGCGCATCGACCCCGCCGAGGACGTCGGTGGCGCTGCCCTCGACCTCGGTCATCAGCGCCGCGCACTCCAGGAGACGCGGACCCAGCACGGGGTGGTCCAGGTACGCGCTCGCCTCGTCGCGCCCCGAGACCGCGAAGCGCACCGCCGTCTCGCTACGGCCGAGCCCCGCGACCTGCGGGAACACGAACCACATCCAGTGGGTGGTCTTGTGCCCGTCTCGCAGCTCGGCGACGGCCCGTTCGTACGTGCCGTTGTCCTGGGCGTCGACGAACCGCTGCAGGTCGAACGGGTCGTCTGCGGCGTCCGCCGTCACGACAGGTGGTGGGGCTGACGGTCCGTCTTGTGGGACTCGTCCGCGCCCACACCGTTCTGCGACCCGCCGGCGTTCGCGAAGCGGCCCTGCCCGGCCGGGACCGCCCGGACGATGACCGACTTCGACGTGGGCTGGTTGCTGCCCTCAGCGGTCGAGTCCAGCGGCACCAACGAGTTGGTCTCGGGATAGTAGGCAGCGGCCGAGCCACGCGGCGTCTCGTAGGAGACGATGCGGAACCTCTCGGCGACCCGGTCGACGTCGTCGTCGTCCCAGCGCGTCACGAGGTCGACCATGTCGCCGTCCTTGAAGCCCTGCGCCGAGATGTCGTCGGGGTGCATGAACACGACCCGGCGGCCGTCCTCGATGCCGCGGTAACGATCGCTGAGCCCGTAGATCGTGGTGTTGAACTGGTCGTGGCTGCGCAGGGTCTGGAGCACGAAGTGCCCCTCGGGGACCTGCAGGACCTCCAGCGGTGACGCGATGACCTCGGCCTTGCCGGACTTGGTCTCGAAGATCCGCGAGTCGCGCGGAGCGTGCGGCAGCACGAAGCCGCCCGGACGGTCGACGTTGTGCGTGTACTCCTCGCAGCCCGGGACGACACGGGAGATGTGGTGGCGGATGATGTTGTAGTCCTCGGCCATCTCGGCCCAACGGATCCCGTGCCGGTCACCGATCGTCGCCTGCGCGATGCCCGCGATGATCGCGATCTCCGAGCGCACGTGGTCGCTGACGGGCGGGATCGCCCCACGCGAGGCGTGGACCGCCGACATCGAGTCCTCGACCGTGATGAACTGCTCGCCCGCTCCGGTCGCGTTGTGCTCGGTGCGACCCATCGCGGGGAGGATCAGGGCGGTCTCGCCGCAGTCGAGGTGCGAGCGGTTGAGCTTGGTCGAGACCTGGACGGTCATCTCGATGCTGCGCAGCGCCTCGGCCGTCACGTCGGTGTCGGGGGCGGCCTTCACGAAGTTGCCGCCGAGCCCCATGAAGAACGTGATGTCGCCGTCGCGCATCCCGCGGATCGAGTCGACGGTGTCGAGACCGTGCTCGCGCGGCGGATCGAAGCCGAACTCCGCCTGGAGCGAGTCGAGGAAGTGCTCGGGTGCGCGCTCCCAGATGCCCATCGTGCGGTCGCCCTGCACGTTGGAGTGTCCCCGCACGGGGCACAGTCCGGCTCCCCGCTTGCCGATGTCGCCGCGCACCAGCGCGACGTTGCAGATCTCGCGGATCGAGGCAACAGCGTTGCGGTGCTGCGTGAGGCCCATGGCCCAGCAGTAGATCGTGGCGTCGGAGTCGCGGATGATCTCCGCGGCCTCCGTGATCTGCTCGCGGGTCAGTCCCGAGGCGGCCTCGATCTCGTCCCAGTCCGCGGCCAGCACGTGGTCGCGCCAGGACTCGAAGCCGTTGACGTGCCGGTCGATGAACTCGTGGTCGAGCGCGTCCCACTCCACCAGCAGGCGGCCGATGCCCTGGAAGAGGGCCAGATCGCCGTTGATGCGCACAGGCAGGTGGAGGTCGGCGATGTCGGTGCCCTTGCCGACCACACCGCGCGCAACCTGGGGGTTGCGGAAGTTGACCAAGCCGGCTTCGCGCAGCGGGTTGACCGAGATGATCTTCGCGCCGCGGCGCTTGGCGATCTCGAGCGCCGACAGCATGCGGGGGTGGTTGGTCCCGGGGTTCTGGCCCGCGATCACGATGCACTTGGCGTCGTACATGTCGCGCAGGCTGACGCTGCCCTTGCCGATGCCGATCGACTCGGTCAGGGCCGTGCCGCTGGACTCGTGGCACATGTTGGAGCAGTCCGGCAGGTTGTTGGTGCCGTAGGCCCGGATGAACAGCTGGTAGAGGAATGCCGCCTCGTTCGAGGCCCGTCCGCTCGTGTAGAACGTGGCCTGGTCGGGGGACGTCCGGGTGCGCAGGTGCTCACCGATCAGCTCATACGCGTCCTCCCAATCGATCGGCTCGTAGTGCGTGCCGCCGGGGCGCTTGACCATGGGGTGGGTGATGCGGCCCTGCATGTTGAGCCAGTAGTCGTCGTGCGCAGCCATCTCCTCGATGCTGTGCCGCGCGAAGAACGAGGGGGTGACCCGGTCGGTGGTGGCCTCGTCGGCCACGGCCTTGGCGCCGTTCTCACAGAACTCCGCGGCGTGGCGGTTCTCCGGGTCCGGATCGGGCCAGGCGCAGCTCACGCAGTCGAAGCCGTCCGCCTGGTTGAGCTTGAGCAGTGTCCGTGCAGTGCGCGTGGGCCCCATGAGCGAGAGCGAGCGCTGCAACGCGACCCTCACCCCGGTGATGCCCGCTGCTGCCTGCTTCGGTGCGTGGACCTCGAGCTGGTCCTCGTCGATGTCCTTGGCCTTGCTCATGCTGCCTCCCGGGGGTTCGGTGATGACGTTACCCCGACAACGGCGGTGCAGTCGGATGAAGCGTGTCGTCGACGTCGGACGCCACCACGACCCGGTCCGTCGGCACCAGGCGGACGACCACGGACTCGGCGGCCCACCGCTCGATCGCACGATCGCTGTCGGACAGGTTGAGACGACCGGCCTTGAGCGCGGTCGTCACCGGGTCCCAGTGCTCGGAGCCCGGCGGCACGATCTCGACACGCGCGTCCGCCTCGGCGGCGAGGGCGCGGGTCGTCTTGCTGCGCAGCAGGAGACGTACCGAGGACTGGTCGGCGATGCCGGGCAGACGTTGCTCACCACCGCCCGACACGACGCAGACCGCGTCGCCGACCCACTCGTGCCACACGGCGTGGGTGCGCCCGCCGTACGCGATCCAGACGAGGCCGGACTTCTTGGCGAGCTCGGCGACGAGGTTCGTGGCGGTCACGACCTCAGCACATCACACGACGGAGGCTCGTGCGCCGCGGGCGCTGCGGGTCGGGGGTGTCGAGACCATGGTGGGAGCGGTCGCCGTCGCGTCCCGCTCGGCGAGACCACGCACGAACGCGCCGATCTCCTCGATCGCGGCGCGAGCCTCCGGGACCCACGAGGCGGCAGCCTGGAACACGTGCACCTGCTTCTCCCAGACCTGCAGGTCGCACGGCACCCCGGCCGAGACGAGACGGTTGGCCATGAGCTCGGCGTCGGCCATCAGCACCTCGCGGGAGCCGACGTGGATCAGCGCCGGGGGCAGGTCGCCGAGCGGCATGTTGACCGGATCGGTCCGCGGGGTCGTGACGCCGCGGCGCGTGTCCATCCGCAGCGACACGTCGGCGAGCTTCGCGACCGCGTGCAGGGGGAACGTCTGGCAGCGGTGGGCGTTGCGGTGCGCCTTCTTGCCCGCGGGGTCGAAGTCGAGCAGCGGGGACAGCGCGACGACGCCTGAGGGGCGGCCGAGGCCGTGGTCGATCACCGCTCGGGCCACGCTGAACGCGAGATAGCCGCCCGCGGAGTCTCCGGCGATCGTGATGTTCTCGGGCGCGTACCCCTGGCCGAGCAGCCAGCGGAAGCCGGCGACGCCGTCGGCGATCGACTCGTTGATCGGCTCGTAGGGCATCTGGCGGTAGCCGACGTTGAGGACGGGCTGCTTCGCGGCGTACGAGATGCGCGAGACGAGCCGGCGGTGCGTGTTGAGCCCGCACGTCAGGAACGCTCCGCCGTGGAAGTACAGGATCGCGCGCTCGTTGCCGCCGGTGATGTCCTCGACGCCCTTGGCCTGCAGCCACTCGCTCGTCGTGAGGTCGATCTCGACCGGGCGCCACATCGTGCCCTCGTGGACGGGCAGGAGCCGTGCGGCGTGCTCGATCACGTTGGGAGGGAAGACGTCGAACGGGAGGTGGGCCCACAACCCGAGCAGGGGTCGGACCGTGTGGCGGAGCCCGAGTCCCAGCGCCTTGGACTGCAGGCTCGAACCACGGAAGAACTGCGGCTGAGCGGCGAGCGACAGGTGCGCCATGGGTGTCCTTCCTTCGGCGTCGAGCCGGTGACGATCGCTCGACCAAATTTGTCACAACGAGTGACGTGCGCCACACGGAGCGTTAGCGTACTCCCGGTACGTCCCGCCCGCAGCCGAAGGAACCTGAATGTCGTTCATGCCCCCCACCGACTCGATGTTCCTTCTGGCGGAGTCGCGGGACCAGCCGATGCACGTCGGAGGTCTCCAGCTGTTCGTCCCGCCGGAGGACGCCGGGCCCGACTACGTGAGCGAGACCGTCGCCTCGTTCCGCGACCTCGGTGAGGTGTCCCCGCTGTTCCGCAAGCGACCGGCGGAGCCGGTCGGGACCTTGGGCAACACGTGGTGGGCCGCCGACGAGACGATCGACTTCGACTACCACGTCCGGCACTCCGCGGTGCCGCGGCCGGGCCGGATCCGGGAGCTCCTGCAGCTGACCTCCCGGTGGCACGGCTCGCTGCTCGACCGGCACCGGCCGCTGTGGGAGGCGCACGTCGTCGAGGGGCTGGCCGACGGCCGGATCGCGGTCTACACCAAGGTCCACCACTCGATGCTGGACGGCGTGTCGGCGCTGCGGCTGATCCAGAAGACGCTGAGCGCGGACCCGGACGCCCGCGACTGCATACCGCCCTGGGGGGTCATGCCGCACGGCGGTGGCGGGTCGAAGCGCGGCCTGGACCCGATGGGCCTGCTGCGCACGGGGGCGGGTGCGCTCGGTGACATCGCCGGCCTGGTGCCCGCCTCGCTTCGCATCGGCAGCCAGGTCCTGCGCGACGGCGACGTGACCCTGCCCCGGGCTCCCAAGACGATCCTCAACGGGCCGGTCGGGGGATCGCGCCGGTTCGCGGCGCAGTCGTGGGAGATCGAGCGCATCCAGCGCGTGGCGAAGTCATCGGCCACGACGCTGAACGACGTCGTGCTGGCCATGGTCTCCGGTGCCCTGCGCCAGTACCTGCTCGAGCAGCACGCCCTGCCGGACGACCCCATGACGGCGATGGTGCCGGTGTCCCTGTCGCTGCGAGCCGGCTCGGCGGAGGACGACGCCGAGCCCGGCAACGCGACTGGCGCGATCGTGGTCAACCTCGCCACCGACCGCGAGCAGGGGGCCAGCCGCCTGGAGGAGATCGCGTACTCCTCGCGGCAGGCCAAGAAGATCATGGGCGACCTGACGCCCACCCAGATCCTCGCGTTCTCGGCGCTGCAGGTGCTGCCCCTCGCCCTGGGCCCGGTGCCGGGCTTCGTCAAGTACACCCACCCGCCGTTCAACGTCATCGTGTCCAACGTGCCGGGGCCCAAGGAGCCGATGTACTTCAACGGCTCGCGACTCGACGGCCTGTACCCGGTGTCGATCGTGCTCGACGGGCAGGCGCTCAACATCACGCTCACCAGCCGGGACAAGTACCTCGACTTCGGTCTCATCGGCTGCCGCGCCTCGGTGCCGCACCTCCAGCGGCTGCTGCTCCACCTCGAGTCGTCCCTCGCCGAGCTGGAGCAGTCCTGGGGCTGACGACGTCCCGCAGGGTTGAACGTGTTCAAAACTCCGCTAGGGTGCAGTGACACGTTCAACGAGGAGGCGGCATGCACGATCTGAGGACCGCGACGATCGCGGGGGCAACCGGACATGTCGGCACGTACGTGCGGCAGCACCTCGAGGCGCAGGGCGTCACCGTGCGGGCCATCGGACGTGGCGCGGGAAGCGACGCGACGTGGGACGACCCCGACGCGCTCGTGCGGGCCGTGGACGGCACCGACCTGCTCGTCAACTTCGCGGGCCGCTCGGTGAGCTGCCGCTACACGAAGTCGAACGTCGACGAGATGTTCAGGTCGCGCATCGCGACGACGGCCGCACTGGGGCGGGCGACCGCCGCGGCGGCGAGCCCGCCGGCCCTCTGGGTCAATGCGAGCACCGGGACGATCTATCGCGACTCCCGGGACCGCCCCATGGACGAGATCGGCGGAGACATCGGCTCGGGGCTGTCGGTCGAGCTCGCCCGCGCCTGGGAGCACGAGCTCTTCGCAGCAGCCACCGACGTGCGCCGGATCGCGCTGCGCATGACGATCGTCCTGGGGGCCGGCGGCGGGGCGGTCAACCCGTTCATCAACCTGGCCCGCATGGGCTTCGGCGGGCCGATGGGCGACGGCGAGCAGCGCTTCAGCTGGGTGCACGCGGACGACGTCGCCCGCGCGATCGTCCACCTGCACGAGCACCCCGAGATCGCCGGTCCGGTCAACGTGGCCGCTCCCGAGGTCGTCGGCAATGCCGAGCTCATGAGGCTGGTGCGAGAGACGATGGGACGCCGGCACGGACTGGCCGAGCCGCGCTGGCTGCTCGAGATCGGTGCCCGGATCATCCGGACCGAGGCCGAGCTGGTCCTCAAGAGCCGCTGGGTCGAGTCGCGGGTGCTCCGGGAGTCCGGCTTCGTGTTCGAGCACGCCACGCTCCGGTCGGCGCTCGAACAGATCGCCAGGCAGACGCGCCGCGGGCTCCTCCCGGTCGCGCTGGGCTGAGCAGCGGCCCGGGTCGCCGGGGGTTCCGGGGCACTGCACACTGGTCCGGTGAATGCGCTCCTCGCCATCGTCGCCATCGTGGGAGTCTCGGCATCGGGGCCACTCATGGCCGGGGCCGCCGCCCCGGCTCTCGCGATCGCGTTCTGGCGCAATGCGCTCGGAACGCTCGCGGTGGCCCCGTTCGCGGTGCCGGTCAGGCACGAGCTGGCAGGGCTCGGGCGCGACGGCTGGCGGACGGTCGGATTCGCCGGCGTGATGCTCGCGGCGCACTTCGCGACCTGGTGCACGTCGCTGAAGATGACCTCGGTCGCCGCCGCGACCGCGATGGTCAGCATGCAGGTCGTGTTCGTCGTGATCATCGACCGACTGCGCGGCGACTCCGCCGCGCCTGCCGTCATGGTCGGCATCGGGGTCGCGGTCGTCGGGGTGCTCGTGATCACCGGGGTCGACTTCTCGCTGTCGGCGCGCGCACTCGCCGGTGACCTGCTCGCCCTCCTGGGCGGGCTGACCGCGGCGCTCTACCTCATGGCCGGTAGTCGGGTGCGCGAGAGCATCTCGACGTCGGCCTACACGTTCGCGTGCTACGGGATCTGCGCGGTCACCCTCGCGGTCGGGGCCCTCGTGGCCCAGGTCGAGATGGTCGACTTCACCGGGCGCACGTGGCTCGCGATCGTGGCGGTGACGATCTGCGCGCAGCTGCTGGGGCACTCGGTCCTGAACCACCTGCTGGCGGTGATGAGCCCCGGTCTGATCTCGTTGCTGCTCCTCCTCGAGGTGCCCGGGGCGGCGATCCTGGCGGGCATCTTCCTCGACCAGACCCCTCCTGCAGGGGTCTACGTGGGCCTCGTCCTGATCCTCGCCGGACTCGTCGTGGTGGTCGCGCGCCGCACGCCGCCGGAGGTCGTGCTCGCCGAGTGACGGGTGGCCCACGTCACCCCACCGGCCCCGCGACGGGGGCAGCGCACCCTCGGTACAGTCAGCGTGTCATCGCCGCAGCAACGTAGGGAGCACCCACGATGGGTCGTCTGGTCAGCACCGAAGGTCTCACCGAGGATCAGCAGGAGATCCTGAAGCTCGTCCGGCAGTTCGTCGAGAAGGAGATCCTTCCGGTCGCCACCGACCTGGAGCACAAGGACGAGTACCCGACCGACATCGTCGAGGGCCTCAAGGAGCTGGGCATCTTCGGGCTGATGATCCCCGAGGAGTTCGGCGGCCTGGGGGAGTCGCTGCTGACGTACGCACTGGTGGTCGAGGAGATCGCGCGCGGCTGGATGAGCGTCAGCGGCGTCATCAACACGCACTTCATCGTGGCGTACCTGCTGATGCAGCACGGCACGGACGAGCAGAAGGCCAAGTACCTGCCCAAGATGGCGACAGGTGAGGTCCGGGGCGCGTTCAGCATGAGCGAGCCGAGCCTGGGCTCGGACGTCTCGGCGATCTCGACCAAGGCCACCAAGCTCGACGACGGCGGCTACGAGATCAGCGGCCAGAAGATGTGGCTGACGAACGGCGGCTCGTCCACCCTCGTCGCGGTCCTGGTCAAGACCGACGAGGGTGAGGACAGCGTCTACAAGAACATGACGACGTTCCTCATCGAGAAGGAAGCCGGCTTCGGCGAGACGGCCCAGGGCATCACGATCCCGGGCAAGATCGACAAGATGGGCTACAAGGGCATCGACACGACCGAGATGATCCTGGACAAGCACCGCACGACGTCCGAGCAGATCCTCGGTGGCGTCCCGGGCAAGGGCTTCTACCAGATGATGGACGGTGTCGAGGTCGGCCGGGTCAACGTCGGCGCCCGCGCGGTCGGCATCGCCAACCGGGCCTTCGAGCTCGGCGTCGCGTACGCGCAGCAGCGCGAGACGTTCGGCAAGCCCATCGCGCAGCACCAGGCGATCTTGTTCCGCATCGCCGAGATGGCGACCAAGGTCGAGACCGCGCACGCGATGGTCGTCAAGGCCGCACGCCTCAAGGACGCCGGCAAGCGCAACGACGTCGAGGCCGGCATGGCCAAGATGATCGCCTCGGAGTACTGCAACGAGGTCGTCCAGGACTCGTTCCGCATCCATGGCGGCTACGGTTACTCCAAGGAGTACGAGATCGAGCGCCTCTACCGTGAGGCCGCGTTCATGCTCATCGGTGAAGGAACGTCCGACATCCAGAAGATGATCATCGGCCGCGCACTCCTGAAGGACTACAAGCTGTAGCCCTTACCGACGTCGCCCTCGGAGGCAACCATGGCTGAGATCTTCTCGTTGGAGTACCCGCAGTCGCTTGGCATCTATGACAAGTACGCCGACGCGCAGAAGGCCGTCGACTACCTCTCGGACGAGGGCTTCCCGGTCGAGAACGTCCTGATCGTCGGCACCGAGCTGCGCCAGGTCGAGCGGGTCACGGGCCGGCTGACCTGGGGCCGCGTGCTCTCGGCCGGCGCCGCGTCCGGTGCGTGGCTCGGTCTGCTCATCGGCCTGTTCCTCAGCCTGTTCGCGGAGGGCAGCTCGGCGGTCGTCACGATCATCGGCGGCATCGTGTTCGGCATCGTGTTCGGGCTCATCTCCGGTGCGCTCGGCTACGCGGCCACGCGCGGCAAGCGGGACTTCAGCTCGGTGCAGAAGGTCGTGGCGACCAAGTACGAGATCCTCGTCGAGCACAAGCACCTCGCCGCCGGACAGGCCCTGCTGGCCAAGATGCCCGGCAACACCACCTCGCCCTTCGCCTGACCTCACCCGGGAGCGCACACCGCAATGACCACCAAGACCAACGCCGGCAACTTCTTCGAGGACTTCAAGGTCGGGCAGGTGCTCGAGCACGCGACGCCGCGCACCGTGACCGAGGGGGACCGTGCGCTGTACGGCGCGCTGTACCCCACGAGGTTCGCGGTGCCGTCCTCGGCGGAGTTCGCGGCGTCGGTCGGGTTGAGCCCCGCCCCGGTCGAGGAGCTCATCGCGTTCCACATCGCGTTCGGCAAGACGGTCCCCGACGTGTCGCTCAACGCGGTGGCCAATCTCGGCTACGCGGAGTGCCGCTTCCACCGTCCGGTCGTGCCCGGCGACACGCTGCGCACGTCCTCGGAGGTCATCGGGCTCAAGCAGAACTCCAACGGCAGGACGGGAGTGGTGTACGTCCGCTCGACCGCGACCAACCAGCGCGGCGAGGTCGCGCTGGACTGGGCCCGGTGGGTCATGGTGCACAAGCGGGACGCCGAGGCCCCCGCGCCCGAGACGGTCGTGCCCGAGCTCGCACCGGCCGTCGATGCCGCGGACCTCATCGTGCCCGAGGGGCTCGACTTCACGTCGTACGACTTCGCGGCCGCGGGGGAGACGCACCGCTTCGACGACTACGAGGTGGGCGAGACGATCGATCACGTCGACGGCGTGACCCTGACCGATCCCGAGCACATGCTGGCGACCCGGCTGTGGCAGAACACCGCCAAGGTCCACTTCAGCACCGAGGCGCGGCCCGACGGCACCCGGCTGGTCTACGGCGGGCACGTCATCTCGATGGCTCGCGCGCTGTCGTTCAACGGCCTGGCCAACGCCCAGCTCATCGCCGCGATCAACGCGGGTGCGCACACCGCCCCGGCGTTCGCGGGCGACACCATCTACGCGTGGTCCGAGGTGCTCGACAAGGCCGAGACGCCGGCCCCCGGGGTCGGTGCGCTGCGGCTTCGACTCGTCGCGACCAAGGGGCGCGACGAGACCACCACCCTGCGGGGCGAGGACGGCAAGTACGCCCCTGGCGTCCTGCTCGACCTGGACTACTGGGCGTTCGTGCCGCGATGAGCTCCCCGGCCGATCTCGAGGACCAGCTCTGGCTGGTCCGCCACGGCGAGACCGAGTGGAGCCTGAGCGGACAGCACACCTCCACGACCGATCTCCCGATGACCGCGAGCGGGGAGGCCGGCGCGCGGACGCTCGCGCCGCTTCTCGCCGAGCTCGACTTCGCGCAGGTGCTGACCAGTCCGCGCCAGCGCGCCCGTCGGACCGCAGAGCTCGCGGGGTTCCCCGACGCCGAGCCCGACGAGGATCTCGTCGAGTGGTCCTACGGCGACTACGAAGGGCTCACGACGCCGCAGATCCAGGAGTCGGTGCCCGGCTGGTCGATCTGGTCGCACCCGAGCCCCGGCGGCGAGACCGCTGCCGAGGTCAGCGAGCGGCTCGACCGGGTCGTCGCGCGGGCACGTGCGGCAGAGGGGAAGACGCTGGTCTTCGCGCACGGGCACTCGCTGCGCGCGCTGGCAGCCAGGTGGCTCGAGGTCGACGTCGCCGAGGGCCGCCACTTCGCTCTCGACACCTCGACCATCTCGGTGCTGGGTGTCGACCGGGGCACCCCGGTCGTCCGCCGTTGGAACGTCCAGCCGTGACCCGCCTCGTCGTCACTCTCGCCGTGACGCTCGCCGTGCTCGCGGGGTGCGGCGGCTCGGCGTCGGACGAGGGTGCGCCGCAGAGGGCGGCGGCCACGACCGCCGGGCCCGCCGTGCGCACCGTGGCCGAGCTGGCGGCCGCGCTGCCGCGCACGAACCAGGTCCCCGGTGGTGACGAGAAGGTGTTCTCGTGCCCCGGGGAGGAGTCCTGCCGGGCCCACCCCGACCGGGTGAGCGTCGGCGTGCAGCTCGAGCCGTCACTCACCGACGAGCAGGTCAAGAAGCGGTACGACGTGTACGTCCTGCCGGAGAACCTCCAGGTGACGGCGGAGGCCTGGAAGGACGAGTCTGCGGCCGAGCAGGCCGTGGCGGACGCTCGCGCCGAGCAGAGGCGTTTCGTCGGCAGGTTCGCGACCAAGGGCAAGGACACCTCGGACACGTCCTACACGTTCGGCTCGAAGGGGGTGGGCACCGTCGACGACCTGACGATGGGCGAGTGGGAGGGATTTGTCGGACGCCGCGAGGAGGTGCTGACCAACCCCGACGGCGACACCGACTCGGCACCGGTCGTCTCGATCACCCTGCATGTCTCGAACGGCAACACGACCGTGCAGGTCGTCGCCTCCGTGCTCGACGCCGAGGAGCGGGCCGGTGACGCCGAGGCGCTCGCTCGCCAGGTCGCCGAGGAGTACATCGGTCGTCTCGCCTGATCGTCGGTCGCAGCCGATAGCCTGTGGCCGTGCGCATCGACCTCCACACCCACTCGAATCGTTCGGACGGCACGGACACGCCGGCAGAGCTGGTTGCCAACGCGAAGGCCGCAGGTCTCGACGTCGTGGCGCTGACCGACCACGACGCGACCACCGGGTGGGACGACGCCCTGGCGGCGGGGGAGGCGCTGGGCGTCCACGTCGTGCGAGGCATCGAGATCTCCACGCAGCTGCACGGCGAGAGCGTGCACCTGCTCGGCTACGAGTTCGACCCGGACCACCAGCCCTTGGTCGAGGAGCTGCGCCGCGTCCTGCACGGCCGGGAGGAGCGCCTCCCGCAGATGCTCGACAAGCTCGCGTCGCACGGCATCGACATCACGATGGCCGACGTCGCTGCCCAGTCAGGTGACGCCGCGGCCTCGGGGCGTCCCCACATCGCCGACGCGATGGTCGCCAAGCACTACATCGGCCACCGCGACGAGGCCTTCCATGGCTGGCTCAACTCCAGCGGCAAGGCGTACGTCGACCGTTATGCCGCCCCGCTGTTCGAGGCGGTGCGCCTGCTGAAGGAGGCCGGCGGCAGGGCCGTGATCGCGCACCCGTGGTCGCGGGGCAGCGACAAGGTGCTGACCCCCGAGGCGCTCGAGGAGCTGGCCGCTGCGGGACTCGACGGGCTCGAGGTCGACCACAACGATCACGACGACGAGGCCCGGCGCGAGCTGCGCCGGATCGCCGCCGACCTCGATCTCGTGACGACGGGGTCCAGCGACTACCACGGCACGGGCAAGAGCGAGAAGTTCCACCTCGGCGTGCACACGACCGATCCCGAGCAGTACGAGCGCCTGCTGGGCTGATGGAGCGCGTCCTGGCCCGGCGGATCACCGGGCCAGGACGGTCCTGCTAGCGGCCCTTCCTCCGGCAGGGGTCCCCGACGCGGACGGTCTCACCGCGGTCGACGATGACCTCTCGGGTCGAGAGCACGCGACCGTTGCGGTTGCTGCAGGTGAGGTTCCACGCCTCCTTGAGCCCGGAGTAGGTGCCCGGGGTGGGGGACGCGTAGTCGACCCGGCCGGTCCAGTCCGACGTGGCGCCACCGCCGTAGTTGATCAACCGGATCGTGTACGTGCCGGGTGCCGGGTCGATCAGCACCGCCTGCTCGGGGTCGTCCAGCGTGGCCGCGGTCGCGACCGGCCGGCCGCGGGAGTCGTAGACCTCGACGTCCCAGTCGACCTGGGCGTCCGGCCAGTTGATCACGACCGTGGCGGTGCCGTTGTCGTACGACGGCTGCCCGGCGACGGTGAAGGTCGCAGTCTCGTACGCGCCTTCTGCCGGGGTGCCCGCGGGGTTCACGAGCGTCTGGGCCGGCTGCGGGGGACCTTGCGGGTCACGGCCGTAACGTCCCACCACCAGCGGCCGGGTGGACGGGTTGACCGCCCAGCTGAACTGCCCGCCCTTGGTCTGGTAGCTCGAGGCGAGGGTGTCGCGGTAGTAGCGCGGGGCCCCGGTCGATCCGTCGGTCTGGATGACCGGCGAGGTGGCCGTGATGAACGACTTGCTGACCGTCAGCTTCCGGTTGGGACGGGTGCTGCCGACGATCGTGGAGTGCAGTCCGGCGTTCACCGTGGCCTCCGCCATCACGTAGTACGCCTCGCGGTTGCCGCCGAAGCCCGCGCCCGCGGAGGGTGCCAGGCCGAGGTACTCGTTGACCACACCCTGCTGGAACGGCGGGTGGAACTCATCGGGTCCGATCTCGAAGGTGAAACCGAGGCCGCCGGTGTTCCAGTAGCTCCAGTCCTCGGTCGAGCCGGACGTGTCGTAGAGCTGGAACGAGGCCCAGTTGGCGTAGCCGTTGGCGTCCGTCATGCCCGCGCCGAGCGCGCGGTAGGCCGGCTCGTCGGGGGAGAAGCCGGTCGAGCGGATCGACGGTGGCCGCAGCACCAGGTTGCCGTAGGTGTGGTTGGTGATCAGGTTGGTGACCTGGCGCTGGGAGATCAGGCGACGGATGTTGTCGACCTCCGGCTCGGACCCGGGCGCGTCGCCGCGGAAGGTGTCGGAGGACCACAGCGCGCTCGCGCCGGGACCACCCCAGAACCCGGGGTAGTTGCGGTTCAGGTCGGTGCCGCGCAGCCGCCCGGCCGGGTTGTCGGCACAGGTGCCACCGCGACGGTCCGCCGGCGTCTGGACCGACGTCGAGCAGTTCTTGCGCTTCATCTCGTAGTCGAACGCGCTGAAGTCGCCCAGGGGTGCGGCAGTCCGGGAGACGACGAAGCCGTCGACGTTGACGACCGGGACGACGATGGTCCGCGAGCGCTGCACGATGCGACGCGTACGTCGGTCGGTGCGGTAGTTCTCGACCAGGTCGTAGGCGAACTCCATCGCGTGCTCCGCGGAGGGCCACTCGCGCGCGTGGTGGGCACCCAGCATCAAGAACGCCGGCTTGCCGTCGTTGACCTGACGGGCGTTGGTGGTGATCTCGATGCCGCGGACCGGGCGGCCCTCGATCGAGCGGTTGCGCAGCGTCAGCGGCTTCACCAGGTTGGGGTAGCGCTTCGCCAGCCGGGTCATCTCGCGGTTGTAGTCGTCGAGGTTGCGGTAGGCCGTGCGTCCGCTCGGAAGTGGCGACTGCGCGACCGCCTTGTCGTAGCGCCGGTCCTTGGCCTGGTTGGCCTCCGTCCGTGCCTGCAGGTCGGGGATCTTGACCTTCCAGTCGAAGCCGGCACCGCGGAGCCGGGCGGCGTCCTTGCTGCCGTGCAGCACGACCTCGACACCGGTGGCGTCGCCGTGCTCGGTCATGTCCAGCCCGAGCTTGCTGACCTTGGTCCGCGCCGCCGGGGTGGGTGCCTCGACGTGGACGACCTGGACCTTGCCGGTCTGGTCACGGCCGGAACCGACGAGCGGATCGTCGGGGGAGGCGTTCGCCTGGGTGGTCGCGAGCCCGGTCGCGACCAGGGTCAGGGCACCCAGCCCGGCGACGGCGGCGAGACGCCCCCGGCGTGGACGGTGTGCGGTGCGGGCAGGACGTGCGGGGTCGTTGGACATGGCTGCCTCCGAGGCGAGCGCCTCGAGAGATCGGATACCCCCCGAGACTCTTCTCGCAACCTAGGACTGCGGCCGCGAGATGGCAAGGGTCGAGGGATCAGCTGGTGGGGCCGAACTGCTCGACCCGCACGGTGTCGCTGCGCACACCTGCTTCGCCGAGGATGCGCCCGACGAAGCTGACGAAGCCGACCGAACCGCACACGTACGCCCGCTCGATGCCCTCCGCGAGGGGCACGATCTCCTCGGGGTAGATGTGCGCGGCGACCCGCTCGCTGCCGTCGGTCTGCAGGTGGTTCTCCCGGGTGAGGGCGATGAACGCGCCGTAGGCCTCGAGCTCGTCGGCGTACGGCAGCCGCTCCCGGGTCTGCGCCGAGGCGGCGATCCGCAGCAGGGGCTCGGTGCCGGTGCGCCGGGCGTACCTGAGCATCGACACGAACGGGACGACGCCGGAGCCGCCGGCCACGCACAGCGCCGGGGTGGTGCCGCCCCAGACGAACCACCGCCCGATCGGGCCACGCGCCTCCAGCACGTCACCCACCTCGACCACCTCGTGCAGGAACGAGGAGACCTCGCCCCGCGGCAGGCACTCGACCATCAGCTCGACGAGCGGGTCGTCGGGATCGGACGCGATCGAGTACGAGCGCTGGGCCGTGTAGCCGTCGGGCGCGCGCAGCCTGACGACGTAGTGCTGCCCGGGGACGTGCGGTGTGCGGTCCGCGACCTCGAGGCGCAGCTTGACGAAGTCCTGGCCGAGACGCTCGACCTCGCGCACCACTGCGGTGGTCCACGAGCTCGCGACCGGCGTCGGGACGATCTGGGTCATGCGTCGCCCTGGTAGCGCTGCTCGAGCCACGGGTCGCCGCGGTCGTGGTAGCCGTTGCGCTCCCAGAACCCCTGCTCGTCGTGGTCACGCAGCTCGAGGCGGGTGATCCACTTCGCGGACTTCCAGAAGTACAGGTGGGGCACCAGCAGGCGCACCGGGCCGCCGTGCTCGGGCGTGAGCGGCTTCCCGTCGAAGTCCCACACGATCCAGGCCTTGCCGTCGGTGATGTCCGCGAGCGGCAGGTTGGTCGTGTAGCCGGTGGTCGAGGTCGCGAACACGTGCGTGGCCTCGGGCTTGACGCCGGTGACCTCGAGCAGCGAGTCGACGCTGACACCCGAGAACGTGGTGTCGAACTTCGACCACGTCGTGACGCAGTGGATGTCGCCGAAGTAGGAGTCGGCCGGCAGCGCGTGGATGCCGCGCCAGTCCCACGTCGTGGGCTGCTCGACGAGGCCGTCGAGCGTCAACGTCCACTCGTCGACGTCGATCTGCGGGGTCAGCTCGGCGGTCAGGGTCGGCCACCCCGCCCCGGTGTCGTGCTGGCCGGGCGGCAGCCGGTCGTTGCCGCCCCCGCGGGGGCGTCCGGTGAATCCACGGGTCACGGGCATCAGCTGTGCTCCTTCAGGAACGGCAGCCATGCATCGACCAGGGCTGCGGGATTCTCGACGGCAGGGGAGTGCGCCGAGTCGGGGACGACGTGGATCCGCGTCCCGAGGCGTCCGGCCATGTCGGCCTGGACGTCGTGCGGCCACGCGTCGTCGTCGGCGCCGCGACCCACCCAGACCGGGAGGCCGGTGGCCGCGACCTGCTCGACGACGTCGGGTGCGTCGATGAGCAGCTGGGTCATCGCCCGCAGCGAGCGCGGGTCGTTGGCGGTGAACCGCTTGGCCAGGAACGAGGTGATCTGGGCGGGACGCTTGACGCCCTGCTCCCGGAGCTCGTGCAGCTGCAGCAGCGGCACCTTGCCGATCGCGGCCACGAGCTTCTTGAGCGGCCGGCGGTCGTCGTCGCCGAGGGCGCC
Source organism: Aeromicrobium yanjiei (assembly GCF_009649075.1). GTDB lineage: Bacteria > Actinomycetota > Actinomycetes > Propionibacteriales > Nocardioidaceae > Aeromicrobium > Aeromicrobium yanjiei. The sequence continues at coordinate 712,033 of NZ_CP045737.1, forward strand.
GGGGCCCGAGCAGAGCAGGCTGAGGGTCCGCAGGTCTGCCGCGCCGAGGACCGCCGCCTGCTGGGCGACGAGGCCGCCGAACGAGTGCCCCAGCACGTGGCTGCCGTCCGCGCTGACGGCCCGGCTCAGGTGCAGCGCGTTGGCCGCATAGCGCTCGAGGGAGTAGTCGGCTGCCGGCGCGCTCTCGTACTGGCCGGCCTGGTCGTACGCCGTGACGTCGTAGCCCGCCGCCGCCAGGAGGGGCAGCACGGGGGTGAAGTCCTCCTTGCTGCCGGTCCAGCCCGGGACCAGCAGCACGTGACCGACCCGGGTGCCCACCGCGGACGCGCTGAGGGCTGCGATGTCTCCGTCGAGTCCCGCGAGGACCTCGCTGCGTACGCCCGCGGGGAGCTCGAGCGTCCGCGGGACGCTCATCGTCCGCGCCGGGCGATGCGGGTGACCAGTGACTTGGGCATGTGCTGGGCGAGGCTGGCCAGGACCTTGTAGCGGAACGACGGGATCGAGACGGTCTTGTCGTGCTGGAGGTCGCGCAGCGACGCCGCGACGACCCGGTCGGCGTCGAGCCACATCCACCGGGGGACGTCGGAGACGTCCATCTGGCCGCGCGGGTGGAACTCGGTGCGGACGAAGCCGGGGCACAGCGCCTGCACGGAGATGTTGACGTCGTCGTAGTGGATGTCGGCCCACTGGGAGAGGTTGAGCAGCCACGCCTTGTGTGCGGAGTAGACCCCGCGGGGAGTGAATGCCGCGACGCTGGACACGTTGATGATCTTGCCACCGCCGCGACCGGCCATGGTCTTGATCGCGGCGTCCATGAGGTGCATGGGCGCGCGGACCAGGAGGTCGAGCTGGTAGTCCTCGTCGACGATGTCGGTCGTGCCGAACCACCCCGCCAGAGAGGCGCCGGCGTTGTTGACGAGCAGGTCGACCGGCCGGGCGGTGTCGGTCAGCGCGTTCGCGGTTGCCTGCATGCCCTCGGACGTGGCCAGGTCGGCGGTCACGACGTCCACCTCGACGCGGTGCTTGCTGCGAAGATCGGCCGCGATCTGCTCGAGCTTGTCGGTGGTGCGGGCCACGATCACCAGGTCGTGCCCTCGCTTGGCGAGCTCCCTCGCGAAGGCGTTGCCGATCCCTGAAGTTGCCCCGGTGACCAGCGCACGACGTGTCATGGACCAAGCATGCCAAACGTGTCAGCGCATCGCGGGCCAGGCCGCCGTCATCGATGACACAATGGCCGCGTGACGACGACGATCGCAGTGGCGAACCAGAAAGGTGGCGTCGCGAAGACGACCACCGTGGTGTCCCTCGGGGCGGCGCTCGTCGAGCTCGGTCAGCGCGTCCTGCTGGTCGACGTCGACCCGCAGGGCAGCCTCACGTTCTCCCTCGGCATCGATCCGGAGGACCTCGACGTGAGCGTCGCGGAGGTGCTGCTCGGCACCAAGCTGGCCGACGACGCGATCGTCATCACCGACGACGGCATGCACCTGCTGCCCGCGAACATCACGCTGACCCAGGCCGAGGAGAGCCTCCTCGGGCGGACCGGACGCGAGCAGCGCCTGCGGGTCGCGCTGGACAAGGTCGCGGACGACTACGACTGGATCGTCATCGACTGCCCGCCGACCCTCGGTGTCCTCACGGTCGGGGCGCTGTCCGCGGCCCAGCAGGTGCTGATCCCGCTGCAGGCCGAGACGTTGTCGCACCGGGGGGTCGGGCAGCTGCTCGACACGATCCACGACGTCCGGCAGTTCATCAACCCGGGCCTGGACATCCTCGGCGTGCTGCCCACGATGTACGACGGCCGCACCCGGCACGCCCAGAACGTCCTCGCCGCGATCGAGGAGACCTACGGGTTGCCGGTCGTGCGCCCGCCGATCCCCAAGACGATCAAGTTCGCCGAGGCCCCCGCGATCGGCCGATCGGTCCTGTCGACCGCTCGCAACCACAAGGGCGCCCAGGCGTACCGCGAGGTGGCGGCGGGCCTGCTCGCGTCCGGCAAGGACACGGCCGGCACGAGGGCCTGACCCCGCGGAGTGCCGGCGGTGCCCTCGCTAGGATGGTGACGTGTCCAAGCATCGCGCGCCTCGACTGGCCGCTCGTCGTGGACGGGCCGGCGCCCTCGCCCTTGCTCTCGGCGTCACCCTCGCCGTGGGCGGCGCAGCAGTAGGCGTCCTGCCGCAGCTGACCGCGGAGAAGGCATCGGCCGATCAGGCCGCGAGCCGGCCGTCAGTGTCGTCGCCGATCGAGACGGCCTCGCTCGACAAGATCCTGACCACCGGCCCGGCGTCCGCGGACGCCGAGCGCACCGCGAAGGTGTCCGCCGCGGCCGACCGCGCCGATCCCGCGCCACCGCCCGGATCGGGTGAGGGCCGGCGCATCGTGTTCGACCAGGGCGACCAGCGGGTGTGGCTGATCCGGAGCGACGAATCGGTCGAGCGCACCTACCGGGTATCGGGCAGCAAGTTCGAGAACCTCGAGCCCGGCTCGTACGAGGTGCTGTCCAAGACGCGCCACGCGACCGCGTTCGATGCGAGCGGCACGATGGAGTACTTCGTGCGGTTCGCGACCGGTTTCAGCGAGCCGATCGGGTTCCACTCGGTGCCCCGCGACAACTCCGGCAAGCTCGAGCAGACCCGGTCGCAGCTCGGTCAGCGGCTCTCGGCGGGCTGCGTGCGCCAGTGGAAGCCCGACGCGATCGCGCTGTGGGACTTCGCCCCCGTCGGCACCCAGGTCGTCGTCACCGCCTGACGCCTCCCGCCCCCCGCACCGATCTTTCGGCCTTTCGGCAGCCGGCACAGCAGGAACGTCGAAGGATCCGTCCCCGGGGGGACGGATCCTTCGACGTTGGTGCTGCTCTGACGACGTCAACGTCGTCAGATCGGTCCTACTCGGACTTGGCGACCGGGTCGCCGCCGCGCGAGCGCGTGCGGTTGCGGTTGCGCTTGCGGGGGGTGCGGGTCGCACCGTCGCCCGCGGGGGCGGACGCCGACGAGGGCTGCGCCTGCTTGTCGCCGCCACCGTTGCTCGAGCCGCGGTCGCTGCCGTTGCTCGAGCTGCGGTCGCCACCGGAGCGGCCACCGCGGTCGCTGCTGCGTCCACCGCCGCTGCGGCCACGGCCGCCACGGTCGTCGTCCTTCTTGGGCTCGCGCGGCGCGGGAGGCTTGAGGCGTCCCTTGACGTTGCGGTCGATGCCGAGGTCGTGGAACAGGTGGTCCGACGTCGAGTACGTCTCCTGCGGCTCGTCGAACGGCAGCCCGAGCGCCTTGTTGATGAGCTTCCAGCGGGTGATGTCGGCCCAGTCGACGAACGTCACCGCGATGCCGGACGCGCCTGCGCGGCCCGTACGACCGATCCGGTGGACGTACGTCTTGTCGTCCTCGGGGCAGTTGTAGTTGATGACGTGCGTGATGCCGGCGACGTCGATGCCGCGGGCGGCGACGTCGGTCGCGACGAGGATGTCGATCTTGCCCTCGCGGAAGCGGGTCAGCGCCTTCTCACGGGCCGGCTGCGCCATGTCGCCGTGCAGCGGCGAGGCCGGGAAGCCGCGGTCGATGAGCTCATCGGCGACCCGCTGCGCCGTGCGCTTGGTGCGGGTGAAGATGATGACGCGGCCCACGTCGTCGGCCTGCAGGATGCGGCCCACGATCTCGGGCTTGTCCATGTCGTGCGCCTGCCAGACGAACTGTGCCGTCGCCGGCACCATCTGGCTGTCGTCGTCGCCGGACTCGGCGCGGATGTTCATCGGGTGGCGCATGTGCTTGCGCGCCAGACCGACGATCGCGCCGGGCATCGTCGCGGAGAACAACATCGTCTGGCGCGTCTCGGGCGTCTTGGCCAGGAGCGACTCGACGTCGGGCAGGAAGCCCAGGTCGAGCATCTCGTCGGCCTCGTCGAGGACGAGCGACTTGACGTGCGACAGGTCGAGGACGCCGCGGTTGGCCAGGTCGAGCAGACGACCGGGCGTGCCGATGACGATGTCGACGCCGGCCTCGAGCGCGTCTAGCTGCGTCTCGTAGGGGACGCCGCCGTAGATCGTCAGGTTGCGGGTGCCGCGACGCTTCGACGCGACCGCGATGTCGCTGGCGACCTGGATCGCGAGCTCACGGGTCGGCGCGACGATGAGCGCCTGGGGCTTGCCCGCGACGACCTGGTCGTAGTCGGGGTCGTGGGGCGCGACCGTGCGCTGGATGACGGGGATGCCGAACGCCAGCGTCTTGCCCGTGCCGGTGCGTGCCTGGCCGATGAGGTCGGTGCCCATGAGGGCGACGCCGAGCGTCATCTCCTGGATGGGGAAAGCTTCGATGATGCCGACGTCAACGAGTGCGTCGGCGATCTCGGGCATGACGCCCAGATCTTTGAACGTAGTCAGGGTCTTCTCGAATTCTTCAGATTCGTGGGATTTCCGCTCCCAGTCTAACGTCTGGGGCGAGCACGCCACGCGCTACGCTGCACAGTCATGGCCACCAAGGACGTTCAGCCCCCCTCGACGATGGATGATCCGGTCTACCGGACGGGCGTGCTGGAGCTGCTCGGCCTGCTCGCGTACGGCGAGATCAGCGCGTGCGAGCGGCTCGCCGAGGACGCCAAGATGGCCCCGGACCTGGAGCACAAGGTCGAGATCGCCGCGATGGCGACGGCCGAGTTCCACCACTTCGAGAAGCTGCGCGACCGGCTCGTCGAGATGGGCGAGGACCCGTTCGCGGTCATGCTGCCCTTCGCGGCGACGTTCGAGCGGTTCCACCGCCAGACCAGGCCGTCGGACTGGCTCGAGGGCCTCGTCAAGGCGTACGTCGGCGACGGGCTGGCGGCCGACTTCTACCGCGAGATCGCGGCGTACCTGGATCCGGACACCCGCACGCTGGTGCTGGACACGCTGAGCGGCACGGGCCACTCCGACTTCGTCGTCGACGCGATCCGCCGGGCGATCGACGAGGACCACCGGGTCGGCGGACGGCTCGCGCTGTGGGGTCGCCGGTTGATGGGCGAGGCCCTCAGCCAGGCGCAGATGGTCGTGGCCGAGCGCGATGCGCTGAGCACGGTGCTGGTCGGCGGGGTCGACCACCCCGGCATGGACCTGGCCGCGATCGGGCGGATGTTCACCCGCCTCACCGAGGCCCACGCCGCGAGGATGGACAAGCTGGGCCTCGCGGCGTAGGCCGGGGGCGCTACTTCGAGGCGGCGGTGACGGCCTCGCTGGCCGCCAGGCCGAAGCCGACCTTGCGGCCCACGTCGGAGGTGAAGTCGAGGTAGGCGACCTTCTCGGCCGGAACCGCGACCGTACGGCCCTTGGCGTCGGTCAGGGTGAACACGGTGCCGTCCTTGAGTGCCTGGTCGAGCAGCGCCAGCACGGCGGCGGGCTCCTCCTCGGTCGACACGGACAGCTCACGGGGCGCGTACTGCACGCCGATCTTGACCTCCACGGTCACTCATCTCCTTGCATGTTGTCGTCTTCGTTGCGGGGGAACCCGCCGATGCCGCGCCAGGCCAGTGCCGCGACGAGCTGGACGGCCTCGTCGCGGGTCAGGCTGGAGTCCTGGGAGAGCCAGTTGCGCGCGCCCACGTGGCCCATGCCGACCAGGCTCACGGCCAGCAGGTGGGAGGCCGCGTCCGGCAGTCCGGTGTCGTCACGGATGACCTCGGCGACCAGGGCGGCGGACTCCTCGACGACCCGGTCGACCTGCTCGCGCACCGACGGATCGCTCGTCAGGTCCGACTCGAACACGAGCCGGAACGCGGCGCCGCGGTCGCCGACGTAGTCGTACCAGAGCTCCATCGTGGCCTGGACGCGTCGGCGGTTGTCCTGCGTGGAGGCGAGCGCCGTGCGGACCCCGTCGATGACGGTGTCGCAGGACGTCTCGAGCAGCGCGAGGTACAGATCGAGCTTGCCGGGGAAGTGCTGGTAGAGGACGGGCTTGGAGACGCCCGCACGCTCGGCGATCTCGTCCATCGAGGCCGAGTGGTAGCCCTGCTCGACGAAGACCTCGAGCGCGACCTCGAGCAGCTGGGCCCGGCGCGCGGTGCGCGGCAGGCGGCTCGTGCGCGTACGCATCGGGATGGCTTCAGTCACGCGATCAGCCTACTGGCCCCGCCCACGATCCGGACGGGAGGCGCAGGTGGGTGGCAGGACCGGGAACAATGGAGGGCAGCGTCGGCGTTGTGCCGAACACCAGAGCTTCATCGCACCACCAGAGGAGAACCCGTGGTCGCCCCACTCGTGGAACCCGCCGAAGAGCTGACCATCGACGAGGTACGTCGCTACAGCCGGCACCTGATCATCCCCGACGTCGGGATGACCGGACAGAAGCGCCTCAAGAACGCCAAGGTGCTGGTCATCGGCGCCGGCGGCCTCGGCAGCCCTGCCCTGCTCTACCTGGCCGCGGCCGGCGTGGGCACCCTCGGCATCATCGACGACGACGTCGTCGACGAGTCCAACCTGCAGCGCCAGATCATCCACGGCCAGTCCGACATCGACAAGCCGAAGGCCGAGTCGGCTGCGGCCTCGGTGGCCGAGACCAACCCGTACGTCAAGACGATCGTGCACAACGAGCGCCTCGACAACGACAACGTCCTGGAGATCTTCAGCCAGTACGACCTCATCGTCGACGGCACCGACAACTTCGCGACGCGCTACCTCGTCAACGACGCCGCCGTGATCCTCGGCAAGCCGTACGTCTGGGGCTCGATCTACCGCTTCGAAGGTCAGGTGTCGGTGTTCTGGGCGCAGGAGGGGCCGCAGTACCGCGATCTCTACCCCGAGCCGCCGCCGCCGGGCATGGTCCCGTCGTGCGCCGAGGGTGGCGTGCTGGGCGTGCTGTGCGCCTCGATCGGCTCGATCATGGTCACCGAGGCCATCAAGCTGATCACCGGCATCGGTGACCCGCTCATCGGCCGCCTGATGGTCTACGACGCGCTGGAGATGCGCTACCAGACGCTGAACATCCGCCGGGACCCGAACGGCGTCCTGCCGACCGAGCTGATGAGCGACTACGAGGCGTTCTGCGGCGCGATCAGCGAGGAGGCCGCCGACGCGGCCGCCGACTCGACGATCTCGGTCGCGACGCTGGACGGGTGGCTGAAGGAGCGCAACGACGGCGGCCGCGACTTCGTGCTGGTCGACGTCCGCGAGCCGGGCGAGTACGAGATCAACAAGATCCCCGGCTCGGTGCTCATCCCCAAGGGCGAGTTCCTCAACGGCAAGGCGCTCGAGCAGCTGCCGGACGACAAGCAGATCGTGCTGCACTGCAAGTCCGGCGTCCGCTCCGCCGAGGCGCTGGCCGTGCTCAAGGGAGCGGGCTACAAGGACGCCGTGCACGTGGGCGGCGGTGTCGTGGCCTGGGTCAACCAGATCGACCCCAGCCAGCCGACGTACTGACGCAGCAACCCCGCTGGAGGAGCTGGCGATGAGCCCGGACTTCACCGAGCGGGTCCTGGACCTGGTCGAGCGGATACCGCCCGGCCAGGTCCTGTCGTACGGGCTGATCGCCGAGATCTTGCAGGACGGTGGGCCGCGCCAGGTGGGCCGGGTGATGGCCCTGGAGGGTGCAGCGGTGCCGTGGTGGCGGGTCGTCCGCGTGGACGGCAGCCTGCCCGCCTCGCACGCGATCGACGCCCAGGCGCACTACCGCGACGAGGGGACGCCGATGCGGGCGAACGGCTCGGCGGTCGACATGCGCGAGGCGCTCTGGCGGTTCGAGCGCTGAGTGTCGGACCCGTCTGGTGAGATGGGGTCATGACGATCGAGTACGAGCTGGGTGCACCGCAGGCCGCACCCTCGGTCCCTCGGCTCGACGTCGAGCAGCGCAGCGTCGTCGAGCACCCCGGCGGTCCGCTCCTGGTGCTCGCGGGCCCCGGCGCGGGCAAGACCTCGACGCTCGTCGAGGTCGTGGCCGATCGGGTCGACCGGGGCTACGCGCCCGAGGAGATCCTCGTCCTGACCTTCAGCCGCAAGGCCGCCGACGAGCTGAAGTCGCGCATCGGGCGGCGCCTCGACCGCACGACGGCCACGACGCCGGCGATGACCTTCCACTCCTTCTGCTACGCCCTGGTGCGCCAGCTGCAGACCGAGAGCGAGTTCTCCCGGCCCCTGCAGCTGCTGAGCGCCCCCGAGCAGGACGCGATCATCCAGCGGCTGCTGGGTGAGGGCGACGCCGAGCAGTGGCCCGCCCTGATGCGGCCCGCCCTGCGCACGCGGGGGCTCGCCGACGAGATGCAGCACTTCATGGCCACTGCCCGGTCCCGCAACATGGATGACGTCGACGTTCTGCGGCTCGGCGAGGCGTCGGGCCGCGAGGAGTGGAAGGCTGCCGCCCGCTTCTTCGACGAGTACACCGGCGTCGCGGCCCTGCAGAACACGATCGACTACTCCGATCTCGTCTTCCAGGCCGTCCAGCTGCTGCGCGATCCCGCCCACCGCGAGCGCCTGCGCCAGACCTACCGGCTCGTGGTGGTCGACGAGTACCAGGACACCGACCCCCTGCAGGTCGAGCTGCTGCAGGCGCTGGCCGGCGACGGACGCGACCTGGTGGTCGTGGGCGATCCCTATCAGTCGATCTACGGCTTCCGGGGCGCCGACGTGCGCGGCATCCTCGACTTCCGGCACGAGTTCCCGCAGGCCGACGGGTCCCCGGCCGATCTGGTGGTGATCACGAGCACGAGTCGTTACGGCGAGAAGATCTCGGCCGCGGTCGCCTCGATCGTGTCCAACCGCGGCGTCCTCGGCCCGGTCGACGGTCGTGACTTCGAGGGGCTGCGCCACCTCGCGCCGCGGCGCCATCTCGAGGGAGACGTCCACGTCGAGACCTTCGTGACGCCGACCGCCGAGGCCGAGCACGTGGCGCTGATCCTGCGCGAGCAGCGACTCTCCCGTGAGGTCCCGTGGGACCAGATGGCCGTCCTGGTGCGCTCGGCCGCCGACATCGCCCGGTTCCAGCGCTCACTGAGCGCGGCGGGGGTCCCGGTGGTCGTGGCCGGCGACGAGCTTCCGCTGCGCTCGGAGCCCGCGGTCCGTACGCTCCTGGTCGCCCTGCGGGCCGCCGACGACCTCGCGCACGACCGAGCTCTCGACCCCGCGGCCGCAGACGCCCTGCTCGCGGGGCCGCTGTGCGGTCTCGACGCACCCGCCCTGCGTCGCATCGGCCGGGCGCTGCGCGAGGCCGACCGCTCCGAGGCCCGCGGTCCCCGCGCCTCGCGGCTGCTGCTCGCCGAGGCGCTGTCCCACCCCGCGGTGCTGCTGACCCTGGCCGCCCCGGGCTCCCAGCTGGCCCACTCCGCCGCGAGGGCGTCCCGCCTCGCGACCCTGCTGCGCCGTGCCGCCGAGCAGATCGTGGCAGGGGAGTCGCCCGAGCGGGTGCTGTGGACGATCTGGTCGGGCACGCCGTGGCGCGACCGGCTCCGGTCCGAGGCCCTCGGCAACGGCGAGGGCTCGGCGCGCGCCGACCACGACCTCGACGTGCTGGTCGCGCTGTTCGCACAGGCCGCCCGGGCCGAGGAGCAGCACACGCGCCGGTCGCTGGCCGAGTTCATCACCGAGCTGGACGCCCAGGACATCCCCGCCGACACCCTGGCCCAGGGCGCGATCGCTCCCGACGCGGTCCAGCTCATGACGGCGCACCGGTCCAAGGGCCTGGAGTGGCGCACCGTGGTCGTCGCCGGCGTGCAGGACGGCACCTGGCCCGACCTGCGCCACCGCGGCAGCTTCCTGCGGTCCGAGCGCCTCGGCCCCCACGGCGAGATCGCCCCGCCCACGGCACGCGAGGCGCTGCGCGAGGAGCGCCGGCTGTTCTACGTCGCGTGCACGCGGGCCCGTGAGCACCTGGTCGTCACCGCCGTCGAGAGCGGGCGGGAGGATGGCGACCAGCCGTCGATGTTCGTCAGCGAGCTGTGGGACCACCTGCACCGCGACGCCTCGGGCGCAGTCCCGGAGCGCGAGCCCAAGCGCCGCCCCGACCGTCCGTTGTCGCTGCGCGGCTCGATCGCGGCGCTGCGGCGCCTCGGCGAGACCACCAAGAGCGATGTCGTGCGCGATCGGGTCGCCCGCCTGCTCGCGATGCTGGCCGAGCGTCCGGGCTCGGCGACCCGGCCCGCGCAGCCCGAGCGGTGGTGGGGCATGAGCGCGATCACCCGGTCCGAGACCCCCATGCGAGCCCCCGACGCCACGATCCGGCTGTCCGGCAGCTCGGTCAGCTCGATCGTGGAGTGTCCGCTCAAGTGGTTCTACGACCACGAGGTCAAGGCGTCGACCGGCACCACCACCGCACAGGGATTCGGCTCGGTGGTGCACGCGGTCGCGGCCGAGGTCGCCGAGAACCGGCTGCCCGCCGACGCCGACGCGCTCGGCGCCTACGTCGACAAGGTCTGGGACCAGCTCGCCTTCGCGGCGGACTGGATCGGCGGCCGCGAGCGCACCGAGGCGCGCGACGCCCTCGTCCGTTTCGTCCGCTGGCACCTCGAGCACGGCCGGACGACGCTCAAGGCCGAGCACGAGTTCCGGGTGTCCACGACGGTCGAAGGACGCCCGGTCGAGCTGGCCGGCTCGATGGACCGGGTCGAGCAGGACGACGACGGGGTCCACGTCGTCGATCTGAAGACCAGCAAGTCCGTCGCCGACAAGAAGGACCTCGCCGAGCACCCGCAGCTGGGCTTCTACCAGCTCGCGGTCGACCTGGGTGCGACCGCCGACCTGGCCCCGGGGGCGCCCGCAGCGGGCGCCGAGCTCGTGCAGCTGCGCAACGCCGAGAAGAAGCTGCCCGACTACCCGGTCGTCCAGCCGCAGGACGCGCCCGCGCCCGACGTCCCCTTCTTCGCGGTCGAGCAGCTGTCGCGATCGGTCCACGTGATCGCCGAGGAGCAGTTCGTGGCCACGCCGAGCGAGAAGTCCTGCCGCTACTGCGAGTTCCGACGAGCCTGCCCGGCCCAGCCGGAGGGCGCCACGATCCTCGGAGGTGGTGAGCAGTGACGTTGCTGCGCACGGTCGACGACCTCGACCGGCTCTTCCAGGGCATGTTCCCGGCGGCGCCGGGGCGCGCGCCCTTCCGGTTCTCCGATCCGCAGGTCGCCGCGATCACCGCACCGGTCGACAGCCCGAGCGTGATCATCGCGGGCGCCGGCTCGGGCAAGACCACCGTCATGGCCGCCCGGGTCGTGTGGCTCGTGGGCCACCACGGGGTCGCCCCCGAGCGCATCCTGGGCCTGACGTTCACCAACAAGGCCGCCTCCGAGCTCGGCGTCCGGGTCCGGCGATCCCTCGCAGGCCTCGATCTCGAGGCCGACGGCGACCCGACCACCTCGACCTACCACGCGTTCGCGGGCACCCTGATCGCCGAGCACGGGCTGCGCCTGGGCATCGAGCCCGATCTGCGCATCCTGTCCGACGCCTCGAGGTTCCAGCGCGTCGCGCAGGCGATCGAGCGCTACGACGGCGAGCTCGTCGAGGTGAGCACCAACGTGCCCCGCCTGGTCGGCGACGTGATGGCGCTCGACGGCCAGCTGTCCGAGCACCTCGTGCCGACCGACCGCCTGCGAGCCTTCGACGCCGATCTGATCGAGACGCTCCAGGCCGCCGACAAGACGTACGCGGTGCACGAGGCGGGGATCGCCGCCGCCCGCAAGCGCATCGAGCTGAGCCTGCTGGTGGACCGCTACCGGGCTGCCAAGGCCGCCGCCGGGGTCATGGACTTCTCCGACCAGATGGCGTGGGGAGCCGAGCTGTCGGCCGTGCCCGAGGTGGCCGAGTCCCTGCGCGAACGTTTCGACGTGGTGCTGCTCGACGAGTACCAGGACACCTCGGTCGCGCAGCGCGACCTGCTGAAGAATCTGTTCTCCGGGCCCGACGTCGAGCACGGGCGCGGGCACAGCGTGATGGCCGTGGGCGATCCCGCCCAGGGCATCTACGGCTGGCGCGGGGCCGCGGCCGGCAACCTCACCGAGTTCCTCGACCACTTCCCGCGCGCCGACGGTGGTCGCGGCTCCCTGTTCTCCCTGGTCGAGACCCGCCGGTGCGGCAAGACGATCATCGGGGCGGCCAATGAGCTCGCCGCCGACTTCTACGCGACCTCCGAGGACGTCCTGCCGCTGCAGGCCCACACCGACAACGCCGACGGCTCGGTGACGGTCGCGCTGCACCCGACGGTCGCCGACGAGGTCGAGGCCGTCGTGGACGGCGTGCGCTCGGCGATCGAGTCGGGGCACCCGGCGTCCGAGATCGCGATCCTCGTCCGGGTCGGGGCCGAGAACGGCGAGATCGTCGCGGGCCTGCGCGAGGCGGGCATCCCGTTCGAGGTCGTCGGGCTGACCGGTCTGCTGTCGCAGCCGGAGGTGCAGGACCTCGTCTCGGTCCTCGAGGTCGTCGAGGACGTGACCGCCAATCCGGCGATGCTGCGTCTGCTGACCGGACCCCGCTGGCACATCGGACCCCGCGACCTGGCGCTGCTCGGTCGCCGGGCCGCCGCGCTCAGCGGGCGGGTGTTCGGCCGCGAGGGCGACCTGTCCCTCGACGACCAGCTGGCCAAGGCGGTCGAGGGCGCCGATCCCACCGAGATCGTGTCGCTCGCCGACGCCGTCGAGGACCCGGGAGACCTGCCCTACTCGCCCGAGGCCCGGGTCCGCTTCCAGTCGCTCGCAGGCATGATGTCGAGCCTGCGCTCCCACGTCGGCGAGCCGCTCTACGACTTCGCGCGACGCGCGATGCACGCCCTCGACCTCGACGTCGAGCTCGAGGCCAGCGGCACTCCGTCGGGACTCGACAACGTCGCGCTGCTGCTCGACGCGATCGCGGCATATGCCTCCGACGACCCCTTCGCCTCGCTGGCGGGGCTCCTGGCCTACCTCGAGGCCGAGGAGCGGTTCAACGACGGCATGGAGGTGTCGACGCCCTCGGAGGCCGAGTCGGTCAAGCTGCTGACCGCCCACAAGGCCAAGGGCCTGGAGTGGCGCGTGGTGTTCGTCCCGTTCATGGCCAAGGGTGTGTTCCCGCACTCGCGCGGCCGGTCGCGATGGGTGGGCAGCGCGACGACGCTGCCCGTGGCCCTGCGCGGTGACGCCGACCAGCTGCCCGACATCGAGGAGTGGACCTACGCGGGCGACAAGGAATATCGCGCGCTCAACGCCGCCGATGCGTTGCAGGAGGAGCGCCGGCTGGGCTACGTCGCGTACACCCGCGCCAAGCTCGAGCTGCACGTCTCGGGGCACTGGTGGGGACGCACCGCGACCCGGCCGAGGGGTCCGTCGCCGTTCCTGGACAACACCCGTGAGTGGCTGCAGCGGCGGGGGGTCGAGCCGACCGTCTGGACGCCCGCTCCGGAGGCCGAGGACCGCAATCCCCTGGCCGAGCAGCGGCTCACGGTGACCTGGCCCGCGTCGCCCGCCGACCTGACGGCCCGGCACCGGCTGGCCGCGCTGGTCGACGCGCACATCGACGACCCGTCCTCGCCGGCCCTGCCCGAGTTCGGCACGCCCGAGGAGCGGGCCGAGCTGGCGATCGTCCAGGAGATCGAGGACGAGCTCGCCCTGCTCGTCGCCGAGGCGGACCGGGCAGCCGACCCCGTCCGCAGGATCTCCCTGCCGCCGGCGCTGTCGGCGACCACCGCGCTGCGGCTCGCGAACCAGCAGGGCGACGTGCTCGCCGAGCTGGCCCGGCCCATGCCCCGGGAGCCCGTCGCGGGCGCCCGGTTCGGCACCCGGTTCCACGCCTGGATCGAGGCGCAGTTCGGTCAGCAGACGCTTCTCGACCCAGCTGATCTGCCCGGTCGTGGCGACGCGCACATCGGCAACGACGCCGAGCTCGACGAGATGATCGAGAAGTTCCGTGCGGGCCCCTACGGCGGGAGCTCCCCCCACCGCATCGAGGCGCCGTTCTCGCTGCTGCTGGGGGGCCAGCAGGTCATCGGGCGCATCGACGCGGTCTACCGCACCGCCAAGGGATATGACGTCGTGGACTGGAAGACCAACAACCAGGCGACGTCCGATCCGCTGCAGCTCGCGATCTACCGCCTCGCGTGGGCTGAGCTCATGGGCATCGATCCCGTGTCGGTCGACGGGGTGTTCTACTACGTCCGCCTCGGCGAGGTGCACCGCTATGACGACCTGCCGGACCGGGCCGAGCTCGAGCACCGTCTCGGGCTAGCCTGACGAGGTGGACTTCGCCTTCGATCACGCCCAGCACGACCGCGCCGGACACCTTCGCAAGGACGATGCGTGGCGGCGGGGTCCCGGAGGCGGCAACGACATCCGCGTGCTGGTCATCGGCGGTGAGCACGTGCCGACGCACGGCGGAGCAGGGCTGCGCTGGATCCCCGCGGACGAGGCGCCCGAGGGGGAGTGGATCTTCCTCGGCGTCAAGGACGGCGTCCGTCACGCCGCGGTCATGGTCGACCGCCTGCCCGCCGAGCTCGAGCCGGCCAGCCTGCGGGTGATCGGCCCCACGGTCGCCGCGGACGAGGCGTCGATGGCGGTGCACGCGGTCGGCATCGCCCGCTGGCACCAGACGCACCGCTTCTGCGCCAAGTGCGGGGCTCCGAGCGACATCGCCCAGGCGGGGCACGTCCGCATCTGTCCTGCCTGCGGTGCGCACCACTTCCCGCGCACCGATCCCGCGGTGATCATGCTGATCACCGACGACCAGGACCGGGCCCTGCTCGGGCGTCAGGGTGCGTGGCCGGAGGGGCGCTTCTCGACGCTCGCGGGCTTCGTGGAGCCGGGGGAGACCCTGGGCGACGCCGTGCGCCGCGAGGTCATGGAGGAAGTCGGCATCGAGGTCGGCGACGTCACGTACGCCGCGAGCCAGCCGTGGCCGTTCCCGTCGAGCCTCATGCTGGGGTTCTTCGGCCGGGCACTGACCCACGACATCGTGGTCGACCAGGACGAGATCGCCGAGGCGCGCTGGTTCTCCCGCGAGGAGGTCACCGAGCTGACCGCCTCGTCGCAGCTGCTGCTGCCGCCCGACGTCTCGATCTCCCGGTGGCTGCTCCACCAGTGGCACGGCGGCGCGATCCACGGCCGCTGGACCTGACCCCCCGGTTCGCCGACGCGAGCCTTCGGTACGTGTGAGGGGAGGGTTGCGGCCCTTCAGGAGGCCAGCTTGGCCTTGACCTGGGCGACGCTCGGGTTGGTCAGCGCGCTGCCGTCGGCGAAGATGAGCGTCGGGACCGTCTGGTTGCCGTTGTTGGCCTTCTCGACGAGCGCTGCCGCTTGCGGCTCCTGCTCGATGTCGACCTCCTCGAACGTGATTCCCTCGCGCTTCAGCTGGCTCTTCAGACGGTGGCAGTAGCCGCACCAGGGGGTGGAGTAGATCGTGAACGTGCCGGGCATGGAGTGTCTCCTTCGACGACTAGTCTGAACATCTCAACACATCGTCCGTTCACCCCATTCCTGAGGAGCCTGCGTGCCACCTGCCGACGACCTGTTGTCCGGGCTCGACCCCGAGCAGCGGGAGGTCGCACTCGCGTTGCGCGGCCCCGTCAGCGTCATCGCCGGCGCCGGCACGGGCAAGACCCGAGCGATCACGCACCGCATGGCGTACGGCGTCGCGACGGGCGTCTACAAGCCCACCGAGGTCCTGGCCGTCACGTTCACGACCAAGGCCGCCAACGAGATGCGCGTACGCCTGCGCGATCTCGGCGCCGCCGGGGTCCAGGCCCGGACGTTCCACTCCGCGGCACTGCGCCAGGCCCGGTTCTTCTGGCCGCACGTCTACGGCGGCGAGTTCCCCGAGATCACCCAGTCGAAGTTCCCGCTGGTTGCCGAGGCCATGCGCCGCCTGGGCAAGCGGGCCGACACCCCGCTGCTGCGCGACCTCTCCTCCGAGATCGAGTGGGCCAAGGTCTCCAACATCGCGCCCACCGCGTACGCCGCGGCGGCCGGCCCGGCCCGCCGCGAGGTCGCCGACCTGTCGGCCGGTGACGTCGCCAACGTGCTGGCCTCCTACGAGGAGGTCAAGCGCGAGCGCGGCCGCATCGACATGGAGGACATCCTCCTGGTCACCGCCGCGATTCTGGCCGATGACGAGCGCATCGCCGCGCGCGTGCGCCAGCAGTACCGCTGGTTCGTCGTCGACGAGTTCCAGGACGTCAACCCCCTGCAGTCGACGCTGCTCGAGCTGTGGCTGGGCGGCCGCGACGACATCTGCGTCGTCGGCGATCCGCGCCAGACCATCTACTCGTTCGCCGGGGCCTCGCCGCAGATCCTCGCCTCGTTCGGCCGCCGCCACGAGGGTGCCCAGCGCATCGAGCTGGTCCGCAACTATCGCTCGACACCGCAGATCGTCGCGGCCGCGAATGCGGTCTTCGCCCGGTCGAACGCGACCGAGGGGGTCCGGCTGGTCTCGCAGCAGGAGCCCGGCGACCCCGTGACGTACGTCGGCTTCCCCGACGAGCTCGCCGAGGCCAACGCCGTGGCGAGCGAGATCGCGCTGCTGCACCGTCGCGGCGTGCCCTACCGCGAGATGGCGATCCTCTATCGCATCAACGCCCAGTCCGAGGCGTTCGAGGAGGCGCTCGGCGAGCACGGCATCCCGTACTCGATGCGCGGCGCGACCGGCTTCTTCAACCGCCCCGAGGTGCGCCAGGCGGTGACGCTGCTGCGGGGCTCCGCGCGCGGCGGCGAGACGGCCGGACACCTGGTCGACGACGTCCGGGCCATCTTCGCCGCGATGGGCCATACCGACGAGCCACCGACCGCGGCCGGTGCGGTCCGCGACCGGTGGGAGTCGCTGCACGCGATCGTCACGATGGCCACCGACCTCGCGGAGTCGACGCCGGGCGCCGACATGACCGCGCTCGTCGCCGATCTCGACCGGCGCATCGAGCAGGCCCACGCGCCCGCGGTCGACGGCGTCACGCTGGCGACGCTGCACTCGGCCAAGGGCCTGGAGTGGGACGCGGTCTTCTGCGTCGGGATGCACGAGGGCATGATGCCGAGCATCCACGCCGACACCCCCGTGCTGGTCGAGGAGGAGCGCCGGCTGTTCTACGTCGGCGTGACCCGGGCGCGGCACGACCTGATGATCTCGTGGGCGGCGGCGCGCAAGCCCGGCGGCCGCGGCAACCGGCAGCCCACGCGCTTCCTCGACCCGTTGCTGCCGGCCGGCCACCAGGCCCGGCAGGTGTCCTCCCAGGCCCGCCAGCGCAAGGTCGCCAAGTGCCGGGTCTGCAACCAGGTCCTCGCGGTCGCCGACCGCAAGCTCGGGCGGTGCTCGACGTGCCCCGCGACGTACGACGAGGACCTCTACGAGGCGCTGCGGGCCTGGCGCAAGGAGCAGGCGACCGAGCAGGGCAAGCCGGCCTACGTGATCTTCACCGACGCGACGCTGCAGTCGATCGCCGAGGCCAAGCCGGCCGACGAGGCGGCCCTCGAACGCGTCCCGGGCATCGGTCCGGCCAAGATCGAGCAGTACGCCGCGTCAGTCCTGGAGCTCGTCGGCAAATCCCGGTAGGGACTCCTCGAGGATCTCGCGGAACGGCGCCGTCGCCCCGAGCTGGCTGAGCACGCCGATCCCGCCGAGCCAGACCCGGTGGATCAGCAGGTACTGCGGCGGCAGGTTGATCTTCATCGCCGTGCCCATGCCCTCGGCGGTGGGGGCGCTGACCCGCAGCGTCTGCTCACGGAGCCACTCGCGGCTGAAGGTGAACGCCTCGACCTGGGCCGGCTCGACGAACGGGCCGATGTAGCGGGCGATCGTGTCCGCGTCGAGATCGTTGGTCGATCGCACGAAGCCCTCGTCGCGCAGGCCCTCCAGGACGCTGTCGAAGTCGCCGTCGACCGCGTGGCGCAGCAGTCGGCCCATCGTGGGCGGCAGCCCTTCGGGGAGGCGGGCCACGGCACCGAAGTCGACGACGCCGAGCCGACCGTCGGGCATGATCCGGAAGTTGCCCGGGTGGGGGTCGGCGTGCAGCATGCCGGTGCGGCGGGGCCCGGCGAACAGGAACCGGACGTACGCCTCGCCGTATCCGTCGCGCTCGTCCTGCGTCCCGCTCGTGATGATCTGGGCCAGGGACGAGTCTGCCTCCAGCCACGTCGAGACGAGGGCGTGCTCGGTGTGGGCGAGCGCCCTCGGCACGATGATCTCGGGATCGTCGGCGAACTCGGCCGCGAACACGTTCTGGGCCCCGGCCTCGAGCGAGTAGTCGAGCTCCTCGGCGACGCGGTCCTGCAGCTCGCGGACGAGGGGCTTCACGTCGAGCCCGGGGGCGATGACGCCGAACATCCGGGCCAGCCGGCTGATCTGTCGCAGATCGGAGAGCAGAGCCTTCGCGGCTCCCGGGTACTGCAGCTTGACCGCGACGTCGACGGGCTCGGCGCCCGGGTCGTCCGGATCGGACCACGTCGCCCGGTGGACCTGGCCGATCGACGCCGAGGCGGCCGGGCGGTCCCCGAACGAGGGGAACTGCTCGCGCCAGTCGTCGCCGAACTCCTGCGCCATGACCCGGTGCACGGTGGCAGGAGGCATCGGTGGAGCCGAGTCCTGCAGCTTGACGAGCGTCTCGCGGTACGGGCCGATGAGCTCCTCGGGAAGCGCGGCCTCGAAGATGCTCATGGCCTGGCCGAACTTCATCGCGCCGCCCTTGAGCTGTCCGAGGACGCTGAAGATCTGGTCGGCGGTGCGGCGCTGCACCTCGTCGAGGACGAGATTGGCGGGGGTGCCGACCACCCGCTTGCCGAGACCGAGCGTCGTGCGTCCGGCGAAGCCGAGCGGAAGAGAGGCGAGTCGAGCCGTACGCGCGAAGGCGCTGCCCGTCAGCGGGCGGCCCTTCGGCTGGTCCTGCTCAGGGGTCTCGGACACGTGCTCAGGATAGTCCGGCGGTCGCGATCACGCGGCCCCAAGCAGATCGCACGTGCACCGCGGATGGAAGGGGACGGGCCGCTGGGTCCGCTCGTCGTGGCGGGGACCCACGAGCAGGCAGCACCCGACGGTGAGGGGCCGTGCGCCGTCCAGGTGGTCGAGCGTCGCCGCCGCGACCTCCACCGCGGCGGCGTGCGCCGTGGTCGCGCGCAGCCCTGCAGCGGAGGCACCGCCGGCGGCCCGACCCAGCTGGTGCAGCAGCGCGGGCCAGGCCGGATCGAAGTCGGCGCGGTGCAGGTCGTGACAGCAGAGCCCCGGGGTGCGGCCGGGGGTGACGAGGGGGCCGATGCGTACGCGGTCCTCGTCGATGACGACCGGCAGGTGGTCGATCCCCCAGAGCGAGGCCTGCTCGAAGGCCGAGCGTGGCGGCTCGCCGCACGACACGAGCACGAGCAGCTCCGGCTCGGTGGAGTCGAGGCGGTGCAGGCCCGCCGAGGTGAGGATCGAGCGGATGGCGCCGACGACCTCGCCGCTCGCGGGATCGCCGACCACCGCCAGCTCGTGCGTCGCACGCGGGTCGGCGGCCGACGTGTCCACGACGGCCCCCGCCGCCATCAGCCGGGACACGAGCTCGGAGACGTCGTCCTGCAGCTCCGGGACCCGCTCGCGCACCAGCGCCCCGAGCCGTTGCAGGTCCCGGGCCCCGTCGAGGAGGCGCAGGAACGAGAGCAGCCCGGGTCGGTCGGGGAGGATGACGCCCGGCGACGTGCCGACCTGCAGGTGCGTCGCGTCCCGACGCAGCAGCGGTGCGCCGGGACGGAGCGCAGGTCGAAGGGCCATGTCGTCAGCCTGCCCGCGTCGTCGTGCCGGGCCAAGCCACCGTCCACAGCGGCGCTGTGGACGTCGGTCGACCCGTGGGGACGCGCCGCGACTCGCCGAGGGGTTTTTGGCCGCTCCGAGCGTGAAATGCCACCGTCGCACCTATGCTGACAGTGATCAGCACCACATCGGCAAGGAGGCCGCAATGTCGGAAACATGGAGTGGCGAGTTCTACTGCGTCAAGTGCAAGGAGAAGCGCGAGACGTCCGGAGAGGTCCATGTCAGTGACAAGGGCACTCGCATGGCCAAGGGCGTCTGCCCGGTCTGTGGCACCAAGCTGAACCGGATTCTCGGCAAGGCCTGAATCCACCAGTGGGGCCCCGCGCCCCGCACTTCCCCCACTCTTGCGGAGGACCCGGCACCGGCCGGGTCCTCCGCACCTGTGTGCACCCGGCGGGGGTCCACGTCAACCTCTGGATCGAACCGTTGTCCACCGCTTGTGGACAACTCTGGGGACAAGTTGTGGGGAACGCCGAGCGAGCCTGTGGACGAAGCGGTGCACAACCTGTGCGGTGAGCGGGCGCGGGTGGCAGTGCGTGGTGCGTGAGCAGGACTTTCGGCCGGACCCGCCTGTGGACGCAGAAAAGACACCTCGCGGCGGTAGATTCACCTCATGGGCGAGGTGGAGATCCGGCGCAGCGACCGGCGCAAGCGCACGGTGCGGGCGTACCGCGAGGGCGGCAGGACCATCGTGCTGATGCCGGCGCACCTGTCCAAGGCCGCCGAGGACGAGCACGTCCGCAACCTCGTGGAGCGGCTCGACCGCCGCGAGCAGCGGGTGCGCCCCAGCGATGACGAGCTGATGGCCCGGGCGGCTGCCCTGTCGCAGTCCTGGTTCGGCGGCCGGGCGGTCCCGTCGTCGGTCCGCTGGGTCACCAACATGGACAAGCGATGGGGCTCGTGCTCGAGCTCGGACCAGAGCATCCGGCTGTCCCACCGGCTGCAGGGCATGCCGGCGTACGTCGTGGACTACGTGCTGGTGCACGAGCTGGCGCACCTGATCGAGCCCAACCACAGCCGCCAGTTCTGGGCGCTGGTCAGCGCCTACCCGGAGACGGAGAAGGCGAAGGGATTCCTCGAAGGCGTCTCGTGGCAGCAGCGGTGAGGTCGCGCACCGACTGATCGGTTCCGTCGGGCAGGTCGTCCACGTCGAACCAGGCCAGATCGTCGGACTCGTCGCTGATCGCGATCAGCTCGTCCGTCGCGATGCCCACGAACTGCACGTCCAGGTGGTGCGACGGGCGGATCGGTCCGCACGAGGGGACCTCGTGGCGTGACAGCAGCACGGGCTCGGGGTCCACGCTGATCGTGCGCAGGCCGCTCTCCTCGAGCCCCTCGCGCCGGGCGGCCTCGACGAGCGTGGCGTCGCCGGGCTCGCAGTGACCGCCGGTCTGCAGCCACCGCTTGATGATCCGGTGCAGCGTCAGCAGCACGCGCGACCGGTCGGGCGAGACGATGACCAGGCTCGCGGTGAGGTGATCGGGGTGGCAGCTGCGACTCATGGCGTCGGGATGTGCGTCGAGGTGCGCGAGGTAGAGCAGCCGGAGCCGCTCCTGCTCGTCGTCGGGGGCCGTCCACCGCGCGAGGACGTCGTACGCGTCCCCGTGCAGCGTCACTCGGGACGGTCCTCGTCGCCGGTGTGGTCGCCTCCGTCGAGCAGCTCGCCGAGGGCGGCGTCGAAGTCGTCGTCGCCCTGCGTGCGGCCCTCGCCCTGGGCGAAGCCGAGCGGATCGTCGAGATCGGCAGCGACGGGCATGAGGTCGGGGTGGCTCCAGACCGCGTCGCGCGCATCAGCGCCCTGGCGGTCGCGCAGCGCGGCCCACAGCGTCGTGGCCTCGCGCAGCTTGCGGGGACGCAGCTCGAGGCCGACCAGGGCAGCGAACGTCTGCTCGGCGGGGCCACCCGTGGCCCGGCGGCGACGCATCGCCTCGGACAACGGGGCGGCGGCCGGCATGCGGTCCTTGGTCGCCTCGGTCACGACCTCGTCGACCCAGCCCTCGATGAACGCGAGCAGCGTCTCCAGCCGATCGAGCGCACGCTGCTGCTCGGCCGTCCGCTGGGGCTCGAACAGGCCACCTGCGAGCGCCTCCTGGATGTCCTCGGGCCGCGAGGGGTCGAGGCTCCGCATCTGCTCCTCGATCGCCGAGATGTCGATGCGGGTGCCCCGGCCGTACTCCTCGATCGCGCCGACGAGCGCCGAGCGCAACCAGGGGGAGTGCTGGAAGAGGCGGTGGTGCGCGCACTCGCGCAGCGTGACGTAGAGCAGGACGTCGGCGGCCGAGTGCTCGAGACCCTCGCCGAACGCCTTGACGTTCTCGGGGATCACGGCGGCGACCCGCTCGGGGCCGAGCGGCAGCCCGATGTCGGTCGACGACACGACCTCGCCCGCCAGGCCACCGAGGGCCTGGCCGACCTGCTGGCCGAACATCGCCCCGCCGGCCTGCGTCAGCATGCCGAGCAGGGGACCGGCCATGGCCTTGGCCTCCTCGGGCAGGGCCTGGCTCATGGCCGTGACCACGTGCTGGGCGATCGGCTCGACGAGCTGCTGCCAGGTGCCGGCGGTGGACTCGATCCACTCCGCGCGGCTCCATGCCGTGGCGGTCGTCGCGCCGGCGGGGATCGAGGTCGCCGTGTCGAGCCACAGCTCGGCGAGCCGGGCGGCGTCGTCCACGGCACCCTGCTGGGAGCTGGTCGGGCTCGGATCGGGACCCGCGGCGGCCACGGTGTGGCGGGCGACGTCCTTGGCGAGATCGAAGTTGACGCTGCCCTCGTGCGGGGCGAACATCTTCTGCATCTGGCCCATGATCTGGTTCATGTCGATCGGGCCGCCGGAGAACGCGCCGAAGATCTGCTCCATCGGCGTGCCCTTGAAGGGGTTCTCGGGCTCGTTCTTCTCGTCATCGGCCATGTGACAACACTACCGACTTGCTCCCCGCACCCCAGCGTTCCGTGTTCGCCCTACGATGAATCGACATGACAGCCGTACGCCTCATCGACATCCGCGAGACCCCGTTGAGCCTCGACGAGGTCTACGCCGCGGTGTCTGACCCCACCGCGGGAGGCACGTGCCTGTTCGTCGGGACCGTGCGCGACCACGACGGGGGACAGGGCGTCAGCGCCCTCGGCTACTCCTCGCACCCGACCGCCGTGGCGCGTCTGCAGGAGGTGGCCGAGCGCATCGCCGCCGAGTGCGACGTCGTGGCCCTGGCGGGCGTCCACCGCGTCGGCGACCTGACGATCGGTGACCTCGCGGTGGTGGTCGCGGCCTCCGCGGCGCATCGCGCGCAGGCGTTCGAGGCGTGTCGCCGGCTCATCGACGAGCTCAAGGCGGACGTGCCGGTGTGGAAGCATCAGACGTTCACGTCGGGCGACTCCGAGTGGGTGCACCACGCCTAGCGTGGACATCTCGACGGGGATTCGCTCCGGGTTGTCCTGACTCACTACTCTTGACGTGTGCCCGAGCCCTCCTCGCTGAGCCGTCGTTACACGACATTGGTCGTGGCGGCGGTTTCGTTGATCGTGCTGACGAGCGTGGCGTTGCTGGTCCCGGTGCCGTACGTGACGATGAGTCCCGGCCCGGCGTTCGACACGCTCGGGTCCCCTCGCATCGCCGGAGGCAAGCCGCTGCTGACGTTCGGCGACGACGTCAAGACGTATCCGACCACCGGATCGCTCGACTTCACGACGGTGTCGGTGACGCGGCCGGACTCGCAGGTGTCCATCGTCGATGCGATCAGGTCGTACGCCGACAAGGACGTCGCGGTCGTGCCGAAGTCGCTGGTCTATCCCGACGATGAGTCCGAGAAGGAGTCGAGCGCGCAGTCAGCCGCCCAGCTCGCGAGCTCCAAGGACGCCTCGAAGGTCGCCGCCCTGCGCGCTGCGGGCTACGACGTCCCCGGTCGCCCGGTCATCGCCGCCGTGGTCAAGGACGGCGCGGCGGCCGGCAAGCTCGAGTCGGGCGACATCGTGACGAGTGTCGACGGCACCGAGGTCACGTCGTCGGATGCCGTCGTCAAGGCGGTCGGCTCGGTCGAGCCCGGCGACACGGTCGAGGTCGGCATCGAGCGCAAGGGCACCCCGCGGACGGTCTCGATCGTCACCCGCGCAGACCCCCAGGACCCGGACGTGCCGCGGCTCGGCATCTCGATCGGCACCAAGTTCAGCTTCCCGATCAAGGTCGACAACAACGTGGGCCGCGAGATCGGCGGACCCAGCGCAGGCTCGATGTTCGCCCTCGCGATCTACGACAAGCTGACCCCCGGCCAGCTGACCGGCGGCAAGACGATCGCGGGGACCGGCGAGATCTCCGCGGACGGCGTGGTCGGCGCGATCGGCGGGGTGCGGCAGAAGATGGCCGGCGCGGCAGAGGCCAAGGCGACGATCTTCCTCGTGCCGGCGGCCAACTGCGCCGAGGCCGCGGACGGCGACGACCACGGCCTCAAGCTGGTCAAGATCACGAAGCTCGACGACGCCATCTCCTCGCTCGAGGCGCTGGCCAAGGACCCCAAGGCGAAGGTTCCCTCATGCAGCTGATGCCCGACTCCCCGCTCCGCCAGGCCGCCCTCGAGGTCGAGTCGCACGTGGGCGCCGAGGGATGGGACCAGCCCCCGCGCCTGTTCGCGCTGGTGCCCACGGCAGATCTCGTCGCGGCCGAGCCCGGCCTCGCCGACCAGCTCGGTGGCGACCCCGACGGCATCACGCCGATCGAGCAGGAGCTGCCCGAGGGACGTGAGCTCGAGGACCTGCTGACCGAGATCGAGTGGCCCGACGCCGTGATGGGCTGCGCCGCCGTGATCGAACGCATCATGCTGCCGCCGGAGGCCGAGGAGTCGCTGCCCGAGGACCCCGACGCGATCGTCGAGGCGGCCATCAACCACCCCGACCGCCGCGAGGTGCGCCTCGTCGCCGCGGTGACGCGCGACGGCCGGTCCCACAGTGCGGTCCGCGCCAGGGACCCCGCAGACGCGGAGCTGCTGGAGGGCCCTGACCTGGTCCCCGGCCTGATCGAGCACCTCCGCACCACCCTGACCTAGAGTCTTGACACCCCTTCACCCAGGAGACCTGTGAGCGACATCTTCGGAACACCCCGTCCGCGCCAGCCCCAACCCCCGTCGGGGTCCGGGCGACGCCAGCGGGTGCTCGTCCCGACCCTTGTGACCTTGGCCGTGCTGCTCCTGCTCGGCTCGATCTTCATCAGCGTGTGGACGGACCGGCTGTGGTTCAAGTCCGTCGGCTACAGCGAGGTCTTCCGCAGCGTCCTGGTGTCCCGTGTCGGACTGTTCGTCGCGATGGGGCTGATCTTCGGCCTGTTCGTGATCGGCAACCTCTACCTCGCGTACCGGACGCGTCCCGACACGGTGCCGCTGCGTCGTGACGACCCGTCCTACCGCTACCGCCTTGCGCTGACCCCCATCCTCAAGCCGATCGGCATCGTGCTGTTCCTCGTGCTCGGCGCATTCGCCGGCTCCGTCGGCGCGAGCCACTGGGACACGTACAAGATGTGGCGCCACGGCTCGTCGTTCGGCGTCAAGGACCCCCAGTTCAACAAGGACGTCGGCTTCTACGTCTTCGACTACCCGTGGTGGCGCTTCCTGACGTCGTTCTCGTTCGCGATGATCGTCATCACGGTCCTGGCGGTGCTGTTCCTCAACTACGTCTACGGCGGCATCCGCATCGCCGGCCGCGGCCCCAAGCTGACCCGCGCGGCGCAGGTGCACCTGTCGGTCCTGGTGGGTCTGGGTGTCCTGACCCGGGCCGTCTCGTACTACCTCGACCGCTTCGGCCTGGCGATCGGCAACTCCAAGCTGTTCGACGGCATCGGCTACACCGACGCGAACGCCCGCATCCCGGGCAAGAACATCCTGATCGGTGTCGCGATCGTCTGTGCGATCTTGTTCTTCGCGGTCATCTTCATCCGCTCGTGGACCCTCCCGGCGATCGGCCTGGGTCTGCTCGCGCTGACGTCGATCCTCATCGGCGCGATCTGGCCGGCGGTCATGCAGGGCTTCCAGGTCAAGCCGTCCGAGCCCGACAAGGAAGGCCCCTACATCGCCCGCAACATCGAGGCGACGAGGGAGGCGTACGACGTCGCGGACACCGAGGTCGAGTCCTACTCGGCCAAGACCGACCTGACGGACAGCGAGCTCGCCGCCTCCGCGGAGTCGCGCGTCAGCACGCGTCTGCTCGACCCGACCCTGATCTCGGACGCGTTCGAGCAGCTGCAGCAGGTGCGCGGCTACTACTCGGTGCCGAGCACGCTCGACGTCGACCGCTACAAGCTCGAGGGCGAGAAGGTGCCGCAGGACACGATCATCGCGGCGCGTGAGCTCAACCTCGACGGCCTGCAGGACACGCAGCGCAACTGGGCGAACGACCACACGGTCTACACGCACGGCTATGGCATCATCGCCGCCCGCGGCAACCAGCGCGGCCCCAACGGCGAGCCGGTCTTCACCGCGAAGGACATCCCGCAGATCGGCGAGATCAAGACCACGACCCCGCCGCGGATCTACTTCGGCGAGCAGTCCCCGTCGTACTCGATCGTGGGTCGCCCGAAGGGTGCCGCCGCGATCGAGGTCGACATCCCGCGCGGTGGCGCGACCGGTGAGGACGGCAAGGTCAACGCGACCCAGAACACGTACGACGGCAAGGGCGGCGTGCCGATCGGCGGCCTGTTCAACAAGGCGCTCTACGCGTTCAAGTTCGCCGAGCCGAACATCATCTTGTCCAACCGGGTCAACTCCGAGTCCAAGATCCTGTACGACCGCGAGCCGCGCGACCGGGTCAAGAAGGTCGCGCCCTGGCTGACGGTCGACGGCGACTCCTACCCGGCGGTCGTGGACGGTCGTGTGGTGTGGATCGTCGACGGCTACACGACGAGCAACTCCTACCCGTACTCCGAGCACCGCTCGCTGCGGGAGGCCACCGCCGACACGCTGACCGACGGCCGCGCGCAGAAGGCGCTGCCGACCGACCAGGTCAACTACATGCGCAACTCGGTCAAGGCCGTCGTCGACGCGTACGACGGCACGGTCAAGCTCTACCAGTGGGACACCAAGGACCCGGTGCTCAAGACGTGGATGAAGGTCTTCCCCGACGTCGTGGAGAGCAAGGCCAAGATCAGCGACGCGCTCCTGGAGCACCTGCGCTACCCGGTCGACCTGTTCAAGGTGCAGCGCGACGTGCTGCAGCGCTACCACGTGACCGACGCGCAGACGTTCTACGAGGACGGCGAGCGGTGGAAGGTGCCCGAGGACCCGACGGCCCCGAGCAACTCCAGCGCCCTGCAGCCGCCGTACTACCTGTCGACCGCGCGGCCGGGTGAGGACACGCCGAAGTTCAGCGTCACCAGCGTCTACCTGCCCAACCGGCGACAGAACCTGGCGGCGTTCGTTTCGGTCAACTCCGAGGCGACGGACACCGAGAACTACGGCAAGATGCAGATCCTGCAGCTGCCGAGCGAGACCCAGATCTCGGGTCCCAGCCAGATCGCGAACGACTTCCAGACCGACAAGGGCGTCTCGCAGGCCTTGCTGCAGTATCAGCAGTCCAAGACGGCGTCGATCCTGTACGGCAACCTGCTGACCCTCCCGGTCGGCGACGGGCTGCTGTACGTCCAGCCGGTCTACATCAAGCGCAGCGCGGTCGAGGGCTCGTACCCGGTCCTGCAGTTCGTGATCGCGTCGTTCGGCAAGGACGTCGGCTTCGGACAGACCCTGGACGAGGCCCTCCGGGTCGCGCTGGGTCTTGAGGAGGGGACGAACCCCGACGACGCCGCGGAGAGGCCGACGACGCAGCGACCGGAGTCCTCCGGCAACCAGACGGCCTCACAGCTGCTGGACGACGCGTCCCGGTTCTACGACCAGGCGCAGGATGCTCTGAAGGACGGCGACCTCGCGCTCTACCAGCGTCGGATGAACCAGGTCGGCGACGCGGTCGAGAAGGCGCAGCGGGCCGTGGAGCAGGCCGAGAAGAAGGAGTAGTAGGGGGCGGGCGCCCGTCAGAGCAGGTAGTGGAACAACGGACTGCCGGGCGCCACCCGCTCCACCCCGAGGGGGCTGTCCTCGAGTCGCTCGAGGAGGCCCTCGAGGTCGTCCGCGCTCGCCAGCTCCACGCCGATGAGCGCGGGCCCGGTCTCCCTGTTGTTGCGCTTGACGTAGTCGAACAGCGTGATGTCGTCGTCGGGCCCGAGGATGTCATCGAGGAACCGGCGCAGCGCGCCCGGCTCCTGCGGGAAGCTCACCAGGAAGTAGTGCTTGAGGCCCTGGTGGATGAGGGACCGCTCGAGCACCTCGCCGTACCGGCTGATGTCGTTGTTGCCGCCTGAGACGACGCACACGACGGTGGAGCCGGGCGTGACCTCGATGCTGTCGAGGGCGGCGGTCGCGAGGGCTCCTGCCGGCTCGGCGATGATGCCGTCGGACTGGTAGAGCCGCAGCATCTCGGTGCAGATGTGGCCCTCCTCGACCGTCACGAGCTGGGCGCCCGCGTCGCGTACGAGCGGGAAGGTGTGCTCGCCGGCCGTCCCGACCGCCGCGCCGTCCACGAACGGGTCGACCTCCGCCAGGGGAGTGGGTGCGCCGGCCGCGAGGGCAGCGCCCATCGATGCGGCGCCGGCCGGCTCGACGCCGATGATGCGGGTGCTGGGGTGCCGTTCGTGCAGCCAGGTCGCCATGCCGGCGATCAGCCCGCCTCCGCCCACCGGGACGACCAGCAGATCGGGCGCCTGACCCAGCTGCTCGACGATCTCGGGGGCCACGGTGCCCTGACCGCTGATCGTCCGCGGGTCGTCGAACGCCGGCACGAGCACCGCGCCGGTGTCCGCGGCATCCTGCTGAGCGGCGCGGAACGCGTCCTCGTAGGAGTCGCCGACCACGATGACCTCGACGTCGGTGCCACCCAGGGTCACGATGCGCTCACGCTTCTGCCGGGGCGTCGTGCCGGGCACGAAGATGCGTCCGCGGGTGCCGAGCCGGCGGCAGGCGAGAGCGACCCCCTGCGCGTGATTGCCGGCGCTCGCGCACACGACGCCGTGGGCCCGCGCGTCGGCGTCGAGCTGCACGATGAGGTTGTACGCGCCACGGATCTTGTACGACCGCACGGGCTGCAGGTCCTCACGCTTGAGCCAGACCTGTGCGCCGGTCGCCTCGGACAGGCGCGCGTTGAGCTCCAGCGGCGTACGGCTGGCCACGTCAGCAACGCGAGTCGCTGCCTCGTCGACGGTCGCTGCGGTCACTCGGGCGTTCGAGATCGGGGAAGTCGTCACGTCGGTCAACCGTAGTCGCGGGCACTTCGGCCCGGCATCCCGGTGCCGCTTGCGGGACGGGCGTCGAGTGCGATGACCCGATTTGGTCCGGCGGGGGTGGACCTGTAAAGTGGAGCATGCGACGCGGGGTGGAGCAGCTCGGTAGCTCGCTGGGCTCATAACCCAGAGGTCACAGGTTCAAATCCTGTCCCCGCTACCACCACGAAGGCCCTCACTGGAGACAGTGAGGGCCTTCGTCATGTACGCCACCATTCGTCGTGTGCGAGCGCCTCGGACACGAGAGGGTGCTCTCCCGTCGGCACGGACAGCCGAGATGGCCTGCTCGGCCTTGGCTATCGGCTGCGTCAGCCGCTGCTCGAGCAGACCGATGACGGTCAAGGAGTGCGACGCACCGACCGTCGATACCTCGGGGACGTCGGACAGCAACGTCGCGACGGCCGGCGGGAGGCAGTCAACACCGCCCTGAGCCCCACCGACGAAGAGCTCGCGTGGGCTCGCACGATCCGCGAGTCGGTGACGAGCGGGGGAGTGGCGGTCGTCGACGGCGCCATGATCGACCCCCCGGTGCTGGCGCGCGCAGCTCAGATTTTGGCGAGGGTTCGCTGAGAAGGTTGACGCAGTGTCCACAACGCTTGCGAGGCCCGTCACCGTGACGGCCGGGGTCAGCAAGGCGGACGACCGCGATGTCTTCGATCGGCGGAGCGACCTCGACATAGGGTCAGTTGATTCGCTCGAGGACGAGGAATTCGGTGTCCTCAACGGCTGTCGCCCCGGTGCCGGTCCCCTTCGTGCACGGCCACGACGTCCCCGATCCCCGCATGTGTCCCGTCCGTGAACGTCAACGACCCCTTCGCGATGATCAGCTGCTCGTCGCGATCGTGGACTCAACGCCTGCGGAGCGGGTCTCGGCTCCCTCCTGCGGGCAGGACCGGACCGAGGGAACCTGCCACCCCTTGGCCAACCTGGAGGGGTGAAGGTTCACGCCGCGACCATAGAAGTGGGTGAACTTCATGATCAACGGATCCCACTTCTCCGGATCGATGTGCCGATCCGAGCCTGCGATCAACAGCTCCGGACGGACGTGCGTGCGGATGACCCTTGCTTCGATCGCCAGGAGGCCGCTGTCCTCCCCGTCGAACGGCGCCACGCCTTGAACCGACGACTCGAGCGAGATGGGGCACTCCAGGACCCGGGCCGGCGCGACGAGATCGGAGGGGATGGGCGTGAGTCCCGCTGCGCCGAACTTGTCGGCCACGTGCGTGTAGCCCTTGATCACCTTGTGTGCGGGGACGGTGCTGGTGCCTGTGAGGAGCGCGAGCCGGTCGACCGCCTCGACCATCGTCGAGTCTGGGAGGTTCAGCACGAGCTCACCGGTCCGCTGGAGATTCAGGGTGGTCTGGGACGTCGCATCGAGCCCGAGCATGCATGAGCCACCCACCCACCACGCAGATGACATCGGAGCCACGTTCGTCGACCCGTCTGGGTTCTCGGTACTGATGAGCACCACCGGTGTGCCGAAGTAGAGGACGCGTGGCTCGATCACTCGATGCGCGTGTGTGTCGAGCATGTTCACCACGTCGACGTTGCCAGAACTCGAGCGTGAGGACTGGCAGTAAACGGACGCGGAGGTCACGTCCGCCATGCTGCGGCGCATGGGCCGAGGTGCTCGGAGGTTCGCAAGGGCATCGGGAGCTGCCTGACCGCGCTCGGGGCATGGCGGGCCTAGGGTGGGGCCGTGAACGACGAGACGTCCGCCGCCGCGCGCGGATCGCGCCGGAGGGAACGTACCCGGGCTCTGCTCCTCGACGCGGCCGAGCTGTTGATGTCGCAGCGCGCGGCCGAGGAGATCAGGATCGAGGACGTCGCCGCGGAGGCGGGGATCTCGCCGGCGTCCGTCTACGTGCACTTCGGCACGAAGGACGGGCTCCTCGCAGCCGTCACTGAGCGCGTCCTGGCCGTGGCGACGGACGCGCTCCGCTCGGCGTACGCGGCGCAGACGTCACCGCTCGAGCGCTTCGCGGGCGTCGGAGCGGCGTACCTGCGGCTGCTGCTCGACCACCCTGCGGTGCTGAGATATCTGACGGTGACGGGGGAGCGCGGTCCGCGTACGCCTGCCGAGGAGGAGGTCGTCGCCCGCTTCAGCCAGCTGCGACGAGAGTTCGAGCAGAGCATCCGGGACGCCGTCGAGACCGGCGCGATCCGCCGGGTCGATCCCGAGCTCATGTCGTACTTCCTCTTCGGAGCGTGGAACGGGGTGGCGACGCTGGGTCTGCGCCGCGACGCCCTGGTGCTCTCGCCCGAGCGCGTCGAGCTGGCGGTGATCGAGGCCGGCCTGGTGCTCCTGGAGGGGCTGATCGTGGACTCGCCGACCCCCTGACCGGCGCGGGCCCTTGGCACAGCGGCCCCTGAGGGAGTTAACTGGAGTCCGACTCCAGAACTCTTGAAAGCGATCCGCATGACACAGACCGCCCTGCCCTCGACCCCGACCCCCGAGGGCGACACCGACACCTGGGACGCGGTGGTGGTGGGCGCGGGTCCGGGCGGACTCACCACGGCGGCCTACCTCGCGGCGAACGGCAAGAAGGTGCTGGTCCTCGAGGCCAACCAGGTGGTCGGCGGCAGCACCCAGGTCTTCCGCCGGGCCGGCAACAAGTTCGAGTTCGACGTCGGCACCCACTACGTCGGCGAGTGCGGCCCGGGCGGCCGGATGCAGACCGCCCTGTCCGGGCTGGCCCTCACCGAGCGGATCAAGTGGCTGCGCCAGGACCCCGAGGGGCACTGCCGCATCATGATCCCCGGCACCACGTTCCACACTCCGACCGGCTGGGACACCTACCTCGAGCGGCTCGTCGCCGCGTTCCCCGACGAGGAGGCGGGCCTGCGACGTTGCGTGCGCATCCTGCGGATCATCTCCGCGGGGGAGGAGCCGCGCCGCAAGCCATGGGCACTGCTGCGCTGGGGCCTGCGCCCGATCACGACGCTGATGGACGCGTGCGGCCTCAGCGGCGACGCGCAGGCCGTGATCCTGGCCGAGAACGGCGACTACACGTGGCCGCCGCACCGCACGCCGGCCGTGATGCACGGAGGCCTGCTGCACCACTACCTCCAGGCGGGCGCCTACTACCCGCGCGGCGGCGGCCAGGTCATCGGCGCACACCTCACGGACGTCATCCAGACGCACGGCGGCACGGTCCGCACGAAGTCGCGCGTCGACCGCATCCTCATCGAGGACGGCCGCGCCGTGGGCGTGCGGCTGCGCGGCGGCGAGGAGGTCCGGGCCGACGTCGTCGTGGCCGCGGGCGACTACAAGAAGACCTGGACCGAGCTGGTCGGCGACGAGCACCTCACCCGTCGGCTCCGCAAGCGTTTGGCCGGTCTGGAGATGACCCAGCCGATGTTCGCGGTCTACGTCGCGCTCGACGTCGACCTGCGTGAGCGCGGCACCCCGCCGCTGGCCTGGGTCTGGCCCAACAACGATGTCGACGGCTACTACCGCGAGGTCGCGGCCGGACGGTGTCCCGAGCAGATGCCGGTCGGCATCAGCTGCCCCACGGCGAAGGATCCCGAGGGCACGCACTCGGCACCGCCGGGCTACTCGACCCTCGAGCTGGTCAGCTGGGCCCCCAAGGAGCACGCCTTCTGGAACGTCGACACCGACCCGATGGAGGGAGCCGAGTACGGCCGCGACGAGCAGTACCGCAAGCTCAAGGACGAGCTCACCGAGCGTGTCCTGGACACCGCCTCGCTGATGATCCCGGACCTGCGCGAGCGGATGGTGTACTGCGAGGCGTCCACGCCCATGACGCAGGAGCGTTTCACGCTGACCTCGGACGGCTCCTGCTACGGCATCGCGCCGCTGATGCGCAACCTCGGCCCGTTCCGCCCGCGGGTCAGGACCCACATCCCGGGCCTGTTCCTGGGAGGCGCCAGCACCGAGCACATGTTCGGCATCAACGCCACGATCTGGGGCGGCATGAAGACCGCCGGAACGATCCTGGGACGCGATCTCGAGCAGGAGGTGCGCGACGGTGCGGTCTTCGTCGACGAGGCCGACCTGACGCCGATCACCCCCGACTTCGACCCGCTGCTGGCATCGAAGCCGGGCTCGCGCATCCGCCGGGCGGTGCGCCGGCGTCCAGTGGCCTAGGTGTACCCGGCCATGACGTTGGTGACAGGCGGCTGATCGGGGGGCAACCTCGAGTAGTTGTCGACCAGCGGCTGGACGTGATCGTGACCGACCCCGGTCTTGTTCAAGCGGGACTGATGATTGGTCACGGTCTCGCCCCTGGTCCGCCAGCCGCCACCTTCTGGAATTCTGCGGAATTTCTTGACGTCCATGTGGGCCAGCTCGCCGGGGCGAGACTTCTCGTATCGGACTGCGGTGGTCTTCGACGACCGGATCACCTCGCCGGTCATCGGGTCGAGGTGACGCAGGTAAGCTCGGACTCTGGAGTTCCCGGCCCGCTGCATGCTGCGGAGGCGTGTCGAGCGAACCTCGGATTCTCCGTTCGCCCGTGCAGGTGGCCGTTGACGAAGATTGGCCGAGTTGGCCCTACCGGCGACAGGCCCGACGGTGCGGGTTCGTGGCGCCAGATCGAGCTCGCCGCCTGACACTGTGTATGCATCAGACCCCATGATCGTCAGTTCGTCGCTGGTCACCTCACGACCTGGCGCAGAGGGTAGGCATCAGGGATCTTTCGTGGGCCGGGGTCCCGATGAGGATGGGCCTGCGTGCCGAGACAGGTGCCCAACCGACGGATGACAGATCCGCGGTCAGCGGAGGTATGCCATGAATGACGAGACGACAGACGCGGGTGGACGGTTCGTGCGGCGCGCAGCCCAGGGCACGAATCACGCGCCGTCTCTGGGAGCGCCTTTCGTCGAGTCCTCGAATGCGCGGCACTGGGCCGAGCTCATCCGGGATGTGTATGGGGGCGTCGACGTGGTTGCGCGCACCGAAGACCCGTTCGAGGGTCGACTGGCGCGCAGGACGCTGGATCGCCTCGAGACGGTCGAGCTGAGGACCAGCGCCCAGGAGTACACCCGGACGCAGTCGATGGTCGCGAGGCAACCGTCGGACGACCTGTTCGTCACGTTGATCGCCCAAGGCGAAGCGCTCGTGGTCCAAGGCAACCACACGTCCACGCTCTCGGCCGGGGATTTCGTGTTCGTCGAGAGCAGCCGGCCGTACACCGTCGCTGTCGGCTCGTCGACCCGGCTGATCGACTTCTCGTGGCCGCGCGACGGGATCGGTCTGGCCGAGTCGGAATGCCGAGCCATCACTGCTCGTGCGTTCAGGGCCAGCTCGCCACTGGGGCGCTGGCTGTCGCCCGCCCTGCTGGGCCTGCACGACATGGACGAGGGAGTGTCCCGCGCGGGAGTCGCCCGTATCGCCGACGGAATCGCAGACCTGCTCATCACGGCTGCTCTTGAGCTGGGCACGCCGGAGGACGTCCACGCCCAGTGGCGAGGACAGTACGACGAGATGCTGCGCTTCATCGAGCGGAACCTGGACGACCCGGATCTCTCGGCGGAGACGCTCGTCGCGCACTTCTTCATGTCCTCGAGGTCAGTGCACCGCATCTTCGCGCGATTCGGCTCCACCCCGACGGTCAGGATCCGCGAGGCCCGTCTCGAGCGGGCCCGACAGATGATGATCGCCCGCGCTCACCGGACAAAGTCCGTCAGCTTCATCGCCAGCCAGGCCGGGTTCTCGAGCCTGCAGGTGTTCAGCCGGACGTTCACGGCGAAGTACGGCGTGGGGCCGCGGCAGTACCGGGCCGATCACCTGTAGGGCGCGTTGGCAGTGCGTCGACCTCGTGGCCGCGTTGGCCGCGGCGCGGATCCTGCGGCCACGAGGGCAATGCGTCAGGTGAGCTGCTGGAGGATCAGACCGGTGTCATAGCCCATGGTCTCGTGACGCATCTTGGAATTGTCCTCGTTCAGCTGCATCACCACGATCGCCGGGTAGCTGATCCGGCGGCCGGTCGGCTCGATGCCGAGGAGCTCACCGGTGTGGTCGCCGGTGATGGTGAGGAACATCGTCGAGGTGTTCTCGGAGTCGAAGATCCCCGTCACCTCGATCTGCATGTTGGTCAGCGCGCCGAAGTAGCCCGTGCAGTACTCGCGCATCTGGGCCTGGCCCTTGACGGTGTCGGTCGTCGTCAGGTCGCTCATCTGGACGTCGTCGGTGAACAGCGCGCAGATCTGGTCAACCATCTGCCCCAGTCCCTCCGCTGTCGTGCAGTCGGCAGCGTTGATCAGCGCGATCTCCTGGAGCAGTGGGTCGCTCGGCCTGTTCATGTGAACTCCTCGTCGTTGTCGGTGATGCGACTGCCGCGGACTGTCCCGGCGTGGCCGGCCGAGCCTGCGGCGGGTGATGGTGACTGGAGCGTAGATCCGCCGGGCCGGGTCGACTTGACAATCTCCGCCAGGAATCAGGGCTTTTCCCGACAGCTGACCGGCCCGTGCAGGGAGGCGAGAAAGGGCGTATCGGATGGCGCCACGCGGCAAGTCGAGCCCCGCGTGCCGCCCTAGTGTGGCGGCTCACCACTGGGTTGCCAGGGCCGGCGACCTGGGCTTGTCCCGCACACCACGAGGAGTGATCGACAGCATGAGCAGCTCAAAGACGATGTACGACGTCGCCGTGATCGGCGGTGGTCTCTCGGGGGTCACCGCGGCCCGGGACCTGCGCGACCGGGGTTACTCAGTGGTGCTCCTCGAGGGGTCGCAGCGGCTGGGGGGACGCATCTTCGCCCGCCCCTTCGCCGGCCTTCCCGACGTCTCGGTCGACTTCGGCGGAACTTGGGTCAACACGTCGATGCAGCCGCTGATGAACAGCGAGCTGACGCGCTACGGCATCGCGGTCAGGGGGGACCTGCCGTCGGGCGGTGCCGCCTTCCACACCGGAGGGGCCTGGCGCTCGATGCCGGTCCCACCAGACCAGCTGCATGACCTGGAACGCGCGCTGATGCACCTGCGGACGGCGTCGCAACGGTTCACTCCCGGCCTCAAGGTGACACAAGCGGGCGTGCGCGACCTCGACGTCTCGGTGGACGAGTTCTTCGCGCCCCTGAACCTCCCGGACGCTACCCGCGACCTCCTGTACTCCATCGTTGTCGTCTACGGCGGGTGGGACCCGGGCAAGCTCTCGGTCTTCAGCTTCCTGTCCCAGATCGCGGCGTTCGGGCACAGCCCGTACCTGTTCTACGGTGCACTGACGGAGCGGATCGTCGGTGGTCTACACACCCTGCTCGAGGCGATGGTCCTCGGGTCCGGGATCGACATCCGCCTCAGCCACCGGGTCGTCGCGGTCGAACGCGGTCCGGACGGGGTGACCGTGCGCCACGAGGGAGGCGGGCTCGTCGAGGCCCGGGAGTGCATCGTCGCTGTCCCGACGAACGTGATCCGTCACATCGACTTCACCCCGCCCCTGAATCCTGACAAGCAGAGGCTGCTCGGCCGCAATCACATGAGCCGGGCGATCAAGTGTGCGATCCGCGTGCGCAACCTGCCGCCGCGCCCTCTGGCGATGGGTAGCCGTGGCTTCCACATGATCTGCTCGGGGAAGGAGCTGGGTGACGGCACGGAGATCGTGTACGGCTTCTCCAGCGAGCACCACATGGACTTCGACCCGCGTGACGTCGGCCGTGTGCAGGAGTGGGTGCGCGAGTACTTTCCCGCGGCGGAGGTGCTGACGGTGGACTTCCACGACTACGGCGCCGACCCGCTGTTCGACGGGACATACCGGATTGACTGGCCCGGCGAGGCCGTCGACTTCCTGATGACCATGAACGAGCCCGAGGACCGGATCGTGTTCGCCGGGACCGACATTGACGAGTCGGTCTGGCGTACCTGGATGGAGGGGGCCCTGAGCAGCTCCCGCGTCGCGGTCGACGTCGTGACCGCGAACCTGCGTCAGGGCCGCACGCCCTGACCGAACCGCCGGGCTGGTCCCGTCCCTCGCGGCCGGTCGCTTGGCGGATCTGGCCTAGAACCGTGGCGCCAGGAGTCAACTCGCTCCGGGCCGGCGTCCCTAGCATCGAGTCACCCAAGTCGCGTGTGACCGCCGTCTCATCGAAACCCGCTGTCGGCGGATCCAACCCGGCGACCGATCTATGCACCATCCACCAGGCCTGGCATCCCCTGCCGCTCTCTCATCGAGGAGTTCCCCCATGACATCTCACGTTGCCCCGCCCGATCGACGATCCTCCCCGCCGCCTGCCTCCGGGGGTGAGCAGTTGCGGGGCAACATGGGCACGTTCGAGCTCACGTTCACGGCGCTGGCGTTCAACGCGCCCCTGGCCGTCGTGGCCGGCTTCATCCCGGTGATCGCGGGCTTTGAGAACGGACTCGGATCACCGCTGCTGTTCCCCGCCATGGGGGTGCTGCTGCTGTTGTTCTCGGTTGGTCTGAACGCCATGGCCGGCCGCATGGAGAAGCCCGGTGCCTTCTACGGCTACATCACCCGCGGTCTGGGGCGTCCGCTCGGCTTGGCGTCGGCGTTCTTCGCGGTGCTCGTGTACGTGGGGTTGGGGGCGGGAACGTTCACGCTGCTCGGCGTCGCTGCCGGAGACTTCGCTGACAACGTGCTCGGCCTGGAGAACTCCGGCCCGTGGTGGGCCTGGGCGTTGCTGGGATGGTCCGTCGTCGTCGCGCTGAGCCTGCTGAACATCGGGGTCTCCGCCAAGGTCCTGGGCATCGCGATGTTGTTCGAGGTCGCGATCATCGCGGTGTGGAACGCGCGGGTCCTCTTCGACGGTGGGCCTGACGGCCGCGACGTCCCGGTCTTCGACCATGTCTTCGACGGATCGATCGCCCTCGGCCTGTTGTTCGTCGCGATGTGCATGACCGGATTCGAGTCGCTGCAGGTGTTCCGCGAGGAGACCGACGCCCCCGAGCGCACCGTGCCTCGCGCCACCTCGTGGTTCCTGATCATCCTGTCCGTGATGTACGGCATCACGACCCTGGTCTACGTCATCGGCCAGGGGCGCGGGGACGGACTGGCCGCCGGTGCGGCCGACCCCACGGGCACGGTCCTGGAGTCGATGCAGATCTATGCGGGAAGCCTGGCAAGTGATGCTGCGAGCCTGTTCCTCATCACCAGCGCGATCGCCTGCACCCTCGCCGTCCAGAACATCGCAGCTCGCTACGTCTACGCACTCGGGCGGGACAAGGTCGTTCCTCGGGTCTTGGGCAACGTCAGCCAGAAGCACGGCAGCCCGGTGCCGGCCAGCATCTTCACCGGTGTCGCGATCGCCGTGGTGCTGATGGCGCCCGCCCTCGGCGATGCCGACCCGGTCAAGTCCTATGCCGTTCTGCTGGGCCTGGCGGGCTACGGCATCGTGCTGCTGTGGGTCCTGACGAGCGCCGCCATCGTGGTGTTCTTCCGTCGGCACGGTGACGGGCAAGTCACGATGTGGAGGGGCCTGGTGGCCCCGGTCCTGGCGCTCATCGGATTGTGCGTCGTCGCATGGCTCGCGACGACCAACCTCGGTGACCTGGTCGGTGACGTCAGGCTCGCCCAGCTGATCCTGGCCGGTGCGGGTCTCGTCGCGCTGGCCGGAGGAGTGCTGGCGCTGTGGTGGCGTCGCGTCGACCCGCAGACGTACCAGGTGATCGGGCGTCAGGGCGAGTAGAGATCGCCACCCCGACCGGCCGCCGGGTGCTCATGTGGGGAGACGCCTGTGGTCGGTCTGGGACGGGGTGCTGCCAAGCCGATCGAGGCCGGGCAGCACCCCGCTCGCCGCTCTGGACCGAAGAGGAGGCCCGACAGGGTGTGTGAACTCGCAGCGGATTCCTACAGCATGTCGGGACCGATCCACTCGCGCTCACGGTGAGATGGCCTTCGGCTGAGCAGTGGTGGCAGAACCCGTGAAGCTCCCGCTCGCGGAGACTTGGCGCACGGGGACGGTCCGGGCGTCGGGTAATCTTCCCGCACGCGCGTCATCACAAGAGCAGGTGAGGGAGAAGACGTGAACGCCATGCCCCCCGGAACGATCCCAGTCCGTCTGGCGAGTCACGTTGCGAAACCTTCAGGCGCACGCAGCCTCAGCGACTGGTCCCAGGAGGTCTGGAACGTCTACGGCGCGCTCGAGGTCGTGGTGCCGAACGACCAGCCCTTCGGAGCAACGCTCGACAAGCACAGCTTCGACAAGCTGGACACCGTCGAGCTCCGCACCAGTCCGCAGACGGTGCGGCGAACCGACTCGATGGTCAAGACGCACCCCGTCGACTCGCTTGTGGTCAGCCTCTTCGTGGAGGGTCAGGGTCTGATCGTGCAGGACGGACGCTCGTGCTCGTTGGCGGCCGGGGACTTCGCTTTCATCGACAGCCGCCGTCCTTACTCCATGGTGCTGGAGACCGAGGCCCGGGTGATCGACTTCATCTGGCCGCGCGAGCTGCTCGGTCTGACCGATGCCGAATGCCTGGCCGCCACGGGACGTCCCGTGCCAGGAGCGTCACCAATGGGCCGCTGGTTGTCGCCGGCACTGGTCGGACTTCACGAGATGCGTGACGGTGTGTCCAGCGCCGGAGCGGGCCGGATCGTCGGCAGCGTGTCGGACCTGCTCGTCACCGCGGCCCTGGAGCTGGCCGAGCCCGACGAGGTCGGCGACCGCTGGCGCGGGCAGTTCGAGCAGGTCATCAAGTTCGTTGAGCGCAATCTCGACTGCTCGGACTTCGGCGTCGACCAGATCGCCGAGGAGTTCTTCATGTCGAAGCGAACGGTGCACCGGCTGTTCGCCCGGTTCGACACCACCGTTGCGTGTGCCGTTCGGGACATGCGCCTCGAGCTGGCCCGGCAGCGGATGCTGTCGCCGGCATATCGCTCGCAATCGGTCAGCTTCATCGCCAGTCAGCTGGGATTCTCCAGCCTCCAGGTCTTCAGCCGTGCCTTCACCGCAAAGTTCGGCGTGGGCCCGAAGGGGTACCGCGACGCACACGCGTGACAGCTGGCGCTCTGAGTGCATAGGGGTGTCGTCGTCGGTCAACTGCGACGTTGCGTCCAGATCTAGCGTTGACAGCACCCCGGGCAGACTGTCGTCGGTACGGTGTCACGCGCGATCGCGGTCAGCCTGACGACAGGGCCCTTCGGCCCATCAATCTGGAGACTCACCGTGACTTCCCGCTTCCTGTTCCTTCTCGGCAGCGCCCGCAAGGACGGCAACACCGAGCTGCTGGCTCGACGAGCAGCCGAGGCGCTGCCCGAAGAGGTCGAGCAGCAGTGGATCCACCTCGAGGAAGCGGCCCTCCCGCGGTTCGTGGACCACCGGCACACCGGCGAGGAGATCCCGCAGCCCGTGGGTGTTGAGAAGGAGCTGTTGAACGCGACGTTGGCGGCCACCGACGTTGTGTTGGCGACGCCGCTGTACTGGTACAACGTCTCCGGGTCGACCAAGGTGATGCTGGACTACTGGGCCGGTTGGCTGAAGGTCCCCGGCCTGGATTTCCGGGCGCGCATGAACGGCAAGACCTTATGGACGATCATGGCTCTCGGCGACGAGGACTTCAGCACCGCCGAGCCGGCACTGGCCACACTCGAGATGACCGGTTCGTACCTGGGCATGAGGTGGGGCGGCGTCCT
Source organism: Aeromicrobium yanjiei (assembly GCF_009649075.1). GTDB lineage: Bacteria > Actinomycetota > Actinomycetes > Propionibacteriales > Nocardioidaceae > Aeromicrobium > Aeromicrobium yanjiei. Next base: position 752,530 of record NZ_CP045737.1, read on the forward strand.
GAACGGCTATTCCAGCGCACCCGGCCAGGTACTCGAGGACGAGGCAGCTCTGCGTCGCGCCGGCACGTTCCTGGCTCCCGCGCACGACCGAGCGGCGGCGCCGACGGCGTGATGCAGGGGGCGCTCCCCAGGTAAGTCCCAGGTGGCACATGGTGCGAATCACCCTGGCACCCGACATCAAGTCGGCGGCCATCTGGGTCCCTAGCATCGAGTCACCCCAGTGTGGGGTGACTCACCTCTCAACGCCTGGTCGGGGCTCCGGGCCGGACAACCACATCCTCCTCCTGGCGTTGCCCGAGGCCGCGCCCCGTCACGAAGGTTCACCATGACTCACATCGCTTCGGCGTCAGGTAAGCCAACAGCGTCAGGCGCCGTCGAAGGGCAGCTGCGCGGCAACATGGGCGTACGGGAGCTCGTCTTCACGGCTTTGGCCTTCAACGCCCCGCTCGCCGCAGTGGCCGGCTTCGTCCCGGTCATTGCGGGCTTCGAGATCGGATTCGGCTCACCCCTGCTGTTTCCCGCGATGGGTTTGCTGTTGCTCGTGTTCTCGGTCGGCCTGAATGCCATGGCGGTACGGATGGAACGCCCCGGTGCCTTCTACTCCTACATCGCCCGAGGTCTGGGCCGGCCCGCCGGACTTGCGGCGGCGTTCTGCGCCGTCCTGACCTACGCGGCCCTCGCTGCGGGCATCTTCATCCTGCTCGGCCTGGCGGCCGGTGACTTCGCCCACGGTGTGCTGGGCATTGTCGACGCGGGTCCCTGGTGGGTCTGGGGACTGATCGGTTGGCTCGCAGTCACGGCGCTGACCCTGCTCAACATCGAGGTCTCGGCGAAGGTCCTCGGCATAGCGATGCTGTTCGAGGTTGTGATCGTCGCCGTGTGGAACCTGATGGTGTTCTCCGACGGCGGACCGGATGGGCGGGGCGTCGACGTGCTCGGCAACGTCTTCAACGGTTCGATCGCGCTGCCCCTGCTGTTCGTCGCCCTCTGCATGACCGGCTTCGAGTCGCTGCAGGTGTTCCGGGAGGAGACCCGGGACGCGGAGCGCACGGTGCCGCGCGCGACCTACATCTTCCTGATCGTCCTGGCGGTCGGCTACGGTCTGACCACGTACATCTACGTCATCGCTCAGGGCTCCTCGGAGGCGCTGGCAGCAGGTGCGGCCAACCCGACCGGGACGTTCCTGGGATCGATCGAGCACTACGTCGGCAGCGTGGCGAGCGATGCGGCGAGCCTGTTCCTTGTCACGAGTGCGTTTGCGTGCGCCCTGGCCATCCAGAACATCGTGTCGCGCTACCTGTATGCGCTGGGCCGCGACCGCGTGGTGCCCGGCGTGCTGGGCCGGGTCAACGAGCGTCACGGCAGCCCGGTCGTGGCCAGTCTCGTCGGTGGCGTGGGGGTGCTCGTGATCTTCCTGATCCCTGTCGTCAACGACGCCGACGCGGTGGCGTCGTATGCAGCGCTCTCCGGACTCGGCATCTACGGGATCCTGCTGCTGTGGGCGGTCACCTCGGTCGCCGTGCTGGTGTTCTTCCGCCGTTCTTCGGTGTCGGACATCGGCCTCTGGCGCTCGGTCGTGGCTCCGCTGGCATCGCTCGTCGGCCTCGTCGCCGTCTCGTGGCTGGCGACGGCGCACCTCGGCGACGTCGTGGGCAATCTGGCGCTCGCCCGCGGCGTCCTGATCTTCACCGGCGCGGTGGCGCTGGCCGGATTCGTCCTGGCCCTGCGCTGGCGGCGGGTCGACCCTGACATCTACGCACGTATCGGCCGCCAGGACGCCTGACGCGTCACGGTTCCGCCCCTCACCTTCGTTCCAGGAGTACTGATGAAGCTTGATCCCCGCACTGTCGCCGTCCACGCCTACGAAGTCGCACCCGGCCGGATCCTGGCCGGCGATCCACGCCCCTCGGCCGTCGAGCTCTGGAAGTCGCCGGACGGGAGCGTTCACGGTGGCGTGTGGGAGATGTCGGAGGGAACTCTCGGCGGCGTAGACGTCGATGAGCTCGTGCACGTCGTGCAGGGGCGGGTGTCCGTGACGTTCGACGACACGGGGGAGGGCCTCGAGCTCGCGGCGGGTGACGTCGCGACATTCACGCGCGGCCGGACCATGACGTGGGTGGTTTCCGAGCGCTTCCGCGCAGTGTTCGCCGGTGCCGTCTGACGACACCTCGATCGACGCGGGCAGCCTGCGGAGGCTGGCGCGCAGTGCTGAGACCAGTGGCACATCGCGTCAACCTGGAGCTGCGTCGTCGTCGATAGCGTTCGAGACGCAGGCCACACGGCTCTCGTCCGCGAGCGACATTCGACGAGCGATCGGGTGCGACGACGCTCGTGACGCCCCGGTGCGACGGACTCGTCCCCGGTTCTTGCCGCCCGCCCCGAACCTTCTGCGGGTGAGGCGGCTCAACGAAATGATCAGAGGAGATCAACCATGTTCCACACCAGCTCAGCTCGAACGAGCCTAGCGGCGACCACCGGCTCCGAGGCTGTCCTGCTCGACGGGCAGGTCCAGGCATGAGCCGCCGCGTCGTGCTGATCACGGGCGCGGCCCGCGGGCAGGGACGCTCGCACGCGCTGCGCTTCGCCGAGCAGGGTGCAGACCTCGTCCTGATCGACGTGTGCGCGAATGACCCGCACATCCCTTTCGACATGGCCTCGGCCGATGAGCTGGCCCAGACCACGAAGGACGCGCAGGCGTTCGGCGCCACGGTCATCAGCGCTCAGGCCGACGTGCGCAGGGGGGGCGAGATGAGGGCCGTCGTCGACCAGGTCGAGAGCACGTTCGGTCGCCTCGATGTCGTCGTGGCCAATGCTGGCGCGTACGCCTTCGGGCCGATGTCCAGCCTGGAGATCGACGACGACCGCTGGGAAGCGGTGGTCGGGACCAACCTGACCGGGGTGTTCAACACCGTACGGGCCACGGCGCCGCTCATGATCCGTGGCGGACACGGAGGCTCCATCGTGCTGGTGAGCTCCAGCGCCGCCCGCAGGGGCCTGCGCTCCATGGCGGACTACACGGCGAGCAAGCACGGCGTCGTGGGTCTGATGCGCACATTCGCCAATGAGCTCGGCGAGCACTCGATCCGCGTCAACTCGGTCGCTCCCACCGGGGTCGAGACCTACATGATCACCAACCCGGCGATTCAGCAGTGGTATGCCGAAAACCCCACGATGCTGGAGAACGAGACCGGCAACATCCTCCCCGTCGGCATGCTGCAGGCAGACGACATCACGGATGCCGTGGTGTGGCTAGCCTCCGATGGTGCGAAGTTCGTGACCGGCGTGGACCTGCCGGTCGACGCCGGGTTCCGTGAGGTGACGCCGTGACGGTCCGGTGAGACTTGCGACCCGGACCAGCGTCAGCTGGTCCGGGTCGACCGTTTGACCGGGGCTGCCCTGTCAGATGGCCTAGGGCACGCCGGACGCCGCGAGATCCGTGGCGATGAGCGCCACGTGCAACGACACGATCACCTCGGGATCGTCGAGGTCGATCTTGAGGATCCGACCGATCTTGGCGAGCCTGTCGTAGAACACCGGACGTGACATGTGCAGGCTGGCTGCAGCGTCGGACTTGTTGGACCCGTGCGTCGTGAGGGCGCGCAGCACCGCCAGGTGATCACCGCCCCAGCGCTCGTCGTGCGCGCGCAGCGGCCCGAGCTCGCGCTCGGCGAACAGCCTGACCCGGTCGTCGTCGCCCAACAGCGCGAGCAGGCCGCGCACGTGCAGATCCTCCAACCGGTGCACGGCCCGATCGGAATCGTGCTTGACGGAGCCGAGCACCTGCATGCTCTCGCGCAGGGTCCGGTCGACCTCGCCGATCGACTGCACTGCGCGGGCCGCCCCGACGACGACCGAACGACGACGGTGGACGGCCGCCGCGACGGAGTCCACCACCGCCTGCGCATCGGCCGAGGGACCGGGCGCGAGCAGGACCCACGCCTTCTGGTCGCTCTCGCACACCAAGGCCGGCGTGCGGGCGGCGTGGGCCGCGTGCACGGCCGCCGCCATGACGTCGTCGAGCGCATGGGTCACCGGCTGCGAACCGTCGATCGTCGGGCGGATCGCCAAGGCGACGTACTGGCGCATCGTGACGGGGAAGCCGGACAGCTCGCAGCGTTGCAGGACATTCTCGTCCGCGCTGTCGCTGAGCAGGCCGAGCATGAGCTCCTGGTGGGTGCGGCGCACCTGGCTGCTGCGATGGCGGTCCTGCAAGCGGTGCATCGCGAGTGCGGCGGCACCACGCTCGACCACGGCGATCAGTCGCTGCGTCGGGACATGCGGTGCATGCACGACGAGCCGTCCCCAATCCCGCTCGCGCCGCCCCAGCCGGGTGACGAGCCAGCCGTGGCGAGCGTCCCACGTGGTGCGTGCGTCGAGGACGATCGTGCGCGATCGCCCGGCCCACCCGGCCAGGAACTCCCTCGACCCGTGGGGCCCGGGGCGAAAGTCGACCACCTGGTGCTCGCCGCTCTCGAGCACGACCGTGGAGCCCGCGAGCCGCTGCACCGCCTCCAGTATCTCGCGGGGGCCGGCCTCCGAGATGCTCAGCTCGGTGAACGTGTCGTGCACCTCTTCGGCCTCCCGTAGTTCGGCCAGCTGGCGGTCGACGATGCGCTCGCCAAGGGCCTGGGTGATCGCGGCGAATCGCACCTCGTGGTGCAACGCGATGAGAGGCAGCCCGAATGACTCGCAGGCCTCGACCAGGGCCGGCGGCACCGTGGTCCAACGGCGCCCGAGCTCCAGGATGATCCCGGCGGCGCCGCTGTGGGCCAGGCTGCGGGCGAATGTCGCCAACCCGCGATCGTCATCCGGTAGTGCGATGCCGGTGCTCAGCAGCAGATCGCCTTCGCGCAGCAGCGGGGCGATGTCGGCCAGCTCGGTGGAGTGCACCCACCGCACGGGTGCGGCCAGGCCGCGGGCACCCGCGAGGCACTCCGGACCTGCGGTCCGGATGACCTCGAGGTCGAGGGCCTCGGCCAGGGTCAGGGTGCTCATCGACGCACTCGGTCGACCCGTTCCAGACCGATGACAGTCACGCGGACCATTGGCAGCATGCAGTTCCTCCCCAGAAGTCGGGCCTAATGTACGGCCATTTAGCCACGAAGGGAATGACGAGCGGCAACTTAGTTCGTTTCTCACTCCAATCATGGTTAAAACCCGGGCTTGGGCATGAGCCGATCTGGCCGGATAAATGCATCTGAGTAGGCGTCGAGTGCTCCACTTGGACCCGACAAGATGTCGCGAAACGTGTCGCGAGCCGTCAGTGTGACGGGCGAACTGGGCCCAGAGATCGCACAGGGTGGGAACGTCCCCACCGCACACCTCGACCCCAGGAGCCCCCATGTCGCGTGATCTCTCGATGCAGACCTCCGAGGTCCTGCGCGACGCCCTCGACCAGCTGTCCGACGCCGCCGAGGTTCTCGGCCTGAGTGAGGGGATGGCCGCCGGACTGGCGCACCCGCGGCGCGAGGTGACAGTCAGTGTTCCGTTGCGGCGGGACGACGGCTCGGTCGAGGTGCTGACGGGCCACCGCGTCCAGCACAACCTGACCCGCGGGCCGGCGAAGGGTGGCGTGCGGTTCAGCGCCGACGTGACCCTCGAGGAGGTGCGTGCCCTCGCGATGTGGATGACCTGGAAGTGCGCGCTCGTCGACGTCCCCTACGGGGGTGGCAAGGGTGGGGTCAGGCTCGATCCGAAGCTCTACTCGCGCGCCGAGCTCGAGCGGGTCACGCGCCGTTACACCAGCGAGATAGCGCCGCTGCTCGGGCCGGAGCGAGACATCCCGGCTCCGGACCTGGGCACCGATGAGCAGGTCATGGCCTGGATGATGGACACCTACTCGACGGGCGTGGGTCACACGGCACTCGGCGTCGTGACGGGCAAACCACTCGCGCTGGGTGGATCGCTGGGGCGGGCGACTGCGACGTCCCGCGGGGTCACGCATGTGGCTCTCGCCGCCTTGGCGTCCCGGGGCGTGCAGGTCCGGGGCTCCAGATCTGCCGTCCAGGGCTTCGGCAAGGTGGGCCGCTACACCGCACGCTTCCTCGCCGAGGCCGGTTCCCGCGTCGTGGCCGTGAGTGATCAGTACGGGGCGGTCGTCGACTGGAACGGGCTCGACGTGCCTGGCCTGGAGGCGCACGTCGACGCGACCGGATCCGTCGTGGGATACGGGCGCAGCGAGCCGCTCGACCGAGCTGACGATCTGCTCGTCCTGCCGGTCGACCTGCTGGTGCCGGCAGCCGTGGAGGCCGTGATCACCGAGGACAATGCCGACCGGGTTCTTGCCCGCGTGGTGGTGGAAGGCGCCAACGGTCCCACGACCCGGGAGGCCGACAGGATCCTCGCCGATCGCGACGTGCTGGTGGTCCCCGACATCCTCGCCAATGCAGGAGGGGTCGTCGTGTCCTATTTCGAGTGGGTCCAGGCGAACCAGGCCTTTTGGTGGACCGAGACCGAGGTGGAGGATCGCCTGGCCGCGCGGATGACCGTCGCCTGGGAGCGGACGGCGGCGCTGGCGCAGTCGCGGGATCTGTCCCTGCGTGGTGCCGCGACCGCGCTCGCGGTCGGCGCTGTGGCCGAAGCCCATCAGCTGCGCGGCCTCTATCCGTGACCGCGACTGACGGGTCGAGCAGGTTCAAGCAATCACGTCGATATGTGGGAAAGAGGAGGAGCGGTGATGGTTGAAACCCTGTCGTTGTCCCTGAACGAGAACGTCGAGTGGACGGGCGGTGACCCGGTTCCCGCGGAGCGCGTGATCGACGGGGAACCGTTGTTCAGCACGATCAGGACGGTGGAGCAGGGTGCGGTGACCGCTGGCTTCTGGCGCTGCACGCCAGGGCGTTTCCAGGCATCGCGAACTGGATCGGACGAGGTGTTCACGGTCATTCGCGGAGCGGGCCGCGTGATCGCGGACGGCTCCGACGCAGTGCAGCTGGCGCCCGGGGTCGTGGTCGTCATCCGCTCCGGATGGTCAGGGGTGTGGGAGATCGACGAGACGATCGAGAAGGCGTTCATCATCACCGCCTCGAGCTGAGGCCGCACTGGGCATCACCGATGCCGCAGCCTGCAATCAAGAAGTCTAGATACAAGGAGCAGCCCGTGTCCGACCCCGTCGCCGTCGTCGAGTTCGACGAACGGTTCACCACATCGTTCGCCCCGTTCGTCCTGGATCGTCGCACCCGTGCGACCCCACTGACCCAGCTGTCGGCCGGTTTCCTCGTCTCCGAGCAGGGAGGGCGTTCTGAGCCCTGGACCTTGCCGTACGAAGAGGTGCTGTTCGGAATCGAGGGTCGAGCCTCCGTGGACGTGCAGGGGCAGGGCATCGTCGAGGTGGGGCCGGGTGACTTCGTGGTGCTCCAGCGTGGGGCGACAGTCGTCTACGAGGCGGCGCCCGGCACCCGGATCCTCTACGCCGTCGCACCCGCGGACTGGGAGTCCGCCGTCCCCGAGGCATGGGCGGCTGCTCAGGCCTCCGTGGGCTTCCCGGTCGCTGGGAGCTGACCTGCGTCCGGACCGACAGTTCGTAGGCCACAGCCGCCCACTCGGACGTTCTGTCGGGCACGGGTCGAGGCTACGGCAACCAAGATGATGTCGACGAAAGGAACTTCATGACCAACGTGATCACGCATTGGATGGACGGCGCACTCTTCAGCGGGGCGTCGACCTCGACGGCCGACGTGACCAACCCGGCGACCGGCCGGGTGACCGGCCAGGTGGTGCTCGCGACAGCCGACGACGCCGCCGCCGTCATCGCCTCGGCCAAGGCCGCATCGCGTGCCTGGGGCGCGACGTCGATCGCTCGTCGCACGCAGATCATCTTCGCGTTCCGCGAGCTGCTGAACGCCCGCAAGGACGAGCTCGCAGTGCTGATCAGTGCCGAGCACGGCAAGGTCCACTCGGATGCGCTGGGCGAGATCGCCCGGGGTCAGGAGGTCGTGGAGTTCGCGTGCGGCATCGCGCACTTGCTCAAGGGTGGCCACTCCGAGAATGCCTCGACCGGAGTCGACGTGCACTCCAAGCGTGATCCGCTGGGCGTCGTGGGCATCATCAGCCCCTTCAACTTCCCGGCGATGGTGCCGATGTGGTTCTTCCCGGTGGCCCTCGCGGCGGGCAACGCCGTGGTGCTCAAGCCGTCCGAGAAGGATCCCTCTGCGTCGCTGTGGATCGCTGAGCTGTGGAAGGAGGCCGGATTGCCCGACGGCGTCTTCAACGTCCTCCAGGGTGACAAGGTCGCCGTCGACGCACTGCTGCAGAGCCCTGACGTGGCGTCGATCAGCTTCGTCGGATCCACCCCCATCGCACAGTACGTGTACGAGACCGCCAGCAAGCACGGCAAGCGCGTGCAGGCACTCGGTGGCGCCAAGAACCACATGGTGGTGCTGCCCGACGCTGACCTGGACCTCGCCGCCGACGCGGCGGTCAACGCGGGCTACGGCTCTGCGGGTGAGCGTTGCATGGCCATCAGCGTGCTGGTCGCGGTGGAGCCGATCGCGGACGAGCTGGTTGCCAAGATCGCCGAACGCACCCGCACGCTGCGCATCGGCGACGGCGCCAAGGCACGCACGCCCGAGGCCGACATGGGGCCGCTGGTCACGCGGGCCCACCGCGACAAGGTTGCCGGATATGTGGCGTCGGGCGCGGCCGCCGGTGCGACCGTCGTCATCGACGGTCGTGAGGTCGAGCCGACCGGCGAGAGCGACGGCTTCTGGCTCGGGCCGACGCTGTTCGACCAAGTCACGACGGACATGGACATCTACACCGAGGAGATCTTCGGCCCGGTGCTGGCAGTCGTACGGGTCAAGAGCTACGACGAGGCCGTCGCGCTGATCAACGCGAACGAGTTCGGCAACGGCACCGCGATCTTCACCAATGATGGCGGCGCGGCGCGTCGCTTCGAGTCCGACGTCGAGGTCGGCATGATCGGCGTCAACGTACCGATCCCCGTCCCTGTGGCGTACTACTCGTTCGGTGGCTGGAAGAACAGCCTCTTCGGCGACACGCACGCGCACGGTGTCGAGGGCGTGCACTTCTTCACCCGCGGGAAGGTCGTCACGACCCGCTGGATCGATCCGGCCAACCGTCCCTCCGGCGGACTCGAGCTGGGGTTCCCGCGCAATGACTGAGCTCCTCGACGACGTGATCGCCCAGACCACTGACGCGATCCGCGCCCACGAGCTGGACCGCGCGCACGTGTTCCACTCCTGGTCCGCACAGCAGCTCATCGACCCCATGGTCGTGACGCGCGCCGAGGGTGCCTACCTGTGGGACGGCCAGGAGAACAAGTTCTTGGACTTCACCTCCCAGCTGGTGTTCACCAACCTCGGTCACCAGCATCCGCGGATCGTCCGGGCGATCCAGGACCAGGCCGCAAAGCTGTGCACCATCGCGCCGGCCTTCGCCAACGACGCCCGATCGGAGGCGGCACGGCTGATCGCGTCGCACACCCCGGGCGACCTGGACCACGTGTTCTTCACCAACGGCGGCGCCGACGCCAACGAGCACGCCGTCCGGATGGCGCGTCTGCACACCGGCCGGCACAAGGTGCTGTCGACGTATCGCTCGTATCACGGTGGCACCCAGCTCGCGGTGAACATGACCGGCGATCCGCGCCGCTGGCCGAGCGACCACGGCTCGACCGGCACGGTGCACTTCTTCGGTCCGTTCCTCTACCGCAGCCCGTTCCACGCCACCACCGAGGAAGATGAGTGCCAGCGGGCGCTGGAGCACCTCGAGCAGGTGATCGCCTTCGAGGGGCCACAGACGATCGCAGCGTTGATCCTCGAGTCCATCCCGGGAACAGCCGGCATCATGATTCCGCCGCCCGGTTATCTCAAGGGAGTGCGCGAGCTGTGCGACCGGCACGGCATCGTGCTGATCGCGGACGAGGTGATGGCCGGATTCGGCAGGACCGGCACGTGGTTCGCGATCGAGCACGGAGACGTGGTGCCCGATCTGCTGACCTTCGCCAAGGGCGTCAACTCCGGGTACGTCCCGTTGGGTGGCGTTGCCATCAGCGACGCGATCTACTCGACATTCGCCGAGCGTGCGTACCCGGGTGGTCTGACCTACTCGGGTCATCCGCTGGCGTGTGCTGCAGCCGTCGCGACCATCCGGGTGATGGAGGAGGACGGGGTGGTCGAGCACTCTGCCCGCCTGGGGGAGGAGGTCTACGGCCCCGCGCTCCGCGATCTCGCCGACAAGCACGAATGGATCGGCGACGTGCGCGGCATCGGTTCGTTCTGGGCGATCGAGCTGGTCAGCGACCGTCAGACGCGCGAGCCATTGGCGCCGTACGGCGGAAGCAGTCCGCAGATGAACGCCATCTTGGCAGCGGCCAAGGGACGCGGTTTGCTGCCCTTCGCGAACTTCAACCGGATCCACGTCGTGCCGCCGATCAACATCGCGGAGAGCGACGCACGGATCGGGCTGAGCATGCTCGACGACGCGTTGGCCGACGCGAGCTTCGCCCAGGTCTGATCGGCCCGATCAACGATCGGCCGCCGCGCGGATCGCGTCACGCGCAGCCTGCCCAGCGGTGCGCCGCACCCTCACAGTGCGGCGCACCACCTCGCCCCAGGGAGACCACACAATGAGCAACGAGCCCACGTCGTCCGGTACGTCGCGCGTCAAGCGCGGAATGGCCGAGATGCTCAAAGGCGGCGTCATCATGGACGTCGTTGATGCAGAGCAGGCCAAGATCGCCGAGGACGCCGGTGCTGTCGCAGTGATGGCACTCGAGCGCGTTCCCGCGGACATCCGGGCGCAGGGCGGTGTTGCTCGGGCGAGCGACCCCGATCTGATCGACGGCATCATCGGGGCCGTCTCGATCCCGGTGATGGCCAAGGCTCGGATCGGTCATCTCGCCGAGGCGCAGATCCTGCAGAGCCTGGGCGTTGACTTCATCGACGAGTCGGAGGTGCTGACGCCGGCCGACTACGCCAACCACATCGACAAGTGGGCGTTCGATGTGCCGTTCGTGTGCGGCGCGACGAGCCTGGGTGAGGCGCTGCGTCGCATCACCGAAGGGGCGGCGTTCATCCGTTCCAAGGGTGAGGCCGGCACCGGTGACGTGTCGAACGCGGTGACCCACATTCGTACGATCACCGGTGAGATCCGTAAGCTGCAGGCGCTGCGCGACGACGAGCTGTACGTCGCGGCCAAGGAGCTGCAGGCCCCCTTCGAGCTGGTCAAGGAGATCGCCGAGAACGGCAAGCTGCCGGTCACGTTGTTCACCGCTGGTGGCATCGCGACTCCTGCCGACGCCGCGCTGGTGATGCAGCTGGGCTCGGAGGGTGTGTTCGTAGGTTCGGGCATCTTCAAGTCCGGCAACCCGCAGCAGCGTGCCGAGGCCATCGTCAAGGCCACCACGTTCTACGACGACCCCCACGTCGTCGCCAAGGCGTCCAGGGGTCTCGGGGACGCGATGGTCGGAATCAACGTCAGCGAGATTCCCGAGCATCACCGCCTCGAGCACCGCGGCTGGTGACACGTCTCATGAAGACGTCTGCTCGCGGGGGAGTCACTGTGGGTGCCCAAGCGCACTGGTACCCGACGGCCACGTCCCGTCGGCTGGTCCGCCGGGACGATGCCGAGTGGGTCCTCGAGGGGACAGTGCACGCGCGCCGATGCGGCGAGCTGACCACCGCCTGCGGCCTGCTGGCGGTCGACTGGCCGATGTCCTTCTACGAGCCCTTCGCCGCAGCGCGCGGAGACGTGTGCCGGTCGTGCGTGCGCACGGTCGTCGGAGTCTGAGTCGCCCGCGACGCCCCGGGTCCCGACCCGCGTGAGTGGCACGGCACGCCCACAAATCCGTCGCTGCGCGACAAACCAGCCCCCCCAATCTTGCCTAGTTTCAAGAGGGGCACCGCCCCGCGCCGAACCACCACGTGTGAAAGAGGAACCATGCATTACGCGATCGTCGACCCCGCCACCGGCACCACTGTCCAGGAGTACCCGACGGCCACGGGTGCCGAAGTGTTCGCAGCCCTCGCTGCCGCCGACGAGGCCCACCGCGGGTGGAGCCGCTCATCCACCGTGGCGGAGCGCTCCGCGATTCTGCGGGAGGTCGCGCGCCTGCACCGCGAGCGCCGTGACGAGCTGGCTCAGATCATGGAGCGCGAGATGGGCAAGCCCGCCGCGCAAGGCACCGGTGAGATCGACTTCTCGGCGCTGATCTTCGAGTACTACGCGGACAACGCGGAGAAGTTCCTGACGGACGAGCCCATCGACCTGCTCGCGGGGACGGGAACAGCCGTGGTGCGGCGCTCGTCGCTAGGCGTGCTGCTCGGCATCGCACCCTGGAACTTCCCCAGCTATCAGGTCGCTCGGTTCGCAGCTCCGAATTTCGCCGCCGGCAACACGCTGCTGCTCAAGCATGCTCCGCAGTGCCCCGGTACCGCTGAGGCGATCGAGAAGATCTTCGCGGACGCCGGCGCCCCCCAAGGCAGCTTCGTCAACATCTACGCCACGAACGAGCAGGTCGCCGATCTGATCGCCGACCCGCGCCTGCAAGGTGTCTCGCTGACCGGCTCCGAGCGTGCCGGATCGGCAGTCGGTGAGCAGGCGGGGCGCCACCTGAAGAAGGTCGTGCTGGAGCTCGGCGGTTCCGATCCATTCATCGTCCTGGACGCCGTCGACCTCGACGCCACGGTCGAGGCGGCCGCCGCCGGCCGCCTCAGCAACGTGGGTCAGGTCTGCAACGCCCCGAAGCGGTTCATCGTCCTGGACCAGGTTCACGACGCGTTCGTCGCCAAGTTCCAGAGCGTGCTCAAGGAGCGCGCGCCGCAGCTCGCGCCGATGGCGTCGCGGGCGGCGGCCGATCACCTCGCGCAGCAGGTTCGGCAGGCGGTCGAATCCGGGGCCGAGCAGTTCCTGGCCGGTGAGTGGAACGGCGCCCGCGTCCCCGCGGTCATCCTGACGGGCCTCGACCCCGAGGACCAGGTCGCGAAGGAGGAGTTCTTTGGTCCGGTCGCACTGGTGTTCCGTGCCAAGGACGAGGCGCACGCGCTCGAGATCGCCAACAACACCGACTACGGCCTCGGTTCCTATGTCTACGGCGCCGACGCCGATCAGGTTGCTCGCGTTGCAGACGGGATCGAGGCCGGCATGGTCTACGCCAACTGTGTGCAGGCCGACGGCGTCGAGCTTCCGTTCGGTGGCATCAAGCGGTCCGGCTTCGGCCGCGAGCTCGGCAAGTACGGCATCGATGAGTTCGTCAACAAGAAGCTGATCCGCACCCGCTGACGCGGCCGGCCAACCCGCTCGACTAGGAGAGTCATGAAGAACGGCCAGATCTCGCACTGGAAGGCACGTCCCGACGTCGACGCGCCCCGGTTCCCCGCCGTGGAAGCCGGATTCGACGTCGATGTCGCGGTGATCGGCGGTGGTCTCACCGGATTGTGGGCGGCATGGGCGGTTGCGGTCAGGGATCCGTCCTTGAGCGTTGCCCTCTTCGAGGCCGAGACGATCGGGTACGGCGCGTCCGGCCGCAACGGCGGTTGGCTGTCGGCCAAGCCGGTGGGACTGCGGCCGGTGCTGGCCAAGCAGCCCCAGGGCCGCGCCGGTGTCCGCTCGGCCGACACGATCCTGGGCAAGTCGCTCGACGAAGTGGTCGATCTGCTGGGCAGCGACACGATCGACGCCAAGCGCAGCGGCTGGCTCCAGGTCGCCAGGACCGCGAGCGAGCTTGAGCGCGCCACGCGCTATGTCGACAAGGCCCGCACGTGGGACATCTCAGCGGAGAACCTGCGGATGTTGTCCGCGGCGGAGACAACCGAGCGCGTCGTGGTCAGCGACGTTCGCGGGGCGATCTTCTCCCCGGACTGTTACCGGATCGACCCGGTCAAGGCGCTGGCCAGCTTGACCGGCTTGGCGGTCGAGGCCGGAGTCCGGATCCACACAGGGTCCCGCGTCTCCGAGCTCACTGACGCCGGGCTCGTGGTCAACGGTCATCAGGTCCGGGTCGCCCGACAGACGGTGGTGGCCACCGAGGGCTACTCCAGCTGGGAGAAGGGCGAGAAGCGTCGCCTGTTGCCCATGAACAGTGCAATGGTCGTGACCGCACCCTTGTCGGCGGCCGACTGGGCGCAGGTCAGATGGGACGGCGCCGAGTGCCTGAGTGGGTCTGCGCACACGTTCTTCTATGCCCAGCGGACAGCTGACGGGCGCATCGCGATCGGTGGGCGTGGCAAGCCCTATCGCTTCAGCTCCGGCGTCGATGTCGACGGTCAGGTGGACAGCGGCACAGTCGAGTCACTGGGGCAGTCCCTGCGCGATCTGTTCCCGGGGGTGTCGTTCGAGCTGGCCCATGCCTGGTGCGGTGTGCTCGGCGTCAGCCGGGACTGGTCGCCCTTCGTGGACGTCGACGCCGACGCGAAGGTGACGCACGTCGGTGGCTACGCGGGCCAGGGGTTGACGGCCGCCTACATGGGCGGCAATCTGGTCGCCGATCTGATCACGGGGCGTGACACCGAGCTGACCCGCCTCCCGTGGGTTCGTCAGCGTCCGCGCCGGTGGGAGCCGGAGCCGCTTCGCTGGATCGGCGCCAACGCGCTGTACAAGGCGTACTCCTGGGCCGATCACATCGAGTCCCGTTCGAAGTCGACGAGCACCGCCTGGCCTGCGCGAATCGCCGATCGGATCGCCGGACGCTGACGAGGACGTCGCCGTTCGGTGGCGTCACACGATCGCCGGTCGACCACACATGATCAGGTGTGATCGGCCGGCGGTCGTGTCTGGCGACCGCTGGACCCCAGCCGTTCCGGGGCTTTGGACGGATCCGGTGAGGCATGGCTCACGTCGTCAACATCGCTGACGCTGACGGTCAAGCCCGCTGCCCCGCCCGTACCTAGGCTCCAAACGACACCGCCCGACAGTCGCCCACGACGGCCTTCAGACACCTGCCTTCGTGATCTGCACTACCGGGCCCCGGACTCACGAAAAAGGTGAACCATGACTGTTCAGGACTCCTCGAACCAGGCTGAGGTCGTCGCGGCGCAGCAACAGGCTGCTGCGTGGCTCGATGCTCTTTCCGCCGCCCTCGCGGCGAGCGACCGCGACGCGTTGGAGTCGTTGTTCGTCACGGACGGCGGTTGGCGCGATCTGCTCGCCTTCACCTGGAACCTGCGCCAGGTGCACGACAACAAGGCGATCGCCGACCTGTTCTTGGCCACGGCGCCCGAGATCGCCCCCCGTGACTTCGCCGTCTCGAGCAACTGGCCCGCGCCCGTCCCCACGCTGGGCGAGGACGGCGCGCTCGTGGCCATCGAGACCTTCTTCTCCTTCTCGGTCGTCGCCGGTTCGGCCGAGGGCCTGGTCTACCTGGTGCCGGACCCGGCTGACGCGTCGCGTCTGCTGGGCAAGACGCTGCTGACGCGTCTTGTCGAGCTCGACGACGCGAAGCCGGTGTGGCCGCCGGAGGGACGTTTCGACGCCCAGCACCCGGGTGTCCGGTGGTCGGAGCACCGGGCCAAGCAGGCGGACTACGCCGATCGTGACCCTGAGGTCCTGATCGTCGGCGGTGGCCAGTGGGGCATCCAGACTGCTGCGCACCTGGGCCGCGTCGGTGTCGACGCGCTCGTCATCGACAAGCTGCCCAACGCCGGTGACTGCTGGCGGACGCGCTACGAGTCCCTGTTCCTGCACCAGCCCCACAACATGTTGCACTTCTCGCTGATGCCGTTCCCGGAGTCGTTCCCCGAGTACCTGCCGAAGGACAAGGTGGCGGACTTCGTCGAGTCCTACGTCAAACATCTCGACATCAACTTCTGGGGCGGCACCGAGCTCCTGAGCGGCCGCCACCTCGAGGACGCAGGCGTCTGGGAGGTCGAGCTGCGCCAGGCCGACGGCTCGGTGCGCACGATGCGCCCGAAGCACGTCATGCTGGCGACCGGCGGCAGTGACGTCCCGAACATCCCCGACTTCCCGGGCCTCTCGGAGTTCCAGGGCGAGGTCCTGCACTCGAGCGAGTTCCGCGACGGCCGCGACTACGCGGGCAAGAAGGTCCTGGTCGTCGGCACCGGGACGTCGGCGCACGACTTCGCGCTCGACGTCGTCGAGAACGGCGGCCAGGCCACCATGGTTCAGCGCAGCCCGCTGATGGTCGTCGACCTGGAGACCGCCAACCAGATGTACGGCGTGTACCGCGACCGCTCGCTCGAGACCCGCCTGGTCGACTTCCGATTCCTCGCGGGCGCGGTGTTCCATCAGCAGCGCGCAGGTTTCCAGGAGTTCCAGAAGTTCATCGACGTCCAGGACAAGCACCTGCACGACGGGCTCGCGAACGCCGGGATGGAGACCTGGGGCGGAGAGGACGGCACGGGCTTCTACTACGGCTACCTGAGCCAGTCCAAGGGCGGCTACTACCTCAACGTCGGCGCGTCCGACGCGATCATCGCCGGAAAGATCGGCGTCATGAAGCTCGACGATCTGGAGCGCTTCGACGCCAACGGGATCGTCCGTGCGGATGGGACGACCGAGCAGTACGACGTCGTGATCCTTGCGACCGCCTACCGGTCGATCAGCGAGGGCATCAAGAAGTACTTCGGCGAGGAGTTGGCCGAGAAGGTCGGTCCGGTGTGGGGGTTTGGACCCGACGGCGAGATGCGCAACGTGCTCAAGCCGACCCCGCAGGAGGGTTTCTGGATCCTGGAGGGTTCCATCCCGATGTCGCGTTGGCACTCCCCGCTGATGGCGCTGTTCGTCAAGGCTGAGCAGCTGGGTCTGATCCCTGAATCGTTCAAGGACGGGAACCACCTGAGCCGCACCCCGAAGGAGCCGGTGCCCGCGCTGGCGCCCTACTGGTCCGGCCGCTGAGAACAGGAGCAAGAACACCATGCGCAAGCTGAGCGGCAAGGTCGCTTTCATCACCGGCGCGGCGCGGGGGCAGGGGCGGTCGCACGCCCTCGCGCTCGCCGCGGAAGGAGCCGACGTCATCGCAGTCGACATCTGTCGGCAGATCGACACGGTTCCCTATCCGATGGCTTCGGTCGCGGATCTGGAGGAGACCGCTCAGCTTGTGCGTGCCCTCGGGGGACGCATCGTCACACGTGAGGCCGACGTGCGCGACTTCGCGTCCCTCCAGGCCGCTGTGCGCGCCGGTCTGGACGAGTTCGGACGGTTGGACATCGTGGTGGCGAACGCAGGAACCGTCAACGGCTTCGCGCCCGCCTGGGAGATCGAGGAGGAGCAGTTCCGCGATCAGTGGGAGGTGTGCGCTGCCGGTGCGTGGCGCACGATCAAGGCCACCGTCCCGACCCTCATCGAGCAGGGCGAAGGCGGGGCGGTGGTCCTGACCAGCTCGGTGTCGGGTCTGGTCGCCGAGATCAACATCGCGCACTACGTGATGTCCAAGCATGCGGTCGAGGGGCTCATGCACAACCTGGCCGCCGAGCTGGCGCCGCACAACATCAGGGTCAACACGGTGTGCCCGACGAGTGTCAACACCCCCATGATCGACAACCCCGCGTTCAGCGGTTTGTTCGCGGGCAAGGAGACGGCGACCTACGCCGAGGCCATGCCAGGCATGCGCTCGATCAATGCGTTGCCGATCCCTTACGTGGAACCTGAGGACGTCAGCAAGGCCGTGCTGTTCCTGGCCGGCAACGACGGTCGGTTCGTCACCGGCATCAGCCTGCCGGTCGATGCCGGCGCCCTCATGCCGTACAAGGTCACGCATCAGGGGACGGGCGGATGACGTCCGAGGGCGAAGATGCCGTGCCCGAGCACCTCGAGCTGCTGGAGGGGGTGCGTGTCGTCGACTTCACGCAGGCGCTGTCCGGGCCGTACTGCACGCTGATGCTGGCCGACGTGGGCGCGGACGTGATCAAGATCGAGAACAGGGTGCGTGGTGACGACTCACGGCACTGGGGTCCTCCGTTCCTGGGCAGTGACGCGGCGTACTTCATGTCGGTCAATCGCAACAAGCGCAGTGTCGCCCTCGATCTGAAGGACCCGGACGACGTGGCCTTGGCGCACGAGGTGGTCGCCTCGGCCGACGTCGTGGTCGAGAACTGGCGGCCGGGAACCGCCGAGCGGCTCGGCTTCGGGGCCGAGCAGCTGCGGGCCGCGCACCCGGGCCTGATCGTCTGCTCGATCAGCGGGTTCGGCCAGGGGCAGGGCACCCGTTCGGGATATGACCAGATCGTGCAGGGTACGTCCGGGGTGATGCCGATGACCGGCCCGGCGGGAGAGCCGACCAAGTGGGGAGTGCCGATCGCCGACATCGCCGCCGGCATGTTCGCCGCGGCGGCCATCTCCAGCGCGCTCGTCGAACGCGCCCGGACGGGACGTGGGCGGGTCATCGACATCGCGATGCAGGACAGCCTGATCTCGATGCTCACGCACCACGCGGCGCGTCACCTGGCCACCGGTGTGGTGCCGCCGTCGGACCACAACGGCCATGCCACGATCTGTCCTTACGGCATGTTCCCGACGGCCGACGGATTCGTGAACCTGTGCGTGGGCAACGATTCACAGTTCCAACGCATGTGTGCGGCGCTCGGACGTGATGACCTTGCCCAGGACGAACGCTTCGCGACCAACCCGCTCCGCGTCGCGAACCGGGCTGTGTTGCTGGGCACGCTCACCGAGACGCTGGCGGGCCTCGCGACGTCCGATGCCATCGCAGCCCTCGAGCAGGTGGGTGTCCCGGCCGGAGCGGTTGCCGACATCGGTGAGGCGCTCGCGGACGAGTCGACCCTGGCTCGGGACATGGTCATGAGCTTTGACCGCGACGACGTCTCCGGCGTGCGTGTGGTGAACACGCCATGGAAGTTCGACGGTCGGGCTCCGTCGATTCGACGTGCCCCTCCCCACCTGGGGGAGCACAACGTCGACGTGCTGTCGGAGATCAGGACCGGCCAGTGAACGGTGCAGTTTTCATTCCAGAACAAGGAGCTATCCCCGAGATGACGAATTCCGCAGTGTCGGTCAACCCGGCCACGGGCGAGCAGGTGGCGCAGTACCCGTTCGTCACGCCGGACGAGCTCGGCGACGTCCTGGGATCCGCCGCAGCCGGTCAGCAGCGATGGGCCGCGAGGTCCTTGGCCGATCGCTGCGACGTGATGCGCACGGCGGCCGAGATCATGCGGGACGACGTGGAGCGCCTCGCAGAGCTGATCACCACCGAGATGGGCAAGCCGATCACCGAAGCTCGCGGGGAGGTGCTCAAGTGTGCGCACACGCTCGACTGGTACGCCGAACAGGCGCCGGAGACGCTCGCACCCGTGCCGACGGCTGCAGGCCCAGGTGTGCAGGTCCACTACCGCCCGCTGGGCGTCGTGCTTGCCGTCATGCCGTGGAACTTCCCGATCTGGCAGGCGATGCGCGGCAGCGTCGGCATCCTGCTGGGCGGCAACGGCTATCTGCTCAAGCCTTCGCCCACGACCGTCGGCTGCGCGGTAGCGCTCCAAGAGGTGTACGAGCGGGCCGGCGTCGAGCACGGTGCCTTCGGCGTTCTGAACGCGGCGAACGGCGTCGTCTCGGCGGCGCTGGCCGATGACGTGATCGTCGGCGTCACCCTCACCGGCAGCGTGGCAGCTGGGTCCGCGGTGGCGGCCCAGGCGGCCCGCGAGATCAAGCCCTCGGTGCTCGAGCTCGGCGGTTCTGACCCGTTCATCGTCCTGGCAGATGCTGACCTTGACGCGGCGGTGGACGCGGCCGTGACAGCGCGGTTCCAGAACTCGGGTCAGGTCTGCATCGCCGCGAAGCGGATCATCCTCGAGGAGCCGATCCTCGAGGAGTTCACCGAGAAGTTCGTCGAGCAGGTCAAGGCTCTCGTGGTCGGGGACCCGTCGGATGCTGCCACCCGGATCGGCCCGATGGCACGCAGCGATCTCCGCGATCAGCTGGCGGACCAGGTCGACCGCAGCCTCGAAGCCGGAGCAACGCTGCTGGTGGGTGGCGAGAAGCTTCCCGGGAGCGGCTACTTCTACGCCCCAACGGTCCTGAGCGACGTCGTCGCGGGCAGCCCGGGATTCTGCGAGGAGCTGTTCGGCCCGGTCGCGGTCCTAGTGGCAGCGACCGACGCCGAGCATGCGATCACCCTCGCGAACGACTCGGAGTTCGGGCTGGGTTCGTCGGTGTGGACCACGGACCTCGATCGCGCCGAGAAGGTTGCTGCTCAGATCCAGGCCGGAAGCGTGTTCATCAACAAGGTGGGCGTGTCCGACCCGCGAGTGCCCATCGGTGGCATCAAGAAGAGTGGTTACGGCCGGGAGCTGTCCCATCACGCGCTCCGGGAGTTCACCAACCAACAGACGGTGTGGTGCGAACGGGCCGAGTAGGACTCCACTCACGAGTCGTCGGCCGCCGACGCTCCGACCCGCGCGGGTCTCAACACGTGCATCACCTGACGAGCCACAGGTCCGCGCTTTGATGAAAGGACATCTGATGCAAGCCGATCACTGGATCGACGGAGCGTTCTGCGCGCCGAGTGCGCGCACCTACCTGCCGACGCTGGACCCCATGACCACCCGGCCGTGGGCCGAGATCGCCCGCGGCGACGCGACTGACGTGGATGCTGCGGTTCAAGCGGCACACGCGGCCTACCCGGCATGGCGGGACGCGGGACCCTCGAGGCGGGCCGAGGTGTTGTGGCTGTTGGGCGACCTGATCGCCGAGCATGCGGGTGAGATGGCGCTGATGGAGTCGCGCGACGCCGGCAAGGTGATCCGGGAGGTCACCGGTCAGCACACCAGCATGCGCGCCTGGTTCCACTACTACGCGACCCTGGCGATGCACAACGAAGGGCGATCCATTCCGCTGGACTCACCGTCCGTCACGGCCTACACGACGCGTGATCCATTCGGCGTCGTCGGCGTGATCCCGGCATTCAACTCTCCGGTCCTGCTGGGCGCCATGAGCATCGCGCCTGCGCTGGCAGCCGGCAACACTGTCGTGGTCAAGACGCCCGAGGTCAACGCACTCTCACTGCTGAAGGTCGCGGAGCTGTCACGGGAGGCCGGCCTGCCTGACGGATGCTTCAACATCGTGCACGGATACGGGGCAGAAGCCGGGGACGCCCTCGTCGGGCATCCTCTCGTGCGCAAGATCTTCTTCACCGGCGGACCGGACTCGGCCAAGGTAGTGGGCCGTCGCGCCGCCGAGCACCTCAAGCCGATCGTGACCGAGCTCGGAGGCAAGTCGGCCAACATCTTCTTCGAGGACGTGAACGTCCCCGATGTGGTCAACGGTGTCATCTCCGGCATCTTCGCAGCGGCGGGACAGACCTGCGTGGCGGGATCGCGTCTGCTGGTCCATCGCAGCATCGCCGACGAGCTGGTCAGTCGGGTCGCGGAGCGCGCTGGGCGGATCGTGCTCGGCAACCCGACGGATCAGGCCACCGAGATGGGACCGATCTCGCAGGAGAAGATCCTGCGTGGAGTCCACGAGGGTGTCGACCGGGCCATCGCGCAGGGGGCCGAGCTGGTCACCGGTGGCCTGACGGGTGCCGTCCCCGACCAGGGTTGGTTCTACGCCCCCACGATCCTGGGTGGGGTGACACCTGAGATGGACGCGTTCTCGACGGAGTTCTTCGGGCCGGTGCTGGCCGTCACCGCGTTCGACACCGAGGAGGAAGCGCTCGCCTTGGCGAACGGGACGGAGTTCGGTCTCGCGGCGGGCATCTGGACCCGCGATCTGGGGCGGGCTCACCGCGTCGCGAGGAACATCGTCGCTGGAACTGCCTGGATCAACATGTACCGCGCGATGAACTTCTCGACCCCCTTCGGAGGGACGAAGACCTCCGGCTCCGGCCGAGTCAACGGCATGGACGGCTTCTCGGAGTTCACCCAGACCAAGTCGGTGTGGGTCAACTCCGACGACGCGCCGGTGGGCGATCCGTTCGTCCTTCGCTGAAAGAGCCGAGGCGGCCGGTGAGCTGGCCGGGCCGGGTCAGGCCCGCTCGCGCGCGAGGATCCGGGCGGCGCGTGCGATCACCGGGGCATCGATCATCCGTCCGTCGACCACACTGACGCCTTCGGCCGGGGCCGACTCCACGATGTGGCGGGCCCAGATGATCTCGTCCGCACTGGGACTGAGTGCGGCGTTGACCGGCTGGACCTGGCGGGGGTGGATGCACAGCTTGCCGCCAAATCCCAGTTCGCGCGTGGCGGCGAGGTCGGTGGCCAGCACGGCCGGGTCGTCGAGCGCGGTCGTGACCCCGTCCACGGGTGCGGCGATGCCCGCCGCGGACGACGCGACGATGAGCCGTCCGCGCGCGTACGCCAGGGCCGCGTGCGATGCAGGGTCGACGCCGAGCTCGGCCGAGAGGTCGACGTTGCCGAGTGCGATCCGCACGACGCCGGGAGACGAGGCGACGAGATCTGCGTCGCGGATGCCGCGGGCGGTCTCGACCAGGGCGATTAACCGGTCACCGACGACCGCGTGCACGGAGGCGAGCTCGTCGCGGGAGTGAGACTTGGGCACCATCAGCGCCGCCGATGTCGTGGCCAGCGCCGCGACCTCGGCGGTGTGCCACCGCGTGCCGACGCCGTTGACGCGCACCACCGCCGCACCGCCCCCGGCCAGCCAGGCCAGTGCGTGCTCCAGGGCGGCCTGCTTGGCGTCCGGGGCGACGGCGTCCTCCAGATCGATCACGATGGCGTCGGCCCCTGTCGCGACGGCCTTGGCGAAGCGCTCGGGCCGGTCGCCGGGAACGAACAGCAGGCTGCGGGCGTCACGTGCCGCCTGTGCCGTCGTGGTCATGCCATCACCGCGCTGAGGCGCCAGTCGAGCACCGGTACAGGCCCGGCTCCACCGGACGTCGCGTCGACCAAGACCCGCAGATGGGCCAGCCCGCCCCCGTCCGGCAGGGCATCGAGACCCTCGACGGCGACTGTCGACAGCAGCGTGTCGTCCTCGTGCACGGGGCCCACGTGGTCGCAGCCGTACCAGCCGCCGACCGTGACCATGGCCGGCAGCGCGCGGGCCGCCTGGTGCAGCGCGAGGCCGATCGTGTGGCCGCCGTAGACGAGGCGCCGTCCTCCGGCCGACGCTGCGTCGTGGTGGACCGCAGCGATGTTGCCGGTGAGCCTGGCGAGCTCGGGGGCGCTCGAGACCACGTCCGCTCCCTCGATGCGCCACGTCTGACCGATCGACAGATCGGCGAAGTGCTGACCCGGCACACGCTCGCGAAACCGCGCTAGGTCCCAGCCGGCGACGGCGGCACTGAGCGCGGCGATCGACGGGTCGGCGCCGATGACGCCGAGGTCGTCGCGCGGACCCTCGGGCGCGGCGTCGCCCGACAGCGGGAGCATCGCGCATCGCCAGTAATCGAGCACCGGGCGGTCATGTTGGTCGACCGTGACGATGTGCAGGGCGGCCAGGCCCGTGGCCAGGCGGCCGGGCCGGCGGGTGTTTTCCTTGAGCCCGTCGACCGTCGTGACGGTTCTCAGCGTGTCGCCGACGACGGGGAAACGGCGGAAGGACAGCCCGCGGTAGAACAGATTGGCCTTGACGTGTTGCGTCACCGCGGTCGACTGGCCGATCGAGGTGTCCCACACCAGGGCGGGCGGGACGAGGTTGTCGTGCCCCGTGACCTCCGCGGCCAGGGTGTCGTCAAGGCTGAGCCGCAGCCGGTTGCCGACGATCGCCTGGTGCGTCGCCTGCCTGCCGGCCGTCAGAGTGACGGCGGGCGACTCGTCGAAGACCTGCCCGACGCTCAGCTCGTCGAAGTACGGCCCGCGCACCGGCGTGGGTGAGGTGGTCGGGGCCGGGTCGGGCACTGCGTCGCTGGCAGGCATGGTCCTCCGAGGGGGAGTGGCAGGAGAATGAGTTGAAATGTACGGCCAATGTGCGGGCGTGTACATCGTACGGTTTCGATGTCAGTTGTGTCGTGTGATGAGATCGACACGACACCCTGGTAGCGCGCGGTCGTATTTGGCCGTACATTTGCCATGGCTCGGGTGTCTTCTCCCGGGACAGACCTCCCGGCTCGAAAGGACCAGATGCTTCCTCTCGAAGGTGTCATCGTCGTGAGCATGGAGCAGGCCGTGGCCGCCCCATTCGCCAGCCGGCAGCTGGCCGACCTCGGGGCCCGGGTCATCAAGATCGAGCGACCCGGCGTGGGCGACTTCGCGCGCAACTATGACGAGACCGTTCACGGGGAGTCCAGCTACTTCGTGTGGCTCAACCGCTCCAAGGAGTCACTCACCCTGGACGTCAAGACGCCCGAGGGCCTCGCGATCCTCCATGAGCTGCTGGCCGGCACTGACGTCTTCTTGAACAACCTCGGTCCGGGCGCCGTCGCCCGCATGGGGCTCGACGCCGAGACGCTCGCGACGAGATACCCGCGCCTGATCCACGCCACGATCTCCGGGTACGGCACGACGGGGGACTGGGCGCATCGCAAGGCGTACGACCTGCTGGTGCAGTCGGAGGCGGGCCTGGTCTCGATCACCGGCGAGCCCGGCAGCGTTGCCCGCGTGGGCATCTCGGTGGCTGACATCGCGGCCGGGATGTACGCATACTCGGGCATCCTGACGGCGTTGCTGCACCGGGCCACGGCGGGAGTCGCGGCGCCGGTCGAGGTCTCACTGTTCGAGGCCTTGGCCGAGTGGATGGGCAATCCGGCCTATTACACGATGTACGGCGGCACCGCGCCCGAGCGGGTCGGCGCGCAGCACGCGAGCATCGCACCGTACGGACCGTTCACCAGCGCCGAGGGCGACATCGTCATGCTGTCGGTGCAGAACCCACGCGAGTGGCAGGCGTTCTGCGAGATCGTCATGGCCGATCCGGCGCTGACGACCCATGAGCGGTTCGCGACCAACTCCGCCCGCTGCGCGCACCGGACCGAGCTCAACGAGACGATCGGCCGGCGGTTCGCCGAGCTCGGCACGACCGAGACGATCAGCCTGCTCGACGAGGCGAAGATCGCCAACGCCCGGGTCAACACGATGGCCGAGTTCGTCGATCACCCGGCGCTGTCGTCGCGCGACCGGTGGGTCACGGTCCAGAGCCCCGGCGGCGACATCCGCGCCCTCAAGCCCCCAGCGTCGATCGGCGGCATCGAGCCGCGCATGGACGCCGTCCCCGCCCTCGGGGCCCACACCGCCGCGATCTTGACCGCCCTCGGCAGATCGGCCGCCGACATCGCCTTGCTCCGGTCCGCCGGAACCGTCTGATCCCTGGAAGAGAGAACCGCCATGCCCCAGCTGAACCGTGAAGAACGGGCCATCGTCGCGATCGTGCGGGAGTGGGTCGACCGCGAGGTCAAGCCCGTCGTGCAAGAGCTGGAGCACTCCAACGAGTACCCCGAGAAGCTCATCGAGCAGATGAAGGAGCTTGGCATCTACGGTCTCGCGATCCCCGAGCCGTACGGTGAGGCGCCGGTGTCGATGCCGGCCTACGTCGCCGTCACCGAGGAGCTTGCCCGGGGCTGGATGTCGTTGGCCGGGGCGATGGGTGGGCACACCGTCGTCGCGAAGCTGTTGCTGCAGTTCGGCACTGAGGAGCAGAAGCAGCACTATCTGCCGCGGATGGCCACCGGTGAGGTGCGCGCCACGATGGCGTTGACCGAGCCCGGCGGCGGCTCGGACCTGCAAGCCATGACGACCACGGCCAGGAAGGACGGCGACGAGTACGTCGTCAACGGGTCCAAGACCTGGATCTCCAACGCCCGCCGTTCCCAGCTCATCGCTCTGCTGTGCAAGACCGACCCCCAGGCCGAGCCCGCCCACGCTGGTATCAGCGTGTTGCTGATCGAGCACGGCCCCGGCCTGACGGTGTCGCGTGACCTGCCCAAGCTGGGCTACAAGGGTGTCGAGTCGTGCGAGCTGTCGTTCGACGGCTACCGCACTTCCACGTCGTCAGTGCTCGGTGGCGTCGAGGGCCGGGGATTCGCCCAGATGATGAAGGGTCTGGAGACCGGACGCATCCAGGTCGCCGCCCGGGCGCTCGGCGTCGCGCAGGCCGCCCTCGATGACGCCCTGGCCTACGCACAGGAACGGGAGTCGTTCGGCAAGCCGATCTGGAAGCACCAGTCGATCGGCAACTATCTCGCCGACATGGCCACCAAGCTCACCGCCGCTCGCCAGCTGACCCTTCACGCCGCCGAGCTGTACGACGCCGGCCATCGGGTCGACATGGAGGCCGGCATGGCCAAACTGTTCGCGTCCGAGGTCGGCATGGAGATCGCCCTCAACGCCGTCCGCATCCACGGCGGGTACGGCTACTCCACCGAGTACGACGTCGAACGGTACTTCCGCGACGCCCCCCTCATGATCGTGGGCGAGGGCACCAACGAGATCCAACGCAACGTCATCGCCGCCCAGCTCGTCGCCCGTCACAAGTTGCGCTGAGCCTCGATAGGGTGAGGTCCTCGCCTGCCCGTCGATCGGAGGATCGCCATGCCCACCCGCACCGGTGACAACCGCGCGGCCTATCTGGTGCTGGCGGATGATCTACGCGGTGCGATCCGACGCGGCGAGTACGCGGGGGACCGGCAGCTGCCGACCGAGACGTCGCTGGCCTCAGATCATGGCCTCAGCCGGCAGACGGTCCGCCGTGCCTACCTCGAGCTCGTGGCGGAGGGCCTGGTCGACCGAGTCCCGGGTCGCGGCACCTTCGTCGCGGAGCGCGATCCGAAGTACCTGCGCCAGTTCGGGTCGGTCGAGGACCTCATGGGCTTTGCGCTCGACACGACCGTCACGATCGTGCGGCCGTTGTCGCGCGGGGTCAGCATCGAGGCGGCGGCCCGCCTGGGCCTCGACACCGACGTCGTCCACTCGCTCAGCTACGTCAGGTCGCACGCCGGAGTGCCGTTCGGGTGGACGGTGGTCAGCGTCCCGCCCGCCGTCGCGGTGCTGCTGGAGGAGGCGCCGGAGGTCACCACCGCCGGGGCGTCGAATCCCGTGACGGTCATCGGTCTGCTGGAGGGACGGCTCAGCGACCCCATCGCCCAGGCCGAGCAGACCATCTCCGCCGTCGCCGCGGATGCGCGCCTCGCGGAAGTGCTTGGCTGCGGGGAAGGCGTGCCCCTGCTGCGCATCGACCGATTGTTCGTCAGTGGCCGCGGTGAGCCGATCGAGCTCTCCGTCGGGCACTTCCTGCCTGAGCAGTACACGTACCGCACGAGCCTGCGCCGCTCGGCGCGCTGACGTCCGGATCGGTCACCGGTGGGTGGGGGCGCTCCGCTGGGTCGCCGTGGGGCCGGTGAGCAGCCCGCGCTCGGCGGCGTTTGCGAGCGGGCTCGAGGCCGGGTGCCGGCACCTCGCGGAACCGGGCCGGCAGCACTGCGGAGACCACGGCGGCCGCTCCGAGCAGCTGCTGGCCGTACGGCGCCACGTCCACGTCCGCGTCCAGTGGCCTAGTCGGCCACGGGCGCAACACCCAGGTAGCCCGCGAGCAGCCGGCGTACGCGCGCGAGTGCCTGGGTGCGGGCCCGGTCGCCCAGGGTCTCGCGCGCGGCGTCGATCGCGCGCGAGGCCTGCATGACCAGAGCGTCAATGTGCTCGGCGACCGCGTCGGGCTCGCTCTCCCCGAGGTCCGTCAGGGCCTGACGCAGGGGCACCTGGAGCTGCAAGTGGAACTCCTTCATGGGTGGCATCAGCACCTGCGGGTCCACGATCCGGGACAGCGCCCTGGCCACGGCCTGCTCAGAGCTGTCGAACAGGTCGATGTTCGCCTCGATGTAGGCCCACACCCGGTCGCCGGGAGTCGTCGCGGCGGCGACCCGGTCGAGGACCGTACGCGCCCAGGCCGGGAAGATGTCGGCCACGACTGCTGCGAGGAGCTCATCGGGCGAGGCGAAGTACTGGTAGACGCTGCTGCGGGCCAGCCCGGTCAGCCGGCCGACCTCGCTCATCGTGGGCGCGGCGCCCGTCGCGGCCAGGACCCCTCGCGCGGCGTCCAGGATGGCCTGGCGCTGCTGGGAGCGGTGCTCGGCGACCGTGGCTGCCGTGATGCGAGGCATGGGTCCTCCGTCGCTCGGCCTGGCAGCGGTCAGGCGGATCCGATGACCGCAGCGGTGAGCCTACCGTCGACCATCTCCAGCACTCGGTCGCAATGGTGCAGGACGTCGTTGTCGTGCGTCACCATGATCGTCGCGACACCGTGGTTGTGGGACTCGTCCGCGAGCAGGCCCACGACCTCCTGGCTCCGCTTGCGGTCCAGGGCCGCGGTGGGCTCGTCGACGAGGAGCAGCCGGGGGCGGGTGACCAGTGCGCGGGCGATGCCGACGCGCTGACGTTCGCCACCGGAGAGCTCGTGCGGCCGGCGATCGGCCTTGTGGTCCATGCCCACCTCGGCGAGCAGCTCGAGCGGGTCACGGGGATCGGCGACCTTGCCGAACGTCAGCGGCAGGCGTACCTGGTCGATGCTGGTCAGGGCCGGCACGAGGTTGCCGCTCTGGAACACGAAGCCGATCTCCTGCTGGCGCAGGCGGGTCAGCTCGCGGGGCTTCACGCCGGTGAGCTCGGTGGAGCCCAGTCGCACGCTGCCCGAGGTCGGCGTGGTCAGCGCGCCGGCGATCGCCAGGAGGCTCGACTTGCCCGATCCGGAGGGGCCGACCACGGCGACCAGCTCGCCGGCCGCGATCTCCAGCGACACCTCGTCGAGGGCGCGGACGGTCTCGTCGCCGTCCCCCAGCAGAAGGGTCGCGTCAGTGATGGTCAGGACGGCGGTCATCGGCTGCCTCCGAGGGCGGTGAGGGGATCGATACGGGTGACTCGGATGACGGCGACGCCGGCTCCAAGCAGGCCGAGCACGATCAGGAGCGCCGTGGCGCCGATGATCGGTCCGGCCTCGAGGGCGAACGGCATGGGGGTCGAGGAGATCGCGCCACCGGCTGCCAGGCCGATGCCGATGCCGACTCCCGCGGAGACCACGAGCAGCACGAACGACTGCAGGAGGCTGTCGCGCAGGAGATACCGCGTGCTGGCGCCCATGGCCCTCAGCACGGCGAGCTCCTGGCGGCGCTGGATGGTCAGCACGGTGAAGAACGCTCCGACGACCAGCGCGGAGATCGCATAGAGGAACACCTGGATCAGCTGCAGCGTGGAGGTCTCGGCGGTGTATCCCGGCGATGCGCCGTAGGAGTCCTCGCGGGTGAGGGACGACGTCCCTGCTGCCTTGTCCCCGGCGGCCAGGTCGACCGTCGACCCGTCCTTGGCCTTGACGGCGACCGCCGTGAACTCGTCGTAGACGCGCGACGGCACGTCGTCGCCGGGCTGCACGCCGGCCTTGATCTCCTGCCACGAGCGCAGCGGCAGGTAGCCGACGTCGACGTGGCCGAACGTGTTCTGGTCGGCCAGGACGCCCACGACCGTCAGCTCGGTGCCCGACGGCTCCAGGGTGACCGTGTCGCCGATCTCGACCCCTTCCTCGGCCGCGGTCGAGCTGATCGCGACCTCACCCTCGTGGGCCGGGGCGGAACCCTCGGCCGGCTGGGGGACGAGGAACGAGTCGGTCTCCACGCCGAACAGGGCGAGGTCGATCTCCACGCCACGGCTGGTCCGCGCGTTGACCAGCGTGTTGCCGAACGGAGCGGCCTCGGCCACGCCGGGCTGCTTCTGCCAGGCCTCGACGGCGTCCGGGCCGACGACGCTACGGGAGAAGGCCGAGTCCTTGGACACGTCCTTCTGGAAGGCGAAGGAGGTCGCCTTGATGCGCTGGAGCCCGGAGACTCCGTCGTTGGCCAGGCCCACGGCGAGGCCGCTGAGCAGGACCATCAAGATGGCGATGAGGGCGACGACGCCGCCCATCAGGGCGAATCGACCGCGGGCGAATGAGAGCTCTCGGAGGGCCAGGAACATGTCCTCCATGATACCGACACCCCGTCGGCAAAACCATCAGGGTCAGGCGTCCCGCGAGGTGATGAGCGACACCGACTGGGTCACCTTCGCGCACAGGTCGCCGGTGGCGTCGATGATCTCGATCTCGACGATCGCCCGCGACCGGGTGACCTGCACCGGGCGCGAGACAGCCGACACGTCGCCGTGGGCCGGACGCAGGAACCGCGCTGTCGAGTCCGCCGTCGCCGGTCGGGTGCCCGGCGGGGCGTTGAGCGCCGCGCACACCGCGGCGCTCACGTCCGCCAGCCCGAGCAGCGCGCCACCGTGCAGCGATCCTCCCGTGGTCGAGAGGGCGTCGGTGAACGCCAGCCGGGTCCGCAGCTCGGCAGCGTCCATGTCCTCGAACGTCACGCCCAGGGTCCTGGCGTACGGCGCGAGGGCGTAGACGTCCTCCGGGGTGATGGTCATCGTGCTCCTGGGAAAGGCGTGCGGGAATGGGCGTCCCTGCCGTACGTCTCGAGGAGACGCAGCCAGATCTCGCTCATGGTCGGATACGCCGGGACAGCGTGCCACAACCGCTCGAGTGGGACCTCGCCCACGATCGCGATCGTGGCTGCCTGGAGCAGCTCGGCGACATCGGGCCCGACGACGGTGAAGCCGACCAGCACGTTGCGTGACACGTCGACGACCATGCTCGCCCGACCCTCGTACCCGTCGGCGTGCAGGCTCGCCCCGGCCACGGCGCCGAGGTCGTACTCGACGGCGCGCACGTCGAGCCCGGTGTCGGTCGCGGCCCGCAGGGTGAGGCCCACCGCGGCGATCTCCGGATCGGAGAAGATCACCTGCGTGACCGCGCGATCGTCCGCCGTCGCGGCGTGCCGACCCCACGGCGAGAGGTCGACCTCGGTGCCCCGGGCGCGGGCCACGATGGTGTCGCCCACCGCCCGCGCCTGGTACTTGCCCTGATGGGTGAGCAGCGCGCGCCGATTGACGTCGCCCGCGGCGTAGAGCCACCCGTCCCCGACGACCGCGCCCTCCGCGTCCACGACGCGCAGCGACTCGTCGACGCGCAGCCAGTCGCCCGGGGCCAGGCCGATCCGCTCCAGGCCGAGGTCCGTGGTGTTCGGCGTCCTGCCCGTCGCGACCAAGATCTCGTCCGACACGATCGTCGTCCCGTCCGCGAGGGTCAGGTGGACCGCGCCGGTCCCGTCCCGGCGTGCCTCGGCCGGGGCGGTCGTCGGGTAGAGCTCGACTCCGGCCTTCTCGAGTGCGGCGGTCACGCGGGCGGCGGCGAACGGCTCCACGGTCGGCAGGATGCCGTCGCGGGAGACGAGCGTGACCCGGGCGCCGAGGGCGGAGTACGCGGTGGCCATCTCGGTCCCGACGACACCTCCGCCGACGATGGTCAGCCGGGCGGGGACCGCGTGCGCCGAGGCGGCCTGCCGGCTGGTCCATGGCGCGGTCTCGGTCAGTCCCGGGACCGGGGGGACGAAGGCGCTGCTGCCGGTGGCCACCACGACGGCATGACGCGCATGGACCGTGGTGGCCGCGCCGGCCGCCGAGGAGACCTCAACCGTGCGGTCGGCCACGATGCGGCCCTGGCCGCGCAACAGTGCCACGCCTGCTCCCACGAGCCAGCTGACCTGTCCAGCGTCGTCCCAGTGCGAGGCGAAGCTGTCCCGCCGGCGCAGCACCGCCGCCGGGTCCAGCTCTCCCGTGACAGCCTGGGCCGCGGCAGGGAGTGAGCGGACGGCCCGAAGCGCGGCGGCGTCGCGGAGCAGCGCCTTGGTCGGCATGCAGGCCCAGTAGGAGCACTCCCCGCCGACGAGCTCTCGCTCGACGATCGCGGCAGTCAGCCCGCCCTGCACGATGCGATCGGCGACGTTCTCACCGACCGGACCGGCCCCGATGACGATGACGTCGTACGTGTCCTCAGGCATCCTGATCCACTCCCGACGCGCGGTTCAGGCGCAGGGCCGAGACGAGGAAGAAGATGCCGCCGAGCACCGCGTACCCGGCGATGTTGGTCAGCGTCGGGTCGTCCGCGGAGGCAGCGGCGATGAATGAGCCGCCCGCGAGGACGGAGATGCCGCCACTGAGGATCTGCGGCACCTGGCCGCCGAGCCTGCGGCGGGTGACCGCGACGGCGAGCTGCACGATCCCGGCGGTGATGGCCCATGCACCCCAGACGCGGAGCACAGCGGGCTCGCCCGATGTGGCGGCGATGCCGAGGCCGATCGCGGTGGCCGTGCTGAGGGCGATGTTGACGTACAGGCCGGCGGCGGGACGCGTGGCCCTCGAGGCGCGGAGGTCGACGAGGGCGGCGCCCACGTCGAACAGCGGGTAGATCACGAGCAGCGTTGCGGTGAATGCATCGATGTCCCCTCCGGTGGCGATGATCAGGATCGCCCAGATGATGGCGAACCCGAATCTGACGAAGTAGAGCTTCCGCAGTGCGGTCGCGAGGTCGTGGGTGCTGGTGGTGATGGTGGTCATGAGATTCCTCGGTGTGAGTGGCAGGTGATCGGGGTGGGGGTTTCGTGTCGGCGGGCGCAGGTCATCGAGCTGCCTGGGTGATGAGGTCGGCGACCGCATCGGGGCGACTGAGCATCACGGCGTGCGAGGCGTCGACCTCGGTGACCCGCGCGTCGACGCGGCCCGACATCATCCGCTGCAGGTCCACGTCGATCGCGTGGTCCTGGCGGGTGACCAGCGCCCAGGTCGGGACCGAGCGGAACGCCTCGTTGACACTCGGCTCGGAGACGGCGCGCACGTTGGCGGGCCGCTGGGCGACGGCCAGATTGGCCGCGCTGGTCTCGTCGAGGTCGCCGGCGAACGCGGCCCGGAAGCCTGCTGGGTCGATCGTGACCTCCGCGGCACCGTCGACCTCGACGGACAGCAGCGGAAGGGGAGTGCTGGACTGCGCAGCGAGCTGACCGACGGCCTCGCCCTTGAGCGGGATGAATGCCGCGACGTAGACCAGCGCCGTGATGTCGTACGCCGACGGGTCGATGTTGCTGATCACCGCGCCGCCGTACGAGTGACCGACCAGGACGATCGGTCCCGGGATGGCGGCCAGGTGGCTCAGCAGGTATGCGGTGTCGGTGTCGAGGCCCTGCAGCGGGTTGGCGATCGAGCGGACCGGGAAGCCGGCGGCGAGCAACCGTTCGACCACGGGTGACCAGCTGGAGGAGTCGGCCCATGCGCCGTGCACGAGCACGATCGTGGGTCGGACGGTGCCGGGCGCTCCGCCGGAGCCGGACTCGTCGGTCGCTGTCATGAGGAACGGGGGAGGAGTGTGCATGGTGGGTCTGTCCTTGGTGTGGAGGGGACGATTGGCATGTGCCGCTCGAGGTAGAATGACTAGTCACTCTACAACGAAACGTACTCCCGTCCCGCGGCACAGCGCAAGGGGTCCGGGCGAGGAGCCGTATGATCGAGCCCGTGCCGGTGCCCATGCGTGAACGTCTGATCGACGCCGCGAGCGAGCTCTTCTACGCGCAGGGTCTGCGTGCGGTGAGCGTCGACAAGGTGATCGAGCGCGCCGGCACCACGAAGGTGACGTTCTATCGCCACTTCAAGAGCAAGGACGAGCTCGTCGTCGCCTATCTCGAGCAGCGGGCGACCCTCGAGCGGGACGGCATCGGTGCGGCCATCGCCGCGAGCAACGGCGACGCCGTGACAGCGTTGCGCACGATCTGCGAGCAGACGGGGATCGTGGCCTGCAGCCCGGGATTCCGCGGCTGCCCCTTCATCAACGCCGCGGCCGAGAACCCCGATCCCGAGAGTCCTGTGCGCAGGACCGTCGCCACCCACCGCGCCTGGTACCGGACCATGTTCACCGAGCTCCTCGCTCCCTTGGACCTGCCCGACGTCGACGACGTCGTGGACGACCTGATGCTCCTTCGCGACGGCGCCATGGTCGCGGGATATCTCGGTGACCCCAACGCCGTCGCCGGGTCGTTCTTCCGGGGCTGCCTGGCGGTCATCCGGGGCGGCACCTCGGCGGTTCCGGGGCGCTGAACACCCGCGCGTCCGCGTTCGATGCCTCGCGACGGGGTACAAAGGCCCCATGGTGACGACAGGGACGACAGCCGCGCGGCGGGACACGGGCCAGACCTGGTTGGCATGGGTGGTGCTGGTGGCCGCCGTCCTCGAGGTCGTGGCCCCTGTGGTGACGGCCAACGGACCCGGCAGCTCGCCGGGGGACGGCTCAGGGCCTGAGCTGCTCATCACCCCGGTCGGCTGGGCTTTCTCGATCTGGGGCGTCATCTACACGCTGGCCATCGCCCAGGCCATCGCGGTGCTGGTACGCGGCGCGGACGCGGTGCCGCGGCGCCTGCAGATCGATCTCGTGGTGCTCTACCTCGGCGGCACGGTGTGGATCGTGCTGGCCGGGCTCGACAGCAGCGAGGCGACCGCGGGGGCGTTGCTCGTGATGCTGCTGGCCGCGGTGGACGCGGTGCTCACGACGACCCGGGCGGCGATCGCCCCGCGCTGGCTCGCCGTCCTCACCGGCGCGTCCGTGGGCCTCTACGCCGGGTGGGTCACGGCTGCGTTCTTCCTCAACCTCTCCACGGCACTCGTCGACGCGACCTCGCTGGAGGCCGACGGGCTCGGCTGGCAGATCGTCATGGTCGTGATCGCGGTCATCGCCCTGCTGGCCGTGCTGGTCGCGACCCGGGGCAATGTGGCGTACGCCGCCGCAGGCATCTGGGCCATGATCGGCATCGCCGTCACCGGCAGCAGCGACGACACCACCGAGGTCCTGGTCGCAGCCGTGGTGGCGGCGGT
The DNA here is from genome assembly GCF_009649075.1 of Aeromicrobium yanjiei. Classification (GTDB taxonomy): domain Bacteria; phylum Actinomycetota; class Actinomycetes; order Propionibacteriales; family Nocardioidaceae; genus Aeromicrobium; species Aeromicrobium yanjiei. The sequence continues at coordinate 787,056 of NZ_CP045737.1, forward strand.
CGTCCTGGTGGTCACGACGCTCGCGCTCCACGTGGCCCGGCGTCGCAGTCCCGATCCTGCGCCCGCTGCGTGAGCCGCGCGCACAGGCCGGCGAGTCACGAGGAGGCACCCCGATGACGTGCGCAGGCTGCAGGACGTCCAGCGAGCTGGAGGTCGACTTCAGCATGGCCTTCCAGCCCATCTACGACGCGGACGCGGGGCGCGTCTGGGGCTACGAGGCGCTCGTGCGCGGCCGTGCTGGGGAGGGCGCCGGCGAGATCTTGTCGCAGGTGTCGGCCGACCAGCGGTACCGTTTCGACCAGGACTGCCGGGTCAAGGCGATCCAGCTCGCCTCGGGGCTGTTCCCCGCGGACCAGGAGCTGAAGCTGTCGATCAACTTCATGCCCAATGCGGTCTACGAGCCCGCGGCGTGCCTGCGCGCGACGCTCCTCGCGGCCCGGGAGACCGGGTTCCCCATGTCCTCGATCATGTTCGAGTTCACCGAGGACGAGCGGGTCTCGGACACCGTGCACCTGACCAACATCATCACCGAGTACCGCAAGCACGGATTCACGACCGCGATCGACGACTTCGGCGCCGGGCACGCGGGACTGGGCCTGCTGGCCGAGTTCCAGCCCGACCTGATCAAGATCGACATGCGCATCGTGCGCGGGATCGACACGAGCCGGGCTCGGCAGGTGGTCGTGGCCGGCATCGTCGACATCGCGAAGGAGCTGGACATCACGGTGCTCGCCGAGGGCATCGAGACCGAGGCGGAGTTCCGGGTGCTGAAGGGGGCCGGCATCCGCCTGTTCCAGGGGTACTGGTTCGCCCGCCCGGCGTTCGAGCAGCTCCCTCAGGTGCGCCCCGAGCTGCTCTCACCGCCCGCCGGCCTCGGCTGAGTCGAGGAGGCCCAGCCCTGCAGCAGCGTGTCGATCGCGTCGAGGATGCGGGCCCAGGACTCGGCCGAGTCCGGGTCGCTGTGCGCGAAGCCTCCGCTGAGCTCGAGTGTCGCGAAGCCGTGGAACAGGCTTCCCAGCATCCGCACGGCGTGGGTCTCCTCGGGCTCGGGCAGACGGTAGCCGTGCAGTGCTGCGCGGAGCATGCGCGAGTGGCGTGGTCCGGCACTCGCCGCTGCGACCGCCGCGTCCAGGGGAAGTCTTGCGGCGTCGTACCGGCCCGGGTGCTCGGCTGCGTACGTGCGGTAGACGGTCCCCAGCGCGCCCAGTGCCTCCAACCCCGACCGGCCCGCTACGGCCTCCTCGCCGCGGTCGGCCAGCTCCTCCAGCGCGAGGAGGGCGATGCGCGTGCGAAGCCCGTGCGATCCCTCCACGTGGGAGTAAAGGCTCGCGACCTGGACGCCGAGCCGGCGGGACAGCTCGGAGAGGGTGACCCGGTCGAAGCCCAGCTCGTCGGCCAGCTCCGCTCCGGCTCGGGTGACCTTGTCGGGGGTCAGCCCTGCTCGCGCCACGGCGTCAGCCCCGGACCCGGGCGACGAAGGCCTCGACCCGCTCGCGGAGGGCCTCGACCCTCGTGTCCGGTGCACCCGTGACCGATCTCTCGTGCTCCTTGAGCGGTCGCCGCGCCCGGAGCGAGCAGCCGAAGTCGCTGCAGATGTAGAGGCCGACGGTGTCGCCGCTGCGGCCGCGGGCCCCCGACCGCGGGGCCACCATCAGCAGGGAGCCGTCCGGTGCGTCGGAGGTCTGGCACAGATCGCACATCGTCTGGCGCTTGGCCCTGGCCGAGGCGCTGGGCAGGCGCAGCTCCACGCACGTGAGGTCGTCACCTGCGGCGGAGCCGGTCGCGAGGTAGGCGCGGAGCGGCGCCTTCGGGTCGACCCACCCCACGAAGTCGAGCTCGCTCGCGCGGGGCGGCGGCCACGGGGTGGGCAGCGACATCGAGGCGGTCCGGCTGCGGGAGCTGTTGATGAAGGCGCGCCTGAGCGCGGCGGGGTCCGGGACGTCCATGCTGAGGAACGTAGCAGGCTTCCTAAAGGCTTTAGGTTTGGTCGGAACCCGGGACCTCCATGGCCGCACGGTACGCGGCCAGCAGGGCAGGGACCCCGCCGTGCCACGGTGCGCCGTGCCCGGGGACGACCCAGTCGACCTGCAGGTCCTCGAGGTGGGCCAGGGATGCGGCGGCCGCGGCCGGGTCGTCGGTGAAGGGTGCCGGTTGGGGTCCTTGGTGGCCCGTCAGCACGTGCCCGGTCGTCAGCCCGTCGCCCACGAACACCGCCGAGACGGCCGGGACGTGGATCGCGACGCTGCCGGGGGAGTGCCCGGGCAGGTCGATGATCTCGGGCGATCCGGGCAGGTCCAGCACCTGGCCGCCGGCGATCTCCTGGACCTCGGTGAGCCAGCGGGTGCGCAGGCCACCCTTGCGGAGTGAGTACGCGAGGAAGCGCAGGAGCGGGGCCGCCTTGACGCGACCGATGGCCGGCTTCGTCTTCTCCTCTCCCCGGGCGCGGGCCGCGTCGGCGGAGTGGATGAAGACCCGCACCCCGTGGTCGCGGCGCAGGCGCTCGGCGAAGCCGATGTGGTCGCTGTCGCCGTGCGTCAGCACGACGCCGCGGATGTCGCTCGTGGCGCGTCCGATCGCGTCGAGCTCGCGCTGCAGGTCGCGCCACTGGCCGGCGAGGCCGGCGTCGATGAGGGTGATGCCGTCACCGGTCACGACGAGGTGCGTGGCGATGACGTCATTGCCGATGCGGCGGAGGCCGGGTGCGAGTTCCATGATGGCTACACTACATAGCCATCATGGCTACGCGCAATAGCCTACGATGGGCTCGTGCCCACACCGGAACGGACGACCCTGCCCGCGATCGTCGCGGCAGGAGAGCAGATCCTCGACGCGGACGGACTCGATGCGGTCACGATGGTCGCCGTCGCGCAGCGTGTCGGGGTGCGTGCTCCGTCGCTCTACAAGCGCGTCAGCAGCCGGCGCGAGCTGATCGGCATGATCGCCGCGGCGGCCGCGGACGACCTGCGCGCCCAGCTCCTCGCGGCCGACCCCGGCGACGGTGACCCCCGCCAACGGCTCGAGGACCTGGCCGTCGCCGTGCGTACGTTCGCGCGCTCCCGGCCCGCGGCGTACCGGCTGGTGTTCTCGGCGGGGGAGGAGGACGTGCTGTCGCACGAGCAGCTGCTCGCCGCGAGTGCGCCCCTCTTCGCGGTGGTGGCCGAGCTGGCCCGGCCTGACGAGGCGCTCGAGGCGGCGCGGACCGTCACGGCCTGGGTCACCGGGTTCATCGCGATGGAGCTGGGCGGTGAGTTCCGCCTGGGCGGCGAGGTCGATGCCGCCTTCGACTACGGGATCGCCCGCCTCGCCGACGCGATCACCGCTCGACCCCACTGATGAAGTGCAACAGGGCCTCGGCGAGCGCCTCGGGCGCCTCCTGTGCGACCAGGTGCCCGACGTCGTCGATCACGACCGCGGAGAGCTCGCCCGCGACGACCTGTCCGAAGGTGTTCGCGGTGAACGGCCGGTTGACGCCGTCGACGGCCAGCACGGGCATCGTGAGCGGGTGCTCCTCGGCGAGCGCCCGGGTCGCACCCTCGTCGACGAACAGCTCGCGGTAGAGGCCCTCGGTGCCGCGCCACGCGTCGTCTCGGGAGTACGTGCGCACGAACTCCTCGATCGTTCCCGGGTCGATGCCACCGGCTGGACCCGTCATCAGCGGATAGGCCCACTCGGCGATCAGCTCGCGCTCGCGGCCGGGCAGGAGCAGCGAGGCGATCCCCGGCGTCCCGAGGAAGCTGACGTGCCAGGAGCCGCCATGGAGGACGTCGGCGAGCAGCTCGAAGCCGAATCCGGCCAAGGTGGTCTCGATCCCGGTCAGGCTCAGCACGTCTTCGGGGTGGGTGGACGCGAGGCGGAAACCGATGCCGCCGCTGATGTCCTGGCACACCAGGTGGACGGGGCCGAGGTCGAGCCGCTCGACGAGCAGGTGGAGGTCCTGGACATGGCTGGCCTGGTCGTACGCCGGGGCGTCCGTCCCGGAGTCGCCGAAGCCGCGCAGATCGACCGCGATGACGCGGTGGTGGTCGGCCAGCAGGGGGATCAGGCGGTGGAAGGCGTACCACGTCTCCGGCCACCCGTGGATCAGCAGGACGGGCGTCCCGGCGTCCCCGGCGGTGACGTGGTGCAGCGGGACCCCGTTGATCTCATCGAGGTGGTGCGCGACGCCGGGCACGGTCGCGCCCAGAGGTTCGACGACGGGCATGACGCCCTCCCTTGATGGACAACGTGGTTGTCGATTGACCTTAAGACAACCACGTTGTCCTTCGCAAGGGCGCGACTAGGCTGCACCCGTGTCACGATCAGGGCCTGACCTCGCGCTCCTCCTGCTGGGGGGCTTTCGCGCGCTGGCCGATGCCGCGTCGCGGGAGCTGGCCGAGCGGGGCTACGGGGACGTCCGCGCGGTGGACGACTTCGCGCTGCACGCGATCCTCTCCGGAGCCGACAGCGCCTCGGAGCTCGGCCGCAGGATGGCCGTGACCAAGCAGGCAGCAGCCAAGAGGATCGCCGCCCTCGAGGCGCGCGGGTTCGTGTCCCGTGCGCCGGATCCCGCGGACGGTCGGCGGACGAGGATCCAGGTCACGCCCCTGGGCGCGACGATGCTCGCCGACGGGCAGCAGATCATGGACCGACTCCGTGCCGACTGGGAGGGTCGCGTGGGCGAGGGCACCCTCGCCCAGATGGAGGAGGCCCTCCGCGAGCTGGTCGGCACCCGTCCCGTGCGCCTCGACGCCCCCGGTTGGGGCGCGGACGACCCGACCCTCTGACGTCACGGGATGATGCGGGCCTCCCGGTAGCGACGAACGTGCTCGAAGAAGCTCTCCCGGGAGTCCCGGAAGCCGAGGAAGCCGGCGCGACGGCTCTTGTTCATGTCGGTGAGGCTCTCCACGGTGCGGCCGAGGTCGCTGTCGGTGTGCCACCACGACGCGATGCGATCGAGGTCCGGCTCCGCGAGGTCGTGCTGCTGGGCGATCGATCGCCAGGCGTCGGCCATGCCCTGCATGCTCTGCTCGAGCGGGCGGGGCTCCTTGTCGAAGCCCTCCCACGGGACGCCGAAGTGGTCCGCGATGCGCGGCCACAGCGAGCGCCAGCGGAACACGTCCCCGTTCGCGATGTTGAACGCCTGGTCGGCGCCGGCCTCGTGGGTCCCGGCCCAGATGATCTGCTCGCCGAGCAGATCGGCGTCGGTGACGTCGGTGAGCCCGTTCCACTGCAGCTCGGAGCCGGGGAACACGAAGGTCCGTCCCAGCTGCCGGCACAGGGCGGCGTACGCCGAGATCGTCAGCACCATGTTCATGGCGTTGCCGGTCGCGAACCCGAACACGGTGTGCGAGCGGTGCACGCTCCACGTGAACCCGTTGCGCTCGGCGGCGGCGAAGAGCTCGTCCTCTTGGGCGTAGTAGAAGTTCGGGTAGTCCAGTCGCGGCTCCTCCTCGCGGAACGGGGTGTCCGGCACCGCGCCCGACCCATACGCCTCGAACGGCCCCAGGTAGTGCTTGAGCCCGGTGACGAGGGCGACGTGCTGCACGGACCCCGCGGGCTCGAGCGCCGCCAGCACGTGGCGCACGGCTGCGCCGTTGACCGCGATGTTCTGCTCCTCGGTCTCCTGGCGGGTCCACGCCGTGATGGCGACCAGGTCAGGACGCACGTCGGCGAGGGCGGTGGCGAGCCCCTCCGGGTCGCCGAGGTCCGCCGCGACCGAGGTGATGCCGGCCTGGGCGCGGCCACTGCGCGAGAGGCCGAACGTGTTCCAGCCCTGAGCGACGAGCTGGGTGCTCAGTGCCTGGCCGATGATGCCGGTCGCGCCCACGACCAGGGCGCGTCCGGGAGTGCTGGGGGAGGTCATGAGGAGTCCTTCCGAGGAGGATGCAGTCGGCCGAACCGGCCGACGCTCAGGTGTACCCGCTGAGGCGGATCTGCCCCACTCCTGCAATTCCGGGGAGCCGGTTTCGGGGCCCAAAAAAAGTTCGCAACGACTTTTGCCCGAGATCTCGCGGCGTCCGCGCGAGACAGCCTCTCAAGAGGCACGAAACGGCCAATCTCGATTTGGCGTCTCGGCAGGGGCCCGTGTAATGTTCTTCTTGTTGGACAGCACAGCGAAACGCAGCCGCGAGGCGCGCAACGTAGGGCGTCAGACAAGTTCGAGCAGCGGTCGACGGCACGGTGTACAAGCACCCGGAGACGGACCGCAACAACGCACGAGCGACATGGTGACCGACCCGGGTTTGACCGGTGAAAACGAGCCGTGTAAGTTGGACGAGTTGCCCTGAGATCCAGCCAGTGGCTGGGTCGAGGTGAGCGTCTGATCCTTGAGAACTCAACAGTGTGCCAAAAGTCGACGAGATTAATTAGTAGTACCCCGTCGAGACTTGCCAGATGGACTTTCGGGTTTGTTTGGTTGGCTTGATGGAATCAATTCCGACAATTTATTTGTCAGCAAATAGTTTGTCAGGTTGAACTGAAGTTTGGCAGCGCTTTAGCTGCTTCAACGGAGAGTTTGATCCTGGCTCAGGACGAACGCTGGCGGCGTGCTTAACACATGCAAGTCGAGCGGTAAGGCCCCTTCGGGGGTACACGAGCGGCGAACGGGTGAGTAACACGTGAGCAATCTGCCCTTCTCTTTGGAATAACCATTGGAAACGATGGCTAATGCCGAATATGACCTCCTTTCGCATGTTTGGAGGTGGAAAGCTCCGGCGGAGAAGGATGAGCTCGCGGCCTATCAGCTTGTTGGTGAGGTAATGGCTCACCAAGGCATTGACGGGTAGCCGGCCTGAGAGGGTGACCGGCCACACTGGGACTGAGACACGGCCCAGACTCCTACGGGAGGCAGCAGTGGGGAATATTGGACAATGGGCGAAAGCCTGATCCAGCAACGCCGCGTGAGGGATGACGGCCTTCGGGTTGTAAACCTCTTTCAGCAGGGACGAAGCGAAAGTGACGGTACCTGCAGAAGAAGGACCGGCCAACTACGTGCCAGCAGCCGCGGTAATACGTAGGGTCCGAGCGTTGTCCGGAATTATTGGGCGTAAAGGGCTCGTAGGCGGTTTGTCGCGTCGGGAGTGAAAACTCAGGGCTCAACCCTGAGCGTGCTTCCGATACGGGCAGACTAGAGGTATGCAGGGGAGAACGGAATTCCTGGTGTAGCGGTGGAATGCGCAGATATCAGGAGGAACACCGGTGGCGAAGGCGGTTCTCTGGGCATTACCTGACGCTGAGGAGCGAAAGCATGGGGAGCGAACAGGATTAGATACCCTGGTAGTCCATGCCGTAAACGTTGGGCGCTAGGTGTGGGGACCTTCCACGGTCTCCGTGCCGCAGCTAACGCATTAAGCGCCCCGCCTGGGGAGTACGGCCGCAAGGCTAAAACTCAAAGGAATTGACGGGGGCCCGCACAAGCGGCGGAGCATGCTGATTAATTCGATGCAACGCGAAGAACCTTACCTGGGTTTGACATATGCCGGAAAGCCGTAGAGATACGGCCCCCCTTGTGGTCGGTTTACAGGTGGTGCATGGCTGTCGTCAGCTCGTGTCGTGAGATGTTGGGTTAAGTCCCGCAACGAGCGCAACCCTCGTCCTATGTTGCCAGCACGTAATGGTGGGGACTCATAGGAGACTGCCGGGGTCAACTCGGAGGAAGGTGGGGATGACGTCAAGTCTTCATGCCCCTTATGTCCAGGGCTTCAAGCATGCTACAATGGCCGGTACAATGGGCTGCGAAACCGTAAGGTGGAGCGAATCCCAAAAAGCCGGTCTCAGTTCGGATTGGGGTCTGCAACTCGACCCCATGAAGTCGGAGTCGCTAGTAATCGCAGATCAGCAACGCTGCGGTGAATACGTTCCCGGGCCTTGTACACACCGCCCGTCACGTCATGAAAGTCGGCAACACCCGAAGCCAGTGGCCCAACCGTTTACGGAGGGAGCTGTCGAAGGTGGGGCTGGCGATTGGGACGAAGTCGTAACAAGGTAGCCGTACCGGAAGGTGCGGCTGGATCACCTCCTTTCTAAGGAGCATCTGGCAGCTGCCCATCGTGGTGGTTGTCCATTGAGACGTTTACCAGCCGAATGTGTTGGTGCGTCTCAGCTCACTAGTGGATCGTCGATTATTTGGCTTGGTAGCAGCCCACCAGGGTCAGTACTGCTCGCAAGGGCGTGGAACGTCGCTGGGAAATTTGTTACCGAATCAGGCACACTGTTGGGTCCTGAGGGATCAGCTCGTCAGAGTTGTTTCCTTGGACCGCATATCCCCTCGAACCACCAGGTTCGACACCTCGCAAGGGTGTTGGTTTGGTAGGCGTGGGATTGGTATGTGGGACCGAACGTATTTTGAGAACTTCACAGTGGACGCGAGCATCTTTGTAGTAACAACAAGCTACTAAGTGCACATGGTGGATGCCTTGGCATCGAGAGCCGATGAAGGACGTTGGAGTCTGCGAAAAGCCCCGGGAAGGTGACAACCGACCTGTGATCCGGGGATGTCCGAATGGGGAAACCCACTCAGAGTAAAGTCTGAGTACCTCTGTCTGAACACATAGGGCAGTAGGAGGGAACGTGGGGAAGTGAAACATCTCAGTACCCACAGGAAGAGAAAACAAAAGTGATTCCGGTAGTAGTGGCGAGCGAAACCGGATCAGGCTAAACCTCAAGTATGTGATAGCCGGCAGGCGTTGTATTTGGGGTGTTGTGGGGCCGCATGGTCTGTTCTGCCGAGCAGACAAAGAGTCATAAACCATGAGTGAAGTGAAAGCCGACTGGAAAGTCGCGGCATAGAGGGTGATACCCCCGTACACGTAAGCTCATGGCTCTTTTGCGTCACCCCGAGTAACACCGAACCCCTGAAATTCGGTGTGAATCTGGCGGGACCACCCGTTAAGCCTAAATACTCCTCGATGACCGATAGCGGACTAGTACCGTGAGGGAAAGGTGAAAAGTACCCCGGGAGGGGAGTGAAATAGTACCTGAAACCATGTGCATACAATCCGTTGGAGCTCGTCCTTGTGACGGGTGACAGCGTGCCTTTTGAAGAATGAGCCTGCGAGTTAGCGTTCTGTAGCGAGGTTAAGGCGTTGAGCCGTAGCCGTAGCGAAAGCGAGTCCGAATAGGGCGACCATAGTTGCAGGATCTAGACCCGAAGCGGAGTGATCTATCCATGGCCAGGTTGAAGCGCGGGTAAGACCGCGTGGAGGACCGAACCCACCTAGGTTAAAAACTGGGGGGATGAGCTGTGGATAGGGGTGAAAGGCCAATCAAACTCCGTGATAGCTGGTTCTCCCCGAAATGCATTTAGGTGCAGCGTTGCGTGTTTCTTGTCGGAGGTAGAGCACTGGATGGGCTAGGGGGCCTACAAGCTTACTGAACCCAGCCAAACTCCGAATGCCGATAAGTGAGAGCGCAGCAGTGAGACAGTGGGGGATAAGCTCCATTGTCGAGAGGGAAACAGCCCAGACCATCAGCTAAGGTCCCAAAGCGATAACTAAGTGGAAAAGGATGTGGAGTCGCAGAGACAACCAGGAGGTTGGCTTAGAAGCAGCCACCCTTGAAAGAGTGCGTAATAGCTCACTGGTCAAGTAATTCCGCGCCGACAATTTAGCGGGGCTCAAGTTATCCACCGAAGCTATGGGATTCATGCAATAGCCAGGCCTTCGTGGTCCAGGCGCATGGATCGGTAGGGGAGCGTCGTGTGGCCAGCGAAGCGGCGGAGTGATCCAGCCGTGGAGGCTACACGAGTGAGAATGCAGGCATGAGTAGCGAATGAGGAGTGAGAAACTCCTCCACCGAATGACCAAGGGTTCCAGGGTCAAGCTAATCTTCCCTGGGTAAGTCGGGACCTAAGGCGAGGCCGACAGGCGTAGTCGATGGACAACGGGCTGATATTCCCGTACCGGCATTAGATCGCCCATGCCGAACCCAGTGATGCTAAGTGCCCTAAGCCGGCTGGACTCTTCGGAGCGACGCCGGGGCAGCGCATGACCCGATCTGGTAGTAGGCAAGCAATGGTGTGACGCAGGAAGGTAGCTCATCCCGGGCGATGGTTGTCCCGGGCTAAGGACGTAGGGCGAATGATAGGCAAATCCGTCATTCACATGCCTGAGATCTGATGGGGAGACAATTTTGTCGAAGTGAGTGATCCTATGCTGCCGAGAAAAGCATCTAGCGAGATCTAGAGCCGCCCGTACCCCAAACCGACTCAGGTGGTCAGGTAGAGAATACTAAGGTGATCGAGTGAACCATGGTTAAGGAACTCGGCAAAATGCCCCCGTAACTTCGGGAGAAGGGGGGCCCGATTCGTTATCGCACTTGCTGCGAGAAGCGTTGACGGCCGCAGAGACCAGGCCCAAGCGACTGTTTACTAAAAAACACAGGTCCGTGCTAAGTCGAAAGACGCCGTATACGGACTGACTCCTGCCCGTGCTGGAAGGTTAAGGGGACGTGTCAGCGCAAGCGAAGCACAGAACTTAAGCCCCAGTAAACGGCGGTGGTAACTATAACCATCCTAAGGTAGCGAAATTCCTTGTCGGGTAAGTTCCGACCTGCACGAATGGAGTAACGACTTGGGCGCTGTCTCAACCATGGACTCGGCGAAATTGCACTACGAGTAAAGATGCTCGTTACGCGCGGCAGGACGGAAAGACCCCGGGACCTTTACTATAGTTTGGTATTGGTGTTTGGTTCAGCTTGTGTAGGATAGGTGGGAGACTGTGAAGCATTCACGCCAGTGAGTGTGGAGTCATCGTTGAAATACCACTCTGGCTGTACTAGATATCTAACCTAGGTCCATTATCTGGATCAGGGACAGTGCCTGATGGGTAGTTTAACTGGGGCGGTTGCCTCCTAAAATGTAACGGAGGCGCTCAAAGGTTCCCTCAGCCTGGTTGGCAATCAGGTTTCGAGTGTAAGTGCACAAGGGAGCTTGACTGTGAGAGTGACAGCTCGAGCAGGGACGAAAGTCGGAACTAGTGATCCGGCGCTGGCAAGTGGAAGCGGCGTCGCTCAACGGATAAAAGGTACCCCGGGGATAACAGGCTGATCTTCCCCAAGAGTCCATATCGACGGGATGGTTTGGCACCTCGATGTCGGCTCGTCGCATCCTGGGGCCGTAGCAGGTCCCAAGGGTTGGGCTGTTCGCCCATTAAAGCGGCACGCGAGCTGGGTTTAGAACGTCGTGAGACAGTTCGGTCCCTATCCGCCGCGCGCGTAGGAAACTTGAGAAAATCTGTCCCTAGTACGAGAGGACCGGGATGGACGAACCTCTGGTGTGCCAGTTGTTCTGCCAAGAGCACTGCTGGTTAGCTACGTTCGGAAGCGATAACCGCTGAAAGCATCTAAGCGGGAAGCGTGTTTCAAGATGAGGTTTCCCACTGGTTTACCAGGTAAGGCCCCCAGCAGACCACTGGGTTGATAGGCCGGAAGTGGAAGCACAGCAATGTGTGGAGCTGACCGGTACTAATAGGCCGAGGGCTTGTTTCTTACAAAGATGTACACCGCGTCCACTGTGAGGTTCCCGAGATACGTCCGGGAACCACCAAGCACCCCCCACACTCGTGTGGGATCAGGGTGTGCATGGTTTTGAGTTGATATCTCAATAGAGTTTCGGCGACCATGGCGAGAGGGAAATACCCGGCTACATTCCGAACCCGGAAGTCAAGCCTCTCAGCGCCGATGGTACTGCACGGGAGACTGTGTGGGAGAGTAGGACGTCGCCGGACAATCATTAGCGCGAGGCCGCCCCACTGGGGCGGCCTCGCGGCTGTTTGTGCACCAAGAGCGTCGGTGCACGAACACCCACAAGGGCCCCCACAGGTGACTGTGGGGGCCCTTTGTGCGTTGTTCAGGGCCGGGTGAGCGCCAGGTCGTCGCCCACCCGGGCCGCGGTCTCGAGCAGGGCCGGCAGGGCGGCACCGACCAGGTCGTCGACGCCCACGGACGAGGTCGATGCCGACACGTTCAGGGCAGCGACGACCGTCCCCTCCTTGTTGCGGACGGGAGCAGCGATCGAGCGCAGTCCCGGCTCGAGCTCCTGGTCGACAGCTGCCCAGCCCCGGTCACGGACCTGGGCGAGCTCATCGCGCAGCGCCTCGACGTCAGCGAGCGCATGGGTGGTGAGGGGGCGCAACGTCACCTCGGCGAGGTACGTCTCGAGCTCCTCGGTCGGCAGCGCTGCGAGCAGCACCCTGCCCATAGAGGTGGCATAGGCCGGAAATCTCGTGCCGACGGTGATGCCCACGCTCATGATGCGCCGGGTGGCCACCCGGGCGACGTAGACGACGTCGTCACGGTCCAGCACGGCCGCCGACGTCGACTCACCCACCGTGGCGGAGAGCTGTTCCAGATGGGGCTGCGCGACGTCGGGGAGCGCAAGTCCCGACAGGTAGGCCGTGCCCAGCCGGAGCACCTGGGGGGTCAGCGCGAACGTGCGGCCGTCGGTGCGTACGTAGTCCAGCTCGACCAGCGTGTGCAGGAAGCGGCGCGCTGTCGCGCGGCTGAAGCCGACGCGGGCTGCGACCTCGCTGAGCGTCATCTCGGGGTGGTCGTGGTCGAACGCCCGGATGACCGACAGCCCCCGGGCGAGCGACTGGACGAACTGGTCGCCTGCGGGCGGTGGCTGGTCGGGCATGGCTCAGGCTCCCAGCCGGCGAAGCGGGACGTCCAGGCGGGTGGCCAGCTCGTCGACGGTCGTGCCGAACGTCTCCGCGACCGTGACACCGTCCGGACCGACGAGGAACGTCGCGAGCTCGGTGTAGACGCGGCTGACGCATGCCAGGCCGGTGAGGGGATAGGTGCACTGCGGCACGATCTTGGCGGCGCCGTCCTTCGCGAAGAGCGTCATCATCACGAAGACGTCCTTCGCGCCGATGGCCAGGTCCATGGCCCCGCCGACGGCGGGGATCGCGTCGGGCGCGCCGGTGTGCCAGTTGGCCAGGTCGCCGTGCTCGGAGACCTGGAACGCCCCGAGGACGCACACGTCGAGGTGGCCGCCGCGCATCATCGCGAAGGAGTCGGCGTGATGGAAGTACGAGGCGCCGGGCAGCTCGGTCACGGGCACCTTGCCGGCGTTGGTGAGGTCGGGGTCGATCTGGTCGCCTGTCGCGACCGGTCCCATGCCGAGCATGCCGTTCTCGGTGTGCAGGACGACCCCCGAGTCGTGGGCGAGGTGGTTGGACACCTGGGTCGGCTGACCGATGCCGAGGTTGACGAAGGCGCCGTCGGGAATGTCCGAGGCCACGATCTCGGCCATCTCGTCGCGGGACAGCGGCCCACGGTCGGTGTGCTCGATGGTCTGGTCGAGGGTGACGGGAATCGTCATGATGCCTCCTGGCGGACCTGGACGATCCGATCGACATAGATGCCGGGGGTGACGACGGACTCGGGATCCAGCGTGCCGACGGGGACGACCTGCGTGACCTGCGCGACTGTCACGGCTGCGGCGGTGGCCATGACCGGCCCGAAGTTGCGGGCGGTCCTGCGATAGACGAGATTGCCCATCTCGTCGCCCGCATGGGCGCCGATCAGCGCGACGTCTCCGCGGATCGGCAGCTCGAGGACGTAGTCGCGCCCGTCGATCGTCCGCATCTCCTTGCCCTCGGCCAGGGGGGTCCCGACGCCGGTGGGGCAGAAGAAGGCGCCGATGCCCGCCCCGGCGGCGCGCATGCGCTCGGCGAGGTTGCCCTGCGGCACCACCTCGAGCTCGATCCTGCCCGCGCGGTAGAGGTCGTCGAACACGTACGAGTCGGACTGCCGCGGGAAGGAGCACACCACCTTGCGGACCCGGCCGGCCGCCAGCAGCGCCGCAAGACCGGCGTCACCGTTGCCCGCGTTGTTGCTGACGACCACCAGGTCAGTGGCCCCCTGCTCGATGAGGGCGTCGATCAGCATGACCGGCATGCCGGCCATGCCGAAGCCGCCGACGAGGACGGTCGAGCCGTCCTGGATGCCCTCGACGGCCTCGCGGGCCGACTCGACGACGCGGCTCATCGGGCCGCCGCCTCGGACGTGCGGGTGTTCTCGAGCACGACGGCCAGGGCCTGGCCGACGCCGATGCAGATCGCCGCGACACCCCATCGGTCCCCGGACTCGGTGAGTCGCTTCGCGAGCGTGCCGAGGATGCGGGCGCCGGACGCACCGAGCGGGTGCCCGATCGCGATCGCGCCGCCCTTCGCGTTGACGATCTCGCCGTCGATGCACCAGGCGTCGACGCACGCGAGCGACTGCACTGCGAAGGCTTCGTTGATCTCGACCGCAGAGACGTCCGACCACGCGATGCCCGCCCGGCGCAGGGCAGCGTTCGCGGCCTCGACCGGGGCGAAGCCGAAGTCCTGGGGATCGAGCGCGTGGACCCCGCGGCCAGCGATCCGGGCGATCGGGTCCAGGCCGAGGGTCGAGGCGGCGCCGGCCGATCCGATCAGCAGCGCCGCGGCCCCGTCGTTGAGCGGCGACGCGTTGCCGGCGGTGATCGTGCCTCCGGGGCGGAAGGCCGTCTTGAGGCCGGCCAGCGTGTCGGTCGTCGTGCCCTCGCGGATCGACTCGTCGCGAGCCAGGTCGACGCCTTCCACGGGCGTCACCAGGTCGTCGTAGAAGCCCTCGGTCCAGGCCTTCGCGGCCAGCTCGTGGGAACGGGCCGCGAACGCGTCCTGGCGCTCCCGCTCGATGGCGAACCTCTCCTGCAGCTGCTCATTGGCCTCGCCGAGCGAGATCGTCCACTCCTCGGGCATCCGAGGGTTGACCAGGCGCCAGCCCAGGGTCGTCGACACCGCGGTGGCGTCGCCGGCCGGGAAGCCGCGGGCCGGCTTCGGCAGCACCCAGGGCGCCCTGGTCATCGACTCCACCCCGCCCGCGACGACGAGGGCGGCGTCGCCGGTCTCGACCGCGCGGGAGGCCATGATGGCCGCGTCGAGGCTGGACCCGCACAAGCGGTTGACCGTCGTCGCGGGCACCGAGGTCGGCAGCCCGGCCAGCAGCACCGCCATGCGTCCCACGTTGCGGTTGTCCTCACCCGCGCCGTTGGCATTGCCCCAGAAGACCTCGTCGAGCGCGGCCGGCTCCAGGCCGGGCGCCTTGGCAAGCACGCCGGTCAGCGCGGTGGCAGCGAGATCGTCGGGACGGACGCCCGCCAGCGCGCCCCCGAACCGGCCGAAGGGTGTGCGGGTGGCGGCGTAGAGATAGGAGGACATGGACCATCCTGTTCGCTATACGAACGCCTGTTCATCAGGCGGACAGCGCAAGAGTACCCCCGGGTCTCCCAGGCGTCCACGGAACCGAGGGGGCCGGTCAGCCGTCCTCCGCGCGACGCTTCTCCTTCTTGGCCTCGGTCAGGTCGCTGAGGACGTCTGCCTCACGTCGGTCCTCGGCTGCTGCCTGCGCCGACTCCCTGGCGTCGTCGAGCCCGGCCTTGGCCTCGCGGCGGGCCGCGGCCTTCTTGTCCTCGGCGGCCCGGTCGACGCGCTGCTTGCGCTGGCGGGTCGTCTCGGTGCGCTCGGCGGCCGTCTGGTCTGCAGCCTTCTTCTT
Organism: Aeromicrobium yanjiei; assembly: GCF_009649075.1. Lineage (GTDB taxonomy): Bacteria > Actinomycetota > Actinomycetes > Propionibacteriales > Nocardioidaceae > Aeromicrobium > Aeromicrobium yanjiei. Next base: position 802,554 of record NZ_CP045737.1, read on the forward strand.
GCGCGCCTCCGTGGCCGCCGCCCGAGCGGCGGCGCGCTCCTTGGCCGCTTGCTCGGCGCGGTCCGCCGCGGCGGGTGCGGACGCCGCGCGTTCCGCAGCCTGCTTGCGCTGACGGGCGGCCTGCTGGCGACCCGCCTCCGCGACCACACGAGCCTCTGCGCGACGAGCCTCGGCCTGCTCCTCGAGACGTTCGGCGCGGGCAGCCCTCTCGGTGCGGTCGAGGCGATCGGCCCCACGGGTCGCGATCCTGTCGTTGTGCAGCGCGGCCCCGGCGATCTTGTCCGCGGTGCCGATCGCCCGGTCCAGGACGGTGCGGGGTGCCGACGTCTCGGGCAGGCGGCCGGCCAGGCCGTGATCGATCGTGACGAGGGGCAGTCGGGCCAGCTCGTAGGGGAGGGAGAGGAGGGTTGAGATGGCGGACATGGTCAGCTCCTGTTCTGACCGCGCAGTCGCGCGGCCTCCTGCTCGGCGACGGCGGCCTCTCGCTCGAGGCGCGCCCGGTCTGCAGCTGCCTGCTGCTCGGTCCTGGTCGCCTGCTCGGCGAGGGCGACCGCGTCGCGCTCCCGCCGGCGCTCGACCTCGTCGGCCTCCTGCTCGGCAGCCCGGCGGCCGACGGCCTCCTGCTGGGCGGCGATGCGCTCGGCGTCCGCGTGCTCCTGCGCGCGGTCGCGGTCGACCGCGCGTTGGGCGGCGTCCGCGCGGTCGTGGACGGCCTCGGCCTCCGCCGCCGCCTCGTGGTTGGTCTCGCGGAGCTCGTCCGCGGCGGCCTGCCGCTTCGCGTCGGCCAGCGCCTCCTCGGCGACGGCCGACCTGCGCTGCTGTGCGGCCGCCTGCTGGAGCTGCCCCTCCTCCACGAGCTCGTCCTTGCCGGTCACTGCACCGGCGACTTCCTTGGCCTTGCCCGCGACACTGTCGAACAGTCCCTCGCGGGCCCCTGCTGCGGTGTCCTTGTCGTGACCGTTGTCGTGACTGTCGTCGTGACCGTTGTCATGGCTCATGACTCAAAAGTGCCCGAATTCCAGGGACCGACACCCTTTCACCGCTGTGACATGGGCCTCACGTGCGCTCGATCGCGCGGCGCAGGTAGGGGGCGGTGATGCTGTTGCCGTCGTCGAGCAGGTCCGCGGGCGTCGCCGCGGCCACGATCGTGCCGCCACGGTCGCCGCCGCCCGGCCCGAGCTCGATGACCCAGTCCGCTGCCGCGATGACCTGCATGTCGTGCTCGACGACCACCACGGTGTCACCCGTGTCGGTGAGCCGGCCGAGCACGCGGACCAGGTCGCGCACGTTGACCGGGTGGAGCCCGCCGGTGGGCTCGTCGAGGACGAAGACCGTGCCCTCGCGGCGGGGGCGCTGGAGCTCGGTGGCCAGCTTGATCCGCTGGGCCTCGCCGCCGGACAGCTCGGTCGCAGGCTGGCCGAGGGTGAGATAGCCCAGTCCGACGTCGAGCAGCGTCGAGAGCGAGCGGTGCACGGCCGGCACGTCCTCGAAGAATGCCGCCGCCTCCTGCACGGTCATCGCCAGCACCTGCCCGATGTCTCTCTCGCGGTAGTGCACCTCGAGGGTCTCGGGGTTGTAGCGCGAGCCCTGGCACGTGGGGCAGACCGAGTAGCTGGTCGGCAGGAAGACGAGCTCGATCGCGATGAAGCCCTCGCCCTCGCACGTGGGGCAGCGCCCGGCCGGGACATTGAACGAGAACCGGCCCGCCGCCCAGCCGCGCTCCTTCGCGGCCGGGGTGGCCGCGAACAGCCGGCGGACCGCGTCGAACAGTCCGGTGTACGTCGCCAGGTTCGACCGTGGCGACCGGCCGATCGGGCGCTGGTCGATCGAGATGATGCGTTGCGGCTCGCGGTCGGTCCCCGCGTCCGCCTCGAGGCGCTCGACCACCGCGGTCAGGAGCGAGGACTTGCCCGACCCCGAGACGCCGGTGATCGCGGTCATCACGCCGATCGGCAGCCGGATGCTGACGTCCTGCAGATTGTGCAGCGACAGCCCCTTCAGCTCACGCCAGGCGGCTGGCTCACGCGCCGCGAGCGTCGGCGACGGGGTGCGGTCGAACATGAACTCGGCCGTCACGGAGTCCGTGACACTCTCGAGGCCGGCCGGCGGCCCGCTGTGCACGACGTGGCCGCCCAGGACACCCGCGCTGGGACCCACGTCGACGACCCAGTCGGCGTGTCGGGCGATCGACAGGTCGTGCTCGACCACGAAGAGGGAGTTGCCGGCCGCGACGAGCTCACGCAGCGCCGCGTAGAGGGCCTCGGAGTCTGCCGGGTGCAGGCCCGCGGACGGCTCGTCGAGCACGTACAGGACGCCGAACAGGCCGGCGCGCAGCTGCCCCGCAAGACGTACGCGCTGCAGCTCGCCCGGGGACAGGGCCGTGCTGGAACGGTCCATCGACAGGTAGCCCAGACCGAGCCCGATGATCGCCTCGACCCGGGACGCGAAGTCCTTGACGAGCGACCGGGCCGCGGTGGCCGCCGCGGCCCCGTGGCGGTCGTTGCCCCGCGCCTGCTGCTCCAGCCCTGTGTCGAGCAGTGCGCACACCTGCGACAGGGGCATCGCTGCCATCTCGGCGATGTCCACCCCGGCGAAGGTGACCGCCAGGGCGGCCGGGCGCAGCCGCTTGCCGTGGCACGTGGGGCACGGTCCCTCGGCGCGGAAGGCCTCGAGCTTCTCGCGCTGGGTCGCGGACTGCGTCTTGGCAAGATTGCGCATGAGGTACTTCTCCGCGGAGGACCAGTGCCCGTGGTACTGGCTCGCCTCGCCCTGCTTGTTGCCCTGCAGGAGCATCCGGGGCTCCTCGTCGGTGAACAGCAGCCAGTCACGCTGCTCCTGGGGAAGCGTGTGCCACGGGGCGTGGATGTCGATGCCGAGCTTGGTGACCATGCGCCGCACGTTCAGCCCGACCCACGCGCGGTTGGCCCAGACGCCGATCGCCCCCTCGTCGATCGAGAGGCTCGGGTCGGGGACCAGCAGCTCCTCGGTCGTGCTGCGCGAGACGCCGCTGCCGTGGCACGTGGGGCACGCGCCCACCGCGGTGTTGGGCGAGAACGCCGAGGCGGGCAGGTGCTCGGCCCCCTCGGGGTAGGTGCCGGCCCGGCTGTAGAGCAGGCGCAGCACGTCCGACAGCGAGCTGAGCGTCCCGAGCGACGACCGCGAGCTGGTGGCGCCGCGTGCCTGCTGCAGGGCCACGGCCGGCGGCATGCCGTCGATCGTGTCGATGTCGGGCGCACCCACCTGCGACAGGAGGCGACGGGCGTACGGGGCGACCGACTCGAAGTAGCGCCGCTGGGACTCGGCGAAGACCGTGCCGAAGGCGAGGGACGACTTGCCCGAGCCCGAGACGCCCGTGAACACCACGAAGCAGTCACGGGGCAGGTCCACGTGGACGTCGCGCAGGTTGTGCTCCCGGGCCCCCCGGACGCGGATCCATCCGGACGAGCCGGCCGGGAGGGGAGTTCCGTGCAGATCGGTCTGTCGGCTGTCGGGCATCCCTTCAACCTAGCCCGCGCGGGTGCGTCCCGCGTGACGACGGTCGTCTCAGGTGGCGGCGGCCTCGTCGCGGGCGGCGCGAGCGGCCGCGTTGAGCTCCTGCATGAGGGCCGCGGCGCGTGCCAGGTCCTGCTCGTCGTGCGCGCCGAGCACCTGGCGCATGTGCTTGGCGAGGATGCCGAACATCGAGCCGCCGACCGCGAGCGCGTCGTCGGTGATCTCGACGCGTACGGATCGGCGATCGGTCTCGGCCCGCTCGCGCCGGACGTGGCCGGCCCGCTCCAGCCGGTCGAGCATCGCGCTGGTGGCCGAGGGGCTGAGCCCGAGGCCGTCGCTGATGTCCTTGGGCGACGTGGGGCCGCGATCCATGACCAGTCCGATCGCCGCGAGGTCCGTGCGGTGCATCGCGTGCACGTGGCTCATCTCGAGGACGTACCGCTCGACCTCAGCGGTGAACATGCGCAGCTGGCGCACGAGCTCGGTGGCGGCGGGGGATCCCGCACCACGCCGATTGGCGGCGGTCATGACTCAATCGTACTATTTCCACCGTGGAATCATTCGATGACGGAAGCAAAGACCAGAAGCGCGGGCCCGGCCTCCGCGCCGCGATACTCGTGACCCTGCTGTTCGTGCTGCTGTCAGGCGCGATGTTCGCCCTGGCCCCCGAGGCCAGGGAGTCCAACGCACCCACTGCGGGCCTGCCGGACTCGGCCGACTCCACCACCGTGGCACGCCTGCAGCAGACCCTGCCGTCCAGCGACGTGTCCCCGGCGATCGTCGTGGTGAGTCGCGACGGCGGCAAGGCCCTCGACGGCGAGGAGAAGCAGGCCGTCACCGATCTGGCCTCGAAGCTGGAGTCGGTCTCGGTCACCGATGACGCTCTCAAGCCGGTCTTCTCCGACGACGGGAAGGTCGCGCTGCTCGCAGTGCCGTTGAAGCAGTCGACCGGCGCGGAGAAGATCGACTCGCTGCGCTCCACCGTGGACAGGTCCTTGCCCGACGGGGTCGAGGCCGAGGTCACGGGAGGTCCGGCCTTCGAGTCCGACCTCAAGGACGTCTTCGCGGGCGCCGACGTCCGACTGCTCATCTCGACGGCCCTCGTCGTCGCGCTCCTGCTGCTCGTGACCTACCGGAGCCCGTGGCTGTGGCTCGTGCCGCTGGTGGTCGTTGCGGTCGGCGACCGTGTCGCGGCCCTCGCGGTCGCGACCGCGACCCAGGTCTTCGACTACGACGTCGACGGCTCCACGACCGGCATCACGTCGGTCCTGGTGTTCGGTGCCGGCACCAACTACGCGCTGCTGCTCATCGCCCGCTATCGCGAGGAGCTGAGGCGCCACGAGAGTCGCTTCGTCGCGATGCGGGCCGCGTGGCGGCAGGCCGCGCCCGCCATCCTCGCGAGCTCGGGCACCGTGACCCTGGCCCTGCTGACCCTGTCGTTCGCCGACACCCCGACCAACCGGGCGCTGGGCTGGTCCGCCGCGATCGGCATCGTCGTCGCGGTGATCTTCGGGCTGATCGCCCTGCCGGCCGCGATGGTCCTGTTCGGTCGTGGCCTGTTCTGGCCGTTCGTCCCGCGTCTTGGCCAGAAGGACCCGTCCCGCGACGGGGTCTGGGCGCGCGTCGGTGCGGCCGTGGTCAGCCGGCCCAAGACGTTCGTGGCAGGCTCCCTCGCCCTCCTGGCGATCCTCGCTGTCGGGGGATCGGGCCTGCAGGTCGGGCTGACCCAGAACGAGCGCTTCCGCGAGACCCCCGAGTCCGTGCTGGGCCAGGAGACCCTCGCCCAGGCGTTCCCGGCCGGGTTCGCCGAGCCGACGGTCGTGCTCGCGAAGCCCGATCAGGCCAAGGCGGTGATCGCCGACCTCGAGGACGTCGACGGCGTCTCGAGCGTGATGCCTGGTCCCGCCTCGGAGAAGTGGGCCGAGCTCAACGTCGTGCTCGACAGCGACCGTGGCTCGGATCGCGCCGCGGACACGATCGACCGGCTGCGGGCGGACCTCGACGACGGCGTGCTGGTCGGCGGCGGTGACGCGCAGGACCTCGACGCCAAGGCGGCCGCCGCGCACGACCGGATGCTGATCTTCCCCCTCGTGCTCGTGATCGTGATGGCGATCCTGGTGGTGCTGCTGCGCTCGATCGTGGCGGCCGTCGTCCTCGTGCTGACCGTCGTCGCGACGTACGTCACGGCGATGGGGGCGGGGTGGTTCGTGTTCACGCACTTCTTCGACTTCCCGGCGCTCGACCTGCCCGTGCCGCTGTTCGCGTTCATCTTCCTCGTCGCCCTCGGTGTCGACTACAACATCTTCCTGGCGACCCGTGCCCGCGAGGAGGCGGCCGACAAGCCGATCGCCGGGGCGATGACGACCGCACTGGCCGTGACCGGCGGCGTCATCACGAGTGCGGGCATCGTGCTGGCTGCGGTGTTCGCGGTGCTCGGCGTGCTGCCGCTCGTCACGCTGACCCAGATCGGCGTGATCGTCGGCATCGGCGTGCTGCTGGACACCCTCGTCGTCCGCAGCCTCCTGGTGCCGGCCCTCGCGACGCTGATCGGCGAGCGGTTCTGGTGGCCGAGCCACCCGGGCCGCCGCTGACGGGCGGGAGTTCGTCCGCGCCGACATGGCAGGCCGCCTGAGCTCGTAGCAGCGTACGAACACCTGAGGGCGCAAGAGTCCTACGGTCAAGAGGTGACCGACCTCAACGACACGAAGACCTGGCTCGACGAGCAGCTCCCTGCGCTCCTCGAGAAGCACGACGTCCCCGCAGCCGCGTGGGCCGTGCTCAAAGACGGCGACGTCGTCGACGGAGCCGCAGGTGTGCTCAGCAAGGCCACCGGCGTGGACGCCACGGCGGACTCGGTGTTCCAGATCGGCTCGATCACCAAGCTCTGGACGAGCACCCTGGTGATGCAGCTGGTCGACGAGGGACTGGTCGACCTGGACGAGCCCGTCCGGACGTACCTGCCGGAGTTCCGCATCGCGGACGAGTCAGCGGCCGCGGTCATCACGACGCGCCAGCTGCTCAACCACACCGCAGGCTTCGAGGGCGACATCTTCACGGACACCGGCACGGGTGACGACTGCATCCAGAAGTACGTCGCGCTGCTCGAGGACGTCCCGCAGCTGTTCGCTCCGGGGGAGCAGTTCTCCTACAACAACGCCGGCTTCTGCGTGCTCGGTCGCCTCGTCGAGGTGCTCCGGGGCACGACGTTCGACGCGGCCCTCCGTGAGCACGTGATCGCACCGCTCGGCCTGACCCACGCGGCGTCGGGCCCCTACGAGGCGATCCTGTTCCGCGCCGCGGTCGGCCACATCGAGACCGGACCGGACTCCGGCTACGTGCCCGCGCCGGTCTGGGCGATGGCTCGTTCCAACGCCCCGGCCGGGTCGATGCTCGCGATGCGGCCGCGGGACCTGGTCGAGTTCGCCCGCATGCACCTCGAGGACGGCCGGGCGCCCGACGGGACCCAGGTCCTCGCACCCGGCACCGCCGCCGCGATGCAGGCCCGCGCGGTCGAGGTGCCGTACACCGGGATCATGGGCTCCTCCTGGGGCCTCGGATTCGAGCGCTTCGACATCGCCACGGGCGACGTCATCGGCCACGACGGCAGCACGATCGGACAGAACGGCTTCCTGCGGATGGTGCCCGAGGCGGGCCTCGCGGTCGCGCTGCTGGTCAACGGCGGCGACGTGATCTCGCTCTACCACGAGATCGTGGGGCGGGTCGTCGACGAGCTCTCCGACACCCGGCTTCCCGAGCTGCCCACACCGCCGAGCGAGCCCGAGCGCATCGACGCGAGCCGGTACGTCGGCACGTACTCCGCGGACGTGATGGACCTGGTCGTCACGCAGGACGACGACGGCCGCATCTTCATCGAGACGACCTTGAAGGGCATGTTCGCCGACATGGCCGAGCACGAGCCGCCGCAGGAGCTCGTCCACTTCCGGGACGACAGCCTCATCCCGCTGCAGGGCGAGCACGGCATGCACATGCCGCACTGGTTCCTGGGCGACGACGGGGCCGGTCACGCCCAGTACCTGCACATCGGTCGCGCCATCCGGCGCGCCTGACCCGCGCGAGACAGAGGAACTTCGATGAAACTGATCCCGACAACCGTGGGGCTGTGTCTGACCGCGTCCGTCCTGGCGGCGTGCGGCGGTGGAGGATCCGGCGGCGGCAAGGACGACGCCGAGATCGTCGACGGCGGCACGTTCACGATGGCGCTGAACGCCGATCCGGGGAACCTGGATCCGCACTCCTCGGTCTCGAGCGCACTGTTCAGCATCAGCCAGCTGTCGTACGACCACCTGTTCAACACCAACTTCGACGACGGCACGATCGAGTCGGGCCTGGCCTCGAAGTGGGACGTCAAGGGCAAGACCGTGACCGCGACCCTGGCCGAGGGGGTCACCTGCTCGGACGGCAGCGAGCTCAAGGCCTCCGACGTCGTGGCCAACTTCGACTACATCGCGGACCCCAAGAACGAGAGCCCCCTGCTCGGGGCGTTCCTGCCGGCGGGCGCGACCTCCAAGGCCGACGACACGGCGCGCACCGTGACGATCACGCTCGCCGCGCCGGCGCCCTTCGTGCTGCAGGGCCTGTCGAACATCGCGATCGTGTGTGCGGACGGCCTGAAGGACCGCACCGCGCTGGCCAAGACCTCCGCCGGAACCGGCCCCTACGAGCTGACCAAGGCGGAGCCGGGAAACCAGTACACGTACTCGATCCGCGACGGCTACACGTGGGGACCCGACGGCGCGACCACCGCGACCAAGGGGATGCCCGACACGATCGTCATGAAGATCGTCGAGAACGAGTCGACCGCCGCGAACCTGCTGCTGTCGGACGGCCTCAACGGGGCGATCGTGAGCGGCACGGATCGCAAGCGCCTCGACGCGGCGAACCTCACGACGTACGACACCGCGACCCTCACCGGTGAGCAGTGGTACAACCAGACGAAGGGCCGGCCCACGGTCGACCCGAAGGTGCGCCTCGCCCTGACCCAGGCGCTCGACCTGGCCGAGCTGCAGAAGGTCCTGACCGGCGGGAGCGGCAAGCCGGCGACGACCTTCGCGGCCCTCGACCCGGTCGCGTGCCCCGGGGACTCGGTCTCCGGCGCCCTGCCGAAGCAGGACGTCGACGCGGCCAAGGCCGTGCTCTCGGCTGCGGACCTGCCCGATCTCACGTTCGTCTACAACCCCGCGAGCGGCAGCGGCGTCAGCGCCGCGGCCGAGCTCGCGGTGGAGCAGTGGAAGGCCGCAGGGGTCACGGTCAAGGCCAAGAGCCAGAACGTGACGGCGATCCAGGAGACGGTCTTCGGGACCGGCAACTGGGACATCGCGTGGCTGCCGGTCAACGTCAACAGCCCTGATCAGCTGGTCCCGTTCCTGTCGGGCCCGTCCACGCCGGACGGCACGAACTTCGCGAACATCACGAACGACGACTACGAGGCCGGCGTCCAGAAGGCGTCCGCGATGAACGGCCAGGAGGGCTGCGAGACGTGGCTCGAGGCCGAGTCGGCGCTGGTCGAGGCAGCGGACGTGATCCCGTTCGCGAACTCGATCGGCAAGGCGTACCGCGCCAAGGCGACGTTCGACTACCCCGGCCAGATGGTGCCCACGAGCATCCGGATGCTGGCGAACTGAGCCGTGACCGTCGCCGAGACCGCAGCGGTCGTGCCGGCCCCACGGGTGGGGAGGTCTGCCCACCCGTGGGTCCGGTTCGCCCTGCGTCGCCTCGGACGTCTGGCGGTCTCCCTGTGGGTGCTGGTCACCGCGGCGTTCTTGATGATCCACCTGATCCCGGGCGATCCGGTGCGAGGCGCCCTGGGCTCGACCGCGACCCCCGAGCTGGTCGAGGCCAAGCGTGAGTCGCTCGGCCTGAACGACCCGCTGTGGGCGCAGTACGCCCACTACCTCAAGGGCCTGTTCAGCGGCGACTTCGGGACCTCGCTGATCTCGCAGACCGCGACCTCGGACGTCATCGCACAGCGGCTGCCCGCCACGCTGGCCCTCGCGGCGCTCGGCTTCCTGCTCGCGATCGCGGTGGCCGTCCCGCTCGGCGTCGCTGCGGGGGTGCTGACCCGTCGGGGTCACGGCCGGCGCACCGAGCTGGGCTTCACCACGACCAGCGTCGTCCTCGGCACGATCCCGGACTTCATGGTGGGCGTCGCTCTCGTCTACGTCTTCGGCGTGCGCCTGGACCTCCTGCCGGTCGCGGGCAACGACACCGCGGCGGCGTACGTGCTGCCGGTCATCTCCCTGGCGATCGGTCCGGCGGCGATCCTGGCCCGGATCATCCGCATCGAGATGGTGACGACGCTCCAGGCGGACTTCATCCGCACGGCGCGCGCCAAGCGCCTGCCGTCCTCGCGGGTCTACCTCTCGCACGCCCTGCCCAATGCCCTCACGGCGGCGCTCACCCTCTCGGGCCTGCTGCTCGGCTCGATGGTCGCCGGGACGGTGCTGGTCGAGAACGTGTTCGCGTGGCCCGGTCTCGGCAGCACGATCGTGTCGTCGATCCTCAACAAGGACTACCCCGTCGTGCAGGGCATCATCTTGATGTACGGCATCGGCGTCCTGCTCATCAACACCCTCGTCGACATCGCCCTGGCGCTGCTCGACCCGCGCTCCCTGATCAGGGAGGACTGAGCGATGAGCCGCAGCCAGCAGACGAGTGGCCGCTTCCTCGCGGTGCTGCGCACCCCGCTCGGCCTGGCCACGGCCGCGCTCACGGTGCTGATCCTCGCGCTGGCGGTCGTCGCCCCCATCCTGTGGAGCGATGCGGCCGGGGCGGTCGACACCGACGACATCCTCGCCGGACCGAGCGCAGATCACTGGGCGGGCACCGACAACCTCGGCCGCGACATCATCTACCGCACACTCGTCGCGACTCGGCTGTCGATCGAGCTCGCCCTCAGCGCCACCGCGATCGCGGTCGCGGTCGGCCTGGTGCTCGGCACCGCACCGCTCGTCCTCGGACGTCGTGCGGGCCGGGTGGTCGTCGCGGGCGTCAACATCGCGGTCGCCTTCCCCGGCCTGCTGCTCGCGCTGTTCTTCGCGGTGGTGTTCGGCATCGGCGCGACCGGCGCGGTGCTGGCCATCGGCATGGCCGGTGCGCCGTCGTTCGCCCGCCTCGTGCAGACCCTCGTCGCGGGGGTCGCGTCGCGTGACTACGTCGCGGCCGCCCGGATCGCGGGTGTCGGACGCTTCCGCGTGCTGCTGCGGCACGTGCTCCCCAACGTCGCCGAGCCCTTGATCGTCAACGCCACGATCGGCGCGGGCAATGCGCTGCTCGCATTCGCGGGGCTGTCCTTCCTCGGACTCGGCGTCCAGGCACCCGCGTACGACTGGGGCCGGCTCCTGTTCGACGGCGTGGGGTCGCTGTACGTCAATCCGGGCGCCGCGCTCGCTCCCGGGCTCGCGGTGCTGATCGCGGGTCTGGCCTTCAACCTGTTCGGCGAGTCGCTCGCGAAGGTCGTGGGCGTCTCGACGGGCGTCCCGCTCCCGGGGAGCCGTCGGCCCGTGCCGGCGCCGGTGCGCTCGGCGTCCGACCACGATCGCGTCGACCGGCCGAGGAGCGAGGACGATCTCGTGCTCGACGTCCGGGGTCTCGAGGTCGCGTTCCCCGGCCCGGCTGGTCCGGTTCGCCCGGTTCGGGGCGTCAGCTTCGGCGTGCGGCGCGGCGAGTCGGTCGGCATCGTGGGCGAGTCCGGCTCCGGCAAGTCGCTGACCGCGCTGGCCGTGTCACGCCTGATAGACGATCCGGGACGGGTCGAGGCCGATCGCGTCCGCTTCCTCGACGAGGACCTCCTGGGTCCCGACACGACGGCCCAGCGCCGGGTGCTGGGGACGTCGATGGCGATGGTGTTCCAGGACCCCATGACCTCGTTCAACCCGACCCGGCGGATCGGTGCCCAGCTCGCCGAGGTCTCCCGGCACCACCACGGCCTGGACAAGAAGCAGGCCCTCGCCCGTGCGGTCGACCGGCTCGCGGCGGTGCGCATCTCCGAGCCCGAGCGGCGGGCGCGCCAGTTCCCGCACGAGTTCTCCGGTGGGATGCGCCAGCGCGCGATGATCGGCATGGGCGTGATGGGCAGCCCTGCGCTGATCATCGCCGACGAGCCCACCACAGCCCTCGACGTGACGGTCCAGCAGCAGGTCCTGGACCTGCTCGCGGCGATCCGGCGGGACGACGACGTGGCGCTCGTGCTCATCAGCCACGACGTGACCGTGGTCGCCGACGTCTGTGACCGCGTGCTGGTGATGTACGCCGGCCAGATCGTGGAGGACCTGCCCGCCTCGGAGCTGACGACCGCGGCCCAGCACCCCTACACCCGTGCGCTCGTCGCCGCGGTGCCGTCGATGGACACGGACCTGGACGAGCCGCTGCCGGTGATCCCGGGACGCCCCGTGGACCCCGCCGACGTGCCGCCCGGGTGCCCGTACTCGGCCCGGTGCCCCCTCGCGACCGAGCGCTGCCTCACGGAGGACCCGCCGCTGCTGGCCCACGCGGCCGGGCGGGTCGCGTGCTGGCACGCCGGTGAGTCGATCGTGCTGGAGCCGACGAGGACGGACGTCCTGTGAGCGAGCTGCGATTCGAGGACGTGACGGTCCGCTACGGCGGGACGACCGCCGTGGACGGCGTCAGCCTGGTGGTGCCCTCGGGGGCGATCGTGGGTCTGGTGGGCGAGTCCGGCTCGGGCAAGTCGACCCTCGCCCGCGCAGCCGTCGGCCTGGCGCCGGTCGAGAGCGGCCGGATCCTGCTCGACGGAGAGCCCGTGCCCGTACGCGGTCGGCGCCGGCCCGTGCAGATGATCTTCCAGGACCCGTTCTCCTCCCTCGACCCGCGGATGAGCATCGGCGAGAGCGTCGCCGAGGCGGTGCCGCGGGGTGTGGGTCGCCGCGAGCGTCGCGCGGAGGTCGCGCGCCTGCTCGACCTGGTCCACATCGGCGCGGTCCGCTCCGACGCCCGGCCCTCCGAGATGTCCGGTGGCCAGCGCCAGCGGGTCGCCCTGGCCCGCGCCCTCGCGGCGCGCCCCGCGGTCGTCGTCGCGGACGAGATCACGTCCGCACTGGACGTCTCGATCCAGGGGACCGTGCTCAACCTGGTGCGCGAGCTCCAGGCCGAGCTGGGCCTGTCGATCCTGTTCATCTCCCACAACCTCGCGGTCGTGCGCTACGTCGCGGCGCAGGTGGCGGTCATGCACCGCGGAACGATCGTCGAGCAGGGCCCGACGGACCGGGTGCTCGCGACTCCCTCCCACGACTACACCCGCGACCTGCTGGCCGCGGTCCCCGGCCGAACCCGACGAAGGAGTCCTCAATGACCCGACGCATGCGCATCGACGACCTCACCGCCCTCGCGGTGCCGTCGCAGCCGGTCCTGTCACCTGACGGATCACAGGTCGCGTACGTCCTGCGGACCCTCGACACCCGGCACGACCGCAGCCACGACGAGCTGTGGATCGTGCCCACGTCCGGTGGCGGCCCCCGTCGGCTGACCGGCGGCCCGCAGGACTCGGTCCCGGTGTGGAGCCCGGACGGCTCACGGCTCGCGTTCCTGCGTGCCGGCCAGGTGCACCTGCTGGACGCCGGCGGCGGGGAGCCCGTGCCGTTGACGCAGCTTGCCGGCGGAGCCGGCGCGCCGGTGTGGAGCCCGGACGGAGAGCGGATCGCCTTCGCCGCCCCGGTCGACCCGACGGACGGCACCGGACCCCTCGTCGCAAGCCGCCTGGACTACCAGAGCGACGGCGCCGGCATGTACGGCCCGATCCGGCACCAGCTGCACGTCGTCGACCTCGGCTCGGGGGAGTGCCGCCAGGTCACCGACGGCCCCGAGCACGCGGGCCAGCCCGCCTGGGCACCCGACGGCCGGGCGCTCGCGTTCACCCGCCGGATCGGCGCCGACAGCGACCTGACCTTCCGCACCGCGGTGCACCTGCTGGACGTCGACGACCCGCGCGGCACCCCGCGGGTCGTCGGCTCCGACGCGGGCGTCGCGGGCACGGTCGCGTACGACCGCGACGGCCGGCACCTGCTCGTCGTGGGCCACCCGGGCGATCCGGTCGGCCACCAGCACCTGCTGCGCGTGCCGCTCGACGGGGGCGAGCCGGTCAGCCTCACCGCGGGGCTGGACCGCAACGTCATGCCGGGCGCAACCGCGTACCCGGGCGGCCGCCCGCAGCGCGACGACCGCGGCCGTCTCCTGTTCTGCCTGCGCGACCGAGGCTGCACGCACGTGTGGGCCCTCGACGACCCGGACGCTCCGGAGGGGCGGCCCGTGCTCGCGGGCGAGGACCGCGTCGTGTCCGGCCTGTCGGTCGTCGGCGGCACCGCGGTCGTCGCGCTCACCACCTCGACGTCGTACGGCGAGATCGTCGCCCTCGACCTCGCGACCGGCGAGGGGTCCGTGCTCACCGACCACGGCGCTTCCCTCGCGGGGGTCGAGCTGTTCAGCCCGGAACCGCGCTCGTTCTCGATCAGCGACGGGACGACGGTGCAGGGATGGCTGCTGCGCGACCACGAGCGGACCGGTCCCCGGCCCCTGCTGCTCGACGTGCACGGCGGCCCCCACAACGCGTGGAACGGTGCGGCCGACGAGATGCACGCGTACCACCAGGAGCTGGTCGCCCGTGGGTGGTCGGTGCTGCTGGTCAACCCGCGCGGCAGCGACGGCTACGGGGAGGCGTTCTTCGACGGGGTCAACGGCGCCTGGGGCGTGGCCGACGCGAGCGACTTCCTCGAGCCGATCGACGCGCTGGTCGCGGAGGGCCTCGTGGACCCGGACCGGCTCGCGGTCACGGGCTACAGCTACGGCGGCTTCATGACCGCCTGGCTCACCGGCAACGACGACCGGTTCAAGGCCGGCGTCGCGGGGGGCGTCGTGAGCGACCTGGTCAGCGAGTTCGGCACGGCGGACGACGGGATCTTCCTCAGCACGTACGAGCTCGGGGGCGCGCCGTGGGACGACCCGGAGCGCTATGCGGCGATGTCGCCGCTGAGCCACGTGACCAACGTGACGACGCCGACCCTCGTCCTGCACGGGCTCGCGGACCTGACCTGCCCCGTGGGCCAGGCGCAGCAGTGGCACAGCGCGCTGCGCTCACGAGGCGTGCCCACCGAGCTCGTCCTCTACCCGGGCGCCTCCCACGCGTTCATCCTGGTCGGGCCGCCGTCGCAGCGTCTCGACTACGCCCACCGGGTCGTGGACTGGGTCGAGCAGCACGTCGTCCGCGGGGGCCGGGCCCGCCTCGACGTGGCCCACTGGGAGCGGCGTCTGCGCGCGCTCGCGGACCGCTACGGCGTCCCCGGCGCCCAGCTCGGCATCCTGCGGCTCGACGAGGACGGCACGGAGGAGGTCGTTGTCGCGTCCCACGGCGTGCTCAACATCGACACCCATGCGCCGGTGACGGAGGAGTCGATCTTCCAGATCGGCTCGATCACCAAGGTGTGGACCGCGACGGTCGTCATGCAGCTGGTCGACGAGGGTCTCGCCGATCTCGATGCGCCGGTCGTCGAGATCGTCCCGGACCTGCGGCTGTCCGATCCCGAGGTGACCAAGCAGGTCACCCTGCGCCACCTGCTCAACCACACGAGCGGTATCGACGGCGACGTGTTCACCGACACCGGCCGCGGCGACGACTGCCTCGAGAAGTACGTCGGGCTGCTCGGCAACGAGGCGCAGAACCATCCGCTCGGGGTCACCTGGTCGTACTGCAACTCCGGCTTCTCGGTGCTGGGGCTCGTCATCGAGCGGCTCACCGGCACGACCTGGGACCAGGCGCTGCGCGACCGGCTGTTCACGCCGCTCGGGATGCAGCGCGCGATCACGCTGCCCGAGGACGCACTGCTGCACGCCGCCGCGGTCGGCCACGTGACGGTCGACGGCCGCAAGCAGGTCGCCCCGATGTGGCAGCTGCCGCGCTCGATCGGCCCCGCGGGCCTGGTGACGGCGCGCGTCGCGGACGTCCTGGCGTTCGCCCGCATGCACATGCTGGGCGGGCTCGCCCCCGACGGGGAGCGGATCCTCAGCGAGGCGTCCGCTGCCGCGATGACCGCGCACCAGGCCGATCTCCCCGACAAGCACTCCCTCGGTGACTCGTGGGGCCTGGGCTGGATCCGCTTCGGCTGGGACGGTCAGCGCCTCTACGGCCACGACGGCAACACGATCGGCCAGTCCGCGTTCCTGCGCGTCCTGCCCGAGGCGGGCCTGGCCGTGAGCCTGCTGACCAACAGCGACGGCGCGCGTGACCTCTACGAGGCGCTGTACCGCGAGATCCTGGCCGACCTGGCCGGCGTGACGATGCCCCGCCCGATCGCTCCGCCCGAGCCACCGGTCGAGCACGACATCACCCCGTACGTCGGACGCTACGAGAGGTCGTCGGTGGTGATGGAGGTGCTGGTCGCCGACGGCGAGCCCCGTCTGCGGACCACGGTCGTCGGACCGCTCGCGGAGATGGTCGCGGACCCGGTCGACGAGCACGCCCTGGTGCCGTACGCCCCGAACATCTTCCTGACCAAGCCGCCGGAGGCCGAGACCTGGTTCCCGGTGACGTTCTTCGAGCTGCCGACGGGCGAGCGCTACCTGCACTTCGGTGTCCGCGCGACGCCGCGGGTCGGCTGATGGACCTCTCCGAGCTGGTCGCCGACACCCGCGAGATGGTCGAGTGCGAGTCGCCCTCGGCGGATCTCGACGCGGTGGCCCGGTCGGCCGAGGTCGTCGCGCGGGTGGGCGAGCGCCGGCTGGGCGTGGCCCCCGAGCGGATCGTGCTCGAGGGGCGTACGCACCTGCGCTGGCGGCTCGGCACAGGGCCGTCGCGGGTGCTCCTGGTCGGCCACCACGACACGGTGTGGGCCATGGGCTCGCTCGCGAGCCATCCCTGCACGGTCGAGGGTGACGTCCTGCGCGGGCCCGGCTGCTTCGACATGAAGACGGGACTCGCGATGGCCTTCCACGCTGCCGCGGGCCAGGACGGCGTCACCGTGCTGGTCACGGGCGACGAGGAGCTCGGCTCGCCATCGTCGCGTGGGCTGATCGAGCAGGAGGCCCGGCTCGCGGAGGCCGCACTCGTCCTGGAGGGCGCCGCACCCGGCGGCGCCCTGAAGTCCGAGCGCAAGGGCGTCTCGCTCTACGACGTGGCGGTGCACGGGCGGGCCGCCCACGCGGGGCTCGAGCCCGAGCGCGGGGTCAACGCGACCCTCGAGCTCGCGCACCAGGCGCTCGCGGTCGCGCTGCTCGGCGACACCGGCCTCGGGACCACCGTCACCCCCACCGCGGCGCGTGCGGGTCTCACGACCAACACGATCCCGGCCGACGGCGTCTTCGCGGTCGACGTCCGGGTCCGCAGCCTCGCCGAGCAGGACCGCGTCGACGCCGCAATGCGCTCGCTGGCCCCGGTGCTCGACGGTGCGACCACGCACGTGACGGGCGGCCCCAACAGACCGCCGCTGGAGCACGCCGCCTCCGCCGACCTGCTCGAACGGGTCCGGGCGATCGCCGAGCGGCTCGGACAGCCGGTCGTCCCCGCGGCCGCGGTCGGCGGAGCCTCCGACGGCAACTTCACCGCAGGGGTGGGCACCCCGACCCTCGACGGGCTCGGCGCGATCGGCGGCGGCGCCCACGCCGACGACGAGCACGTGCTCGTCGACCGCATCCTCGACCGGACCCAGCTGGTCCGTTCCCTCGTCGCCGAGCTCCTGGCGGCACCCACCACACTCGCCGGCTCGGCCCACTGGAGCCGACCATGACACCGCCGGAGAATCTCCGCAGGATGGATGACGTGACCACAGCCGCCCTTGACCCCCAGCTGGACGCCGATCGCACGGCCGACGCGGCAGCGTCCGCGGCCCGTGTGCTGATCCGCGAGGTCGTCGACCTCCCCGAGCTCGAGCAGGTGCTCGACCTGTACGCGCGCATCTGGGGGCGGGAGGCCAATCCGCCGCTGACCCTCGAGCTGTTGCGGGCGTTCACGAAGGCGGGCAACTACGTCGGCGGTGCCTTCGCGAGTGACGGTCGACTCGTCGGCGCATGCGTGGGCTTCTTCCACGCTCCCGCCGACGACGCGCTGCACAGCCACATCGCGGGGGTCGACAGCACGATGGTCGACCGCCACGTGGGATTCGCCCTCAAGCTGCACCAACGTGCGTGGGCGCTCGGCCGGGGCGTCTCCGACGTCGCGTGGACGTTCGACCCGCTCGTGAGCCGCAATGCGTACTTCAACCTGGTCAAGCTCGCAGCACGCCCGGTCGAGTACCTGCCCAACTTCTACGGGCCCATGGACGACTCGATCAACGGGGCCGACGAGACCGACCGCCTGCTGGTGCGATGGAGCCTGACCGATCCCGCGGTCGAGCTGGCCTGCTCCGGGGGCGCCACCTCGTCCGTGGTCGCCGACGAGCTCGCCGCCGGTGCGCTCACGGCGCTCGGCATGGACGCGGACGGCGCCCCGGTGCGCGGGCGTCTTGACGGCGCGACCTCCCTGGTCGCCGTGCCGCGCGAGATCAGCCTGCTCCGAGCGTCCGATCCCGCGCTGGCCCGCAGGTGGCGGCTCGAGGTGCGCGACGTGCTGGGCGGGCTGCTGGCCGACGGAGCGCGCATCACGGGCTTCGACAAACAAGGCTGGTACGTCGTGAGGAGGGGGCTGTGAAGCTCACGGGTGTCGAGCTGATCCATGTCTCGATGCCGCTCGTCTCGCCGTTCCGCACCTCGTTCGGCACCCAGGTCACGCGTGACCTGCTGCTCCTGCGCGTCGTCACCGACGAGGGGGAGGGGTGGGGCGAGTGCGTGACGATGCCCGACCCGGTCTACTCCTCCGAGTACGTGGCCGGCGCCGCGGACGTGCTGCGCCGCTTCCTGATCCCCACCCTCGCCGCGTCCGGACCGCTCGACGCGTCCCGGGTCGCGACCGTGCTGGCACCGTTCAAGGGGCACCGGATGGCCAAGGCGGCGCTCGAGATGGGCGTCCTCGACGCCGAGCTGCGGGCCGAGGGCAGGTCGTTCGCGCGCGAGCTCGGGGCCGTCCACGACCGGGTCCCGTGCGGGGTCTCGGTCGGCATCATGGACAGCATCCCGGCCCTGCTCGACGCGGTGGGCGGCTACATCGACGAGGGTTATGTCCGGATCAAGCTCAAGATCGAGCCGGGCTGGGACGTCGCCCCGGTGCGCGCGGTGCGCGAGCGGTTCGGCGACGACGTGCTGCTGCAGGTCGACGCCAACACTGCCTACACGCTCGCGGACGCCCGGCACCTCGCCCGGCTCGATCCCTTCGACCTGCTCCTGATCGAGCAGCCGCTCGAGGAGGAGGACATCCTCGGGCACGCGTCCCTCGCGCAGCAGATCACCACCCCGGTCTGCCTCGACGAGTCGATCACCTCGGCACAGTCCACCGCGGCCGCGATCCGGCTGGGTGCCTGCGCGGTGGTCAACATCAAGCCGGGGCGGGTCGGCGGATACCTGGAGGCCCGACGCATCCACGACGTGTGCGTCGCGCACGGTGTGCCGGTGTGGTGCGGAGGGATGCTCGAGACCGGGATCGGCCGGGCCGCGAACGTCGCGCTGGCCGCGCTGCCGGGCTTCACGATGCCCGGGGACACCTCGGCCTCGGACCGCTACTACCGCACCGACATCACCGAGCCGTTCGTCCTGGACGCCGGGACGTTGACCGTTCCCACCGGGCCGGGCATCGGTGTGCTGCCCGTGCCCGAGCTGCTGGCGGAGGTGACGACCCACACCGAGTGGGTCACGGTCTGACCCGAAGAGCCCTAGTGTCGTGAGCGTGAGCACCGAGATGACCGCATCCGGCAGCCGGCCCCGGCCGCGTGCAAGTCTTGCGCGGGTCGTGGACGATCTCGGCGCGACGCTGCTCGAGCTCGTGCACGGCGACACGAGCCGCAGCGACGACATCGGCGGGGTGGTGATCCACGACCCGGTCGACGCCCCCGTCCTGCCGCCGCGCGCGCTCGTCCTCGGCGTGGGCCTCGAGGACCCGGCCGCCATCGCCGCGCTGCTGGTCGAGCTGGGCCGGCGCGACGCGGCTGCACTCGTGGTGCGCGCACCCGTGCCCTTCACCGACGAGGTCCGCGCGGCAGCCGACACCTCACGGGTCGCGCTGCTCGGGCTGAGCCGGGGTGCGCCGTGGGCCCACCTCGCGACGATGCTGCGCTCGGTCCTCGCGGAGGGCGACCTGGGCGGCGCAACCCCCGAGACGCTCGGCGGCCTGCCGTCCGGAGACCTGTTCGCGGTCGCCAACGCGATCTCGTCGCTGCTCGACGCGCCGGTCACGATCGAGGACCGCAGCTCGCGCGTGCTGGCGTTCTCCGGGCGCCAGGACGAGGCCGACCCGTCCCGTGTCGAGACGATCCTCGGCCGCCAGGTGCCCGAGCGCTACTCGCGGATCCTCAACGAGCGGGGCGTCTTCCGGGAGCTGCACCGCTCGGAGCAGCCGATCTACATGGAGGCCATGCCCGACGTCAACGAGGCGATCACGATGGCCCGGGTCGCGGTGGCGGTCCGGGCCGGCGACGAGGTGCTCGGCTCGATCTGGGCCGCGGTGCCCGGCCCCCTCAGCGACGAGCGCACCGCCGCGCTGCGGGACGCGGCGCAGCTGGTCGCACTGCACCTCCTGCGGGTCCGCGCGGGCGCCGACGTCGAGCGCCGGGTGCGCGCGGATCTCGTCGGGTCCGTGCTGGAGGGGGGCTCGGGGGCCCGCGACGCGCTGGAGCGGTTGGGCCTGGCCGACACGCAGCTGCTGGTGCTGGGCTTCACGGTCGCCGACCCGGGACCGGTCGACCGCACCGACCCGTCGACGGCCCACGAGCGCCAGCGTCTCGGTGATGCGTTCGCGATGCACCTCAGCGCGGTCAACCCGCGCTCGGCGTCGGCGCTGTTCGACGGCGTCGCGTACGGGCTGGCGGCGGCGACCGGCTCACGCGAGGAGGCCGAGACGCGCGCGATGCGCATCGCCCACGACTTCCTCGGTCGCATCGGCGGACGGCTGCGGCCCATCGTCGCGATCGGCCCGGTCGCGACCAACCTCTCGGACATCGTCCGGGCCCGGGCCACGACCGACCGGATCCTGCGGGTGCTGCGGGAGGGCCACGGGGGCAGACCCGTGGCGCGGCTCGTCGACGTGCAGACCGAGTCCCTGCTGATGGAGCTGCGCGACCTGACCATCGCGCGCGGCGAGCAGCTCACCGGCCCGCTGGCCCGCCTCGTCGCGTACGACCGCGAGCACGGCGGCAGCCTCGTGGAGACGCTGCAGGCCTGGCTCGATGCGTTCGGCGACGTGACCCGGGCCTCCGAGGCCCTGTTCGTGCACCCCAACACGTTCCGCTACCGGCTGCGCCGGGTCAAGGAGATCGGGGAGGTCGATCTCCTCGACCCGGCGCAACGGTTCGCCCTCACGCTGCAGCTGAGCCTGTGGCCCGGTCGCGCCTGAGCCCCTCACCGTCCCGTCGCGGTCGGCGAGGACCGCAGGAGATAGCGCGTCGGCAGCTCCACCGAGACCACGATCAGTCCCACGACCAGCGCCGCCGTCGAGGGGACCAGCCAGATCGGTGCCGAGGGCCACGGACGCCCGAGGAACCCGATGCCGAGGAAGACCAGCGGCAGCGCGGAGACCGCGAGCGCCGCCCCCACTGCGACCCCGGCGGCGATGAGTGACTCGCGCCTGGTGGTGCCGAGGACCTGGGCGCGGGTGGCGCCCGCGGTCCTCAGCGCGGCGATCTCGCCGCGTCGCTGGGTCGTGACCGCAACGATCCGGTTGGAGATCGTCAGGGCAAGGTAGCCGAGCAGCACCGCGATGGTCGCGACGTTGAGCAGCATCCCCTGCGCCGCGATCGACTCGTGGGAGTCCACGGTCGTCGTCTCGACCTCGAGTCCTGGCCGGGTGGCGGCGAGCGTCGCGAGGGACGCGCGGGCCTCCGACGTGTCGTCGGTGCGCACGAGCAGGCTGTGGTCGAGGCCGGACGTCGTGTGCTGCAGGGCGAGATCGCGGGACAGCACGACCGAGCCGAGACCGAGCTGCCGGTCGTACACCGCGACGACGCGCGGCCGGACCTCGGTGCCGTCGCCGAGCGTGAGGCTGACGGTCCTGCCCACCTGTGCGTCGCGTGCGTCCGCCGCACCGGCGCCAACCGCGATCGTGTCGCCCTCGAGATCGGCCAGGCTGCCGCGCTGCACGTCGAGGTCCAGCACCCCCGGGGCCTCGGGGTCCAGCACCATCGCCGGCTCCGCCTCGACCTCGGTGTCGCCCAGCACCTCGTGCGGCCAGACGACCGAGGTCGTGGACATCGGTGCTGCCGCGCGTACGCCGTCCAGCTCGCGCACCTGCTCCGCGAGATCGGCCGGCACGCCGCCGAGCCCGTCGCCGGTGATCCGCAGCTCGGCCGTCGTGGCGTCCCGCACGCTGTCGGCGCTCGCCCGCACCAGCGTGGTCTGCGAGATCGCGTACGTCAGTGTGAAGATCATCAGCATCGCCGAGGCCGTGATGACCCCCGCGAAACGGGTCGTGAAGACCCGCATGTTGGTGACCGCGAGCCACGTGGGTGCCGAGACCCGGTCGGGGATCCGTCCGCCGACCGCGTCGCTGGCGCGTCGCAGGAGGGCGGGGGCGGCCACCGCGAGGCCGATCGCCGCGACGATGCCGGCGGTCGAGGTCATCGCAGCACCGATGTCGCTGACCAGGAGGACCGGTGCCGCGGACAGGCCCACGGCGCCGAGGAGCACGAGCAGGCCGATCCGCTCCCGGAGGCGCGACGGCACCCGGGCCTCGCTCGAGGACTCCACCATCGCGTCCACGGTCGGCATCCTCGACGGCCGCCAGGCGGCGGCACGTGCGGCCAGCTGGGCGACCACGACCATCGACACGACACCGGCAACGGCCGGCAGCGGACCGTACGTCAGGGGCAGCGACGGCGGCAGGATGTCGGTCGCCCGGAGCAGGCCGCCGAGCTGCCCTGCGAGCAGGTAGCCCAGGACGATGCCGGGGACCGCGGCGATCGCGGCCGTCGCGCTCGTCTCGCCCGCGACCAGGGTGCGGACCTGGCGGGGCGTCGCGCCGATCGAGCGCATCAGGGCGAGCGCCCGTCGCTGCCCGGCCACCGAGACGGTGACCGCGCCGGTGACCACGAAGCCGACGAGCATCACCACGATGCCGCCCAGTGAGCCGGCGACCAGCAGCAGGGTGCCGCGCGCGGCCGTGACGTCCGGTGCCGCGGTGTCGCCCCGGTCGGCCCCGGTCGACACCTCGAGGCCCGAGCCGCCCAGCTGCTCGCGGACGGCGTCGGCGACGGTGTCGACCGAGCCCGGCGCGACGTCCAGGCCGACCAGGTCCGCGGTGGTCCCCGATCCGCCGGCCTCGCGGATCGCCGCGGCTGCGGCGTCGCTGAAGAACAGCTCGTCCCCGCCACCGTCGACGATTGCGGCCACGCGGTGCGTCCGCGCGGCACCTCCGGCGGTGGAGATCTCGACGTCGTCGCCGACCGAGACGTCGGCAGCCGCGGCTGCGGCCGAGCCCAGGGCGACCTGGTCCGTGCCGACGGGCGCGCTGCCGTTGGTGCTGTGGCGGCCCAGCAGCCGGACCGACGACCAGCCGTGACCGGCGGTCCGGGGGTCGTCGCTCGTGGCGACCGGGCCGTCGGCGGTGAGCAGCGCGGCGGGGAACGAGACGTCGCCGACGACGTGACGCACGCCCGGGACCTCGGCCAGACCGGCTGCGAGGTCGCGCGGGATCCGGTTGCGCTCGGGCAGGACGGCCGGGATGCTCTCGGAGGCGCTGACCGACTGGGGTGCGGTCACGACGATCTCGGCCCCGGCCAGGCGGCCGACGGGGGCGTGGGAGCGCAGACCCGACTCGGTGAGCACGCCGGTCGCGGTCACCAGGGCGGCGCCGCCGAGGGCTGCGCACGCGATCGCGACCAGCGAGGTGAGACGGTGGCGGGCCATGCGGATGGCGAGCTGGATCACGGCTCAGCCCTCGCTCATCGAGATGAGGCGGTTCGCGAGATCGGCGGCGTCGGGATCGGTCACGGTCTGGACGATGTGGCCGTCAGCCATGACCACGACGGTGTCCGCCTGGGCGGCGACCGCGGGATCGTGCGTGACCATGACGATCGTCTGGCCCAGGTCCTCGGCGACCTCGCGGAACAGGTCGAGCACCCCTCGTGCCGTACGCAGGTCGAGTGCGCCGGTGGGCTCGTCCGCGAAGACCACCGCGGGCTCGGTCACCAGGGCGCGGGCGATGGCCGCCCGCTGCTGCTGGCCGCCCGACAGCTCGGCCGGGCGGTGGTCGAGCCGGCCGCCCAGACCGACCCGGTTGACCAGGGAGGTGACCCACGCCGGGTCCGCCCGGCGGCCGGCGAGCCGCAGCGGGAGGGTGATGTTGTCCGCGACCGACAGCGACGGCACCAGGTTGTAGCCCTGGAACACGAAGCCCACGAGATCGCGCCGCAGCTCGGTGCGGCGGGTCTCGTCGAGGGAGCGCGTGTCGTGGCCACCGATCAGGACCGTGCCCGACGTGGGGACGTCGAGCGCCGCGGCGCAGTGCATCAGCGTCGACTTGCCGGATCCGGAGGGTCCCATGACCGCGAGGAACGATCCGCGCTCGACGGTCAGCGACACGTCGTCCAGTGCCTGCACCCCGCCGTCGTACGTCTTGGAGACGTGGTCGAGCGTGATGACGGCCTCGCGGGTGGCGTCAGCGGTCACGGGGGTCAGCAGCGGGCTGCTCATCTGCGGTCCTTGGTCCAGACCGCGACCAGGCCGACGAGGGCGACCGCCGTGACGGCGCCGATCGCGACCTGGACCACCAGATCGGCCGAGGCTGCGGAGGCGATCACGTTGGCGACGACCGCCAGCACCAGGACGGACCACAGCAGCGTCCGGAGCAGATCGGATCCGCGCGAGGACGGGTTGTGGGGGGAGGGTGAGTGCTCGGTCATGGCGAGCTCCTAGCGGTGGGGAATGGTGGTCTCCACGCTATGAACTCCGGGCGCCGCAGGACATCCTGCGCGCTGCCCAGTCGGTGGTACAGCCTGCACCACCATCTGCACGAGCACCGCCTCGCGGCTCACCCCGCCGGGAGCCGTCCCGGCCCTGCGTCGAGGTAGTGCAGCACCGCCGCGACCCGGCGGTCCGCCCGGTCGTCCGGGGGCAGGTCGAGCTTGGCGAAGATGCTGCGCACGTGCTTGTGGATGGCCCCCTCGGTGACGACGAGGCGCTCGGCGATCGCGGTGTTGCCGAGCCCCTCGGCCATCAGCGCCAGCACCTCGTCCTCGCGCTCGGTGAGCCGGGCCAGCCGGGGGTCGTCGTGCTGGCGGCCCAGCAGCTGGGACACCACGTCGGGATCGAGGGCGGTGCCTCCCGCGGCCACCCGGTGCAGCGCCTCGAGGAACTCCTCGACCCGTCCCACCCGCTCCTTGAGCAGGTAGCCGAGCCCCTCGACGCCGTGCGTCAGCAGATCGGTCGCAAAGGCCTGCTCGACGTACGCCGACAGCACCAGGATGGCCAGATCAGGCTGCCGGCGCTTGGCCTCCACCGCGGCGACGATGCCCTCGCTGGTGTGGGTCGGGGGCATGCGGACGTCCACCACGGCGACGTCGGGTCGGTGCTCATCCACGGCGCGCAGGAACTCCTCGGCGTCCCCGGCGGTCGCCACGACGTCGAGGGACTCGGCCCGGAGCAGGCTTGCGAGCCCCTCGCGCAGCAGCGCATCGTCCTCCGCGATCACGATCCGCATGGCAACCTCGCGTGCAGGGTCGTCGGACCGCCGGGCGGGCTGCTGACCTCGAACGTCCCGTCGTGGGCCTCGATGCGTCTGCGGATGCCGCCGAGGCCTGAGCCGGTGCCCTCGGTCGCCCCGCCGTGCCCGTCGTCGGTGACCGTGACGTCCAGGTCACCGGCGATGCTGCGGACCGTCACCGAGGCCCGCTCGGCGCCGCTGTGGCGGGAGATGTTCGTCAGCGCCTCCGCGACCATGAAGTAGGCGCTGGCCTCGACCGAGGCGGGGCACCGGGTCGCGCCGACGTCCACGGTCGTCGGCACGCTCGAGGTGGCCGCGAGTCCCGTGAGCGCGCCGTCCAGCCCGCGGTCGGACAGCACGGGCGGGAGGATGCCGCGGATCGTGGTGCGCAGCTCGCCGAGGGCCCGCTCGATCGCGGTCTGCGCCTGCTCGAGCAGGTCGTCGGCCGCCGGCCGGTCGTCGCCGAGCTGGCGGCGGGCCGCGCCGATCAGGACGTTCGCCGCGACCAGGGGGTTCTGCGTGCCGTCGTGCAGACAGCGCTCGATGCGGCGCAGCTCGGTCGCATGCGCGTCGAGGGCCGCGGCGCGGGTCGCGGTCAGCTCGGCGATGCGCAGCGGGAGATCGGTGCCGGGAGGGGGCGGCAGCAGCGCCCGACCCGGGAGGGACTGGAGGCGGGCGAGCGCGGGCGCGAGCAGGACCGTCAGCAGGCCCCAGCCGAGTGCCGACAGCGCGACCAGCAGGGCCTCGGCCCACGAGTCGACGACCCAGAACCACAGCGCGGCGCTGGCCTCGCCCTCGGGCGCCAGCCACCACCAGAGGGGGAACGTGAGGTCTCGCACCGTGAACAGCGGCAGGGCCACGCCGACGAAGCCGATCAGCAAGCCCCACGTGGCATGGACCGTGAGCCACGCGATGTCGCGCCGCACGGTCGGATCGGCGAGCGCCGCCCGGAGCCCCGACGGCAGCGCCGCGGGTCCCGGGACCGCCGTGCCCCACCGTGCGAGCCGGGTCCGCTCGCGGTCGGCGATCCAGCGCACCGCACGCAGCGCAGCCGGTGCGAGCAGGAGACCGACGCCGACGACCGACAGGAGCGCGACGAGCACGAGGAGCACCAGCACGCCGAGCGCGAGGAGGGAGGTGCCGAGGCCGCTGCCGAGCTCGGCGACGTACCGCAGGATCTCGCGGGATCGCCCGAGCCACGATCGGCGGTCCGACGTCGTCCCCATGGGCACCAATCTACCGGCGCCGGCTCGACCGAGGGGCCGATCTCACGAGGGGAGCGGGGTGGACCGGCCCCATCCGCTGCCCTCGGTGATGTGGTCGAGGAGCGGCTGCAGGCGGTAGGGGACGGGGGTGCCGACCGAGAACGTCGAGGTCGTCTTGCGCACGCCCTCGATCTCCACGATCGACGCGGTGAGGGGCTGCAGCGCCTCGAGCGACGCGATGGCCACGTGCACGAGCAGGTCCTCGCGGCCGGCCTGGAGCTTGACCTCGATGACCTCCGGGAGTGCCCCGAGCCCCTGCACGACCTCGGCCATGCGCCGCTGGTCCAGCTCGAGGCTGATCAGTGCCTGGACCGGCATGCCCACCGCGCCGAGGTCGATGATGGGTCGGAACCCCCGGAGGATCCCGACGTCCTCGAGCCGCCGGATGCGCTGCTGGATCGTGTTGCGGCTGACCCCGAGGTCGGCCGCGAGCTCGGCGATCCCGACGCGGGCGTTGGCGGTGAGCCGGCCGAGGATCTCGGCGTCGAGCCGGTCGATGCTTGTCATGGTGGCACCCTTCATGTCGACCCGAGGACGATCTGCTTGGCAGTCTGCCACGTTGCGGCTCATCTTGTTGACCGTCATGATCAGCCTCGCGAGGATGGTCACATCAGGACGTCAGTGACACGGGGACAGGGTGGCAGGAATGGCGATGAACCAGCAGGTGCGACCGAGGCCGGCCGAGGCCGGTCCGCGCGCCTACGTCGTGACGGTGTCGGTGACCGCGAACGACCACGGGGCCGACCTGCTCACGATCGCGTCGGTCCTGCACCGCCGCGGCGTGCAGGTCGTCGAGGCCGATCTCGCGCGTCCCGTCGACGGGTGCCGGGTCTTCAGCGCGACGATCGTCTCGGACCCCGCCCGAGCATGGACGGTCCTGCGGACGCTCGAGAACCGGGTCGACGTCCTCGGCGCCGATCTGTTCGAGGCACTCGACACCCGGGTGCGGCTCGCGTCCTGACCCCTGACCTGTGCAGGTCAGCTGGTCGGTCGTGCCTCCCCGGTCAGCAGCTCGGTGCTCGTGCGGGCGCCCCGGCTCGTCAACATCGTCGTCCGGGCGCGGCCCGGCCCGCGTGCCTAGACTGAATGGATGAGTGCAGCCTCCGAGCGCACGACCATGCTCGTCACCGGCGCGGCCGGACCGGCGGGGCGGGCACTGGGCGTCCAGGCGCTGGAGCAGGCCGACAGGGGTGCGGGCCCGCGCCTGGTGGGCGTAGACCTCGCGCCGACCGACGTCCCGGGGTACGACACGGTCCTGCCGGTGGTGGGCGCGCTCGACCCGGCGTACGACCAGGACATGCGCGACCTGGTGGCGCGGCTGCGTCCCGACCTCGTCGTCCCCACCGTCGCCGAGGAGCTGCCCCGGCTCGCGGTCCTCGGCCTGGCGACGGGGATGGGCGCGGCGCTGGTGCTCTCGGCGCCGGGCCCGGTCGCCGTCGCCGCCGACAAGCTGCTCACCATGTGGGCGCTGGCCGAGCGCGGCGTCGCGGTGCCGCCGCACGCCACGGTGGCGGAGGTGGGCTCGGCGGCCGACGCCGTGTCCTGGGGCGGCGGGCTCGTCGTGGTGAAGCCGCGGGTGAGCCGCGGTGGTCGCGGCGTGCACGTCGTCGAGGACGGGGGCGACCCGGTGTGGGACTCGCTCGACGCGACGTGGCTGGTCCAGGGCTACGCGCCGGGCGTCGAGTACAGCCCCCAGGTCTACCGCTCGCCGCACACCGGCAGGTGCCGGGTCGTGGTGCTGCGCAAGACCGAGCTCAAGCAGGGCCGGGTGGGCAACGCCGCGGCGGTCGAGCGCCTGCCCGACGGCGCCGAGCCCGACGTGGCCGCGCTGGCCCTGCGCACGGTGGAGGCGCTGGACCTGGTGGGTCCGGTCGACATGGACGTGCGGAGGGCGGGCGACGGGACCCCCGTGGTGCTCGAGGTCAACAGCAGGTTCGGCGCGCTGTCCGCCCACGCCCCCGAGGTCCTCGAGGACGTGCTCGTCGAGTGGTCGGGCTGATCCGTGATCGCCTTCGTGGCGGCGCTGGTCCTCGTGCTGCTCGTGCCGCTCGCCGCCGCCGGGATCGTACGTTTCGGGATGGTGCCGTTCGCCCTCGTCTTCGAGGTCCGCGCCCGGCGCAGCGGCCCCGGGCCGGCCGGCTACGGCCCGATGTTCACCGAGGCGCCGCGACTGAGCGTGGTGGTGCCGGCCTTCGAGGAGGCGCGCGTCATCGACCAGTGCGTACGCTCCATCGCCCGCAGCGACTATCCCCACCTGGAGATCGTGTGCGTCGACGACGGCTCCACCGACGACACCTTCGCGCGGATGCAGCAGCTGGCCGCCGCCCACCCGGGCGTCGTGCGGGCGCTGCGGCAGGCCAACGCAGGCAAGGGCGCTGCCCTCAACACCGGGATCGCTGCGGCCGCCGGTGAGGTTCTCGTGCTCGTCGACGCCGACGGTGTCTTCCGCCCCGACACCCTGACGATGCTGGTGCGCGGCTTTCGCAGCCCGCGCATCGGCGCGGTGTGCGGCAACGACAGACCGGTGAACCTCGACCGGACGCTCACCCGCCTCCTGTCCGTCATCAGCCACGTCGGCACCGGGCTGATGCGTCGCGGCCTCGACGTGCTCGGCTGTCTGCCGGTCGTGTCCGGCAACATCGGCGCCTATCGTCGCGACGTGCTCGACCGGGTGGGGCCGCTGCGCACGGACACGCTGGGGGAGGACCTGGAGCTGACCTGGCGGGTCCACCGGGCGGGCTTCCAGGTGGCGTTCGCGCCGCAGGCCCTGGTGTACGCCGAGTCGCCCTCCACCCTGCGAGGTCTGTGGCGGCAGCGGGTGCGCTGGGCGCGGGGGTTGCTGCAGGCCACCGAGATGCACTGGCCGATGGTGGGCAACCCCCGCTATGGCGCCTTCGGCGTCTACCTGCTGTTCAACATGGTCACCCAGGTCATCGCGCCCTTCCTGCAGCTGTCGGCGGCGGTGGGCGTGGGCTGGCTCATCGCCGTGGACGGCACCGACTGGCTGCCACGGACGTGGTGGGCGTGGGTGCTGCTGCTGGGGGTGCCGGCGTCGCTGGCGCTGCTGGCGCTCGCGCTGGCGCTCGACCGGGCCGTCGACGACCTGCGCCACCTCTGGACGGTCCCGCTGTGGCCGTTGTACTCAACCATGATGACCTTCGTCGTGCTGGACGCCGTGAGGCTCGAGCTCGGGAACGCGGAGAACCGATGGAACAAACTGGAGCGGACCGGAACGGTCTCGGTGCGGGGACTGAGCGACGACGATGGCCGTGGCTCCTGATCGTCGTGGGCATCGTGACGACCTCGTTGGTCGCCGCCCTGGCGATCTCGCGGCCGTGGGAGTCTGGCGGCACCACCTCGGCTTCGGGTGAGGACGCCGCGGTGGTGCCCCCGATGCGCCCCTCCCAGCTCCCCGACGAGACCCGGTCGGTCAGCGTCGACTTCGCGACCGTCGTCGACCCGGACACCGACTGGTCGCAGGTCGCTGTCCGGCTCGACGAGGCGGGCGCGAACGCGGTCGAGCTCAACGCCGGGCGGATCGAGTTCACCGCCTTCGACTGGGAGGCCCACCCCGCGGCGGCCGCAGAGCCCGGCACCGACCACCTGGCCCGGGCGGCCCGGGCCCTCCACCGGGCGGCGGACGGGTCGAACCGGCAGGTCGGCCTGGTCGTCGACACCATGGCACCGAGCTGGCTGGCGGACCACCCGAGCGCCGCCGGGGTCTCCGTCGACGGACGGCGGTCGGTCTACCAGGCCTCGGCCAGCCAGCTCGTCGACGGCGAGGTCGGCCGACGCCTGGTCGACTACGTCGGCGCGCTGTGCGAGCGCTACGACCCCGCCCAGATCTCGATCACCGAGCTCTTCCTCAGCGATTACACGTTCGGCAGCGACGACCGGCGACTCTTCGAGCGGATGACCGGCCGCAGCGGCTGGCCGCGCACCAGCGACGGGTCGATCAACGAGGGCGCGTCCAGCATCAAGGCGTGGCGCGCGGCAGTGATCGCCGACCTGCTCGAGCGGATGCGGAAGCGGATGGACGCCACCCGGGACGGTGCGGGGTCGCGGATCGGCCTCGCGATGGACGTACGGATCGACTGGAAGCACCCGGCCCGCGGCAACCTGCTCAGCGGCCACAACTACGCCGTCCTGCTCGGCCAGGTCGAGCGCCTGATCCTGTGGGCCTATCTCTACCGCACCCGCCGCCCGAAGGACCTCGACCGGGTGCTCGACCGGCTGGACCAGACCGGGGTCGACATGTCGCGGCTGACGGTGTCGGTCGGGCTCTGGGAGCGACCGCCCGGCACGCGGGTCGGGCCGATCGGCACGTCGCGGTTCCTCGCCGCGCTGCGGGCCGCGGAGAGCCATGGGATCACCTCGGTCAACGTGACGCCGCTGTCGCTGATGTCGGATCCCTACTGGAAGGCGCTCGCCTCGGTGTGGAACCCCGACGGCACCTAGCCCTGGTGGTCGCCGGGGGCTGCCGCGTCGGGCAGCCGGACGACGACCTCCGTGCCGCGTCCGGGCTCGCTGTCGATCGTGAGCGTGCCGCGGTGCTCCGACACGAGCGCCTGGACGAGCGTGAGGCCGAGCCCGACGCCCGCGATCCGGCGACGGCGGCTCTCGCGCGAGCGGTAGAAGGGCTCGGTGATGCGGCGCAGCTCGTCGGGTTCGATCCCCGTGCCGTCGTCGGCGACCCGGATCCGTGCGCCGCGGCCGCCGTCGGGCGCGGGCTCGGCCACCACCTCGACGCGGACCTGCCCGCCGGCGTGGCTGAACTTGACGGCGTTCGTGAGGAGGTTGTCGACGACCTGGCCGAGCCGCTGCGGGTCCGAGACGAGCGGCACGCTGTCGTCGCCCGACAGCTCCAGCGTCACGGCGGCGGCGTCCGCGATCGGCCGGACGCTGGCGAGCGCCGCCCGCACCACCTCGACGGCGTCGACCTCCTCGTGGGCCATCCGCTCGCCGGCGGCCAGGCGGGCGCTGAGGAGCAGGTCGTCGACGAGGCCGCGGAGGCGGCGGGTGTTGCGGGCCAGCACCTCGACGTACTCGCGCTGCTCCGTCGTGAGCCCGGCGGGATCGAGCCGCAGCAGGTCGACGTAGCCGAGGATCGAGACCAACGGCGTGCGCAGCTCGTGGGTGACCAGGCCGATGAACTGCTCCTGCCGCTCCTCCTCCTCCTCGCGTGCGGTCACGTCGGTCGCGACGACGAGATAGCCCTCCGGCTCCGGCGAGGCCGGGCCCGGCCCCGACGCAGGCTCCGCCGCATTGCCCGGTCGGGGCGTCACGACGTACTCCACGACGCGCGCGGATCCGCCGATCGACCGTCGCCACTGCGAGACGTGGGAGCCGCCGTCGGCCGCCGCCCCGACGAGCCCGGCCAGCGATGCGCCGTCCTCGCCCATCAGCCGGGTCAGCTCGGTGCCCACCAGGCGGTCGGCGGGAGCCTCGAAGAGCCGCTCGGCACCACTGCTCGCCGCCACCAGGCGGCCGGTCGCGTCGGTCGCCATGATCGCCTGCTCGGACGCGGCGGACATGATGCTGCGCATCAGGTCCTCGGCCGCCGCCAGGCTGCGCTCGTGCCGGCGGACGATGGAGATCATCGCGTGGCTGTGGACCATCAGGGCGCAGATCATCAGCGCGGTGACCGCGCCGTGCAGCACGGGGTAGAACCGGTCGTCGGTGAGGAACACCGGGGCGAAGCAGGCGAGGGTGACGGCGAGGAGTCCCGCGAGGAGCGAAAGGAGGCCGGGGACCAGCGCGAGAGCGATGCCGGGGATGAAGAGCAGCACGGCGACCGAGCCGCTTCGGTCCCCGCTGCCGAGGTCGAGCAGGGACACGGCGAGGATCTGGCCGAGGGGGAGCAGCAGCATCCACTCGCCCGGCCAGCGCGCAGGCCGCGCCAGGCTCGCCAGCGCCTGGACCGTGAGGCTCACCGCGACCGCGGCGACGACGAGCGGGCCGCGAGTGGGCAAGGGGATATTGGAGACGATCAGGGCCACCAGGACGACCAGCAGGGTGAACGGCAGGTGGCGCCAGCCCGACGCGTCCGGCGTCGGCCAAGCGTCAGCGACCCGGCGGGTCAGCTCGCGCACCCGCGTGCCGCCCACCGTGGGCATCAGCCGACGCCACCATGGGCGGTGTCGGACGCGGAGTCGTCCACGGCGTGCGTCGCCCGCACGGTGGTCGTGGCGCGCACCGTCTGGGTCACCCGGACGGTCTCGAGCGGCTCCGCCGACAGGGCTCTGCTGAAGCGGGCCCAGTAGCGCGCGGTCGCGCGGACCACGTCGGGCTGGATGTAGTCGCGATGCCTCTGGGAGACGAAGGCGGCGAGCATCTCGAGCTTGGCGTCGATGAAACCGTCGACGGTGACGAAGCGGTTGGGTCGGAAGTCGACGGTGGACGACGGGCTCTGGAAGCACCACAGGTCGGCCACCGACCGCGCGCCGACCTCCACGGCGTCGTGCACAGCGCGGTGGTCCTGGTGGCGGTCGTGGATGCCGTGGGTGTAGATGCGGTCGGGGTCGACCTCCGCGACGGCCTGCTCGACGGCCCGGATCAGGCCGTCCGCGGGTGACATCCGGGTGTCGGCGAAGTCCAGGTGGATCAGCCGGGCACCGATCACGGCGGCCGCGTGCATCGCCTCCTGGTGGCGGACGTCGGTGCTCCCGCCGACCGCGCCGCCGGACAGGATGAGCGTGGTGAGCTCGTCGCCCGCCGCCGCGTGGGCCGCGAGGGTCGCACCCACCCCGAGCTCGACGTCGTCGGGGTGGGCACCGATCGCCAGCACCCGCAGCCGGGACGGGGCCTGGCGGCTGCGGGCCAGCTGCGCCAGGTCGCGGACACGCCTGACCAGGTCCTCGGCCCCGATCGGCTTGGCGACGAAGTCATCGGCGTCCTCGCGGAGCGCCTCGACAGCGTGGTCGAAGGTCGGATAGGCGGTGAGGATCAGGATCGCGACGCTCGGGTTGATCGCGCGGAGCTCCGGCAGCGCCTGCAACCCCGAGCGGCCCGGGAGCCGGATGTCGGCCACGAGCACGTCGTAGCCGTGCCGGCGCATCGCCGCGACGGCCTCGTCGGCGGTGCCCGCCAGGTCGACCTCCATCCCGCCGAGTCGCTGGAGGCTGGCGCGCATGAAGTTGGCCGCGTCGCGGTCGTCCTCGAGCACGAGCACCCGGATCGCTGCCTCGGCCATGGTTCCCCCTCGCGGACGACCTGGTTCCACCTTACGCCGAGTCCAGAGGCATCCGAGGCGACGACGTAGCGGCAGCGTGCGCCGCGCGACCTAGGCCTGGTCGAGGGTGGGGTAGTCGGTGTAGCCCTCGGCGCCGCCGCCGTAGAACGTGTCGGGGTTCGGCTCGTTGAGCTCCGCACCGGTGCGCCAACGGGTCACCAGGTCGGGGTTCGCGAGGAACGGCCGGCCGACCGCGACGAGATCGGCCAGTCCGCCGCCGACGATCTGCTCGACCTGCTCGAGGTCGGTGACCTCGGCGAAGCCCGTGTTGGCGATGAACGTCCCACCGAAGCGGCTGCGCAGGTCCTGCGTGAGCTCGGCGGTCGGGGCGGCGAGCACGCTGAGGTACGCCAGCCCCATGGGCGCGAGCCTGTCGACCAGGTGGGTGTACGTCGCCCGGACGTCGGCCGCGTCCTCCTCGACGGCGCCCTGGATGTTGTGGGCGGGGGAGATGCGGATGCCCACCCGGTCGGCGCCGATCGCGTCGGCGACGGCAGCGGTGACCTCGAGCGTCAGGCGGGCGCGGTTGACGGGGGACCCGCCGTACTGGTCGGTGCGCTCGTTCGTGGACGGCGCGAGGAACTGGTGCAGCAGGTAGCCGTTGGCGGAGTGGATCTCGACGCCGTCGAGCCCGGCCTCGATCGCGCAGCGGGCCGCGTGGACGAACTCCTCCACGATGCCCGGGATCTCGTCGGTTCCCAGCGCGCGGGGGACCACGTGGTCGACCGATCCGTGCGCGGTGACCATCGAGCCGGGGGCGGGGATCGCGCTCGGCGCGACGGTCTCGCGGCCCGCCTTGTTGTCGGGGTGGGCGATGCGCCCCACGTGCATGAGCTGCACGACGATGCGACCGCCGCGCTCGTGGACCGCGTCGGCGACCGCGCGCCAGCCCTCGACCTGCTCGGGGGTGTGGATGCCGGGCGTGTCGAGATAGCCCTGGCCGACCGCGCTCGGCTGCGTGCCCTCGCTGATGATCAGGCCGGCGCCCGCGCGCTGGGCGTAGTAGGTCACCGCGATGTCACGCGGAACCTGGTGCTCGCCCGCGCGGTTGCGGGTGAGCGGCGCCATCACGAAGCGCTGCGGGAGGTCCCAGGTGCCGACCTTGATGGGCTCGAAGACGTCAGTCATGCGTGTTCCTCACAGTTGCGAAGGACGCCGCCGATGGACGCGCGCCTCTACGGGTCAACGCCGGGCACAGGGGCGCATTCCGCCTGCGGTCTGTGGGAAACCAGACACGATCTCAGGATGCGAGGGCACCCCGTCCGTGTCAGGAGCCGTAGCCCTCGCGATAGGTGGGACACGTGGGGACCCAGCCGGTCGCCCGGAGGCGGGCGTTGGACAGCCGCCGGCCGTGGGCCTGCGCCGGATCGGTCACCGGTGGTGCGGGGACGTCCAGGCCGCGGGCGAGGTGGGCGGCCACGTCGCCCAGCAGGGCCGGCTCGTCGTCGGTGCCGAGGTAGAGCGGGCCGGGCGTCTCGTCGAGCGTGAGCAGGTGCACCGCGGCAGCGGCCGCGTCGTCGCGGTGGATGCGGTTGGTCCAGCGGTTCGGATCGGTGACCTCGCCTGCCCGTACCTGTTGGAGGAGCCGTGGCTCGCCGTGGCCGTAGAGGCCCGAGAGCCGCAGGACGGTGCCGCCCGGCACCCGTCGGGCGAAGAGCCGCTCGGCCTCGAGCAGCATCTCGGCCGGACCGTCCGACGGCAGCGGTGTCGTGGTCTCGTCGAGCGGCTCCGCGGACGTCGCGTCGCCGTAGACCCCCGTGGAGGAGATCAGCACGGCCCGCCGGGGCACCTGGCCGGCCGCGTCGATCGCGTCGAGGGCGCGCCCCATCCCGTCGACGTACGTCGCGCGGTAGGCCTCCTCGGTGCGCGGGCGTGCCGTCAACGTCACCACCAGGAGGTCCAGCGCGAGCGGTGGCAGGTGGGGGACGTCGCGGGTCAGATCGGCGGCGACCCCGTGAAGGGGAGGGGGGACCAGCTCGGCACGTCGCCGGATCGCGACCACGTCGTGCCCGCGCGCAGCGAGCCGAAGGCCGATGTCGGCGCCCAGGTCGCCGCAGCCGACCAGCAGGACGTCAGGCAGGTTGTCCCCGGCCATCAGAACGGGGGCCAGGGGATCGCCGGCATCTCGCCTCGCGGCGACGGGAAGCGCCGGGTGCGCAGCAGGCGCTCGCAGCGACCGATGAGGGACGCGACCTCGAAGGGCTGGACCAGCGGCGCGAGAGCCGAGGCCAGGTCTCCGTCGAGCGCCTGACGTACGCGCTCGACCCCGTCGAGCTCGTACGCGGAGAGCTCCTCGTCGATCCACCCCCAGAGGACGGTGCGCAGCTTGTTCTCGGCATGGAAGGTCAGTCCGTGGTCGATCCCGTACCGGTGGCCGTCGGGCATCGCCAGGACGTGTCCGCCCTTGCGGTCGGCGTTGTTGACGACGATGTCGAACACCGCCATGCGGCGAAGGCCGGGGGAGTCCTCGTGGATCAGGGACACCGGGCGGTCGTGGCCGTCGTAGCCGTCGAACACGTGGCGCCAACCCTGCTCCGGCACCTGGTCGCTCGGCACCAGGTCCACCGCGGCCTGATCGGGGTCGACGTCCTGCCAGAGCTGGACCATCCCGCGGCCGAGGGGTCCCTCGCGCAGCCACGTACGCGGCACGATGTCCCAGCCCAGCACCTCCGAGACGAGGTAGGCCGCGAGCTCGCGGTGGGCCAGGCAGCCGTCGGGGAAGTCCCAGAGCGGTCGTTCGCCCGAGACCGGCTTGTAGACGACGGCGACGTCGCCGATCTGGCCGACGAACGTCGCATTGGACGCCGGCATGACGCGGCCCGTGATCTCCAGGTCGCCGTCGAGGTCGAGGCCGGTCGTCACCGGAACCCTTCGGGCAGCTCGCAGACGTGCTCCTCGGAGTCCATCGGCAGGCTGCAGAGCGGGCAGATCGGGCGACCCGCGCCGACGACCTCGCGCGTCCGCTTGGAGAACGCGCGGGCGCTGCCCACCGGGATGCGGACGACCAGCACCTCCTCGGGCTCCACCTCGGCCAGGTCGATGGTCTCGAGCTCCTCGGCGTCGACGACGAGGATCGGGAACGCCTCGATCACGATCTGGGCGGTGGTCGGGTCCCAGCCGAGGCTCATGGCGCCCGCCCGGAACTCCTCCTCGACGGGCTGCTCGAGCGGGTCGTTGTCGACGAGGGCGGCGGGGGTGAGCGCCGGGACGCTGAACGGATTGCCGTCCTCGGCCATCAGCCCGTCGAGGACCTCCTCGATCTTCTCGGCGAGGGCAGCGGCCTGCTCCTTCTCGATGCCGACGCTGACGACCCGCTTGCCCGCGCGGGCCTGGAGGAAGAACGTCCGGGCGCCGGGTTCGCCGACGGTGCCGACGACGAAACGGTCCGGCCAGTCGAATCCGTGGACGAGGGGTGGCATGCGGTCCATGTTAGGCGGGCCCACCCGGGCCCGCCCCGCCACCGACCTGGGCGTCCTCCGCGGGGGGAGCCGCTCGCAGCCAGGACAGGTCGCCCGCGTCGGTGTTCGTCGCCACGACGTCGGGACGCGCGGCGCCGTAGCGCACGATCGAGACCGACGCGGGGTTGACGTTGATGCGCTGGAACAGGTCCAGGTGCATGCCCAGGGCGTCCGCGAGGATCGCCTTGATGATGTCGCCGTGGCTGACCGCGGCCCAGACCGCGCCGGGTCCGTGCTCGGCCTCGAACGCCGCGTCGTGCCGCCTGATCGCGGCGACCGACCGTGCCTGCATCGCCGGCAGCGACTCCCCGCCGGGGAAGACCGCAGCGGACGGCTGGCCCTGCACGACCTTCCAGAGATCCTCCTTGGCCAGGTCCTTGAGCGCGCGGCCCTGCCACTCGCCGTAGTCGCACTCGGTGATGCCCTTGTCGACCGAGGTGACGGGGGAGCCGTCCTGGTGCTGCAGGATTGCGCGGGCGGTCTGTCGACACCGCTCGAGCGGGCTCGTGACGACGCCGACCAGCGGGACGACGGCCAGACGCTCACCCGTGCGGGCGGCCTGCGTGCGACCGGTCTCGTCGAGCCGGACCCCGGCCGTCCGGCCGGCGAGGACGCCACTCGCATTGGCGGTGGTGCGTCCGTGCCGGACGAGGATGACGGTGGCCATGCGGCTGATCGTAGACGGCCCACGAAGCCGCTACGGTGGTGCCGTGTCAGCCCTCGAGGTCGTCCTGGCCGTGTCGACCGGTGCGCTCGCGGTGGCACTCGCCGTGACCGTGGTGCGTCTGCGAGCCGTCCGCCGTCAGGTCGCGAGGCTGCAGGAGGAGGGTCCGCGACCGACCCGGCAGCGGCGGGTGCCCACGGCCACCCAGGCCGTACGCACCGTCGTCGGTACGGCGCTGAAGGTGCGGGACCACGGCCTCGGCGGGGTCATCCGCAGCTCGGTCGACGATCTCGCGCTGTGGGCCGACGTCGAGCGTCCCGACCTTGCCGGCCTCGCCGGGGCCGACGGCACGCTGACGATCCTGTTCTCCGACATCGAGGACTCCACTGCGCTCAACCACGAGCTCGGCGACCGCGGGTGGGTCCGGTTGCTCTCGCGGCACGACCGTCTCGTGCAACGGGCGGTCGACGCGCACGGCGGGCACGTGGTCAAGACGCAGGGGGACGGCTTCATGGTCGCGTTCGCGGAGGCAGCCGAGGCCGTCGCCGCCGCGTGCATGATCCAGCGCGATCTCTCCCGGCTCCGGTCCCGCTCGAAGTTGTACGGGGTGAGGGTCCGCATCGGCGCGCACCGCGGCTCCGCGGTGCACCGCGACAACGATCTGTTCGGCCGCAACGTCGCCCTCGCGGCGCGCGTCGCCTCGCAGGCGGACGGCGCGGAGGTGCTCGTCAGCGACGCCGTGCTCAGGGCCGTCGGGGAGGCCGCCCTACCGGTCCTGGACAGCCGGGAGGTCGAGCTCAAGGGCGTACCGGGGACCCACCGCCTGCACCGCGTCGACTGGCAGCGCGGTGGATCTGCCACCGTATGACGGCGATTTCCGGCTCATACGGTGGCGTGCGCACCGCGCCCGACGGAATCCCGTTTCTTGACTGACTCAAGAAAACCGGTAGGCTGCAGGCATGAACACGACCGCTGAGATCGAGCGCACCTTGCGCGAGGCCTCGCTGCGCGTGACCCGCCCCCGCGTCGCCGTGCTCGCCGCGGTGCACGAGCATCCCCACGCAGACACCGACTCGATCATCGAGGCCGTGCGTGCGAGCTCGGGTGAGGTGTCGCACCAGGCCGTGTACGACGTGCTGAGGGCGCTGACCGCAGCCGGGCTGGTGCGCCGCATCCAGCCTGCGGGCGCCACCGCGCGCTACGAGTCCCGCATCGGCGACAACCACCACCACATCGTCTGCCGCTCGTGCGGGGCGATCACGGACGTCGACTGCGCAATCGGCGAGGCCCCGTGCCTCGCGCCCTCAGATCATCACGGCTTCGTGATCGACGAGGCGGAGGTCGTGTTCTGGGGCACCTGCCCCGACTGCGCAGCCGTCGCCCTCGTCCCCCAATGACCCAGTGACCCACCAGCACGACCCAGTGACCGCCAGCACCACCCGTTCGGAAGGAATCACATGAACGACAGCCAGACCCCCGAGAGCCCGCAGGGCATCGATCGCAAGGCCGAGGCAGGGTGCCCCGTCATGCCCGACTCCGCAGCCGCGCACGGCAGCGAGAGCGAGAACCCGGCGATCGACTCGCCGACGCCCAAGACCGGCGGACGCCCCCGCACCAACAAGGACTGGTGGCCCAACCAGGTCGACCTGTCGGTGCTGCACGCCCACTCGTCCAAGGCCAACCCGCTCGGACCTGACTTCGTCTACGCCGAGGAGTTCAAGAAGCTCGACCTGGCCGAGCTGCGTCGCGACATCGTCGAGGTGCTCAACACCTCGCAGGACTGGTGGCCGGCCGACTTCGGTCACTACGGCGGCCTGTTCATCCGCATGAGCTGGCACGCGGCCGGCACGTACCGCATCTTCGACGGCCGTGGCGGCGCCGGCGAGGGCAACCAGCGGTTCGCGCCCCTCAACAGCTGGCCCGACAACGCCAACCTCGACAAGGCGCGTCGCCTCCTGTGGCCCGTCAAGCAGAAGCACGGCCAGAAGATCTCCTGGGCCGACCTGCTGGTCTACGCCGGCACCGTCGCGATGGAGGACATGGGCTTCACGACGTTCGGCTTCGGCTTCGGTCGTGAGGACGTCTGGGAGCCCGAGGAGATCATCTGGGGCCCCGAGGACACCTGGCTGGGCGATGAGCGCTACAGCGGCGACCGTGAGCTCGAGGAGGCCCTCGGCTCGGTCCAGATGGGTCTGATCTACGTCAACCCCGAGGGTCCCAACGGCAACCCCGACCCGCTCGCCTCGGCACGCGACATCCGTGCGACGTTCGCCCGCATGGCGATGAACGACGAGGAGACCGTCGCGCTGATCGCCGGCGGACACACGTTCGGCAAGACCCACGGTGCGGGCGACGCCGACCTGGTCGGCCCCGAGCCCGAGGCCGCTCCGCTGGAGGAGCAGGGTCTGGGCTGGAGGAGCGAGTACGGCACCGGCAAGGGCGAGGACGCGATCACGTCCGGACTCGAGGTCACCTGGACCTCGACGCCGACGCGCTGGAGCAACGACTTCTTCAAGTTCCTGTTCAAGTACGACTGGGAGCTCACCAAGAGCCCCGCGGGTGCGTACCAGTGGGTCGCCAAGGACGCCGAGGACATCGTCCCCGGCCCGGCCGCGGACTCGCCGAAGCGCAAGCCCACGATGCTGACCAGCGATCTGGCCCTGCGCTTCGATCCCGAGTACGAGAAGATCTCGCGCCGGTTCCTGGAGAACCCCAACGAGTTCTCGGTCGCGTTCGCCAAGGCCTGGTACAAGCTGCTGCACCGCGACATGGGCCCGATCGACCGCTACCTCGGCCCGTGGGTCCCGGAGCCGCAGCTGTGGCAGGACCCGGTCCCGGCCCCCGAGGGCGAGCTCGTGGGTGACGCGGACGTCGCGTCGCTGAAGGCCAAGGTGCTGGAGTCCGGTCTCTCGGTCTCCGAGCTCATCGCCACCGCATGGGCGTCGGCGGCGACCTTCCGCTCGACCGACAAGCGCGGCGGCGCCAACGGTGCGCGCATCCGTCTCGAGCCGCAGCGCAGCTGGGAGGTCAACCAGCCCGAGCAGCTCGCGAACGTCCTGGCGAAGCTCGAGGGCATCCAGGCCGAGTTCAACAGCGCCGGCGGCGCGCAGATCTCGATGGCCGACCTCATCGTCCTGGCCGGCAACGCCGCAGTCGAGAAGGCTGCGAAGGATGCCGGCGTCGAGATCACGGTGCCGTTCCACCCCGGCCGTGGCGACGCCACGCAGGAGCAGACGGACGTCCACTCGTTCAAGGTCCTCGAGCCCCGGGCCGACGGCTTCCGCAACTACCTGCGTGCGGCCGACAAGTTCTCGCCCGAGACCCAGCTCGTCGAGCGGGCGTACATGCTCGACCTGACGGCTCCGGAGATGACAGTTCTCGTCGGCGGCATGCGTGCCCTCGGCGGCAACGTCGACGGTGCGAAGCACGGCGTCCTCACGGACCGCCCGGGCGTCCTGACCAACGACTTCTTCGTCAACCTGCTCGCGCCCGGCGCGCGCTGGAAGGCCTCGGAGTCGCAGGAGAACGTCTTCGAGATCCGCGACGCCGCGACGGACGAGCTCAAGTGGACGGCCACCGCCGTCGACCTGGTCTTCGGCTCGAACTCGCAGCTGCGTGCCCTCTCGGAGGTCTACGCGTCCGACGACGCCCGCGAGAAGTTCGTCGCGGACTTCGTCGCCGCCTGGACCAAGGTCATGGAGCTGGATCGCTTCGACCTGAAGTAGTCCGGTGAACGACAGGCCCGGCTCCCGACCACGTCGGGGGCCGGGCCTCGTCGTGCCGGGAGGCAGTACCACTAGTGCAACGAGTTGCATATCGCGGCGATCCCTCCTAGGGTCGGGAC
The DNA here is from genome assembly GCF_009649075.1 of Aeromicrobium yanjiei. Lineage (GTDB taxonomy): Bacteria > Actinomycetota > Actinomycetes > Propionibacteriales > Nocardioidaceae > Aeromicrobium > Aeromicrobium yanjiei. Next base: position 844,244 of record NZ_CP045737.1, read on the forward strand.
GAATCGTCCTCAAGGAGACCCATGACCCTCGTCCCCGCCCTCGCCGGCCCGCTCACCCTTCCCGTGGTCGGCTCCCCGCTGTTCATCTGCTCGGGCCCCGAGCTCGTCGGCGCCCAGTGCCGGGCCGGGATCATCGGTGCGTTCCCGGCGCTCAACGCGCGTCCAGCTGCCCTGCTGAGCGACTGGATCCAGCAGATCGACGAGGAGAACGCCTCCTTCGCGGCGGCCGACCCCGACGCGTACGTCGGCCCGTTCGCGGTCAACCAGATCGTCCACCGCTCCAACGACCGGCTCGAGCAGGACATGGCGGTCATCGTGGAGCACCAGGTGCCGATCGTGATCACCTCGCTCGGCGCCCGCACGGAGATCAACGACGCGGTCCACTCCTACGGCGGCATCGTGCTGCACGACGTCATCGACGACGAGTTCGCCCGCAAGGCGATCGACAAGGGCGCGGACGGCGTCATCGCGGTGGCTGCGGGAGCCGGCGGGCACGCGGGCACGCAGTCACCGTTCGCGCTGGTGCGCGAGATCCGGTCCTGGTTCGACGGACCGCTGCTGCTGTCGGGTGCCATCTCGCACGGCAGCTCGATCCTCGCGGCGCAGGCCGCTGGCGCCGACCTGGCGTACGTGGGCTCGGCCTTCCTCGCGACGCACGAGGCCAACGCCGCACCGGACTACAAGCAGATGATCGTGGACTCCACCGCGAAGGACATCGTCTACAGCAACCTGTTCACCGGCGTGCACGGCAACTACCTCCGCGGCAGCATCGAGGCCGCCGGGATGGACCCCGACGACCTGGGTGTCTCGGACCCGTCCGCGATGGACTTCAGCTCGCAGGCGGTCGACGGCCCCAAGGCGTGGAGGGACATCTGGGGTGCGGGCCAGGGCATCGGCGCGATCGAGGAGCGCGTCTCGGTGGCCGCGCTGGTGCAGAGCCTGCGCGCCCAGTACGACCAGGCGCGCAAGGACCTCTGCGGCTGACCCCGCGGCGGCCCGGCAGCCGGGCTCAGCGACCGGAGATCGACTCCCGCAGCGCGCGGACGTTCTGGACGAAGGCGGGCCGGGTCGTCGACCAGGCCTGGGCCGTGGTCTCGACGTCGAAGATCGTCTCGTGGTCGGGGGTCTGCTGTGCCTGGCGCAGGGTCGAGACGTAGCGACGCACGAGATCGCCCTCCATGTCGTCGAGGCGCGCCCCCAAAGCGAGAGCCTCGTCGACGAGCGACTCGGGCTCCACGACGCGCGCGACGAGCCCCACGTCGTACGCCCGCTCGGCATCCCACCGCTCACCGAAGAGCACCGCCAGCGTGGCCTGCTGGTGCCCGACCGCGCGCTCCATCAGCCAGGTGTGCCCGCCGCCGGGGTGGATCCGCAGGTGTGCGAACCGGGTGTCGAAGCGGGCCGCGGTCGACGCGATGCGCACGTCGCAGGCCAGGGCGAGGTTGAGCCCGGCACCGACCGCGGGCCCGTTGACGGCAGCGATCGTGGCCAGCGGCGTGCGCAGGATCCGCAGGAAGCCTTCGTAGACCTCGCGGACGTCGTCGAAGTCGCCGGCGGCGGACTGCTCGAGCGTCGCCAGCTCGGCGCCCGCACAGAAGGCGCGGCCGCGGCCCGTCACGACCAGGGTGTTGACCTCGGGCGTCGCCTCCGCCCGGGTCACGTCCTCGTCGATCGAGCACACCATCTCGGAGGTGAGGATGTTGCGGCGGTCGGGGTCGTCGAGGGTCAGCAGCGCGGTGGCGCCGTGGATCGAGAGCGTGGTGGGCCGGGAGGTCATGACGTCACGGTAGTGCCGCGTCGGCCCGGGCCGGGACGGGCCCGCCCGACGCGGAGGTCGTGCACCAGCAGCGCGACGCCCAGCGAGAGCACCGAGTCCGCGTCGTCGAGATCGACCCGCAGGATCGACTCGAGCTTGTGCAGCCGGCCGTACAGGGCCTGACGGCTGATGTGGGTCGCCTGCGCGAGCGCGGCCTTGTTGCCCCGCAGCTCGACGTAGCGCCGCAGCAGGTCGAGCAGTCCGGTGCCGTGCTCGGCCTCGTGTGCAAGGAGCGGGCCGAGCTCGGCCTCCGCGAAGCCCAGCACCCGCTCGTCGTCCCGCAGCTGCGCGACGAGGCCACGCAGCCGGACGTCGGTCGAGCGGAACCAGGCCGCCGAGGACGGCTGCAGCGCCCGCGCGGCCTCCGCGACGTGCACGGTCGCCGGCATGCGGGACGCCGCGACCAGCAGCGTCCCGGCGGCCCGGCCCACGCCGAGGACGGGCACGGTGCCCGGCGTGAGCGCGCCGGCGCGGCTCGCGGTGGCCGTCGCCAGCGCCTCGAGCGCGGCGTCCTCCGTGACTCCCCGGGGCAGCGCGAGGACGATGCCGACCCCCTGGTCGTCCACGCCGCCCGAGATCGCGTCGAGCCGCGCCTCGGCGAGGGCGTCCGAGACCGTCTCGAGCTGGGCGCGGGCGCGGCGCTGACGGGCGATCTGGTCGGGCAGCGCAGCGGGACCGAACAGGGCGACGACCGGCAGATAGCTCGCACCGGCGCGCATGCCGAGGGCAGCGGCGCGGGCCAGCCCGTCCGCCTCGTCCTGCACGCGCCCCTCGACGAGCTCCTGCAGCAGCGACTCCTGCGCCTGGGACTGCAGACGGGTCGCGTCGCGTTCCACGAGACGGGACAGCTGCAGGGCCTGCGCGGCGCGCTGCATCACCATCGCGGTCGTGACCGGGTCGTGCGTCTGCTGGGGTGCCACGATGCGCCCCCACGGCGCGCCCCGCAGACCGACCGGGCAGGTGAGCCACCGCTCGGGTCCGGACGTCCCGGCCTCGTCCAGCACCGGTGCGCGCCGGGAGCGCTCCTCCCAGCCGCGCAGCAGGGCGCCGGACGTCCGCCCGTGGCGGGCCAGGGCCACGACGTGGTGGCCGACGTCCTCCAGCACGACCGGGGCGCCGATCAGCGTGGACGCCTCGGCGAGGATCGTGCTCGCGTCTGCGCTGTCGAGGCTGAGGTTGGTGAAGACCTCGTGGGTGCGCTGGGCGAGCTCGAGACCGTGGTACTGCTCACCGACGATCAGCCGGTGCACGGCCTCGGTGATCGACACGAAGCGCACGGGGGCGTGCAGCGCCACGAGCGGCAGCTCGAGCCGACGTGCCTGGCGCACCAGCGCGGCCGGCAGCTCGGGCAGCCGGGGCCCGAGCTCGACGATGAGACCGCACGCGCTGGCCTCGGCGAGCTGGGTGACGAACCGCTCGGGATCTGCCGTGGGCCCGACGAGCGGCAGGCCCGTGGTCAGCACGACCTCGTGGCCGCCGAGCAGATCGACCATGTCGTCGACCTCGGTCACGTGCACCCAGCGCACGGGCCGGTCGAGCGACTGCTCGCCGGCGAGCACCTCGGGCCGCCCGGCGGTCAGCACGTCCATCGCGAGGATCGTCCGCAGTGTCAGGGGCACGGGGCAACAGTAGTCCGCGAGGCTGACACAGTGTCCACCTCTCGTGCGCGGAACGCGACACCTTGACCATGGCGTCGAGCGCCCTGACGCGGGAGGATGGATCGAACGTCCCCAAGGAGCCCCATGGCCTCGCACCGCACGGTCTTCGAGCGGCAGCGACCGCCCGAGGCCCAGGTCACGGAGTCGCTGCGCGACTCGCGGCACGCCGTGTTCTGGCTCGAGGACGTCGAGACCGTCAACCGTCCCGCGCTCAGCGGCACGATCGACGCCGATCTCACGGTCGTCGGTGGCGGCTACTGCGGGCTGTGGACCGCGGTGCTCGCGAAGCGCCGGGACCCCACGGCCCGGGTCGTGCTGCTCGAGGCCGAGACGATCGGCTGGGCGGCGTCGGGACGCAACGGCGGCTTCGCCGAGGCCAGCCTGACGCACGGCGAGGACAACGGCCGCGCGCGCTGGGCGGCCGAGTACGACACGCTGCACCGGATGGGCCTGGACAACCTCGACGCGATCGAGCGTGACGTCGAGGAGCTCAAGATGGACGTCCAGCTCGAGCGCACCGGCGTCCTGGAGGTCGCGTACGAGCCGCACCAGGTGCGCTGGCTCCAGGAGGCCGGTCACGGGCAGTGGCTGGACCGCGACGCGGTGCGGGCCGAGATCGCGAGCCCGATCTTCGAGGCCGGCCGCTGGGTCAAGGACACGTGCGCGCTGGTGCACCCCGGTCGGCTCGCCCAGGAGCTGGCGCGGGTCGCGACCGATCTCGGGGTCGAGATCTTCGAGCACTCGGCGGTCTCGGGGCTGGGCACAGGGCTGGGCTCGGGGCTGGGCTCTGGGCGCAGCGGCGCGGTCGACGTCCGCACGACCCGCGGCCTCGTGCGCAGCAGACGGGTCGCCCTCGCGACCAACGTGTTCCGGCCGCTGCTTCGCCGGTCGCGCCTGCTGACAGTGCCGGTCTACGACTACGTCCTCATGACCGAGCCGCTGAGCCCGGGGCAGATGGCCGAGATCGGCTGGCAGCACCGCCAGGGCGTCAGCGACCTGGCCAACCAGTTCCACTACTCGCGGCTCACCGCGGACAACCGCATCCTCTACGGCGGCTACGACGCGATCTACCACGCGGGCCGCGGGGTGCGCCCCGAGCACGAGGACCGCGACGCGTCCTATCGCCGGCTCGCCTCGCACCTGCTCACCACGTACCCGCAGCTCGAGGGCCTGCGGTTCAGCCACCGCTGGGCCGGGGCGATCGACACCTCGACCCAGTTCTGCGCGTTCCACGGTCTGGCCCGCCGTGGCCGCGTCGCGTACGCCGCGGGGTTCACCGGCCTCGGCGTCGCCGCCACGCGCTTCGCGGCCGAGGTCATGCTCGACCGGCTGGCCGGGGAGACCACCGCCCGCACCCAGCTGGAGATGGTGCGCAAGAAGCCGCTGCCGTTCCCGCCCGAGCCGTTCACCAAGATCGGCATCGAGGCCACCAAGTGGTCGCTCGACCGGGCCGACCACCGGGAGGGCCGCCGCAACCTGATGCTGCGCACACTGGACCGTCTCGGTCTGGGCTTCGACTCATGACCGCCGCGAGCCGGCCGCCGACCCGTCCCCAGCAGACCGACCCCACGAAGGAACCGACCGCATGAGCGACATCGTCCGCAACTACGTCAACGGCGCACCGGTGGACTCTGCCGCGACCGACTTCATCGAGCTGGTGGACCCCACGACCGGGCTCGCGGACGGCCGGTCGCCCATCTCGACCGCGGCGGAGGTCGACGAGGCGTTCGCGGCCGCGCTGGCCGCCTCCCGCACCTGGAAGCGGACGACGCCCAAGGTCCGCCAGCTCGCCCTGCTGCAGATCGCGGACGCGGTCGAGGCCGCACGGGACGAGCTCGTGGCGCTGCAGGCCCGCGACACGGGGCAGGTCAAGGAGCACATCGCGACGGAGGAGATTGACCAGGGCGTCGACCAGCTCCGGTTCTTCGCCGGCGCGGCCCGGCTGCTGGAGGGCAAGGCCACCGCGGAGTACGTCGAGGGGCTGTCGTCGAGCATCCGGCGCGAGCCGATCGGCGTCGTGGCGCAGGTGACCCCGTGGAACTACCCGTTCGCGATGGCGATCTGGAAGATCGCGCCGGCGCTCGCGGCCGGCAACACGATCGTCCTGAAGCCCAGTGACACGACGCCCCGCTCGACCGTCAGGCTGGCCGAGATCGCGGGCGAGATCCTGCCGCCCGGCGTCCTCAACGTGGTCAACGGCAACGCCGACACGGGCCGGCTCCTGGTTGAGCACCCCGTGCCGGGACTTGTCGCGATCACCGGCTCGGTCCGGGCGGGGATCGAGGTCGCGGTGTCGGCTGCGAGGAACCTCAAGCGCGCGCACCTCGAGCTCGGTGGCAAGGCCCCGGCGGTCGTGTTCGCCGACGCAGATCTCGCGGCAGCGGCCGAGGGCATCGCGGTCGGCGGCTTCTTCAACGCCGGCCAGGACTGCACGGCCGCGACGCGAGTCATCGTGCACGAGAGCGTCCACGAGGAGCTGCTGCGACTGCTGGTCGAGCAGGCACGGGCGGCTCGCCCGGGTGCGCCCGACGACGCGGAGGCGACCTACGGGGCGCTCAACAACGCGGGGCACCTCGCCTCGGTCGAGCGGATGGTCGGCGCGATCGGCGACCACGCCCGCATCGAGACCGGTGGCCGCCGCCTCGACCGCGACGGCTTCTACTTCGAGCCGACCGTGATCTCCGGGGTCCGCCAGGACGACGCGATCGTGCAGCAGGAGGTCTTCGGCCCCGTGCTGACCGTCCAGCCGTTCGCGACGACGCAGCAGGCGACCGAGCTGGCCAACGACGTCCCGTACGGCCTCGCCGCGAGCGTCTGGACCAAGGACCACGGACGGGCCCTGCGCATGACGGCCGATCTCGACTTCGGGTGCGTGTGGGTCAACACCCACATCCCGTTCGTCTCGGAGATGCCGCACGGCGGCTTCGGCGCGTCGGGGCACGGCAAGGACCTGTCGGCGTACGGGCTCGAGGAGTACACCCGGGTCAAGCACGTCATGAGCAACGTGGAGGGCTGAACGATGGCGGACAAGCAGGTCGACGTGCTGGTGGTCGGCGCCGGGGCCACGGGGCTCTCGGCGGCGTACGCGCTGCAGCGCGCAGGTCGGTCGGTGCTGGTGCTGGAGTCGCGCGATCGCGTGGGCGGGCGGCTGTGGACCGACGAGGTCGACGGCGTCGACCTCGAGATCGGCGGGCAGTGGGTCTCGCCGGACCAGGAGGCGCTGCTGGCGATGCTCGACGAGCTGGGTCTGGAGACGTTCGAGCGGCACCGCGAGGGCGAGTCGGTCTACGTCGGGCTCGACGGCGAGCGCCGGACGTTCACAGGCGAGGTGCTGCCCGTCGCCCCGGCCGTCGAGGCCGAGATGAACCGCCTGACCGAGCGGCTCGACGAGCTCTCCGCGCAGATGGACCCCGCCCGGCCGTGGGACATGGCCGGCGCCGCCGAGCTCGACCACGTGACGTTCCGGGCGTGGCTCGACGCGCAGTGCGAGCACGAGGAGGCCCGCGACAACATCGCGATGTTCATCGCGCAGGCCATGCTGACCAAGCCCGTGCACACGTTCTCGGCGCTGCAGGCCGTCCACATGGCTGCCAGCGCGGGCAGCTTCAGCAACCTGGTCGACTCCGAGTTCATCCTCGACCGTCGCGTGATCGGCGGGCTGCAGCAGGTGCCGCTGCAGCTCGCGGCCCGGCTCGGCGACGTGGTGTGCACGGCCCACGACGTCGAGAAGGTGCGCTGGCACGACGGGGGAGTGACCGTGACGTCCGGCGACCTCACGGTCAGCGCCCGCCATCTCGTCCTCGCGATCCCACCGACCGCGGTGACCCGGGTGCGGTTCGAGCCGCCGCTGCCGTCGATCCAGCGCGAGACCCGCCAGCACCAGTCGTTCGGCCAGGTCATCAAGGTGCACGCGACGTACGAGACGCCGTTCTGGCGCGACGCCGGGCTGTCGGGAACCGCCTTCAGCCCCTACCTGACGGTCCACGAGGCGTACGACAACACCAACCACGACGAGGAGCGCGGCACGCTCGTCGGATTCGTCTCGGACGTGCAGGCCGACGCGGTGCTCGCGCTCGACCCGGACCAGCGGCGCGGGATCATCCTGGAGTCGCTGCAGACCTACTTCGGTCCGGGCGCCGGCACACCGCTCACGTACTTCGAGAGCGACTGGACGTCCGAGGAGCTCGGCAGTGGAGCGTACGGCGCGAGCTTCGACCTCGGCGGGATGACCCGGTTCGGCCCCCGGCTGCGCGAGCCTGCCGGGCCCATCCAGATCGGCAGCTCCGACGTCGCAGGCCTGGGCTTCCAGCACGTCGACGGAGCGCTGCGGGTCGGCGCCGAGCTGGCACAGCACATCATCGATTCCTGACCAACGAGAGGCGCGACCATGGACGTCCCGAACCCCGAGCACGACCGCCTGCAGCAGTCGGCGAAGGACCACCTCGTGCTGCACTTCTCCAAGCAGGAGATCGACGACCTCCTGGTGCTCGACCGCGGCGAGGGCCCGTACGTGTTCGACACGAAGGGCCGCCGCTACATCGATGCGCTGTCGAGCCTGTTCTGCTCGCAGCTGGGCTACTCGTACGGCGAGGAGATGGCCGATGCGGCTCGCCGACAGCTGACGTCCCTCGCGTTCAACACGAGCTGGGGCACGTCGCACCCAGCGGCGATCGACCTCGCGGAGAAGATCGCGGACCTGGCACCCGCCGACGACTACCGGGTGTTCTTCACCGGGGGCGGCTCGGAGTCGGTCGAGGCCGCCTGGAAGATGGTCCGCGAGCACTTCATCGCGATCGGCCAGCCCCAGCGGACGAAGGCGATCGCCCGTGACCGGGCCTATCACGGCGTCACGCTCGGCGCGCTGTCGTTCACGGGTGTGCGGCCGTTCAAGGAGGGCTTCGGCGAGCCGCCCGTGCCGGTGACCCACGTCTCCAACACCAACACGTTCCGCGCTCCCGACGGTGCGGACGAGGCGGCGTTCTGCGCCCGCCTGCTGGCCGAGGTCGAGGAGGCGATCGTCGCGGCCGGTGCCGACGAGGTCGCGCTGATCATCGCCGAGCCGGTGCAGAACGCAGGTGGCTGCTTCACTGCCCCCGCCGGCTACTGGCCCGGGCTCCGACGTCTCGCCGACCAGTACGGCGTCCTGCTGATGGCCGACGAGGTCATCACCGGTTTCGGCCGGATCGGGGAGTGGTTCGCCTCGTCCCGTGAGGGAGTGGCTCCCGATCTGGTCACGGTCGCGAAGGGGCTCACCTCGGCGTACGCCCCGATGGGCGCGACCCTCGTCCGCGAGCGGGTCATCGCCCCGCTCGTCGAGCAGCGCAAGGTGTTCCGCCACGGCATCACGTTCGGCGGCCACCCCCTGAGCGCGGCCCTCGCGATGAAGAGCATCGAGATCATCGAGCGCGACCAGGTGCTCGAGAACGTCCGCGCGCAGGCCGATCCGCTGCGTGAGCGGCTGAACCACCTTCTCGACCTGCCGATCGTGGGCGATGTCCGCGGCGCAGGGTTCTTCTGGGCCATGGAGCTGGTCAAGGACGACGCCGCGACGCGATTCGACCAGGCCGAGCGCGACGACCTGCTGCGGGGCTTCCTCCCCGCCCGTCTGCGCGAGGCCGGGCTCATCGCGCGCTGCGACGACCGCGGCGACTCGGTGCTCCAGATCGCCCCGCCGCTCATCAGCGACGCAGCCCTGCTCGACGACATCGCCGCCGGCCTGACCGACGTCCTGCGCGACGCCGGCAAGCACATGTCCCTGTCCTGACCCCCCGCCAGCGCCAGAGCGGGACGGGCGATGAGGGTTTTGGGTAGCTGGAGCGACCGCAACCCCTCATCCTGCGTCCCCCGGGCGCGGGCGCGGGACGGGCGATGAGGGTTTTGGGTAGCTGGAGCTACCTGAACCCCTCATCCTGCGTCCTCCCGTTGGCAACGGACGGGCGATGAGGGCTTTGGGCGGCTGGGGCGACCGCAAACCCTCATCCCGCGTCCTCCCAGCGCGGGCGCGGGACGGGCGATGAGGGCTTTGGGCGGCTGGGGTGACCGCAAACCCTCATCGTGTGTCCGCCCCGGGGGCTCAGCCGCCGACGGACTCCATGGCCTCGTCGAGCAGGCTCGCGAGCGGGACGCCGGGGTTCTCGGCCCAGGCGCCCTGTGCGGCCTCGAAGCACGCGAGCGCGCTGCCGGTCAGGGCGAGGGCCCGGATGTCAGGACCGGTGCGTCCGGGGCGCGGCGGAAGGCGTTCGGCCACGAGCGGGGCGAGCAGCTCCAGCCAGAGCGTGCGGCGTTCCTGCCTGGTCGCGCGCAGGGCGGGCTCGGCCCGCAGCATGACCTGCAAGGGCCGGGCGACCTCGGCGTGCGCTTCCTGCAGCTCGACGATGTGCTGGAACGCCGCGCGCAGCGCAGGCCACGCCGGCTCGTCGGCGGGCCGCGCGCGCAGGGCTTCGGCGATGCGGTCCCCGGACTCGACCAGGCGGGTCAGGACCAGCTCGTCCTTGCTGGCGAAGTAGCGGAAGAACGTACGCCTGGACATGCCGGCAGCCTCGGCGATCTGGTCGATCGTGGTGGCCTCGAACCCCTGGTCGGCCAGCAGCCGCCACGCCTTGCGGGCGATCTCGTCGCGCACGGCGCCCCTGGCGTGATCGCGCAGGCTCATCTCCTCCGGCATGACCTCACCTTACCGATCGTGTCTCGAGTGGCACCAGGTGTCATATCTGCCATAAGGTGCCTAGGTTCGTAGGCCGCGCGAGAAAGTGATCGATGACATGACAGACCAAGACGTCGCGGCCCCGCAGCCGCCCGTACGCGCCTCGTCCCGGCGCGCGACGCTCGAGCTGGTGTTCGTGGGCCTCGGCGCGCTCGTCGTGGCGCTGTCGCAGTCCCTGCTGATCCCCGTCCTCTCGATCCTGCCCGCGGAGCTGGACACCTCGGCTGGCAACGTCAACTGGCTGCTCACCTCGACCCTGCTCGCGGCAGCCGTCTCGGTGCCGATCATGGGACGCCTCGGCGACATGTTCGGCAAGCGCCGGCTCCTGCTGGTGGCCGTCGGTGCCCTGGTCGTCGGCTCGCTGCTGACCGCTGTCACCGACAACATCGGCCTGCTGATCGCCGGTCGCGCGATCCAGGGCTGTGCGGCCGCCGCCATCCCGCTGGGCATCAGCCTGCTGGCCGCCGTCCTGCCGCGGGAGAAGGTCGGCTCGGCCATCGCGCTGGTCAGCGCGATGCTCGGGATCGGCGGCGCGCTCGGCCTGCCGATCGCCGGTCTCGTCGCGGAGAACGCGGACTTCCACGTCCTGTTCTGGATCACGTTCGGCGCGGGCCTGATCGCGTTCGTCGGCATCCTCGCGATCGTCCCGGAGGCCCCGGGACGCAGCGGCGGCCGGGTCGACCTGGTCGGCTCGGTGCTGCTCGCGGCCGGCCTCATCTGCCTGCTGCTGCCGCTCTCGCAGAGCTCCGCGTGGGGCTGGGGCGACTCCCGCATCTGGATCCTGCTGGCCATCGCGGCGGTGCTGATCGCGGTGTTCGGGTTCAGCCAGATGCGCATCAAGGATCCGCTGGTCGACCTGCGCGCCCTCGGTCGCCGCCCGATCGTGCTCACGAACCTGGCCTCGATCCTGTTCGGCTTCGCCCTGTTCGCGTCGTTCATCGGCACGGCCTCGTACGTCGAGGCGCCCGAGTCGACCGGCTACGGCTTCGGGTCGAGCCTGCTCGTCGGCGGTCTGGCGATGCTGCCTGGCGGCATCGCGATGCTGCTGCTCTCGCCGGTCGCGGCCAGGCTGATCGAGCGCCGCGGCGCCCCGCAGACCCTCGCGCTCGGTGCCGTCATCGTCGCGGCGGGCTTCCTCATGCGGATCGTCGTCCACGACTCCCTGTGGCAGGTCATCGTCGGCTCGGCGATCGTCGGCGCCGGAACGGGTGTCGGCTACGCCGCGATGCCCGCGCTGATCAACGCGCACACGCCGGGGAACGAGATCGCTGCGGCCAACGGGCTGAACAGCTTGTTCCGCAGCCTCGGCAGCTCGCTCGCGAGCGCGATCGGCGGCAGCATCCTGGCCGCCAACACCGTGATCCTCGGTGACATCGCCGCGCCCTCGTTGTCGGCCTACCAGCAGCTGTTCGCGATCTGCGGCGGTGCGGCCGTGGTGGCCGCGGTGCTCGTGCTGCTCATCCCGCACCGACCCACGTCGCCGGGCAGCCACTGACGCAGCGGCGGCCCGGGCTGGGACCGGCGATGAGGGTTACGGGCAGCTGGGGCTACCGCGAACCCTCATCCTGCGTCCCCCCGGCGCGGGCGCGGGACGGGCGATGAGGGTTACGGGCAGCTGGGGCTACCGCAAACCCTCATCGTCGGTCCCGCCCGGCGGGCGCGGGGTGGGGGCTCAGGTGGCGCCGGCGATCAGGAAGCTGTCGCCCGACTTCTCGAGCTGGAGGGTGACCGCCTCGGTGCGACGGTCGCCCTTGAAGTCGTAGGAGTACGTGTACGAGACGCGTAGCGACGCCGGATCGGCCGACACCCGTTCCACGGAGAGGTCGGCGACGTCCTCCCAGAAGCCCTTGTAGCCCTCGATGCCGTTGCTGGCCCGCTGGTAGCCGGGGGTGAGCATCGTGAAGCCGGCGTCGGGGTCGTTGCTCGCCGTCGACAGGTAGTCGGCGGCGAAGCCCTCCATCTGCTCGGCGGTGACCTCGCCGTCGCCGGCCGGGGCGGGCTCGTCCTCGGTCGACGCGGATCCCGAGCCCGCCGAGGAACGCTCTCCCGCGGCCCTCGGCGCGTCGTCGGCGGATCCGCCGCGCAGGCCGACGAAGGAGACGACGGCGATCAGCGCAGCGACGGCACCTGCAGTGATCAGCCACGGTGTACGGGACCTCGTCGGCGAGGCGCGGCGCCCCGGGGCGGTCGCCGCAGGCGTCGGTTTCGCGGCCACCGCCGGCGCGACAGGCGGCACGGCGGGTTCCACGGGAGGCTCCAGCGGCCTGAAGGCTGTCGTGGCAGTGGGTCGGGCCACCGCCGTCGCTGCGGGCATCGCCTGCGTGCTCTCCAGATCCAGCTCGACGCCGGACTGCGTGGACACCGCCTCCTCGACCGCGGCCATGGTGGGTCGCGCGTCAGGGTCGTGCTGCATCATCGCCGCGACGAGCGCCGCGAGCGGCCCACCGGCCTCCAGCGTCGGCGGCGCCTCGTTGACGATGCGGTACATCGTGCCGAGCAGGTTGTCACCGACCTCGTACGGCGGGCCACCGGCCAGGGCGTGGAAGACGGTCGCACCGAGCGACCAGACGTCGCTCGCGGCCGTCGCCGTGCGTCCACTCGCGACCTCGGGCGACAGGTACGCGGGCGAGCCCGTCACCAGACCGGTCTGGGTCAGCGAGGCGTCGGCCTGTGCGCGGGCCACCCCGAAGTCCGACAGCTTGGCGACGCCGTCGTGAGTCAGCAGGATGTTCGACGGCTTCACGTCCCGGTGGACGATCCCGTGCTCGTGGGCCGCCGCGAGGGCCGCGGCGACCTGCTCGACGATCGGCGCGACCTCGGCCGGATCGAGTGCGCCGCGCTCCGCGATGAGGCCGGCGAGGCTGGGACCGTCGACATGCTCCATGACGAGCCACTGGTGCCCGCCCTCGTCGACCAGGTCGAACACCGCGACGACGTTCTGGTGGTTGATCCGCGCGGCCAGGTGGGCCTCGCGCTCGGCCCGCTGCAGGTCAGGCTCGCCGCCGCCTGGGCCCATGCCGATCTGCTTCACTGCCACGACGCGGTGAAGCACCACGTCCCGGGCCAGCCACACCGTGCCCATCCCGCCGCGACCGATCTCATGATCGAGCTCATATCTGTCCGCGAGCATCCGGCCTCCTGTCCTCGATCAACCAAACTAGGCGGTGATCGCCCAGGGGAGCACATCGACGTGGGCGCCGGGATGCGGAGAGTTCCCGATGAGCAGCCGGTCCTGTCCTGGGTCAGGGGCCAAACCCGCCAAATTTTGGCTGGAATCGCAGAGAATTAATTGGCTTCAGCTCTTGTGATCGAACACACATTCGAGTAGTGTGGGGGTATGAATCCGAAGCCCACGATCGACGCGATGCGCACTGCTGCGCAGGCGCTCTCGTCGGGTGACGTGCGCGAGACATTGCATGCGGTGCAGATGGCGCAGGACGCGTTGGATGCGGTCAAGGGTGTGCTGCTGGCGGAGCTGCAGGCCTCGAAGGATTTCGAGCTGGACGGTGCGTCGACGCTGAACACGTGGGTGCGCAACCAGCTGCACCTGAAGTCGGGGCAGGCCACGGTGCTGGTGAAGAGCGTGGCGGCGTTGCGTGACCTGCCTCTGGTGGCCGAGGCGGCGACGTCGGGGCTGATCAGCGCCGCGCACGTGCAGGTGTTCGTCTACGGACTCGCCCACGTCGGGCTGGAGCCGATGCTCCAGCACGAAGAGGTGCTGGTCGCTGTGGCGGCCGAGAATGAGCCCGGCGTGCTGTGGGAAGCGGTCAAGCACCTCAAGGCCATCACTCACCCTGAAGACCTCGACGAGGCCTGGAAGGGTGGGATGGACAAGGAGGACTTCGCTGTCGACGCCCTCCCCGATGGGTTCCATGTCACCGGCTTCCTCAACACCCTGACCGGGCTCAAGCTCAAGAAGGTGATGGACTCCGTGTCCGCACCGCGGGACGCCGATGACACCCGCACCGGTGCGCAGCGTCGGGTGCAGGGGTTGGACGACTTGTTGGACAGCATCCTGGGCAACGGGCTCCCGTCGGACAAGGGTGTGCGCCCGCACATGTCGGTGTTCGTGGACGCCGAGACGTTGGAGGCAGCCGCCGAACGCGTCGAGCAGGAGACTGAGCATCCCCACCTGATCCCCGACCCGATGCCCGAGAGCGAACCGGCCACACTGGCTGGGCACGGGGCAATCGGCCCGCACCTGCTGATGTTCTTGTTCTGCCTGTCGGGGGTGACCGGGTTCGTGCGCGAGCAGGACCAGATCCTCAACGTCGGCCACACCAGGTACGAGCCGAACATGAAGCAGCGCAAGGCGGTCCTGGCCCGCCAACGCGGTGTCTGCGCCACCCCCGGCTGCAACCACACTCATCTGGAGGTCCACCACTCGGTGTGGTGGTCGCTTGGGGGTCGCACCGATCTCGACCAGCTCGTCGGGCTCTGCGTCCGATGCCACCACCTGGTGCACCGCGGTCTCCTGCACGTCGCGGGCAACGCGGTCGACGGGTTCGAGTTCACCAACCGCCACCAGCGGCCCGTTCGACGTCGACGACGAACCGGCTACCGCCGAGCCGCCTGACCCCGCCGGTCCGGCGGCCCGCCGGCACGTCGTCGTGCTCAGTCTCGTGCGTCGACTGCGGCGATCCGTCAGTCAGGCCCCAGCGCCCCACGCGGTGACCGAGCCGCTGATGCCGACCGTTGTCCGACCCCCGACCCAGAGCACGTCGTCGACCAGGTCGACGTGCACGCGGCCGCGCCGACCGAGGCGCGTCCCCTGCGCGGCGACGTACGACGCGGGGGCCCGGCCGGTCGACGTCAGCCACTGGCCGATCGACGCGTTGAGGCTGCCGGTCACGGGGTCCTCGCCGATCGAGCCGGGCACGAACGCCCTGACCTCGAACGCGGTCTCCCCGCCGGGGGAGTGCGGACCCACGACACCGACCTTGTCGAGCACGCCGAACGCCGAGGGGTCGGGCTCGAGCGCCAGGACGGTCTCGGCGCTGTCGAGCAGCAGTGCGGCCCAGCCGGGCCCGTTGTCGACCCACGCGGCGTCGATGACCTGGGACGGATCGAGCCCCAGTGCGGCCGTGGCCTCGTCGAGATCAGCAGCGTCGACGGGCCCGCTGCGGACCAGCGGAGGTGCGGCGAACGCGAGCCGGTCACCGTCCATGCGTACGCGCACCAGCCCAGCGGCGCACTGCTGCACCAGCTCCCCGGCGTGGGCGGGCTCCCCGCCGGCCTCGAGCCATGCGCGCGCGGTGCCGAGCGTCGGGTGGCCGGCGAACGGCAGCTCTCGCGCGGTCGTGAAGATCCGCACGCGGTAGTCGGCCTGCGGCGTCGTCGGGCGCAGCAGGAACGTCGTCTCCGACAGGTTGGTCCAGCGTGCGAACGCCGCCATCTGGGCCTCGTCGAGGTCGTCGGCGTCGTGGACGACGGCCACGGGGTTGCCGAGCGTGAGCTCGGAGGCGAACACGTCGACCTGGCTGAACGGGTGCATGAGCCGACGCTAGCAACTCCGGGTCATGCGGACCGGAACGACGGGGACCGGCTCGGGCCGTCGTCGGCACCCTTGCGCAGCATCGGCAGGACGCGAGGTGGCACCAGCTCGGACAGCACGATCACGCTGGTGGACCGGGCGACCGATCCGGACTGGCTGATGTGCAGCAGGGTGTCCTTGAGGTCCTCGTGCGAGGTCGCGGCGATCTTGCACACGACGTCCGCATTGCCGCTCGTGATGTACGCCTCGAGGACGTTGGGCAGCGAGTCCAGCTCGGCCGTCACGGCGTCGAGTGAGCCCTGCATGATCTCGAGGGTCACGAAGGCCAGGACCGGGTGGCCGGCCGCGACGAGATCGACCGAGGGCCCGTAGCCGGTGATCACGCCGGCCTCCTCGAGCTTGGCGAGCCGGGACTGCACCGTGGCGCGGGCGACGTGGGTCAGCCGCGAGAGCTCGAGGTCCCCCACGCGCGGATGGGCGTGCATCGCCTCGACGAGCGCGACATCGAGCTGGTCCATCGTGTCTCCATCCGGTCAATCTGCCTAGTACAGACACTCCATGGTGCACCGAGCTGGGGGGTTTGACCACCTCGAGGTGGGCCGGTTGTCCACGGCGCGGGCGTACGGTGTGCTGGGTCACATGACCCTCGACCTCACGGATGCCGAACGCCTCGCCGATCTCGACCTCGCCCAGCTGCAGCAGCTCGTCGGACTGGTCGAGCACGACCCCACGACCGACCCGTTCCCGGTCACCGGCTGGGACGCCGTCGTGTGGGCGGTGGGCAACGCGACGCAGTCCGCCCACTTCTACATGTCGGCGTTCGGGATGGACCTCGTGGCGTACTCGGGCCCCGAGACCGGCAACCGCGACCACCACGCGTACGTGCTGGAGAGCGGCGCGGTGCGGTTCGTCCTGCGCGGCGGCGTCGCGCCGGACAGCCCGGTCGCGGACCACCACCGCCTGCACGGTGACGGCATCACCGACATCGCGCTCGAGGTGCCCGACGTCGACGTGTGCATCGACCACGCGCGGGCCGAGGGTGCCACGATCCTCGAGGAGCCCCACGACGTCAGCGACGAGCACGGCACGGTGCGGGTCGCGGCCATCGCGGCGTACGGCGACACCCGCCACACGCTCGTGGACCGCAGCCGTTACGACGGGCCCTACCTGCCCGGCTACGTCGCGCGGTCCTCGTCGCTGGTGCGCGCGGACGACGCGCCCAAGCGGATCTTCCAGGCGCTCGACCACGTCGTCGGCAACGTCGAGATCGGCCACATGGACGAGTGGGTCGACTTCTACAACCGCATCATGGGCTTCACCAACATGGCCGAGTTCGTGGGCGACGACATCGCGACCGAGTACTCCGCGCTGATGAGCAAGGTCGTGGCCAGCGGCAACCACCGGGTCAAGTTCCCGCTCAACGAGCCGGCCGTGGGCAAGAAGAAGTCGCAGATCGACGAGTACCTCGAGTTCTACCAGGGGCCGGGCGCCCAGCACCTCGCGCTGGCCACGAACGACATCCTGGAGACGGTCGACCGGCTGCGCGCCGCGGGGATCGAGTTCCTCGCGACGCCCGACTCGTACTACACCGATCCGGCCCTGCGCGAGCGCATCGGCGAGGTGCGCGTGCCCATCGAGGAGCTCCAGTCGCGCGGCATCCTGGTCGACCGGGACGAGGACGGCTACCTCCTGCAGATCTTCACCAAGCCGATCGGCGACCGGCCCACGGTGTTCTTCGAGCTCATCGAGCGCCACGGCTCGCTGGGCTTCGGCAAGGGCAACTTCCAGGCACTGTTCGAGGCGATCGAGCGCGAGCAGGCCCGACGAGGCAACTTCTAGGCGAGGGAGTAGCTGACATGGCGCACTACCGCAGCGCGGGCCACGTCCCGCCCAAGCGCCACACCCAGCACCGGGCGCCGAACGGGGCGCTGTACCGCGAGGAGCTCATGGGGGAGGAGGGCTTCTCCTCGGACTCCTCCCTGCTCTACCACCGTGGTGTGCCGTCGGCGATCGTGGACGCCCGGCGCTGGGAGCTGCCGGACCACACCACGACGCCCAACGAGCCCCTGCTCGCGCGGCACCTCAAGCTGCACGACCTGTTCGACGGAGGTGCAGGACGGGACCTGGTCACCGGACGGCGACTCGTGCTGGCCAATGCCGACGTCCGCATCTCGTACGCCGTGGGGGCCGAGACGTCCCCGCTGTACCGCAACGCCACGGGCGACGAGTGCGTCTTCGTCGAGGACGGGTCCGGGACGCTCGAGACGGTCTTCGGGCACATCGCCTTCGGCCCCGGCGACTACCTGCTCGTCCCGCGCGCGACGACCCACCGGTGGGTCCCGGCCGGGGACGTCCGGGCGTACTGCATCGAGGCCAACAGCCACATCGCGCCGCCCAAGCGCTATCTCTCGCGCTACGGGCAGCTGCTCGAGCACGCGCCATACTGCGAGCGCGATCTCCGCGTGCCCGGTGAGCCCGAGATCCGCGAGGACATCGACGTCGAGGTGTTGATCAAGCACCGCGGCTCAGGCCCGCTCGGCCTGGCCGGCTCGGTGCACGTCGTGCCGCAGCACCCGTTCGACGTCGTGGGGTGGGACGGCTGCCTGTATCCGTACGCCTTCAACGTCGCGGACTTCGAGCCGATCACCGGCCGGGTGCACCAGCCGCCGCCGGTGCACCAGGTCTTCGAGGGGGCGAACTTCGTGATCTGCAACTTCGTGCCGCGCAAGGTCGACTACCACCCGCTCGCGATCCCCGTGCCGTACTACCACTCCAACGTCGACTCCGACGAGGTCATGTTCTACGTCGCGGGCGACTACGAGGCGCGCAAGGGATCGGGCATCGGGCGCGGCTCGGTCTCGCTGCACCCGGGCGGGCACTCGCACGGGCCCCAGCCGTCAGCGATCGAGGCGAGCCTCGGCGCCGAGTCGTTCGACGAGCTCGCGGTCATGGTCGACACCTTCCGCCCGCTCGAGCTCGGCGAGGCCGGCCGGGCCTGCGACGACGGCCGCTACGCCTGGTCGTGGTCGGGGTCAGGGGCGCGCGGGTGACGGACTTCGGCCGGACGACGTTGCCGTACTGCTCGTTCGTACGCCCGGGGGAGGCGCGGGCCCGGGTGGGCGTGGGCGTCGGCACGGACGTCGTCGACCTCACCGCGGCGCTGGCGACGCGCCGGCACGCGTACGCGGGACTGTTCGCGGCCGGCTCGCTCGATCCGCTGCTGGCCGCCGGGCCCCGCACGTGGCACGAGGTGCGTACGTACGTCGCGGCCAACCTGAGCGCGCTCGCCGAGCACCAGGTGCCGGCCTCCGGGGTCGAGCTCGTGCTGCCGTTCGAGGTCGCCGACTACGTCGACTTCTACGCCTCCGAGCACCACGCGTCCAACGTCGGACGACTCTTCCGGCCGGACGGTGACGCGCTGACCCCCAACTGGAAGCACCTGCCCATCGGCTACCACGGCCGGGCCGGGACGGTCGTCGTCTCCGGGACGCCGATCCGCCGGCCCTCCGGACAGATGCGTGAGCGCGACGGCACCATCGCGTTCGGCCCCACCGCCAAGCTCGACCTCGAGGCCGAGACCGGCTTCGTCGTGGGCGCGGGCTCGTCCCTCGGGGAGCCGGTGCCGGTCGAGTCCTTCGACCAGCACGTCTTCGGCGTCTGTGTCGTCAACGACTGGTCCGCGCGCGACGTCCAGGCGTGGGAGTACGTGCCGCTGGGCCCGTTCCTCGGCAAGTCGTTCGCGACCTCGGTGTCACCGTGGGTCGTCCCGCTCGCGGCCCTCGCCGGCGCCCGGATCGACCCGCCTCGCCGCGACCCCGATCCGGTGGCGTACCTGCAGGACGACGAGCCCTGGGGGCTCGACCTCGAGCTCGAGATCGCCGTGAACGGGACGGTGGTGTCGCGGGCGCCGTACTCCGAGATGTACTGGACGCCCGCGCAGATGCTCGCCCACCTCACGGTCAACGGGGCCGCACTGCGCCCGGGCGACCTGTTCGCCTCCGGCACGGTCAGCGGCCCCGGACCGGGCCAGCAGGGCTCCCTGCTGGAGCTGTCCTGGAACGGCTCGCGCCCCGTGACCCTCGATGACGGGTCCACCCGCGCCTTCCTGCTCGACGGCGACCGGGTCACGATCGCGGCGACCGCACGGCTGGCGGGCGGTCGCCGGATCGCCCTCGGTCAGGTCGAGGGTCAGGTGACGTCCTGAGCTCAGCCCTCGCGATCGGGCTGGGTCTCGGGCGCCGGCTCCCGGTCAGGCTCCTCCCCGGGCTCCGGGGTGGGCAGCACCTCCGGGAACGCCGGGTCCGGCAGGTCGGGGGTCTCGGGACGGCTCGGCTGGTCCTCCTCGGGCAGCGCGGGCTCAGGGGGTGCGACGGTCATGGGTCCTCCTGGGTAGGCGTGGGCCCCGCGTACCCCACGGACTCCCCGGTCAATCAGGAGCGGGTCGTCCTGGTCAGCCCTGACGGGCCTTCAGGCGGGGGTTGTCGCGGTTGATCACGAACGTGCGTCCGTGGCGCCGGACGACCTGCGAGCCGGGCTGGTTCTTGAGCGAGCGAAGTGAGCTGCGGACCTTCATGGGATGTCCTCTCGTCTGTCGGAGAATCCGACACACATGACAACCGTTGTCAGGTAGGGACTATTCCCACGTGCCGCTGCGGCCCTCCTTGAGCGAGCCCCGACGCTTCTTGGCGTCGAGGCGGCGGCGCTGGGAGGACCTGCTCGGCCTCGTCGGGCGGCGCGGACGGTCCGGGACGATCGCCTGGCCCACGAGCTCCTCGAGGCGGACGCGGGCGTCCTCCCGGTTGCGGTGCTGCGAGCGGTACTGCGACGACACGATCGTGATCACCCCGTCCACGAGCCGGTTGCCGAGCCGGGTCGCGGCGAGCTCCTTCTGGGCAGGGGAGAGTGCGGCGGTATCGGCGAGCGACCAGATCAACTCGACGCGGGTGTCGGTCGTGTTGACGTGCTGGCCGCCCGCGCCGGAGGAGCGGGAGAACCGCCAGGTCATCTCGCTCTCGGGCAGGCTCAGGCGTCGGTCATGACTCATCGTCCGCCAGTATGCGGTACATGGCCTTCCGGGCCTCCTCGACCACGGCGGTGGCCTTCTCCTGCTGGGCGGGGGTGCCGGCCTGGGCGACCTGCTTCCACGCGCTGATGAACGACCGAAGGCTCGTCGAGAGCTCGTGCATCTCGCGCCGCTGGTCGCCGCGCTGGTCCTCCCACGGGGTGCCGAGCTGCTCGCGGTGCTCCGCGACGTACGCGGCGCCCTCCTCGGTGAGGGTCGCGGTCTTGCGGCCGTCGACGCGCTGGAAGCTGAGCAGTCCTTCGTCCTCGAGCTGCTGGAGCACGGGGTAGATCGAGCCGGGGCTCGGGGTCCACGACCCCTGGCTGCGCTCGCCGATCTCCTGGATGAGCTGATAGCCGTGCTTGGGCTCCTCGGCAAGCAGGAGCAGGGCGGCCGCTCGGACGTCGCCGCCCCGTCCGCCGCGTCGCCGGCCGCGTGGACGACCGGGGCCGCCGAAGCCGGGGCCGAAGCCGAGGTCGGCGCCGAGGCCGTGGTCCTGGTGGTGCCTGCCGCGCCGGCGATCGGCCGGGCGGCGCATGTCCTGGAATTCGTTGCTGTGCATGGGGTGACCCACTTTCACATACGTCATCGACAGGTTGCCGATACCTAAACGATATATCGGTAACCTGTCGATTTCAAATGAGGGCCGGTGTCAGCCTCCCGCGACGTAGCTGTTGAGCTGGTCGCGCTCGAACTCGAGCTGCTCCATGCGGTGCTTGACCGCGTCGCCGATGCTGAGCACGCCGACGAGCCGACCGTCCTCGAGCACGGGGACGTGGCGCACGCGGTGCTCGGTCATGATCGCCATCAGCCCGCCGAAGGAGTCCTCGGGCGAGCAGGTGCGGACGTCGGTCGTCATGATCGCGGACACCGCGACGTCGCGGGCGTTCTCGGCGCCGCGCAGCTTGCGGACGATGTCGCGCTCGGACACGATGCCGAGCACCTCGCTGCCGTCGGTGCTGACGATGAGGGCGCCGACGTTGAGATCGGCGAGCCGGTCCATGAGGTCGGAGACCGTGGCATCGGGGGCGATCACGTGCACCGCGTCGCTCCCCTTGGACGACAGGACATCCTTGACGCGCATGCGCAGACTCCGTTCCTCGGTTCCCGGCACTGTAACCCCAGTCACAGTCCGGGGGCGAGCCTCACGGAGCGTCGTCGGCCGGCTCCCGCGTGAAGTCGAAGGCGCGGACGTTGTCGCGCTCGGGCGGCGGGGCGTCGTCCTCGGGCTCGTCGGTCCACGACTGGTCGGGCGGCCCCTGGTCCGGGAAGTGACCGAGATACGCCATCGCGGCGTCGTGCAGACGGGAGTTGGTGGCCAGCGCGTTGTCGCCCCAGGGGCCCGGCGCGCCGGCGAGGCTCGTGAACGTGCCGCCGGCCTCGCGCACGATGACGTCGAGCGCGGCCATGTCCCAGATCTTGAGCTCAGGCTCGGCCGCGATGTCGACCGCACCCTCCGCGAGCAGCATGTACGACCAGAAGTCGCCGTAGGCGCGGGTCCGCCAGCAACGCCGCATCAGCGCGGCGAAGGCCTCGCCCTTGCCGATCGCGTCCCACCCGCCGAGCGAGGCGTACGACAGCGAGGCGCTCTCCAGGTCCGACACCTGGGAGACGCGGATCTGCCGTGAGGACATGAGCGACTTGCCCGTGAACGCACCCGTGCCCTTGCTCGCCCACCAGCGGCGGCCGAGTGCGGGCGCCGAGACGCAGCCGGCGACGATCTCGCCGTCCTCCTCCAGGGCGATGAGCGTGGCCCAGACCGGGACGCCGCGCACGAAGTTGGACGTGCCGTCGATCGGGTCGATGATCCAGCGGCGGCCACCGGGACCGGTCGAACCCTCCTCCTCGCCCTGCTCCTCGCCGAGCACGATGTCACGGGTGCGGGCGGACTTGAGGGTGCGCCTGACGGCGGCCTCGACGGCCTGGTCGGACTCGGTCACGTACGTCATGTCCGGCTTCGTGTCGACCTCGAGATCGACCGCGAGGAAGCGTTCCATCGAGAGGTTGTCGGCGTTGTCGGCAAGCACGTGGGCGAGGCGCAGGTCGTCGTTGTACGAGTGAGCCATGGCCCTCAGGGTACGGCGTTCGCAGTGTGAAACCGCCGTCGGCACTCTGAAGCGCCTGGGCTAGTAGTCGTCCAGCTGGTCGCGACTGGCCAGGATGCGCCGGAACGACTCGACGCGCTCGGGCGCGAGCGTGCCGTCGGCGACCGCGAGGTCGAGCCCGCACTCTGGCTCGGTCGCGGAGTGCAGGCAGCCGCGGGGGCAGTCCCGCGCGGCGTCCTGCAGGTCCGGGAACGCCTTGATGATGTCGTCGACCTCGACGTGCGCGAGGCCGAACGACCGGATGCCCGGGGTGTCGATGATCCAGCCGCCGAACGGCAGCTCGAGGCTGATCGCCGAGGTCGAGGTGTGCCGGCCGCGTCCCGTCACCGCGTTGACGTAGCTCACCGAGCGGTGGGCGTCGGGCACCAGGGCGTTCACGAGCGTCGACTTGCCGACCCCGCTGTGCCCGACCAGGACGCTGGTCCGGTCGCGCAGCACATCGCGCACCGCGTCCAGGTCGCCGTCCTGGCGGGTCACCACGACGCGTACGCCGAGGGGCTCGAACATCGCGACGATCTCGTCGGGGGAGCCCAGGTCGGCCTTGGTCAGGCAGACCAGCGGCTCCATGCCGGCGTCGAACGCGGCCACGAGACAGCGGTCGATGAGACCCGCGCGCGGCGGCGGATCGGCGAGGGCGGCGACGATCACGAGCTGATCGGCATTGGCCACGATGATGCGCTCGATCGGGTCGTCGTCGTCGGCCGTGCGGCGCAGCACGGTGCGGCGGGGGGTGACCTCGACGATGCGGGCGAGTGAGCCCTCGTCGCCGCTGATGTCGCCGACGACCCGGACCTCGTCGCCGACGATGACGCCCTTGCGGCCCAGGTTGCGCGACTTCATCGCGGTGATCAGCTGCGAGCCCCGCTCGCCGGTCGAGGGATCGTCCAGCATGACCGTGTAGCGACCGCGGTCGATCGTCACGACGCGAGCGGTCGCGGCCTCGTCGTAGTTGGGCCGCACCTTGGTGCGGGGGCGGGTGTGACGCCGTGGCCGCTCGAACTTCGCGTGCTCGTCGTCGTGTCGTGCCATCGGCGTCAGACCTTCGCGGGGGCGGTCATGAGTCGCTCCCACACGGGAGCGAAGTTGGGATAGGTCTTGATCGTCGTGACGACGTTCTCCACCAGCAGATCGGGCACGCGCAGACCCAGCACGACCGCGGCGTGGGCCATGCGGTGGTCGTCGTACGTGCGGAACGTCGCGCCGTGCAGCGGCCGCGGCCGGATGAGCAGCCCGTCCTCGAGCTCCTCGGCGTCACCGCCCAGACGGTTGATCTCGGCGACGAGCGCGGCCAGCCGGTCGGTCTCGTGCCCCCGCAGGTGCGCGACGCCGGTCAGGCGCGACGGGGAGGACGCGAGGGCGGCCATCGCGGCGATCACCGGGGTCAGCTCGCCGACGTCGTGCAGGTCCAGCTCGACCCCCTTGAGCTCGGGTCCGGCCGCGAAGACGAGGTCCGCCCCGTCCTGCGTCACCGTGCCGCCGAACGCGGGGACGATGTCGCGCCACGCGTCGCCGGCCTGATCGGTGTCGCGCGGCCAGTTGCGGATGCGCACGTCGCCGCCGGTCACGAGGCCGCCGGCGATGAACACGCCGGCGTTGGACAGGTCGGGCTCGATCTCGACGTCGAGCGCGTCGATCGGGCCGGGGTGCACGACCCAGCGGGCCGGCTCGTCGGTGTCGACCCGGACGCCGCGACGGCGGAGCTCGGCGATCGTCATCTCGATGTGCGGCATCGAGGGGAGCGTCGCGCCGGTGTGGCGCAGGTCGAGGCCCTGCTCGAACCGGGCACCGACGAGCAGCAGCGCCGAGACGAACTGGCTCGACGAGGACGCGTCGATCTCGACGGTCCCTCCCGCCACGCGGCCGGTCCCGTGCACCGTGAACGGCAGCGAGCCCCGGCCGCCGTCGTCGACCTCGACGCCGAGCGTGCGCAGCGTCGCGATCGTGGCCGCCATCGGGCGTACGCGCGCGTGCTCGTCGCCGTCGAACGTGACGGGGGCGCGCCCGAGGGCGGCGACCAGCGGGACGAACCGCATGACGGTGCCCGCGAGCCCGCAGTCGATCGTGGCGGGCTCGGTCGCGTCCGTGCGGGCGGGCGTCACCGTCCACGTCATGCCGTCGCGGTCGATCGTGGCGCCGAGGGTCGTGAGCGCGGCCGCCATGAGGTTGGTGTCGCGCGACCCCAGCGGCCGGGTGATGACCGAGGGCCCGTCGCCGAGGGCAGCGAGGATCAGGACGCGGTTGGTCAGCGACTTGGAGCCGGGGACGAGGACCTCGCCCGAGAAGGGCGTGTCACGGTGGGGCGCGAGCCAGGGGAGCGGGTCAGTCATCGCCGCCAGCCTATCGGTCCGCGTGGTGTGGCGGCCGCGACTCAGCTGCGGATGTGGTCCAGCTGATCGGCGACGGAGGCCGCGGCCACGGACATCTTGTCCTTCGCGCGGCGCGCCAGGATCTTCTTGTGCGGGTCGGGGTCGAGCGTGGCCATGAGCAGACCGCCGGTCAGGGCCATGTTCTTCATGAAGTGGATGCGCTGGTTGGTGCGCGCCGCGGGGTCGGTCTCGTCCCAGTAGCGGTGTCCGGCGACCGTCGTGGGCGGCAGCGTGACGGCCAGGACGAACGCCGACAGGCGGGGGAGGTGCCCGGTGGCCAGACCCAGGCCCGCGGTGAGCTGCACCGCTCCGTTGACGCGCGTCAGGTTGGCGCCGTTGACCGGCACCTGCGGGGCGACCTTCTTGATCAGGTCGGCCAACCGCTGGGCCTTGGCCGCCCGCGCCCCCGGCTGCTTGAGCGCCTGCGCGCCGCCGTAGACGAACATCGAGGCGAGCATCGGACGAGCCACGGAGCGCAAGAGGGTCATGACCCATTCATACCCGACCGCGGCGGAGGGTCGCATCATGTGCGTCGGGGTGTCGGGGCCCTGTGGCAGGCTGGACGCATGTGCGGGCGCTATGCGACGACCCAGACCGCGGCCAGCCTCCACCAGGCCTTCGAGGCCGATCTGGCCGGCTCGTTCGTCGAGCCCGAGCCCGACTACAACATGGCGCCGACCAAGCTGGCGCCCGTCGTGATCGGGCGCCGCGACGAGGCGACGGACCCCTCCGCACCCGCGCGGCGCGAGCTGCTCACGGCCAAGTGGGGTCTCATCCCGAGCTGGGCCAAGGACCCGTCGATCGGCAACCGGATGATCAACGCGCGCTCGGAGACGGTCGCGGAGAAGCCCGCGTTCAAGAAGGCGTTCGCGCGGCGTCGTGCGCTGGTGCCGGCCGACGGCTACTACGAGTGGTACGCCGGAGAGCCGGCCGAGGGCAAGAAGAAGCCGACCAAGCAGCCGTTCTACATCACCCCCAAGGACGGATCGGTCCTGGCCATGGCCGGGCTCTACGAATTTTGGAAGGACCGCGCGGCCGACGACTGGGTCATCAGCTACACGATCTTGACGACCACGGCGGAGGACTCCCTCGGGCACGTCCACGAGCGGATGCCGTTGTTCCTCGAGCCGCAGGCCTATGACGCGTGGCTCGACCCCGCGCCACGCGGCACCGACGAGCTGCTGGGCCTGCTGATCCCTGCCGCTCCGGGACGCCTCGACGCGTTCCCCGTCTCGACGGCGGTCAACAACGTGCGCAACAACGGCCCCGAGCTGATCCTCCCCCTCCCGGCCGAGCACGCGGAATAGCCGCACCCCTCCGGCGGTTGTACGAGCCAGGAGGTCAGATGCTGACATTTGCACCGCACGACAGCGTGTCCATCACGCCACTCCGCCCCCAACGGGTTGCGGGAGTAGGCTGGGAGACGATGACTGTCACCCCTGAAACCCCCGACGCGCCTGACGCGCGGGAGACCGAGACCCCGGAGCAGCAGCAGGCCCGCTTCGAGGCGGACGCGCTGCCGTTCCTGGACCAGCTGTACTCGGCCGCGCTGCGCATGACGCGCAACCCGCACGACGCGGAGGATCTCGTCCAGGAGACCTTCTCCAAGGCGTTCAGCGCCTTCCACCAGTTCAAGCCGGGCACCAACCTCAAGGCGTGGCTGTACCGCATCCTCACCAACACGTACATCAACTCGTACCGCAAGAAGCAGCGTCAGCCGCAGCAGGTCACGGACGAGATCGAGGACTGGCAGATCGCCCGTGCCGAGTCGCACGGCTCGTCGGGGCTGAAGTCCGCCGAGATGGAGGCGCTCGAGCACCTGCCCGACAGCGACGTCAAGGACGCGCTGCAGGCGTTGCCGGAGGACTTCCGCTACGCGGTCTACCTCGCGGACGTCGAAGGTTTCCCCTACAAGGAGATCGCCGAGATCATGGACACGCCGATCGGCACCGTGATGTCCCGGCTGCACCGCGGGCGACGACTCCTGCGCGAGATGCTGGCCGACTATGCGCGCGATCGCGGCATGGCAGTGACGGGAGCAGGTGACAAGGCATGAGCGCGAGCAACTGCCAGGGGCCCGACTGCGAGAAGGCACTCGAGAACCTCTACCTGTTCATCGATCAGGAGATCGACACCGCGAGCTGCGCGGAGATCCAGAACCACATCGACGAGTGCACGGCGTGCCTGAGCGAGTACGACCTCGAGCGCGTGGTCAAGAGCCTGGTCTCGCGCTCGTGCTCCGAGGTCGCACCCGAGCCGCTGCGTGACAAGGTCCTGATGTCGATCCGCACGGTTCAGGTCACCATCACCGAGCAGAAGCAGGGCTAGACCCGCTCTCCGGTCCGATCAGGGCCGGAACGAGGAAATCCCCGTCCGATGGACGGGGATTTCTCATGTGGTGCTGAGGTCACGCGTTGGGGCGCTTTCCGTGGTTGGCGCCCTTCTTGCGACGTGCACGACGCTTGCGGCCAGTCTTGCCCATGGTTTTCCTCCTCGAAAGTCGACGTCTCAGTCTCCCACAGGCGTGATCCGGGACAGAAATCGCTCCCGGTCCACCACGACGCGACGCACCTCGCCGGTGGCCAGCAGCGTCCCGTCGGCGTCCTGCGCAGCGACCTGGAAGCGGACGAGCCGACCGTCGGTGTGCACCGCGGTGGCCGTCGCCGTGACGGTCGTGCCGACAGGGCTCGCGACCAGGTGCTCGATCTCGATGCGGGTCCCGACGCTCGTCCGCTCGGCCGGCAGCTCGAGCGCGGCGCACGTCGCCTCCTCGAGCCACGCGAGGACGCGCGGGGTGGCCAGCACCTCGAGATCTCCCGAGCCGAGGGCGGCCGCGGTGTCCGCCGTGGTGACCGTGTGGGTGACGCTCGCAGTCTCCATCCCCCGACCCTAACGCCGACGGGAGCCCCCCGTCCGCCGACGCGCGCCTTACGCGCGCGAGATGACGACCCCGCCGAAGCGGGCCTCGTCGATCGTGCACTCGATGCCGTCGATCCAGCACCGCCCGGTCTCCAGCACGTCCCCGGCGATCTCGCTCTGCGTGCCGGACGGCGACTCGGCGTAGAACACGACGACCCCGCCGAACGGCCCGTCGCTCAGCGCCACGATGCGGCGACCGTCCCGGTCGGCCGCTCGACGCTCGCACTCGGCGCAGACCGACGCGGGATGGCGATCGGTGTGCGGCGTCGGCGTGCCGCAGATCGGGCACGGGTGGGTCGGTGCAGCCGCCGGCTCCGCCGGCGCGTCCGGTGCCCCGTGCCGGTGCCGCTGCTCGACGAGCCATCCGGTGATCAGGGTGTCCGGCGTCTCGCCCGACAGCTCGGTCATGCTGGTCTGGTAGCCGCCGTCGTAGCCGATGATCGCGGCGCGGTCCCCGCCGTCGAACGCAAAGCCGCCGCAGAGGAGGTCCGCCTCGAGCTCCTCGTGGGGGTACGGCGTCACGTCGACGTGCAGCAGCTCGCGGGCCTTCGCGGCCGCGGCCTCCCGCGTCAGGGTCATGAGAGGGCCTCTCGGATCGTGGCGGCGCAGGCCTCGGCCTCGCCGTCGGCGTACTTCTTGCGGGGCCAGAAGAAGCCGCGCAGGCCGTCGCCCTTGGTGCGGGGGACGACGTGGACGTGCAGGTGGGGGACGCTCTGGGACACGACGTTGTTCATCGCGACGAACGTGCCCTGCGCGCCGAGACCGGACGTGAGCGCCGATGCCACCCGTTGCGCGGACGCGAACAACGGTACGAGCAGGTGCTCGGGCAGCTCGGGCAGCGTCACGACGTGCTCGCGCGGGACGAGCAGGACGTGCCCCTTGAACAGCGGTCGTACGTCGAGGAAGCCGACCACGTCCTCCGTCTCGAGCACGACCGCGGCGGGAGTCGTCCCGGCGATGATGCTGCAGAACAGGCAGTCGGAGTCGGTCATGGCTCCATCATGCCGCGGTCAGCTCGACAGGTAGCCGTCCAGCCAGGTGTAGCGGCCGCCGACCCACGTGCGCAGCGCGTCGACCTCGGCGCTCCAGGAGCCGTGGAAGACCGACCGCGGCTCGTGGTCGAGGATCGTCGGTCCGAGCGGAAGTCCCAGGCCGCCGTTGCCATCGGTGAAGTTCCGGGGGCCGGCGTCCTTGACCTCGCGACCGAGGGCCGCGACGTGGTCGGACAGGCCGGACAGGGGGCCACGGACCTGCGCCCAGCGCGTCGTGAGCGCCGCCCGGAACTCCGGGTTCGCCACGAGCTGGTTGTACCAGTGCCCCTCGGGCAGCTTGATCTGGCTGGGTGCGTACTCGCCGAAGAGCTCACCCGTGAACAGACCGGACGTCTGGTTGGCGTCGAGGTCCGTGCGGTTGCCCATCGACTGGTCGAAGTCCCACACCGGGCCCATCGCCAGCGTCCCGTCGGCCGACAGCACCATCCAGTTGCTGTTGTTGATGGCCGAGTCGAAGTTCTTGAGCAGCTCGTTGACGATGTAGTAGTCGACGAACGATCCGATGTCGATCGATGACAGGTCGCCGGCGTAGATCCCGTCCTCGGCCGCCTGGACCTGTGCGGCGACGCGCGCCTGCGTGGTGGCGTCGGGATCGTCGGGGTCCTTGAAGAAGATCTGGAACCCGCGGTCGGTCCGGAAGGCCAGGTCGTCCTCCTCGTGGGAGTCGCCCTCCAGGAGGAAGCCCTCGTCGGGCAGCTCGACGCGTCCCGGCTCTGCCTCGATGTTCTGGCCGAGCTGGTACAGGCCTCGATAGCTGCCGTCGACCCACAGCTCGGCGAACCGCATGCGGGGGGTCCAGGGCAGTCCCACGCGCCGGCTCGCCTCGAAGGCCACCTCGTTGCGCAGCATGGAGCGGTCGTAGAAGTTCGCCATGAGCGCCCAGTCCTTGCTCGCGGGGAGCCCGAGCAGGGACGTCTTCGTGTCGAGCTTGACCTTGTACGACAGCTTGATCCGCGCCCAGGACGTGCTGTTGCCACGTACGCGGAACCGCGCGGGCGTGGTCGAGGCCGCGAGATCGGATCCGCGCGGGTCGACGACGATCGTCCCCGGCACGTACGTCTCGCCGCTCGTGATCTCCTCGCCGCCGTCGGTGCGGACGTCGACCCGCGCCACGCGCGACTGGACGGCCAGGCGCACGGTGGTCGACGTGCTCGTCGGCAGTCCGGCGCCCACGACGACGGCGCGGTACTCGTGCTCGCCGGGAGTGGGCGCGTCGAACGACACGGTGGTGCGGCCGGACGCGTGGTGCGGCGCGCTTGCGTCGGTGACCCAGGCGTCACCGTCCAGGCGATGGATCTCCACGCGGCGACCCGCGGCCGGTGTCGAGACGACCTCGGCGCTGACCGTGCCGCCCGGTGCGGTCGTGAGCGTCAGGGACGTGGACGCGGGGGCAGGCGTGACGACGGGCTTCGGCGCGGGCCGGGCGGGCTGTGCGGGCCGTACGGGCCGGACGACGAGCTTGGCCGACTTCTGGGAGCTGTACGTGTGGCCCTTGCCGTTGCGCTTGGCCTTCGGCACGTGCGTCCGGAAGGTGAGTGACGAGGCGCTCGAGCGGTACGTGAAGGAGTAGCGGCCCGAGGAGGTGCTCTTGGTCGTGCGGGCGGTCGTCCACCGTCCGCCGACGTAGCGCTGCAGCCGCACCGGACGAGCGAACTTCGGCGTCACGGTGCCCTTGAGGGTGAACGTCTTGCCCTGGACGGGCTGGGACGGGGACACCGCCAACGGTGCCACGGCCGCTGACGCCTGCGTCGGCACCACCAGACCTGTCGCCACGATTCCTGCCACCACGACCAACCTGCGCACGTACAACCTGTCTCCTTGAGTCGACAGAATTCTACGGGCATCGGTGGGCGTAGGATGGCGCTATGGCTGAGACAGAGGGCACAGACAAGCAGGCCGACATGAAGGCCAAGTTCCGCGAGGCGCTGGAGAAGAAGAAGGGCAAGCACCACGCGACGGCCGAGGGCGCCGAGCACGACGGCAGCGAGAAGTCGCACGGTGCCAACGGCCCGACGCAGTCACCGGAGTTCCGCCGCAAGAGCGTGTGACCGGACCCGGTAGCCTCGACAGGTGGCAACCCCTGACTTCACCGAGCAGACCAAGGCCCTCGACGCGACCCTGACGTCCATCGAGAAGGTCCTCGACCTCGATGCCGTGCGCAAGGAGATCGCCGAGCTGCAGGAGGAGGTCGGTGCACCCGACCTCTGGGACGACCAGGCCAATGCGCAGCGCGTGACCGGCCGGCTGTCGGTCCTGCAGGCCGAGGTCGAACGCGTCACGGGCCTGCGCCAGCGTCTCGACGACGTCGAGATCATGCACGAGATGGGCGCCGAGGAGGGCGACAGCGACACGCTGGCCGAGGCCGACTCCGAGCTGGTCCGCATCAAGAAGGCGATCGACTCCCTCGAGATCCGCACCCTGCTCTCGGGTGAGTACGACGAGCGCGATGCGCTGGTCTCGATCCGCTCGGGCGCCGGTGGCGTCGACGCGGCCGACTTCGCCCTCATGCTGCAGCGCATGTACATCCGGTGGGCCGAGCGCCACGGCTACACGGTCGAGGTCTACGACGTGTCGTACGCCGAGGAGGCGGGCATCAAGTCCACGACCTTCGCGGTCAAGGCCCCGTACGCGTACGGGACGCTCTCGGTCGAGGCGGGCACGCACCGCTTGGTGCGCATCTCGCCCTTCGACAACCAGGGCCGCCGGCAGACCTCGTTCGCCGCGATCGAGGTCGTCCCGGTGCTGGAGCAGACCGACGAGATCGACATCCCCGAGGAGGAGATCCGCGTCGACGTGTATCGCTCGTCGGGCCCCGGCGGCCAGAGCGTCAACACGACCGACTCGGCCGTGCGCCTGACGCACATCCCGACCGGCACGGTCGTCAGCTGCCAGAACGAGAAGAGCCAGCTGCAGAACAAGGCCAGCGCGATGGTGATCCTCAAGGCCAAGCTGCTCGCCCTGAAGAAGGCCGAGGAGCGTGCTCACCTCGACGAGCTGCGCGGTGACGTCCAGGCCTCGTGGGGCGACCAGATGCGCAACTACGTCCTCAACCCGTACCAGATGGTCAAGGACCTGCGCACCGAGTACGAGACCGGCAACACGCAGGCCGTGCTCGACGGCGAGATCGACGACTTCATCGAGGCCGGCATCCGCTGGCGCCGGGAGCACGGCACGGACTAGCCGTCCGGCGCCGCCACCGCTTCGTGGTCAGTGCCTCTCGTCGTCTGCGCGTGCGTCGCGGTCCTCAGCGGTGGCCTCGCGCTCCTGCTGCTCGTCGACCCGCTTCTTGACCCGCCCCATCCCGGGGACCTTGCCCAGCATCATGTTGAGCTCGCGGGTCAGGTCGAGCAAGTCGTGCAGGTCCGGACCCACGTTGCGCAGCGTCGCCATCATGGGCAGCACGTCGGTCTCGATGCGCTCGACCAGGTCGGGCAGGTGATCGAGCAGGCGGACCACGGCCTCGACCTCGTCGGGGTCGACCGTGGTGGAGAGCCGCTCCGCGATGGGCTGCAGACGCTGGATGATCGGTGCGAAGTCGTCGAACATCCGCAGCCCGCGCTCCACCGTGGGCTCGACGCTGCCGAGCAGCCCCGCCGCGCGCACGACGAGCCCGTCGGCCTGGTCGATCGTCCGGTCGATCCGGGCCACCGCCTCGTCGGCCTGGGTGTTGGTCCGGCCGATGTGGTCGATGGCCTCGTCGGCGCGGGTGTTGGTCTGGTCGATCTTGCTGATCGCGTCGTCGGCGCGGGTGTTGGTCTCGCCGATGCGCTTGATCGCGTCGTCGGCGGCCAGACGGGTGGTCTCGACCTGGTCGATCATGCCGTCGACGCGGTTGAGCAGGATCTCGGCGGCGTCCAGCAGCGCTGCCGCACGCGGCACGAGGGTGAGGGCCGTCTCGACCAGGGCCGGGCCGCGGCCGATCAGGGCCAGTGCGTCACGGGGGTCCAGGAGCGGAAGTCTCATGCCTTGACGCTAGCCCCGGGGCCCCGTCGCCGCCCGTCCAGAACCGACCGGCGCTCAGTCCGCCGAGCTGAAGGCGGCATCGAAGGCGGCTGCCGGGGCGTCGAAGAGATTGGCCTTGACGTACGCCAGCGCCTCGGGTGCGCCCACCAGCCGGTCCATGCCCGCGTCCTCCCACTCGATCGAGATCGGACCGTCGTAGCCGATCGTGTTGAGCATGCGGAAGCACGCCTCCCACGGCACGTCGCCGCGTCCGGTCGACACGAAGTCCCAGCCCCGGCGCGGATCGGCCCAGGGCAGGTGGGAGCCGAGCCGGCCGTTGCGACCGTTGCCCACCTGCTTCTTCGCGTCCTTGCAGTCGACGTGGTAGATCCGGTCCTTGAAGTCCCACAGGAAGCCGAGCGGGTCGAGGTCCTGCCAGACGAAGTGGGACGGGTCCCAGTTGAGACCGAACGCCTCGCGGTGCCCGATCGCGTCGAGCGCGGCGTGGGTCGTCCAGTAGTCGTACGCGATCTCGCTCGGGTGCACCTCGTGGGCGAATCGCACGCCCTCCTCGTCGAAGACGTCGAGGATCGGGTTCCACCTGTCGGCGAAGTCCTGGTAGCCGGCCGCGATCATCGCCTCGGACGCCGGGGGGAACATCGCGACGTACTTCCAGATCGACGACCCGGTGAAACCGACGACCGTGTCGACGCCGAGCATGCGCGCGGCCCGGGCGGTGTGCTTCATCTCCTCGGCGGCCCGCTGGCGTACGCCCTCGGGATCGCCGTCGCCCCACACCCGCGCCGAGAGGATGTCGTGATGGCGCTCGTCGATCGGGTCGTCGCAGACCGCCTGGCCCTTGAGGTGGTTGGAGATCGCGTAGACCTTGAGGTCGTGCTTGGCCAGGATGTCGAGGCGGGTCTTGATGTGGTCGGGGTCCTCGACCGCGGCCCACGGGTCGAGGTGGTCGCCCCAGCAGGCGATCTCCAGGCCGTCGTAGCCCCACCCGGCGGCCAGCGCCGCGACCTCCTCGAAGGGGAGGTCGGCCCACTGGCCGGTGAACAAGGTGATGGGACGGGTCATGAGATGGCTCCGATCTGATGGGTGGTGCCGTCCGCGGCGCTCGCCTCGACAGCCGCGAGGACCCGCTGGACCGCGAGCCCGTCGGCGAAGGACGGTGCCGGGTCGGCGCCCTTGGCGATGTCGGTGACCAGGTCCACGACCTGGTGGGTGAACCCGTGCTCGTAGCCGAGGCCGTGGCCCGGGGGCCACCACGCCGCGATGTACGGGTGCGTGGCCTCGGTGACGATGATGCGACGAAAGCCCGCGACGGCCGGGTCCTCGGTCGCGTCGAACAGCTCGAGCACGTTCATGTCCTCGAAGTCGAACGCCAACGAGCCCAGCGTGCCGTTGATCTCGAGCCGCAATGCGTTCTTGCGTCCTGTCGCGAACCGGGTGGCCTCGAAGACGCCGATGGCGCCGCCGACGAAGCGGGCGGTGAAGGCGGCCGCATCGTCGACGGTCACCGGTCCGCGCTCGGCGGTGCTGGAGGAGGTGCCTCCGAGCGTGGCATGGTCGCCCCCCACGGGGCGGGTCGGGACGAACGTCTCCATGAGGCCGTTGACCGAGGCGATCGAGTCGCCGGAGACGAACTGGGCCATGTCGATGATGTGGGCGCCGATGTCTCCGAGGGCGCCTGAGCCCGCCAGGGACTTGTCGAGGCGCCAGCTGAGCGGGGCGTCCTCGTCGGCGAGCCAGTCCTGCAGGTACTGCCCCCGGATGTGGCGGATCGTGCCGATCCGGCCCGAGGCCACGAGCTGGCGGGCGAACGCCACGGCGGGCGTACGCCGGTAGGTGAAGCCGCACATCGCCCGCACTCCGCGCTCGGCGGCGGCCGCGGCGGCCTCGGCCATCGCCTCGGCCTCCTCGACCGTGTTGGCGAGCGGCTTCTCGCACAGCACGTGCTTGCCGGCCTCGAGCGCGGCGATCGCGATCTCGGCGTGGGTGTGTCCGGGGGTGCAGATGTCGATGACGTCGATGTCGTCGCGGGTGAGCAGCGCGCGCCAGTCGGTCTCGACGGACTCCCAGCCGAATCGACGGGCCACATCGGCGGCGGCGGCCTCGTCGCGGCCGCAGATCGCCGACAGGCGGGGCGTCAACGGCAGGTCGAAGAACGCGGGCGCCGTGCGCCAGGCCTGGGAGTGGGCGGCGCCCATGAAGGCGTAGCCGACCATGCCGATGCCGAGTGCGGGACGTGTGTCAGACATGGGCCAGCTTTCGTGAGGAGGGGTGGGGCGGAGGGGGACCGGGGCCCGCCACCATCGCGGCGGGCCCCGGACCGTCAGGACTCGAAGGCCGACGGGAGGTAGGTGTCGACATTCTCCTTCGTCACGACGGGAGCCGACAGCTTGAGCTGGCGCGGCACCTCGATCTCGGCGAGGTCGGACATCGACTTGCCCTGGACCAGCAGGCGGGCGAGCTTGATCCCGTCGGCGGCCTGCGTGGACGGGTAGACGACCGTCGCCTTGAGCACGGTGTTGTCGGCCTTGATGTCGCGCATGACGTTGGCCGAGCCGGCGCCGCCGATCATCGTGAACTCGTCACGGCCGGCGTTCTTGATGGCCGCCATGACGCCCACGCCCTGGTCGTCGTCGTGGTTCCACAGGTAGTCGATCTTCGGAGCGGCCTGCAGCAGGTTCGAGGCAGCCTTCTCGCCGGACTCGACGGTGAACTCGGCGGCGACCCGGTTGTCGACCTTCAGGCCGCACGACTTGAGGGCGTCCGCGAAGCCCTTCGAGCGGTCCTGCGTCAGCGGCAGCGAGTCGATGCCGGCGATCTCGGCGACCTTCAAGCCCTTCTTGCCCGCGGCGTCCTCGCAGACGAAGGTGCCGGCCGAGACGCCCATGCCGTAGTTGTCGCCCAGCACCGTGGTGCGGGCGGCGAACGGGGAGTCGAACTCGCGGTCGACGTTGATCACGATGATGCCCGCGTCCATGGCCTTCTGGGCGACCGACGTCATCGCGGCGCCGTCGAACGGCAGGAGCACGATCGCGTCGACCTTGTCGTTGATGAAGGTCTCCACCTGGGAGATCTGCAGGTTGACCTCGTTGGTGCCCTCGGCGACCTTGAGGTCGATGTCGTCGTACTCCTTGGCCTGCGCGATCGCGGACTTGGTGATCGATCCCATCCAGCCGTGGTCGGCCGCCGGGGCGGAGAAGCCGATCACGACCTTGTCGCCGGACTTGTCGTTGTCGGTGTTGCTCTTGGCGATGGCGTCGCTGGTGTCGCCATCGCCGCTCGAGCCGTTGGTGCAGGCGCCGAGGACGAGGGTGGCTGCCGCGAGTGCGCCGACGACGAGGGATCGACGGCGACGGGGGTGGGTCGTGGACATGTGGACTCCTGTGGTGGTGGGGGAGGGATGCATCGTGAGGTGCTACGTCTTGCGGTTCGCGATGCGCTGCTGCAGGAGCACGGCGATCACGATGATCACGCCCTTGGCGACGGCCTGGGCCGACGTGGAGAGGTTGTTGAGCGTGAAGACATTGGTCAGGGTGGTGAAGATGAGGACGCCGAAGAGGGTGCCGACGATCGTGCCGCGCCCACCGCTCAGCAGCGTGCCGCCGATCACGACAGCGGCGATGGCGTCGAGCTCGTAGCCGGTGCCGTGGGTGGAGGAGCCGGTCGTGGTGCGCGACATCAGCATCACCGCAGCGATGCCGCAGGCCAGGCCGAGCAGCGCGTACAGGTAGACGGTGTGCCGCTGGACCTTGATGCCGGCGAGGCGGGCGGCCTCGGGGTTGCCGCCGACCGCGAACGTCCGGCGCCCGAACGTCGTGCGGTTGAGCAGGAACCAGCCGGCGACGGTGACCACGGCGAAGATGATGACGATCACCGGGATGCCGAGCGGCTCGGCATCGAAGAAGTCCAGGAAGCCCTGGTTGCGGATGATCTGGGTCTTGCGGTCCGCGATGATCTCGGCCAGGCCGCGGGCCGAGGCCAGCATCGCCAGGGTCGCGATGAACGGCACGACCCGGCCGTACGCGATCAGCACACCGTTGATCGCTCCGCACGCCGTACCGACCAGGACGGCGCTGAACACCATCGCGATCCAGCCGATGTTGTCGGCCATGGCCTGCGTACCGGTGGTCGTGGCCCACACCGATGACAGAGCCACGATGGCGCCGACGGACAGGTCGATGCCGCCGCCGGTGATGACGAACGTCATGCCGATCGACACGACACCGATCACGGCCGCGAGCCGCAGGATCGTCAGCACGTTGTCGGAGCTGGCGAAACGGTCGCCGGCGGTCACGACGCCGACGATGCACAAGATCACCAGCGCGACGACCAGGCCGAGGTTGCGGGCCAGGCCGAGATTGCCGCCGCGGTCGCCACGGGGCGGCTTGGCGGGCACGGTCAGGGAGGGATCACGCAGGGAGGCGCTCACGCGACTTCCCCCTTCTGCTCGTCGGTGGTGGGCTGGTGCTCGTGGGTGGCCAGGATGCGGTCGAGAACTCCGGAGGCGTCGATGGCGTCGCTGGGCCCGTCGTGCACGACCGAGCCCTCGGCGATGACCAGGACCCGGTCGGACAGCCCGAGCACCTCGTCGATGTCGCTGGAGACGACCACGAGGGCCACGCCGGAGTCCGCGAGCTCGCGGATCAAGGAGTAGATCTCCGCCCGGGCGCCGACGTCGACGCCGCGGGTGGGCTCGTCGAGCAGCAGGACCTTGCACGACCGCAGCAGCCAGCGGGCCAGGACGACCTTTTGCTGGTTGCCGCCCGAGAGCGTGCGCATGAGACGGTCGGGCGCATCCGGGCGGACGTCGACGGACCGGGCGGCTTCGTGGGCGGCGCGCCGCTCGGCGCCCTCGGCGGAGACGCCGAAGCGGGCGAAGCGGTCGATGCTCGCGAGGGAGATGTTGCGATAGACGGCCTCGTCGAGCATCAGTCCCTGCGACTTGCGCTCCTCGGGGCACAGGCCGAGGCCGGCCCGGACCGCCGCGTCGACCGAGCCGTTGCGCAGCCGGGTGCCGTCCACGGTCACCGAGCCGCCGGTGGCGCGCCGGGCGCCGTAGATCGTCTCGATGATCTCGCTGCGGCCGGCGCCGACGAGCCCGGCCAGGCCGATGATCTCGCCGGGACGCACCTCGAACGAGACGTCGGCGAACTCGCCGTCGCGGACCAGGTGATCCACGGTGAGGAGCGCGGGCCCGTCGGGAAGCGGGGTGGACCGTCGCGGGAAGACCGACGACACGGTGCGGCCGGTCATGAGGGTGATGAGCTCGGACGTGGGGGTGTCCTTGGCGGACAGGTCGCCGGCCACCGTGCGGCCGTCCTTGAGGACCGTGAGCCGGTCGCCGATGCGGCGGATCTCCTCGAGCCGGTGGGAGATGTACACGATGGCCGCGCCCGAGGCGCGCAGGTCCTCGACCACGCGGAACAGCCCGTCGACCTCGTCGGGGTCCAGCACGGCGGAGGGCTCGTCCATCACGATGACCCGGGCCTGGCGGGACAGGGCCCGGGCCATCGAGACGATCTGCTTGCCGGCGGCCGAGAGGCTGCCGACCTCGCGGGTGGGGCGGATCTCGGGGTGGCCGAGGGTCGCCAGGAGGCTGCGGGCCGCCTTGTTCATGTCGGCGTCGCGGGTGACGCCGCCGCGGGCGCGCTCGTGGCCGAGGAAGATGTTGTCGGCGACGCTGAGCCCGTCGACCAGGTCCAGCTCCTGGTAGATGGTCGCGATCCCGGTCGCCAGGGCGACCTGCGGATCGCTGAACGTGACCGGCTCCCCGTCCCACAGGATCGTTCCCTCGTCGACGCCGTGCGCGCCGGCCAGCACCTTGATCAGGGTCGACTTCCCCGCGCCGTTCTGGCCCAGCAGGCAGTGGACCTCGCCGGGACGGACGACCAGGTCGACACCGTCGAGGGCGCGGACGCCGGGAAACTCCTTGACGATGCCGCGCATCTCGAGCAGGGGGGCGGTTGACATGGCGTGATGCTAGTCACACGTTCTGTCGGCAGTCAAGCAAAAGTCCGACGGCGAACGACATACTTGCCTCGGCGATGCGACCCAAGGGGTGGTTTACTCATGGCCATGACTTCGTCCCCGGGGCTTCCGTCGACGCTCGTCGGCACCGGAGACCTGTTCCAGCTGATGCGGGACGGGACGCCGCGCACGCGTGGCGAGCTGGCTGCGCTGTCCTCGCTGGCCCGGTCGACCATCACGGCCCGCGTCGACGCGATGCTCTCGTCCGGCCTCTTGGAGCCTGTCGGCGAGGCGGCCTCCACGGGCGGGCGCCCGCCGACGCGTTTCGCCCTCAACCGGCGCGACCGCGTGGTCCTCGCGATCGACCTGGGTGCCTCGCACGCGAGCGTGGCCGTCAGCGACCTGTCGGGCCAGGTGCTCGCCGAGACGACCGTCGAGAGCGACATCGCCGACGGCCCCGTGATCGTGCTGGACCGGGTCTCGGCGCTCGCGGTGGATCTCCTCGCGAGCCTCGACCGGGGACCGGCCGACGTCGCGGGCGTCGGCATCGGCGTACCCGGTCCGGTCGAGCACGCGACCGGGCGACCGGCCAATCCGCCGATCATGCCGGGCTGGCACGACTTCGACGTCCCGGCACACCTCGCCCGCCAGTTCGACGGCCCGGTCCTGGTCGACAACGACGTCAACCTCATGGCCCTCGGTGAGTACGTCACGTCCTGGCAGTCCGCGCCGCACCTGTTGCTGGTCAAGGTCGCGACCGGCATCGGCGCCGGGATCGTGACCGACGGGAGGCTGCTGCGGGGAGCGCTCGGCTCCGCGGGCGACCTCGGCCACGTCCAGGTCGCCGGGGCCGCTGCGGACGTCGTGTGCCGCTGCGGCAACACCGGGTGCCTCGAGGCGGTCGCGGCCGGTCCGGCGATCGCGGCGAAGCTGCGTGCCGGGGGTCTCACGGTCGAGTCCTCGCAGGACATCGTCGATGCTGTCTCGTCGGGCGACATCGCCGCGCTGCAGGCGGTCCGCGAGGCCGGACGCGATCTCGGCTCCGTGCTGGCGACCTGCGTGAACCTGCTCAACCCGTCGGTCATCGTGATCGGCGGCAAGCTGTCGGAGGCGGGGGAGTACCTGCTCGCGGGCGTGCGTGAGGTCGTCTACCAGCGGTCCCTGCCGCTCGCGACGCACGACCTGCGCATCGTCGGCACCGCGGTGGGGAGCCAGGGCGGCATCCTCGGTGCGAGCGCGATGGTCATCGACGCGGTCCTCGCGCCCGGCGCCGTCGACGAGTACGTCGCGCGGCGGATCGCCTGACACCGGGCCTCCCACGACACTGGGGTCGACCTGCCTAGACTCGTCCGAGTGATTCGATTCGACAAGGTCACCAAGACCTATCCCGGCCAGAAGCGCCCCGCGCTCGACGCCGTCGACCTCGAGATCGAGAAGGGGGAGTTCGTCTTCCTCGTCGGCGCCTCGGGCTCCGGCAAGTCGACGTTCCTGCGCCTGATCCTTCGTGAGGCCCGCCCCACGAGCGGTCGCGTCTACGTCGCCGGCAAGGAGATCAACAAGCTCTCGAGCTGGAAGGTGCCCAAGCTGCGCCGCCAGGTCGGCACCGTGTTCCAGGACTTCCGGCTGCTGCCCAACAAGACCGTCACGGAGAACGTCGCCTTCGCGCTCGAGGTCATCGGCAAGCCGCGCAGCGAGATCAACAAGGTCGTCCCCGAGACGCTCGAGATGGTCGGCCTGGAGGGCAAGGGTCACCGCATGCCCGATGAGCTGTCCGGCGGCGAGCAGCAGCGCGTCGCGGTGGCTCGCGCCTTCGTCAACCGACCGATGATCCTCATCGCCGATGAGCCCACCGGCAACCTCGACCCGGCCACGAGCGTCGGCATCATGAAGCTGCTCGACCGGATCAACCGCACGGACACGACCGTCGTCATGGCGACGCACGACTCGTCGATCGTGGACCAGATGCGCAAGCGGGTCATCGAGCTCGAAGGCGGACTCATCGTGCGCGATGAGGCCCGCGGCATCTACGGCTACCAGAACTAAGAGGACCCCAGCAGATGCGAAGCACCCTGAATGAGCTGCGCCAGAGCCTGTCGCGCAACCTGTCCATGTCGATCTCGCTGATCGTGACCATGACCGTGTCGTTGCTGCTGGCTGCGCTCGGTCTGCTGATCCTGGCGCAGTCGGACCGCACGGAGAAGTACTACGGTGACCGGCTGCAGCTCCAGGTCGATCTCTGCACGCGCAACTCCCCGAGCGCCAACTGCATCGGCGGCCTGACGACCAAGGCGCAGCAGGCCTCGATCGAGCAGGCGCTGCGCGAGAACTCGCAGGTCAAGTCGTTCGAGGAGCGCACGCCCGAGGAGCAGTACGAGCGCTCGCGCGTGCTCTACAGCCAGTCCGACACCGGCAAGAAGCTGCTGGAGACGCTGAGCCCCAAGTCCTTCCCCTCGACGTACTTCGTGACCCTGAACGACCCGGAGAAGTTCGACAGCGTCGAGAGCCAGCTCAGCGGCATGGAGGGCGTCGGCCGGGTCAGCTCGATCAAGGAGCTGCTCGGACCGCTGTTCACCTTCTTGGACAATCTGCGCAACGGTGCGCTCGCGATCTCGGCGCTGCTCGTCGTCGCGGCGATCCTCCAGGTGTCCAACACGATCCGCATGACGGCGTACGCCCGCCGCCGCGAGATCGGCATCATGCGACTCGTCGGGGCGTCGAGCTGGCACATCCAGCTGCCGTTCGTGCTCGAGTCGATGCTGGCCGCCCTGATCTCGGCAGCGCTCGCGGCCGGTGGGCTCGCGGCGTTCATGCAGTTCGTCGTCTACGGCTACCTGAGGGACACGTTGTCGACCACGACGACCTGGGTGGGGTGGAGCGACGCCTTCACCGTGATGGGCGAGACGACGGTGCTCGCGGTGCTGCTCGCGATGGTGCCGACACTCCTGCTGACCCGCAAATACCTCGACGTGTGACGCCCTTAGCCTAAAGTTGGGCTTGACAGTTTCTTGTCCGGCTCCATCCGTACGTCGACAGTCCCCGGGTTCCCGGGGAAACTTCCCCCAAGGTCGAGGTCATGCACAGCTCCGTCACGCACCCCAGGCACCGCCGTGCCCTGACCGCACTGGTCCTCACGGCGGCGCTCGTCGCGTCCCTCGCCACTCCGTCGTTCGCGGACCGCAAGGACGATCTCGAGAAGCAGAAGAAGGACGCCAACCGCGAGCAGACCGAGGCCAAGAAGCACCTCGACGCCTCGACCGCGGAGCTGGAGAAGGCCGCGGCCGCGCTGCGGGTCGCGCAGGGCAAGCTCGACGCCGCAGAGGCGAACCTCGGGCGTACGCGCGGCAAGCTCGCGACGGCCCAGGCGGTCGACGACCAGATGCAGCTCGAGCTCGAGCGCAGCGAGGCCAAGCTGCGCAAGGCCCGCGCCAAGCTCAAGAAGGGCCAGAAGCAGCTCAAGGCCTCGGAGTCCTCGGTCGAGGAGTTCGCGGTGCAGCAGGCGCTTCAGGGCGACCGCAGGCTCAATGCGGTCAGCGGACTGCTCCGCGGCGAGGACACCGAGCAGTTCAGCGAGCAGATGAGCCTCAACACGGTCGTGGGCGATCAGCAGGTGGCCACGATGCAGCGCCTCGACGCCACCCGGGTGATCCTCAAGCTCAAGCGCGAGAAGGTGCAGAAGCTGCGCGACGAGGTGCAGGTGAAGCGTGCGCAGGCCGCCGCGAACCTGGTGGACATGCAGCGCCTCGAGGAGGTCGCCGAGGGGCAGGCCGCCCAGGTCGCGAAGCTCGTCAAGGCACGTCAGGAGATCCGCAACTCCGCGTCCGCCGCCGTCGCCGAGGACGAGCGGCAGTACCGCGAGAAGGTCGCAGAGGCGAACCGACTGGCCGCGCAGCTGCGCGCGCTGGCGGCCAAGCAGGTCAAGTCCGGCGGCAAGGGGTCCGGCGGCGACAGCGGGGGCGCGCTGTCGTACCCCGTGGCCGGTCCGATCACCTCGCCGTTCGGCATGCGCCGGCACCCGATCACGGGGGTCTACAAGCTCCACGACGGCACCGACTTCGGCGTCGGTTGCGGCACGCCCATCCGGGCTGCGGCCAGCGGCACCGTGATCCAGCAGTACTTCAACGCGGCGTACGGCAACCGCGTGATCCTCAACAACGGCGTCAAGCGCGGTGTCAACGTCGTGACGACCTACAACCACCTGTCGCGCTTCGCGGTCGGGGCCGGGAGCAAGGTCTCGCGCGGCCAGGTCATCGGCTACGTCGGCTCGACCGGCTACTCGACCGGCTGCCACCTGCACTTCATGGTGCTCAGCAACGGCAACACGGTGAACCCCATGGGCTGGCTGTGAGACGGATCGAGTCGAGCGTCGTCGTCGCGGTCGACCCGGCGGTGGCGTTCCGCGTCTCCCAGACCACGGGCGAGACGCGCCTGCGGTGGGACCCGTTCATCCAGGAGCAGCACTTCCTCGACGGCGCGAGCGCGCCCGCCAAGGGCGTACGCACCGAGACCCGGCACCGCTCGCGGCTGCGGATGGTCAGCGAGTACGTCTCGTTCAACCCTCCGACCAACGTGGGGATGAAGATGACGCAGGGGCCGTGGTTCTTCGAGTCGTTCGCGGGTGGATGGCGTTTCGCGCCCGAGCCGGGCGGCGGCTGCCGAGCCACGTGGCGCTACAGCTTCGGCTGCCGTCCGCGCTGGCTCGCTCCGATCGCCGAGCGCATCGGCGCGGTCGTGCTGCGGCGTGACATCGATCGGCGGATCGCCGGATTCGCCCGCGGATGCGCCGATCCGGTCGTGGTCGCCGCCGCCGGCGGATGATCTTCGCCCAGAGGTGACACAATGGTCCGGTGGCCAAGGAAACCGGGCGCAAGCTCGTTGCGCAGAACAAGAAGGCGCGCCACGACTATCACATCGAGGACACGTTCGAGGCCGGCATGGTCTTGACCGGCACCGAGGTGAAGTCGTTGCGTGCAGGTCGCGCATCCCTGGTGGACGGCTTCGGCGAGATCGAGCGCGGCGAGGCGTGGCTGCTCGGGGTGCACATCCCCGAGTACACGCAGGGCACGTGGACCAACCATGAGACCCGGCGACGCCGCAAGCTCCTGCTGAATCGCAGCGAGATCGACCGCATCGAGCGTCGTACGACCGAGAAGGGCCTGACGATCGTCCCGCTCTCGCTGTACTTCAAGGACGGTCGCGCGAAGGTCGAGATCGCC
This sequence comes from Aeromicrobium yanjiei, assembly GCF_009649075.1. GTDB lineage: Bacteria > Actinomycetota > Actinomycetes > Propionibacteriales > Nocardioidaceae > Aeromicrobium > Aeromicrobium yanjiei. The sequence goes on from NZ_CP045737.1 coordinate 888,559, forward strand.
CTGGCCCGCGGCAAGAAGACGTACGACAAGCGCCATGCGATCGCCGAGCGCACCGCGACCCGTGAGGCCGAGCGCGATCTCGGGCGTCGCCTCAAGGGCATGCACTAGTGGCGCTGGAGGACTCCGATCTTCCGGCCCTGACCGCCGCCCTCGGCCTGCCCGGCCTCGTGGACGTGCACGCACACTTCATGCCGCCACAGGTGCTGGCGAAGGTGTGGGCCTACTTCGACTCCGCCGGTCCGCTGCTGGGCCGACCGTGGCCGATCACGTACCGCACGAGCGACGAGGAGCGGGTCGAGCACCTGCGCTCGATGGGCGTCAGGCGGTTCTCCGCGCTGTCCTACGCCCACCGCCCGGGTGTCGCGGGGTTCATGAACGAGTGGACCCGCGACTTCGCCGAGCGCACGCCCGACGCCCTGTGGTCGGCGACGTTCTATCCCGAGCCGGAGGCTGCGACGTACGTGCCGCAGCTCATCGAGGAGGGCGTCGAGGTCTTCAAGGTCCACGTGCAGGTCGGCGACTTCGCGCCGAACGATCCGCTGCTCGAGCCCGTGTGGGGCGTGCTGGCCGAGAGCGGGACGCCGATCGTGCTGCACGCAGGCTCGGGGCCGGCACCGGGTCACCACACCGGACCCTCAGGGGTCGCGGACGTGCTGTCGCGCCACCCGGACCTGGCCCTGGTCATCGCCCACCTCGGGATGCCCGAGATCGACGAGTTCCTCGACCTCGCCGAGCGGCACGACAACGTCCGGCTGGACACCACGATGGCGTTCGTCGACTTCTGGGACGAGCCCGTCCCGCACGGCGTGCCCGCCAGGCTGCTCGACCTGCAGGAGCGGATCCTGTTCGGCACCGACTTCCCCAACATCCCCTATGCGTACGCGCACCAGGTCGAGGTGCTGCAGCGGCTCGACCTCGGCGACGACTGGATGCGAAGCGTGCTGTGGCACAACGGGGCCGAGCTGTTCGGCGTCGACGCATGAGCGGTCACCTGGCGTGAACGCCGGCACCATCCGTCTCGCGTCCGCGCAGGGCAGATGGGTGCTGGCAGCCATGATCCTCGGCTCGGGCATGGCCTTCCTCGACGGCTCGATCGTCGGTCTGGCGCTGCCGGCGATGAACGCCGACCTCGACGCCGGGGCCGCGGGGGTGCAGTGGATCGTCAACGCGTACACGCTCACCCTGGCCGCCCTGATCCTCGTCGGCGGCTCGCTGGGGGACCGCCTGGGTCGCCGCAGGGTCTTCGTGATCGGCGTCGTGTGGTTCGCCGCGGCGTCGGTCCTGTGCGCGGCCGCACCCACGATCGAGGTGCTGGTCGCCGCTCGCGGGCTCCAGGGGGTGGGCGCCGCGCTGCTGACGCCGGGCAGCCTGGCGATCATCTCGGCGTCGTTCGCGCCCGAGGACCGCGGACCGGCGATCGGTTTCTGGTCAGGCCTGTCGGGCGTCACGACGGCCATCGGCCCCTTGGTCGGTGGCTGGCTCGTCGACACGACCGGCTGGCGTGGCATCTTCTGGATCAACCTCCCGCTCGCGGCGCTCGTGGTCTGGATCGCGATCCGTCACGTGCCGGAGACATCCGGTGACCAGGACCGGATCGACTACGCGGGCGCGGGGCTGACCGCGGCGGGCCTGGCAGCGCTCACCTACGGTCTGGTCGAGAAGTCCTGGCTGTGGGGAGGAGCGGGGCTCGTCCTCATGGTGGTGTTCGTCGTCCACCAAAGGCTCACCCCCCACGCGCTCGTGCCCCTCGCGCTGTTCGCGGACCGGATCTTCACCGCGGCGAACATCTGCACGTTCGCGATCTACGGGGCGCTCGCGGCCTCGGGATTCCTGCTCGTGCAGCAGCTGCAGTACGTCTCGGGGTTCTCGCCACTGGTCGCGGGTCTTGCGAGCGTGCCGATGACGATCATCATGCTGCTGTTCTCGGCCCGGGCCGGCGCGCTGGGGACGCGGATCGGCCCGCGCTGGCCCATGACCTTCGGCCCGCTGATCGCGGCGGTGGGCCTGCTGCTGATGCTGCGCATCGGCGAGGACGCGAGCTTCTGGCTCGACGTCCTGCCTGCGTCGGTCGTCTTCGGCATCGGGATCACGACGCTGGTGGCTCCGCTCACGACCGCGGTCCTGGCCGCCGCACCCATGCAGCAGACCGGGATCGCCTCGGGCATCAACAACGCCGTGGCGCGTACGGCCTCCCTGCTCGCGGTGGCCGCGATCCCCCCGATCGCCGGGATCACGGGGCGGGACTTCGATGATCCGGACGTCTTCGGCCCGGGGTTCGACACCGGCATCGTCATCTGTGCCGGGATGCTCGTGGTGGCGGCTGCGTGTGCCGTGGGACTCATCCGCGGGTCCACGGTGAGCCCCGCGGCGCTCAGGTCGGAATGAATGGCTCGGACTTGTCGTTGTGAGCAGGTAGAGTGATGGTGTTGCCGCGGCAACGATTGACAACTCAAGAGGGGCTGATCGGTTTCGACTAAGGTCGTTCGATTCAGGTGAAGCGGGTAGAGGATCCAGGGTTATCTCTTTAACGATCTCTGGAAACCAACAAGTGCCGATTCCAAGCGCACTGACTTCGCCCTCGCTGCTTAAGCGATAGGTGAAGGGCTGGCCCGGGGGCGTTCCCGCTCCGGATCGCCAGTCTCATTTAGGGGACTTGCTGATCACACGGCGTCGCAGCGTGTGATCGGGACTTTTCTGCGACTGAGCCCGTCGGCGACGCGTCTGTTCGAGCGCCGGGGCTGAGAAAAGCGACTAGACAGACTGCACCCGGAGAAGCCCTGACTCAGCGCCGTAGGACCGGGGTTCGATTCCCCGCAGCTCCACGACATGACAATGCCCCCCGCCATCCCCGTTCCTGGGATGGCGGGGGGCATTGTCATGTCGTGAAACCGCCGAGTGAATCGAGTGGGCCCCTCCCCGCGGCGCCCCACCGCGGCGCCCCACCGCGGCGAAGCCGCCCGCGGGCGCCGCCAGCAAGGGATCCCCGCAGCGCCCCACCGCCCGCGGGCGCCGCCAGCAAGGGATCCCCGCAGATCCATTCTCATCTTGCGGGTGACCCAGCCAGGTCTAGCGTGTGCCCATGAGCACCTTCACCGACGCCCAGATCGAAGACGCCCTCGAGGGCCTGCCCGGCTGGTCGCAGGAGGGTGAGGCGATCGTGAAGTCGTACGAGTTCGACGACTTCGGCGCCGCGATCGCCTTCATCAACCGGGCCGCAGGTCCCATCACCGAGATGGACCACCATCCCGAGTGGACCAACGTCTACAACCGGGTCGACATCCGGCTCAGCAGCCATGACGTCGGCGGGGTCACCGATCGGGACGTCCGACTGGCCAAGGTCATCGAACGCGTGGCCGCGGCGTCGTAGGGCCTCAGGCCCAGAGGTCGCTGCCGAACTGGAACCAGATGGCCGCGAGGACCGCGACGTACCACAGGATCGTGATCAGCAGCGTCCAGTCGTTCACGAAGCGCGAGACCGGGTTGCCGGGCAGGAACTCGCGCAGGTTGCGCGCAGTGAGCCACACGAAGATCGGGATCATGACCGACCAGACCACCATGCACCACGGGCAGAGCTTCTCGATCGAGTAGATGCTCTGCGACTGCAGCCAGGTCACGAAGGCGATGCCGAACACCGCGCCGGCCTGCAGGCCCAGCCACACGAAGTCGGGCAGGCGTACCCGCGCGGCGATCAGCACGCCCAGGGTCATGACGATCGCGAAGCCGGCCACGCCCATGAGCGGGTTGGGGAAGCCGAACACCGAGGCCTGGTCGGTGTTGATGACGCCGCCGCAGCTGACGAAGGCGTTGATGTCGCAGCCGAGCGCCTTGTCGGGCTCCTGGAGGAACTTGACCTTGTCGATGATGAGGATGGCAGCAGCGAGCATGCCGATCGCGCCGCCCAGGGCGAGCAGCCAGCCGAGGCCGCGATCGTTCGGCTCGTAGACGTCAACGTCGGAGTCGGCGACGGTCCTCTGGTCAGTCATGACAGTGATCCTAGAGCGAGCGCGCAACCGGCCGGTCCCGTACCCGCCCAGATCTGCGGGCTCCTGCACGGTCCGTGGCCGCGAAAGCGTGCAGGAGTCCGCAGATCTGGGTTGGGGGTGCCTCAGGGCTGGCAGTGGGGGCACCAGAAGACGTTGCGCTCGGAGGTCGGCCGGTCGCCCAGCTGTCCGTTGAGCAACCGGGTGCCGCAGCGGCGGCAGCGGGCCCGCTCTCGGCTGTAGACCCACCGGTCCTCGCCGCTGCGGGTGCTGCCGGTGAACGAGCGCTCGATGCGCGACTTGTTGACGTCGAGCATGCGTTGGCCGCGGGAGATGACCCGCGCGACGTCTGGCACGTCACCGACGCGCCGGTGCGGCGACAGACCCATGATGAACAGCAGCTCGTTGACGTACTCGTTGCCGAATCCCGCGAGGTTGCGCTGGTCCATCAGGGCCAGGAACACCGGGCGGTCGGGGTCGGCCGAGACCCGGCGCACGGCCTCGTCGAGGTCCCAGTCCGGTCCGAGCAGATCGGGACCGAGATGGCCGATCGCCTCGGCCTCGTCGCTGCGGGCGAGGACCTCCAGGATGCCGAGGGAGTAGCCGATCGCCTGCCACTCCTGGTTCTCCAGGACTGCACGGGCGGAGTGCCCGGGCCGCCGCCAGTCGGTGCCGATCCGCTGGACGTGCCAGGCGCCCTCCATCTTCAGGTGCGAGTGGATCGAGTGCTCGGGCGTGCGGATCAACAGGTGCTTGCCGTGGCTCACGACCTCGTCGACACGAGAGCCGGACAGATCGACCGTCGCGAAGGCGGGCACCCGGAAGTCGGTGCGCGTCAGCACGCGGCCGGCCAGGGCCTCGCGGAGGTGGTGGGCAGTGCGCCAGACGGTGTCTCCCTCAGGCATCGAGTCGAAGCCCCTTGATCGTGCGCTCGAAGCCCGCCTCGGCCAACGCCTCGCCGAACGGGCTGGGCGCGACCGGCTGGCCGTCGACGGTCTCGATCGTCAGCCGGCTGATGCGCCGGCCGCGGACCGTGGCCGCCAGCGAGGTGGCGGCGGCGGCGAGGCGCGCGGGATGGTCGTCGAACACCAGTGCCTTCTTGCCTCCCCGCTCGAGATAGACCACGAGCCGGCCGTCGTGCAGGACCACCAGCGAGCCGGCCTTGCGGGCCGGTCGGTGCCGGGTCGAGTCTGCCTCTGCGGCGCGCCCGGGCCAGGGCAGGGCCGCGCCGTAGGGATTGGCCGGGTCGGTCGCGGCCAGCGTCAGGGCGCGCGCATCGGTGGGCCGGTCGTCGTCGGTCGCGTGGGCGCGCATGCGGTCGACCGTGGAGGTCGCGGCGAACTGGGCGGCCCCCAACGTCTCGATGTAGTAGCCACGCAGCACCGAGCCGGTCTGCTCGAGCTCGCGCAGCACGCGGTAGATGCCTGCGAACCCGCCCGGCGTCTGCTCGGCCATGACCGATCCCCGCGTCACGACGCCGTAGCGGCCGATGAGCGCCTCGGTGCGGGCCAGCTGCAGTGCGGTGGGGTCGCTGGTCGTCTCGGCGAGTGCGAACCACCGCCCGCTCACGGTCGGCGGGCCCTGCGCCGCGACGCGGGGCGAACGGGGTCGGCGACCGTGGATGCGGGCCCGGGGCGTGGGCCTGGTCGTGCGGTGGGCGCCGCCTCGACCCACGAGCGTGCGCAGCGGCGCGAAGGTGTCGTTGCTGACCTGCCCGCTCCAGACCAGGTCCCACAGCGCCTCGGTCACCAGCGTGTGGTCGGGCAGGCCGTTGTCGGTGCCGAGCGCGTCGACGAGCTGGCGGAACAAGAAGGCACCGCCTCCGGCGAGCGCCTCGACGATCGCGGTGTGCAGCGCGTCGGTCTCGCCCGGCTGGGCGCCCGCAGCGCGCAGCACGAAGTCGGCGGGATGCAGCTGGACCCAGCCGTCGTTGCCGGGCAGCGTGCCCGCGCCGGACCACACCACCTCACCGGCCGAGGTCAGCTCGTCGAGCATCGCGGGGGAGTAGTCCCGGACGCGGGCGGGCAGGACCAGGGACTCCCAGGCCGAGGCCGGCAGCGCGAGGCCGGCCAGCTGGTCGATCACGGTCAGGACGCCGTCGGGGCCGCGCAGGCTGCCGCCGACGCCTTGCCAGGACGGCAGGAAGCGGGCGAACGTGCCGGGGTCGACCGGCTCGACCTGCTGGCGGGCGGCAGCCAGCGAGCGCGACCGGATGCGGCGCAGGACACCGGGCTCGACCCATTCGCTGCCCGTCGCCTGGGGCCGGAACTCGCCCTCGGTCAGCCGTCCGTCGCGGGACAGCCGGCGCAGGACCTGCTGCACCACGGCGGTGCCGAGGCCGAAGCGCTCCGCGACCTCCTGGGTCGTGAACGGTCCGTGGGTGCGGGTGTGCCGGGAGATCAGGTCGGTCAGCGGATCGGCGGGGGACTCGAGGTACGCCTCGGAGACGCCGAGCGGGATCACCACGCCGAGGGCGTCGCGCAGCCGTCCGGCGTCCTCCACGACGGCCCAGCGGATCTCGCCGACCATCGACACCTCGATCGCGCGACGGGCCTCGCGCAGCTCGCCCAGCCACGTCGAGGCGTGCACCGCGACGTCGGGCTGCAGACGGGCGGCGACCTCCGTCTCGGTGAGCGGGCCCAGCATCCGCAGGAGGTCCGCGACGCCCTCGACGTCCTTGGCCTGCCGGTCCGCGGTGAGTCGCTGCAGCTCGCGCTCGGTGCGCTCGAGCACGTCGGGGTCGAGCAGCTCGCGCAGCTCGGCCCGGCCGAGCAGCTCGGCGAGCAGCGTGGGGTCGAGCGTCAGGGCCGAGGCCCGGCGCTCGGCCAGCGGCGTGTCGCCCTCGTAGAGGAAGGCCGCGACGTAGCCGAACAGGAGGTTCTGGGCGAACGGCGAGGCGCGCTCGGTGGTGACCTCGGCGATCTGCACCTCACGGGAAGCCAGGCGCCGGGTCAGGGCGGTGAGGGCCGGCAGGTCGTAGACGTCCTGGAGGCACTCCCGCGCGGTCTCGAGCAGGATCGGGAAGGTCGGGTACTTGCGGGCGACGTCGAGCAGCTGCGCCGAGCGCTGGCGCTGCTGCCACAAGGGGGCGCGCGATCCGGGGTTGCGGCGGGGCAGGAGCAGCGCGCGGGCCGCGCACTCGCGGAACCGTGACGCGAACAGGGCGGAGCCGCCGACCTCCTCGGTGACGATCTTGTCGAGCTCGTCGGCCTCGAAGACGAACAGGTCGGCGCCCGGGGGCTCGGTCTCGGTGTCGGGGATGCGCGCGACGATGCCGTCGTCGCTGGCCACGACCGAGCCGTCCATCCCGTAGCGCTCGACGATGCGGGCGGCGACGGCCAGGGCCCACGGGGCGTGGACGCGGCGACCGAACGGCGAGTGCAGGACGACCCGCCAGTCGCCGAGCTCGTCGCGGAACCGCTCGACCACGAGCGTGCGGTCGGACGGGACCTGCCCGGTCGCGGCCTTCTGCTCGCCGAGGTAGGCGGCCAGGTTGTCCGAGGCCCGCCGGTCCAGGCCGAGACCGGCCGTCTGCTGGGCGAGCTGCTCGGCAGAGAGGGCCGCGGCCTCACGCACGAACGCGCCGATCGCCTCGCCGAGCTCATGGGGTCGACCGATCGCGTCGCCCTTCCAGAACGGCAGCCGCGCGGGCTGGCCGAATGCGGGCGTGACGTTGACCCGGTCGTGGGTGATCTCCTGGATGCGCCAGCTCGTGGCGCCGAGGGCGAAGACGTCGTTGATCCGCGACTCGTAGACCATCTCCTCGTCGAGCTCGCCGACCTTGCGGGAGCCGGTCTCCTCGGTGCCGGCCGCGAGGAAGACCCCGAACATGCCGCGGTCGGGGATCGTCCCGCCGCTGGTGACGGCCAGGCGCTGGGCACCGGGCCGACCCGTGATCGTCCCGGCGTCGCGGTCCCACACCAGGCGTGGGCGCAGCTCGGCGAACTCGTCGGAGGGATAGCGGCCCGACAACAGGTCGAGTGTCGCGTCGTAGGCCGACCGGGGCAGCGTCGCGAACGGGGCGCTGCGTCGGACGGTGTCGAACCACTCCTCGACGTCGAGGCTCTCCAGCGCGGTCGCGGCGACGGTCTGCTGGGCGAGGATGTCGAGCGGGTTGGCGGGGATGTCGAGCCGCTCGATCAGGCCCTGCTGCATGCGTGCGGTGGTCACGGTGGCCCCGAGCAGGTCCTGGCGTGACGTGGGATAGAGCACGCCGCGGGACAGCTCGCCGACCTGGTGACCCGCGCGGCCGACCCGCTGCAGCGCGCTCGCGACCGACGGGGGCGTCGACACCAGCACGACCAGGTCGACCGCGCCCATGTCGATGCCCAGCTCCAGGCTCGACGTCGCCACGACGCACCGCAGCCGGCCCGACTTGAGCTCGTCCTCGATCAGCGCCCGCTGGTCCTTGCTGACCGAGCCGTGGTGGGCGCGCGCCAGCACGGGCTCGGCCCCCTCGGACTGTGCGCTGCCGCCCATCAGCTGGGCGGGGGGACGAGGGGAGTCCCGGGGCACCGACTCGGCCTCGAGGTGCTTGGCGTACGCCTCGTTGAGGCGCGCGGTGAGGCGTTCGGCCACACCGCGGGAGTTGACGAAGACGATCGTCGAGCGGTGCTCGAGGACCCGGCGCATCACGGACTCCTCGACGTGCGGCCAGATGCTGCCGCGCGGTGCGTCCTCCTCGAGGGCGCGGGCGCCGCTGCCCTCGTCGCGGGGCGGCGCCGGGATGCTGGTCATGTCCTCGACCGGGACCTCGACGTGCATCTCCAGGCGGCTGGGCGACTCGGGGGCGACGACGCGCACCGGGCTGGACCCGGCGAGGAAACGGGCCACCTCGTCGTGAGGGCGCACCGTCGCGCTCAGGCCGATCCGTCGCGCGGGGGTGTCGAGCAGGGCGTCGAGCCGCTCGAGCGACACCGCCAGGTGGGCGCCCCGCTTGGTGCCGGCCACGGCATGGATCTCATCGACGATCACGGTGTCGACGCTGCGTAGCGTCTCGCGCGCGGCCGAGGTGAGCATGAGGAACAGCGACTCGGGTGTCGTGATGAGGATGTCGGGGGGCCGGGTGACGAGGGCGCGCCGGTCGCGCGGGGAGGTGTCGCCCGAGCGGACGCCGACAGTGACCTCCTGGAACTCGTCGCCGCGCCGTGCCGCGGCCTGCGTGATGCCGACCAGGGGCGAGCGCAGGTTGCGCTCGACGTCGACGGCGAGCGCCTTGAGCGGCGAGATGTAGAGCACCCGGGTGCCCTCCGACTGCTCCGCGTGCATCAGCCGGTCGATCGCCGAGAGGAACGCCGCGAGCGTCTTGCCCGAGCCGGTCGGCGCGACGACCAGCACGTGCTCGTCGCCGGCGACGCCGTCCCACGCGCCCATCTGGGCGGGGGTCGGGGCCTCGAAGGACTCGGTGAACCACGCCCGGGTCGCGGGCGCGAACCTGGCGAGCGGATCGGGCATGCCCCCATGGTTCCAGCCGGGTACGACAACCGCTCGGTGTGGAGCACTGGACGCACCCGACCGCGTACGCTGTTCATCGCCCGCTCGAAGAACAGGAGAGATGCCCGACGTGTCGGACACCAGCCTGAAGTGGTTGACCGCGCTGGTCGCCGCAGGCCTCGTCGCGGTCGTCGCGCTCGGCTCGATCGTCGGCTCGCGCTCGGTGGCCGAGGCCCTGCGACCCGCGTCCGAGCAGGCGTTGGCCGCTGCCGGCCTCGACGGCGTCTCGGTCACGTTCGAGGGCCGGGAGGCCTCGCTCAGCGGCGGCAGCGGGACCGATCTGCGTGAGGCGCGCGAGGTCGTGGAGGGAGTCGACGGCGTGCGCTGGGCGCGGGTCGTGGACGGCCCGGACACCGATGCGCAGGAGCGGGTCGACGCCTCCGCCCCCGACGCGTCGACGATCGCCCTCGAGCGCACGTCGCGCGGAGTCGCGATCAGCGGCGTCGTGCCCGACGCAGACGCAGCCGCCGGCATCAAGGCCGCCGTCTCCCTCACCTACGGCGTCACGGTCTCGGGGGATCTGAGGGTGGACCCCGACGTGGAGGCGGCCCGGTGGGTGGGCGCGTTCCCGGGCGTGCTGGGGGACGTCATCGCCGTCCGTGACCTGCAGCTCACGATCGACGGGGCCGACACCGCGAGGATCCGGGGCACCGTCCGCAGCACGGCAGGACGACACCGCGTCGTCGATCTCCTCGCGACCGCGATGCCGGACCTGGAGGTCGACGACGATCTCACGATCGACCACGGCGGGCTCGGCCGGGACGACGCGGCAGTCCTCGACGGCACGAGGATCGTCTTCCCGACAGGTGCTGCGTACCTCACAGGTCAGGACGGCGCGGCCCTCGCGGCAGTGGCCGACGTGATGCGTCGCCACGACGACGTCCGGATCGAGGTCGGCGCCCACGTCGGTCCGAAGGACCCCGAGCAGGGGCAGGTGCTGGGCCGGGACCGGGCCGCGGCCGTGACGTCCTACCTCGTCGGCCTCGGGATCGATCCCGACCGCATCTCGCAGCGGACCTACGCCTCGCCCTCGGCGGGGATCAGCGCGACCGACGAGCGGTACCGCCGCGTCGACCTCGTCGTGAAGGAGGGCTGAGCGATGTCGAGCCACACGATCGGCGAGATCGCCGTCTGGCTGCTGGGCGCCGGAGTGCTGGGATTCGTCCTCGGCTGGCTGGTGCGTGAGCTGCAGGTGCGGGCCCGCAGGCGACGGGCCCCGGGCCCCGTCATGAAGGCTGTGCCCTCGCCCGAGCCGAAGCCCGAACCCCGGCCGGAGCGGGAACCCGAGCCGGACCCGGAGCCGGAACCCGAGCCGGAACCCGAGCCCGGGCCGAAGCCGCGCTCGCGCGGTGTCGAGCCGCCGTCGGCCGACCACGTCATCAAGGGCAACACGTCCTCGAAGATCTATCACCTCCCGGACAGCCCCGCGTACGCCCGGACCAAGGCCGGCGCGTGGTTCCGCACCGAGGCCGAGGCCGAGGAGGCGGGCTTCCGCAAGGCCGGCGCGCCCCGCAGGAACGCCGCCAAGAAGGCCCAGGCCTCGAAGGCGCCGACGAAGAAGAAGCCGCCCGAGGAGCCTGACGGGGCCTGAGGCACGCCTCCTTGGGAGACAACCTGGCATGGGGCATGCTGGCCGCATGAACCTGCGTCTCCTGGTTGCGGCGACCGCCGCGTCCCTTGCTCTGGCCGCCTGCAGCTCCTCCTCGGACTCCACTCAGAAGGCGTCGCCCGAGCCGAGCAAGGGCACGGCGAAGCAGCTGGTGGAGGTGTCCCCGCTCACGGGCAAGGCGATGAAGAAGGGTCGTCCGGACAACCCCGTCTTCGTCGTGAAGATCGAGAACACGATCGGCGGAGCGCCGCAGTACGGTCTCGACCAGGCCGACCTGGTCATCGAGGAGCTCGTCGAGGGCGGACTGACGCGCCTCGCCGCCTTCTACTACTCCTCGCTGCCGTCCAAGGTCGGCCACGTGCGCTCGCTACGCACCAGCGACATCGGCATCGCGGGCCCCGTCGGGGGCCAGATCGTCGCGTCCGGCGGCGCCACCGGGGCGTACAACAAGGTCAAGGGCGCCGGCATCAAGGTCTTCTCCGAGGACGACGGCGCTCCTGGCTTCAGCAGCGATCCGCTGAAGGTCCGCCCCTACAACCGCCTGATCGACCTCAAGACCGTGGCCCGCAACGCCAAGGCCACGACGATCCCCGGGCCGTACCTGCCGTGGTCGCAGGGCTCGGACCCCACGCCGAAGCCCTCGAGCTCGACCGGCGCGACGGCGACGCCCAAGCCGAAGAAGGCGACGACCGCGACCGTGCGGTTCTCGCCCTCGACCGCGACGTCGTGGGCGCTCAAGGGCCGCAAGTGGGTCCGCACGAACGGCCACGCCGAGGCCGGCAAGGACTTCGAGGCCGACACCATGATCGTGCTGTCGTGCCGTGTGGGAGATGCGGGTTACACCGATCCCGCGGGCAATCCCGTGCCGGAGACCGTGTTCGAGGGCAGTGGGGAGGCGCGGATCTTCCACGGCAACCGCGTGACCTCGGTGACATGGGTCAAGCCGGGGCTCACCAAGGGGCTGCGGTTCAGGACCGCGGACGGCAAGCCGTACCGCATCGAGCCCGGCAAGGTGTTCCTCGAGCTGGTGCCCGAGGGCGACGGCGGGGTCAGCTTCAGCTGATCGGGTGCCCCTCCTGCGGCAGCAGCCGCAGGCCGGTCAGGAGCGCACCGATCGTGGCCTTGACCTCCTCGCTGGCCGCGTCCGGGTCGTCGGCGTCCGACACGTACTCCGAGGCCGAGCGGATCGCGCCGTAGAAGACGGCGGCGAAGGCCTCGCCCAGGCCGTCGGCGTCGCCGAGATCGGCCAGCAGGTCGTCCACGACCCGCTGGACGATGCCGAACGACGAGGCCTTCTCAGCCTCGTGCCAGCGCTCGTGACCGAGGGCGACCGGGCCCTCCTGCATGCAGATGCGGCGGAACTGCGGCTGGCGGCAGACCTGGAGGAACTTGTCCATGCCGATCTGCGCCCGCTCCCACGGGTCCTTCGAGGCGTTGATCGACTTCTCGATCTCGGCGGTCGTCGACTCCTGCACGCGCAGGAAGACGTTCTCGAACAGCGCGAGCTTGCTCGGGAAGTGGTGGTAGAGCGCACCCTTGGTGACCCGCGCGGCCGCAACGACCTCGTCGAGGGACGTGCCTGCGTAGCCGTGATCGGTGAACAGGGTCGTCGCGCTGTCCAGGAGGGCCTTCTTGGTGCTCGAGGAGTAGTCCTGGCGACGTGTGGTCTTGGTGGTCTTGCGAGCGGTGCGCAGGACGCTCTTCGTCACGCGTGCGGGATGGGACATGGCACCGAGTCTACGGTGATCGGCGTCTCGTGCCCCGAATCACAGCGCCCGAGGTTTGCCTGTACCGCCGGTCGGTCACATACTGAGAGTACGTACCGAGAGTATGTAACTCTCGGTTTCCGACGGAACAGGAAGGAGCAGACCCATGACCTGGGATGCTTACAACCGTCGCAAGGAATCTCTTCGCGGGATGCTGGCTGTCAAGGACGCCCACCGCGACCTCAGCCTCACCGAGCTCATCGACGCCACCGAGGGTGGGCGGGACGCCTTCCCGACCGACACCGACGCGCTCTTCGAGCTCCAGATGACCTGGTTCCAGCGGCTCAGCGGGCACATGGAGCGGCTCATCTGCGAGGGCCAGGAGGACCCCGGCATGGTCGCGGTGACGGCGTGGGTCAGCACGGCCGCCGATCTGCCGTCCGTCCGCGCCCTGCTCGACGCCCACCGGGACGAGCCCGCGCTGCGCAAGGCGTTCGCGAAGGAGCTGGCCTACCTCGCGACCTCGGCGGGTGTGCCGCCGCACCGGGGCCAGCAGATCCAGGACTCGGCCCGCAGGACGTGGGCCACCCGTGCGCCGAGCCGGCAGGACGACGTGCACCGGGGCGGGCTGCTGTCCCGTCTGCGCAACGCGATCGCTGCCTGAGCGGATCGGCGCGGACGTCAGTCGAGCTTGGCTGCGATGCCGGTGATCTGCTCGCCGACCTCGATGTCGATCGACTTGCGGATCTCGGAGCGGAAGATCCCCAGCGTGACCTGGCTCGCGATCGGCAGGAGGCCGTCCACGAGGTCGATGATGCGGCGCCAGTCGTGCTCGGGCAGGCCCGCGTCGATGAACGGCTGGATCAGCTCGGTCACGACCTCGCGCACGAACGTGTCCGCGATGGTCCGCAGGTGGGACTGCAGCACGGGGAACAGGGAGATGACCGACTCCGGCGGCAGGCCGAGCGTCACGGCCGCGGCACCCGCACGCACCACCGCGGGCTCCATGAGGCGTACGCGGTCGCCGTCGAGCTTCTCGACCAGCCCGAGGCCCACCATCGACTCGATCAGGGCGTCGTCGCGCTCGACGCCGGCGAGGGCTGCGAGGTCCTCGCGCGACATGATCTCGGCGTCACCCTCGTCGGGGAGGTCGAGGATCGTCATGAGGTCGAGGGTGTGCCCCGCGGCGTGGTGCGGGGTGTTCTGGATCGCCTTCTCGATCGCCGCGAGCGTGAAGCCGCGCTCGAGCAGCTGGCGCACGAGCTGCAGCCGCTGCAGGTGCTCGCGGTTGTAGTAGCCCGTGCGGCCCGCGAGGCGGGGTGCGTCGATCAGCCCGCGCGCGGCGTACGCACGCACGTTGCGCACGGTCATCTGCGCCCGAGCCGCGAGCTCGTCGATCGTGAGCTCCTCGCCGGTGCCCGCGTCGTCAGCCATGCCACGAGCATAGGGCTTTCGGCAGTGTCGCCTGGCGGAGCACCACGGGGCATCATGGAGACATGGACTCCCTGCGCGGAACGATGCTGGTGGCCACCCCGGCCATCGAGGCGGGTCCCTTCCTGCGCAGCGTCGTGTTCCTGCTCGACCACGACCAGGACGGTGCACTCGGCGTGATCGTCAACCGTCCGCTGGACACCGCCGAGGTCGACGACGTCCTGCCGGACTGGGCCGGCCTCGTCAACGCGCCGGTGTGCCTGTTCGAGGGCGGACCGGTCGCGATGGACTCCGCGCTCGCGCTGGGCGTCATCGCGGACGTCCCGCCCCTCGGCTGGCGGCAGATGGCAGGTCGGGTCGGGCTGATCGACCTCGACGGGCCGTTGCCGGCGAGCGGTGAGCTGTACGGTCTGCGGGTCTTCGCCGGCTATGCGGGCTGGGGTCCCGGTCAGCTCGAGGAGGAGATCGCGGAGGGCGCCTGGCTCGTCGTCGTGGCCGAGGACGGCGATCTCATCTCGCCTCACCCCGAGACGCTGTGGCGCGACGTCCTGCGGCGCCAGGACGACGACATCCGATTCTGGGCGACATTCCCGGACGACCCGTCGGCGAACTAGGAAACGGTCTCGGGCACTCGTTAGACTGTCGCCGTGGCTTTCTTCCAGCGTGGTTCGCAGACGGCACTCGACGAGCGCACCGACGAGCGTGTCGACCAGCGCCCCGAGGAAGGCGATCACGAGCGCTTCTCGCACTACGTGCCCAAGGACGAGCTGACCGAGGCCATGGTCATGGGCACGCCCGTCATCGCCCTGTGCGGCAAGGTGTGGACGCCCAGCCGCGATCCGCAGAGGTTCCCGGTCTGCCCCGAGTGCAAGGACATCTGGGAAGGTCTCGACAAGGGCGACGAGGGGGATCCGTCGGGTGACGCGTAGCCAGCACCTCCGGGTCTGGCAGCGCGAGGCGTTCGAGCTCTACCAACGCACGCAACCGAGCGACTTCCTCACTGTCGCCACGCCCGGAGCCGGCAAGACCACGTTCGCCCTGACGATCGCCGCCGACCTCCTCGCGAAGGGTATCGTCGAGCGGATCGTCATCGTGACGCCCACCGACCACCTCAAGACGCAGTGGGCGCTGGCCGCCTCGGGCATCGGCATCGCGATCGATCCGACGCTGCCGAGCCAGGGGGCGCTCGGCTCGGGCTTCCAGGGCTTCGCGGTCACGTACGCGGGCCTTGCGGTCAACCCCAATGCGTACCGCGCCCGCATCGAGCACCGCTCGACGATGGTGATCATGGACGAGGTCCACCATGCCGGCGACGCGCTGACGTGGGGAGACGCCGTCCAGGAGGCCTGCGAGCCCGCGGTCCGGCGGCTCGCGCTGACCGGCACCCCGTTCCGCTCCGACGACAACCCCATCCCGTTCGTGACGTACGCCCCGCAGGTCGACGGCACCGTCGCGAGCGTCGCGGACTACTCCTACGGCTACGGCCACGCGCTCAAGGACGGCGTCGTGCGACCCGTGCTGTTCATGGCCTACTCGGGCCGGATGCACTGGCGCACCCGTGCGGGCGACGAGGTCGCGGCCCGCCTCGGCGAGCCGCTCGACCGCGCCGCGACGGCCCAGGCGCTGCGCACCGCGCTCGACCCCAACGGCTCGTGGATCCCCGAGGTGCTCACCGCGGCGCACACCCGACTCAACGAGGTGCGCCGGCACGTCCCCGACGCGGGGGGCCTGGTGATCGCGAGCGATCAGGACAGCGCTCGTGCGTACGCCTCGGTGCTGGCCGAGATCACGGGTCTGAAGCCGACCGTGGTGCTGTCCGACGAGCCCGGCAGCAGCGCCAAGATCGCCGAGTTCTCGGCCGGCATGACGCCGTGGATGGTCGCGGTCCGCATGGTCTCCGAGGGCGTGGACATCCCGCGGCTGTCGGTCGGCGTGTACGCGACGACGACCTCGACCCCGCTCTACTTCGCCCAGGCCGTGGGCCGCTTCGTGCGTGCCCGGCGCAAGGGTGAGACGGCCTCGATCTTCGTGCCGAGCGTGCCGCGCCTGCTCGAGCTGGCCTCGGACCTTGAGGCCCAGCGCGATCACGTGATCGGACGCGCGGTCAAGGACGAGGACGATCTGTTCGCCGCCGAGGCCGAGCTCATCGCCAAGGCGCAGGAGGACCAGGGCGCCTCCGACCAGCTGGGGGAGTACCGCGCGCTCGCGAGCGACGCCTCGTTCGACCGGCTCGTCTACGACGGCGGCGAGTTCGGCTACGACGCGCTCTCCGACGACGACGGCGAGCTCGACTTCCTGGGCATCCCCGGCCTGCTCGACCCCGATCAGGTCGCCGAGCTGCTGAAGACCGCGCGCGCCAAGCGGGCCCAGGACAAGGCGGCCCGCGCGGAGCCCGAGATCGCGGCCGACGTCGCGTTCGAGCGCCGAAGCGAGCTGCGCCGTGAGCTGCAGGCGCTCGTCGGCGCGTGGCACCACCGCACGGGCGCCCCGCACGGCGTCACCCACAGCCGGCTGCGCTCGCAGTGCGGCGGACCTCCTGCGGCGCAGGCCTCGTCGGCCGAGCTGCAGGCGCGGATCGACGCGATCCGGGCGTGGGCGCTCAAGGCGTCCGGCTAGGGTTCGTCGACCACCTCTCGCCGCGCGCGACATGAGCCGAAGGACCTGCCGTTGAGCACCATGGCCCCCCGCACCCGACTGTTCGCTCGACTCATGCGGCTGGTCGAGAAGGGCATCGAGGAGGTCGAGGACCTGCCGGCCCACCGTGCGAAGCGGGTGCGGCTGCAGCGCTCCGCGGTCGGGCAGCGACTCTTCGGCCGGGTCCACGCGCAGGCCACGCAGCAGGAGATCACGATCGGCTCGGGATCCCGCGCGCTCGTGCACCGGCCCACGGACGTCGCGGGACCGCTGCCGTGCGTCGTCAACTTCCACGGCGGCGGCTGGGTCCAGGGCAATCCCGAGCAGTCCGGCTGGCTCGCGAGCAGCGTCGCGGTCGGCGCCCGGGCGGTCGTGATCTCGCCGTCGTACCGGTTGGCCCCGGACGCCCCGTTCCCGGCCGGCGTGGAGGACTGCTGGGATGCGCTCACGTGGGTCGTCGACCACGCGGACGAGCTGGGCGTCGACCCCTCGCGCATCTCGCTGATGGGTGACAGCGCGGGCGGCAACCTCGCCGCGGTCATGACGCTGCTGGCCCGCGACGCGGGTGGACCCGAGATCCGGTCCCAGGTGCTGATCTATCCCGGCGTCGAGATGTACGACCGATGGCCCTCGGAGGACCGGAACGCCGAGGCGCCCGTGCTGACGTCGCGCAACATGCGGGCGTACGTCCGGCTCTACCTCGACGCACAGCACGGCACCGAGGACTTCCGCGCCTCCCCGATCCGGGCGGCCTCCCACGCAGGGCTGCCCAAGGCGTTCATCCTCACCGCGGAGCACGATCCGCTGCTCGACAACGGCTCGAGGTATCGCGATGCGCTCGTGGAGGCGGGGGTGCCGGTCCGCTACGTCGAGTACGAGGGCGCGATCCACGGCTTCCTCAGCCTGCCCGGTGTCGTGCCGGTCGCCCGGCGCGCCCTCGACGACATCGTGGACTTCCTCCGCGCGACGGCCTAGCGCGATCCGCCGGGCATTGTGACAGCGTCACTGTCACGGTAGTGTCCGGACATGAGGCGAGATCACTGGCAGCGTGAGATCGATCGACTCGACCCCGAGACGCAGTACGAGCAGATCGTCCGGATCACCGCGATGCACGAGTTCCCGTGGGACTCGCAGCAGGCGCTCAGCTTCGCGCTGTTCCGCACGTACGCGGTGCCCTCGATCGGTCGCCTGCTGCACGAGACCGGTGAGTTCACCGGCGCGACGCAGAAGCGGCACGACGACACCGCGCTGATCCTGGAGACGCTGGCCGCCGAGGGTCTGGACTCGCCGGACGGCCGGGCCGGGGTGCGCCGGATGAACCAGATGCACGGCAGCTACGACATCTCCAACGACGACCTGCGCTACGTGCTCTCGACGTTCGTGGTGACCCCGGTGCGGTGGATCACGAGGTACGGCTGGCGGCCCGGGCTCGACGCGGAGAAGACGGCGACCGTGCGCTACTACCAGCGGCTCGGCCGGCTCATGGGCATTCGCGACATCCCCGCCGACTACGACGGGTTCGCCGAGCTGATGGACGCCTACGAGCGCGACACCTACGCGTTCGACCCCAGGTCCCGGGCCGTGGCCGATGCGACCCTCGACCTGTTCGTGGGCTTCTACCCGCGGCCGCTTCGCCCGGCGATGCGCCGGTTCAGCATCGCGCTGCTGGACGACCACCTGCGCGAGGCGTTCGGCTATCCGCGGCCGCCGCGGCTCGTGACCGCGCTCGCCCACGGGTCGCTGGTGGCCCGCGGCCGGATCGTCCGGTTCCTCCCGCCCCGCCGCAGGCCGGCGTTCCTGCGCGACACACACCGCATCCGTTCCTATCCGGGCGGGTTCATGATCGAGCGGCTCGGCACGTTCCCGGCGACGATGCCGCAGGACGGCAGCTCGCCCAAGGGCTGAATTGAGGTTGCCGGAAGGACGGGGCGTGCTCACCATGGAGAGATCCGCCTCGACGACAGGACCGATCATGAGACATCTTCGTTGGGCGGTGGGACTCGCCGCAGCGGCCGTGGTCGCGACCGTCCTGCCCGCCTCCGCCCACCCCGCCCAGGACCGACGCCCCGCGCCACCGGATCGCATCGAGCTGCCGGCCGGCTGGCTGCCCGAGGGCATCACCACGGACGGCAAGAATCTCTACTCCGGGTCCCGCGCCGACGGAGCCATCCTGAAGATCGGCATCGCGTCGGGACGCACCACCCGCTTCGCCGGGGCGACCGGACGCGTGGCGGTCGGCATCGACTACGACCGGCGCCGCGACGTCCTGTGGGTCGCCGGGGGCGCCGGCAAGGAGGTGCGTGCGCAGGACGCCGACACCGGCAAGGTCCTGGCGACGTACGCCTTCCCGAGCGTGAGCGCGCGGTTCGTCAACGACCTGACCGTGACCCGCAGCGGCGTCTACGCCACCGACTCGCTGTCGAAGGAGCTGCTGGTCGTCCCGTTCACGCGCGGACGGAGCGCCAAGCTGCCCGCGGCCGGGCGGGCCAAGATCGTGCCGTTGACCGGCGATCTTCAGCTCGCGGCGGGCAACAACCTCAACGGCATCGTGAGCTACGGCAAGGCACTGGTCGCGGTGCAGAGCAACACCGGTCTGCTCCTTCGCATCGACCCGCGATCGGGCCGGACCCGCCAGATCGACACCGGCGGGACGACCTTCGTCAACGGTGACGGGCTCGAGCGGGGCCGTGGGGTGCTCTACGTCGTGCAGAACCGGCTCAACAAGATCGCGGTCGTCGACCTCGACCGGCGCCAGCGGACCGGCGAGCTCGTCGACATGATCGAACGGGCCGACTTCGCGGACGAGATCGACGTGCCCAGCACGGTCGCCCTCGTGAAGGACTCGCTGTTCGTGGTCAACGCCCGGTTCGGGACGCCGAGCCCGGAGACGGCTGCTTACTGGATCACGCGCGCGGACGCGCGACGCTGACGCCAGGACCGCCACGCGCCGGTTGACCACAGCGCCCAGAGCACGAGCAGCGGCTGGAAGAGCAGCCGTACGGCGCGGGCGCGGTCCGAGTCGAGCCCGAAGGCGTCCGTCCTGGTGACCAGCTGGGAGATGTTGCCGGGGAAGATCGCGACGAAGAAGGCCGCCACGACCCATCCCACGGTGGCCCGGTGGCGTCGCGGTGCGGCGATCAGCGCCCCGCCGAGGGTCAGCTCGGCGACACCCGAGGCGAGCACCACGAGATCGGTGTCGACGGGGATCCATGGCGGCACCTGGGCGGAGAACTCCTGACGCGCGAAGGTCAGGTGGCTGGTGCCGGCGAACAACAGCATCGCGCCGAGGGCTAGGCGCCCGGTCGTGCGCACGGGGGAGGTCAAGGGCATGCGCACCAGCGTTCCTCAAGGGCAGCGTGTGCGCACGACGGAGAACGCCGGCCCACGAGCTCGCGCAGGCATTCGCCTAGGGGTCGGCGGCCGTTCACCGCGCGGTCGAGGTCTGTTGCGCTGACGTCGACAGCATGCGTCGCATGTCACCTCACACGAAGCCACCGCGCCCGTCGCGCCTGGCACCGATGATTCGATCGATCGTCCGACCGGCCCTCGTCGGCGTCACCGCTGGGGCCCTGGCCGCCATCGTGCTGCCCGCGACCGGCTCCGGCGCCGCCGAGCCCGACCGGAGCTTCCACCGCACCGCGACCTACCCGGTCTACAAGAACCTGCCCAAGGACGTGCCTGCCGGGTCCGAGACGGTCGCCGAGATCTCGGACGTCTCCGCGGACGGCAAGACGCTCGTCTACACAGACGCCCTCGGCAAGCGGATCGGCTTCCTGGACATCAGCGACCCGGACGAGCCGGTCGGCGCCGGCAGCCTCTCGCTCGCGCAGCTCGGGGACACCGACGACCAGCCGACCTCGGTCGCGGTCGTCGGCCGGTACGTCCTGGTCGTCGTCGACACCAGTGACAGCTTCACCAAGCCGTCCGGGCGCCTCGACATCGTGCGCATGGCCGACTCCAAGCTCATCCGCAGCATCGACCTGGAGGGCCAGCCCGACTCGATCGACATCAGCGCCGACGAGTCCTACGCGGCCATCGCAATCGAGAACCAGCGCGACGAGGAGGCCAAGCCGGCCGGACGCGCGAAGGGCGATCTTCCACAGCTGCCCGCCGGGTTCGTGCAGGTCATCGACCTGACCGGTGGCCCCACCACGTGGGAGAAGCACCGGCTCGACCTGGTCCAGCCCGACGGGACGGCCCTCCCGTCGTTCATCGCTGCCGGTCTGACCGAGCCCACCGATCCCGAGCCGGAGTACGTCTCGATCAACGCCGACAACAAGCTGGCGCTGACCCTGCAGGAGAACAACGGCATCGCGATCATCGACCTGAGGACCCGTGCCATCGAGAAGGTCTTCTCGGCCGGTGCCGTGTCGGGCTCGGGCTTCGACACCACGAAGGACGGCAAGATCTCGTTCACCGACTCGCTGACCGACGTCGTGCGCGAGCCCGACTCGATCGCCTGGGTCGACGACACCCACGTGGCCACGGCCAACGAAGGCGACTGGAAGGGCGGCTCCCGCGGCTGGACGGTCTTCGACGCCCGTGACGGCAGCGTGACCTGGGACGCCGGCAACAGCTTCGAGAAGATCGCCGTGCGCCACGGCTTGTACAACGACGACCGAGCCGCCAAGAAGGGGGCCGAGCCCGAGGGTCTGGCGGTCGCGACGATCGGCGGCGTGCGGTACGCGTTCGTCGGCTCCGAGCGCAGCAACGTCGTCGCGGTGTACGACGTCGCCGATCCGGCTGCGCCGGTGTTCAAGCAGATCCTGCCGACGACCAACGGTCCCGAGGGCATCCTGCCGATCCCGGGCCGCGACCTGCTCGCCGTCTCCAGCGAGACCGATGCCGCCGCGAGCGGCGTGCGCGCCAGCGTCAGCCTGTACCGGCTCGGTGACGGTGCGGCGGCCTTCCCGTCGATCGTCGCAGACGACATCGACGGCAACCCGATCGGCTGGAGCGCCCTCGGAGCGCTGAGCGCCAAGCCGGGCGACGCCGGCACGATCTACGCTGCGTCCGACACGGTGCTCAAGCCCGGCCAGATCTTCACGGTCGACGTGACCAGGACACCGGCCCGCATCACCTCGGCCCTGACGGTCACGAAGGACGGCGTGGGTGCGGACCTGGACGTCGAGGGGATCTTCGCCCGTCCGCAGGGCGGATTCTGGCTGGCCAACGAGGGCGCCACGGGCCCGGCCAACAAGCTGTACCGCACGGATGGGTCCGGGGCGATCCAGCAGACGGTCGACCTGCCGGCCGACATCACCTCGCACATCAAGAACTGGGGCCTGGAGGGCGTGACGGCCACTAACGACGCCAAGGGTGAGCACGTGTTCGTCGTCATCCAGCGCCAGCTGTGGACCGATGTCACCGACCAGACCGAGACGGTCGACGGCGACGACATCGCCCGCATCGGACGCTACGACGTCGCCGACGGCACCTGGCACTGGTTCGGCTACGAGATGAACAGCCCCAAGCGCGACGGCGCCGACTGGGTCGGGCTGTCCGAGATCACGGCCGTCGACGACGACACCTTCGCGGTGATCGAGCGAGACAAGCTCAACGGCCCGAACGCCCGCAACAAGCGCATCTACACCGTCGACGTGCCGACGAGCGATCCCGCGCCGGGCACGCTGCCGATCGTCGACAAGAAGTTGGCGATCGACGTGCTGCCGAAGCTGCGCGCGACCAACGGCTGGACGCAGGAGAAGCTCGAGGGCTTCACGGTCGCGGCCGATGGCGCGATCTACGCAGTCACCGACAACGACGGCCTCAAGGACGCCACGGGCGAGACCGTGCTCCTGCGCCTCGGAGAGGCGACCACCGTGTTCGCCGATCAGCTCCGGAGCACCACGACGCTGTCGCTGCCCAGCCGGGCGGCGGTCCACGGCCAGAAGCTGACCGCGACCGTGACGGTCACGGGGGGCGCGGGCGTCGTGCCCACCGGCCGCGTCCGGGTGCTCGACGGCAGCACCGTGGTGGGTGCGGGGGTCGTGCAGGACGGACGGGCCAAGGTCGCGCTGAGCAGGCTGGGCATCGGCGCGCGCCGACTGGTGGCTCAGTACACCGGTGACGCGCGGACGGTCGGTGGCACGAGCGCGGCGTTCGACCTGACGGTCGGGAAGGCCCCGACGACCACCACGCTCTCGATCGCCAAGACATCGGCGAAGAAGGGGGCGCGGGTCACCGCGAGGGTCACCGTCATCGCGGCAGGCGTCGCGCCGTCCGGACGCGTGCAGATCAAGGACGGCTCGCGGGTCGTCAAGACGGTCTGGGTCAACGGCAGGACCCGCTCGGTCAAGATTCGTCTGACGTCCACCGGCAAGCGCGCGCTGCGCGCCTCCTACCTGGGATCGGGCACCACCGAGGCGTCCACCTCGGCGATCGACCGGGTGCGTGTCAAGAAGAAGTAGCCGGCTAGAACCAGATGCTGAGGTACGGCTCGACCGGGGCGCGGAACATCCGGTCGAGCCGTTCGGCGTCCCCGGTCAGGCTGCCGGCGGCGATGAGCGTACGTGCGGGGACGCCGCCGAGGTACAGCGAGCCGAGCGCGTTGACCGTCATCCACACATCGGCCGGGTCGTCGGTGGCCGTCACGGTGGCCTCGCCCTCCGCGTCCACGTCGACGGCCCACGTGCCCGCCGCGAAGCCGAGCGGGTCGTCGATCGAGATCACCAACCGGCCCGGCTCCCCGTACGACCGGGCGCCCAGCGCGCTCGGCACGTCGAGCACGCGCACCCAGAGATGGTCGAGCTCGTTGACCCGCACGGCCCGGAAGTCGTCGATCATCCAACGCAGCGGCTCGTCGACGGGTCGCAGGTGCGCCGTGACGGTCGAGACCAGGTCCACCTCCAGGAGGTAGCGCCACAGCCCGGCGTACGCATCCGGAGTCGCCGCGACGAGCGTGCGGACCTTGAGCTCGTGGTCGGCGAAGTCCGCAGGATCCATCGTGAGGTCGTAGACCGCGAAGCCCTGCGGCGTCCCGTCGGCGTCGTCGTAGCGGACGATCCGCAGCTTCTTGGCGTCCTTGTCGCCGGGCCCCAAGCCGAGCTGGCGGGTCCACAGGTGGCCCGCGTACGACATCTCACCGGGACGGCCGAGGCGCACCCGCTCCACGATCGCCGGTCCGTCGTCGCGCATCTGCTCGGCCGTCACGAGGCGGACGCGACCGTCCGGGACGGGACCGGTCCACCGGACGCGGCGGGTCGAGATCGTCAGGTCACGCGCGAAGGCTGCGGGGGCGTAGCCGAAGCGGGCGTAGATCGTGGACTCCGAGACGGTCAGCATCGCGGCCGGCAGGTCGAGGGCGAGCGCGGTGCGCAGCTCGGCCTCCATCAGCGCGCGGGCGATGCCGCGACGGCGGTGGGTCGGCGAGACCGTGACCCCGCTGACGGCCCACGCGGGGACCGCGCGACGTCCGGGGACCGTCAGGTCGGCAGGCCAGCAGATCGTGGTGGCCACGGGCTGCTCGGGGATGCCCGCGGTGTCGTCGAAGACGCCCACGAGGCGCCGGTCCGCCTCGAGGCCGCGGTGCCGCTGGGCGATCGTCTCCGGGCTGGGCGCTGCGTCGTGGAAGCCGCGGGTCTCGGCCCGGAACCACGCCTCGTACGCGGCGGGGTCGGTGCGGTCGACGACGGCCAGGCGCAGTCCCTCGTCGGCCAGGCGCGCCCGTGAGGTCTCGTCGATGGGGAGGTCGGCGGAGGAGGTGCTCATCACACCAACCTAACGCCGGGGTGCGCGGGCCAGGGCTCAGGCGGTCGTGACGCCGGCTGCGGTCCACTCCTCACGCACGCGGGGCAGGTTGTCCGGCGAGACGGCAGCCGTGAGCCCCTGCAGCACGCGCACCGCGAAGCCCTCCCGCGCGGCGTCGAGGGCCGTTGCGCGGACGCAGTAGTCGGTCGCGATGCCGCAGACGTCCACGGTGTCGACGCCCTCGGCTCGCAGCCAGTCCGCGAGCGTCACGCCGTCGGCCGAGGCGCCCTCGAAGCCGGAGTACGCGGCGGCGTACTCACCCTTGAAGAAGATCTCGGCGAACATCTCGGGCGTCAGCGGGGGGTGCAGCCGCTCGCCCTCGGTGCCCACGACGCAGTGCCGCGGCCAGGAGTCCACGAAGTCCGGCGTGTCCGAGAAGTGCTCGCCGGGATCGATGTGGTGGTCCCGGGTCGCGACCACGGTCGCGTACGCCCCGGAGCCGATCAGGTCCGCGACGTCCTGCGCGACCCGGGCTCCGCCCTCGACGGCGAGAGAGCCGCCCTCGCAGAAGTCGTGCTGGACGTCGACGACGATCAGGGCGGTGCTCATGCCGGGGTCTCCTCGTAGACGGTGTCCAGGACGGGATCGGACTTGGACAGCTGGCGGGCGGGCAGCGGGAGCTCCGCGAGGGACGCCCTGTGGCGGTCGCGGGACTCCTCGAGGGACTCGGAGTGGATCCGCTTGCCGTCGCGGACCAGCTCGACGAGCAGGGGGCGGTCGTTGTCGTCGTGGACGGGTGTCCCGCCGACGCCGATCACCTCCGCCTCGGCGCGGCCGTTCGGCCCGAGGCGTCGCAGGGCGTACTTGCGGCCGCCGACCGAGACCTTGTCCGCGCTCCTCTTGGCGACCGAGATCATCTGGCCGTCGTCGTCCGCGCGGGACACGAGCTTGTAGACGAAGCCGCTGGTGGGGACGCCGGAGCCGGTCACGAGCGAGGTGCCGACGCCGTAGCCGTCGACCGGGGCCACCGCGAGCGCCGCGATCGCGTACTCGTCGAGATCGCTGGTGACGGTGATGCGGGTCCTGGTCGCGCCCAGCTCGTCGAGCTGCTGGCGAACGGTGCGGGCCAGCGCCACCAGGTCGCCGGAGTCGAGCCGGACCCCGCCGAGCTCGCCACCGGCCAGGTCGACCGCGGCGCGGATCGCCTCGGGGATGTCGTACGTGTCGACCAAGAGGGTCGTGCCGGGGCCGAGGGACTGCACCTGGGCCTCGAAGGCCTCGCGCTCGGTGTCGTGCAGCAGCGTGAACGAGTGGGCGCTGGTCCCGGTGGTCGGGATGCCGTAGGTGCGACCGGCCTCGAGGTTCGAGGTGGCCGCGAAGCCGGCGATGTAGGCGGCGCGGGCCGCCGCGACGGCAGCGGCCTCGTGCGTACGGCGCGAGCCCATCTCGATGCACGGCCGGTCGCCTGCTGCGGTGATCATGCGCGATGCGGCGGTCGCGATCGCCGAGTCGTGGTTGAGCACCGAGAGCAACAGCGTCTCCAGGACGACGCTCTCGGCGAACGTGCCCTCCACGATCATCACGGGGGACTGGGGGAAGTAGATCTCCCCGTCGGGATAGCCCCAGATCGAGCCGGTGAACCGGTAGTCGGCGAGCCAGGCGATCGTGTCGTCGTCGACGACGCCCTCCTCTCGGAGCCACGCGAGCTCCGGCTCGCCGAAGCGGAAGTCGGCGAGGGCGTCCAGCGCCCGGCCCACGCCGGCGACGACACCGTAGCGGCGTCCTCCCGACAGGCGACGGGCGAACAGCTCGAACACCGAGCGGCGCTGGGCCGTCCCGTTGCGCAGGGTCGCCTGCAGCATCGTGAGCTCGTAGCGATCGGTCAGCAGGGCGGTGCTGGGTGTGGTCACGGGGTCCAGCCTAGGACCGACGGCGCGTGGTTTCGCGTCGTCAGGTGCCTGCGACACAATGGGGGCGTGACCACCCCGAGCCCCGTCGAGATCGCCGAGCCCGACGCCGACATCGTCGTCGAGCTCGAGAACCCCTGGGTCACCATCGTCTGGAACGACCCGGTCAACCTGATGTCCTACGTCGCGTACGTGTTCCGCAACTACTTCGGCTACACCGAGGAGAAGGCCCACGAGCTCATGCTGAAGGTGCACCACGACGGCAAGGCGGTCGTCTCGAGCGGCAGCCGCGAGGAGATGGAGCGACACGTGCAGGCCATGCACGAGTACGGGCTGTGGGCCACGCTCGAGCGGCAGGACGCATGAAGCCGTTCAAGCGCCGCCGTCGCGGCGGGATCACGGCGACGTTCGAGATCGGCGAGGCGCACCTGCTGGCCAACCTCGCGGGCCAGGTCATCGAGCTGCTGCGCGACCGCAACGGGGTCGAGGAGTCCGACGCCGATCCGCTCGCCACCCAGCTCGGCATGGGCGGGCCGTCCCTGCCCCCGGAGGACCCCGTGCTGCAGCGCCTGCTGCCCGACGCGTACCGGGGCGACCCCGACGACGCGGGGGAGTTCCGCCGGTTCACCGAGCGGGGCCTGACCTCGGCCAAGGTGCAGAACGCCGAGACGCTGATCGGCTCGCTCGTCGACGGCGGGCTGACGTTCGAGGGGGTCCCCGACGAGCACGGCGATCCCGTCGAGGTCGAGCTCGACCCCGGCGAGGTGCAGGCCTGGCTGCGCGCGCTCACCGACATCCGCCTGGCGCTGGCCGTGCGGCTCGGCATCGAGACCGACGAGGACACGATGTTGGTGGCCGAGTCCGAGGACGAGGCCGTCGCTGCGATGTCCGACATCTTCGACTGGCTCGGCTACGTGCAGGAGACGTTGATCGCAGCCCTGGACTGACGCCTCCGGCACGGGCCCGTCTCGCGGCGCGGTCGCCGTCGGGCCGTCGTGGCGATGGTCGATAAACTCACGGCGTGCTGACCATCGACCGAGCCACGCATGACGCGATCATCGCGCATGCCCGCCGCGACCACCCTGACGAGGCGTGCGGCGTCGTCGCCGGCCCGATCGGCTCGGACGTCCCCGCGCGACTGATCCCGATGCTCAACGCCGCGATGTCGCCCACGTTCTACGAGTTCGACTCCGGCGACCTGCTGCGCCTCTACCGCGAGATGGACGACAACGACGAGGAGCCGGTCGTCATCTACCACTCGCACACCGCGACCGAGGCGTATCCGTCCCGGACGGACGTCAACCTCGCCGGCGAGCCCGGCGCCCACTACGTGCTCGTCTCGACCCGCGACGGAGCCCACGAGTCCGGTCCGGTCGACTTCCGGTCGTACCGGATCGTCGACGGCGAGGTCACCGAGGAAGAAGTTCGGGTCGTCGAGGCTTATACAGATGTAGCGCCCACCGAAACGTCACAACAGAAGGCAGAGCACTGATGGCCATCGAGGTCCGTATCCCCACCATCCTGCGTCCCCTCACCGGCGGCGAGCGCGCCGTCGAGGGCAAGGGGTCGACCGTCGCCGAGCTGATCGACCAGCTCGAGCTCGATCACGAGGGCATCAAGGACCGGCTGCTCGAGAACGGTCAGGCCCGCCGGTTCGTCAACATCTACGTGAACGACGAGGACATCCGCTTCACCGGTGGCCTCGAGACCGCGGTCGCCGACGGCGACACCGTGGTCATCCTGCCGGCCGTGGCCGGCGGGTCCGCCGACCTCTCCTGATTGGAACGCCGTGCGTTTTGACTCCCTGATCGACTCGGTCGGCGGTACGCCCCTGGTAGGGCTGCCGTCCCTGTCGCCGTCCCCGGACGTGCGGCTGTGGGCCAAGCTCGAGGACCACAACCCGACGGGTTCGATCAAGGACCGCGCGGCGCTGCAGATGATCCTGCAGGCGGAGAAGGACGGCCGGCTGTCGCCCGGGTGCACGATCCTGGAGCCGACCAGCGGCAACACCGGCATCTCCCTGGCGATGGTGGCCCGGCAGCGCGGCTACGAGATCGTCTGCGTGATGCCCGAGAACACGTCGATCGAGCGCACCCAGCTGCTGACGATGTGGGGCGCGAAGATCATCCCCTCGCCCGCGGCAGGCGGCTCCAACGAGGCTGTGCGCGTGGCCAAGGGGCTCGCAGCGGAGCACCCCGACTGGGTCATGCTCTACCAGTACGGCAACCCGGCCAACGCCGAGGCGCACTACGTCGGCACGGGGCCGGAGATCCTCGCGGACCTGCCCGAGGTGACCCACTTCGTCGCAGGCCTCGGCACGACCGGCACCCTGATGGGCGTCGGCCGGTTCTTCCGCGAGCACAAGCCGGACGTGCGCATCGTGGCCGCCGAGCCCCGCTACGGGGAGCTGGTCTACGGGCTGCGCAACCTCGACGAAGGATTCGTCCCCGAGCTCTACGACGCCTCGCTGATCGACTCCCGGTTCTCGGTGGGTCCCCGCGACGCGGTCCGCCGGGTCCGCGAGCTCGTCGAGCGAGAAGGCATCTTCGCGGGGGTGTCCACCGGCGCGATCCTGCACGCCGCCCTGGCCCAGGCCGCCAAGTGCATCAAGGCCGGCGAGAGCGCCGACATCGTGTTCGTGGTGTGTGACGGCGGCTGGAAGTATCTGTCCACCGGCGCGTACGAGGGCACCCTCGACGAGGCCGAGGACAAGCTCGACGGCCAGCTCTGGGCATAGGCCGGGCGATCAGGCGTGGGCCCGGGCGCGCTCCTGGCGCACGGTCGGCACGATCAGCAGCACGAGCCCGACCACCAGCCAGGCGAGCATGACGAGCACGGGACCGCGCACGCCGGCGTTGTCGAAGTAGACGATGCCGCGGATCGCGCTGGTCGCCGCGCCCGGTGGCAACCACGGACCGATCGCGCTGAAGAACGGCGGCAGCAGATTCGTCGGGAACGCGCCGCCCGCGCTCGGATTGCCCAGCACCACGAACAGCACGATCGCCACACCGATCCCGAGCACGCCCACCCACGCCTCGCACGCGAGGGTGAACACCGTCACCGCGAAGACCAGCAGGGCGCCGAACGCCGCGAGCGGCCAGTAGCCGTGGTCGAGGGCGTCGAGCCACGGCCCGACGATCCAGGCGCCACCCAGGCCTGACAGCACCGAGTAGACCGCGACCCGGGCGATCCGGATGCCCAGTCGGCGCCTGCTCGGCAGCCGCTCGCCCTCGGTGATCCCGAGGATGGACGCTGCGAGATAGCCGCCGACGACCCAGCCCACCGCGAGGTAGAAGGCGCTGAGCCCGAGGTCGTCGCCCTTGCCGGCGGGGATCACGTCGGAGACCTTCACGGGGCGCTGCTGCTCGGCGGCCACCGTCTTGACGACCTTCTCGATCGCCTCGGACAACGACGACCCAGCCGCGCTCGCGACGAGCAGCTGATAGCCCTGCTCGCCGAGGACCAGCACGGCGCCCACCGAACGGTCCTTCAGCTTGCGGCGGCCCTCCGCCTCGTCCTTGACGACAGTGGCCTTGAGCGGCTTGTCGTCCAGACCGTTGAGCGTCCGCGCCATCTCTTGGGCGAGCTGTTCCGGCCCACCCGCCGGCGGCGCCACCGCGATCGGCGCCTTGTCCGGCTTGGGGCTGTGGAAGGCCCCGACGTAGCTCGCGGTGAAGCCCAGCTGGATCAGCAGCACGCCGATGAGCAGGACGACAGGGCTGAGCACGGGACCGGTGGAGAAGGACGACGAGGCGTGGGTGGACTCGGACACGGGTCAGATCCTTCGTAGGGGCCCTGGGGGCTCGGACGTTACCCGCGGACCTGCCGTCGCACCCGGGACCAAGGTCGCACCGCCCGGGCGCCCGTCCCCACCGGGCGCGGTGGACCTGCCACCGTACGAGGTCGGTTTCGGCTTCGTACGGTGGAGGAAGCACCGCGCCCACGGCAAACGGTGGGGGAAGCACCGCGACGGCCGCTCGGCTACCCTCGACCTCGTGAGCCAGATCGTGGTCTTCTCCGGAAGCGCGCACCGCCCCCTTGCCGAGAAGATCTGTTCCGAGCTGGGGCAGCCGTTGTCCGCCTCCGAGACGGCGCGGTTCAGCAATGACTGCCTGCAGGTGCAGCTGCTGGCCAACTGCCGGCGCAAGGACGTCTACATCATCCAGCCCCTGGTCCCGCCGACGCAGGACCACCTCATGGAGCTGCTCCTGATGATCGATGCGGCCCGCGGAGCGAGTGCCGCGTCCGTGACGGCCGTGATCCCGCACTACGCGTACGCCCGCTCGGACAAGAAGGATGCGTCGCGGATCTCGATCGGCGGACGTCTCGTGGCCGACATGCTGACCACCGCGGGCGCCGACCGGGTCGTGACGATGACGCTGCACGCTCCGCAGGTGCACGGCTTCTTCAGCGTCCCGGTCGACCACCTCACCGCGATCGGCGAGCTGGCCGACCACTTCCGCGGCCGCGACCTGACCGGAACGGTCGTCGTGTCGCCCGATCTCGGCAACGCCAAGACCGCCTCACTGTTCGCGCGTCTGCTCGGCGTCCCCGTCGCTGCGGGCAGCAAGCAGCGCCAGGCCGACGACAAGGTCGTCATCGACGCGATCGTCGGCGACGTCGCGGGCAAGAAGGCGATCGTCCTCGACGACGAGATCGCGACCGGCGGCTCGATCATCGAGCTCATGGACAAGCTGGCCCAGGAGGGCTGCACCGAGGCGTCGGTCGCGTGCACGCACGGACTGTTCACGGGCAAGGCCGTCGAGCGGCTCCGCAACCACCCCTCGATCACCGAGGTCGTGACGACCGACACCGTCCCGCGGCCGGCCGACTGGCCCGAGCTGCAGGTCCGATCGGTTGCAGGCCTGTTCGCCGAGGCGATCGCCCGGATCCACGCGGGGGAGTCGGTCTCCTCGTTGTTCGACGGGGTCGACCCGGCGCACGCCCCGCCCCAGCCCAAGCTCCCGCTCTGACCCCGGCGCGGCCCGGGTGGAATGCGGGTCACATGTGATCTGGGGCCCGTTCACTTTGTCGCCGCATCCTGCGGCCGTAGGGTTCAACGTTGTGAGTGACGCACCGATCGGCATCTTCGACTCAGGCTTCGGCGGTCTGACCGTCGCGCGTGCCGTCCTCGACCAGCTGCCCCACGAGCCGGTGCTCTACCTCGGTGACACGGCCCGCCAGCCCTACGGTCCCAAGCCCATCTCCGAGGTCCGCGAGTACGCCCTGGAGTGCCTCGACCACCTCGTGGCCCAGGGCGTCAAGGCCCTCGTGATCGCCTGCAACTCCGCGAGCGCCGCAGTCCTGCGCGATGCGCGCGAGCGGTACGACGTGCCGGTCGTCGAGGTCATCGTCCCGGCCACCCGACGTGCGGTCAGCGCGACCCGCAACGGCGTCGTCGGCGTGATCTGCACCGAGGCGACCGCCACCTCGCGGGCGTACGACGACGCGTTCGCGGCCAATCCCGGCATCACGCTGCACACCCAGGCCTGCCCCCGGTTCGTCGAGCTCGTCGAGCAGGGCGTGACGAGCGGTCCCGAGCTGTTGTCGGTCGCGGAGGGCTATCTCGCACGCCTGATCGATCTCGACGTCGACACCCTTGTTCTCGGATGCACCCACTACCCGCTCCTGACGGGCGTACTGTCCTACGTCATGGGCGATGGTGTGACGCTCGTCTCGAGCGCCGAGGAGACGGCCAAGGACGTCTACAGGCTCCTGGTGCGCGAAGGGCTCGAGCGCGACGCCGCGCTGCCCGTGCCTGCCCACGGCTTCCTGACGACCGGCCGGCCCGAGGAGTTCCGCACGCTCGCGCGACGCTTCCTCGGCCCCGAGGTCGAGTCCGTGACCCAGTTCTCGTGGATGGGCGCGGCATGAAGCTGACCGTCATCGGCTGCGCCGGATCGTTCGCGGGGCCCGACTCGCCCGCGAGCTGC
Source organism: Aeromicrobium yanjiei (assembly GCF_009649075.1). Taxonomy (GTDB): domain Bacteria; phylum Actinomycetota; class Actinomycetes; order Propionibacteriales; family Nocardioidaceae; genus Aeromicrobium; species Aeromicrobium yanjiei. The sequence continues at coordinate 920,941 of NZ_CP045737.1, forward strand.
TATCTGCTCGAGGCTCCGTTCGAGGGCCGCACCTACCGCCTCCTGGTCGATCTCGGCAGCGGCGCGTTCGGTGCGCTGCAGCGGCACAGCACGATCCGCGACATCGACGCGATCGCGCTGTCCCACCTGCACGCGGACCACTGCTTCGACATGTCGGGCTTCTACGTCGTGAGCCGTTATCACCCCGACGGCGCCTTCGCGCAGATCCCCGTCCACGCCCCCGAGGGAGCCGGGGACTTCCTCGTCTCGGCCTACGGCCTCGAGGAGCGGGACGGAATGAGGGAGCAGTTCGCATTCAGCCCCTGGGCGGACGGCGGCACGGTCCAGCTGGGACCGTTCACGGTCACCTCGGTCCGGGTCAACCACCCCGTCCCGGCGTTCGCGTTCCGCATCGCGACCGACACCCACTCCTTGGCGTACTCCGGTGACACCGGCCCGACCGAGGCCCTGGCCGCCCTGGTCGAGGGCGTGGACGTCTTCCTGTGCGAGGCCTCCTTCGTGGAGTCCGGCAGCAACCCGCCCGATCTGCACCTGACCGGCGCGGAGGCCGGGACGTACGCCACGCGCGGCAAGGTGGGCCGTCTCCTCGTGACGCACATCCCCTCCTGGACCGATCGAGCCGAGGTCGAGTCCGACGTCAAGAGCACCTGGGACGGAGCGTTCGAGCTGGTCGCCGCCGGCTCGACCTACGAGCTCTGATCCGTGCCGGGCAGGGGCCGACCACCCCGATAGGCTCGAGACATGACCCGCGAAGATGGCCGCCAGGCCGATCAGCTCCGTCCCGTGACCATCACCCGCAACTGGCTCGACCACGCGCAGGGCTCATGCCTCATCGAGTTCGGCAAGACCAAGGTGCTGTGCGCCGCGAGCGCGAGCGAGGGCGTCCCGCGCTGGCGCAAGGGCTCAGGCCTCGGCTGGGTCACCGCGGAGTACGCGATGCTGCCCCAGGCCACGCACGACCGCTCGGCTCGTGAGTCGGTCAAGGGGCGCATCGGCGGCCGCACGCACGAGATCTCCCGCCTGGTGGGCCGGTCGCTGCGGATGGCGATCGACTACAAGGCCCTCGGTGAGAACACGATCACGATCGACTGCGACGTCCTGCAGGCCGACGGCGGCACCCGCACCGCGGCGATCACCGGCGCGTACATCGCACTGGCCGACGCGGTCGAGCACCTGCGCGGCAGGGGAGCGCTCGCGGGTGAGCCCCTCGTCGAGTCCGTCGCCGCGATCAGCGTGGGCATCATCGACGGCGTCCCGCTGCTCGACCTGCCGTACGTCGAGGACGTCCGCGCCGAGACCGACATGAACGTCGTCATGACCGGCTCGGGCAAGTTCGTCGAGGTGCAGGGCACCGCGGAGGGCGCGCCGTTCGACAAGGCCGAGCTCGACGCACTGCTCGAGCTCGCGGCCGCGGGCTGCGCCGACCTGACCCGCCTGCAGAACGAGGCCCTCGGCCGATGAGCAGGGTCGTGCTGGCGTCCAACAACGCCAAGAAGCTCGCCGAGCTGCGGCGCATCCTCGAGCCGCTCGTCCCGGGCATCGAGGTGCTGGGGCTTGCGGACTTCCCGGCGTACGACGAGCCCGCCGAGACCGAGCCGACCTTCGAGGGCAATGCGCTCATCAAGGCGCGCGCCGCCCTGCAGGCGACGGGGCTGCCGTCGCTGGCCGACGACTCGGGCCTGTGCGTCGACGCCCTCAACGGGATGCCGGGTGTGCTGTCGGCGCGATGGTCCGGCGTCCCCAAGAGCGAGGGCGGCGACGCGGCCAACAACCGGCTGCTGCTCAGTCAGCTCTCCGACGTCCCGGCGGAGCGGCGCACGGCACAGTTCCGGTGCGCGATGGCGCTGTGCACGCCCGAGGGTCTCGAGCTCGTCGAGCACGGCGAGATGGCAGGGCGGATCCTGACGGCCGAGCACGGCGGGGGCGGCTTCGGCTACGACCCGCTGTTCGCGGCCGACGGGTTCGAGGTGTCGACCGCCGAGCTCGACCCGGCCGACAAGGACCGCATCAGCCACCGCGGCAAGGCTCTGGCGGCGATCGCGCCGGCCGTCGTGGCGGCCCTCACCGCCTAGGACTCACTCCAGGGCGCGGATGACGCGGCGGGCGATCGCAGCGCTGCCGTGGCGGTTGGGGTGCACGCCGTCGACGACGCGGGACGCCGTCAGGGCACCCGCGGTGCTGATGAACTCGAAGCCGTGCGCCTCGGCCTGCGCCCGCACGATGCCGGTGATGCGCACGCCCGTCCTGGCGTCGAGCGGGCCCCACGGGGGACCCAGCACGATGACGCGGGTCGTGGCCGGCACGAACGTCTTCACGGTGTCGAGGTAGGTGCCGACTGCGTGGTCGATCTCGTGGTCGGTCGACGGGACGAACATCCCGTCGGCACAGCGTGCCCAGTCGTTGCGGCCCCCCTCGACGAACAGGATCGACGGTGCCGCGCCCGCGTAGACCTCGGTGCGGTCGATGAACCGGTTGCCCTCGCACCGGTGACCGGGGCGGAGGTAGCCCGACCCGGACTGGGCGTACGTGCGGACGTCCGCGCCGAAGCGGTGCCCGACGATGCTCCACCAGCCCTGGCGCTCATCGCCCGGCGAGTCGTTGTAGCGCGCGGTGATCGAGTCACCCACCACGACGATGCCCAGAGGTGCGAGCACCGACTCCTCGTGGGTCTGCCCGCCCTGTGCGCCCTGCCACGCCACGAACGGCCCGAGCACGAGGGCCACCACGAAGGCGATGACGACCGGCCGGCGGGCCGTCTTCCTGGACAGGGTCATGGTGCGCTTGTCTTCTTTCCCGAGAGAGCACACTCTACGCCCGCCGGCGCCCACCCGGACCGGATCTGCCGAAGACGGCGCGAGGGTCCCCGTGCGTCAGCTCGGCAGGGCGAAGTCCTGCTGGCGCCACGCCTCGAAGACTGCGACCGAGGCGGTGTTGGCCAGGTTCATCGACCGACGGCCGGGCAGCATCGGGAGCCGGACGCGGGCCTCGACCCGTGGATCGTCCAGCACCTGCTCCGGCAGGCCCGTCGGCTCGGGACCGAACAGCAGGACGTCGCCGGGCTCGTACGCGACGTCGGTGTAGAGCTGCTCGCCGCGGGCGGTGAACGCGAACACCCGGCTGGGCGCGAGCGCCTCCAGTGCGGCGTCGAGGTCCGGGTGGACCGTCATGACGGCGAGGTCGTGGTAGTCCAGCCCGGCCCGCCTGAGCTTGGACTCCTCCAGGTCGAAGCCCAGCGGCTCGACGAGGTGGAGCTCGGCGCCCGTCACGGCGGCGAGGCGGATCGCGGCGCCGGTGTTGCCCGCGATGCGGGGCTCGAAGAACAGGATGCGGAACATCAGTGGGGCCTCCGGTGGAGAACGAGGTGGACGAGGAGCCCTGCGACGAGCGCCCAGAACGCCGAGCCGATGCCCAGCGCCGAGACGCCCGAGGCGGCGACCAGGAAGGTGATGACGGCGGCCTCCCGGCCCGCGCGGTGCGAGACGGCGCCCTCAAGAGCGTCCGCGAGCGTACCGAGCAGGGCGAGCCCCGCGACGGTCGCGATGACGCCCATGGGCGCGACCGCGACGAGGGCCGCGAGTGCGGCCGAGCCGACGCCCAGCACGACGTACGTGCCGGCGGCGGACTGAGCCGCGATCCACCGTCTGCGGGGATCCGGGCCCGCAGGGGGACCGGCGGCGAGGGCGGCGCTGATCGCGGCGAGGTTGACCGAGTGCCCGCCCGCGGGCGCGCCGGCGACCGTCGCGACGCCGGTGGCCACGATCGCGCCGCGCCACGGGACGTCGTACCCGAGGGACTTCATGATCGCGACGCCCGGGACGTTCTGCGACGCCATCGTCACGACGTACAGGGGCAGCGCGATGCCGATCATCGCCGCCCAGCTCCAGGCGGGCGTCGTGAGCGAGAGCTCGGGCAGGAGCGAGGATCCCGCGATCGAGGTGCCGTGGCGCACCATGTCGACGCCGATGACCAGGCCCGCGCAGGCGAACGCCGCCGGAACCGCCCACCGCGGGGCGAACCTGACCCCGAGCAGCCACACGAGGGCGATGGGCAGGATCGCCCCGGGGTTCTGCTTGACCGCGGTGACCGGTTGCAGGCACAGCTCGAGCACGACGCCCGCGAGCATGGCCTGCGCGATCGGCGCAGGGATGCGGGAGATGAGCCGGCCGAGGGCCGGCCACAGCCCTGTGAGGACGTATGCGGCGCCTGCGACGAGGAACGCGCCGATCGCGACCGGCCAGCCGCCGTCGAGGGCTTCAGTGCCGGCGAGCAGGGCCGCGCCGGGGGTGGACCAGGCCAGGATCAACGGCATCCGGTAGCGGGTGCTGAGCCAGCACATCGCGGCAGCCTGGGTGAGGCAGAGGGCCAGGAGCCCGGACGCCGCCTGGGAGGGGGTCGCGCCCACCGCGTGCAGGCCGGTCAGCACGACGGCGAACGAGCTGGTGTAGCCCACGAGGACCGCGACGACACCTGCGCTGATCGGCTGCTGCAGATCGCCGCCCGCCGTCCGCCCGCGCTTCATGGTGAATCACCCTAGACTCCTCGACCATGGCCACTCCCCAGCGCGTCCACGTCACGCACACGTACACGTCCGATCCCGCCACGGTCTTCGAGAGGCTGTCGGAGCACGAGAACCTCGGACCGGTCCTCGGCGCCAAGGTCGCGCGGGTCTCGGACGGTGACACGTCCCGCAACGGGGTCGGATCGACCCGCAGCCTCAAGATCGGTCCGCTCCCGGCCTTCCACGAGACCACGACGGTCGCGGAGCCGAACACCCTGATCGAGTACGCGATCACCAAGGGCAGCCCGCTGAAGGGGCACTGGGGTCGTCAGGTGCTCACCCGGACCACGGACGGCGGGACCCTGCTGGACTACACGATCGGCTTCGACATGGCCGTGCCCGGTGCTGCCGCCGTGGTCGGCAAGATCCTGCAGGCCTCGATCAGCAAGGGAATCGGCAAGCTCGCTCCCTAGGCGCTCAGCAGGTCCCAGACGCGGGCCGTCTGCGCCTCGACGTCACCGGGATGGATCTGCTGGAAGTTGCGTCCGCCCCGACCGAACGTCTGGGTCACCGCCGCGGGGACGAGGGCCGGGTCGACCTCGACCCATGCGCAGTCGCGCACGTGGACGAGGTCGACCTCGGCGCCGTCGTCGTCGCGTCGCCACGGGCCGTGGATCCGGCCGACGTACGTCGAGCCGCCCGGGACGCGCGTCCACACGAACGAGCCGTCGGGGGCGTCGACCAGCTGCTGGAGCCGGCGCTCGGCCCCCTCGTCGGTGGGCTCTCCCATGCCGCACAGCCCCAGCTCCAGTGCCCGCTCGAGCGTCGCCGCGTGCGGGACGTCGTCGCGGCGTGAGCGCATCGGGGCGCGGTAGACCGGCGACGTCACCGCGGCGACCGTCGAGCCATCAGCTCAGGATGCCGCCGAGGATGCCGCCGCCGACGGCCGCGGCCGCGACGTTGCCGCCCTGTCCGCCACCGCCCTGCTGGTAGGCAGGTCCCTCGGACGGCTGGACCACGACGAAGCCCGGGCCGTGGAACGCGTACTGGAACGCCTCGCCGGAGCCGCCACGCAGCGTCGAGCGCATGCTCATGCTGTTGTGCAGCTGCGGGGCGAGGTTCGCGGACCAGCAGACCGCGGCATTGATATCGACGAAGGTCGGCTGCTGCGAGCAGTCCAGGATCATCGGATCGCCGTCGGCGACCAGCGCGACCTGACCGTGGCCGTTGACGATCGTGTTGAACAGGCCACCGGCGGCGACGCCGACGCCCTTGACCCGACGGATGTCGTGGTCGAGCGTCGCATCGAATGCGAGCAGGTTGCGGCCGTTGATCGAGATGCCGTCGCCCTCGAGGTTGAGGATGAAGACGTTCTTGGCGGTGTCGGCGAAGAAGACCTCGCCCTGTCCCGCGACCGTCATGAGCGGGTTGTCCTCGCTCGTGACGACCTTCTTCATGAGCTTGCCGATGCTGCCCGCCGACTTGTGCTCGAAGGTCACCTGGCCCTGGTAGGCGACCATGACGCCCTTGGTCGCCAGGACGGGTGCGCCCAACGTGACCTTGAGCATGCGGGGGTTCTGCAGGACGAACCGCTCCGAGGTCTGCACCTCGAGATTCGCCTGCGCGAACAGATCGGACTTCATGGCCGGGCCCTTCTCTCCTGATGATCACTGAGTGGGAGGCATGTGCGTCACCACCGTGACTCCCAGCCTAGGCGATCGTCCCTCCCCGACCTCACGGACAGGTCTGATCAAGGGGTGGCCACGTCGGCCCCCGCAGGTGCGCCGCAGCACCCGCCGTCGCCGGAGGCCTCCGCCTCGTCGAAGAGGCCTGAGCCGCCGCACACCCCGGAGTCGGGAAGCGTCAGCTCCACGCGTGCTGCCGACTCGTGGTCACCGGCGATCTCGGCCACCACGGAGCGGACCTGCTCGAAGCCGGTCATCGCCAGGAACGACGTGGCGCGGCCGTAGCTCTTCATCCCGGCGAGATAGAAGCCGGCGTCGGGCTGAGCCAGCTCCTTCGCTCCGTGCGGGTAGACCGTGCCGCACGAGTGGACGTTCGGATCGATCAGGGGGGCGAGGTCCCGCGGTGCCTGCAGGACAAAATCGAGGTCGAGACGGACCTCGGTCAGGATCGACAGGTCCGGACGGAAGCCGGTCAGCACGATGACCTCGTCGACGTCGGGGACGCTCTCGCCGTCGAACGAGGTCAGCGTGAGCTGACCGTTGCTCTGGGTCTCGACGGCTGCCGTGCGAAAACCGGTGACGGTGTCGACCCTTCCGGACTCGACGACCTTCTGGGCTCTCGCGCCGAGTGCACCACGCTCAGCCAGCTCATCGTTCTCTCCGCCGCCGAACGCGTTGCCGGTGGTGGGGCGCCGGACGAGCCAGCTGACCGTGGTGCCGTCGAGATCCGCGAGGTTCACCAGTGCCGTCTTCGCCGAGACGCCGGTTCCCGCCACGACCACATGTGTTCCCGCGTACCGGGCGCGGATGCTGTGGTCCTGGAGGTCGGGGACCCGGTAGGTGATGCGCTGGGATTCCGCGCGTTCACCAACAGCGGGCAGCCCGTCGCCACCGAGAGGGTTGGCGCCGGACCAGGTGCCGGAGCAGTCGATGACGGCGCGGGCGTGGATCCGCTGCTCGCCGCCTGCACTGTCCACGTGGACGGTGAAGGGTGCGTCGTCCCGGCCAGAGTCCACGATGAGGTCGCGACCCCGTTTCGCGACGCCCGTGACGGTCGCGCCGTAGTGGACCGCGCCTCCCAGGGCATCGGCGAGGGGCTGGAGGTAGTCGGACGCCCACGTGCCGCCTGTCGGGTATCGCCTCGGGTCCGGCTCGGACCAGCCCGCTTCCGCCAACACCTTCGCGGCTTCCGGGTCGATGAGCTGCGACCAGGGCGAGAAGAGGCGGATGTGGTCCCACTCGCGGACGGCTGCGCCCGCGGTGGTTCCTGATTCGAGGACGATGAAGTCGATGCCGCGGTTGTGCAGGTTGGCTGCTGCAGCGAGTCCGATGGGTCCTGCCCCGATGACGACGACCGGGAGGTCGGCGGTCATCGCGGTCGTCCAGCCGGCTGGGCCGGGGCGAGGGAGGCGATGAGACCTTCGATGCGCGTCCTGATCTCGTCGCGCACCTGGCGGACGGTCTCGATGCCCTTGCCCGCGGGGTCGGTCAGCTCCCAGTCCTCGTAGCGCTTGCCGGGGAAGTAGGGGCACTCGTCGCCACATCCCATGGTGATCACGACGTCGGAGGCCTGGACGGCTTCGGTGGACAGCTTCTTGGGCTGCTCCGTGGCGATGTCGATGCCGATCTCGGCCATCGCCTCCACGGCCACGGGATTGATCCGGTTGCCGGGCATGGAGCCCGCGGACAGCACCTCGATGGAGCCGCCGGACAGCTCCTTGAGGAAGCCGGCGGCCATCTGCGAGCGGCCTGCGTTGTGGACGCAGACGAACAGCACGGTGGGCTTGGTGGTGGTCATGAGCGTGCTCCTTCGGTGGGGAAGAACCTGCGTGCCCACAGGGACACGTAGACGAGGCCGACCAGGACGGGCACCTCGATGAGCGGGCCGACGACCCCGGCGAGCGCCTGGCCGGACGTGATGCCGAACGTGCCGATGGCAACGGCGATGGCCAGCTCGAAGTTGTTGCCTGCAGCGGTGAAGGCGAGCGTCGCGGTCTTGGCGTAGCCGAGACCGAGCCGGCGTCCCATGACCATGCCGAGCGCAAAGGTGATGGCGAAGTAGGCAAGCAGGGGCAGCGCGATGCGGACGACGTCCCACGGGTTGCTGATGATGGCATCGCCTTGCAGCGCGAACAGCAGGACGATCGTGAACAGCAGGCCGTAGAGCGCCCAGGGACCGAGCTTCGGCAGGAAGGTGTCCTCGTACCAGTCGCGACCCTTGGTGCGCTCACCGATGAGTCTGGTGGCGAACCCGGCGAGGAGAGGGATGCCCAGGAACACCACGACGCTCGCGGTGATGGCCCACACGGAGAAGTCGGCGCTCGTGGTCGAGAGCCCGAGCCATCCCGGCAGGGTCTGCAGGTAGAACCAGCCGAGCGCGGCGAATGCGAAGACCTGGAAGACCGAGTTGATGGCGACCAGCACGGCGGCCGCCTCGCGGTCTCCGCAGGCCAGATCGTTCCAGATCAGGACCATCGCGATGCAGCGGGCGAGGCCGACGATGATCAGGCCGGTTCGGTACTCCGGCAGGTCTGGCAGGAGGAGCCACGCCAGGGCGAACATGAGTGCAGGCCCGATGAGCCAGTTCATGACGAGCGAGGCGCCGAGCAGGCGCCTGTCGCCGGTGACGCGGGCCGTCTCGCTGTACCTCACCTTCGCCAGGACCGGGTACATCATGACCAGCAGTCCGATGGCGATGGGCACCGAGACCGAGCCCACGGTGAACGAGTCGAGGGCGTCGGTGAGGTCGGTCCAGGTGCGACCCAGGACCAGACCCACCGCCATGGCAACCGCGATCCAGACGGGCAGGAGCCGGTCGAGTCGGGACAGGCGACCCACGATCGCGTCGTCCGGTCCGCCCCTGGGCCGCTCGCTGACGGTGTCGCTCACTGGTCTCCTTGGTCGTTCGTCCGGGGCTACCGCATTCATCGACTGACGTCGATATAGACACCGTATCAATGCATCGACGCATGTCAATGCAGCAGGCATACTGGGGTCATGACGTCCTTGCTGCCCGCGCCTGACACCGGCTCCGACATCTGCTGCGCGCCCATCACCAAGGACGCGATGAGCGAGGAGAATGCGATCCTGCTGGCCGGCAAGTTCAAGGCCATCGGCGATCCGACGCGCCTGCGGCTGCTCTCGCTGATCGCGGCCCACGAAGGCGGCGAGGCGTGCGTCTGCGACCTGAACGAACCGGTCGCGCTCTCGCAGCCGACGGTCTCGCACCACCTCAAGGTGCTCGTCGACGCGGGTCTGCTGACCCGCAGCAAGCGCGGAACCTGGTCGTTCTACGCTCTGGTGCCGGGCGCCCTGGACAGCCTGGCCGCAGTGCTTGACACCCCCGCGTCATAGACCACAGGTGTCAGGTCACGGAGTGTCGGTGACAGGACTTGAACCTGCACGCTCGAAAGCACAGGAACCTAAATCCTGCGTGTCTACCAGTTCCACCACACCGACTCGGGATCCAGAATAGGCCCTGCGTCAGGCGCCGAGTCCCAGGTCCTTGCGAAGCTTGGCGACGTGGCCCGTGGCCTTGACGTTGTACTGCGCGAGCGTGATCTTCCCGTCCTCGACCACGAACGTCGACCGGATGACCCCCTGCACGACCTTGCCGTAGAGCTTCTTCTCCCCGAAGGTGCCCCACTGCGTCAGGACCTGCTTCTCCGGATCCGACAGGAGCTGGATCGTGAGGCCGTCCCGCTCGCGGAACGCCGCGAGCTTCTCGGGCTTGTCGGGGGAGATGCCGAGCACGGTGTAGCCCTCGGCCTGCAGGCGGTCGATCGAGTCGCTGAAGTCACAGGCCTGCTTGGTGCAGCCCGGTGTCATCGCGGCCGGGTAGAAGTAGACGATGACCTTGCCCGTCTGGGCGGACAGGGTGACAGGCTCTCCGGCGTCGTTGACGAGGGTGAAGTCGGGTGCGGTGTCTCCGGGCTGCAGGCGGGTCGTCATAGGTCCTATCCTTGCGTATGTGTGCGAGCCGACGGCTCGCACGTCCGTAGGTTCCCAAGTGAGCGAGGCACGACGTGGCGAACGCCCAATCCGATGAGCTGGTCGACGAGATCGAGGTCATCCGCGAGCGTCTGGCGGTCACCGTCGACCAGCTGGTCGACCGGTCCAACCCCAAGAACATCGCCCGCCGCGGGCTGGAGAACCTCAAGGGCCGCTTCATCGACGAGACCGGCTCACCCCGACTCGAGACGATCATCCCGGTCGTGGGCGGCACGCTCGCGGTCATCGCGGGCATCGTCGTGATCCGCAAGCTGCTGCGCTGACCATGTCCGGCAGGCTCCCGATCCGCATGCTGGCAGACCGCCTCCTCGTCTCCCTCGACGAGGACAGCGGTGACCGTCGATCGACCGGCGGCATCGTGATCCCGGCCACCGCCGCACTCGGCAAGCGGCTGTCCTGGGCGCGCGTCGAGGCGATCGGCGCACACGTCCGCTCGGTCGAGGTCGGCGACCGGGTGCTGTTCGACCCCGAGGACCGGTCCGAGGTCGAGGTGCGGGGCGAGGACCTCGTCCTCCTGCGCGAGCGCGACCTGCACGCCGTCGCGTCCGAGCGCATCGAGGAAGGCCAGACGGGCCTCTACCTGTGAGCCCGGCTGTGGTGTCGTGAGCCCGTCCCGTGACGACGCCCCGCGTCGGCGGATCCGGCTGCCGCACTCGCAGCTGACCTGGTCGGACCGGCTCCGCATGCTGCGCAAGCGGTGGCGGCTGCTGCTGCGCCTCGGCGGGGCGACCGCGGTCGCGTACTTCGTCTCGACGCACCTGCTGGGGCACTCACAGGCGTTCTTCGCACCGATCTCGGCGGTCATCGTCATCATCGCCGGCGCCGGCCTGCGGGCTCGTACGCTCTTCGAGCTCGTGCTCGGGGTGGCGCTCGGCGTGCTGGTGGGCGAGCTCCTGATCCTTCTCATCGGGCGCGGGACGTGGCAGATCGCGCTCGTCGTCGTGCTCACCATCGTGGTGTGCACGCTGCTGGGCATCAAGGGTCTCGCGATGACACAGGCGGCCAACTCCTCGGTCCTGCTGGCTGCCGTGCTGCCGGGCGTGAACGCCGGCAACCCCGCCGTCACCCGCTTCCTCGATGCGCTGATCGGTGGGTGCGCCGGCCTCGCGATGATCCTGCTGGTGCCGCGCAATGCCGTGCGCGACATCGACATCGAGGTGCAGTCGCTGCTCAAGCGGCTCGCCGGCGTGCTGGGCCTCATCGCCGAGGCGATGCGCCTGCAGGACACCGACGTGGCCGAGCGGGCGCTGGACGAGGCCCGGGCGATGCAGCCGGGCCTGCAGGCGCTCGAGAGCACGGCGGCCAGCGTCTCGGAGATCACCCGGATGTCACCGATGCGGTGGAAGCAGCGCGAGCACGTGGGCATGTACGTCGGGGCGATCCGCGACTTCGACAACGCGATCCGCGACGCCCGGGTGCTGGCACGGCGCACCGCGGCGATGCTGCGGCACCACGAGCAGGCGCCGGCAGGGATGGATCTGGCGGCGAAGTCGCTGGCGCGGGCCGTCGAGATCTTCGCGGACGACCTGTCCGAGCGCGACGACTTCGAGGAGGCGCGGCGCGAGCTGGTCGACGCGGCCCGGATCGCCGTCACGGCTCTGCCCGGTGCGATGACGATGAACACGGCCGCGATCGCGGCACAGGTGCGGTCGCTCGCGGCCGACCTGTTGTATGCGAGCGGCTCGACCCGCGACGAGATCGACGAGCGGCTGGACTTCGACTGAGCCTTCGGGGTGCGCAAAAGGTTTCGGCCTGACGTGGCGCCGTGTTGGTCCCACGTTCACCCGGGTCCGGTGGGCTCGGCACATGAACTCATCCACGGGAAAGACCAGCAGGCGCACCGTCGTCAGCCTCGCAGTGGCGGCAGTCGTCGTCGGCGCGGGGACGGCCGGCGCCATCGGGGCGGGCCAGGATCTCTCGAAGCACGGGGGAGCAGCTCGCCTGTCGGGCGATCAGACCAAGCAGGTCAGGCAGGCCGTCGAGGGCGGCCGTGCAGACAACGTCATCCTCCTCATCGGCGACGGCATGGGCGACTCCGAGATCACCTCCGCGCGCGACTACGAGCACGGCGCCGGAGGGCGCTTCCCCGGCATCGACGCACTGCCGCTGACGGGTCAGTACACGACGTACTCGCTGACCAAGGACGGCAGGACCGACTACGTGCCGGACTCCGCCGCGACGGGCAGCGCCTGGGCGACGGGCACCAAGACGTACGACAACGCGATCTCGGTCGACATCCGGGGCAAGGCGCAGCCCACGCTGCTCGAGCTCGCCAAGAGGCGCGGCCTGAAGACCGGCAACGTGAGCACCGCCGAGCTCCAGGACGCGACGCCCGCGGTGCAGGTCGCGCACATCTCGGCCCGCTCCTGCTACGGCCCGGTCAAGACGTCGACGACGTGCCCCGAGGCCGCACGCGAGAACGGTGGCCGGGGCTCGATCTCCGAGCAGCTGCTGGACACCCGCCCCGACGTGAGCCTGGGTGGCGGCGCGGCGACGTTCGCCGAGAAGGCCAAAGCCGGCACGTTCAAGGACCTGTCCCTGCTCGACCAGGCCGAGCGGCGCGGCTACCAGCTGCCCACGGATCTCAGCTCGCTGGACAAGATCACCAGGGCCGACCAGAAGCAGCCGGTGCTCGGACTGTTCGCCCCGGGCAACTTCCCGGTGCGCTGGACGGGGCCTGCGGCGACGTCCGACGGTGGCAAGAAGGCGCCGGCCCGCTGCACGGCCAACCCGGCGCGCACGTCCTCGTTGCCCTCCCTCGCGGCGATGACCAAGAAGTCGATCCGGCTGCTCGACACCCGCGGGTCGAAGGGATTCTTCCTGCAGGTCGAGGGGGCGAGCATCGACAAGCAGGATCACGCGGCCGATGCGTGTGGCCAGATCGGCGAGACGGTCGACCTGGACGAGGCCGTCAAGGTCGCGCTGGACTTCGCCAAGAAGGACGGACACACCACGGTCATCGTGACCGCGGACCACGCCCACACCAGCCAGATCGTCGAGGCCGGCAGCACGACCCCCGGTCTCACGACGAACCTGCTGACCAACGAGGGCAGCCCGCTGACGATCAACTACGGCACGTCCGCCGCGGGTGGCTCGCAGCAGCACACGGGCAGCCAGCTGCGGATCGCCGCGTACGGACCGCAGGCGGCGAACGTGGTCGGGCTGACCGACCAGACCGACCTGTTCTTCACGATCTCGCGAGCACTCGCGCTCACGAAGCGGTAGGGCCACACCATGACGGCCGGCCGTCGGGACACGCTCCCGGCGGCCGGCTCCGACTGTGTGGTGGACATCACATCCGACGTGCGCTACCGTCTTTCGGTGGCTTCGGACGGAGCCCGCCACAACGCACCAGACCAGTACAGAGGAGGTGGACCCATGAAGGACATCATCACGACACCCCACGGACGCAACGTCCGTCGCGTCGTCGCGTTTTTCGCCGGATCCGCCTCCGAAGCAGTGCACCTGACGTAGCCCACACCTGTGTCGGCTGCTTGCCGCTTCGGATCTTCGATCCGGGGCGGTTTTTTTGTTGTCCGCCCACGACCCACCCGCCCGAATCACCAGAAAGGAGGCGCGCCATGACCACGCCGATCGACATCCGACGCATGCCCGCACACACCACCACCCCGACCTCTTCCACCCCGAAGGCCGGATCAGCAGGAGAGGGGGTGAACGCAGTGGCACTCTTCGAGTCCCGTCGGGTCCGCGGTCCGCGCGCCTGGGACGAGTTGTCCGAGATCGATCGTCAAGTGCTCCTGGAAGAAGTGCGTCAGCGTCGCAAGTACCAGGCGCTGAAGACGCAGATCTACTCCGAGCTCTACGGCATACGCGCCAACAAGTAGGGCACGATCCCCTCGCTGGGGAGGGGCCGGACCCCTCCTCAGCGAGAGGCGATCGCCTCGGCGAAGGCCAGGATGCGCTGGGCGTCGCGGACGTGCAGCTCCTCGACCATCCGGCCGTTGAAGGTCACGACGCCCTGACCGGCCGCCTTGGCCTCGTCGAAGGTCGAGATCATCTCGCGTGCGTGCCCGATGTCCTCCTCCGAGGGAGCGAACGCGACGTTGGCCGGCTCGACCTGGCTGGGATGGATCAACGTCTTGCCGTCGAAGCCCATCTCCCGGCCCTGGCGCGCCTCGGCCTCGAAGGCCTCGAGGTCCTTCACGTCGTTGAAGACGCCGTCGATGATCACCTTGCCCGCGGCGCGGGCGGCCAGCAGCGACAGCGAGAGGGCGGTGAGCACGAGCGGGTTGCGACCCGGCACGTGCAGGCCGTACGTCTCGTTGACCACGTCGTTGGTGCCCATCACCAGCACGGTCAGACGCTCGTGCGCGGCGCAGATCTCCTCGGCGTGCAACAGCCCGACCGGGGTCTCGATCATGGCCCAGAGCTTGGTCTTCTCCGGTGCGCCGGCCCGCTCGAGGGCGGCCACGAGCTCGATGACCTCGTGCGCCGAGTTGACCTTGGGCACCAGCACCGCATCGGGGCCGGCTGCGGCCGCCGCCGCGATGTCGTCCGCGTGCCACTGCGTGCCGATCCCGTTGACGCGGATCGCGAGCTCGCGGTGACCGTACTCGCCGGACTGCACCGCCGCACAGACCCGCTCGCGGGCCTCGACCTTGGCGTCGGGGGAGACGGCGTCCTCGAGGTCGAGGATGAGGGCGTCCGCGTCGATGCCCTTGGCCTTCTCGAGCGCGCGCTCGTTGGCGCCCGGCATGTAGAGGACGGAACGTCGGGGGCGCAGGGTCGTGCTGGTCATGGGATCTCCTCAGAGGTCGTAGGCGGCGGCGAGCTCGGGGTCGCGCTCGGCGAGCGCCTTGGCGAGGTCGAGCATGACCAGGCACTGCTTGCAGGACGCGTCGTCCTCCATCTTGCCGTTGATCATGACGGCGCCGGAGCCGTCACCCATCGCCTCGACGACCTCCTTGGCGTGCGCGACGTCGGCCGGGTCGGGGGAGAAGACCCGCTTGGCGATGTCGATCTGCACGGGGTGCAGGCTCCACGCGCCGACGCAGCCGAGCAGGAACGCGTTGCGGAACTGGTCCTCGCACGCGACGACGTCCTTGATGTCGCCGAACGGGCCGTAGAAGGGCAGCACGTCGTTGGCGGCGCACGCGTCGACCATGCGAGCGATCGTGTAGTGCCACAGATCCTGCTGGTACGTCGTGCGGCCTTGCGTGAGGTCCTCGCCGGTGGGGTCCTGGCGCACCAGGTAGCCCGGGTGGCCGCCGCCGACGCGGGTCGTCTTCATCCGCCGGCTGGCGGCGAGATCGGCCGGTCCGAGCGAGATGCCCTGCATGCGGGGGCTGGCGGCGGCGATCTCCTCGACGTTCGTCATGCCCTCGGCGGTCTCGAGGATCGCGTGGACGAGGATCGGCCGGGCGAGGCCGGCGCGTGCCTCGAGCTGCGCGAGCAGGCGGTCGACGTAGTGGATGTCCTGGGCGCCCTCGACCTTGGGCACCATGACGACGTCGAGCTTGTCGCCGATCTCGGTCACCAGCGTGATCAGGTCGTCGAGGGCCCACGGGGAGTCGAGGCTGTTGATGCGCGTCCAGAGCTGTGTCTGGCCGAAGTCGGTCTGCTTGGCGATGTCGACCAGGCCCTGGCGGGCGGCTTCCTTGTTCTCGGTCTTGATCGCGTCCTCGAGGTTGCCGAGGATGATGTCGACCTTGGGTGCGATGTCGGGCACCTTGGCGGCCATCTTGGGGTTGCTGGGGTCGAAGAAGTGGATCATCCGGCTCGGCCGGAACGGGATGTCCGCGACCGGTGCGGGCGCACCCACGGCGAGGGGACGGAGGAAAGCTCGGGGATTGCGCACGCGGCTCACTTCTCTTGATCGACGGAGTCTGCGGGAGACAAACTATCGGCCAGTATCTCCACCGCGATCCGGCCACGGATAGGGCGGGGGTCACACTCCCCGGACGCCCCGGCGGCCCGCCGTACCGCTGGCCGCGGTTTCCCAGGAGGACCCCGAAACCTGACACGGCACCCCGGTCGTACCAAGGGTGACGCGTCAGGAACCGGGGTGAGGCACCGCGGATTCCCAGGTTCTCCTGGGAATCTGCGGCGGCGGGCGGGCCCGACCGCCGCGGCGTGACTCCGCGGGGGGTGCACACTGAGTCCGTGGAGTCCGCAGCACCGACCAGGGGCACCCTCCGGGTGTACCTCGGGGCCTCGCCCGGGGTCGGCAAGACGTACGCGATGCTCGCCGAGGGGCGCCGTCGCGCCGAGCGCGGTGCTGACGTGGTGGTCGGCCTCGTGGAGACGCACGGACGCCCACGCACGGTCGAGCAGATCGGCGATCTCGAGGTGCTGCCCCGTCTCGAGGTCGAGCGCGGCGCGACGATCCAGCAGGAGCTGGACCTCGCGGGTCTCCTCGCGCGGTCGCCCCAGGTGGCGCTCGTGGACGAGCTCGCCCACACCAACGTCCCTGGCCTCACGCACGAGAAGCGGTGGCAGGACGTCGAGGACCTCCTCGCCGCCGGCATCTGCGTCATCACGACCGTCAACATCCAGCACCTCGAGTCGCTCAACGACGTCGTCGAGTCGATCACGGGTGTACGCCAGCGCGAGACCGTGCCCGACACCGTGGTGCGCCGGGCCGATGCCATCGAGCTGGTGGACATGAGCCCGCAGGCACTGCGCAGACGCATGGCGCACGGCAACATCTACGCCCCGGAGCAGGTCGACCCGGCCCTGTCCCACTTCTTTCGCGAAGGCAACCTGACGGCGCTGCGCGAGCTCGCGCTGCTGTGGCTGGCCGACCGCGTCGACGAGGGCATGGAGCGCTACCGGACCGATCACGAGATCGAGTCCACCTGGGCGACCCGCGAGCGGATCGTGGTCGCGGTGACCGGTGGGCCGGAGTCCGAGGGGCTGCTGCGCCGGGCCGCCCGCATCGCCTCGAGGACGGGGGGAGGGGAGTGGCTCGCTCTGTACGTCAGCCGGGGCGACGGCCTGGTGACGATGGACCCTGCACGGCTGCACCGGCTGCACGCCGTCACCGAGGACATGGGTGGGACGTTCCACACGGTCGTCGGCGACGACGCCGCCGCGGCGATCCTCGACTTCGCGCGGGCCGAGAACGCGACCCAGGTCGTCATCGGGGCGAGCCGGCGCGGCCGGCTGTCGACGCTGGTCGACCCGGGTGTCGGCGAAACCGTCATCGCCACGTCCGGTGACGTCGACGTCCACATCGTCACGCACGAGGAGGCACGTCGGCCCCGCGGTGGCGGACGGCGTACGCGCAGCGGCCTCAGTCGGCAGCGCCTGGTCGCGGGGCACCTGCTCGGGGCGCTCGGTCCCTTCGTCCTGTCCGGGCTGTTGCTGCTCACCGACGACCTGCACGGACTGCCGTCCGAGGCCATGGCCCTCATGGCACTGGTCGTGGCCACCGCGATCGTGGGCGGCCGCTGGCCCGCGGTCGTGTGCTCCCTGGTCAGCGGCTTCGCGCTCAACTTCTTCTTCACGCCGCCTCTGCGGACGTTCTCGATCGCCAGCACCGACAACGGGGTCGCGGTGGTGCTGTTCGTGGCGGTCGGGATCGCGGTGTCCTCGGTCGTGGGACTCGCCGCGCGCCGGACGGCCGAGGCCGACAGGTCCTCGGCCGAGGCGGAGGCGCTCACGGTGCTGTCGCACAGCCTCCTGCACGCGGGCGACGAGCAGAGCCTGCTGGCCGGCGCGTGCGAGCTGTTCGGCATGCGGGGCGCCGCGATCGTCCGCACGGCGGACGGCGAGATCGTGGCGGCGTACGGCGAGGCGACGCCGCCCTGGAGCGAGGCCGACGCCGCGGTGCCGGTCGACGACGACACGATGCTCGTGCTGACGGGGCGGCCGCCCGCAGCAGCCGACCAACGGCTCCTCAAGGCGTACGCCGCGCACGCCTCGGTGCTGGCGGAGCGTCGGCGTGCGATGCACGACGCAGCCGAGCGGCGCGCGCTGGCCGAGGCGGACCAGACCCGGACCGCGCTCCTCGCCGCGGTCTCGCACGACCTGCGCTCGCCCTTGGCTGCGGTGAAGGCTGCGATCAGCAGCCTGCGCAGCACCGACGTGGTGTGGTCGGCGGCCGACGAGCAGGCCCTGCTCGCGACCGTGGAGGAGGGTGCGGACCGCCTCGACGACCTCGTGACCAACCTCCTCGACATGAGTCGCCTTCGCCTCGGAGCCGTCACGCCCCACGTCGACGAGGTCGATCTCAGGAGTGCGGTCGCGTCAGTGCTGGGCTCGCTGCCTGACCGCGACCGGGTGGACGTGAGGATCGACCCGGTCGCGTCCCTCGTCGCGGCCGACACAGGGCTCGTGGAGCGTGTGCTGGCCAACCTGATCGGCAACGCCGTGACCTACGCGCCGGCGCCCGCGCGGATCGTCGTCGACGCGACACCGGTGGCCGACCGCGCGGTGATCCGCGTCGCCGACACCGGCCCCGGCGTACCGGCCGCCCAGCGCGAGCGGCTGTTCGAGCCCTTCCAGCGTCTCGGGGACGTCCCCCGAGGTGAGGGAGTCGGTCTGGGCCTGGCCGTGGCCCGCGGACTGACCGAGGCCATGGGCGGTACGTTGACCGCCGAGGACACGCCCGGCGGCGGGCTCACGTTCGTCCTCGATCTGCCCCTGACAGGAGGGTTGCGGTGACGGTCGTGCTCGCGGTCGACGACGACCGGGCGATCCTGCGGACCCTCACGATCAACCTGCGGGCACGCGACTACGAGGTGGAGTGGGCCACGGACGGCCGTTCGGCGCTCCAGGTCGTCGACGAACGGATGCCCGACGTGATCATCCTCGATCTCGGCCTCCCGGACCTCGACGGCGTGGAGGTCCTGCGGCGCCTGCGCAGCTTCAGCCAGGTGCCGGTGGTCGTGCTGTCGGCCCGCCACGACTCCGACGACAAGGTCGAGGCGCTCGACGCGGGCGCCGACGACTACGTCACGAAGCCGTTCGACATGGCTGAGCTCCTCGCGCGGGTGCGGGCCGCGGCCCGGCGCAGCGCGGCGAGCGATGCGCCGCTCGTGGTCGAGAGCGGCGACGTGCGACTCGACGTGACCGAGCGCCGTGCGACGCGCGCCGGCGAGGAGGTCCGCCTCACCCCGACGGAGTGGCACATCGTGGAGGTGCTGGCGCGGCGACGGGGGCGTCTGGTGCGCCAGAGCGAGCTGTTGCACGAGGTGTGGGGGCCGGGCTACGACCGCGAGACCAACTACCTGCGGGTCTACCTGGCGCAGCTGCGTCGCAAGCTCGAGGTCGATCCGTCGCGGCCGCGGCTGTTCCTGACCGATCCGGGGATCGGCTACCGCCTGGTGGCCTGACGGCACTGCGCGGCGGCACTCAGTCGTCGCTGCTGGCGAGCCCGCGACGGGCCGACAGCAGGTCGAGCTCGGGCCGCCGGGAGACGAAGTCCTCGACCTTGTCCAGCACGTCGATCACGTGCTGGCTGTCCCCTGCGACGAGGCCCACGCCGATCCCGGCGCGCCGGTACAGGTCCAGGCTCCCGGTCTCGGCCGCGGACACCGTGAACGTCCTTCGCAGGTCGGCGACCAACGGGCGTACGAGCGCCCGCTTCTCCTTCAGCGTGTGGACGTCACCCATCAAGACGTCGAGCTCGACCCAGCCGATCCACATCAGTCGAAGAGCTCGGAGAGCCAGTGCTCCTTGCGCTTCTTGCGGTAGGGCTGCTGATCGCGCCGCCGGTCGTCGTAGCGGGGCTCGCTGTAGCTCGGCTCGCTGTAGCTCGGCTGGGCGCGCTGCGGAGGCGGCGGTGCCGTCTCGGACGCCGCGCGGTCGATGATCTTGTCGAGCTCGCCGCGGTCGAGCCAGACGCCTCGGCAGTCGGGGCAGTAGTCGATCTCGATGCCGGAACGCTCGCTCATCACGAGGGTGGCACCGTCGGTCGGACACTTCATGTGGGGTTCCTCCTTGTCTGTCCAACTGGATCGGGGCCCGCAGAGTTCCCGGACCCCCTGATCAGCTGCATGCGACGCACGTCACCGCGACGGGACGCGCCTCGAGCCGCTCGTGGGCGATCGGCCGTCCGCAGACCGTGCACACGCCGTACGTCCCTGCGTCGAGGCGTTCCAGCGCCGCGACGATGTCGGCGAGGTGCTTCTCGGCCTGTGCGACGAGGGCGCTGACCTGCGAGCGCTCGAAGGCGATCGTCGCACCCTCCGGATCGTGCTCGTCGTCGGCGTTGGAGCCCTCCGACGCGGCGATGATCCCGGCGACGTCCTGCTGCAGGAGAGCGAGCCTGGCTCGCGTGCTGGAGCGGTCGGCCTCGAGCCGTGACCTGGCGTCCATCGGGTCTCCTGGGTCGGTCGTGGGCCGGACGAAAAAGCCCCGGTTCGCATCTCTGCGTACCGGGGCCTCTCGCGCTGGTGCGGCATCAGGGACTCGAACCCCGAACCCGCTGATTAAGAGTCAGCTGCTCTGCCAATTGAGCTAATGCCGCGCGGGAAGAAACACTATCAGGGCACCTGCCGAAGCTTGTAATCGAGTACCGCATGAGCTGCGTTGTGGCCGCCGATCCCGCTCACCGCACCGCCTCTGCGAGCGCCGCTCCCGCACAGCAGGACGCGGGGATGGCGGGTCGCGACCCCCCATTTCTCCCCGGGGTGGCGGGCCTTCTCGTCCTCCTCGAGCCACGGCCACTGCAGGTCGCCGTGGAAGATGTGGCCGCCGGGCATGCCGAGCGCCGACTCGATCTGCGCGGGCGTCTTGTGCTCGACGCCGATGATGAGGGGCTCGATCGGCTCCGCGAGGTGCTCGTCGAGCGCCGCGATCACCTGGGCGTAGGCGAGCTCCGCGGCCGCGTCGTCGGGCAGCACCTCGTACGGGGTGTGCAGGCCGAAGTAGGTGAGCGTCTGGGCCTCGGTCGCGGCGAGCTCAGGTCCGAGGATCGACCGGTCGGTCAGGGTGTGGCAGTAGAGCTCGCCGGCGGCGCGCTCGGGCAGCAGGCCGGAAGCGGCGCGGGCGTACGCGGCCTCGAGCTCGCTCATCGACTCGCCGACGTGGAACGTGCCGGCGAACGCGACCGCCGGGTCGATCCCGGACGTCAACCGTGGCAGGCGCGAGACCAGCAGGTTGATCTTGAACTGGGAGCCGGACGGCTTGGGTGGCGGGGGATCGCCGAGCAGGCGCGCCAGCACGTACGGGGCGACGCCGCTGAGCAGCCAGTCCGCGGTGACCGTGAAGCCCTCGCCGCGTGCGGTGACCCCGTCGTCGCGGGTCTCGACCGAGGTGACCTCGGCGTCCGTGCGGATGTCGACGCCAGTCTCCCGCGCGACCCGCTCGAGCTCGCCGGTCACGGCACCCATGCCGCCGACGGGGACCCGCCACTCGCCGGTGCCGTTGCCGATCAGGTGGTACAGGAAGCACCGGTTCTGGACCAGGGACCGGTCGTGCAGCGACGCGAACGTGCCGATCAGCGCGTCCGTGCCGACGACGCCGCGGACCAGGTCGTGGGAGAAGCGACGCTCGATCGCGGTGCCGATGGGCTCGTCGACCAGATCCGTCCAGATCGCCATCTCGACCTGGTCGCGGAGCTCCCCGATGTGTGGCAGGGGCGACAGCAGCGTGGGCGCGATGGCGTCGGCCACGGTCTCGACCTCGGCGTAGAAGCGCCGCCAGGCGTCCAGCTCCTCGTCCGAGCCGGTCACGGCGCGGAACGACTCCTCGGTGGCCGGTCCCGGCACGGTCTCGACCAGCAGGCCACCGCCCTCGTACGGGGAGTACGACGCGGTGTCCCGGGACCGCAGCTCGAGCCGCAGGCCCAGGTCGTCGATCAGCTGCTGGGGCATCAGGCTCACGAGGTAGGAGTAGCGCGACAACCGTGCGTCCACCCCCTCGAACGGTCGTGCGCTGACTGCGGCGCCACCGACGTGGGGCAGGCGCTCCAGCACCGTGACGTCCCGGCCCGCCCGTGCGAGATAGATCGAGGCGACCAGGGCGTTGTGCCCGCCTCCGACGATGACGACGTCCGTGGACGTCGTGTGGTCATCCGACATGCTTCAGGGCCTCTCTCCTGGTCAGTGCACTCATGGTGTCGGAGTGCGAGTCCACGAACGCGCGAACCCAGTCCGGGTCCACCCGGGCATGGTCCCGCAGCGCCCAGCCGATCGCCTTGCGAAGGAAGAAGCGGCCGTCGTCGAGACTGGGCTCGATCACCTCCGCCAGCAGCTCGACGTCGGTTCGCTCGCGTCGTCCGAGCTGGCTGATGATCGCGAGGCGCCGCAGCCACATGTCGTCATCGGTGCTCCACGCCCGCACGATGGCGGCCGTCTCGGTCGGGTGGGTGTCGTGCAGGGCCGCCACGTGGTGGGCCAGCTCGTCCACGTGATCCCACCAGGCCCCTGTCGTGGCCAGGTGGGCGTAGAGCGGCACGAGGTCGAGCTCGCCGGCCGCGATCGGTCGGCGCAGCAGGGAAGCGGCGGCGTAGCGCTCCTCGCGGAACGCCGCGTGGTCCCACAGCTCGCGGACAGCCCGGGTGAGGTCGTCGAGCGTCTGCGGGGGGTGCGCGCGAGCGGCAGCAGCGGTGACCCTGCGGACGGTCGGTCGTGGAATGCCGAGGAAGGGCATCGCCGACTTCATGTACGCCTGCATCTGCGGTGCGCGGACGGGATCGGCCGCACCGCGCAGCCCTGCCCTGATCGCGTCGACGAGGGCGGCTGCGCTCATGGGGAGATCGTACGGGACCGCTTGCAGGTAGTTGAATGTTGAACTACTCTGGTGTCTCGACCAAGGGAGAAGACCATGCCTGCTGTGAACGTGACCGACTGGACCGTCCTGCCCCGGGTGGCCCCGGGACCCACGCAGCGGGAGGACCGTGCGCCCCTCAGCGTCAGCACGGCTCCCGTCGGCTACGAGGGCGAGGGCTTCCCGGTGCGTCGCGCCTTCGCAGGCGTCGACCCGGCCCGGCTCGATCCGTTCATCCACATGGACCAGATGGGCGAGGTCGACTATGCGCCGGGGGAGCCCAAGGGGACGCCGTGGCACCCGCACCGTGGCTTCGAGACGGTGACCTACATGATCGACGGCGTCATGGACCACCAGGACACCCACGGGGGAGGCGGGTCGATCACCGACGGCGACACCCAGTGGATGACCGCCGGCAGCGGGCTGCTCCACATCGAGACGCCTCCCGAGTGGCTCGTCACCAGCGGCGGACTGTTCCACGGCCTGCAGCTGTGGGTCAACCTCCCGCGGGCCGACAAGTGGTTGCCGCCGCACTACCAGGACATCCGCGGCGGCGACGTGGGCCTGGCGTCCAGCCCGGACGCCGGTGCCCTGCTGCGGGTCATCGCGGGTGAGGTCGACGGCGTCTCGGGACCGGGCTCGACCCACACCCCGATGGCGATGGTGCACGCGACGCTCCTGCCGGGTGCGGAGATGACCGTCCCGTGGCGCACCGACTTCAACGCGCTGGTCTACGTCATGGCCGGATCCGGACACGTGGGGCACGAGCGACGTCCGGTCCGGTCCGGACAGCTGGCCGTCCTCGGCCACGGCGAGACGATCACGGTCGGCGCCGACCAGCAGCAGGACGGCCGCACACCCGCCCTGGAGGTCGTCCTCCTCGGTGGGCTGCCGATCCGCGAGCCCATCGCCTGGGCCGGGCCGTTCGTCATGAACACCAAGGCCGAGGTCGTGCAGGCGTTCGAGGACTTCCGCAAGGGGCGTCTCGGCACCATCCCGACGGTTCCGCACGCGGACCTTCGCGGGGAGATGCTGCAGGACTAGCGGGTCAGGCGTCTTCCCGCTCGACCGCGGGGCTGTGGTCGGAGGCGACCCCGCGGGCTGCGGCCTCGCTGACCGACTGTCCCAGCCACGCCGAGACCTCCCAGCCGAGCCTGCTCGAGCCCTCGACCACGACGATGCCGGTGTTGACGACGTAGTGCGTGCTGACGAACTCCAGGTCGACGTTGAGGGTCCGGGTGGCGCACCACGCGCGGATGATCGCCCCGTGGCTGACCAGCGCCACGGTGCCCACTCCCAAGGCCTCGGCCTCGGCGACGACCTCGTCGAACCGGGCGATGACCTCCTCGCCGGTCTCGGCGCCGGGCATGCGGACGTCCAGGTGCCCGCCGCACCAGGTCAGCAACGTCGAGACGTACTGGTGCACGGACTCCGCGTCGGTGTTGCCCTCGACGTCGCCGGCCGAGATCTCCCGCAGCCCCGGGCGGACGATCGGCTCGATGCCGCGGGCCGCGGCGAGGGGAGCGGCCGTCAGGTGCGTCCGCACCATCGACGAGACGAAGATGGCGTCGATCGTGTCGCCCGACAAGGCATCGACGAGCTCTTCGGCCTGCTCCTGGCCGAGGTCGGTGAGTCCCGGCCCGGGGACCGTCGACTCGAGGACACCGGCGACGTTGGCGGGGGTCTGCCCGTGACGGATCAGGATGAGGCGCATGCCCTGAGCGTACGGATAGGGTCGGCGGCATGGCGAAGTATGTGGGCGCGATCGACCAGGGCACGACCAGCACACGGTTCATGATCTTCGACCACGACGGCCACGAGGTCGCTCGTCATCAGCTCGAGCACGAGCAGATCCTGCCGCGGGCCGGGTGGGTCGAGCACGATCCGCACGAGATCTGGGAGGCGACGCAGGACGTCGTCGAGGCTGCGCTCGGCCGCGCCGGCATCACGGCCGACGACCTGGTCGCGATCGGCGTCACCAACCAACGCGAGACCACGGTCGTGTGGGACCGGCGCACGGGCGAGCCCTACTACAACGCGATCGTGTGGCAGGACACCCGCACGGACACCGTCGTCTCGGCGCTCGACAAGACCGATGCGGGACGGCTGATCCACGAGCGCGCCGGTCTGCCGCCCGCGCCCTACTTCGCGGGCAGCAAGATCCAGTGGATCCTGGGCAATGTCGACGGCGTCCGCTCCGATGCCGAGGCGGGCCACGCGATCTTCGGCACGATCGACAGCTGGCTGATCTGGTGGCTGACCGGCGGCCCCGACGGCGGTCTGCACATGACGGACGTGACCAACGCCAGCCGCACGATGCTGATGGACCTCGAGACGCTCGAGTGGGACGACGAGCTGCTCGCGCTGTTCGACGTCCCGCGGTCGATGCTTCCCGAGATCCGGTCGTCCTCCGAGGTGTACGGGTCGACCACTGCTGACGGCCCGTTCGGCGGCGAGGTGTCCATCGCCGGCGACCTGGGCGACCAGCACGCAGCTCTTGTCGGCCAGGTGTGCTTCCAGCCCGGCGAGCTCAAGAACACCTACGGCACCGGCAACTTCCTGGTGCTGAACACCGGCACCGACATCGTCCGGTCCGACAACGGACTCCTGACGACGCTGGCGTACAAGCTGGGCGATGCGCCGGCCGTGTACGCCCTGGAGGGCTCGATCGCCGTCACCGGCTCGGCGATCCAGTGGCTGCGCGACCAGCTGGGCCTCATCAAGGCCGCCGCCGAGACCGAGGGGTTGGCGGCGAGCGTGGACGACAACGGCGGCGTGTACTTCGTGCCGGCGTTCTCGGGCCTGTTCGCACCGTACTGGCGCTCCGACGCCCGTGGGGTCATCGTGGGCCTGTCGCGCTACAACACCGTCGCGCACATCGCGCGGGCCGCGCTGGAGGCGATCTGCTACCAGAGCCGTGACGTCGTCGACGCGATGATCGCCGACGCCGACCTGGACCTGGAGATCCTGCGGGTCGACGGGGGAGTGACCGCCAACGACCTGTGCATGCAGATCCAGGCCGACATCCTGGGCGTCCCGGTGAGCCGCCCCGTCGTGGCCGAGACGACGGCGCTCGGGGCCGCGTACGCCGCCGGGCTGGCGACGGGCTTCTGGTCCAGCACGGACGAGCTGGTCGCCAACTGGAACGAGTCGATGCGCTGGGAATCGACCTCGACGCAGGAGCAGCGCGACACCGGGCACGCCCAGTGGAAGAAGGCGGTCGACCGCACCCTGGGCTGGGTCGATCTCGGCTGACGCCTGTCCGTGGCCGGGCGTAGCCTGCGGAGATGAGACGCTACGTGGACGAGGACCTGCAGGGTGCGGAGCTGCGCGAGTGCAACCTGAACCGCACCCGGATGATCGGCGTGCAGATGCAGGGCGCGGTGATCGACGGGCTGGTGACCGACCTCGTGGTCAACGGCGTCGAGGTCACCCAGTACGTCGAGGCTGAGCTCGACCGTCGTCACCCGGTGCGCCTGCTCCTGCGCTCGGACGATGTGGCCGACCTGCGCCGAGGGTGGCAGCAGCTCGGCACCGACTGGGCGGCGACCGTGGCACGCATGCGGCAGTCGCCCGGCATCGAGCACGAGAGCGTGAACGACGAGTGGTCGGCCGTGCAGACGCTGCGCCACCTGGTCTTCGTCCACGACTCGTGGTTCCGGCGCTGCTGCCTCGGCTCGACCGATCTGTTCACGCCGATGGGGCTGGGCATCGACTCGGTGCCAGACCGGGAGGAGCAAGGGCTCGACCCGTCGGTGGAGCCGACGCTCGACGAGGTGCTGGCGGTCCGGGACGAGCAGGCGGCAGAGCTCGAGCGCTGGCTGGACTCGGTCACGTCCGAGCAGCTCCGCGAGCCGGCACCGATCCCGGACAACGACATGTGGCCGCCGTACGCACGGGGACGGTCGCTGCGGCAATGCCTCGGCACGGTGCTGGGCGAGGAGCTGCAGCACCACCGGTTCTGCGTGCGTGACCTCGACCTCATCGAGGGATCCGCCGCCGGGTGACCCGCCTCGTGCGCCGAACGCGGTTAGTCCGTTCGGCCCCGTACTGATTGACTGAGGCCATGCGTCCCGTCGCCCTCTCTCCCGAGAATCGCCAAGCGGCGCTCGACGCCATGGCGTCGACGCCGCTCGACATCCTGGTCATCGGCGGCGGGGTGGTCGGCGGCGGTGCCGCCCTCGACGCGGCGACCCGCGGGCTGAGCGTGGGCCTCGTCGAGGCGCGTGACTTCGCCTCCGGCACGTCGAGCCGCTCGAGCAAGCTCATGCACGGTGGCCTGCGGTACCTGGAGATGCTGGACTTCCGTCTCGTCGCCGAGGCATTGAAGGAGCGCGGCCTGAGCCTGCAGAAGCTCGCGCCGCACCTCGTCCGCGAAGTCGGCTTCCTCTATCCATTGACCCATCGGGTCTGGGAGCGGTTCTACGCGGGCTCCGGCGTGGCGCTGTACGACGCGATGAGCAAGGCCTCCGGCTACGGCCAGGACGTGCCGCTGCACCGTCACCTCACGCGTCGCGGTGCCCGGCGGATGATGCCCGCGCTGCGCAAGGACGCCCTGGTCGGCGCGCTGCACTACTACGACGGCCAGGTCGACGACGCCCGTCACACGATGTTCCTGTCGCGGACCGCCGCGGCGTACGGGGCGCACGTCGCGAGCCGCACCCGCGTGATCGACCTGCTGCGCGAGGGAGACCGGGTCGTCGGCGCACGGGTCAAGGACCTGGAGTCGGGCGCCGAGTTCGACGTCCGGGCCCGCCAGGTCGTCAACGCGAGCGGCGTCTGGACCGACGAGACCCAGTCGTTCGCGGGGGAGCGCGGCCAGTTCCACGTCCGCGCGAGCAAGGGCGTGCACCTCGTGGTGCCGCGCGATCGCATCCGCGGCGAGTCGGGCCTGATCCTGCGCACCGAGAAGTCGGTGCTGTTCGTGATCCCGTGGGGACGGCACTGGATCATCGGCACGACCGACACCGACTGGTCGCTGTCCAAGGACCACCCGGCCGCGAGCCGCAGCGACATCGACTACCTGCTCGACCACGTCAACAGCGTCCTCGTCGAGCCCCTGACCCACGACGACGTCGAGGGCGTCTACGCGGGCCTGCGGCCTCTGCTGGCGGGCGAGGACGAGGCGACGAGCAAGCTGTCGCGCGAGCACGCGGTCGGCACCGCCGTGAAGGGCCTGGTCGTGATCGCGGGCGGCAAGTACACGACGTACCGCGTGATGGCCAAGGATGCGGTGGACGCCGCGGTGCACGGCCTGTCCACACAGCTCGACCGGCACGCTCCGGCGTCCGTGACCGAGGACGTCCCCCTGCTGGGCGCCGAGGGCTATCGCGCGCTGTGGAACCAGCGGCACATGATCGCCGCCTCCAGCGGTCTCGGCGTGGGGCGCATCGAGCACCTGCTGCACCGCTACGGCTCGCTCATCGACGAGGTGCTCGACCTCGTCGCCGAGCGTCCCGATCTCGGTCGTCCGCTGACCGGGGCCGACGACTACCTGCGCGCCGAGATCGTCTACGCGGCCTCGCACGAGGGGGCTCGCCACCTCGACGATGCGATCGCCCGGCGCACGCGCATCTCGATCGAGACCTTCGACCGGGGCACGGCGTGTGCCGAGGAGGTCGCCGGGCTCATGGCCGGCGTCCTGGGCTGGACGGATGCGCAACGGGACAATGAGGTCGACCACTACCTCAAGCGAGTGGCGGCCGAGAGGGAGAGCCAGACCATGCCAGATGACGAGACCGCCGACGCCGCCCGCATGGGTGCCGAGGACGTCGTGCCGGTGTCGACCCGCACCACCGAGGAGAGCTCTTCATGACCGAGCAGGAGGTCATCGCGGACTACGACGTCCGCTCGCCCGCCTCGCGGACGCTGCTGACCGTCATCGGGACCATCGTGTTCGTGCTGGTGGCCGGAGGGCTCGTGCTGGGCGCGTCCGTCCTGATGCGCGACACCAAGGTCTCGACGAGCGTGGTCGAGATCGGCGAATCGGCCCAGATCGTCGTCGACGCCGGCTCGGCCGACGTGCGCATCGTGCAGGGCAAGCCGGACGTCGTGCACGTCGAGGCGCGCGTCACGAGCGGTCTGCGCAAGACGGACTACGAGATCGGCCGCCTCGGCGACGACATCAGGATCGCCTCGGGCTGCCAGGCCTGGTTCAACCCCGGCTGCGGTGTCGAGACCACGATCGAGATCCCCAAGGGCTTCCCCGTCGTGGTCAAGACCAGCTCGGGCGACGTCGTGGCCGACACGATCGAGGAGGGTGTGCTGACGGTGCGAACCGGCAGCGGCAACATCTCCGGCACCGCGCTGGACGTCGACGAGCTCGCTGCGGACACCGTGACGGGCGACATCTCGGCGGACTTCCGCACCCAGCCGTTCGCGTTGAAGGCCAGCACCCGCAGCGGCGACATCTCCGCGTCGATCCCGCAGGGCGATCGCACGTACGGCGTCGAGGCGACGTCCCGGTCGGGAAAGGTCTCGTCCAAGATCGCCTCCGACGAGGACGGCAAGGGCTTCATCCGCGCGACCACCCGCAGCGGCGACATCTCGCTGCGCCACAAGTGAGCGCTTCGCCCCCGTGACACGGCAAGACCCCCGGACCGAGGTCACGGGGGTCTTCGTGGGGTGGACGACGGGACTTGAACCCGCGGCCACCGGCACCACAAGCCGGTGCTCTACCAACTGAGCTACGCCCACCACGCGTGCCGGGCATGCGCCCGGCACGGCGTTGAGAAGTCTAACGCAGGTCGTGCGGTGCCGTGGACCGGGTCAGGCCCGACCCGTCACCGAGCCCGACACCTCGGCCGCAATCGCCTTCGCAGTGTCCGAGTCGATGCCCGGCTCGGGGGTGAAGACCGCGCGACGGTAGTAGCGCAGCTCCTCGATGCTCTCCTGGATGTCGACGAGCGCCCGGTGCTCACCGCCCTTGGCCGGAGCGGCGAAGTAGGCCCGGGGGAACCACTGGCGCGAGAGCTCCTTGATCGAGGAGACGTCGATGACGCGGTAGTGCAGCCAGCCCTCGAGCTCGGCCATGTCCCGGGCCAGGAACGTGCGGTCGGTGCCGATCGTGTTGCCGGCCATGGGGGCCTTGCGGGGCTCCTTGACGAACTCGCGGACGTACGTGAGGACCTGCTCCTCGGCCTCGCGCAGGCTGAGGCCCGCCTCGAGCTCGGTGATGAGGCCCGACGTCGTGTGCATCTGCGTCACGAAGTCGTTCATCTGGTCGAGGGCGGCCTGCGGCGGCTTGATCACCAGGTCCACGCCGTCGCCGAGGACGTTGAGGTCGTAGTCGGTGACCAGGGCCGCCACCTCGACCAGCGCATCGGTCTCCAAGGAGAGCCCGGTCATCTCACAGTCGATCCACACCAGCTTGTCATTCACGTTCCGCACACTACTGCGAGGTGCGGCAGGGGACCGAGCACGGCCCGGTACGCTCGTATGGAACCTTCCACGACCGTGCCGCGTTGGTCAGTGTGGTGACCGGCGGGACGTCGTGTGCGTCCCCACCCGAACAGAGGTCGCGATCGACGCGACAGACAGACGAAGGAACGACATGGCGAACGATCGACAGGAACGGGCTGCGCGCGCAGAGCAGATGCGCAAGGAGCGGGAGAAGGCCGACCGCAAGCAGCGCAACCTCATCACGGTGGGCATCGTGGTGATCGTCATTGCCCTCATCGCTGTGGCGGGTGTCGCCATCAAGAGCACCAGCGACGACCGCAAGAAGAACGAGACGCTGGTCGAGCCCGCCAACGCCAACAAGGACTACGGCATCGTCTACACCCAGAAGGACGCGACGGGCAAGGCTCCGGCCGCGGACGCCGCCAAGCCGGTCCGGGTGACCGTCTACGAGGACTTCCTGTGCCCCGGCTGCGGTGCCCTCGAGCAGACCGCCGGCTCGTTCCTGAGCCAGCAGGTCGCGGACGGCAACATCGAGATCGAGTACCGCCCCTATGCGTTCTTGACGCAGCAGAGCACGAACGAGTACTCGCAGCGCGCCTGGAACGCCGCGGTCTGCGTCGCCGACAAGGGCGGTCCCAAGGCGTTCAAGGCCTTCCACGACATCCTGTTCGCGAACCAGCCGCAGGAGGGTGGCCCCGGTCCCGACGACGATCAGCTGATCGCGTGGGCCAAGGAAGCCGGCGTCACCGGCATCGACAGCTGCGTGACCAAGCAGACCTTCACCCCGTGGGTCGAGGACGCCCTCGAGCAGGGCAAGGACGACGGTGTCTCCGGCACCCCGACCGTGCGCGTCGACGGCAAGGACGTCAGCGGCAAGGACAACACGATCCCGACCGTCGCCGACATCCAGAAGGCGATCGACGCGGCCAAGAAGTCCTAGGCCGCCAGGGTCCATCCGCACGCAGCCGCCGCAACGCCCAGCACCAGCATCACCGAGGCGTTGACGGCGGCTGCTGCGTACCTGCGGTCGATCGCGAGCTGGACGGTGTCTGTGCTCGCGGTGCTGAACGTGGTGTAGCCGCCGAGGAAGCCCGTGCCGAGGATCGTCAGCCAGGTGCTGTCGGTCGCGAGCCCCACGAGCAGGCCGAGTGCGAACGAGCCGGTGACGTTGATGAGCAGCGTCGCCCACGGGAGCCGGTCCGAGGTGCGGGGGGTGATCCAGGCGCCGACCGACCAGCGGGCGCCGGCGCCGAGACCTCCCGCGAGGGCCATGAGCAGGGTCGTCATCGCACTGTCGCCCGTGCCGCAGCGATGCCGGCTCCGGCCGCGACGAGTCCCGCCACGACCGACCCCACGGCGTACGTCAGCCCGAGCGCGACGTGGTCGCCGCGCAGCAGGGCGTGCGTCTGGACGGCGAGGGCGCTGTACGTCGTGAAGCCGCCGAGGAAGCCTGTGCCCGCGAGCAGACGCAGGGTGCGCCCGGACCCCCTGTCGTCGCCGCGCAGGACGAGAGCGGCGAGCAGGGCGCCGAGGACGAACGAGCCGGCGACGTTGACCGCGAACGTCCCGGCCGGGAACAGCTGTCCGTCGTCGAGCCGGTCGGTGACGGCGAACCGGGTCAACGTCCCCGCCGCGCCCCCGAGGGTGACCAGCGCGAACGATCTCACGCGTCCATCAGACCACGCAGGAGGGTGAGGGCGATCGCCACCATGACGATCGCGATCACCCCGTCGAGCACGCGCCACGCGCCGGGCCGGGCGAAGACGGGTCGGAGCAACCGTGCTCCGTAGCCGAGGGTCGTGAACCAGACGAGGCTGCCGGTGGTCGCGCCGAGGCCGAACCACCAGCGGTCGTCCCCGTGGGTCCCCGCCACGGAGCCCAGCAGCACCACGGTGTCGAGGTAGACGTGCGGGTTGAGCCACGTCAGCGCCGCGGTCGTGCCGACCACCTGCCACAGGGGAGTGGCCGAGCCGGCGTCCTCGGCGGCGAGCGCGGCGGGCCGCCAGGCACGCCGGGCGGCGAGCGCGGCGTACGTCAGCAGGAAGGCCGCGCCACCGACGCGCATCACGTCCACCAGCCACGGGGCGAGGTCGAGCAGCGAGCCGAGGCCGCCGATCCCGAGAAGGATCAGAAAGGCGTCCGAGAGGGCGCAGACCGCCACCACGGCCAGCACGTGCTCGCGGCGAAGGCCCTGTCGCAGGACGTACGCGTTCTGGGCACCGATCGCGATGATCAGGGAGAGCCCGAAGCCGAATCCGGAGGCAGCGGCAACGAGTGCGGGGGAGTTCACGGGGTCGACGCTAGGGGGCGGTGGTGATGAAGTCCAACGAATGTTTCTGAAGTTCCATTAGCATTGCTTCACATGGACCTGGCCCAGCTGGAGGCGCTCGCCGCGGTCGTCGACGAGGGATCGTTCGACGCCGCCGCGGGTGCGCTACATCTCACGCCGTCGGCGGTCAGCCAGCGCATCAAGGCGCTCGAGGCGTCCGCCGGCCAGGTCCTCGTGCGACGGACCCGACCGGCAGCCGCGACCGACGCCGGAGCGGCGTACGTGCGGCTCGCCCGTCAGGTCGCCGCGCTGGTGCACGAGACCCAGGCCCGGGTCGGGGTCGACTCGGTCGTCACGGTGCCGATCGCGGTCAACGCGGACTCGATGGCCACGTGGTTGCTGCCGGCGCTCGCGACCCTGCCGCCCACCGTGACGTTCGACCTGCGCCGCGACGACCAGGCCCACACCGCCGACCTCCTGCGCTCGGGCAGCGTGATGGGTGCGATCACCTCGGACGCCCAACCCGTGCAGGGCTGCCGCTCGGAGCGGCTCGGTGCGATGCGCTACCGGCCGATGGCCACCCCCGGACTGGTCGAGCAGTGGTTCGCCGGGGGCGTCGACGCCGCCTCGCTGGCGCGTGCGCCGATGGTCGTGTTCGACCGCCGTGACGACCTGCAGGACCAGTACCTCCGACGTCGATCGCGGTCGCGGTTGTCGCCGCCGCGGCACCACGTCCCGGCCACGGCCGACTTCGCCCAGGCGGTGCTCCTCGGCCTCGGGTGGGGGATGCTGCCCGACGAGCAGAGCCTGGAGCCCGAGCGGCAGGGGAGCCTCGTCGAGCTCGACCCAGGTCAGCACGTCGACGTCGCGCTGCACTGGCAGCAGTGGACGTTGCACACCCCCGCCCTGGATGCCGTGGCCGATGCGATCCGGGAGGCGGCTGCTCGGCAGCTGCGCTGAGGCGCGGTGCGTACGCCACCGTTTGGGGCCCGATCGAGCCTCGAACGGTGGAGGATCCACCGCGCCGACGTCATACGGTGGAGGATCCACCGCGCCGCGTCCAGCTGGGAATCATTCCCACCTGGCCGTGGTTGAGCATCGTGCACGGGCACTCCGTGCAGGATCGAAGGAGATCTCCCATGGCACGCAAGAGCAACGACGTCCGACCCGTCGTGACGCTGCGCTCGACCGCAGGCACCGGTTCGAGCTACGTCACCCGCAAGAACCGCCGCAACGATCCCGACCGGCTGGTCCTGCGCAAGTTCGACCCGGTGCTGCGCCAGCACGTCGAGTTCCGCGAGACGCGCTGATCCGTCGGCCTGGAGGCCGGATCGACGCCGTCAGGCAGGCACGCTCCCGGCGCCGCGGCGCAGCATCGCGGCGCCGGTCGGCGACAGCGGTTCGAGGGTGTCCGCCATCAGCTCGGCCGTGGTGATGATGGTCGACGCGGGCACGTCCTCGCGCAGCAGATCGCACAACCAGGTGAGAAGGTGCTGCACGATGCTCGGGTCGTCGGTCAGCACGGCAGCGGCCGTGTGACGCAGGATCCACACGAGGTCCTCCCGGGTACGGGCGTGCTGATACGCCGTCATGCTGGACAGCTCCGGGAAGGCAGCCATCATCCGGTCCTGCGCGGCGCTGACGGTGGCCTCGTCGGGAGCGTCGAGCATGAGGATCTCAGCGCTCACGTCGCGACTGCGACCCGTGAGTGCCGGTGGCGTCCCGAGGATCAGCTCGGCGTCGTGCGCCCAGCGGTCGGCGCCGATCGCGTCCGCCCGACGAGGGCTGTCGCCGAACGCCCGCCCGCCGGCGATCACCGGAACTCCCGCGTCGTGAGCGGCCGCGACGCAGCCGGCGGCGCCGATGAGGTTGGTGGGCATCGTGCAGGACAGCGCCAGGACGTCGATGTCGCCGGCAGACAGACGTCGGTGCAGGTGCCGGGCCGGCATGGAGGGGCCGAGCATGGTGACCCGCACCCGGCCCGTGGCGCCGGCGATGGCAGCCGCCATCCGGGCCGGCATGCTGTGCCACTCGCCCTCGGCACACGCCACCGCGACATGGTGCGTGGGTACCTCCGCCCGGGGCGTCGCGGCGTACGTCAGGGCGGAGAGCGCACTGTCGGTGACCGACGTGGCCACGTGCTCGTCCGCCACGGACCACCGCCCTGTCTCCCAGAGCCGACCGGTGCGGACCTGGGCCGGTCCGAGGACGTGCTTGATGATCTCGATCATCGGCGCGCCCTCGTCCAGGAGCGCCACGACCAGGTCGCTCGCCGCCCGGGGATCGAAGGCGTCGACCGCGCGCACGTACTGATCGGCCGATGCGGTGAGGCTCTTCATGTGGTCACGCCTTCCGCGTCGTCGTCGACGAGCACGGTGCGATCACGGCCGTGCGTCTTGCCGTCGTACATCGCGGCGTCGGCCCGCTGCAGGGCCGCCCGGCCGCCGCGCTCGTCCACCTCCGCGACGCCGATCGTGAGTCCGATCAGCGCAGCGGTCCGGGGCCGCTCGACCTCCCACTGGTGCCGCATCCGGTCGCACGTGGCCGCGAGACGCGCCGCATCCTGCCTGGGTGCCAGGGCCACGAACTCGTCGCCGCCGTAGCGGCCGCAGACACCGTCCGCGCCCAAGGTGTGAAGCAGCAAGGCGCCGAAGGCCCGCAGCGCTGCGTCGCCCGCGGCGTGGCCGTGCGTGTCGTTCGCGGCCTTGAAGTGATCGAGGTCGATCAGGCACACGCTGTCGCCCGGCACCGCCCGCGACAGGCGGCGCATCCAGGCGCGGCGGGTCAGGACGCCGGTCAGGTGATCGTGAGTGGCCTCCTCGTCGCGCCGCTGCTGGGCCTGCAGGCGCGAGATGACGAGCCGTGCCGCCTCGAGGAAGTCCGGCAGGATCGCGCCGAGGCGCATCGCCGCGACGCTGACGGGATCCGCGAACGGCAGGACGGGCTCGGACAGGCCGAGGGACACGTCCACCGGGACGGTCATGGCCGGGTCGGCGTACCGGGCGACGACGAGGGCACCGCCGAGGTCGTGGACCAACGTGGACACGATGGCGCCGACCTCGTCCGCGGACTGGGCTCTCAACAGGGCCTGGGTGGCCGCGAGCTCTGCGCCGACCGCCGAGGTGTCCTGCGAGTCCGTACCCGGAGGATATGCGCGACCGCTGTCGTGCCGCCCGTGCGCAGGTCGCGCTGCCGCGACGGACGGCGGGACGAGGTCGTCGTGACCGCGTCGTCCCCGCTCCTCGGTCATCGCGTCACCATCTTCTTCTCGTCCTTGCTTCGCTTGCCTCGGCGATCCGTGCTCTTCGTGGCGCTACCGACGGCGGGGGAACCCTTTCGCAGCTCGCGATGGCCTCGGGCAGGCGTTCGAGAGGCACCGGCGCCGACCAGAGGTAGCCCTGTCCTTGGTGGCACCCGATGGCGCGGAGAAAGGCGTACTGCTCGACGGTCTCCACGCCCTCGACGATCGTGGTGGCGTTCACGGACGAGGCGAGGTGGACGACGCTCGTGCAGATCGCCTCGTCATCGACGAGGCGTCCGATGCCTGCCACGAACTCGCGGTCGATCTTGATCGTGTCGATCGGGTAGCGGCGCAGGGAGTGCAGTGAGCTGTAGCCGGTGCCGAAGTCGTCGATCGCGACCCTGACCCCCAGGTCCGCCAGCGCCTCGAGCGTGCGGACGACGACGTCCTCGTCCTGGACGAGGGCTGACTCGGTCACCTCGATCATGAGTCGACCCGGTCGGATGCCGGCGCGTGCGAGCGCCTCCTGCACGGTGGAGACCGTCCGCTTGTCGAGCTGCAGCACCGAGAAGTTGACTGCGATGTCGAGCTCGCGCCCCTCGTGGGTCAGGGCGCCGGCGTCCTGGATGGCCTGATCCAGCACCCAGTCACCGAGCTGGCGGATGAGTCCCATCCTCTCCGCCAGAGCGATGAACTGGCTCGGGGGCACCTCACCCAGCACGGGGTGGTGCCATCGCGCGAGCGCCTCGACTGCGACGACCTGCCCGGTCGTGAGGTCGACGACCGGCTGGTAGTGCAGGACGATCTGGTCGGAGGCCTCGGTCACTCCGGCCCGCAGCTCGGTCTCCATCATCGTGCGGTGCTGGGCGGCCTCCCTCAGCTCCGGCGTGAACACCACGACGGTCCCCGCGCCTCGGGCCCTGGCCTCGGTCAGGGCCAGGGCGGCCGAGCACAGGGTTCGATCCGGGCCCCAGCCGGGTGCGTGTCGTACGACCCCGACGCTGGCCGAGACCTGGACGGGCAGGGCAGGTGGGCCGAAAGGCCGTTCCAACGTCCTGACGAGCCCCTCGCCGAGCGCGGCCACCTCCGCAGGACCCGCACCGTCGAGGTCGCGCCACAGCACCATGAGCTCGCCGTCGGAGGTGCGGGCCACGGTGTCGCCAGGCCGCAGATGGGCCAGGAGCCGGTCGGTCACCTCGCGAAGGACGCCGTCCCCCGGGGGGTGCTGCAGCTGGTCGTCGCCGCGTGCGTGGCTCGAGAGATCGAGGTGGGCCACCGCGACACCGAGCCCGTCGCGCTCGGCATCGGCGATCGCCTGCCCCAGCCGATCCGCCAGCGTCACGTGCTCCTCCACTTCGTCCTCTGCGGGGTCCAGTCGCGCCCAGAGGTCCACGTGACCGGCGGGGGCGCCACTCGCGATCATGAGCGACGTCTCGGGCTGCGCGGTCCGCAACGCGCCGGTGAGCTCCACGTCCGGGACGGTCTGCAACCCGTCCACGACGATGACGTCGAAGCGCTCGGCGGACAGCCGTGACACGGCCGCCGGCAGGCCGAGCTCGACCTCCAGCTCGAGGTCGGCGGGGGCAAGACGTTCGCCGAGCACGACCTTCACCAGGTCCGCATCGGTCGAGCGGTTCGCGACGACCAGCACCCGCAGGGGTGCGCTCACGGCGTCTGGCGACGGCGCGTGCCTGCCACCGCGCCCTTCGAGGGCCCAGGCGATACGAAGTGTCCTCATGACTGCCTGGGTGCTCTCTCGTGGTGGCTCCGCCCAGCACGAGGAAGGGGCCGACGAAAAGGCGTCGGTGCGTGCGGAGGGCGGCCGCCAGCATCAGGGGGCGTACTCACGACCCCCGTCTTCGTCAGAGCCTAACCGCGCGGACCGGTCGGCAAGACAGCCTTTCCGGATTCACTGACGTGCGACGCGTCACAGGGTCGGGGAGTGCGCCCGGCAGGATTCGAACCTGCGACCTAGAGATTAGAAGGCTCTTGCTCTATCCAGCTGAGCTACGGGCGCGCTGAGCCCACACTATCTGCGCAGGTTTCCGGGCACGCGATGTCCCGGCGATCACTCCTGGCATGCCCTACGCTCTGACGCGTGACCGACGTGACGGCCAGCCCGTTTCCCCGTGCGCTGCCGCGATACCGCGAACCGGTTCGTCAGCGGGGGCGGACGGCCCTGATCGTCCTGTTCGCGCTCATCGCCCTGGCGGGAGTGGTCGGCGGGGTGATCCTGTCGCTGACGGCCGGCGACTCCGAGGGCACCGGGCTGTCGCTGTTCTACGCGATGATCCCGTTGCCGCTGCTGTGGCTCGTCTACTGGTGGCTGGACCGCTACGAGCCCGAGCCGCGCCGCTACAAGTTCGCGGCCTTCGTCTGGGGCGGCGTGGTCGCGGTGGCGATCGCGATCTCGGTGGAGGTGTGGGCGCAGAAGGCCTTCGACCTGAGCGAGGACGCGACGGCCTCGTTCATCGCGCCGCTCGCCGAGGAGCCCGCGAAGTGCCTGTTCCTGCTGCTCACGTTCGTCCGCGCGCGCCGGGTCATCGACGGTGTGCTCGACGGGCTGGTCTATGCCGGCATCGTCGGCATCGGCTTCGCGTTCATCGAGAACATCGGCTACTACGCCAGCAGCTACACCGGGAGCGCCGACTACCAGCTGGCCGGCGCAGAGGGCGCCACCAGCACGTTCATCGTGCGAGGGCTGTTCAGCCCGCTCGCCCACCCCCTGTTCACCTCCGCGTTCGGCATCGCGATCGGCCTGGCGGTGTCGCAGAGGTCGAAGATCGCGCGGGTCCTCACCTGCGCGGTCGGCCTCCTGGTCAGCATCGGTCTGCACGCCCTGTGGAACGGCTCGCTCAGCTATGACGAGAGCGGGGTCGCGTTCGTGCGGGCGTACCTCGCGCTCGGATCCCTGCTCGTGGTCATCGCGGTGGTCGCGATCGTCGCCCGCGTGCGGCAGGTCCGCGTCCTGGAGCGCTCGCTGTCGTACGTCGCGCAGCGCGGCTGGATCCACCCGGCCGAGATCCCGTACCTGTCGCGGTTCAGCTATCGCAAGGCTGCGCGTCGGTACGCCAAGCAGAACTACGGCAAGGTGGCCGCCCAGGCGGTCGCCCGCTATCAACGGCTCGCGAGCGAGATGGCGTTCCTGCACGACGCCCTCATGAGCGGGAGGTCCAAGCCTGACGGGGTCCAGCGGACGTACGCACTGCTCGACGAGATGTACGCGTTGCGCCCGCTGCTGCGCCTCCCGCCCGCCCTGCACAGCACCACGCGTCACTACTGACTCGGGCGCCGCACATGCGGTGGACACCTGCTGGTCCGGTGTCGACTAATCTGGTGGTGCACCCACCCAACAGACCCGAGCCGACGAGAGGAGCAGCCCGTGCCCGGCGACCACGCACCGGCCGAGCTCCTCGCGGCGATGAGCTCAGTCCTCCTCAACGTGCGCGACGTCCGGCTGCCCCTCGACACCCCCGGTGTCGCCGAGGCGCGTCGCACCCAGGCGGCCCTGACCGACCAGCTCTCCGACTACGTCCTGCCGCGCCTGGTGCAGCTCGACGCCCCGCTGCTGGTGGTCGTGGGTGGCTCGACCGGCGCGGGCAAGTCGACCCTCGTCAACTCCCTGGTCGGCGAGCGGGTGACCGAGTCCGGAGTCCTGCGGCCCACGACGCGCTCGCCCGTGCTGGTGCACCACCCCGACGACGCCGAGTGGTTCAGCCCTGACCGGATCCTGCCCGACATGCCGCGGACGTTCGAGATCGGCAACGACTCGTACGCCCTGCGGCTCGCGAGCTCGACGAAGATCCCGCCGGGACTCGCGATCCTGGACGCGCCCGACGTCGACTCGATCGACCAGGGCAACCGCGATCTGGCCGCGCAGCTGCTCGCCGCGGCCGATCTGTGGCTGTTCGTCACGTCCGCCGCGCGCTACGCCGACCAGGTCCCGTGGGACTACCTGCGCCAGGCCGCCGAGCGCAGCACGTCTGTCGCGGTCGTTCTCGACCGCACGAGCGACGAGGCCGTGACCGAGGTGCGCGGCCACCTGGCGCGCATGATGACGTCGCGCGGCCTGTCGGACTCGCCGCTCTTCACGGTGCCCGAGTCCGCCCTCGACAGCGACGGGCTGCTGCCGCCGGAGGCCGTCGCGCCGATGGTCGGCTGGCTCCACGACCTCGCTGCGGACCCCAAGGCGCGTCAGCTGGTCGTCCGTCGCACGCTCGACGGTGCCGTCCGGCACGTGGTCATGCGCGCGCACGACGTCGCGGACGCCCTCGACGCCCAGATCGAGGTCGCCGAGTCCTGCTACCGCGAGGCCGAGGCGGTGCAGCGCACGGCGCTCGACCAGATCTCGACCCAGACCTCCGACGGCAGCCTGCTGCGCGGCGAGGTGCTCGCGCGCTGGCAGGAGTTCGTCGGCACCGGTGAGCTGCTGAGGTCCGTCGAGGAGAAAGTCAGCCGCATCCGCGACCGGTTCGTGGACGGCATGACCGGCAAGCGCACCCGTGCGACCGAGGTGCTCGACGCGATCGAGTCCGCCACCTGCATGCTGCTGGTCGAGCACGCGGAGTCCGCGGCCGAGCAGATCTCGCGCTCGTGGACCTCGACGCGTCCGGGTCGGCACCTGCTGGACGCGCAGCGCGGCTTCGACCGGGCCTCCCGTGACTTCCGCGTCCGTGCCGAGCGCATGGTCCACGACTGGCGGCAGTCGGTCCTCGAGCTCGTACGGGTCGAGGGTGCCGACAAGCGCATGACCACGACGTTCCTGGCCTTCGGCGTCAACGGCATCTCCGTCGCGCTGGTCGTGACGATGCTCGCGCGTACGTCCGACGGTGGCGAGGCGGCCGCCGGGCGCAAGCTGCTCGACGCGATCTTCGGCGCGTCCGCCGTCGACGACATGGTCGAGCGGGCCCACGCGGACCTGGACTCGCGGGTCGCGGCGCTCTTCGAGGGCGAGGTCACCCGGTTCCACGCCCTCCTCGACTCACCCGAGACGTTCAAGTCCGTCCAGGCGGGCCTGCGCGAGTCGGCACGGCAGGCCGAATACGCTCGGCACGCCGACTTCCTCGACACAGAATCGACCTCATGACCGACACCGTCAGCGCCGTCAATCCCGCCGACGACACGTTCGACGGGGTCCGCAACGACGTCACGACTCGTCTGGAAGGTCTGACCCGTGCGGTGGACGCGGCCCACGGACGCGTCGACGAGGAGATCCTGGCTCCCGCCAAGACGCTCGCCGGCCGTGCCGCCGAGAGGCTGACCCTGTCGGGTGAGCACACGATCGTCGCCCTCGCCGGCGCCACGGGCTCGGGCAAGTCCTCGCTGTTCAACGCGCTGACCGATCTCGAGCTGGCCGGCGTCGGCGTGCGCCGCCCGACCACGTCGTGGGCGCTGGCGTGCGCGTGGGGACCGGACGGCGCCCAGGGCCTGCTGGAGTGGATGGGCATCCCGGCACGGCACCAGGTCTCGCGCATGAGCATGCTCGACCAGTCCTCCGAGGACACCAAGCTCGAGGGCCTCGTCCTGGTCGACCTGCCCGACCACGACTCCACCGAGGTCTCGCACCACCTCGAGATGGACCGGCTGGTCAAGTACGCCGATCTGATCGTGTGGGTGCTGGACCCGCAGAAGTACGCGGACGCCGCGATCCACGAGCGCTACATCCAGCCCATGGCGTCCTACAGCGACGTCACGCTGGTCGTGCTCAACCAGATCGACCGCATCCCGTTCGAGGACCGCGACCGCGCACTGGCCGACGTACGCCGCATCCTGGCCGACGAGGGCCTGCCCGACGTGCCGGTCATCGGCGTCTCGGCGACCCGCGGCGATGGCGTCGACGACCTCAAGCGCGAGCTGGCGTCCCGCATCCGGGCCAAGACCTCCGCCAAGGCCCGCCTCGCCTCAGACATCTCGGCCGCTGCCGCCTCGATCGCCCGGGTCGGCGGGTCCGCCGCGGCGCCCGGCATCAGCCCGGCCGACCGTCAGGCGCTCGACGAGGCGCTCCTGGAGTGCGCCGGTGTACCGCAGCTGGTGGACGCCATCGAGGCCTCGACCCGTCGCCGCGCGGTCCTGCGCACGGGGTGGCCGTTCGCGCGCTGGGCCAGCCGTCTCGGCAAGGCGCCGCTGGACGAGCTCGAGCTGGGCGACGACCTGACGATCTCGTCGCTCGCGAGCAGCGCGGTGCCCGCAGGGGGCAGCGTCCAGAGGGCCAACGCCGAGCTGGCGATCCGCGACGTCGCGGAGAAGGCTGCCGTGGGCCTGGAGCGCCCGTGGCGCGACGCCGTCCGCGGTGCCGCCACTGCTGGCGGCAGCGACATCATCGGGGAGCTCGACCGGGCCGTGCGCGACACCACCGCCGACATCTCCAGGTCGCCGATGTGGTGGAGGGTCGTCCAGGCCGTCCAGCTGCTGGCCGTCGTCGCGGTCCTCGCCGGGGTGGTCTGGCTGGTCGCCGAAGGGATCGGCGCACTGATCTCTGCCGACCTGCCCGATCGTGGCAGCGTCGGCATCGTGCCGCTGGTCGTGGTCATCGCGCTCGGTGCCTTTTTCGGCGGCATCGTCCTGGCGGTGCTGTCGCGCATCGCTGCGGGCGTCGGCGGACGCCGCAGGGCCCAGCGGGCCGAGCGCGAGCTGCGCGCCGCGATCGACCAGGTGGCGACCGAGAAGGTCATCGCCCCCATCCAGTCCGAGCTCGACGCCTACGGCACGTACCGCTCGGGCATCCTCACCGCGCTCGAGGGCGGACCGGCGGAGGCACCCGCAGCGTAGGGTCCCCGGGCCGCGGTCGATAGGCTGGGGGGCATGGCTGAATACGTGCTTTCCCTGCGCAACGTCCG
Source organism: Aeromicrobium yanjiei (assembly GCF_009649075.1). Classification (GTDB taxonomy): domain Bacteria; phylum Actinomycetota; class Actinomycetes; order Propionibacteriales; family Nocardioidaceae; genus Aeromicrobium; species Aeromicrobium yanjiei. Next base: position 963,560 of record NZ_CP045737.1, read on the forward strand.
CAAGGCCCACGGCGACAAGGTGGTGCTGGACAACGTCACGCTGTCGTTCCTGCACGGCGCCAAGATCGGCGTCGTCGGACCCAACGGCATGGGCAAGTCGTCCCTGCTCAAGCTCATGGCCGGCCTCGACCACCCCAACAACGGCGATCTCGTCCGTGACCCCGATGCGACGGTGGGAATGCTCCAGCAGGAGCCCCCGCTGACCGAGGGCAAGACGGTGCTCGAGAACGTCGAGGAGGCCGTCGCGGAGATCAAGGGCAAGCTCGACCGGTTCAACGCCATCAGCGAGGAGCTCGCGAGCCCCGACGCCGACTACGACACCCTCCTGGCCGAGATGGGCGATCTGCAGACCGATCTGGACACCCACAACGCGTGGGAGCTGGACTCGCGTCTCGACCAGGCCATGGACGCGCTGCGCTGCCCGCCCCCGGACGAGCTCGTCGACCACCTGTCCGGTGGTGAGCGCCGCCGCGTGGCGCTGTGCAAGCTGCTGCTTCAGCAGCCCGACCTGCTCCTGCTCGACGAGCCCACCAACCACCTGGACGCCGAGAGCGTGCAGTGGCTCGAGGGACACCTCAAGTCGTACCCCGGCGCAGTGCTCGCCGTGACGCACGACCGCTACTTCCTCGACAACGTCGCTGAGTGGATCGCCGAGGTCGACCGCGGCTCGATCCACGGCTACGAGGGCAACTACTCCACGTACCTCGAGACCAAGAAGGAACGTCTCAAGATCGAGGGGCAGAAGGACGCCAAGCGGGCCAAGATGCTCGAGCGCGAGCTCGACTGGGTCCGCTCCAACGCGAAGGGCCGCCAGACCAAGTCGAAGTCGCGTCTGGCCCGCTACGAGGAGCTCGCCGCCGAGGCCGAGAAGGCGCGCAAGATCGACACCAGCGAGATCAACATCCCGGCAGGTCCGCGACTCGGTGACGTCGTGCTCGACGCGAAGGGCCTGACCAAGGCGTTCGACGGACGCGTCCTGTGGGACGACATCTCGTTCACGCTCCCGCGTGCCGGCATCGTCGGCGTCGTCGGCCCCAACGGCGTGGGCAAGACCACGCTGTTCCGCATGATCACCGGCGAGGAGAAGCCGGACTCCGGCACGCTCGAGGTCGGCAAGACCGTCAAGATCGGCTACGCCGACCAGAACCGTGGGGACATCGACGGCAACAAGAACGTCTGGGAGGTCGTGTCCGAGGGGCTCGACTTCATCAAGGTCGCCAACTTCGAGATGAACAGCCGCGCGTACGTCGCGTCGTTCGGCTTCAAGGGCGCCGACCAGCAGAAGAAGGCCAGCGTGCTGTCCGGTGGTGAGCGCAACCGCCTCAACCTCGCACTGACCCTCAAGCAGGGCGGCAACATGCTGCTGCTCGATGAGCCGACCAACGACCTGGACGTCGAGACCCTGTCGTCGCTCGAGGACGCCCTGCTGGACTTCCCGGGCTGCGCCGTCGTGACGTCGCACGACCGGTGGTTCCTCGATCGCATCGCGACCCACATCCTGGCGTGGGAGGGCACCGACGAGAAGCCCGGCCAGTGGTTCTGGTTCGAGGGCAACTTCCAGGCGTACGAGGACAACAAGATCGAGCGCCTCGGCGTCGACGCCGCCCGTCCGCACCGCGTCACCCACCGCCGCCTCACCCGCGACTGACCCCAGGGGGACCACCCCGCCCCGCCCCCGCCCCGATTTGCGGAGTCCTGCACCTTTTTCCTGCCGAATTCGGTGCAAGAGTCCGCAAATCTGGGACGGGGGCGGCTCGGGCGGCGGGTCACATTGCCTGCTGGAGAGCCTGACGTACGCGGATCGCGGCGGACCGCGGATTCCTCATGTCCGCCGCGGTGATGACGATGACCCGCCACCCGGCGGCCTCGAGCTGCTCGCGACGCAAGTGGTCCCACTGGCGCTGCTGGGCGTCTCGCTCGTGCTGCCAGCCGTCGTACTCCACCAGCACCTTCCATCGTCGGAACACCAGGTCGCCCTTCGCGAGCCACCGCCCCTGGTCGTCGAGGATGTCGACGTTGACCTCCGGTTCGGGCAGGCCGATGCAGTGCAGCTCCCAGCGCAGGTGCGACTCCTGCACCGAGGCGACGTCATCGCGGACGAGCGGGGCGATGCGCCGTGCCCGTCTGACCCCGTCGAGATGCGACTCGATGACGTACGCCCGCAGGTCGAGCAGGTCGACCTCGCCGTGGGCGACGAGCCAGTCGCCGGCGGCCAGCAGATCGCGGCTGGACAGCAGGGTTGCGGCGTCGACGAACGTGCGGCGCGGCCCCAGCACCGGCAGCCCGTCGAGCTCGATCGGGTGCAGACGCCCCTGACGGCGGTGCAGCACGATGCCGCGCCGCTCGACCTCCGACCAGGTGCTGATCGAGAAGTGCAACGGAAACGTCCGGCCGAGGTGCAGCCCGCGGAGGCCCAGCGCGGTCGTGTGGCTGGCCGCGGCCCCCGGTGGCAGCACGAGTCGCGCGGCCTCGGCGTGGAGCCGCAGGGTGGGCTCGGTCTCGGCGAGGCGGTAGACCCCCGGCCGGACCATGGCGAAGCGCGGGCCCTGCAGGCTGCGCCGGGTCAGGCCCGCCCTCTCGGCATCGGCGACGGTGAACACGCGACCGCGCAGGGCGGCAGGGATGGCGTACATGGTGCGAGCCTGCGCGGGGGAGGGGAGTCCGCGCAGCCGGGTCTCGCCGAGGTGTGGACCGAGCACACGGCGTTCACCGCCTGTGGACACCCCGATCTGCGGAGGTCTGCACGCTTTTGAGCCGGAATTCCGTGCAGGAGTCCGCAAATCTGGGCGGGTCAGAACTTCTTGCCGTTGAGGTCCTCCAGGACCTTTTGCATGATGCGGCCCATGGCCTCGAGGTCGGCTGCGTCGGCGTTCTCGATCAGATAGCTGTGGACGCCCCGGACGTGGGTGTGCGCGGCGGCCTCGAGGACGCTGAATCCCTGGTCGGTGAGGATCGCCGACACGCCGCGGCCGTCGTTGGAGCACTGGCCACGGCGGACGATGCCCTCGCGCTCGAGTCGGGCGATCGTGTGGGTCACGCGGCTGCGGGAGTGCGACACCGCGTCGGCCAGCTCGGCCATGCGGATCGACCGGTCGGGGGACTCCGAGAGCCGGACGAGGATCTCGTACTCGGGCATGGACAGACCGTGTGCTGCCCGCAGGTCGCGGTCGAGTCGATCCATCAGCACGGTCGTCCCGCCGAGGAACGATCGCCAGATGCGCTGCTGCTCGGTGCTGAGCCACGGGGTCTCGGTCACGGTCTCCATGCCTGCCATCCTATGTCGCGCTGGGACTGGTTGAAAGTTAAACAACGTGCTACAGTCCATCTAGTTGAAGTATCAACTAAAACTTTCGAGGAGACACCATGAGCACCGCCATCGCAGTCACCGCCGGCACCTGGAACCTGGACCCGACCCACACCGAGATCGGCTTCACCGTCCGCCACCTGATGAGCAAGGTCCGCGGCAAGTTCGAGACGTTCGAGGGATCCATCGTCACCGCGGAGAACCCGGCCGACTCGTCGGTCAAGGTCGCGATCGACCTCAGCTCGATCAACACCGGCACCGCCGACCGTGACGCGCACCTGCGCTCCGGTGACTTCTTCGGTGTCGACACCTACCCGACGATGACGTTCACCTCGACCGGTGTCGTCCACAAGGGCGACAACGAGTTCGTGGTGACCGGCGATCTCGCGATCAAGGACGTGACGAAGCCGGTCGAGCTCGAGGTCGAGTTCCTCGGCGAGGGCGGCGACCCGTGGGGCGGTACGCGTGTGGGCGTCGAGGCCACCACGACGATCAGCCGCAAGGAGTTCGGCATCGACTTCAACATCCCCGTGGGCGGCGACACCGTCATGATCGGCGACAAGATCGCGATCAACATCGTCGCCGAGGCCGTCCTCCAGGCCTGAGCCGACCTACGCCGGTTTGGGCCGGACCGCGGTCATCCGCACCGCGAGCTCGGCGTGCAACGCCGCGAGCTCGTCGCCCGAGCGCGAGCCGCCCGGCTCGAACCACCGCACGAGATCGACACCGAGGGACAGCAGCGAGAACGCCGTCCCGGGGATGTCGGTGACATCCAGGACGCCCTGGTCGACCCCGTCGGCCAGGGCGTCCTGCATCGTCCGCTCGATGCTGCGACGCAGGGTCGCGACCTCGGCCCGGTGCTCGGGCGTGAGCGCGTGGTACTCGTACTGCACGATTCGCCCGACCCGGCTGTTGTCGGCGTGCCACAGGCTGAAGTCGTAGACCATCGTCCGCAGCCGCTCGACCGGATCGGCGCTCGAGGCGGCCGCCCGGTTGATCACGCCGAGGGCCGCGCGGTGCCCGTCCAGGCTGACGGTGAAGAGCAGGCTCTCCTTGGAGTCGTGATGGACGTAGACCGCCGCGGGGCTCATGCCGGCGCGGGACGCGATGTCGCGCGTCGTGGTCGCGGCGAAGCCCTTCTCGGCGAACGCCTCGACGGCTGCGTGGATGAGTCGTTCGCGTGCCGTGACGGTCGTCATGTCGCACCTCCTGATGGTTGACAGCATGACGGAGGGCTTGCATGCTAAGCAAGCGCTTAGTTCACATGTCCACCACATTCTCCACCTGAGGGACCCCATGCAGCGGATGATCTTCGACGAGGACCACGACGCCTTCCGCGACTCGTGCGCGGCCTTCGTCGCCAAGCACGTGACGCCCGATCTCGAGACGTACGTGACGGACAAGGCCATCCCGCGCAAGTTCTGGCTGGCCGCGGGTGCCGAGGGCTTCCTCGGCCTGGAGATCCCCGAGGAGCTCGGCGGCTCGGACGCAGGTGACTTCCGCTTCAACGCGGTGTTCGCCGAGGAGCTGTCCAAGCTCAATGCCGCGCTGCCGTCGTGCGTCGCGATCCACACCGACATCGCGGTGCCCTACCTCGTCGACCTCGGGACCGACGAGCAGAAGCAGCGGTGGCTGCCCGGCTGCGCCAGCGGCGAGATCCTCACCGCGATCGGCATGACCGAGCCGGGCGGCGGGTCCGACCTCGCAGCTCTGAAGACCACCGCGGTGCGCGACGGCGACGAGTGGGTCATCAACGGGTCCAAGACGTTCATCACCAACGGCTTCTCGGCCGACCTGGTCCTGACGGCCGTGCGCACCTCGCCCGAGAAGGGTGCCAAGGGCATCACGCTGTTCGGCATCGAGGCGAACGATCCGGGCTTCAGCCGCGGCCGCAAGCTCGACAAGGTCGGCAACGAGGAGGCCGACACGGCCGAGCTGTTCTTCGAGAACGTCCGGCTCGGCGACGACCGCGTCATCGGGGAGGTCGACCGTGGCTTCATCTACATGATGGAGCGCCTGCCGCAGGAGCGGCTCACGTGCTCAGTCGCGAACATCGCGCACGCCAAGCAGATCCTGCTCGAGACCATCCAGTACGCCAAGGACCGGCACGCCTTCAAGCAGCCGATCGGCAGCCTGCAGCACAACAAGTTCCTGCTCGCCGAGCTCGTCACCAAGATCGAGGTCGCCGAGTCGTACGTCGACCAGGCCGTGCTCGCGCACTCGCGGGGCGAGCTCACCGCGATCGACGCCGCGAAGACCAAGTGGTGGTCGTCCGAGGTCCAGAACGACGTCCTCGACCACTGCGTGCAGCTCTACGGCGGCTACGGGTACATGAACGAGTACCGCGTCGCCCGGGCCTGGCGCGATGCCCGCGTGAGCAAGATCTGGGCCGGCTCCAACGAGATCATGAAAGAGCTCATCGGCCGCGACCTCGGCTTCTGAGTCACCCCCACCCGAAAGGCACGACCATGCCCGAAGCAGTCATCGTCTCCACCGCTCGCTCGCCGATCGGCCGCGCCAACAAGGGCTCGCTCAAGGACATGCGTCCTGACGACCTGACCGTCCAGATGGTCCAGGCCGCGCTGGCCAAGGTGCCGGGGCTCGATCCCCGCGACATCACCGACCTGCACCTCGGCGTCGGTCAGCCCGCCGGCGAGGCCGGACACAACCTGGCCCGCGCCGTGGCGGTCCTGTCCGGCTTCGACCACCTGCCCGGCGTGACGGTCAACCGCTACTGCTCGTCGTCGCTGCAGACGACCCGCATGGCGTTCCACGCGATCAGGGCCGGCGAGGGCGATGCGTTCATCTCCGCGGGCGTCGAGACGGTCAGCCGGTTCGCCAACGGCTACGCCGACGGGCCCGGCTCGGAGAACCCGCAGTTCGCGGACGCCGTCGCCCGCACCGCGAAGCGCGCCGAGGGCGGTGCGGACACGTGGACCGATCCCCGCGAGGGGGGCGAGCTGCCCGATCTCTACATCGCGATGGGTCAGACGGCTGAGAACGTCGCCCAGCACCTCGGCATGAGCCGGCAGGAGCAGGACGAGTTCGGCGTGCGCAGCCAGAACCTCGCCGAGAAGGCCATCGCCGACGGCTTCTGGGCCAAGGACATCACCCCGGTCACGCTGCCCGACGGCACGGTCGTGTCGACCGACGACGGACCGCGCGCGGGCGTGACGCTGGAGGCCGTGAGCCAGCTCAAGCCGGTCTTCCGCCCCGACGGCACCGTCACCGCCGGCAACTGCTGCGCGCTCAACGACGGTGCCGCCGCAGTCGTGATCATGAGCGACACCAAGGCCAAGGAGCTCGGCCTGACGCCCCTGGCTCGCATCGTGTCGACCGCCGTCACGGGCCTGTCGCCCGAGATCATGGGCCTCGGACCGGTCGAGGCGATCCCCGCCGCCCTGCGCAATGCGGGCATGGGCATCGACGACATCGACCTGTACGAGATCAACGAGGCGTTCGCGGTGCAGGCCTGGGGCTCGGCCAAGCAGCTCGGCATCCCGATGGACAAGCTCAACGTCAACGGCGGCGCGATCGCTGTCGGTCACCCGTTCGGCATGACGGGCGCGCGCATCACCAGCACCCTCATCAACTCGATGCAGCACCACGACAAGCAGTTCGGCGTCGAGTCGATGTGCGTGGGCGGCGGCATGGGCATGGCGATGGTCCTGGAGCGGCTCTCCTGATGGGACGCTTCGACGGCAAGGTCGCGATCGTCACCGGCGCGAGCCGGGGGATCGGGCTCGCGATCGCCGAGCGGTTCGTCGCCGACGGTGGACGGGTGTGCATCACGGCCCGCAAGCCCCCGGCGCTGGCCGAGGCGGTCGAGCAGCTGGGCGGCCCCGAGCGGGCGATCTTCGTCGCGGGCGCTGCGGACGACGCGGCGCACCAGGACGAGGTCATCGCGACGACGACCGAGGCCTTCGGGCCGGTCGACTTCCTGGTCAACAACACCGGCATCAACCCGGCGTACGGCCGCATGGTCGACATCGACCTCGACGCCGCGGCCAAGATCTTCCAGGTCAACGTGGTCGCGGCGATCGCGTGGGCGCAGAAGGTCTACCGCGCCTCGATGTCCGAGCGGGGCGGGGCGATCGTCAACATCGCGTCGGTCGCGGGCCTGCGCCCGGCGCCCGGCATCGGCACGTACGGGGCGTCCAAGGCGGCGCTGATCCACGTGACGGAGGAGCTCGCGGTCGAGCTGGGCCCCGACATCCGCGTCAACGCGGTCGCACCGGCGGTCGTGAAGACCCGGTTCGCCGAGGCGCTCTACGCGGGACGCGAGGAGGAGGTCTCTGCGCCGTACCCGCTGAAGCGGCTCGGGGTGCCGGACGACATCGGCTCGGTCGTGGCCTTCCTGCTCTCGGAGGACTCGGCCTGGATGACCGGCCAGACGCTCACGATCGACGGCGGCGTCCTGCTGACCGGCGGCGTCTGACCCCTCACACGGGGCGTTCGGGCGGCGGTGACCCAGGTCACGTGAGAAACATGAGGGATTCCTCAACTTAAAGTTGAGGAATCCCTCATGTTTTGCGAGGATGGTGGTACCGACCGTCGATTCAGCGACGGCAGGACCGAGGGATCTCTTTGTGACGACGTTCGACACCGCTCTGGCCGCGACCCACACGAACGAGCGCCGTGGAGCACTCGTCGACCGTCTCGTCGCCGGGACGCCGTACGCGATCGGCTTCGGCGGTCAGGGATCGCCGTGGCTCGAGCCGCTGGCCAGCCTGATCCGCGACTTCGCCCTCGAGGCGGAGCTGGAGTCGCTCGTCGCGCAGGCCGAGGAGCGCCTCAGCCCGGTCGCGGCCGAGCTCGCCCGTGTGGGCGTAGCGTTCAGCCCGCTGGCCTGGGCCGACGTGATCGCGGTCGGCGAGTCCGCCGAGGACGACGACGCACCGCAGCTGCCCGACTCCGCGGTCCTGGACGCGCCCGGTGCGTCGGTGCCCGGCATCCTGCTCGCGCAGCTCGCGGGCATCCGTGCCCTCCACCGGCAGGGCATCGATCCGCAGGTCGTCCCGCCGGCGGCGGTCATCGGCCACTCGCAGGGCCACCTCGCGACCCAGTCGTTCGCCGGCGTCCCGGACGTCGAGCTGCTCGCCGTCGCACGTCTGATGGGGGCCGCGGCGCAGCTGGTCGGGCGTCGTCGGGGACTTCTCGGGCAGACCATGCTCAGCGTCTCCGGCGTGGCACCTGAACGGGTCGACGAGATCCTGGCGGCGCTGCCGTCCTCCCTGCGCGTCGTGTCGCGCCTGCGCAACGGTCGCCGCAGCGTGGTGCTGTCCGGTCCCGCCGAGGGACTGCGCGCCGTCGAGGCACACTTCGCCGACGTCGCCGCCGCCGAGAAGGCCGCTCGCGACCGCAAGGCCACCGGCGGCACGCCGTTCGCCCCCGTGCTGGAGCCCCTCCCGGCCCGGCTCGCGTTCCACCACCCCGATCTCTCCGAGGCGGCCGATCTGGTCTCGACGTGGGCGGCCGCGTGCGGCCTGGACGCCGAGCGGGCCCACGCCCTGACGATGCGCTCGATCGTCGACCCGGTCGACTGGGTCGGCTCGCTCGAGCAGGCCATGGGTGCCGGCGTCTCGTGGATCCTCGACCTCGGCCCGGGCGATCTCGCCGCACGGCTGTCGTCGCGCGAGCTGAGCATCCGCGGCGCCGGCGTCATCGCCACCACGACGCGCCGCGGGCACCGCGAGCTCACGGCAGCCGGCGCGACACCTCGCCTCGCGACCCCGTGGTCCGCGTACGAGCCCACGGTCGTGACCCTGCCCGACGGCACCCTGCACGCGGAGACCCGTTTCACCCGCCTGACCGGCAAGTCGCCGATCCTGCTGGCCGGCATGACCCCGACCACGGTCGACCCGCAGATCGTCGCGGCGGCGGCGAACGCCGGATTCTGGGCCGAGCTCGCGGGCGGCGGCCAGGTCACGGAGGAGATCTTCGCCGAGCACGTCGCACAGCTCGGCGAGCTGCTGACGCCTGGCAGCACGTACCAGTTCAACTCGCTGTTCCTCGACCCGTACCTGTGGAAGCTGCAGCTCGGGCAGAAGCGCCTGGTCCAGCGCGCCCGCGCGGCCGGCTCACCGATCGACGGTGTCGTCGTGACCGCGGGCATCCCCGAGCTCGAGGACGCCGTCGCGCTCGTGGAGGAGCTCCGCGAGGCCGCGATCACGCACGTCGTGTTCAAGCCCGGCACGGTCAAGCAGATCCGCCAGGTCGTCGCGATCGCCAAGGCCGTCGCCCCGACCCCCGTGCACATCCAGATCGAGGGCGGCAAGGCCGGCGGCCACCACTCGTGGGAGGAGCTGGACGACCTCCTCCTCGCGACGTACGGCGACCTGCGCGCACTGGACAACGTCGTGGTCTGCGTCGGCGGCGGCATCGGCACCCCGGAGGTCGCCGCGGCGTACCTCACGGGGGAGTGGGCGCGCCGCCACGGCTACCCGCTCATGCCGATCGACGGCATCCTGGTCGGCACCGCCGCGATGGCGACGCTGGAGGCGACGACGTCCCCGGCCGTCAAGCAGCTGCTCGTCGAGACGCGCGGCACCGACACCTGGGTCGGCGCAGGCTCCGCCAAGGGCGGCATGGCCTCGGGCCGCAGCCAGCTCGGCGCCGACATCCACGAGATCGACAACACCGCGTCGCGCACGGGTCGCCTGCTTGACGAGGTCGCCGGCGACGCCGCCGCGGTCGCCGATCGCCGTGACAAGATCATCGAGGCGCTCGATCGCACCGCCAAGCCCTACTTCGGTGACGTCGCCATCATGACGTACGCGCAGTGGCTGCAGCGCTATCTCGAGCTGTCCGGCACCCCGACCTGGCTCGACGTCACGCTGCGCGACCGGTTCGCGGCGATGCTGCAGCGCGCCGAGGCGCGCCTGCACGAGGCCGACCGCGGCGAGATCCCGACGCTGTTCGGCGACGCCTCCGCGCTGGACGACGGCGCCGCAGCCCTCCGGACCCTGCTGGATGCCTACCCGCACGCGGAAGGCGTCACCCTCCACCCCGCCGACGTGCTGTTCTTCGTCGACCAGTGCCGCACCCCGGGCAAGCCGGTCAACTTCGTGCCCGTGCTGGACCAGGACGTGCGTCGCTGGTGGCGCTCGGACTCGCTGTGGCAGGCACACGACGCCCGCTACGCCGCGGACGAGGTCTGCGTGATCCCCGGGACCGTGTCGGTCGCCGGCATCGACCGGGTCGACGAGCCGGTCGCCGAGCTGCTGCGCCGCTTCGAGGACGCCACGATCGACGGGCTGCTGGCTGCGGGCCGCTCCCCGCAGCGGGTCACCGGTCGCCGGCGCGAGGACGATGCGGGCGACGTGCTGTCGCTCGTGCTGGCCGCGCCCGACTTGGTCTGGGCCGGTCGCACGGTGCGCAACCCCGTCCACAAGCTCGGTGCCGACTGGGTCATCGTCGACGCCCAGCGCGCCGAGCACCCCGAGACCGGGGCTGCCCTCGTCCAGGTCGACGCGCGGACGGCCGAGCTGACCGTCCCGATGACGCGGCCGCTGACGCTGCGCATCACGGTCGACGACTCGGTGCTCACGGGCGCCGCCCCCCAGGTGACCACGGACAGCGCGGTCGAGGCGATGAGCGCGCTCGTCGCCGGAGCGGCCGGTGGCGACGTCCCGCACGTCAGCGCCGGACGCGCGGCGGTCACGGTGGACTGGGACCCCGACCTGGTCGCGGACCACGCCGGGGTGACCGGCGGCGACGTGCCGGTGCACCCCGTGCCCGACGTGCTCGTCGGCCTCGCCTGGCCGTCGGTGTTCGCGGTGCTGGGCGATGCCACCACGGACGGCGTCCCCGTGATCGAGGGCATGCTCGACCTGGTCCACCTCGACCACGCGATCCGCCTCACCGGCTCGCTCCCGACCGGCCCGTCCCGTCTGGGCGTCTCCTCGGTGCTCGACTCGGTCGAGGACACCGACTTCGGCCGGGTCGTGGCCGTCGACGTGACGATCTCCTCGCCCGCCGGTGAGGTCGCCACGCTCCGTGAGCGCTTCGCGATCCGCGGACGCACGGGTGCCGGCCAGCTCGTCGACCCGCCCCGCGCGGGCGGCGCCCTGGGCGACGACGTCCGCGACACCCCCCGCAAGTCGCGCGGCTCGGCGACGCTCGTCGCACCGTCGGACCTGCGGGCGTTCGCGGCCGTGACCGGCGACCACAACCCGATCCACACCAGCGTCGCGGCGGCCCGCCTCGCCGGGCTCGGTGCCCCGATCGTCCACGGCATGTGGATCTCGGCCGCCGCCCAGCAGGTCGTGTCTGACCGGCGCATCACCGGGTGGACCACCCGCTTCCTCGCTCCGCTCGCTCCGGGCGCCCCGGTGTCGGTCTCGGCCGACCGGGTCGGCCTGGACGCCGGCGCCGAGGTCGTCGACGTCACGGTGCGCTCCGGTGGAGACGTCGTGATGTCGGCGACCGCCCGCCTCGAGGCGCCCCGCACCGCGTACGCGTTCCCGGGGCAGGGCATCCAGCACCCCGGCATGGGCATGGCCGCGTACCAGCGGTCCAAGGCCGCGCGTGAGATCTGGGACCGCGCGGACGCCCACACCCGCGAGGCCCTCGGCTTCTCGATCCTCACGGTCGTGCGGGACAACCCCACGACCCTCGTGACCCGCGGGACCACCCACAAGCACCCCGACGGTGTCCTGTTCCTGACCCAGTTCACCCAGGTCGCGATGGCGGTCCTCGGCGCGGCCCAGATGGCCGAGCTGCGTGAGTCCGGGGCGTTCGTCGAGGGATCGATCCTCGCGGGCCACTCGGTGGGCGAGTACAACGCGCTGGCCGCCGTCTCGGGCGTCATCCCGCTCGAGGCCGTCGTCGAGGTCGTCTTCCAGCGCGGCTCGGTCATGCACGCCCTCGTGCCGCGTGACGCCCACGGGCGCAGCGACTACCGCCTCGCGGCGATCCGGCCCTCGCAGATCGGCCTCACCGACGCCGACGTCACGGACTTCGTCAACGGCATCGCCGAGCGCACGGGCGAGTTCCTCCAGATCGTCAACTACAACCTGCGTGACTCGCAGTACGCGATCGCCGGCACGGTCAAGGGCCTCGAGGTGCTCGAGGCCGAGGTCACCCGGCGCCGAGCCGAGTTCGGCGGCAAGGCCGCCTTCATCCTGGTGCCCGGCATCGACGTGCCGTTCCACTCCACGGTGCTGCACAGCGGTGTGCCGGACTTCCGCGACCGCCTGCAGGAGCTCCTGCCCGCGACGATCGACCCGTCGATCCTGACGGGCCGCTACGTCCCCAACCTCGTGCCGCGCCCGTTCACGCTGGACCGTGCATTTCTGCAGGAGATCGCCGATCTCGTGCCGTCCGCGCCTCTGGACGAGGTCCTCGCGGACTACGACGCCTGGGACAGCCGCCCCGGTGAGCTGTGCCGCCTCGTGCTGATCGAGCTGCTGGCCTGGCAGTTCGCCAGCCCCGTGCGCTGGATCGAGACGCAGGACCTGTTCTTCACGCCGATCGAGGACGGCGGCCTCGGTGTCGAGCGCTTCGTCGAGATCGGCGTCGGCCAGTCGCCGACGGTCGCCAACCTGGCCTCGTCGACGCTCAAGCTGCCCGGCCGCATCGGCCCGGCGGTCGAGGTGCTGAACTTCGAGCGCGACAACGCCGCGGTGTTCGCGACCGACGAGGAGCAGATCGTCCACGAGGAGGAGGCTCCGGCCGACTCGGCCCCGGCCGACACCGCCGCTCCCGCCGCGGCGCCCGCGCCTGCGGCGGCGACGTCCAGCGGACCGCGCCCGGCCGACCTCACGTTCGACGCCGCCGACGCGACCACCCTGCTGATCGCGTGGTGGACCAAGATGCGCCTGGACCAGATCGGCGCCGCGGACTCGATCGAGTCGCTGTGCGACGGTGCGTCCTCGCGGCGCAACCAGCTGCTGGTCGACCTCGGCGGCGAGCTCGGGCTCGGCGCGATCGACGGCGCTGCGGACGCCGACCTCCCCACGCTGTCCGCCCAGGTCAAGGGCCTGGCCCGGGGCTACAAGCCCTTCGGTCCGGTGCTCACCGAGGCGTTGGGCGACCACCTCAAGAAGGTGCTCGGCCCCACCGGGCGGCGTCAGGCGGCCGTCGCCGAGCGCGTCACCGACGTGTGGCAGCTCGGCCCCGGCTGGGCCAGCCACGTCCTCGCCGAGCTCGCGATGGCGAGCCGGGAGGGCTCCAGCGTGCGCGGCGGCGAGTTCGGCTCGCTGACGCAGATCGCCTCGGGTGCAGACGTCGACACAGCCGTCGACGCGAGCGTCCAGGCCGTTGCCGCCCGTCACGGCGTCAGCGTCGACCTGCCCTCCAGCGGCGGGGGAGAGGCCACGATCGACGCGGCCGCCCTGGGCGAGTTCACCGCCCAGATCACCGGACCGGACGGCGTCCTCGCCTCATCGGCCCGTCTCGTGCTCGACCAGCTGGGTCTCACCGAGACGCCGGTCGCGGTCGAGCCCGATCAGGCCGACGCGGTCGTCCTGGCCCGGGTGGAGGCAGAGCTCGGCAGCGACTGGGCCAAGCTCACGGCCCCGGCGTTCGACCCGATGAAGGCGGTCCTGCTGGACGACCGGTGGGCCAGCGCTCGCGAGGACCTCGCACGGATCGCGGTCGGCGAGACCGTCGACGCGAGCTTCGTGGGGGCCGGCGCGGTCGTCGCCGCCCAGGCCACCTGGTGGTCCACCCACACCGACGACACCGAGCTGGCGGACCGCTTCCGGCAGATCGCGGCCGACGCGGGCGCGCGCCCGTCGGGTCGCTGGGCCGACGACCTCGCGGTCGTGACCGGCGCCAGCCGCGGCTCGATCGCGGCCGGCATCACCGGCCAGCTGCTCGCGGGCGGGGCGACGGTCGTCGCCACGACCTCGGGCATGGGACCGGACAAGCTCGCCTTCTTCAAGGAGCTCTACCGCACGCATGCGGTGCACGGTGCCGCCCTGTGGGTCGTCCCGGCCAACATGGCCTCCTTCGCCGACGTCGACGCGCTCTCGACCTGGATCAGCTCCGAGCAGACCCAGACCCGCGCGGGCGCCACGACGGTGCTGAAGCCGGCGATGACTCCCACGCTGCTGTTCCCGTTCGCTGCGGGACGCGTCGCAGGCGACCTCACCGACGCGGGCAGCCGCACCGAGGTCGACATGCGGATCCTGCTGTGGTCGGTCGAGCGCCTCATCGGCGCCCTGTCCTCGCACGGGCAGGACCATGACATCGACGCCAAGCTGCACGTGGTCCTGCCGGGCTCGCCCAACCGGGGCATGTTCGGCGGCGACGGCGGCTACGGCGAGGCCAAGTCCGCCCTCGACGCCCTCGTGGCGCGCTGGTCGGCGGAGCGTACGTGGGGCGAGCGCGTCACGCTGGCCCACGCGATCATCGGCTGGGTGCGCGGCACCGGGCTGATGGGTGCCAACGATCCGCTCGTCGACGCGGTCGAGGCCGCCGGCGTCCGCACGTGGACGCCGGACGACATGGCGTCCGCGCTGCTCGAGACCTGCGAGCCCGCGGCTCGTGCGTCCGCGCTGACCGAGCCGATCACGGTCGACCTCACCGGTGGGCTCGGCGGCACGAAGATCGACATGAAGGCCCTGGCCGAGGGCATCGAGGCCCCGGCCGCTCCCGCGAAGGACGACGCCGCGACCATCACGGCGCTCGCCCCGTCGCCGGCGCAGCTCGACCGGGTCGAGCAGCTCGACTGGGCCGACGTCCAGGCGCGTCCCGAGGACCTCGTGGTCATCGTGGGCGCCGGGGAGCTCGGCCCGTACGGCTCGGCACGCACCCGCTTCGAGATGGAGGTCTTCGACCAGCTGTCGGCGGCCGGCGTCCTCGAGCTGGCCTGGTCGACCGGACTGGTCAGCTGGGACGAGCAGGGCGGCGGCTGGTTCGACACCGCGACGCAGGACAAGGTCGACGAGGCCGATCTCGTCGAGCGCTACGAGGACGCGGTCCGCGAGGCGGTCGGCATCCGCCGCTACGTCGACGAGGGCACGATGGTCGACAACTCGGCTCCGCTGCTGACGTCGGTCTACCTCGACAAGGACCTGTCGTTCACGGTCGGCACCGAGTCCGAGGCGCGTGCGTTGCGCGACGCGGACCCCGAGCGGACCACCATCGCGGCCACGGCCGACGGTGACTGGACCGTGACCCGCAAGGCGGGCACCGAGATCCGCGTCCCGCGTCGCATGCAGCTGACCCGCACGGTCGGCGGCCAGATCCCGACGGGCTTCGACCCGACGGTCTGGGGCGTCCCGGCCGAGATGGTCGAGTCCATCGACCGGGTCGCGCTGTGGAACCTCATCTGCACGGTCGACGCCTTCTTGTCCAGCGGCTTCTCACCGTCCGAGCTCATGCGCTGGGTCCACCCCGCGCTCGTGGCCAACACGCAGGGCACCGGCATGGGTGGCATGCAGTCGATGCAGTCGCTCTACCTGGACACGCTGCTGGGCGAGAGCAAGGCCAACGACATCCTGCAGGAGGCGCTGCCCAACGTCATCGCGGCGCACGTCGTGCAGTCCTACGTCGGCTCGTACGGCGCGATGGTCCATCCCGTCGCCGCCTGCGCCACCACGGCCGTCTCGGTCGAGGAGGGCGTCGACAAGATCCGGCTCGGCAAGGCCGAGTTCGCGGTCTCGGGCGGCTTCGACGACCTGAGCGTCGAGGGCATCGTCGGCTTCGCGGACATGTCGGCCACCGCCGACTCGGCCGCGATGCGCGCGAAGGGCATCGAGGACCGCTACTTCAGCCGGGGCAACGATCGTCGCTACGGCGGCTTCGTCGAGTCGCAGGGCGGCGGCACGATCCTGCTGGCGCGCGGCGATGTCGCGGCCCGCATGGGTCTGCCCGTGCTGGGGGTCGTGGCCTACGCCGGATCGTTCGCGGACGGCGTGCACACCTCGATCCCGGCGCCCGGCATCGGCGCCCTGGCGGCAGGTCTCGGCGGACGCGAGTCCGCGCTGGCCCGTGGCCTGGCGACCGTGGGCCTGACCGCCGACGACGTCGCGGTGCTGTCCAAGCACGACACCTCGACCGGGGTCAACGAGCGCAACGAGTCCGAGCTGCACGAGCGGCTCGCCGCAGCGATCGGCCGCAGCGACGGCAACCCGCTGTTCGTGATCTCGCAGAAGTCCCTGACCGGACACTCCAAGGGCGGTGCGGCGGCGTTCCAGATCATCGGGCTCTGCCAGGTGCTGACGGGCGGGGTCGTCCCGCCCAACCGCAGCCTCGACTGCGTCATGGACGAGCTCGCGGAGCACGAGCACCTCGTGTGGCTGCGTGAGCCGCTCGCGACCGGTCAGCTCAAGGCCGGGCTCGTCACGAGCCTCGGCTTCGGTCACGTCGCCGGCCTGCTGGCGATCGTGCACCCACAAGCATTCCTCGCGACCTTGCCGGCCGCGGACCGCGATGCGTACGCCGAGCGTGCGCAGGCCCGTGCCATCGAGGGCCGGATGCGGATCGTCCGGGCGATGTATGGGGGCCCCTCCCTGTACGAGCGCCCGGCGGACCGACGTCTTGGCAGCGAGGGAGTGCGGACCCGGGAGGCTGGAATGCTCCTGGACCCGCAGGCACGACTCGGGGAGGACGGCGCCTACGACGGCGTCGGCTGCCGGTGACGATCGTCGGTGTCGGGGTTGATCTGGTCCACGTTCCCTCATTCGCGGACCAGCTCGACACACCCGGCACCGGCTTCATCGCCGGCTTCCTCCCCGGGGAGCGGAGTGACGCGCGGAGTCATCCCTCCGACGCTGCGCGTCACTTCGCGGCCCGCTGGGCGGCCAAGGAGGCCGTCATCAAGGCCTGGTCCGCGTCGATGTTCGGCCAGGCGCCGGTCATGGACGAGCACGTCCATCACCTGATCGAGCTGGTCTCGGACGCCTGGGGGCGCCCGCGGATCCGCCTGCACGGCGAGGTCGCCAAGCACCTGGCGGGCCATGAGCTCGAGGTCTCCCTCAGCCACGACGGGGACTACGCGATCGCGTACGTCGTGCTCTCGCGGCCCTAGACCAGGACCGGGACCGCGAGGGGCGACCGGGCGATCGCCAGGGCCACCGCGCCCAGCACCTCGGCGCGTGAGCCGAGCTCGCCGGCGATGACGGGGACGAGCGACTCGTCGGAGGGTGGCACCCCGCGCTGCAACGTCTCGACGATCCCGCCCATGAGCGGGGCCCCTGCCGCCGCGGTGCGTCCGCCGATCACGACCAGGTCCGGGTCGAGCATCGTGCAGACCCCCGCCAGCGCGGTCCCGACCGCGCGGCCCGCGTCGGCGACGATGCGCACCGCTCCCGGGTCGCCGGCCCGGCAGGCCTCCAGCACGTCGTCGAGGTCGGGGGTGCGGCCGTCGGCGCGGGTCGGGAGCGCTGCGGCGAGCGCGTCAGCCCCGGCCACGGTCTCGAGGCAGCCCCGGTTGCCGCAGCGGCAGACCCGTCCGCCCGGCGCGACCACGACGTGGCCGAACTCGCCGGCCACCCCCTTGGCCCCGTGATAGGGCCGGCCGTCCAGGAACAGGCCCGCGCCGACGCCCTCGGCGAGCATCACGTAGACGAGGTTGCGCGTGGTCCGCGCGGCGCCGAAGAAGCGCTCGGCGGTCGCGCCGAGGTTGGCGTCGTTGCCCACCTGCACGGGCACGCCGAGCCGCTCGCCCAGCGCCGCGGCCACGTCGATGTCGTGCCAGGTCGTGAGGAGGGCCGGGCCGTGGCGTGGTCGCGTCGGCACGGGCGAGGACACCGCGACACCTGCGCCCAGGAGCCGCTCGCGGGCGAGGCCGGCCTCCGCGAGCAGCTCGTTCGTGGTCTCCTCGACGTAGGTGAGTGCCGCGTCGGCGTGGTGGTCGACGTCGAGGTCCACCAGCACCTCCGCCAGCACGGACCCGGCGAGATCGGCCAGGGCGAGCCGGATGCCGTCGTGACGCAGGTGGATGCCCAGCACGGCCCCGCCGCTCGGCTCCAGCGTCAGGCGCGTGGGGGGACGGCCGGTCTGGTGGGGCGAGGGCCCGCCGACCCGGTCGGTGCCCTCGGCGAGCAGCCCGTCGGCGAGCAGCTCGTTGACCAGGCTGCTGACGGTCGTGCGGGAGAGGCCGGTGGCCCGGACGATGTCGACCCTGCTCGTGGCGCCGCCGGCCTGGACCGCGTGGAGGACGAGCCCGCGGTTGCGCCGACGCAGCGTTTCGAGGGAGCCGGGGGCGTTCACGCGCCTCATGCTACTTCGGTCGGAGCGCGGCCGAAGTATTTCCTTGTTACCCGTGAGTTAATCCTTGACGCGGATTAAGTCACGACCTAGGTTCGGGAGCACGCCGCGGGGGCGTGGCCATCAGGGTCATGTCACGGCGTCATCGAGGGGAACCACCAGCATGAGACGAAAGGTCCTTGCCACCGCAGTGGTGGCCGCACTGACGGGGACGGCGGCGTTCCAGGCCGTCACCACGACAGCGTCGACGGCATCGAGCTCGCACGGAACGAGCGATCCCGTCTACCTGAACACCCGCTACTCACCGGAGGAGCGGGCCGCCGACCTCGTGTCGCGGATGACGCTCGCCGAGAAGGCCAGCCAGATGAACAGCAGCCGCGCCGCGGCGATCCCACGCCTGGGCGTCGCAGCGTACGGCTGGTGGAACGAGGCCGCGCACGGCGTCGCGCGCGAGCAGACGACCGACAACAGCAACCCGCCGATCCTGACCAACACGACGTCGTACCCGGTGTCGCTGTCGCTGGGATCGACCTGGAACCCCGAGCTGATGTACGACGAGGCGAGCCTGATCGGCGACGAGGCCCGCGACGTCGTGCAGGACAACCAGCGCGATCTCGACTTCTGGTCGCCGACGGTCAACCTCGGACGCGACCCCCGCTGGGGCCGCAACGACGAGACCTACAGCGAGGATCCCTACCTGACCACCGCGATCGCGTCGAAGTTCGTGAACGGCATGGAGGGCAAGGACGAGAACGGCAGGCTGCTGCGTGAGGGCAGGGGCTATCTCAAGACCCTGACGACGCTCAAGCACTTCGCGGCCAACAACAGCGAGTTCAACCGCCGCAACGGCTCGTCCGACATGGACGACCGCACGCTGCGCGAGTACTACACCGCGCAGTTCCGCAGCATCGTGCAGAAGTCGCAGCCGGGCTCGATCATGAGCTCGTACAACCGCGTCAACGGGACCCCGGCCGCCGCCGACGTCTACCTGATCGACACGCTGGCCCGCAAGACCTTCGGGTTCAAGGGCTACTTCACGTCCGACTGCGACGCGATCTACGAGATCCAGGCCGGCCACAAGTGGCAGCCGCCGGGATATCCCCGCCCGCTGAACCAGGTCGAGCGCCACGCGTTCGCCAACAGCGCCGGCGAGGACCTGGACTGCAACCAGGGCTACCACGACCAGTACAACTACGCGAACACCGTGCCGACCGCGGTCGCGCAGGGCATCACGACGCAGACAGGTCTCTACACCGAGAACGACGTCGACGTCTCGGTCGTCCGGCTGTTCACCGCCCGCATGCGGCTCGGCGAGTTCGACGACGAGTCGAAGGTCCCGTGGGTCCGTGAGGCCCGCAAGCGCCTCGCGCCCGGCACGTGGACCAACAGCGACGCCAACAACGCCGTCACGCAGACGCCCGAGCGGCTCGCGATGGCCCGCAAGGCTGCGGACCAGAGCCTCGTGCTGCTCAAGAACGACGCCGTGAAGGCCTCGGGCAAGCGTGCCGCCACGCTGCTGCCGCTGCAGGTGCCCCGTCGTGGCTCCTACAAGGTCGCCGTGGTCGGACCGTACGCCAACCCGGAGTCGATGTACCTCGGTGGCTACAGCAGCATCCAGGGCGCAGCCGGCAAGGCCAACCAGGTCAACGGCTTCCAGGGCATCTCGAAGGCCGTCAAGGCCATCGACCCGCAGGCCACGGTCGACTACCTGCCGGGACTCTCGGCCGACCACAACACGGTCATCGCGGCCGACGTCGCCAAGACCAAGGGCTACGACGCCGTCGTGGTCTACGCCGGCACCGACAACAAGACCGCGGACGAGGACACCGACCGCAAGTCGCTCGCGCTTCCCGGGGCGCAGGCACAGCTGATCGAGCAGGTCGCCGACGCCAACCCGCGCACGGTCGCCTACCTCGAGACGATGGGTCAGGTCGACGTCGAGTCGTTCAAGGCCAAGGTGCCCGCGATCCTGTGGAGCTCCTACAACGGTCAGCGCAAGGGCGAGGGCCTCGCGGACGTGCTGCTCGGTCGCCACAACCCGAGCGGCCACCTGCCGTTCACGTGGTACCGGTCGGTCGACCAGCTGCCCGACATCGCCGACTACGGCATCCGCCCGACCGCGACGACCCAGGGTCGTACGTACCAGTACTTCACCGGACCGGTGTCGTACGCGTTCGGTCATGGCCTCGGCTACTCGTCGTTCCGCTACTCCCAGGTGCGCGTCGACCGCTCGTCGGTGGACGCCAACGGCCGGGTGACGGTCACGGCGAGGGCGACCAACACGGGCCGGGCGACCGGCACGGACGTCGTGCAGCTCTACGCGGCGACGCCCGACGCCAGCCCCGCCCTCGAGCGGCCGATCAAGCGACTGGCCGGCTTCGAGCGGGTGACCCTCAAGCCGGGTCGCAGCACCACGGTCCGCATGCAGGTCAAGATCGCCGATCTCGCGTTCTACGACGAGGCGCGCAAGCGCTACGCCGTCGACCAGGGCCGGTACGAGCTGCAGCTGGCGTCGTCGGCCCGGAACGTCCTGGGTCGCGCGACGACGAGGGTGCGGGGCTCGCTCGACGCGGTCCCGTCCGTCGTCACCGCGAACCCGCACACCGCGGCGGACGCGGCGCGGGACGTCCCGCAGCGGGTGTTCTTCGCCAAGGGCGACGTGATCGACCCGCAGGTGACCGTGACCCTGAGCGACGACCGGATCTTCGGCCACGTCACGAAGGGCAGGAGTGTCGACCTCCCGGCCGGCATGACGGTGACCTACCGGAGCAACCGGCCCCAGGTCGTCGACGTCTCCCGCCGAGGGGTCGTCAAGGCCACGGGCAAGGGCGTCGCGACCGTGACCGCGAAGGTCCGGTACCACGGCAGGACCGCGACCGGCACGTTCGTGGTCCACGTCGGCTAGCCCGACGCACGGCAGGACGGCCCGTCCCCCTCGGGGGGCGGGCCGCTCTGCGTGTCAGGTGTGCTCGGCGCTCAGCAGGTACGCCGCGAGGAGCCGCTTCAGCTCGATGATCGACTCGCTGTGCTCCTGGCCGTCACGGATCGAGAAGTTCAGCATCGAGTAGACGACGTGCACGAGCACCTCGGCCATGATCGTGCGTCGTTCGCGGGGGGTGCTGGGCGTCAGGGGGGCCAGCGCACGGGCGACCTCGGCGGCCAGCTCGCGCTCGGTGACGGCCGCGGTGGCCCGGGTCGCCGGGGTCGACTGCACCGCGAGCCACACGGCCCGCCGGGACGGGTCGTTGACCCACAGCGCGGCCATGTGGTCGATGAACCGGTCGAGGAACTTGAGCCAGTCCAGCGACGGGATGGCCTCGGCGAAGCTCTGCAGCTCGTGGCGCACCGCGACGGCGTCGACGCGGTCGAGCTCGCACACGATGACGTACTTGTTCTGGAAGAACTGGTAGAGCGTCCCGATGGGCAGGCCGGCGCGGCTCGCGACCTCCTCGCACGTGAACGACTCGAAACCCACCTCGAGCAGCAGCTCACGCGCCACCAGCAGCAGGTGGTCGAACTTCTTGTGGCTGCGCTCCTGGGTCGGGCGGCGCCGGGGTTCGAGGATCTCGGCCGTCACGGGCGCCACCCTAGCGTGAAGCGGCCCGTCCCGCGTCGATCAAGGGGGCGATCATGTCGCCGATGCCGTCGAAGCCGGTGCCGACGGTCTGTCCCTGCGAGTGGCGAAAGTGGATGCCCTCCAGGATGACTGCGAGCTTGAAGAACGCCAGCGACAGGTGGAATCCGATGTCGCCGACGTCGCGTCCCGACCCCGCGGCGTAGCGCTCGACGACCTCGTCGTGACCGAGGTAGCCCGGCGCCCGCGGCGCGTCCGTCACGACGGCGCCGCCCTCGACGGGGGCCACCTCGCCGAGCTGCTGGTAGGCCAGCAGCAGCGCGACGTCGCTGAGCGGGTCACCGAGGGTGCTCATCTCCCAGTCCAGCACCGCGGTGACCTGGTCCGCGTCGTCGACCAGGAGGTTGTCGAGCCGGAAGTCGCCGTGGACGATCGTGCCGTCCCCGGACTCCGGGACGTTCGCGTCGAGGTACGCGACGAGCTCGTCCATGCCGGGCAGCTCGCGGCTGGTCGACGCGGCGAGCTGCTTCTTCCAGCGCGACACCTGGCGACCGACGTAGCCGTCGGGGCGGCCGAACTCGGCCAGCCCGACCTCGCGGTGGTCGACCGCGTGGAGCGCCACGAGCGTGTCGACCATGCGGCCGGTGATCTCGCGGGTGCGCTGCTCGCCGAGCTCCTCGAGCTGCGACGCGCGGGCGTACGGCGTGCCGCTCACCCGCTCCATGACGTAGAACGGGGCGCCGAGGACCTCGGTGTCCTCGCACAGGGCGATCATGCGCGGCACCGGGACGTCGGTGGGCGCGAGCGCCGCCATGACGCGGTGCTCGCGGGCCATGTCGTGCGCGGTGGCGAGGACGTGCCCCAAGGGGGGACGCCGGACGACGTAGTCGTGCACGCCGTCGGTGACGAAGTACGTCAAGTTGGACTTGCCGCCCGTGACGAGAGTCGCCTCGAACGGTCCGGCCACGGCGTCCGGGGACTGCCGGGCGAGCCATGCCGCCACGGCCGCGCTGTCCAGCCCCTTGGGGTCACTCATGTCGTCAGTCCTTCGGTCCGCCGGCCACGTAGATGACCTGTCCCGAGACGAAGCCGGCCCCCTCGCTGACGAGGAACGACGCGGTGTGGGCGATGTCCTCGGGCTGTCCGACGCGCTGCACCGGGATCTGCTCGGCGCTGTACTTGATGAAGTCGTCGAACGGCACCTTCATGCGCTCGGCCGTCGCGGCGGTCATGTCGGTCTGGATGAAGCCCGGCGCGATCGCGTTGGCGGTGATGCCGAACTTGCCGAGCTCGATCGCGAGCGTCTTGGTGAAGCCCTGCAGTCCGGCCTTGGCCGCGGAGTAGTTCGCCTGGCCGCGGTTGCCGAGCGCCGACGTGGACGACAGGTTGACGATGCGGCCGTAGCCCGCCTCGGTCATGTGTCGCTGCGCGTACTTGGACATCAGGAACGAGCCCCGCAGGTGGACCCCCATGACCAGGTCCCAGTCCTCGACCGACATCTTGAACAGCAGGTTGTCGCGCAGGATGCCCGCGTTGTTGACCAGGACGGTCGGGGCGCCGAGGCCCTCGACGATCGTGTCGAAGGCGGCGGCGACCTGCTCCTCGTTGCTCACGTCGGCGCCCACGGCGAGGGCCTTGCCACCCGCGGCGGTGATCGCGTCGACGGTCGTGGCGCACGCGGAGGCGTCGAGGTCGACCACGGCGACCTGGAATCCGTCGGCGGCGAGACGCTGGGCGACGGCGGCGCCGATGCCTCGTGCGGCGCCGGTCACGATCGCGGTACGGGTTTCACTCACGGTGTTCTCCTCCAAGGGGACGGTCTAAGCGCTTGCTTAGTGGCACGGTATCGCAGGTCACCCCGCCTGCGCGAGGGATTGCGCCCCGCCTCCAGTTGCCCGTAACCCTCATCGCCCGTCCCGTGCCCGCGCCAAGGGGACGCACGATGAGGGTTTGTGGTCGCTCCGGCTGCCCGTAACCCTCATCGCCGGTCCCGCGTCCGCGCCGGGGGGACGCAGGGTGAGGGTTTGCGGTCGCTCCGGCTGCCTGTAACCCTCATCGCCCGTCCCGCGCCCGCGTCGGGGGGACGCAGGGTGAGGGTTTGTGGTCGCTCCGGCTGCCCGTAACCCTCATCGCCGGTCCCGCCACCGCGCGCACTGGCGCGGCAAATATGAGGGATCCCTCATCTTTGTGTATAGTTGAGGAAAACCTCATGTTTAGGAGTCGACGTGTCGAAGCTCGATCACCCCACGGTCGTCGAGGCCGCAGGGCCTGCTGACCAGCGCGAGGTGCTCACGCAGCGCCGAGCCGCCCGGTTCGCACGCGTCGAGCCCAAGGGCAAGAGGGTCTACACGGCCCGCGAACGGGCCGAGATGCTCCTCGACGAGGGCTCCTTCGTCGAGATGACGCCGATGCGCTCGGCGGGAGCAGGCGCCGGCAGCGGTGTCGTCGCGGGGTGGGGCACGACCGACGGCCACTCGGTCGTCGTGGTGTCCCACGACGCGGCGGTCGCGTCCGGCGCGATCGGCGCCGTCATGGCCGAGAGCATCCAGAAGGCCCAGCGGTTCGCGATCGACAAGGGCTACCCGATCGTCTACATCAACGACTCCGGCGGAGCCCGCATCCACGACGGCATCTTCGCGCTGCACGGATGCGGCGGCATCTTCGCCCTCAACATCGAGGCGCAGAGCCGCATCCCGCAGATCTCGCTGATCCTCGGGCCGTGCGCGGGCGCCGCGGCGTACTCGCCGGCGCTCACCGACTGGACGATCATGGTCAAGGAGCAGGGGCAGATGTTCCTGACCGGCCCCGACATCGTCAAGGCCGCGACGGGTGAGGACGCGACCGCCGAGGACATCGGCGGCTCGGCGCTCCACACCCAGGTCAGCGGTGTTGCCCACCTCGAGGTCGACAGCGAGGAGGAGGCCTTCGACGCGACCCGGCTGCTGCTCTCGTTCCTGCCCACGCACAAGGGCGGCAAGCAGAAGCGCCACGACTCGGTCCCGGCCAACCCCCGGGCCGCCGCCGCGCTGCCGACGCTGGTCCCGGAGAAGTCGAGCGTCGTGTTCGACATGAACAAGCTGCTCGACGGGGTGCTGGACAACGGCGCTCGCCTCGAGCTGATGCCGACCCACGCGCCGAGCATCCTGACGCTGTTCGCCCGGCTCGACGGTCACGCCGTGGGCGTCCTGGCCAATCAGCCCAACGCCCGCGGCGGCATCCTGGACTCCAAGGCCTCGGTCAAGGCCGCCCGGTTCGTGGAGTTCTGCGGCCGCTTCGACCTGCCCGTCCTGACGTTCGTCGACGTGCCCGGCTTCCTGCCCGGCACGGTCGAGGAGGGGCGCGGAGTCATCACGCATGGCGCCAAGCTCCTCAAGGCGTACGTCGAGACCAAGAGCCCCAAGCTCACGGTCGTGGTGCGCAAGTCCTACGGCGGTGCGTACATCGCGATGGGCTCGGCCTCGCTCGGCGCGCACGCCAACTGGGCGTGGTCCGGCTCGGAGATCGCGGTGATGGGTCCCGGTGGGGCGGTGGCGCTGCTGCACCGCCGCGCCCTCAAGGAGGCCGAGGAGCCCACGGTCCTGCGCGACGAGCTCGCCGCGGTCTATCGCGAGGAGGTGGCCCGCCCGTACCTCGCGGCCGAGGCCGGCATCGTGGACGACGTGATCCACCCCGAGGAGACCCGGGACCGCATGATCGGTGCGATGCGCATGCTGACCCACGGCGCGGGTGAGTGATGTTCCTCGCGCGCGCAGAGATCGTCTCGAACGTCTGGAAGATCGTCGCCCGGGAGGGCGACCAGGTCGGTCGCGGTGACGTGCTGGCGGTGCTGGAGTCCATGAAGATGGAGATCCCGCTCGTGGCACCCGTGAGCGGTCACGTCAGCAAGATCCTGGTGGAGCTCGGGCAGATCGTCCAGGAAGGTGACCCCGTCATGGAGATCGACGAGACGGCGAGCGCCTGACGTCTGGCATCATCGGCGGGTGCCCGTCGACTCCCACACGTACGAGCTGCCCATGCGCTGGGCCGATCTCGACTCCCTGAACCACGTCAACAACGTCGTCTACCTCGACTACGCGGCCGAGGCGCGGGCGGCCCTCGTGGACGCGGGCCTGCCCGTGGACGACGGGGCCGTCGCGGAGATGACGGTGCGCTTCCTGCGACCCATGGCCCTCGGGCACGATCCGGTCAGGGTCGAGTCGAGGCTCACGGACGCCGGGCTGACGCAGGACGTCTGCGTGGTCCGCGACGGACAGCGCACCGATCACGCGCAGGTCGTCACCAGCTTCGCCCCGCGCGAGGACGCGGTGCCGCGGGTCCACGCCGAGCCCAAGGACGTACGGGTGCGGCGTGCCGATCTGGACGCGTCGGGCGTGGTGCGCCCCACCAAGGTGTTCGAGCTCTTCCAGGAGATCCGGGTCCTCCACGTGGCGACCAGGATCGACGTGCTCCTCCCGGGCAGCTTCGTCGTCGGGACCTCCCGGGTGGCCCTGCGCCGCTCCATCGTCTGGCGCGACCAGCCGTACACCGCCGGCACCTGGATCAGTCGCGTCGGTCAGGCGTCGTTCGAGATCCGGTGCGAGATCACCGACGGCACCCACGTGCTCGCGGACTCCACCACGACGCTCGTCGGCTTCGACCTGGCCACGCAGTCGTCCCGTCGCTTCGGCGACCTCGAGCGCGCGCAGCTGCTCGCGCTCGTGCAGGACTGAGGCGGCTCGGCCCGCTCAGCTCAGCCGTGCGAGTTCACCATGAACTGCGCGGCGTGCTGGACGTACGCCCAGAACTGCGCGTCGTGCTCGGGGGACAGGTCGGCCTTGTCGAGCGCGGCACGGAAGTGCTTGAGCCAGTGGTCGCGGGCGCGCTCGTCGACGACGAACGACACGTGCCGCATGCGCAGGCGGGGGTGGCCACGCTGCTCGGAGTACGTCGTGGGGCCGCCCCAGTACTGCTCGAGGAACATCGTGAACCGATGCGCGGCAGGGGCGAGGTCCTCCTCGGGATACAGCGGCCGCAGCACCTCGTCGGTCGCGACACCCTGGTAGAAGGTGTCCACGATCTGCTTGATCGTGTCGTGGCCGCCGATCGCGTCGTAGAAGGTCTGCTCAGCGCCGGTCTGCTCAGCGTCTTGGGTGCTCATGCCTCTTCACCATTCATGTGGACTGTCGGGAACGTCGTGGGGATGCGGATGCCCGCGCGGTCGAACTCGGCCTTGATGCGCCGACGCATCGCCCTCGCGACCAGCCACTGCTGCGCGGGGGCGGTCTTCAGCACGACGCGGACCACGACACCATCCTTGTCGAAGCGCTCGACGCCCCAGACCTCAGGTGCCTCGATGATGACGTCGTGGAACTGCGGCTCCTCGTAGGTCGAGGTGGCCACGTCCTGCAGGATCTGCTGGACCTTGTCGAGATCGGCTTCGTAGGAGACCGTGACGTCGAGGACCGTCCGCGCCCAGTTCTGGCTCTGGTTGCCGACCCGGAGGATCTCGCCGTTGCGGACGTACCAGACCGTGCCGTTGACGTCGCGCAGGCGGGTGACCCGCAGCCCGACCGCCTCGACCGTGCCGGACGCCTCACCGAGGTCGACCGTGTCACCGACGCCGTACTGGTCCTCGAGGATCATGAAGATGCCGGACAGGAAGTCCTTCACCAGGTTCTGGGCGCCGAAGCCGAGCGCGACGCCGACGATGCCGGCGCTCGCGATGATCGGGGCGATGTTGATGCCCAGCTTCGCGAGCGCCGAGATCGTGACGACCGCCATGATCATGCCGGTCGCGACGCTCTTGAGCAGCGAGCCCATCGTCTCGGCGCGCTGCTGGCGTCGCTGGTGGACGGCGGGCTTCAGGTCCGCGAGGAACTCGCCGGCCCGCGAGTTGGCGATGACGCCCGGCACCGCGCCCTTGCCGGCGCGGGCGACCAGGCGGTCGATCGAGCGGCAGACGAACCAGCGGAACGCGAGGCCGACGACGATGACGAGCAGGATCGCGCCCGGAGTCGCCACGAACCAGTCCCAGGCGCGCTCTGCGGGGATGTCCCAGTCGACCTTGAAGGTGTTCTCGTCGAGGTGAGGCATTGCTCCAGCCTACGGGTGGATACGATGGACCCCATGAGGACTCCTGCTCGCCTGTTGACCGTCGCCCTCTCGTTCGCCGTGCTGTTCGTCGCGGGCTCCGCCGCGGCCATGGCCGACGCCCCCACGGGTGGCGCGTGGCCCGACGGCGAGAAGAAGAGCACGCTCGACCTGCTGCTGGTCTTCGGCGGTGGCACCCTCGTGCTGTTCGTCGTGGTGTCGCTCTTCGGCCTGCTGACCGCGCGCAACAACTACGTCCCCCCGTCGCCGAGCACCGAGCTCTCGACGACGGGCGACCACACGCCCAAGCACCGCTGAGCGACTCCTAGCGCGGAGCCATCCGCAGGGCGCCGTCCATCCTGATGGTCTCGCCGTTGAGGTAGTCGTGGTCGACGATCATCGTCACCAGCTTGGCGTACTCGCCGGGCTCGCACAGGCGCTGCGGGAACGGGATGCCCGCGGCCAGGCCGGCCCGGAACTCCTCGCTGACGGTCGCGAGCATCGGCGTGTTGACGATGCCGGGCGCGATCGTGCAGACCCGGATGCCGTACTGCGCGAGATCGCGGGCGGCCGGCAGGGTCATGCCGACGATGCCGCCCTTGGAGGACGCGTACGCGACCTGGCCGATCTGGCCGTCGTACGCCGCGATCGAGGCGGTGTTGACGATGACGCCGCGCTGTCCGTTCTCGTCCGGCTCGGTCGCGGCGATGGCCTCCGAGGCCAGCGCGAGCACCGTGAAGCTGCCGACCAGGTTGATCTGGACGATCTTGGCGTACAGGCCGAGGTCGTGGACGCCCTTGCGGCCGAGGATGCGTGCGGACGGGCCGATGCCGGCGCAGTTGACGACCGTGCGCAGCGGCGCGCCCTCGCTCGCCGTGGCGACCGCCGTGCGGACCTGCTGCTCGTCGGTGACGTCGGCGGCGAGGTAGGACACGCCGGGCACCTGCGGCGCCTGCTCGATCGCACCCGGGAGGTCGATCGCGTAGACGGTGGCGCCCTTCTCGGCGAGGGCGAGTGCGGTCGCGGCGCCGAGCCCGGAGGCTCCTCCGGTCACGATGGCTGCGGTGTCGTTGAGCTGCATGGTTCTCTTCCTTCAGTGTCGCTGGGGGTGGGTGGGGTCAGCGTGCGAGGTTGCGGCTGATGACGAGGCGCTGGATCTGGTTGGTGCCCTCGAAGATCTGCATGACCTTGGCCTCGCGCATGAAGCGCTCGGCCGGGAAGTCCTTGGTGTAGCCCGCGCCGCCGAGCACCTGCACGGCGTCGGTGGTCACCTTCATCGCGTTGTCGGTGCAGACCATCTTGGCGATCGACGCCTGCCGCGAGTACGGGCGTCCGGCGTCCTTCAGGCGGGCAGCGGCGAGGTACGTCGCGCGGGCGGACTCGACCGCGGCGGCCATGTCGGCCAGCACGAAGGCGAGGCCCTGGTGGTCGATGATCGCGCGGCCGAACGTCTCGCGCTCCTTGGCGTACCGGACCGCGACGTCGAGCGCCTCCTGCGCCAGGCCTGTCGCGACCGCAGCGATGCCGAGACGGCCGGCGTCGAGCCCGGCCAGCGCGATCGACAGCCCCTGGCCCTCCTCGCCGAGGCGCCGCTCGACCGGGACGCGGACGTCGTCGAACAGCATCGTGGCCGTCGTGGACGACATCAGCCCCATCTTGCTCTCGGGGGTGTCCGCGCTCAGGCCGGGCGTGTCGGCCGGGACGAGGAAGCAGGAGATCCCGCGCCCGCCGTCATCGCTGGTGCGCGCCATGACCTTGTAGAAGTCGGCCTTGCCGCCGTGCGTGGTCCACGCCTTGGCGCCGTTGATGACGTAGTCGTCTCCCTCGCGCACCGCGCGGGTGCGCATCGCGGCGGGATCGGAGCCGGCGTGGGCCTCGGACAGGCAATACGCGCCCAGCTGCTCACCCGAGAGCATCTCCGGCAGCCACGACTCCTTCTGCTGCTGCGTGCCGGCCGTGAACAGGCCGAAGCACGACAGAGCGTGCACGCTGACGCCCACACCCACCGACGCGGACGCGGACGCGATCTCCTCGAGCGCCTGGAGGTACACCTCGTACGACTGCCCGCCGCCACCGAGCTCCTCGGGATACGGCAGCGACAGCAGGCCCGCACGCCCCAGCGTGCGGAAGATCTCGCGGGGGAACTCCGCACGTGCATCGAGATCGGCGATCACCGGCCGCAGGTCCTTCGCGACGATGCTGCGCGTCAGCTCGATCAGGTCGGTGGACTCCTCGGTCGGCATGAGACGTTCGGCCGGCATGTTCCCTCCTCAGTGGGTCAGTACCAGGCACAGTACCGGAGGATCATCTCTGGTACCGTCCGGGGCATGGCTCAGCGAACCGCGACGGCGCGCACGTCCGCGCTGCTCGACGAGCTCGTCCCGGTGATCCTCGCCGAGGGATTCCTCGACCTGAGCATGGCCGACGTGGCCCGGCGCCTGCGCTGCTCGAAGAGCACCCTGTACGGCATCGCCGCCAGCAAGGAGCAGCTGCTCGTCACGGTGGTGCGGACGTTCTTCCGCGGGGCGACCGAGCGGGTCGAGCGGGCCGTCGCGGACGCCGGCACGCCCATGGACCGCATCGGGGTCTACCTCGAGGCGATCTCGGTCGAGCTCGCACCCGCGTCGCCGCAGTTCTTCGCCGACGTCGACGCGTTCGAGCCCGCGCGGGAGATCTACCGCGACAACACCCGCGCCGCGGCCCGCCGCGTGCAGGAGCTGGTCCAGCAGGCCGATCCGTCGGCGGACGCGCGCTTCATCGGTGCCGTGGCCGGGCAGGTCATGGAGTCGATCCACCGGGGTGACATCCGGGCCTCGACCGGCCTCGACGACTCTGCGGCCTACCGCTCCCTCGCCGAGCTGATCGTCGCGGGGCTGTTCGGGGGCGGTGCGCTCGCGTCCACGTGAGCCCAGCCGGTGGACGCGGGCGCACCGCCGCAGGGGGCTCAGGGGCTGAGGACGTCCCGCATCGGCGGGCGCTGGACCGTGGTGGTCGTGCGCTCGCCCATGCGCATCTCGGTGCCCTCGCGGTGGAACACGACCGCGGTGCTCTCGACGGACTCCCGCACCCCGGGTGCGGTGCGGAGGTCGAAGGCGGCCTGCACGTGCTGGGCCATCGCGCTGAGCGCCGCGAGGTCCTGGTGGCGGTGCCGCCGCAGGCCGAGGTCGACCTGGGCCATCGCCGAGAGGCCGTGCTCGCGCAGGACGTCGATCATGAGCCCGATGTCGACGCCGTAGTCCGAGACGAACGGGATCGTGAGCAGGGCGTCGGCGCGGAACGCGCACTCGCCCGCGAGCGGCTGGACGAACCCTGACAGCAGGGGAGTGCGGTCCAGGATGAGTGGCCGCGCGACGAGCTCGGTGACCCGGCCGCCGCCCGACGAGCGTGGCGGGCCGGACGACCACGGGCGGTCGTAGAACGCCTTGACGAAGACGAGGTCGTCCTCGAGAAGGAGGGGGCCGAGCAGGCCGATCACGAAGTCGGCGGTGAACTCCTGGACGTCGGCGTCCAGGTAGATGCCGATGTCGCCGGTCATGACCGCGAGGGCCTTCCACATCGCCTCGCCCTTGCCCGGGCGGCTGCCCACGTGCGGGACGACCTCGTCGACGTGGAACACCGTCGCCCCGGCCTCTGCCGCGATGTCGGCGGTGGCATCGGTCGAGTGGGAGTCGATCACGATGATCTCGTCGACGAGCGGCACGCGGTCCATCAGCTCCGAGCGCAGCGTCGTCACGATCGCCCCCACGGTGGCTGCCTCGTCGCGTGCGGGGATGAGGACGCTGACGCGGGTGTCCCGCTTCGCGGCGACGAGCGCGGCCGGGTCGAACTGGTCGAAGCGGTACGTGTGGGTGTCGAACCACGCCGCCGCGTCACGCAAGGCCGCGCACCGCCCGGGCCGGGGGTCGGTCCCCGCGGATGCTCGCCACCATCTCGAGCACCCGCAGAGTGCCCGGGACGTCGTGGGCGCGGAACGCCGCCGCACCGGCCGCCGCGGCGAGGGCCGTCGCCGCGAGGGTGCCCTCGCGGCGCTGGTCGACCGGCTGCCCCAGCGTCTCGCCGATGAAGTCCTTGTTGGACAGCGCCATGAGCACGGGCCACCCGGTGGCGACGAGCTCGTCGACGCGGCGCAGCAGCTCCAGGCCGTGCCACGTGTTCTTGCCGAAGTCGTGCGTGGGATCGATCAGGACGCCCTCACGCGGCACGCCTCGCGCGACCAGCGCCTCAGCCGCTCGGGTGGTCTGGTCGATCACGTCACGGACCACGTCGTCGTAGTGGATGCGGTGCGGACGCGTGCGCGGCACCGCGCCACCGGTGTGCGAGCACACGAAACCGAGCGAGAACTCGGCGGCGACGTCGGCGAGCCCCGCGTCGGCGCCTGCCCAGGTGTCGTTGATGAGGTCGGCGCCGGCCTCCGCGCACCGGCGGCCGACCTCGGCGCGCCACGTGTCGATGCTGAGGACCGCGTCGGGGAACTCCTCACGCACCGCGGCCAGGAACGGCACCGTGCGCCGGATCTCCTCCGTGACGTCGACCTCGGACCCCGGGCCGGCCTTCACGCCGCCGACGTCGATGATGTCGGCGCCGGCGGCGATCGCGGCCCGCACGGCGTCCCGGGCCGCCCCGTCGGCGTACGTCGCACCCTTGTCGAAGAACGAGTCGGGCGTGCGGTTGACGATCGCCATCACCAGCGCACGGTCACGACGGACCCGCCGGCCGCGAAAGACCAGGTCGACGGTCACGGGGCCCCGCCGGTCAGGACGCGGCCTGTGCCTTGAGGGCGCGAGCGAGGTCGTCGCGGCCCTCGGACACGTAGCGGACGGCCGCGGCGTTGGCCTGGGTCGAGGAGAGCCAGGCGTCGACCTTGTCGAGGGTCGTCTGCGACGGGTTCGCGAGCGGGAACAGATAGACCAGGGCGACCTGGCCGATCCAGACGCCGAGGTCGTCGACGATCGTCGAGGCCATCTCGAGATAGCGGTCGACGAACGGCTCGAGCACGTCGGCCTGGCCCGAGACCTGGAACGCGACCGCCGTCTGGCGCCGGGTCTCGTTGGGCGTCGACGGATCGACCGCCGCGGCCTGCCACGCGGCCTCCTTGGCCTCGGCCAGCGGGCGGATCGCCCGGGCCGCGGCCGCCCGCTCCTTGCCCGAGATCGTGTTGTCGGACTCGAGGGTCGCATCGATCTCGGTCTCGTCGGCCTCGCCGAGGCGGGCCAAGGCCGTGATGAGCGTCCAGCGCAGGTCGGTGTCCAGCGTCAGCCCCTCGAGCGAGCCGTCGAGCAGCTCGCGCAGGAACGTCGGGCTCGACGCCGCGGAGGCGTACGCGCGCACGAGCGCCAGCTGGTGGTCGCTGCCGGGCTCGGCGGCGTCGACGAGCGACCGGAGGCCGGACTCCCAGCGGGCCTGGAGCTCGGGGCGCGCATCGTCCGCGGTGTAGAGGTTGACCGCGCTGTTGCCCTGGCGCAGCAGGGAGCTGACGGCGGTCAGATCGGTCTCGGAGCCGACGCCGGCGAGGACGAGGGTGACGAAGTCGGCTCCGGAGAGCTCGGCGTCGCGGGTCATGTCCCACGCCGATCCCCAGCACAGTGCACGGGGGAGCGACTCCTCGAAGGTCGCGATGCTGTCGACGAGGGTTGCGAACGAGCGCTCGTCGAGACGGATCTTGGCGTAGGTCAGGTCGTCGTCGTTGAGCAGCACCAGGTCGGGCTGGCTGCGGCCGATGAGCTCGGGGATCTCGGTGGACGCACCGCGGATGTCGGTCTCGACCCGCTCGGTGCGCACGAGCTTGCCGTCGACGCGGTCGTACAGGCCGATCGCGATGCGGTGGCGGCGCAGCGTCGGGTACGCCTCGATCGCGGTCTGCTCGACCGAGAACGACGTGAAGGCGCCCGCGTCGTCGGTGTCGAACGCCGCGCGGAGCGTGTTGACCCCGGAGGTCTGCAGCCACTCCTTGCTCCAGTCGCCGAGCTCGCGGCCCGAGGCCTGCTCGAGCTCGACCAGCAGGTCCGACAGCTGGGTGTTGCCGTAGGCGTGCTTGTCGAAGTAGGCGCGCAGACCCGCGAAGAAGTCCTTCTCACCGACCCAGGCGACGAGCTGCTTGAGCGCGGAGGCGCCCTTGGCGTACGTGATGCCGTCGAAGTTGGCCTCGACCGCGTGCAGGTCGTAGTTGTCGGCCGCGATCGGGTGGGTCGAGGGCAGCTGGTCCTGGCGGTAGGCCCAGTTCTTGCGGGCGTTGGTGAAGCTCGTCCACGCATCGGTGAAGCGGGTCGCGTTGGTGGAGGCGTGCGAGGCCGCGAACTCCGCGAACGACTCGTTGAGCCACAGGTCGTCCCACCACTTCATGGTCACGAGATCGCCGAACCACATGTGGGCCATCTCGTGCAGGATCGTGTTGGCGCGGCTCTCGTACGCTGCGACGGTCTGGCGGCTGCGGAAGATCATCTCGTCGCGGAACGTCACCGCGCCGGCGTTCTCCATCGCGCCCATGTTGTACTCCGGCACGAACAGCTGGTCGTACTTGCCGAACGGGTACGCCATCTCGAACGCGCCCTCGAAGAACTCGAAGCCCTGCTTCGTGATGAGGAAGATGTCGTCGGCGTCGAGGTGCTCGCGGACCGACTGGCGGCAGAAGATGCCGAGCGGGATCTCGCCGTACGGCCCGGAGTAGGAGTCGGTGACCGAGACGTACTCGCCCGCGATGAGGGCCGTGATGTACGTCGACATGCGCTTGGTCGGTGCGAAGTGCCACGTGGAGACGCCGTCGGCGCCGGCCTCGGGCTCCGGGGTGGGGGAGTTGGACACGACGGCCCAGTGCGACGGGGCGGTGACGTGGAAGACGAACGTCGCCTTGAGGTCGGGCTGCTCGAACGTCGCGAACACGCGGCGGGCGTCCGGCACCTCGAACTGGGTGTAGAGGTAGACCAGCCCGTCGACGGGGTCGACGAAGCGGTGCAGTCCCTCGCCCGAGTGCGAGTAGGCCATCGTCGCGTCCACGACCAGGGTGTTGGTCTCCTGCAGGCCGTCCAGCGGGATGCGG
Organism: Aeromicrobium yanjiei; assembly: GCF_009649075.1. GTDB lineage: Bacteria > Actinomycetota > Actinomycetes > Propionibacteriales > Nocardioidaceae > Aeromicrobium > Aeromicrobium yanjiei. The sequence goes on from NZ_CP045737.1 coordinate 998,702, forward strand.
CTGTCGGCGTAGACCGAGGGGTCGACCGGCTCGCCGTTCAGGGTGATCGAGGAGATCTCGGCGTCCACGAGGTCGACGAACGTCGAGGCGCCCGGGGTCGCGCCGAACGTGATCGTCGTCACGGAGCCGAAGCGGCTCTCGGAGTCGAGGGTGAGGTCGAGCTGGACGTCGTACGTCTCGGTGGAGACGGTCGAGGCGCGCTCGCTGGCTTCTTCGCGGGTGAGATTCGTACCAGGCATGTGACCATGCTTTCACGGGTCCCGGCCCCCGACGAGTCGGGTGGACCGGCCGGGGTCGGGCAGGATGGTGCCATGCAGATTCCGTTCGCAGCCTCCGAACGATCGACCGTCGGGATCGAGTGGGAGCTCGCCCTGGTCGACTCCGACTCCGGTGACCTGCGCCAGGTCGCGCAGACGGTGCTCGACGCGGTCGCCCCCGAGGGCGCCGATCAGCACCCGCACATCCGCCAGGAGCTGTTGCTCAACACCGTCGAGGTGGTCTCCGGCGTGTGCCGGACGGTCGGCGAGGCGGGCGCCGACCTGCAGCGCGCGATCGACGAGATCCGTGAGGTGACCGATCCGCTGCGCGTCGAGCTCATGTGCGCCGGCACGCACCCGTTCGCGAACTGGACCCATCAAAAGGTCACCGACAAGGAGCGCTACGCGACCCTCATCGACCGTACGCAGTGGTGGGGCCGGCAGATGCTGATCTACGGCGTGCACGTGCACGTGGGCATCGAGGACCGCGACAAGGTGCTGCCGATCAGCCGGGCGATGCTGACCTACTACGGCCACCTCCAGGCGCTCAGCGCCTCGTCGCCGTTCTGGGGCGGCAAGGAGACGGGGTACGCCTCGAACCGCGCGCTGATGTTCCAGCAGCTGCCGACCGCCGGGCTGCCGTTCCAGTTCGAGGAGTGGGGCCAGCTCGAGGGCTACGTCGAGGACATGCTGCACACCGGCGTCATCGACGTGTTCGACGAGATCCGGTGGGACCTGCGGCCGTCCCCCAAGTTCGGCACGCTGGAGGTGCGCGTGTGCGACGGCATCCCGACGATGTCGGAGCTGCTGAGCATCTCGGCGCTGACCCACTGCCTGGTCGAGCACTTCTCGTCCGAGCTCGACGCCGGACGCGAGCTGCCGACCATCCCGCCGTGGTTCGCGCAGGAGAACAAGTGGCGCTCGGCCCGTTACGGCATGGACGCGATCCTCATCCTCGACAAGCACGCCGAGGAGGACCTCATCACGACCGACCTGCACCGCCTGCTCGACACGCTCGAGCCCGTGGCCGAGCGCCTCGGCTGCGTCGAGGAGCTCGGCGGGATCCACGACGTCGTCGCCGGCGGGGCCTCCTACCAGCGCCAGCGCCGGGTCGCGGCGCTCAACGGCGGAGAGCTCGACGCGGTGGTGGGCTCGCTGGTCGAGGAAATGCGCGCGGGCCGTCCGGTGTTGCATCCGTCATGACCTCCACCGACACCGCCACCGCGCCCGCCGACACCGATCTGGAGAACGTCGACTTCTGGTTCGACCCGTTGTGCCCGTTCGCCTGGATCACCTCCCGCTGGATGCTCGAGGTGGAGAAGGTCCGCCCGGTCCACACGACGTTCCACGTCATGAGCCTGTCGGTGCTCAACGCCGACAAGGACGTGCCGGAGGATTACAAGGAGATGCTCGAGCGCGGCTGGGGCCCGGTCCGCATCGCGATCGCGGTCGAGCAGCAGCACGGCACCGAGGCGCTGCGCCCGTTCTACACCGCGATCGGCACCCGCAAGCACAACCAGGACCGCGAGTTCGACAAGGAGATGTACGTCGAGGCGCTGGCCGAGGCCGGCCTGCCGACCGAGCTCGCCGCTGCCGCCGACGACGCGTCCCTCGATGACGCCGTCCGCGCATCGCACCAGGGCGGCATCGAGCGCGTCGGCGAGGAGGTCGGCACGCCCGTGATCGCCCTCGGAGGCGTGTCGTTCTTCGGCCCGGTCCTGCAGAGCATCCCCAAGGGCGAGACCGCCGGCACGGTCTTCGACGGCGCTCGCGCGCTCGCCTCGTTCCCGGACTTCTTCGAGCTCAAGCGCTCGCGCACGGGCGAGCTGTCGTTCGACTGAGCATGAGCCTGCACCCCGCGTCCCGGACGCTTCTCGCGCAGCTCGAGGCCGATGACGAGCTCCGGCTCCCGGGCGACCTGGACGCGATCCGCTCGGGCGCCCGTGCGGCGGCGATGGCTGCTCCGAAGATCGGCCTCGACTGGGTCGACGACGTGGACGCGGACGGCGTCCCGTGCCGGCTCTACCGGCCGCGGGTCGGCGCCCCCGTCGCGCTGTACGTCCACGGGGGCGGCTGGGTGCTGCACGACCTGGAGACGCACGACGCCTTCTGCCGCTACCTCGCGCACCGGACCGGCTGGGCGCTGCTCGCGGTCGACTACCGCCGCGCCCCCGAGCACCCGTACCCCGCACCCCTCGACGACGTGCAGACCGCCGCACGCTGGCTGCGTTCCCACGCCCGCGAGCACCGGGTCGACGCCTCCTTCCTGCCGGGGATCGGCGACTCGTCCGGCGCCAACCTCGTCGCAGGCCTGTGCGTGCGCGATCCCTCGGCCCTGGACTTCCAGGTCCTGATCTACCCGCCCGTGGACCGCCGTGCCGAGCTGCCGCCGCAGCTGGCCACCGCAGCCCTGGACGGCGAGACGATGGACTGGTTCTGGGACGCGTACGCCCCGGGGGAGGCAGCGGACCACCCGGAGGTGTCGGTGACCCGTGCGGCCAACCTCGCCGAGCACCCCGCGGCGTACGTCCTGACCAACGAGCACGACGTGCTGCGGGACCAGGCCGAGACGTACGCCGCCCGGCTCGCGGAGGCCGGGGTGGACGTCGTCGCCCACCGTGCGCTGGGGATGGTCCACTCGTTCTGGCGCCAGCCCGAGCTGTTCGAGGCTTCGCGATCGGCCGTGGTGACGGTGGGCGCACTGCTCGACACCCGCAGGTCTGGCACGCGCTGACTGGCATACTGTCCGGGTGACCCCGGACGTGCCGACCGATCAGGCCGTCGCGGAGACCCCGATCGACCTGCGGCGTCGTCACCGGCTCATGTTCGTCGCGGCGTTCGGTGTGCTGCTCGTCGCGACCATCCTGCTCGAGCGTGGGCTGGTGCCGATCCTCGTGGTGGCCGCGCTGACCCTCGCCGCCCTCATCGACCCGCGGCTCGGCGAGCGTCCGCCGTGGACCCATGGTCTCCCGGGCGTCCCCGACGGTCCGCCGAAGCAGAGCCGGATCCCTCCGGTGGTCTACCTCGTGTCGAGCGTCGTCACGCTCGTCGCGACCGCGGTGCTCGTCGCGCTCGGCCCCCCGGCGTGGGCCTTCGTCGTCCTGGCCGTGCTCGCGGCGGCGGCCTGGTTCGTCTCCGCGGAGAGCGCGTGGCGCTACGCCCTGCACTCGTGGCGGGTGCGCCGCGGCCTCCGGGCGTACGCCCCGACGACGGCGATGGGCTACGCGGGCCGGTCGGGTGCGCCGTGGCAGCTGCGGATGTGGGAGCCCTACATCCTGCGCTCGGGCGAGCCGAACATCGTGATCAACCTGCACGAGAAGTACGCCCGGATGATCCTCAAGGACGCGGGCCTGTCCTCGCCGTTCGTCCAGCTTGGATCGCGCGGCTTCGACGACCTCGACGGCGTGCTGGTGCCCTCGCTCAAGGCCGTGTTCTACGTGCAGAACGCGCGGGCGAACGCGGGCTTCATGGCGCACAAGCGGCTCACCCACGTGTGGCTCAACCACGGCGACTCCGACAAGCCGGCCAACTTCAACCCGCGCCACGCCCTCTACGACAAGCTGGTCGTGTGCGGCCAGGCCGGCATCGACCGCTACGCGAACCACGGCATCCACGTCGATCCGGAGAAGTTCGTGATCCTGGGCCGGCCGCAGGCCTCACGGGTCAAGCAGGCGTACGGGCCGATCGCGGACCGCGATCCCAAGGTCGTGCTCTACGCGCCGACCTGGCACGGGCTCGACGACGCGGTCAACTTCTCCTCCCTCGAGCGCGGACCCGAGATCGTGCGGGCGCTGATCGAGCGCGGCGTCACGGTCATCTTCCGGCCCCATCCCCTGAGCTATCGCTGGCGCATCCGGCGCGCCGTCGTCCAGGAGATCCGCGAGATCCTCAAGGCCGACAAGTCGACGTCAGACCGCAAGCACCTGTGGGGACGCACGGTCGACAAGAAGTGGACGGTCGCGGGCTGCGCCAACCGCTCGCACGCGCTCATCTCCGACGTGTCCAGCGTCGTGTCGGACTACCTGCAGTCGGAGAAGCCCTACGCGATGACGAGCATGCGGGCGTCCGTCGAGGACTTCCGGGCGGAGTTCTCGGTGGCCGAGACCGCGTACGTGCTGCTCGGCGACCTGTCCAACCTCGACGAGGTGCTGGACGACCTGCTCGTGCGCGACCCGCTGGCCGAGGAGCGTCGCGAGCGCAAGCGCTACGTGCTGGGCGACTTCGTGGGCCGCGAGTCCGAGGACGCCTTCGCCCAGTTCGTGCGAGAGCTCGTCCGAGGCGCTTGACGCACCGGTTGAGCGGGCTGGGAGACTTCTGCCATGCGCGTCCACATCGCCGCCGACCACGCCGGCTACGAGCTCAAGTCCCACCTCATCTCCTGGCTGACCGCCAACGGCTACGAGCCGGTCGACCACGGAGCGCACACGTACGACGCGGAGGACGACTACCCGCCGTTCTGCATCGCGGCGTCGGAGGCGGCCGTCGCGGAGCCGGGCTCCCTCGCGATCGTCATCGGCGGCTCCGGCAACGGTGAGCAGATCGCGGCCAACAAGGTCAAGGGCGCCCGCGCGGCACTGGCCTGGAGCACCGAGACCGCGTCGCTCGCGCGCCAGCACAACAACGCGCAGGTCGTGGCCGTCGGCGCCCGGATGCACTCCGAGGAGGAGGCGACCGCGATCGTCGAGGCGTTCTTGACCACGCAGTGGAGCGAGGCCGCCCGGCACCAGCGCCGCATCGACATGCTCCTGTCCTACGAGGAGACCGGCGAGCTTGCCTGAGGGGCACACCCTTCACCGGCTGGCCGCGGACCTCGCCGGGACGTACGCCGGACGGCAGGTCCGCTCGAGCAGCCCGCAGGGGCGGTTCGAGGCGGCGGCCGCGCGCCTGGACCGGCGCGTGCTCGAGGGCGCCGAGGCGTACGGCAAGCACCTGTTCGTGTCGTTCGAGGGCACCGAGGAGCAGGTCCACGTCCATCTCGGCCTCTACGGCACGTTCCTGATCTCACCGGGCGTCGGACGTCCCGTGGTGGGCCAGGTGCGGTGGCGCCTGGAGGCGCAGGACACCGCGGACCTGCGCGGGCCCAATGCGTGCGAGCTGCTGACGCCGCCTGCGGTCGAGCAGATCCTGGGGCGACTCGGGCCCGATCCGCTGCGGGCGGACGCCGACCCCGATCTCGCGTGGCACCGCATCCACCGCTCCGACACGCCGATCGCGGCGCTCCTGATGGACCAGAAGGTCCTCGCGGGCGTCGGCAACGTGTATCGCGCCGAGGTGCTGTTCCGCCAGCGCGTCGCCCCGATGACCGCGGGCCGGCGGATCCCGCGGGTGCGATGGGACGCGATGTGGGCTGATTTCGTGGCCCTCATGCAGGTCGGCGTCGAGCGCGGCCGGATCGACACCGTCCGGCCCGAGCACGAACCGCAGGCGATGGGCCGCGATCCCCGCGCGGACGACCACGGCGGCGAGGTCTACGTGTACCGCCGTGACGGTCAGCCCTGCCTCGTGTGCGGGACGCCGGTGCGCCGGCGGGACGTGGCGGGCAGAAACCTGTTTTGGTGTCCCTCCTGCCAGCAACGTCGTTAGTCTTTTGGGTGTGACCAGCAGATTCCGGCGGGCCCTGCCCGGGGTTGCCGGCTACCTCGACGACCGCATCGTGCGATGGCGCACCGGTACGGCCGAGGGGCAGGTCGCGGTGCTGTCGGTGCTCATCGCGATGTGCGCCGCGCTGCTGGTCGGCTCGCTGGCCAGCTATGACACGTTCCCCGCCCCGGTGTTCGTGATCCCGCTGCTGCTCGGCGCGATGGCGCTGCGCTACCGGACGCTGCTGACGTTGGTGCTGGTGATCGTCGTGTGCGTCGCGGTCGCGGTGACGCGCCAGTACGTCGTGGCGGTAGCCGACGGCGACCAGGGCCTCACGGCGAGCCGCGTCAGCACGCTGGTCGTCCTCGCGCTGGCGGCCGCGATCGTGCTCTACGAGTCCAGCCGGCGCCGCAGCGGCCTCCCCGGTCCGCTGGGCGAGGCCATGCTCATCGACCTGCGCGACAAGCTGCAGGCGCAGGGTGTCGTGCCCCAGCTGCCCGAGGGGTGGGACTCGCAGTCCGCGATGCTCTCCGCCGGCGGGGCCAAGTTCGCCGGTGACTTCCTGGTCGCCAACCTCACCGAGGACGAGACCCGGCTCGAGATGGTCCTGGTCGACGTGTGCGGCAAGGGCGTCGGAGCGGGCACCCAGTCCCTGCAGTTCGCCGGCGCCCTCGGGGGCCTGATCGGTGCGCTGCCACCTCTCGGCCTGTTCGCGGCCGGCAACGACTTCTTGCTGCGCCAGCACTGGGACGAGGGATTCGCGACCGCGGTGCACGTCTCGGTCGACCTCGCCACGGGGGACTACTCGATCACCAACGCCGGCCACCCTCCCGCGCTGCGCTGGAATGCCGCGTCGGGGGACTGGGAGATCGACGGCGCGCGCGGCACGGCGCTCGGCATCACGCAGCGTCCCGACCTGCACCAGACCGTGGGCCGGCTCGAGACCGGCGATGCGTTGATGTTCTACACCGACGGGGTCGTCGAGACCCGCACCCAGGACTTCACGACCGGGATCGAGTGGCTGCGGGACGCCGCGCGCACGGTCGTGGCCTCTGGCTTCGACCAGGCCGCCCGCCGCATCATCAAGCTCGTGTCGTCGGGCGACGACGACCGCGCGGTGCTGATCCTCAGCCGTCCCGGTGTCGCGGTCCCGCTGGTGGTCGAGGCTCCTGATCTCGAGCGCCTGCCCGCGAACGACGCGGCGGTGAACGAAGAAAGGGCCCCTCGGTGAGGGGCCCCTTCAGCTGAGCGGACGACGAGACTCGAACTCGCAACATTCTGCTTGGAAGGCAGAGACTCTAGCCAATTGAGTTACGTCCGCAGGTGCTGCCGAAGCAGCGCAACCATGATGCCACAGCCCTCCCACCGGCCGTGAATCGCCCGCCCCATCCGCCGGCGAGTCACGTACGGACGCCGACGAGTCACGTACGGACGGCGAGGAGTCACGTACGGACGCCGCACGTGACTCCTCAGCGTCCGTGCGTGGCTCGTCAGCGAACTGGGATGACGAGGTCGGCGTGGTGGCGGGGACGGTCACGTGCGAGGTAGGCCTCCTCCTGCTCGGCCCACACGTCCCAGAACGGCGCGTACGTCTCGCCGTCCCGTCCGAGCGCACGCGCACGGCGTACGTCCGTCGGCGCGTCGAGCCAGATCAGCAGGCTCAGGTAGGGCCGGATCACGGCCGCCCCGCTGCCCACCCCGTCGAGCACGAGCAACGGCGCAGGAGGCACCCGCAGCGGGGGAGCGGGCTCGTCGCGCACCCACGACCAGCGTGGCGCGACCCCGGTGCGGCCCGCGGCGATCGCTTCCAGGACGCCGGCGACCAGGGGCGGCGTGGCCGCCAGCCCGTGCCAACCTGGATAGACGTCGTCGAGGTGCAGCACGGCCGCGCCGGTCGCCTCGACGAGACCAGCCGTGAACTCGGTCTTGCCCGCCCCGCTGCGTCCGTCGACCGCGATGACAGTGGTCGAGCCGCACGCGGGCGCACGGTCCGCGATCAGCTCGACGAGCGCGTCGTACCGATGCAGGGCCACGGCCCCAGTGTCCACTAGACTGACGCGGCTACGGGATGTAGCGCAGCTTGGTAGCGCGCGCCGTTTGGGGCGGTGAGGTCGCAGGTTCGAATCCTGTCATCCCGACACATCACGTCGATCCGTCCGGGCACGCCCGCAGGACGGTGGCGCATTATCGTGGATTCCGCAGACATGAGAGACTGGACGGACGCTTTGACGGCCGTCCACGGCCGCAGCGGGTCGCACGACCCCCCACTCGAGATCATGCAGGAGTCAAACACGTGAAAAGCACCACCGAGACACTGAGCCCGACACGGGTCAAGCTCACCATCGAGGTGCCGTTCGAGGAGCTCAAGCCCAGTCTTGACGCCGCCTACAAGACCATCGGCTCGCAGATCACGATCCCCGGCTTCCGCAAGGGCAAGGTCCCCGCGGCGATCGTCGACCAGCGCATCGGACGCGGCGCGGTCCTCGACGAGGCGCTCAACTCGGCACTGCCCGGCTGGTACAGCCAGGCCCTCCAGGACACCAACCTGCAGCCGCTGAGCCAGCCCGAGATCGACCTGTCGAAGTTCGAGGACGGTGAGACCATCGAGATCACCGCCGAGCTCGACGTCCGCCCCGAGCTGACGATCCCCGACGTCTCCTCGATCGAGGTCACCGTCGAGGACGCCACCGTCACCGACGAGGACGTCGACCAGCAGCTCTCCGCCCTGCGTGAGCGCTTCGCGACGTTCGCCGAGGTCGACCGTCCCGTCGCCGAGGGCGACTTCCTGACGATCGACCTGTCCGCCGCGCAGAACGGCGAGGAGATCCCCGAGGCCCAGGCCGCGGGCATGCCCTACTCGGTCGGCAAGGCCACGATGCTCGAGGGCCTCGACGAGGCGCTGATCGGCCTGTCGGCCGGCGAGTCCAAGACGTTCACGACCCAGCTGGTCGGCGGCGAGCTCGCCGGTCAGGACGTCGACGTCACCGTCACGGTCAAGGACGTCAAGGAGCAGCAGCTCCCCGAGCTCGATGAGGAGTTCGCCCAGACCGCGTCGGAGTTCGACACGATCGAGGAGCTCCGCGCCGACGTCACCGACCGCGTGACCCGCGGCAAGCGCATGGAGCAGGCCAACGAGGCGCGCGACCTCGTCCTGGACGAGATCGTCAGCCAGATCGACGCCCCGCTGCCCGAGAGCCTCGTCACCGAGGAGATCGCCAGCCGCCGTCAGCAGATCGAGCAGCAGCTCGCGATGGCCGGCGTTCCGTTCGAGCAGTACCTCGACGACGAGAAGCAGACCGTCGACGAGTTCGAGGCCGAGCTCGAGAAGCGGGTCCGCGACTCGCTCGTGGCGCAGTTCGTGCTCGACCAGGTCGTCGCGAACGAGGAGTTCGGCATCGACGACAGCGAGCTGTCGCAGCACATCATGCGCCGCGCGCAGCAGTCGGGCGAGGACCCCAACTCGTACATCCAGCACATCATGGAGCACAACCACGTGCCCGAGATGGTCAGCGAGGTGCTGCGCGGCAAGGCGCTGGCGTCCCTCGTCGAGTCCGCGAAGGTCACCGACAAGTCGGGCAACGTCATCGAGCTGTCCAAGCTGCGCGCCGATGGCACGTTCGCGGACGACAACGAGGGCGACGACGAGAGCACCGAGGAGACGCCCACCCAGGCGTGAGCAGGTCCTCGGCTCGCACCGTTTCTCATTCCTGCCCCGTGACGGCAGGATGGGGACATGCCTGCTGAGCCCGTACGGACGACGGACGTCGCCGCGCTGGCGCTGGACTACGGCGATCGCCTGATCGTCGGGACCGCCCGCGAGATGCATCGTGCCGCCTCGGCACGCGTCTTCAAGGCCACTCGTGTGGTCGGGGGACGTGTGCCGGAGTCGTTGCACGACGCCGTGGTGACGTCCGTCTACGGCGCCATCTCGGGGGCCCTGCGGGTCTCGAGCGGGTCCGTGCGCGCGCTGGCCGCGCGCGGCGTGGGTCGTCCGATCGAGACGAGCCGCCGCGGCCGACTGGTCGTCGCCGCGGTCAACGGCCTGATCGGCGACGAGCTGCGCGCGCTCGGCGATCCGCAGGCGATCACGATGGCCGTACGCCTCGAGGGCGATGACGTCCCCGCCGCCTCCTGGCAGCTCGGCGAGGCGTTCCGGGACGCCACGAGTCACCCCGTGATCTTCGTCCACGGCCTGTGCGAGAACGACGAGTCGTGGTCCAACGGCGCCGCCGCGCCCGGCACGACGTACCCAGACCGGATCGCGGCCGAGACCGACGGCACGCCCGTGCTGATCCGCTACAACACAGGTCTGCACATCTCAGAGAGCGGTCAGCACCTGGACGCCCTCGTCCAGCAGATCGTCGCCCACTGGCCCGTGCCGGTCACGCGCATCACCCTCGTCGGTCACTCGATGGGCGGCCTGGTGGCCCGTGCCGCGACCAACCACGCGACGGCGTCCGGCCAGACCTGGCAGCACCTGGTGCGCGACGTGGTGTGCCTCGGCACGCCGCACGCGGGCGCCAACCTGGAGAAGGTGGCGCACCTGGGGTCTCGGCTGCTGACGTTCTGGCCCGAGTCGACGCCGTTCAGCACGCTGCTCGAGCACCGCTCGGCAGGGATCGTCGACCTGCGCCACGGCTACATCACCCGTGACGAGTGGGAGGGTCAGGACCTCACGGGGCAGTGGGGCCTCGACCGCATCGCTGCGGCGCCCCTGCCGCACGCGGAGTACCACTTCGTCGCGGCGACGCTGGGCGCGTCGCAGGGGCATCCGCTCAGCTCGGTGCTGGGCGACCTGCTGGTGCACTTCTCGTCCGCGACGGGCGTGGGGCGTACCGGGCCGATCGTCGAGGGCGCCCGGTTCGAGTACCTCCCGAGCGCGCACCACTTCGCACTGCTCAACCATCCGCAGGTCGGCGACTGGCTCGTCGAGTGGCTCAACGCGCGCACCCGCAGCCCTCGCGCGCTGCCCGCGCCGCGTCAGGCCTGACACGACCTGGTCATCTGGATAGGCTCGGGCGACCCCACACTCCCGAGGAGCCCCATGCCCAATCAGCAGCTGATCGACGGCACGATCGACATCGACGCCAGCCCCGCCACGGTCTGGGCCGTGGTGTCCGACCTGCGTCGCATGGGGGAGCGCAGCCCGCAGTGCCGCCGCATGTTCGTCCTCGGCAAGGAGATCGGTCTCGGCACCCGGACCTTCAACATCAACCGTCAGGGCTGGAAGCGCTGGCCCACGAACGCCAAGGTTGTCGCGTTCGAGCCCGAGCGCAAGATCGCGTTCCAGATCCTGGAGAACCGCACGATCTGGACGTTCGAGCTGGAGCCCACCGCGACGGGCACGCGCCTGACGGAGTCGCGCACGACGCCCCGTGGCGTGGCTGCGGTGTCGAACTTCGCGACCGACAAGATCCTGGGCGGGACGGACCGGTTCGAGGCTGATCTGAAGGACGGCATCCGGCACACGTTGGAGCAGGTCAAGGCCGCGGCGGAGGCCGCCTGATGGGTCAACCGCCCCTCGAGGCGTCCATCGAGATCGCGGCCCCGCCCGCGGCCGTGTGGACCGCTGTGTCCGATCTCAGGGCCATGAAGGACCGGAGTCCCGAGCTCGTCAGGACCTGGTTGCTGGGCCGGCCCGGGCTGGGCTGCCGGGGCGTCCACCTCAACCGGCGCAAGGTCGTCGTGTGGCCCACGTTCAGCCGCATCACCCGGTGGAAGGACCCGGCACGGGACTCCGGCCGCGGGGCGCTGGCGTTCCACGTCATCCCCACCGACGTCGAGTGGTCGTACGAGCTGCAGCCCACGGACGGCGGGACGCTGGTGACCGAGCGGCGCTCGGCCATGCCCGCGCCCGGCCCGGTCGTCAGCGCGATGGCGCGGTTCCTGCTGGGCGGGGCCGATCACCACGACACCGAGCTCCTCGCCGGCATGCACCGCACCCTCGAGGCCCTCAAGTCAGACCTCGAACGCTGAGGGGAGCCCCCCGTCCGCTGAGGAGAGCCTCCGGTTCGCTGAGGGGAGCCTCCGGTTCGCTGAGGGGAGACTCCAACCCGCGCGCCGGCGGACGTAACCCGCGCGCCAGCGGACGGGAGGCGCGCGTCGGCGGACGCAACCCGCGCGTCGGCGGACGGGAGGCGCGCGTCAGCGGTCGACGAGGGTGAGCTCGAAGGCGTAGAGGTCGGGGCGGTACGCGTGCCGGCCGTACTCGACCGCGCGCCCGGCGTTGTCGTACGCGGTGCGCTGCATCGTGAGCAGGGGCGCACCCTTGCGCTCGCGCAGCAGGCGTCCCTCGTCTACCGTCGCACCGCGCGCGCCGATCCGCTGGCGGGCCACCCGCATCACGATGCCTGAGTCGCGCAGGTACGCGTACAGCCCGGTCTCGGCCAGGTCGACCTGCTCGAGGTCGACGACGTCGATGGGGATGAAGTTGTGCATGAGGGCCAGCGGCTCCTTGTCGACGAACCGCAGCCGCTCCAGCGACCACACGTCCGCGCCCTTGCTGAGCTGCAGCTCGCGCGCGACGTCCTCGTCGGCGGGGACCCTGCCAATCGCGATGACCTCGGTGCGCGGCTTCTGGCCCGCCGCGCTGAGGTCGTCGTGCAGGCTGGTCAGCTCGACCGAGCGGCGGATCTTGCCGTGGACGACCTGGGTGCCGACACCGCGCTTGCGCACGAGCATGCCCTTGTCGACGAGGACCTGGATCGCCTGTCGCATCGTGGGTCGGGACAGGCCAAGGTCGGCCGCGAGCGAGATCTCGTTGTCGATGCGCTCGCCCGGCGCGATGGTGCCGTCGAGTATCGCCTTCTCGAACTGCTCGGCCACCTGGAAGTACAGCGGGACGGGGCTGGAACGATCGAGGGTGAAGCGAGGGCCGGCCATGCACGCAAATGTATCGCCAACCGAGGCCATGTCCATATGTCATGACATATGCTTGACAGCCCCGTGTGCCGTGGGACACACTCCTTCGTATCGACTTTGTCACGACAAATAGAAATCCGAGGAACCTGTGTCGACGACCCTTGACCCCCAGGGCCTGACCCCCGTACGCATCGCCGGTGCGCCGATCTCGTGGGGCGTGTGCGAAGTGCCCGACTGGGGCTACCAGATGCCCGCCGAGCGGGTCCTGACCGAGATGCAGTCCCTCGGGCTGAGCGCGACCGAGTTCGGTCCCGACGGCTTCCTGCCCGAGGACCCGCAGGAGAAGGCGGAGTTCCTGGCCAGCTACGGGATGCACGCGGTCGGCGGCTTCCTGCCGATCCTCCTGCACGATCCCGCGCACGACCCCATGCCCGAGGTCGACGCGTACATCGACGCCTGCCTGGCCGCCCGCGCCGGCGTGGTCGTGCTCGCCGCGTCGACAGGAGTCGAGGGCTACGACGCCCGGCCGGTCCTCGACGAGCTGCAGTGGAAGACGCTGCTGACCAACCTCGACCGCATCGCCGCCCACGCGCTCGAGCGCGGCGTCGTCGCGGCGATCCACCCCCACATCGGCACGGTCGTCGAGGACGCCGGCGAGGTCCAGCGCGTCCTGGACGGCTCGCGCATCGGCCTGTGCATCGACACCGGCCACCTGGCCGCGGCAGGCGCCGACCCCGTCGCGATCACGCTGGCCAATCTCTCCCGCGTCAAGCACGTGCACCTCAAGGACGTCGACGCCGCAGCCGCCGCGCGGGTCGTGTCGGGCGAGGTCGCGTTCGCGGACGCCGTCGCCGCCGGCATGTGGCGGGTCCTCGGCCAGGGCGACGTCGACATCAGCGCGATGATCGCCGCCCTGCGCACGCACGGCTACGACGGCTGGTACGTGCTGGAGCAGGACGTGATGTTCAAGAACGGTGCCCCCGAGGGTGAGGGGCCCGTCGCGGACGTCCGCTCGTGCCTGGACTTCGTGAGGGCGGCTCTCGCATGAGCGCCCACGAGCTCATCGCGATGGGACGCGTCGGCGTCGACATCTATCCCGAGCAGATCGGTGTCGGCCTCGAGGACGTCACGTCGTTCGGCAAGTTCCTCGGCGGCAGCGCGACCAACGTGGCGGTCGCCGCGGCACGCCTCGGCCACCGCTCCGCGATCGTGACCCGCACGGGCGACGACCCGTTCGGCCGCTTCATCCACGCCGAGCTGGTCAAGTTCGGCGTCGACGACCAGTACGTCACGCCGGTCGAGGGGCTGCCGACCCCGGTCGTGTTCTGCGAGATCTTCCCGCCGGACGACTTCCCGCTCTACTTCTACCGTGAGCCGAAGGCGCCCGACCTGGAGATCTCGGTGGACGAGCTGGACTTCGACGCGATCCGCGCCGCGGACGTCTTCTGGGCGACGGTCACGGGCCTGTCGCAGGAGCCCAGCCGGGAGGCCACCCTCGCAGCGCTCGAGGCTCGCGGCAAGAATGGGATCACCGTGCTCGACCTCGACTACCGCCCCATGTTCTGGGACTCCGCCGCCTCGGCCACCGCCCAGGTGCAGGCGGCACTTCCGCACGTCACGGTGGCCGTCGGCAACCGTGAGGAGTGCGAGGTCGCCGTGGGGGAGACCGATCCGCAGGCCGCCGCCAAGGCGCTGCGTGGCCTCGGCATCGAGCTCGCGATCGTCAAGCAGGGCCCGGCCGGTGTGCTCGGCGTCCGTGGTGAGGAGTCCGTCGTGGTCCCGCCCGTCGCTGTGGACGTCGTCAACGGCCTCGGCGCGGGCGACGCATTCGGCGGCTCGCTGGTCCACGGCCTGCTCAACGGATGGGACCTGGACCGCATGCTCTCGTTCTCCAACGCGGCCGGGGCGTACGTCGCCGGCCAGCTGTCGTGCGCCGACGCGATGCCCACCGTCGACCAGGTCGACACCGTTCTCGCCCAAGGAAGGGTCCGATGACCGCCGTCACCGCCCAGGACATCGCGGGGCTCGTCACGATCCGTGCCGAGCACCCCGAGCGTGTCGCCGAGATGGCCGCCGCGCGCACCCAGCCGGCCGGACTCGTCGGCAGCACCGGACGGCTGCTGCTCGTCGCGGCCGACCACCCTGCTCGCGGCGCACTGCGCGCCGGCGACGACCCGCTCGCGATGGGTGATCGGGCCGAGCTGCTGAGCCGCATGGTCCGCGCCCTCGACCGGCCCGGCGTCGACGGGGTCCTCGGCACGGCGGACGTCGTGGAGGACCTGCTCCTGCTCGGCGCGCTCGACGGCAAGGTCGTGATCGGCTCGATGAACCGCGGGGGCCTCGCCGGGACGACCTTCGAGATCGACGACCGCTTCACGGGGTACGACGCCCGGTCGATCGCGTCGGCGGGCTACCAGGGCGGCAAGATGCTGTTCCGCATCGACCCGGACGATCCCGCGACCCCCGCGACGATGCAGGCCTGCGCGCAGGCCGTCGCCGAGCTCGCCGAGCACCGCGTGATGGCGATGGTCGAGCCGTTCATCTCGGGGCGCGACGAGTCCGGCCGCATGCGCAACGACCTGTCCACCGAGTCGGTCATCCGCTCGGCGACCGTCGCGGCGGGTCTCGCGCCCACCTCGGCGTACACCTGGCTGAAGCTCCCGGTCGTCGAGGACATGGAGGCGGTCCTCGCCGCGTCCACCCTCCCGGTGGTGCTGCTGGGCGGCGAGGTCTCCAGCGACCAGGACGCCCAGTTCGCGACCTGGTCCAAGGCGCTCGCGAGCCCGGCCGTCCGCGGCATGGTCGTGGGCCGGTCCCTGCTCTTCCCGCCCGGCGGCAACGTCGAGGACGCCGTGGACGCCACCGTGGAGATGATGACGGCATGAGCCTGGTGCTGCGAGCGGGCGAGGCGGCCACCGGGCCGTACGCCCTCGAGGTCACGCCCGAGTCCGCGGGCTGGGAGCACAGCGGCCTGAGGATCCTGGTGCTGGCCCCCGGCCAGTCGGAGCAGATCGAGACCGGCGACTCCGAGCACATGGTGCTGTCGCTCGGCGGCGCGGCCGAGCTGACGGTCGACGGCGAGTCGTTCACGCTGCTCGGGCGCACCGGCGTGTTCGACGGCCCGAGCGATGTCGTCTACGCCCCGCGGGACGCCCACGTGAGCATCTCGTCCGCCGCCGGTGGACGCTTCGCGCTGGCCTCGGCCCGCTGCGGCAACCGCCTCGCCCCGGCGTACCTCCCAGCGGGCGACGTGCCGGTCGAGATGCGCGGCGCGGGCCAGGCGAGCCGCCAGGTCAACAACTTCGGCGTCCCGGGCGTGCTCGAGGCGGACCGCCTCATCGCGTGCGAGGTGCTGACCCCCGGCGGCAACTGGTCGTCCTACCCGCCGCACAAGCACGACCAGGAGCGTGACGGCGAGACCCGGCTCGAGGAGATCTACTACTTCGAGGTCGCGGACGGCCCGGCCGGTCCGGGCATCGGCTTCCAGCGGGTCTACGGCCACGCCGACGCCGACATCGACATCTCCGCGGAGGTGCGCAGCGGTGACGCCGTCCTCATCCCGCACGGCTGGCACGGCCCGTCGATGGCCGCCCCCGGCTACGACCTGTACTACCTCAACGTCATGGCCGGTCCCGGCGAGGAACGGGCCTGGCTGATCTGTGACGATCCGGCACACGCATGGGTCCGTGACACCTGGGCCGACCAGGCCGTCGACCCCCGCCTCCCGTTCGGGAAGGAAGAGCACTCATGACCACCTTGACCGTCGCACAGGCGACCGTCCGCTTCCTCGAGGCCCAGTACACCTCGCGCGACGGAGTCGAGCAGCCGTTCTTCGCGGGGTGCTGGGGCATCTTCGGCCACGGCAACGTCGCAGGCGTGGGCCAGGCGCTGCTCGAGCGCGAGCAGTCCGGCGACCCCTCGCACCTGCGCTTCTTCCACGGCCGCAACGAGCAGGCCATGGTGCACGCCGCGGTGGCGTACGCCCGCCAGCGCGACCGGCTCGCGGCCATGGCGGTCACGGCGTCGGTCGGTCCCGGCGCGACCAACATGGTCACCGGCGCGGCCCTGGCCACGATCAACCGGCTCCCGGTGCTGCTGCTGCCCGGCGACACGTTCGCGACGCGCGTCGCGAGCCCCGTCCTGCAGGAGCTGGAGAACACCCAGCAGGGCGATCTGTCGGTCAACGACGTGTTCCGCCCCGTGTCGGTGCACTTCGACCGGGTCGACCGTCCCGAGCAGCTGGCGTCGGCCCTGCTGCACGCGACCCGCATCCTCACCGACCCGGCCGAGACCGGCGCCGTGACGCTCGCACTGCCGCAGGACGTGCAGGCCGAGGCGTACGACTTCCCGGACGAGCTGTTCGCCAAGCGGGTCTGGCACGTCGCCCGCCCCGTGCCGGAGCCCTCCGCGCTCGCCCGCGCCGTCGCCGCGATCCGGTCGGCCCGCAGGCCGCTGGTCGTCGCAGGCGGCGGCGTCACGTACTCGCAGGCCAACGACGCGCTGCGCACATTCGTCGAGGCGACCGGAATCCCGGTCGGGGAGTCGCAGGCCGGCAAGGGCGCGCTGCCGTACGACCACCCGCAGTCGGTGGGCGCGATCGGCTCGACCGGCACGACCGCGGCCAATGCGCTGGCGGAGGACGCGGACGTCGTGATCGGCGTCGGCACCCGGTTCAGCGACTTCACGACGGCCTCCCGCACGGTCTTCCAGGGCGACGGCGTCACGTTCGTCAACCTCAACGTGTCGGCGTTCGACACGCACAAGCACTCCGCGGTCAGCCTCGTCGCCGACGCGCGAGAGGGGCTCACGGCGCTGACCGCGGCCCTCGAGGGCTGGACCGCCGATCCCGCGCACACCGCCCGCGCCACCGAGCTGGCCCGGGAGTGGGACGCGATCGTCCAGCGCGCGTACGACGGCGAGGGCGCCCCGCAGGTCGCGGACGGGCTCGCGATCCAGTCGCAGGTCATCGGCGCGGTCAACGAACTGTCCGATCCGCGCGACGTGGTGGTGTGCGCGGCCGGCTCGATGCCCGGCGACCTGCACAAGCTGTGGCGCACACGCGACCGCAAGGGCTATCACGTCGAGTACGGCTTCTCCTGCATGGGATATGAGATCGCCGGCGGCCTCGGCGTCAAGATGGCCGCGCTCGACACGGACGACGCGCGCGACGTGTTCGTCATGGTCGGAGACGGTTCGTACCTCATGATGAACACCGAGCTGGTCACGGCCGTGGCCGAGGGAGTCAAGGTGATCGTGGTGCTGGTGCAGAACCACGGCTACGCCTCGATCGGGGCGCTGTCGCAGTCGCTCGGCTCGCAGCGCTTCGGCACCGCGTACCGCTACCGCACCGACACCGGCCTCGACGGCGACAAGCTGCCGGTCGACCTCGCGGCGAACGCCGCGAGCCTCGGCGCCGACGTGCTGTCGGCCTCCGGCATCGAGGACTTCCGCGCCGCGGTGCTGAAGGCCAAGGAGTCGACTCGCACGACGGTCATCCACGTCGAGACCGACCCGCTGGTCCCCGCCCCCGACAGCCCCGCGTGGTGGGACGTCCCGGTCGCCGAGGTGTCGGCGCTCGACTCGACCCGCGAGGCCCGTCGGACGTACGACGAGCACAAGACCCGCCAGCGTCCCTTCCTGACGCCGGCCTCCGAGACGAAGGATCGATCATGACGCAGTACAACCACTACATCGGTGGACGAAGCTTCGAGGGCGAGAGCGACCGCTTCGGCGACGTGTACGACCCCGCGCGCGGCATCGCGAAGTCGCAGGTGCGCTTGGCGACCGCAGGTGACGTCGACGCGGCGGTGCAGGCCGCGCGGACCGCGTTCGAGACGTGGGGCGAGACGTCGGTGACCGCACGCTCGCGGGTCATGTTCGCCTTCCGCCAGCTGCTGGTCGAGCACGAGGACGAGCTCGCAGCCCTCATCTCCTCCGAGCACGGCAAGACGCTCGACGACGCCCGCGGCGAGGTCGTCCGCGGTCGTGAGGTCGTCGAGTTCGCCTGCGGCATCCCGCAGCTGCTCAAGGGCGAGTACAGCGACAGCGTCTCGGGCGGTGTCGACTCCCACACGTTCCGCCAGCCGATCGGCGTCGTCGCCGGCATCACGCCGTTCAACTTCCCGATCATGGTCCCGCTGTGGATGCACCCCGTCGCGATCGCGACCGGCAACACGTTCATCCTCAAGCCGTCCGAGCGGGTGCCCGGCGCGTCCGACCTGGTGGCTCGCCTCTACACCGAGGCCGGGCTGCCCGACGGGGTGTTCAACGTCGTCCACGGCGACAAGGTCGCGGTCGACGCGATCCTGGAGCACCCCGACATCGCGGGTGTCTCGTTCGTCGGCTCCACGCCGATCGCACGGTACGTCCACGAGAACGCCTCGCGCACCGGCAAGCGGGTGCAGGCCCTCGGCGGTGCGAAGAACCACGCCGTCGTGATGCCCGATGCGGACCTGGACTTCGCCGCCGACCACATCGTCGCGGCCGGCTACGGCTCGGCGGGCCAGCGCTGCATGGCGATCTCGGCCGTCGTCGCGGTCGGCCCGGTCGCGGATGCGCTGGTCGAGAAGATCCGCGAGCGCAGCGTCGACCTGAAGGTGTCGGTCGGCACCGACCCGGACGCCGAGATGGGACCGGTCGTCACGGCCGCGGCGCGCGACCGGGTCGTGGACTACATCGGTCAGGGCGAGGCGGACGGCGCCACGGTCGTCGTGGACGGCCGCGACCTGGTCGTCGAGGAGTTCGAGGAAGGCTTCTTCGTGGGCCCCTCGCTGCTCGACGGCGTCACCACCGACATGTCGGTCTACACCGACGAGATCTTCGGACCCGTGCTGACCGTGCTGCGGGTTCCGACGCTGGAAGCCGCCCTCGAGCTCATCAACTCGAATCCGTACGGCAACGGCACAGCAGTGTTCACTTCCTCGGGTGAGGTGGCACGAACCTTCCAAAGGAAGGTCCAGGTGGGCATGATCGGCATCAACGTGCCGGTCCCCGTCCCGATGGCCTTCCACTCCTTCGGAGGCTGGAAGGACTCGCTCTTTGGGGACCACCACATCCACGGTCCCGAAGGAGTGCGGTTCTATACACAGGCAAAGGTGGTCACCACGCGGTGGCCGCACGTCAGTGAGGAATCACTCGCCCAGCTCAACTTCCCGACGGCTCAATGACGTCGGGTCTCACGTGAAGACAAGGAACGCACTGATGAAGACAGTCACATCGAAGAAGAAGGCGCTGAGGCTCGCCGGCGTCGCCGTGGTGGTCGGCTCGCTGCTCGCGGCCTGCAGCGGCACCGGCAAGGATGACGACGCGACCAAGGACAACGCCAAGGACCTCAAGTACGCCGTGATCACCCACAGCGGCCCGGGTGACGCGTTCTGGGACCGGGTCAAGTCCGGCGCCGAGAAGGCCGGCGAGGACTACGGCGTCGAGATCAAGTACAGCGCAGATCCCGATCCGGCCCAGCAGTCCCAGCTCATCGACAGCGCGGTCGCCGACAAGTACAACGGCATCGTGGTGTCGATGGCCAACCCCGACGGGCTCGAGGACGCGATCAAGAAGGCCGTCGCGGCGGGCATCCCCGTCGTGACGATCAACTCCGGCGTCGACCGCTTCAAGGAGTTCGGCGCGATCACGCACATCGGTCAGACCGAGACCATCGCCGGCGAGGCCGTGGGCGAGCGTCTGAAGGCGGACGGCGCCAAGAACGCCATCTGCGTCATCCAGGAGGCCGGCAACGTCGGTCTGGAGGAGCGCTGCAAGGCGGTCGCCGAGACCTTCGGCGGCAAGATCTCCAACCTGCAGGTCGACGGCACCGACGACAGCGCGGTCCAGGCCACGATCACCTCCAAGCTGCAGACCGACAAGAGCATCGACACCGTCCTGACCCTCGGCGGCCAGTACGCGATCGACGCGGTCGGCTCGGTCGAGGAGTCCGGCAGCTCGGCGAAGGTCGCGACCTTCGATCTCTCCGAGGACGTCATCAAGAACATCCAGGACGGCAAGATCACGTTCGCCGTGGACCAGCAGCCGTACGTCCAGGGCTTCCTGGGCGTCACGACGCTGTACCTCAAGGACGTCAACGGCAATGATGTCGGCGGCGGCCAGCCGGTCAACTCCGGCCCGGCCTTCATCACCAAGGACAACGCCGACGAGGTCCTGAAGTTCGCCGCAAACGGAACCCGCTGACCTGACCCGGGGGCCCGGCCCGTCCGGGCCCCGGGTCCACCAGCCCGACATTGGAGCAGAACATGGCGACAGCCACCGTGGGAGACGAGCGCATCGCGCGGACGTCCACCCTCACCAAACTCATGAAACGTCCGGAGATCGGCGCGTTGGCCGCGGCCGTCGTCATCTTCGTGTTCTTCGCGGTCAGCACCGACACGTTCGCCAGGTCCCAGGGAGTGGCGACGTGGCTGTCCGGGGCATCGACGATCGGCATCATGGCGGTCGCCGTCGCGCTCCTGATGATCGGCGGTGAGTTCGACCTCTCCGCGGGTGCCATCACCGGAACGACCGGCCTCGTCGTGGGCATCCTGACGACCGAGTACGGGCTCAACGTCTGGGCCGCGATCTTCGTCTCCCTCGCGATCGCGCTGTTCATCGGACTGGTCAACGGCATCCTCGTGATGCGCACGGGGCTGCCGAGCTTCATCGTCACCCTGGGGACGTTCTTCGTGCTCCAGGGCGTCAACCTCGCCGGCACGAAGGCGCTCATCGGCCAGGTCGCGATCCAGGGCCTCAGCAACGTGCCCTTCTACGACCAGGCGCAGGCCGTCTTCGGCGGCTCGATCGACATCAACGGCTCGGCCGCCGGCGGCCAGCTGCGCATCTCGGTCTTCTGGTGGCTCGGCGTCACGGCCCTGGCCACGTGGGTCCTGCTGCGTACGCGCGTGGGCAACTGGATCTTCGCCGTGGGCGGCGCACAGACGTCCGCCCGCCAGGTCGGTGTCCCGGTCTTCAAGACCAAGGTCGGCCTGTTCATGACCACCGCCGGTGCAGGCTGGCTGGTCGGCATGCTGCTCGTGTTCCGCACCTCCACGGTGCAGGCCGGCACGGGCGTCGGCCAGGAGTTCATCTACATCATCTGCGCCGTGGTCGGTGGCTGCCTGATGACCGGCGGCTACGGATCGGCGATCGGCGCCGCATTCGGTGCGCTGATCTACAGCATGGTCAACGCGGGCATCGTCTACAGCGGCTGGGAGAACGACTGGCTGTTCGCCTTCCTCGGCGTGATGCTGCTGGTGGCCGTGCTCCTCAACGAATGGGTTCGCAAACGAGCGGAGTTGGCACGATGAGCAAGAAGACAGCATCCTCACCCGTCACCACGGCGGCCGTGCCTCCGGCGCCCGGCACCCCGATCATCGAGGTCCGGAGCATCGGCAAGCGCTACGGCAACATCATCGCGCTCAGCGACGTCTCGACGTCGGTCCGCGCAGGCGAGGTCACCTGCGTCCTGGGTGACAACGGCGCTGGCAAGTCGACGTTCATCAAGATCCTGGCCGGTGCGCACGAGCACACCGACGGGGAGCTGTTGATCGACGGCGAGCCGACGACGCTGTCCAGCCCCCGCGCGGCGCTCGAGCTCGGCATCGCGACGGTCTACCAGGACCTCGCGGTCGTCCCGCTCATGCCGGTGTGGCGCAACTTCTTCCTCGGCAGCGAGCTCTCGAAGGGCGTGGGCCCGTTCCGCAAGCTCGACATCGACGAGATGAAGCGCATCACCAAGGTCGAGCTGGCCGCGATGGGCATCGACCTGCGCGACGTCGAGCAGCCCATCGGGACGCTCTCCGGCGGCGAGCGGCAGTGCGTGGCGATCGCCCGCGCCGTCTACTTCGGCGCGCGGGTGCTGATCCTGGACGAGCCCACCGCCGCTCTCGGCGTGAAGCAGTCCGGCGTCGTGCTGCGCTACATCGCCAAGGCGCGCGATCGTGGCCTCGGCGTCGTGTTCATCACCCACAACCCGCACCACGCATACCCGGTGGGCGACCGCTTCATGCTGCTGCGTCGCGGCAAGAGCATGGGCGACTTCCCCAAGAGCGAGATGACGCTCGACGAGCTGACGTCGGCCATGGCCGGCGGCGCGGAGCTGGAGTCGCTGGCCCACGAGCTGGAGAAGACCATGGGCCCCGAGTCCTCGCTGGCACAGGAGCTGAAGGCCGAGGCCACGTGACGAACGACCTTCGCGTCGGCATCGTCGGATTCGGGTGGATGGGCCAGGTGCACGCACGTGCCCTGTCCCGTCTGCTCCAGCACTATCCCGACGCACCGCTGCGCCCCCGCCTCGTGGCGGTCGCGGACAACGCGCCGGACGACCGCACCCAGCGGGCCGCCGCGGCGTACGGCTTCGAGCACCTGCTGAGCGACTGGCGTGAGCTGGTCGCGCACGAGGAGGTGGACCTGGTCTGCGTGACCGGGCCCAACTTCATCCACCGTGACGTCGCGGTCGCCGCGGCGCAGGCGGGCAAGCACCTGTGGGTCGAGAAGCCCGCAGGTCGCGACTCGGCCGAGACCGCGCAGATCGCGGCAGCCGTCGAGGCCGCGGGCGTCCAGGCTGCGACCGGCTTCAACTACCGCAACGTCCCGGCCGTCGAGCGGGCCCGCTCGATCGTCGCGTCGGGTCGCATCGGCACGGTCGAGCACACCACGGTGCGATTCCTCGCCGACTACTCGGCCGATCCGGACGCGGCGCTGTCGTGGCGGTTCCAGAACGAGTTCTCCGGCAGCGGGGTGCTGGGCGACCTGGTCAGCCACGCCGCCGACCTGGTGCAGCACGTCGTCGCGCCGATCGAGGAGCTCGTGGTGGACCGGGCGACGTTCATCCCGCAGCGGCGGGCGGCGCTGCCGGGAGCCATGCACTACGAGAGGGGCGCCGGCGAGCTCGGGGACGTGGAGAACGAGGACTACGTCAGCGCGCTGCTGCGCCTCGCCGACGGCTCGCGGGGGATCCTGGAGTCCAGCCGCACCGCGGTGGGGGAGCAGAACACGTACGGCTTCGAGGTGCACGGCACCCGGGGCGCGGTCGCGTGGGACTTCCGGCGGATGAACGAGCTGCGGGTGTGCGAGGGGCAGGACTACCTCAACGCGTTCTACGCCACGCAGTACGCGGGTCCCGGCGACGGGGAGCTCAGCGCGTTCCAGCCCGGCACCAACAACCCCATCGGGTTCGACGACCTCAAGGTCGTGGAGGCGCGCCGCCTCGTCGAGTCGATCGCGACGGGCAAGCCCGTCGGCGCCACGATCCACGACGCGCTGGCCGCCGCCCGGGTCGTCGATGCGATGATCCTTTCCGCAGACGAACGAAAGTGGGTCACCCTGTGAGCCTTCGTGTGGGTGTCATCGGTGCGGGTGCGATGGGTGCCGACCACATCAGGACCATCTCCTCGAGCGTGCCGGCAGCGCGCGTCTCGGCGGTCTACGACTTCAACCGCGACACCGCCTACGCCGCTGCGTCCCCGGTGGGGGCCGAGGTGATGGGCTCGGCCGAGGAGCTGGTCGACTCCTCCGACGTGGACGCGGTCATCATCGCGTCCCCGGATCGTACGCACGCCGACCTGGTCCGCTACTGCCTGGCGGCCGGCAAGCAGGTGCTGTGCGAGAAGCCGCTGGCCGTCACGGCCGACGAGGCGTACGGTGTCGTGGAGGCCGAGACGGCGGGTGGTCGCCGGCTGCTGCAGGTGGGCTTCATGCGTCGCTACGATCCCGGGTTCGTCGCGCTCCGCCGCACGATCACCGACGGTGTCGTGGGGGAGGTGCGCCTCGTGCACGCGATCCACCGCAACGCCTCGAGCAGCACCAGCACCGACGACGCGGGTCTCATCACGGGCTCGATGATCCACGAGCTCGACACGGTCGCGTGGCTGCTCGACGACGAGATAGCCTCGATCCGGGTGGAGTCGCCGATCGTCGAGGGCTTCCGCGATCCGCAGCTCGCCACGATCTGGATGCGCGGCGGGGCGATGGTCACCGCCGAGGTCTTCGTCAACGCGGGCTACGGGTACGACGTGCGGTGCGAGGTCGTCGGCTCCCAGGGCACCGCGTCGTTGGCGCCTTCGTCGCCGGTCAGCACGCGCGTCGCCGGTGTCGACGGCGTGCCGGTGCGGGACGACTTCGTCGCGCACTTCGCGGACGCCTACCGGATCGAGCTGTCGACCTGGGCCGCGGAGGCGCTGACGGGCACGACCTCGGGCCCGAGCGCGTGGGACGGCTACGTCGCCAACGCCGTCGCGGAGGCGGGCGTCGCCTCGCTCGCGTCCGGTGCGCGGGAGCCGGTGATCCTGAAGGACCGGCCGACGCTCTATGCCTGAGTCTCGCGGGCGGCGGCCGTGGTCTCGCGGGCGATGAGGTGCGGGGTCAGGACGACCTGGCGCGGCTGACCGCCCTGCGCCAGGTCGAGGGCACCGGCGACCGCGCTCTCGGCCATCTCCTCGGGGTTCTGCGAGACCGTCGTCATCTGGGCGTGCGGTGAGATGGCCAGGCGCGAGTCGTCGTAGCCCGTCACGGAGACGTCGCCGGGCACGTCCACGCGCGAGCGCACGAGGTGGTCGAGCACGCCTGCCGCGCAACGGTCGTTGAACGCGACGACCGCAGTGGGCGGGTCGGCGGACTCCAGCAGCTCGCGCATCCCACGGCTGCCGTCCTGCTCGGTGAGACCCCCGGTCACCACGCGGGACGAGTCCTGCGCACCGTGGCGTCGTACGGCAGCGAGGAAGCCCGCCCGGCGCTCCGCGGCGCCCGGAGCCGTGCCGCCGTCGACGTGCGCGATCCGCCGGTGCCCGAGGCCGATCAGGTGGTCCACCGCGAGGCCGACCCCGGTCACGTCGTCGCTGCGCACCGACGACACGCCCGCCGCCGCGCCGTCGCGGACGACGAGCAGCACCGGGACCGTCGCGGAGACCTGCCGGATGGTCTCGTCGTCGAGCATCGACCCGAGCAGCACCGCGACCTCGCACCGCTCGCGCAGCAGCGCCTGGATCGCGACGTCCTCGTCGCGGGTCGGGGCGACCGCGCTGATCGCGAGATCGTAGCCACGGGCGGCGGCGGCCGCGTACAGGTGCTCCACGAGATCGCCGTGGAAGGGCTGCTGCAGGTCGAACGTGACGCCGATCAGGCGCGAGCTGGACTGGCGGAGCTTGCGGGCGCGCTCGTCGCGGACGTAGCCCATGCTGTCGGCGATCCGGCGGACGCGCTCGCGGGTCGCGTCACTCGCGCCGGGCGCTCCGCGCATCACGATCGAGACGAGGGCGGTCGAGACGCCGGCCTCGCGGGCCACGTGGGCGAGGGTCGGCCGCGAGCCCGGGGGACGCGGGGGTGGCTGGTCCGGCACGCCTCGTCCTCTCCGCTGGTGAGACTGCCCGGGAGCAGTTGACCCGGTGGTGGGGGCAGTCTATCGTTCGTCATCTAGAACGTTCTAGTTTCGAAGGAATCCTCATGCTCGTTCCCCCTGTCCGCATCGGCCTGATCGGGGCCGGCCGCATCGGCGCCTCGCACGCGTCGGTCATCGCCCGCCGGGTCCCTGAGGCGACTCTCGTCGCCGTGGCCGACCCTCGTCCCGGCGCCGCCGCCGCGGTCGCCGAGCCGCTCGGTGCCCGCGGCGAGACGTCCGTCGAGGACGTCCTGACGGCGGACGACATCGACGCGGTCGTCATCGCGGCCTCGTCGGTCGCGCATGCGGGGCTCATCGTGGCCGCGGCCGAGGCGGGCAAGCACGTCTTCAGCGAGAAGCCTGCGGGCATGAGCCTGGACGAGATCGACGCCGCCCGTACGGCCACGGCCCGCGCCGGGGTCGCGTTCCAGGTCGGCTTCAACCGACGCTTCGCCCGGGAGTTCGTCGCCGCCCACGACGCGATCGCGTCGGGACGGCTCGGGACCGTTCGGCAGCTGCGTTCGCTGACCCGCGACCCCGGCCGCGGGCCGGCCGATCCCGACGCGGTCCCGGAGTGGACGATCTTCACCCAGACGCTGATCCACGACTTCGACACCCTCAACTGGCTCAACCCCGGGGCCCGCGCCGTGGACGTCGTCGCGACGGCCGGCTCGCTGACCGCCCCCGGCCACCCGACGCTGCTCGACCACGCGACCGTGGTCATCCGCTACGACAACGGCGCGATCGCGACCGCCGAGGCCAGCTTCGCCGCGACGTACGGCTATGACGTGCGAGGCGAGGTGCTCGGCTCGGAGGGCATGGTCACGATGGGCGAGGGCGCGCAGTCGTCCCTGCGTCTGCACGACGCGGCCGGCCGGCTGGCCACGACTGCGCACAGCGACACCGACCTGCTGATCGACGCGTACACCGGCGAGCTCGCCGAGCTCGCGAACGCCGTCCGGGAGGGGCGTCAGCCGTCCGTGACCGGTGACGACGCGTTCGCGGCGTTCGCGATCGCCCAGGCGTGCATCGACTCCATGACCTCCGGCGGCCGTGCGGAGGTGGCCCGATGAGCCGTCTCGCGGTGTGCTCGGAGATGGTCTACACGGATCTGCCGCACCTCGAGCGGGTCGCGCGCATCCGCGACGCCGGCTTCGCGGTCGAGATCTGGGACTGGACGCAGAAGGACGCCGACGCGCTGGTCGCGGCCGGCGCGGAGTTCACCTCGATGACCGGCTACGTGACGGGCGACCTGGTGACCCCTGCGGGCGCCGACGACCTGCTGCGCACCGCCGAGCAGTCGATCCCGTTCGCCCAGGCCATCGGGTGCCCGTCGCTCAACCTGCACGGGACCGGCCTGGGGGAGGGCGGCATCCCCGTCCTGCCGGTCGAGGTCGTGACCGGGGACATGTGGCTCGCCGCCGTGCGTACGCTCTCGCGCGTCGCCGAGCTGGGGGAGAGGCACGGCGTGACCTTCGTGCTGGAGAACCTCAACACCGAGGTCGACCACCCGGGCGTCCCGTTCGCGAAGGCGGCCGACACGCTCGCACTGGTGAGCGCGGTCGACAGCCCGCACCTGAAGATGAACCTGGACCTGTATCACGCGCAGATCGGCGAGGGGAACCTCGCGGAGCTGATCCGGCGGGCCGTCCCGCACGTCGGCGAGGTGCAGGTCGCCGACGTCCCGGGGCGCTGCGAGCCGGGCACCGGTGAGGTCCGCTGGTCGTACGTCGCGCAGGTGCTCGCCGATGCGGGCTACGACGGGGTCATCGCGATGGAGGCCTTCGCCTCCCAGCCCGGCACCGCAGGCTCGGACCTGGCCCTGACCCGCTTCCGCGACGCCTTCACCCTCTGACCCCCACGCTGACGCGTGCCTCCGGTCCGCTGACGCGTGCCTCCGGGACGTCCCGTCGGCGTACGAGAGGCTCCCCTCGGCGGACCGGAGGCGCGCCTCAGCGGTGGGGGTGGAAGGCGGCGGGGGCGTTGTAGGGCGTCACGACGTGGACCGGCGAGGGCACGGAGCGGATCGGGCCCGGCAGCGCGCCGTGGGCCTGCATGACCGCGCGGCATGCGCGCCGCATGTCGTCGCGGAGGTCGTGGTGCAGCACCGCCGACAGTCGATGCTGCCGCAGCAGCACGGCGTTGTCGTCGTCGAGGTCGTGCGCGACGAGCACGCGACACTCCCGGCCCGCGTGTGCGAATGCGTCGAGCGTCGCGACGTTGCCGCCGCCGATCGAGTAGACCGCGTCGATCGACGGGTCCGCCACGAGCGCCCGGGTGACGGCTCGGAGCATCGTGGCGTCGAGGCCGTCGGTGCCGGCCACCTCGCGGACGACTCGCCCGGGCGCGAGAGCGGCCATCGTCCGTCGGAAGCCGTCTCCCCGATCGCCTTCGCCGCGAAAGTCCGCACTGCTGAGCGTCATCAGCACCGAGCCCCGCGCGCCCCACTGCGTGACGAGATATGCGGCGGTGGCCCCTGCCGCGTGGTTGTCGATGCCGACGTACGCCACGCGCCGACTTCCCGGCAGATCCGTCACGAGGGTCACCACCGGGATGCCGCGCTCGACGAGGTCGTCGACCGCCGCGACGACCTCGGGTGCGTCGGGCGCCTTGAGGATCACGCCGTGGGACCCCCGCCGGGCGATGCGCGCGAGCGTACGCACGACGTCCGCGACCGAGCTCGCTTCCTGCAGGTGGAACCGCGACCGCACGACGGCCGGCCGCAGGTGGGGCAGCTCGGCCTCGAGGGCGGCACGCACGGCGCTCGAGAAGCGCTCGGGCGTCTGCATCACGAGATCGACGATGAAGGTTCGTCCCGCGATCCGTACCTGGCCGGCCTGGCGGTCGAGCTCAGCGATCGCCTGCTGGACCTCTTTGACGGTGCTCGGCCTCACCCCGGGACGGTGGTTCACGACCCGGTCGACGGTCGCGAGGCTCAAACCGGACTGCTGGGCGATCTCGCGCAGGCGGTACGGGTGCGCCATCCGGCCTCCCGGGGTCTCGTCGTGAGGTGTTCTTGAGGTGTTTTCACCTCCCAGCAGCCTACGCCGAGCACTAGCGTCGGGGATCAGACATCGACCCGAGGAGCACCATGACCGCGATGACGAACGGCGCGCACGCGCCGCGCCTGAGCGAGGCCGACTGCGACATCGACGACTTCGCGTCCGTCGTGTCGGCGACCACCGACCTCGCCGCGTACCCCCGCGCGGACCGCCTCGAGCAGGGCGTCCTCGTGTACGACTCGGCGTCGCTGCGAGCCGCCGCGGCGACCCCCGACGGCGTGGTCGAGGTCGAGGGCGAGCTCGCCCGCGCCCTGAGCGACGGCCCGGGCATCGTGGTGCTCCAGGGTGCGTTCACCGACGGGGCCGTCGTCGACCGGGTGACCGCCGTGTTCGACGCGATCATCGAGGACGAGCGCGCCGCCGGCACCGCGCCGGGCGACCACTTCGCCAAGCCCGGCGCCAACAGCCGGGTCTGGAACGCGTTGGAGAAGCTCGCGGTCCGCGACCCCGAGGCGTTCGTCGACTACTACGCCAACGACGTCCTGGCGCTGATCTCCCGGGCGTGGCTGGGCCCGGGCTACCAGATGACCTCGCAGGTCAACGTCGTTCGTCCCGGCGGTGTGGCGCAGGAGCCGCACCGCGACTACCACCTCGGTTTCTTGTCCAACGAGGTCGTCGAGCGCTATCCCGCGCACGTGCACGTCCTGTCCCCGGTGCTGACGCTGCAGGGGGCGGTGGCCCACTCCGACATGCCGGTGGAGAGCGGTCCCACGATGTACCTGCCGCACTCGCACAAGTACGTCCCCGGTTACCTCGCGTGGCGGCTCGAGGAGTTCAAGGACTACTTCGCCGAGCACCACGTGCAGCTGCCGCTCGCGAAGGGCGACGCGGCGTTCTTCAACCCCGCGCTGTTCCACGGCGCCGGCACCAACGTGTCGGTCGACGTCCAGCGCATGGCCAACCTGCTGCAGGTGTCGTCGGGCTTCGGCCGGGCGATGGAGGCCGTCGACCGTGGGCGGATGTCCAAGGCCGTCTATCCCGTCCTCGCTGAGCGCCGCGCGGGCGGCACGGGCGCGGCCGACCTCGCCCACGCGATCGCCGCGACCGCCGAGGGCTATCCGTTCCCGACCAACCTCGACCGCGACCAGCCGATCGGGGGCCTGACCCCGCTCTCGCAGGCCGAGCTGCTGCACCAGGCGCTCGACGAGGGCTGGCCGCCCGCGCAGGTGGACGCCGCGCTCGACGCGTACGCCGACCGCCGCCGCACCGATGTCTGAGCCGCTGCTCGCAGGTCGGGTCCTGCTGGTCAGTGGCGGCACGCAAGGGGTGGGTGGCGGGATCGCCCGGGCCGCGCTGCGCGAGGGCGCCACCGTCGTGGTGACCGGTCGACGCCCCGACGTCGGCGAGGCGTTCGTCAGGGATCTCGGCGGCGACTCGTCGTACGTCCGGTGCGACGTCGCGGACGTCGAGCAGGCGAGGGATGCGGTGGCCGAGACCATCCGACGTCACGGGCGCATCGACAGCCTGGTCAACGCCGCGGGGCTCACGAGCCGCGGCAGCCTGCTGGACACCTCTCCCGAGCTGTTCGACCAGCACGTCGCGGTCAACCTCAAGGCCCCGTTCTTCATGATGCAGGCGGCCGTGGGCGACATGATCCGCCGCGGCGAGCCGGGCACGATCGTCAACATCTCGACGATGTCCTCGCACGGCGGGCAGCCGCACCTCGCGCCGTACTCCGCGACCAAGGCCGGTCTCGTGGGGCTGACCCGCAATGCGGCCCACGCGCACCGCTGGGACCGGATCCGCATCAACGGCGTCAACATCGGCTGGACCGAGACCGAGGGGGAGGACGTCGTGCAACGCGAGTTCCACGACGCGGACGACACGTGGGTGGAGAAGGCGGGCTCCTCGCTGCCGATGGGGCAGCTCGGACAGGTCGACGACGTCGCTGCCCTGGTCGTCCTCCTGCTGTCGGAGCGCAGCGGTGTCGTCACCGGTTCGGTCATCGACTGGGACCAGCAGGTCATCGGCGGCCTGGACTGAGCACGGCGGCGGCGCGCCGTCACGCTGTCAGCGAACAGCCGTGTTTTCGCGTGTGTTCCTCACGGCTCCCGTCTAGGTTGGGACACGTGAACACATCGGACAGCTCCAGCCCACTGTCGCCGAGGATGGCCGGCGAGGCCGGCCCCTCGGATCTCGACGGCCACATCTACCAGCGACTCCTCAAGGAACGCATCGTGTTCCTCGGCTCGGAGGTTCGCGACTCCAACTCCAACGCGATCTGCGCGCAGATGCTGCTGCTCAACGCCGAGGACCCGCAGGCGGACATCTACCTGTACATCAACTCCCCGGGCGGCTCCGTCGACTCGGGCATGGCGATCTACGACACGATGCAGTTCATCTCGAACGACGTCGCGACGTTCGGCATGGGCCTGGCCGCGTCGATGGGACAGTTCCTCCTCGCCGCAGGCACCGCCGGCAAGCGCTACGCCCTGCCGCACGCGCGCATCATGATGCACCAGCCCTCGGGCGGCATCGGCGGATCCGCCTCCGACATCAAGATCCAGGCTGAGCAGAGCGTCCTGCTCAAGAAGCAGCTCAACCAGCTGCAGTCCCTGCACAGCGGCCAGTCGGTCGAGCAGATCGAGCTCGACTCCGACCGCGACCGGTGGTTCACGCCGGAGCAGGCCAAGGAGTACGGCCTCATCGACCACGTGGTCTCGAGCGCAGGAGACATCACATGAGCTACTACATCCCGCAGTGGGAAGAGCGCACGAGCTACGGCTTCCGTCGCATCGACCCCTACACCAAGCTGTTCGAGGACCGCATCATCATGCTGGGCACCCCGATCAGCGACGACGTCGCCAACGCGGTCATGGCGCAGCTCATGTCGCTGCAGGCCATGGACCCCGACCGCGACATCAGCATCTACATCAACAGCCCCGGTGGCTCGTTCACGGCGCTCACGGCGATCTACGACACGATCCGCTACATCAAGCCGGACGTGCAGACGCTGTGCCTGGGCCAGGCCGCTTCGGCCGCTGCGATCCTGCTCGCGGCCGGTACGCCGGGCAAGCGTCTCGCGCTGCCCAACAGCCGCATCCTGATCCACCAGCCCTACACCGAGGGCACCGGCGGCCAGATCTCGGACCTGGAGATCCAGGCCAACGAGATCTTCCGCATGCGTGAGCTGATGGAGCGCATGCTGGCCGACGCGACCGGCAAGCCGATCGAGGAGATCAGCAAGGACGTCGACCGCGACAAGATCCTCACTGCCCAGCAGGCGGTGGAGTACGGCCTCGTCGACGAGGTGCTCGACACGCTGAAGGTCCCCGCGATCTAGCAGCACCTCGGCAAGACGCACCATGACAACCGGTGCGGTGACCGAGACGACGGGGGCTTTCGCCGCTACGGTGGAGGCTGACGTCGTCTCGGTCGCATTCCGGCCCGACCGGGCGACGTAGGCAGCAACCGTACGAAGGGATTTCCCGCATGGCTCGCATTGGTGAAACAGCCGATCTGCTGAAGTGCTCTTTTTGTGGAAAGAGTCAGAAGCAGGTCAAGAAGCTCATCGCCGGGCCGGGTGTCTACATCTGCGACGAGTGCATCGATCTGTGCAACGAGATCATCGAGGAAGAGCTCGCCGAAGGCGCTGAGCTGAGCCTCGGCGAGCTGCCCAAGCCCCAGGAGATCTTCGACTTCCTCAACGGCTACGTGATCGGTCAGGACGGCGCCAAGAAGTCGCTGGCCGTCGCGGTCTACAACCACTACAAGCGCGTCCAGGCACAGGCCTCGGGTGCGCGCAGCAAGGACGACCAGGTCGAGCTGGCCAAGTCCAACATCCTGCTCGTCGGCCCCACGGGCTGTGGCAAGACGTACCTCGCGCAGACCCTGGCGCGCATGCTCAACGTGCCGTTCGCGATCGCCGACGCCACGGCGTTGACCGAGGCCGGCTATGTCGGCGAGGACGTCGAGAACATCCTGCTCAAGCTCATCCAGGCGGCCGACTACGACGTCAAGAAGGCCGAGACGGGCATCATCTACATCGATGAGGTCGACAAGATCTCCCGCAAGAGCGAGAACCCCTCGATTACCCGTGACGTGTCCGGCGAGGGCGTCCAGCAGGCGCTGCTGAAGATCCTCGAGGGCACGACCGCCTCGGTCCCGCCGCAGGGCGGCCGCAAGCACCCGCACCAGGAGTTCATCCAGATCGACACCACCAACGTGCTGTTCATCGTGGGTGGGGCGTTCGCCGGTCTCGACCAGATCATCGAGGGCCGCAGCGGCAAGATGAGCCTGGGCTTCAACACGTCCAAGCAGGACATCGGTGCCGCGGTCGAGCCGCACAAGCTCTACTCCAAGGTGCTGCCCGAGGATCTGCTCAAGTTCGGCCTGATCCCCGAGTTCATCGGTCGCCTCCCGGTCATCGCGGCGGTCGACAACCTCGACAAGGACGCGCTGGTCGCGATCCTCACCAAGCCCCGCAACGCGCTGACCAAGCAGTACGTCCGGCTGTTCGAGATCGACGGCGTCGAGCTGGAGTTCAGCCAGGAGGCGAGCGAGGCCATGGCCGAGCTGGCCCTTGAGCGAGGTACCGGCGCTCGTGGCCTGCGCTCGATCATCGAGGCCGTGCTCGAGCCGGTGATGTACGAGATCCCGAGCCGCGAGGACGTCGCCAAGGTCGTCGTGACCGCAGCAACCGTCTCCGGCGACGAGGGACCGCAGATCCTCACCCACGACGAGGTCGCCAAGAAGGCCTCCTAGCCTGTCGTCTCGCGATGCCGACCCCGGCTACCTGCCGGTAGGTTGAGCCCATGACTTCCGTCGACATCGCCCTGCTCGGTGCCACCGGCTTCACCGGGGCCCTCACCGCCGAGTACCTCGGCACCCACCTCCCGCCCGGCGGGACGTGGGCAATCGCCGGACGCAACCAGGCCAAGCTCGAGCAGGTCGCCGAGCGGGTCGAGGCCCTCGGTGGCGTCCGACCCGAGATCATCTCGGCCGACATCGGCAACGCCGACTCGATGTCCGCCCTGGCCCGGAGCACGCGTGTGCTCGCGACCACGGTCGGTCCGTACGTCCAGCACGGCGAGCCCGCGGTCAAGGCGGCGGCAGAGGCCGGCATCGCGTACGTCGACCTCACGGGCGAGCCGGAGTTCGTCGATCGCATGTGGCTGAAGTACGACGCCGTGGCGCGGGAGACCGGGGCGCGCCTCGTCCACGCGTGCGGCTTCGACTCGATCCCGTACGACCTCGGCGTGCTCTACACGGTCGAGCAGCTGCCCGAGGGCGTGCCGATCGACGTCAAGGGCTACATCCGTGCCGGCGGCACCGCCTCGGGCGGCACCTACCACTCCGCCGTGGGTGCGTTCTCGCGCATCCGTCAGGCGGCCGCGGCGGCTGCCGAGCGCAGGAAGAACGAGCCGCGTCCCGAGGGGCGCACGGTCCGCGGTGGCGGCGGCACGATCGGCCGCGGCGCCGGAGGCAAGGGCTGGGCCCTGCCGCTGCCGACCATCGACCCGCAGATCGTCCTGCGGTCCGCCCGGTCGCTGGACCGCTACGGACCCGCGTTCACCTATTCGCACTTCGCCCAGTTCAAGAAGCTGCCGATGCTTGCCGGCACCCTCGCGGGGGCCGCGGTGGTCGTGGCGGGGGCGCAGCTGCGGCCCACCCGCTCGCTGCTGCTCAAGCTGCGCGACCAGGGCGACGGCCCCGACGAGGCCAAGCGCGAGGCATCGTGGTTCTCCTTGCGGCTGATCGGCGAGGGCGGCGGCCGGACCGTCACGACCCAGGTCAGCGGCGGCGACCCCGGCTACACCGAGACGGCCAAGATGCTGAGCGAGTCGGCCCTCTGTCTCGCGTTCGACGACGTGCCCAAGGTCTCGGGGCAGACGACCACGGCCGTCGCGATGGGCGATCCGCTGATCGAGCGTCTGCAGGCCGCGGGCATCACGTTCCGGACGTTGTAGCGGCGCCGGGGCCACGTCCGTTCGTCCCTGTACGGGGCGGAACGGCGGGCGTAGCGTGGAGCGATGTACCTGAACGAGGTCCTCAGCGCCCTCTCGTCCGCTGACGGGCCACCCGGGCTGCTCCCGGCCCGGCAGCAGATGGCCATGTCGCTCGGGTGGCACATCATCCTCGCGTGCTTCGGCGTCGCGTTCCCGACGATGATCTTCGTGGTCCACCGCCGAGGGATCGTCAGGAACGACCCCGTGGCCCTCGGCCTGGCGCGGCGGTGGGCCAAGGTCTCCGCGGTGCTGTTCGCGATCGGTGCCGTGTCCGGCACGGTCCTCAGCTTCGAGATGGGTCTGCTCTGGCCCGGTCTGATGGGTCCGTTCGGCGACGTCCTGGGGCTGCCGTTCGCTTTCGAGGGACTGTCCTTCTTCGTCGAGGCCATCTTCCTCGGCATCTACCTGTACGGCTGGGACCGGATGCCTCCACGGCGTCACCTGATGATGCTGATCCCGATGGCCATCGCGGGCGTGGTGGGCACGTTCTGCGTCGTGGCGGTCAATGCCTGGATGAACAACCCGACGGGGTTCACGTTCGTCCCGGCCACGGGGACGACGCCCGCGCAGGTCACCGACGTCAACCCGTGGCGGGCGATGTTCAACGACGGGGTGTGGCTGCAGTTCGCGCACATGTGGGTCGGCGCCTTCATGCTGGTCGGTTTCGTCGTCGCGGGCGTCTACGCGGCCGGGATGCTGAAGGGCCGCCGCGACGCTCACCACCGCCTCGGGTTCACGGTTCCGTTCGTCTTCGCGTCGGTCGCCTCGGTGCTCCAGCCGGTCATCGGCCACCTCCTCGGCCTGCGCCTCGCGGAGACCCAGCCCTCGAAGCTCGCTGCGTTCGAGCTCGCGACCACGACCGAGAGCCCCGCACCGTTGCGCCTGGGTGGCCTGCTCATCGACGGCGAGGTGCGCTGGGCGTTCGACATCCCCCGACTCGGCTCGATCATCGCGCGCAACTCGTTCACCAAGGGGGTGCAGGGGCTCGACACGATCCCGCTCGAGGACCAGCCGCCGGTGAACATCACCCACGTCGCGTTCCAGGTCATGGTGGCGATCGGCTCGCTGCTGCTCGTCGCGGCCGTCGCGTTCTGGTTCGCCCGCTGGCGCGGTCATGACTTCACCGGCAACCGATGGTTCCTGCGCTTCGCCGTCGTCGCGGGTCCGCTCGCGGTCGTCGCGCTCGAGTGCGGCTGGGTCGCGACCGAGGTCGGGCGTCAGCCGTGGACCGTGTGGCAGGTGCTGCGCACCGAGGACGCGGCCAGCATGAGCAGCGGGCTGTGGTGGAGCTACGCCGTCGCGTTCGTGGTGTACGTCGGCATGACGGTCGGCGCGTTCATCGTGCTCCGGTCGATGGCACGTCGATGGCGTGCCGGGGACGAGGAGCTCCCGGCGCCCTACGGGCCTCCCGCGGCCCGGCCCGACGAGAGGTCCCGGCGATGAGCCTCGCAGTCGCGGTGGCCGTGGCGCTGTTCGTCGGGGTGCTTGCATACGCCCTGTTCGGCGGGGCCGACTTCGGCTCGGGATTCTTCGATCTGACGGCCGGCAGCGCCGAGGAGGGGGCCGAGCTGCGGCTGCTCATCGACCACAGCATCGGGCCCGTGTGGGAGGCCAACCACGTCTGGCTGATCTACGTGCTGGTGATGTGGTGGACAGGGTTCCCCGAGACATTCGCGGCCACCACCACGACCCTGATCCTGCCGCTGGCCCTGGCGCTCCTCGGGATCGTCCTGCGGGGAGCGAGCTTCGCGTTCCGCAAGTACTCCGGCTCCCTCGCCCAGGCGCGGATCTTCGGGGCCGTGTTCGCGGGCTCGTCGCTGATCACCCCCTTCTTCCTCGGCGCGGTGGCCGGTGCGGTGGCGTCGGGTCGGGTGCCCGCCGAGGGCAACGGCCCCGTGCTGGACTCATGGCTGCACCCCACGTCGCTGTTCGGAGGCGTGATCGCGGTCGGGGCCTGCATCTTCCTCGCCGGGACGTTCCTCACCGCGGACGCGCAGCGGTCGGGCCACGAGGCGCTCGCCGAGAGGCTGCGGGTCAAGACCCTGGGGGTGGGCATCGTGACCGGGGGGATCGTGTTCGCGGCTCTGGTGCCGATACGTCACGACGCGCCCACGCTGAGCGATCGTCTGCTCGGCGTCGCGACCCCGCTCATCGTGGTGTCCGGGATCGCGGGCGCGGC
The DNA here is from genome assembly GCF_009649075.1 of Aeromicrobium yanjiei. Lineage (GTDB taxonomy): Bacteria > Actinomycetota > Actinomycetes > Propionibacteriales > Nocardioidaceae > Aeromicrobium > Aeromicrobium yanjiei. The sequence goes on from NZ_CP045737.1 coordinate 1,035,949, forward strand.
CACCCTGCTGCTGCTGTGGCGGCGGCGCCACGCCGTCGCGCGGGTCGCCGCGGCCGTCAGTGTCGCGGCCGTGATCCTCGGGTGGGGCGTCGCGCAGTATCCGTGGATGCTCGTCGACCAGGTCACGATCGAGGACGCCGCAGGTGCGCGCTCGACCCTCATCGGCCTGCTCATCGTGGTCGCCCTCGCGGGCGTCATCGTCCTGCCCTCCCTGGCCTACCTGTTCTGGCTCACCCAGACCGAGGAGTGGAGCAGAGACGACGAGCACGACTCGACGTCGCCCCGCCCGAGCGGTGGATCCGCCACCATATAGGCCCGAAATCCGCCGCATACGGTGGCAGACGCACCGCCGGGCCGCAGTTTCCCAGGTTCTCCTGGGAAACTGCGGCCCGGGCGGGCGAGGATCAGTCGGTGGTGGCGGGAGTGGCGTCGACGGTGAAGGCCGAGGCCGAGTCGTCGACGGTCAGGACCGGGTCGGCGGTGACGCGGCCGGCGGCCAGCACGTCGGCGAGGGCGAGCCGGAGCAGCTCGAGATCTGCGGCGGACGCGCGCACGGTCAGGGCCGCGATCTCGGTCTTCTGACTGACCTTGGCGACCGACTTGGCACCGCGGACGTCCGCGAGCACCGCTGCGGCCGCGGTCAGGACCGCGGGGTCCTGCTCGGCCGTCGTCAGGTCAGTCGCGTTGTCGGGCCACACCGAGCGGTGGATCGACCCCTCCTGCCACCACGACCAGACCTCCTCGGTCACGTAGGGCAGGAACGGGGCGAGCAGGCGCAGCTGGACCGACAGGGCGAGGACGAAGGCGCTCTTGGCGGACGCGCCGCCCTCGTCGGCACGACGGGCGCGCTCCTTGACCAGCTCGAGGTAGTCGTCGCAGAAGTCCCAGAAGAACTTCTCGGTGACCTCGAGCGCGGTCGCGTAGTCGTACGCCTCGAAGGCCGCAGTCGCCTCGTCCACGACCCCGCGCAGGCGGGTCAGCATCGCCAGGTCGATCGGCTCGGTGACGCGGGCCGGATCGAGGTACGAGGCGTCGGCCCCGAGGCCGTACTGCTCCTCGGGGGCGAGCACGAACTTGCTGGCGTTGAGCACCTTCATCGCCAGGCGGCGACCCACCTTCATCTGGGCCTCGTCGAACGGCGAGTCCGCACCCGGGCGGGCACCTGCCGCACGCCAGCGGACGGCGTCGGCGCCGTACTTGTCGAGGATCTCGTCGGGGACGACGACATTGCCCTTGGACTTGCTCATCTTCTTGCGGTCGGGGTCCACCACGAAGCCCGACAGCGCGGTGTGGGTCCACGGCACGCAGCCGTGCTCGAGGTGCGAGCGCACGACCGTCGAGAACAGCCACGTGCGGATGATGTCGTGACCCTGGGGGCGCAGGTCCATCGGGAACGTCTTGGCGAACAGCTCGGGGTCGCGCTCCCAGCCGCACACGATCTGCGGGGTGAGCGAGGACGTCGCCCAGGTGTCGAGCACGTCGGGATCGGCCATGAACCCACCGGGCTCACCGCGCTGGGAGTCCTCGAAGCCCGGAGGCGCCTGCGACGCGGGATCCACCGGCAGGCTCGCCTCGTCGGCGAGGATCGGATCGTCGTAGACCGGCTCGCCGGCCTCGTCGAGGCGGTACCAGACCGGGAACGGGATGCCGAAGAAGCGCTGGCGCGACACGAGCCAGTCGCCGTTGAGGCCCTCGATCCAGTTGGTCAGCCGGGACTGCATGTAGGCGGGGACCCAGTCGATCTCGTCGCCGCGCGCGACGAGCTGGGCGCGCAGATCGCTCGAGCGCCCGCCGTTGGCGATGTACCACTGGCGGGTCGAGACGATCTCGAGCGGCTTGTCGCCGCGCTCGTAGAAGTTGGCCATGCGCTGCGTGGGCTTCGGGTCGCCGTCGAGATCGCCGGACTCCTTCAGCGCCGCGACGCTCAGCTCGCGGGCGGTGAACGTGGTCTTGCCGGCCAGCTCGGCGTACAGCTCACGGCCCGCGGCGTCGGTGATCCACTCGGGGACGTCGGGCAGGATGCGGCCGTCCCGGCCGATGATCGTCCGGTTGGGCAGCTGCAGCTCACGCCACCAGATCACGTCGGTCAGGTCGCCGAACGTGCAGCACATGACGATGCCCGAGCCCTTGTCGGGCTCGGCGGACGCGTGGGCGACCACGGGGACCTCGACGCCGAACAGGGGAGAGGTGACGGTCGAGCCGAAGAGCGGCTGGTAGCGCTCGTCGTCGGGGTGGGCGATGAGCGCGACGCACGCGCCGATCAGCTCGGGGCGGGTCGTCTCGATGAAGATGGGTCCGTCGGCCCCGTGGAACGCGACCCGGTGGTACGCGCCGGGGTACTCGCGCGCCTCGAGCTCGGCCTGGGCGACGGCGGTCTGATAGGTCACGTCCCACAGCGTGGGCGCATCCTGCTGGTACGCCTCGCCGCGCGCGACGTTGCGCAGGAAGGCGCGCTGCGAGACGGTCTGCGACTCGTCGCCGATCGTCGTGTACTTCTGGTCCCAGTCGACGCTGAGGCCGAGGGTCCGCCACAGCTGCTCGAAGACCTTCTCGTCCTCCTCGACCAGCTGATTGCACAGCTCGATGAAGTTGCGGCGGCTGATCGGGATCTGCCGCTTGGCGTCGGGCTTCTCCGGCGGCGTGAAGTCGGGCTCGTAGGGCAGGGTCGGGTCGCAGCGGACACCGAAGTAGTTCTGGACCCGGCGCTCGGTCGGCAGTCCGTTGTCGTCCCACCCCATGGGGTAGAACACCTCCTTGCCACGCATGCGCTGATAGCGCGCGACCAGGTCGGTGTGCGTGTAGGAGAAGACGTGACCGACGTGCAGGGAGCCGGACACCGTCGGGGGAGGGGTGTCGATCGAGAAGATCTGCTCCCGGGACTTGGTGCGGTCGAAGGCGTACGTGCCCTCGTCGGCCCACCGCGCCGACCACGTCGCCTCGAGTCCCTCGAGGACGGGCTTCTCCGGGACGCCGGTCGCAGAGCCAGATTTGCCGAGTTCGCTAGTCACAACAGTCAAGTCTAGGTGCGAGCAGCTTCACGCGGCGTGCTGGTCCTGTCCACCTCCTCGTGGGCCTGACCGTCGGTGCGGCCCAGCGCGCTCGGCCACCAGATGTGCCGCCCGAAGTCGAGGTTGAGCGCAGTGACCAGCACCGACCGGACGATGATGGTGTCGAGCAGCACCCCGACCGCCACCGCGAAGCCGAGCTCGGCCAGGAACACGACCGGCAGGGTGGCCAGGGCGGTGAACGTGCCGGCCAGGACGAAGCCGGCGGAGGTGATCACCCCGCCTGTCGCCGCGAGCCCGATGAGGGCCCCCCTGCGGGTGCCGTGCTTGAGGGCCTCCTCGCGCACCCGGGTCATCAAGAAGATGTTGTAGTCGATGCCGAGCGCCACGAGGAACACGAAGGCGAACAGCGGGAAGGACGAGTCGGTCCCCTCGAACCCGAACACGTGCCGGAACGTCAGGGCGCTGATGCCCATTGCGGCCGCGAAGGACACCACGACCGTCACGAGCAGGATCAGCGGTGCCGCGATCGAGCGCAGCAGCGCGGCCAGGATCAGCAGGACCACGACCAGGACGATGGGGATGATCAGCCGGTTGTCGGCGCTGGAGGCGGCCTGGATGTCCTTGTTCACCGCGGTGTTGCCTCCCACCAGCGCGTCGGCGCCCGCGACGTCGTGCACCGCATCCCGCGCCCGATCGACCGTGGCGAAGGCGTCGGCGGAGTCGGGTGCCGAGGTCAGTGTGCCTTCGAGATAGGCGACGGGGCTGCCGGCCGGGCTCTTGACCTGGACCGAGCTCGCGTCGATGCCCTCGACCCCGGAGAGTGCGTCCTTGACCGCGTCAGCGCTCGAGCCTTCGGCGATGACGGCGACGGGGGAGCCGGCGCCGCCCGGGAAGTGCTTCGCGAGCTCCCTCTCCGCCAGCACCGAAGGCTGCTCCTTGGTGAACTGCTGCTCGTTGGTGAGCCCGTTGGCGTCGAGCTGGACGACGCCGAACGACAGGGCGACCAGGATCAGGGTCGTGGTGACCCAGACGGCGCGGGGCGCCTTGGCGATCTGTCGGCCGACCCGCGCCCAGATGCCGGTCTCGCTCTTGACCGGGTCGCCGAAGCGGGGCACGAACGGCCAGAAGATCCACCGCCCGAGGATGACCAGCAGCGCCGGCAGCAGGAGCATCATGACCAGCAGGGCGCACGCGATGCCGACGGCGCCGACCGGGCCGAGGCTGCTGGTCGAGTTCATCTGGGCGAACAGCAGGCACAGCAGGCCGATGATGACCGTGGCACCGCTGGCCAGGATCGCCGGGGCCGCGCGGTGCAGGGCGTGCGCCATCGCCTCGTGCCGGTCCTCGTAGTGGTGCAGCTCCTCGCGATACCGGGCCACGAGCAGCAACGCGTAGTCGACCCCCGCACCGAGCACCAGCACGCTGAGGATGCCCGCACTCTGCGCATTGACTGTGAGGTCGGCGTGCTTGGCCAGCAGGTAGACCAGGCCCTGCGCGCTGAAGACCGCGCCCACGCCACACAGCAGGAACAGGATCGCCAGCTGCAGGCTGCGATACGTGACGAGCAGGATGATGAACACGATGGCAACGGCGGCGAGCAGCAGGATGCCGTCGATGCCGGCGAAGGACTCGGCCTGGTCCGCGCCGAGCGCCGCGGGACCGGCGATGCGTACGTCGAGGCCGCCGGCATCCCGGTCGGCGATCGCCCTGATGTCGTCGACCCGGTCGGGCAGGTCCTCCCACCCGTCGCTGCTCATGCGGACCGTCGCGAGGACCTGCAGGGCCTTGCCGTCGTCGGCCGGGATCGGACCGGTCACCTCGGTGACCGAGTCGACCCCCTTGATCTGGGCCGCGTCGGCCTTCGCCTTGGCCACGTCGGCCGGGGTGATGCCGGAGTCGCGCACGTAGAGCACGACGCCCGGGATGTCGTTGGGGTCGGAGAAGGCCTTCGACCTCTCGATCACCTTGGTGGACTCGGCGTCGCCGGGCAGCCAGGACGCCGCGTCGTTGTCCTGGACGCTCGTGAGCTTGGCGCCGAGGGAGGCCAGGACGAAGATCGTCAGCAGGCCGAGCGCCATCACCACCCACTTGGCCCAACGATGCGTCACCCATCCCGCGATGCTCCGGTTCATGTGCCCTCCTTGGGACCGCCCCGAACGATGGTCGAATGTGATCTTCCCCACTATGCAGCGGTGTGGTGACATTTTGAACATCGGTGGTGACCCTGAGCCGTCCCCGAGGTGCTGCGATACTGGGCGGGATGACACCTACGTACGCGGAGGTCGAGCGCGCGCTCCTCGGCCGTTGGCCCGAGACCCGCCTCGAGCCCTCCCTCGATCGCATCGCCGCCCTGTGCCGCCTCCTGGGGGACCCGCAGGCGGCCTATCCCGTGGTCCACCTCACCGGGACGAACGGCAAGACGTCGACGAGCCGCATGATCGACACCCTGCTGCGCGCGCTGGACCTGCGCACCGGACGCTTCACCAGCCCGCACCTGCAGTCGATGACTGAGCGCATCAGCCTCGACGGGGCGCCCCTGTCCGAGGCCCTGTTCGTCGAGGCGTTCGCGGACGTCGCGGCGTACGCGCAGATCGTCGACGACTCGTCGGCGCACCCCCTGTCGTACTTCGAGATGATGGTCGCGATGGCGTTCGCGGCCTTTGCCGACGCTCCCGTCGACGTCGCCGTGGTCGAGGTCGGCATGGGTGGCTCGTGGGACGCGACCAACGTCGCTGACGGTCAGGTCGCGGTCATCACCCCGATCGGCGTGGACCACGCGGCCTATCTCGGTGACCGCCCCGAGATCATCGCGGTCGAGAAGGCCGGCATCATCAAGCCCGGCTCGCACACGATCCTCGCCGAGCAGGCACCCGAGGTCATGGACGTCCTGATGCGACGGGTGCTGGACGTCGGCTCGGTCGCGCTGCACGAGGGCACCGACTTCGGCGTCGGCTCACGTGTCACCGCGATCGGTGGGCAGCAGATCGACCTGCAGGGCCTGTCGGGCACGTACGACGGCATCTTCCTGCCGCTGCACGGCGCCCACCAGGCGCACAACGCGGCGTACGCCCTCGCGGCCGTCGAGGCCTTCACGGGCAGCAAGCAGCTCGACGCCGATCTCGTCCGCGACGCGTTCAGGCAGGTCACCTCGCCGGGGCGCCTCGAGGTCGTGCGGCGTAGCCCCACGGTGCTGCTCGACGCGGCGCACAACCCCCACGGCGCCCGCGCGACGATCGAGGCCGTCCAGGAGGCGTTCTCGTTCAGCCCGCTCATCGGGGTCGTGGGCGTCATGGCCGACAAGGACGTCGAGGAGATGCTCCGCGTCTTCGAGCCGGTCATGGCCGAGATCGTGTGCACGCAGAACAGCACCCCGCGGGCGATGCCGGCGGTCGAGCTGGCCGAGCTCGCGGCCGACATCTTCGGCGAGGAGCGGGTGACCCTGGTCTCCCGGCTCGACGACGCACTCGAGCGGGCGATCCAGAAGGCGGACGCCGCCGAGGGCTACGACGACGCGATCGGCAGCGGTGGCGTGCTCGTGACAGGCTCGGTCGTCACGGTCGGCGAGGCGCGCGTCCTGCTCGGAGGGGGTGTCGCGTGAGGGGCATGTGCGCGGCGATGCTGACGCTCGAGGCGATCATCCTCGGGCTCAGCGTGCCGGTGATGATCTCGGTCGAGGACGTCGACACGACGTGGGCGCTCGTCGTCGGGATCGGGCTGGCTGTCCTGTGCCTCCTGGTGGCCGGCTCGCTGCGCCGGCCTCAGGCGTACCTGGTCGGTCACGCGATCCAGGTCGGCGCGATCGCGATGGGCTTCCTCGTGCCGATCATGTTCTTCGTCGGGCTGATGTTCGCTGCCCTGTGGTTCGGCGCGTTCTTCCTCGGACGCCGCATCGAGGCCGACAAGGCGCGATGGGCGCAGGAGGCAGCGCGGGAGGACTAAGGGGGGTGTCCTCGGCGGCGCACCGCGCTACTGTCGAGGGCATGGTGCGGGTGCTGGCAGTGGCCGACGAGGAGGTCCTCGGGGTCCGTTCTCGTCTGCGAGACCTCGACGTCGACCTGGTGATCGGCGCCGGCGACCTGCAGTGGGACTACCTCGTGTCGATCCGGTCCGCGCTGGACGTGCCCGGTGTCTTCGTGCCCGGCAACCACGACCCCCGGACGGGCCCCGGCCACACCGGACCGGCGGGATTCGTCAACGCCGACGGCCGGGTCGTCGAGGTCGGCGGCCTGCGCATCGCGGGCCTCGGGGGCTGTGTCCGCTACAACGCCGGCCCCCACCAGTACACCCAGAAGGAGTACGACGCGCGAGCCAAGCAGCTGCTCCGCAGCGCCCGTCGCGCGGGCCCGGTCGACGTCCTGCTGACCCATGCGCCGCCGCTGGGACTGGGCGACGAGCCCGATCCCAGCCATCTCGGCATCTCTGCTCTCCACGGCGTCCTCGCCGAGCTCGAGCCCACGTGGCACCTGCACGGCCACGTCCACCCGTTCGGGATGCTCAAGGCCGATCGGTCGGTCGGTCGGACGACGGTCCGCAACGTGATCCCCTGGGACGTCCTCGAGATCGAGCCCCGCTCGGTCGTGCCGGTCTCGACCCGGTCGCGCCGGAGCGCCTGATGGTCAGCAGCTCGGGGTCCCCGCGGGTCGACGCCGAGAGCGACTTCATGCGGGCCCGTCGCCACCAGGTGCTGTCGGCCCTGGCGGCGCGGCTGCGCAACGACACCGAGGACACCGTGCAGTCGATGTCGTTCGACGAGGTCGTGGACGCCCTCGGCCGTCGGTCCGAGCACTACGTGGGGCACAAGGTCATCCCGCTCGACGCGATCGTGGGATCTGTCGACAAGGCACGCGACTTCGATCGCCGATTCCGTCCGACCTCGACGGTCAACCGTCAGCGCTGGGAACGGCTGGCGCGGGCCAGCCGGACGGGGGAGGTGATCCCGCCGATCGACGTCTACCAGATCGGCGAGTACTACTTCGTCCGCGACGGACACCATCGCGTCTCGGTGGCGCGCAGCCTCGGCGTCGAGCTGATCGAGGCCCGGGTGACCGCGATCGAGACGTTCCTGTCGCCCGTGGGCATCGACGCCCGCGCGAGCCTGGAGCTCAAGTTCTGGCGACGGCTGATGCTCCAGCGGGTCCCGTTCACGGGCGAGGCGCGCGCGTCGGTCGCGGTCGACCGGCCCTCGGACTACGGCCGCATCGCCGAGGCCGTCGAGGCCTGGGCGACGCGCACGATGCATGCCGAGCACGCGTACATGGATCCCGAGACGATGGCCGCCCGCTGGTACGCCGAGGAGTTCCAGCCCGTCGTGCAGATGATCGAGGAGGCTGGCGTGCGCGGCGACGACGAGCGGCCCGCAGAGGCGTACCTGCGCGTCGCCGAGGAGCGCTACCGCCTCATCCGCGAGCACGAGTGGAACGCCGAGGTCATCAAGGCCGTCGCCGGCAAGGGCCGCAAGAAGCGCTGACCCATCCCCCTGGCCGCGGATTCCCAGGAGAACCCCGAATTCTTCAGTCGCTCGCCCGGAGCGCCGGAACCCGGCACATCACCCCGGTTGCAACAAGGGTGACGTGCCGGGTTCCGGGGTTCTCCTGGGAATCCGCGGCCGGGGGCTAGAGCCCGACGGTCAGGTTCTCGCCCGACGAGGGGTCGAACAGGTGCATCTTGTCGGTGTCGATGAACAGCGTGGTGTCGGAGTCCTCCTGCACGGTGCTGGCGGCGTCGAGCGAGACCACGAGCTGGGTGCGCAGGGAGTCGCTGTCGGACTCGCGGGCGAGCTCGCGCAGCTGGTCCTGCACCTTGGCCTCGGCCTCGTAGGGGACGTAGGCGTACTGCTGGTCACCGAGCCACTCGCGGACGTCGATGTGCGCCTTGAAGGTGCGGGCGGTGTCGACCTCGTCGGAATGCAGGACCGAGACGTCCTCGAAGTGCTCGGGGCGGATGCCGGCCATGAGCAGGCCCTTGCCCGCGGTGCGCTCGGCCTTGGCGGGCGGTAGCGGGAACGTGCCGAACGGGAGCGTGATCTCATTGCCCTCGACCGTGGCCGGCAGGAAGTTCATCGGCGGGGAGCCGATGAAGCCGGCGACGAACAGGTTGACCGGCTGCTCGTAGAGCTCGCGCGGTGTCGCGAGCTGCTGCAGGATGCCGCGCTTCATGACCGCGACCCGGTCGCCGAGCGTCATGGCCTCGGTCTGGTCGTGGGTCACGTAGACGGTCGTGATGCCGAGCTGCTTCTGCAGACGGGCGATCTCGGTGCGCATCTGTCCGCGGAGCTTGGCGTCGAGGTTGGACAGCGGCTCGTCGAACAGGAAGGCCCTGGCGTCGCGCACGATCGCCCGTCCCATCGCGACGCGCTGGCGCTGGCCGCCCGAGAGGTTGGCGGGCTTGCGCTGGAGGTGCTCGTCGAGGTCGAGGGTCTTGCTGGCCGCACGCACCTTCTCGTCGACCTCGCTGTCCTTCATCTTGGCCAGGCGCAGCGGGAAGGCGATGTTCTCGTAGACCGTCAGGTGCGGGTAGAGCGCGTAGTTCTGGAACACCATGGACAGGTTGCGGTCGCGCGGTGCGAGGTCGTTGACCCGCTCGCCGCCGATGATCATGTCGCCCGACGTGATGTCCTCGAGCCCCACGATCATGCGCAGGAGCGTGGACTTGCCGCACCCCGACGGCCCGACCAGGATCATGAACTCGCCGTCGGCGACGTCGATGCTGACGTCGTTGACCGCCGGGAACCCGTCTCCGTACTTCTTGACGATGTGCTTCATCTCGATGGCTGCCATGGGATCAACCCTTCACTGCGCCGGCGGTCAGGCCGGCGACGATCTTGCGCTGGAAGAACAGGACGAGGACGACGATGGGGACCGTGGCGACCACGGCTCCCGCGGCCAGCAGGGACGAGGGCCGGTTGAACGGGTCATCGCCGACGAAGAACGACAGGGCGGCGGGGATGGGGCGGGCGCGCTCGGTCGACGTCAGGGAGATGCCGAACACGAAGTCGTTCCACGCGAAGAAGAAGGTCAGGATCGCTGCGGTGAACACGCCGGGCGCGGCCAGCGGGACGATGACCTTGCGGAAGGCCTGCCACGACGTGGCGCCGTCGACCTGCGCGGCCTGCTCCATCTCCCACGGGATCTCGCGGAAGAACGCGGAGAGGGTCCAGATCGCCAGTGGCAGCGTGAACGACATGTAGGGGATGATCAGGCCGAGCCACGTGTCGTAGATGCCGAACGCGCGCCACATGTCGAACAGCGGGCCGACCAGCGACACGACCGGGAACATCGCGATCACGAGCGCGGTGGTGAGCACGAACTTCTTGCCCTTGAACTCCAGGCGGGCGATCGCGTAGGCCGCGAGGGTCGCGATGACGACCGACAGCAGGGTCGCGATGAGCGAGATGCCGATCGAGTTGAAGATCGCCTGCCGGAACTGCCCGTCCTGCAGGACGTCGGAGTAGTTGGACCAGCCGGCGCCGCCGCCCGAGGACGGGAAGAAGCCGGGACTGCCGACCCTGACGGCTTCCTGGGACTTGAACGACAGCGAGATGATCCACGCGACCGGCAGCAGGCACCAGATGAGGATCAGCGCGCAGCCGAGGATCGTGCCGAGGTTGGCCTTCAGGCTCTTGCCCATGTCAGCTCTCCTGCCGTGCGTCGGCGAGGTTGACCCGGAACAGCTTGACGATCACGAACGCGACCACCAGCACCGAGAGGAACAGGAGCACGGACAGTGCCGAGCCGATGCCGAGCTGGAACTGCTCGATCACCTGCCGATAGGTGAGGAACGAGATCGACTCGGTGCCGTTGGCGCCGGCCGTCATGACGAAGATGTTGTCGAAGATGCGGTACGCGTCGAGGGCGCGGAACAGCACGGCGACCATGATCGCGGCCCGCATGTTGGGCAGGATCACCTTGAAGAGGCGCTGCCACCACGTGGCACCGTCCACCTTGGCGGCCTCCAGCATGTCCTCGGACACCTGGGCCAGCCCCGCCAGGAGCAGCAGTGACATGAACGGCGTCGTCTTCCAGATCTCCGAGGCCATGATCGCGAGCATCGAGGACCAGTACTGGCCGAACCAGTTGAAGTCGTCCGGCGTGAACGGAAGCCAGCTGTTGACGAATCCGTTGGTGTTGGAGAACGCGAACTGCCACGCGAAGCCCGAGACGACCGTGATGACGCCGTAGGGGATGAGGATCGAGGTGCGGATCACGCCGCGGGCGAAGATGACCTTGTGCATGACCATCGCGAACGCGAAGCCGATCACGAGCTCGACGGCCACCGTGATGATCATGATCCCCACGGTGTTCAACGTCGTTTTCCAGAACAACCAGTCGCTCAGTGCCGTGGCGTAGTTGGCCAGGCCGACGAACTCGCGGGCGTCGGGATCGGTGAGCGAGTAGTTGAACAGGGACAGGTAGAGCGCCCGCAGCATCGGGAACGCCGTGACGAGCAGCATCAGCACCAGGGCCGGCGCCACCAGCTTGCGGGCCAGCGAGTTCTCGGCCCGCGAGCGGTCCGAGTCCGGCGGCCTGGTGTCCTCGGCCGGATCGACCGCGGTCTGTACGTAGGTGGTCACAGCAGGGCCTCCCCCTTCAGGATCTGGTTGAGGAAGTCTGCGGACTTCTTGGGCGTGCCGGCGCCGACCGAGCTGGGTGAGTGCCAGCGGGACTGCAGGGCGCTCGAGATCTGGCTGTAGAACGCGCTCTTGGGCCGGGTGCCGGCCGAGTCGATGCTCTGGCTGAACAGGGTGAGCAGATCCGGCGGGAATGCCTTCTTGAGCTCTTCGGAGTCGTACACGGATCCGCGTGACGGCATGAAGCCGTTGTTGACCCCGAGGGCGACCTGGGCGTCGGCGTCGGTGACGCACATCGCAGCCTGCTGGGCGAAGTCGCGGTGCTTGGTGTAGGCGCCGACGCCGATCGCAATGCCGCCGAGGGGAGGTCGTGACTCCTCGCCCTCGACCGTCTCGGGGTAGCGGGCCCAGCCGAGGTCCTCGAACTGTGCCTCGTCCTTGGGTCCGCCGGGCTTGCCGATCAGGCCCTCGTAGTTCTTGTAGACGAAGGTCCAGTTGGTCATGAACTCGCCGGCGCCCTGCTCGGGGAACATCGCGCCGAGGCTCGTGCCCTCGTTGGACGTCGTGAAGTCGGGCTGCTTGGCGGTCGACTTGGCGAGCTTCTCGATCACGGCGGCCGCGGCCTTGCCGGCCTCGGAGTCGATCGTGACCTTCGCGTCCCGCCCGTCCTCCACCGTCGAGGGGTCCAGGATGTTGCCGCCGGCACCCTGGATCAGCGAGTTGATCCACACGACGTAGGCCTCGTACTTGCTGGCCTGGACACCGATCGTGCCGTCGTGGTCGGCGGCGGCGTCGATGATCTGGTCCCAGGTCACCGGCTGGCTCATGTCGAGCCCGGCCGCCTCCGCGAGCGACTTGCGGTACCAGAGCACCTGGGTGTTGGACCACTGCGGTGCCGCGACGACCTGGTCCTCCCACTGGACGATCTCGGCCGGGCCCTTGAGGACGTCGTCGTCGACGACCTGGTCCGCGAGCTCGCCCTCGAACGGCGCGAGCCAGTTGGCGTTCGCGAACTCCGGGATGAACACGGGGTCGAGGCTCATCAGGTCGGTCGAGCTGTCCTCGGCAGCGAGGCGACGGGCCAGCTGCGTGCGCTGGTCGGTCGCGCTGGACGGCAGGAGCTGGATCTCGATGTCGTACTCGTCGGTGCTGCAGCGCTCGGCGATCGCCGTCAGCGTCTCCTGGCCGTCGGGGTTGATGTACCAGTTGAGCGTCGGTTTGCCGCTGTCGCCGCCACAGGCGGCCAGCATGCTCATCGACAACGCCGCCACGGCGACGCCGGTGACGAGTCTGCGGATTGGTCGTACCTTCATGTGCTCCCCTTACGCCGAGCCCGGGTCCGCGGCGTGATGCGGATCACAGGATCGAGACGAACCTAGCCCTGTGCCCCGGGTAGTGCAACCGCGGGTCGGTCACGACCTGAGCCACACTGTCTCGTCGGGGCCCACATGCCCTGCGGTGCCGGGAAAAGCGCTGGTCAGGAGCACATCGGCGCTGTCCGGAAGGGTCAACGGGTCGGTCCCGAGATTGGCCAGGACCGTCACGGACGCGTCCTCGGACGTCACCTCGAAGGCCAGCACGTCCTCCGGGTGCCCGTCGAGCCAGGTCAGATGGCCGAGGCCGAGCCGATGTGTGCGGCGTACGGCCAGGAGCGCCCGGTAGAGGCTCAGCGTCGAGCCCGGATCGTCCCGCTGGCGGTCGACCGCGAGCGCGCCGAACTCGGCCGGCTGCGGCAGCCAGGACCGCTCGCCCGGCCCGAAGCCGTACGACGGCGCGTCGCCCTCCCACGGCATCGGGACGCGGCAGCCGTCGCGGCCGCGCTGGGTGTGGCCCGAGCGCTCCCAGGTCGGGTCCTGGCGGCTCTCGTCGGGCAGGCGGGTGGCCTCCGGCAGGCCGAGCTCCTCACCCTGGAACAGGTAGGCCGAGCCGGGCAGAGCGAGCATCACCGCGGTGGCGGCGCGAGCCCGGCGCAGCCCCAGGACGGGATCGGGCTGCGGGTCGTCCGCGCCGATGCCGGCAATGCGCTGCAGACCGGGGTGCTGCGGGTAGCCGAGGCGGGTCGCATGCCGTACGACGTCGTGGTTGGACAGGACCCAGGTCTGCGGCGCACCGACGGCCCCCGCCTGGGCGAGCGACCGGGTGATGGACGCGCGCTGCTCGTCCGGGAGCCATGGCGTCATCAGGTACTCGAAGTTGAACGACTGGTGCAGCTCGTCCGCGCGGACGTACTGCGCGAGTGCCTGGGCCGGCAGGACCCACGCCTCGGCGCACAGGATGCGGTCGGCGTCCTCGCCCTCCACCGCGTACGAGTCGGCGAGCCGGCGCCAGCTGCGATAGATCTCGTGGACGCCGGGCTGGTCCCACATGGGCGCGAGCGCGGTCGCGTCCACGTTCGCGTCGAGCGTGAGATCGGTGTCGGGGAGATCCTCGAACTTGACCAGCCCGTGCGCGACGTCGATGCGGAAGCCGTCGACCCCACGATCGAGCCAGAAGCGCAGGACGTCCTCGAGCTCGTCGCGCACCTCGGGGTTGGTCCAGTCGAAGTCGGGCTGGGAGGTGTCGAACATGTGCAGGTACCACTGGCCGGGGGTGCCGTCCGGCTCGGTGACGCGGGTCCAGGCGGGGCCGCCGAACATGCTGGTCCAGTTGTTGGGCGGGAGCCGGCCTTCGTCGCTGCCGTCGCGGAACAGGTAGCGCGCGCGCTCACGGCTGCCGGGTGGGGACGCGAGTGCGGCGCGGAACCACGGGTGCGCGTCGGAGGAGTGGTTGGGGACGATGTCGACGATGACCCGCAGCCCGAGCCCGTGGGCCCGGGCGACCAGGGCGTCGAATGCGGCGAGATCGCCGAAGAGGGGGTCGACGTCGCGGTAGTCGGCCACGTCGTAGCCGCCGTCGCGCTGAGGAGAGGTGTAGAACGGCGACAGCCACACGGCGTCCACGCCGAGCTCGGCGAGGTGGGGGAGCCGCTCGGTGATGCCCGGCAGGTCACCGATGCCGTCGCCGTCGGAGTCGGCCCACGAGCGGGGGTAGACCTGGTAGATCACTGCGTCGCGCCACCACTGCCGCCCTGGTCCTGCCACGTCGCCGCCCCCTTCGCAGGCACCCAGCGCGCCCCGTCCCGTCCAACGTACGCAGGGCCTGCGAAGGCGTCCACGGGTGGACCCGGCGACGGCGCGGTAGATTTGATGTATGGCCCAACGCACACTCGTCCTCATCAAGCCCGACGCGGTCCGCCGTGGACTCGTGGGTCAGGTGCTGTCCCGGTACGAGCACAAGGGGCTGGCCCTGGTCGCCATGGAGCAGCGCACGATCGACGCCGCCCAGGCCGACGCTCACTACGCCGAGCACGTCGAGAAGCCTTGGTATCCGCCGCTGCGCGAGTTCGCGACGTCCGGACCCCTCGTGGCGCTCGTGCTGGAAGGTGACGAGGCCATCTCGGTCGTCCGCCAGCTCAACGGTGCGACCGACGGTCGTCAGGCCGCTCCCGGCACGATCCGCGGCGACATGTCGCTGTCGAACCGCGAGAACCTCGTGCACGCGTCCGACTCCGAGGAGTCCGCGGCCCGCGAGATCGCCCTCTGGTTCCCGTCTCTCTGACCTCATCGGCTGCCCGCGCCGCCCGCCCGTCGACCGATCTTTCGACGTTTCGGTACCCCGGGCAGCGTCAACGTCGTCTCATCAGACGGCGGCGCGACGGAACTTTCGACGTCTGCGCAGTTCGGACGGCGTCAACGTCGTCAGGTCGTTCGGCCTCCCCGTCCAGCCCAGGGCTTGCGCCATGCGGACGAGCTGTCCCGCCACGACGCGCTGCTCGCGACGGATCGTGTACGAGGAGAACACCAGCAGACGCTCGCCGCCGATCACGATCTCGTTGGCACGGGTCAGGTCCTCGCTCCATCTCATGACGGCGAGGTGGGGGATTCCGTGCACCTCGGCCGACATCCCGAGCTGCTCCCAGCTGGCGTCGAGGAAGTAGGTGCCGTCGGGGGCGCGCACGCGACGCTGTCGGCTCGGGCGAGGCAGCCCGGCCCAGTCGCACACCTCGGCGAAGTCACGCTCGGGCAGTGACTGGATACCACCTGCGGCGTCCAGGATCGACTCCACGATCAGCGCGCGATGACGGCACGGGCCGCGCCGTGTGAGTGCGTCGCGCAGGTGCGCGGTGCTCGTCAGGCGCTGCTGCACGCCGGCGACGACGATCGCCCGCGCCCGGCGTTCGTTCTGCGTCCAGCTCGCGGCGTCCACCAGGCTGCGGGCCGGCCGCGTACGTCGGGGCGTGCGCAGGGGATGGACGTCGCGGTCGTCGAGCTGGGTGCTCCACCGCACCTCCAGCCCGCGCCGGGAGGGCCTGCGCGCGCCGGACGGGAGCACGATCTGCGGAAGCTCGGGCGTGAAGCCGTCGAAGTCGTCCTGTGCCAGGGCGGTCAGACCCGCCAACGCGGCCCCGTCGGCGGCCGACGCCAGCGCGACGGCGATCTCCTGCTCGCGGGTGAGCGGGCCGTTGTGGAGCACGACCACCCCGCGGCACGGCTTCTGCCACATCCCGCGGTCCACCTTGTTGCGCACGACCCCCAGGCCGAATCGTCGGGCGGCTTCTGCTGTCCTGAGCACCTGGTCCATGCCTCGACCATGGTCGCGGGAGCTGGGCCGGTCCTCTTCCGGCGTTCGCGCTGTGGAGGGGCGGGCCGGCCCGGCGCGCTTGTGGACGTTGACTCGTCGACGTTGGTGCTGCCGGAGCTACCGAAACGCCGAAAGATCGGTCCGGGACGGGGCGGGGCGGTCAGGCGTAGGTGGGCATACGGAGGTGGTGGACGACCTCGTGGAACTGGCCGCGGACGTCCTCGGGGAGCCAGATGACGTCATTGGACATCGAGGCCATGTCGACGTCCTCCTGCAGGGTGACGACGTCGCGGACCTGTCGGGGGTGGTCGCGCACGCGGTCCTCGAGCTCGATGAGGGAGATGCGCATCGTGACGCCGAACGGATTGGGGTTGACCAGGCCGATGCCCCAGAACTCGGCCGGATCGGCCGTCGCCTTCTGCTCCAGGTCGATCATCACCGACTTGACGTCCTGCTCCAAGGCGGGGTGGTCGACCTCCTCCACGGCCGCGAGCTCGACCCGCACCCCGCGCACGAGATGCGCGCCCTGGCCGTCGAAGCGCAGGACGTCGGTGAGGGTGCCGCCCGCAGGAAGCACCGGTCCGCCGCGGTGGGAGCCGTTGACGCCCTGCGTGACCACGTGGGGCAGCTCGCGGCCGTAGACGTCGTAGGCCACGAAGCGCAGCGTGGGGAGCACCGAGACCTCGGTGTTGTTGCGGATCGTGAGCACCTGGTCGAGCGAGCCGTCGGTCGAGACCGAGGTGTACTTCACGTTGAACGGCGGGGGCGTGCGCTGACGTCGCTTCACACCATCGAGCCTATCGCCGGGCCACTCGTCCGATCGCCCGTGGGCCGGGCGGTCTCAGGTCTCCCAGGACCTGGTCTCCCGGCGTCTTCGCGGAGACAAGTCGGCGATCATGCGACAGGATGTCTGCCGAGAGCGAACACATGCGTGGTCTTGTCGAGGCTCGGGTAACGTTCGTACGTCCGGGCGGTGAGATATCGCGCAGAGAAGCAGGGGGAGCGTGGCGTGCGTGAAGTCGCGTTGGAGGAGGCACGGCCGTCGATGATCGGGGACGCAGCGGCGGAAGCTGCGAAGCTCCGGGCGGAGTTGGAGATGTCTCAGCGTGAGCTCGCTCAGGCCAGGCGTCAGCTGGAGGAGCAGGCCGAGCGCGCCGCTGCCCATGAGGTCGCGCAACGGCGCCTGCGACAGCTGGCGACCCGCCTCGATCAGCGGCTCACGCGGAGCGAGTCCGTCTCCGGGGTCCGCGGCTGGTTGAAGCGGCGTCAGCTCTCGACCATGCCGCGCACCGAGGAGGACGACGCCCTCGCGGTCCTGAGGTCGTCGAGCCTGATGAAAGGAGCCTGGTACCTGACGCGCTATCCGGAGGTCGTCTCGACCGGGCTCAGCCCTGCGTTGCACTACCTCCGTGTCGGCGCGGCCCAGCACAAGGATCCAGGCCCGGCGTTCAACACCCGCAAGTACCTGGCTCAGCACCCCGATCTGCCTCGTGACGTCAACCCCTTGGTGCACTTCCACGCAGCCAATCCTGGCCCGGCGGCATGAGGGCCTCGGCCGGAATCGATCATCCACTCCTGCACGAGCACCGTCTGCTGCCCAGCGGCCAGCGGCTGCGGCGGGAGATGGAGCTGGTCGCCGAGCTCATCGACCTTCCCTACTACCGGACGAACACCCCCGGGGTCGGCGACCTCGACCCGGTCGAGCACTTCTGCCGTCGAGGCTGGCGCGAGCTGCGAAAGCCCAGCCAGGACTTCGACGTGTGGTGGTACTGGATGGCCCACCTGGATCCGGCCGACGACTCACTGAACCCGCTGGTCCACTACGCCCTCGTGGGGCGCGAGCTCGGCCTGTCCACGCGGCCCGCGACGACGAAGGCCGGGCCCGGACATCGGCTGCCGACCACCCGTCCCGTTCGTCGCGCATGCCTCGTGGCGGGTTTCGACACGGATGGCGTGGTGGACCCGTCGGTGGTCTCGTTGATCGCCGAGCTCAGTCGTCACGGCGACGTGTTCTACCTGTTCGACGGCTACCTGGACGCCGCCGAACTGGCGAAGGTCGAGGACATCACGGTGGCCAGCTGGGCCATCCGTCACGGCGCCTACGACTTCGGCTCGTACTCGCGCCTGGCCAGCGACCTCGTCGGATGGGACCGACTGGCAACGTACGACGAAGTTGTCCTGGTGAACGACAGCTGCTTCGTGGTGCGTCCTCTGGACGAGGTGTTCGCCACGATGGCTGAGCGGGAGTGTGATTGGTGGGGACTTCAGGCGACCAAGGGCATCGTGGACGCGCCCAGCCTGCCCCCGAACCGAATCACCTCCCCGGTCCCGGTGGACACGGTTCGCAGCGAGCTGCTGGACGGGTTCGAGGACGATCCGGTGTACAACTTCCACCTGGGGTCGTACTTCCTGGCCTTCCGGCGCCCGGTCCTCGAGAGCGCCGAGTTCCGTCGACTGATCGAGTCAGTCGTTCCTCAGCCCTCGAAGCGGTTGATCGTCCTCAAGTACGAGATCGGCCTCACTCATCTCCTGGTGGGGAGCGGATTCACCTTCGACACGTTCATGGACCGCGTATACCCGTTCCATCCGATGTTCTCCGATTGGTACTTCACGATGCTGGAGCGGGGCTTCCCGCTGCTCAAAAGGTTCCTGCTCTATCGCAATCATTACGACGTCCCGGACCTCGCCCGATGGAAGGAGCGTGTGCTGGCTGTCGTCCCCGACGCGGACGTCGATCAAATCGAGCAGACGCTGCTGCGGGCGACGCCGGATGATCAGCTCCAGCGGAGCATGGCGATCAGCGTGGACGACGATGGCCAGGTCGTCGTGCCCGAGGTGGTCTCGGTCGAGGAGTACCGGCGGCGCAACCGCAAGACGGCGAAGCGCCCCGACTCGTGGGTGTTCGCAGTGGATCGCAGGACCCATCGCCTTCCCGACAACAGCCGGGCGATCTTCGAGGCGGTGAAGGACGACCCGAGCATCACGAAGATCCTGTTGACCCGCTCCCGTCGACTTGAGCTGTCCGGAGCGAACGTCATCACGGCGCCCTTGCTGAGCCCGGCCGGCCGCGAGCATCTGCTCAGCTCGGGAACGGTCCTCGTCGAGGAAGCCCCCCGCCCGACTCTCGACGCGCCGGTCCTGGCCAAGCACCAGACCATCGTCGTGGTGCGACGGGGACTGCAGCTGGAGAAGTCAGGGCGGACACTCCAGGGGCCGAGACGCATGCCGGCAAGCAGGGGGGCCCGGACGGATCCTCCGGCACTCGCTCATCCGCTTCCGCCGTCCGTCGTGACGGGGCTGCTGGTCGCGTCCGACCTCGACCAGCTGGCAACTCTTGCCACGCACTGGCCGGCTTCCTTCGAGCACGGGTGGCGGACAGGAGTACCGGCCCACGACTTCCTGCTCGGCGAGGAAGACGCCCTGCCTGCGGATCTTCATGCCCAGCTCGAGGACGTACGCCGTCAGCTGCGCGGACGCCGGCTCCTGCTATTCGCCCCGACGCGGCGGGCGAGCGGGACGAGGCGCGCGCCTCATGACTTCTCCAAGTCGGAGATCGAGTCACTGCAGGTATGGTGCGATCGGCACGACTTCGTGCTGGGACTGCGGGAGGTGGAGAACGACCTCGAGCGTGCCTATTCGACTCAGCTTGGCGGGGTGGCTCTGGATCTCTCGCCACGCAGGTACCCGTCGGCGCATGCAGTTCTGCGCGCCGCGGGCGTCGTGCTCACGGACTACTCAGGGCTCGCTCTGGACTTCGCCGCCACAGGCAAGCCGGTCGTGAGCTTCGCCCACGACCTGGAGACGGCCGCCGACTCCCTCCTGTACGACCTGCATCACTTCTTCCCAGGCCCGGTCGCGGAGACGTTCGAGGCACTCGGCCCGGCGCTCGATCTCGTCGCAGAAGGAATCTCGGCACCGCACCACCGCCGTGTCCGGGACATGCTGATCGATCACCGGGACGGACACAACACCGAACGTGTGCTGGAGCGGCTCATGACGCAGGTCGAAGGAGCAGGTCGATGACCACCGACGTCGAGGAGTTCTGGGCGGCCTGGACGAGACTCGTCGGCGAGTGGGCAGGCCGTGAGTCGGCGGGACCGACGACCGGGGACGTCCTGCTGCGCGCGGCGCTTCGAGATGGATTGCCGGACCTAAGTGCTCAGCCGTCCGTGGACGTCACGGCGGCCGACCTGCTGGCCTGCGAGATCGCCCTGGTTCGCATGGCCGGGGAGATCGATGACGAGGTCTACCGGCTGGCCACGCCCGGCCGGCCCCCTCGCAACCTGGACGCCGTCGCCGATTTCTGCCGTCATGGCTGGCGCAACGTTCGCAACCCCCATCCCGGCTTCGACGTCTGGTGGTACTGGAACGAGTATCTCGATCCTGCGGACGAGCGGCTCAATCCCTACCTGCACTATCTGCTGGTCGGCAGGCGTGCAGGTCTGCGTGGAGTCCCTCTGCGCACGCACCACGAGCGCCCAGCAGCGCTCCCCGCGAGCCCCCCTGCGCGCAGGGCCTGCCTCTTCGCGGGCTTCGACGTCGACGGAGTCATGGACCCGTATGTGATCGCCTACGTGCGCGAGCTGAGTCGCTTCGCTGACGTCTACTACTTGGCGGCGTGCCGGATGAACGACGGCGAGCTCGACAAGCTGGACGGCCTCGTCGCCGGGGCCTGGGCCGTGCCTCACGACCGCTACGACTTCGGGTCCTACTCGATGCTGGCCAAGGACCTGGTCGGGTGGGACGCCCTCGAGGAGTATGACGAGGTGCTGCTGGTCAACGACAGCTGCTATCTGCTCCGACCACTCGACGACATGTTCGCCTCGATGGCGAGCCGGGAGTGCGACTGGTGGGGGGTGCAGCTCACCTCGCGATGGTTCGACGGGGCGGGAGACAGCCGCGCACCGATCCCGATCGAGCAGGTGCGCGAACAGATGCCGAGGACCGTCATGCACCCTGACGAGTACCCGCACGTCGGATCGTACTTCCTGGCGTTCCGCAAGCCCGTCGTCAGCGACCTCGGCTGGCGCAAGAGGCTCGAGAACGTCCAGCCGCAGAGGACCAAGATCCGGATCGTCTACAAGTACGAGACCGGCACCACGCAGTACCTCGTGGGGCAGGGCTATCACTTCGACACGTTCGTGGACGCGTTGCACCCTTATCACCCGATGTACAGCGCGGGAACGTTCGATCGCATCGCCGAGGGCCTGCCGCTTCTCAAGCGGCAGCTGATCTGGGAGAACCCCTACTCAGTCCCGGACATGCGTGACTGGAAGGACCGCGTGCTTGCCGCGGCGCCGACGGCGGACGTCGAGACGATGGAACGCAATCTCCTGCGGGTGGCCCCGGACGACAGGCTGCACCGTAGCTTCTCGATCGTGACCCGGGAGGACGGCACAGTCGAGCGACCGGCACCCTTGAACGACAAGCGATTCCGCGTGGCCGACAACCGGACGCCGACGTTCGACCACTGGTGGGCGTTCCCGGTGTGCGCCTACGACCACACGCTGGCCGGCAACGAGCGCGCATTGTTCGAGCAGGTGCGCAACGACCCCTCGATCAAGAAGATCATCCTGACCAGGTCCCGACGGATCGAGCTGACAGGTGAGAACGTCGTGACGTTTCCGATCGACAGTCCGGAGGGACAGCACCACCTCTTGCGCTCGGGGCAGATCTTCGTCAAGCACGGTCCTGCGATCAACCTTCCGAACCCCGTCGACACGACGACGCACAATGTCATCAACCTCTGGCACGGCATCCCGCTCAAGCGGTTCGGCCTGGCGTCGGCCCGCGTCAGCGACCGCCTGCGGGAGGTGATGATTCGCAATCACAGTGGTTCGCGCGCGGTGATCACATCGAGCCGTATGGACACGTTGGCCATGTCGGCGGCATTCTTCCCTGCGTCGTATCCCGACATGTGGCCCACCGGCCTGCCTCGCAACGACTTCATCCTGCGGGAGGAGGAACGGCTGCCAAATGACCTGCGGGAGGCGCTCGAGCGGCTCCGTGAGGAGCTGGCGGGACGGCGTCTCGTCCTGTTCCTTCCCACGTTCCGCGACGGGCAGGGGGAGTCGCAGTACCACTTCGACGAGTCCGAGCTCACCTGGCTCGAGGAGTGGGCGGAGCGCCAGCATGCGGTGATCGGCGTCCGGGAGCACATGGCCGATCGTGCCCGAACCTACTCGTGGGCGCTGCTGCCGCTTGGAGCGATCGACCTGTCGTCACGTCGGTACCCGGACCTTGAGATCATCTACCGCGTCGCGGACGCCCTGATCAGTGACTACTCGAGCTGCCTCGTGGACTTCCTCATGACGGGCAAGCCGATCATGAGCTTCGCGTACGACTACGACCGCTACAGCTCATCCGAACGCGGTCTGTTCCATGAGCTCGACCGGGTGCTGCCGAGCCCGGTGTGCCGGACGTTCAAGGACCTCGCCACAGCCCTCGACGCTGCCTTCGAGCCGCGGTCCAGCGAGGAGCTGGAGGAGTACGACTGGAAGCGGCGGATCTTCTTCGATCATCTTGACGACGAGGCGTCGCGGCGGGTGGTGCAGAAGGTCAAGGCGCTGTATCTCCACGACGACTGACGCCTGGCGTCGCGGGGCGTGAGCGTGTCGACGAGATGTCCATTCGCTGAACAGTGCGTGAGCCTCTCGCTTGGTGTGCTGGAGATCACGTAGCATGATCGAGTCCCAGCCCCACCGCCGAGGATGCGTGCACCATCGCCATCAAGGACCGTCTACCGCCCGAGCCACGCCGCCGCATGGGGCGCATCAAGCGCGCCGTTCTCGATCAGCCCGAGCCGCGCCCTCGTCCGGCCAAGAAGAAGAAGGCGCCGAAGCCCGCACCGAAGGTCCCCGCCGGCGTCGCGGACCCCAAGCCGACCCTCACGCGCCTCGAGCTGCGCCGCCAGTCGGTCCTGGCAGGACAGGGTGAGAACCCCTCGATCCTCGAGATAGGCCCGGCGCACAACCCGATCCTGCCGCGGCGCGAGGGCTACGACACGCGCAACGTGGACTACCTCGACCGAGCCGGCCTGATCGACAAGTACAAGGACTTCTCGCAGTACTCTCCCGACGACATCGAGGACGTCGACTACGTGCTGCCCCCGGGCGCCAAGATGTCCGAGGAGATCCCCGACCGCTTCGACGTCGTCCTCGCCTCGCACGTGCTGGAGCACACGACCTCGTTGATCGACTTCCTCGACGAGTGCGCGCGGCTGACCAAGCCCGAGGGCGTCGTCGCGCTCGTGGTCCCCGATCACCGCTTCTGCTTCGACCGGTTCCGTCCACGGACGTCGCTGGGCGCGATCATCGACGCCTCACTCGACCCCAAGGGCGTGCACTCCGTCGGCACCATGACCGAGTTCATGATGAACGCCGTGCGACACCGCAAGTCGACGTCGTGGGCGCCGGGACACCGGGGCGACTACGACTTCCTGCACGGCCTCGACGCCGCGAAGGCAAAGGCCGAGGAGGCGAAGGGCGAGACCTACATCGACGTGCACCACTGGATCTTCTCCCCGAACCACCTGCGCCTGCTGCTGAGCGATCTGCACGACCTGGGCTACCTGGGCCTTCGCGAGTGGTCGTTCCACCCGACGGTCGGTCACGAGTTCTTCCTCAACCTCAGCCCGGCCGGCGACGGTCCGGGCATCGCCCGCGAGGAGCTCCTGATGCTGGCGGACGCCGAGCAGCGTGATCTGGACGTGCCCACGTTCGCCCAGCGCGAGCCGGCCGAGGCCCAGTCGTAGATGGCCGACATGACGCACGGTGGTGCCGGTCCGCAGGTGAAGATCGTCGCCACGCTGATGGTGAGGGACGAGGTCGACATCATCGCGGCGATGGTGGAGCACCACCTCGCGCAGGGGATCGACCTGATCATCGCGACGGACAACGGCTCCGTCGACGGCACCCGCGAGGTGCTGGCCGAGTACGCCGAGCGAGGCGTGGTCGAGCTGCACGACTACCTCGTCCACGACAAGAACCAGACCGGCGTGGTCTCCTCGATGGCCTCCCGCGCGTACACCGAGCACGGGGCCGACTGGGTGATCAACGTCGACGCTGACGAGTTCTTCGTCCCGGTCGACCGCTCGTCGACCGTCCGCGACGTGCTCGCCCGCGTGCCGCGCGAGCTCGGCTCGTTCTCGGTCCCGGTCACCAACCTGACGGGCCGGCCGGCTCCTGACGGTGCCGGCATCCTGCGCCTCACGTGGCGCGACGAGCGTGAGGAGTCGACCCTCATGGAGACCGTCGCGCTCCACGCCCACCCGACGTCGGTCGTGGTGCACGTGGGCCAGGCGGACGTCGTCGTGCAGCAGGGCAATCACGGCGTCAGCATCCCCAGCACGGGCCAGCCCGATCCCTCGCTCGGCCTGGAGGTGCTGCACGTGCCGTGGCGGTCCTTCCGGCAGTACGGCAGCAAGGTCCAGAACACCGGCGAGTCGTACGAGGCGAACCCGGGCCTGCGGCCGAGTCCCCGGCACCACGGCATGCGCGACTTCCGGTTCCTGCGGGCAGGGGTCCTCGAGGACCTCTACATCGTTCGCCACCGCCTCGCGGACGACGAGCCCGGCTTCCGCGAGGAGCGCCTGCTGGCCGACTCGCTGACCGACCTGCTCGCGTCGGGACGGGCGGTCCTGCCCGAGCGGCTCCGCCCCCTGCTGGTGCAGGACGAGCCCGGATACGACCCCGAACGGGTCGAGGCGGCCCGCTCGGTCGCAGCGATCGTCGTGCCGCTGGAGCTGGAGCACCTGACGGCCAGCGAGGCGTGGCGCGACGCGTTCCGCAAGGAGCAGTCGCGCGTCAAGCGGCTGCGGCGCCAGGTGAAGACCCTCGAGAGCGACGCGTCGGCGAAGACTGCCGCCACGCCGCCCTCGAGTGCCCTGCGGCGGCTGAAGCGGCGTGTCGGGCGGCGGTTGACCGCCCGCGGGTGACGGACCTGCACGAGGCGCAGGTTTTCGTGCGCGTGCGTCGAGCGCCTACCCTTGAGGAATGTCCGTCGAGTCTGTCTTCCCCCGCCTGGAACCCCTGCTGCCGTCGATCGGCAAGCCCATCCAGTACGTCGGTGGCGAGCTCAACGCGACCAGCAAGGAGTGGGACTCCGCCGAGGTCCGCTGGGCGCTGATGTACCCCGACGCGTACGAGGTGGGCCTGCCCAACCAGGGCGTGCAGATCCTGTACGAGGTGCTGAACGAGCGTGACTGGATCCTGGCCGAGCGCACGTACGCGGTCTTCAGTGACATGGAGAAGGTCATGCGGGCCAACGACATCCCGCAGTTCACGGTCGACGCCCACCGGCCTGTCCGGGCGTTCGACCTGATGGGGATCTCGTTCTCGACCGAGCTCGGCTACACCAACTTCCTGACCGCGATCGACCTCGCGGGCATGCCGCTGCACGCGGTCGACCGCGGCGGCGAGGACCCCATCGTGATCGCGGGCGGCCACTCGGCGTTCAACCCCGAGCCGATCGCTGACTTCATCGACGCCGCAGTGCTGGGCGACGGCGAGGAGATCGTGCTGGCGATCAGCGCCGTCGTCCGCGAGTGGAAGGCCGAGGGCTGCCCCGGCGGCCGCGACGAGGTGCTGCTGCGCCTCGCGAAGTCCGGCGGCGTCTACGTCCCCAAGTTCTACGACGTGAGCTACCTGCCCGACGGACGCATCCAGCGCGTCGCGCCCAACCGTCCCGGCGTCCCGTGGCGCATCGCGAAGCACACGCTGATGGACCTCGACGCGTGGCCGTACCCCAAGAACCCGCTGGTCCCGCTCGCCGAGACCGTCCACGAGCGCTTCAGCGTCGAGATCTTCCGGGGCTGCACGCGCGGCTGCCGCTTCTGCCAGGCCGGCATGATCACCCGCCCGGTCCGCGAGCGCTCGATCGAGGGCATCGGCCAGATGGTGCAGAACGGCCTGGACAAGACCGGCTTCGAGGAGGTCGGCCTGCTCAGCCTGTCGAGCGCCGACCACACCGAGATCGGCGAGGTCGCCAAGCAGCTGGGTGACCGCTACGAGGGCACCAACACCTCGCTGTCGCTGCCGTCGACGCGGGTGGACGCCTTCAACATCACCCTCGCCAACGAGTTCAGCCGCAACGGCCGCCGCTCGGGGCTGACGTTCGCCCCGGAGGGCGGCAGTGACCGGTTGCGCAAGGTCATCAACAAGATGGTGTCCGAGGACGACCTGATCCAGACGGTCGCGGCGGCGTACTCGCACGGCTGGCGCCAGGTGAAGCTCTACTTCATGTGCGGTCTGCCGACCGAGACCGACGAGGACGTCATGCAGATCGGCGAGCTCGCCAAACGCGTCATCCAGACCGGTCGCGAGGTGTCCGGACGTCACGACATCCGCTGCACGGTGTCGATCGGCGGCTT
The DNA here is from genome assembly GCF_009649075.1 of Aeromicrobium yanjiei. GTDB lineage: Bacteria > Actinomycetota > Actinomycetes > Propionibacteriales > Nocardioidaceae > Aeromicrobium > Aeromicrobium yanjiei. The sequence goes on from NZ_CP045737.1 coordinate 1,062,512, forward strand.
CGTGCCCAAGCCGCACACCCCGTTCCAGTGGGCCTCCCAGCTCGACCACGAGACGACCGACGCTCGGCTGCAGAAGCTGCGTGACTTCGTCCGGGCCGACAAGAAGTTCGGCAAGTCGATCGGTTTTCGCTACCACGACGGCAAGCCCGGCATCATCGAAGGACTCCTGTCCCGCGGCGACCGTCGCGTCGGCCGGGTCATCGAGGCCGTGTGGCGTGACGGCGGCCGTTTCGACGGCTGGAGCGAGCACTTCTCGTACGAGCGCTGGGCGCGCATGGCCGACGAGGCGCTGGCCGACGAGCCGGTCGACCTCGACTGGTTCACGACGCGCGAGCGCGAGTACGCCGAGGTGCTCCCGTGGGACCACCTGGACGCCGGACTCGACCGTGACTGGCTCTGGGAGGACTGGCAGGACGCTCTCGACCCCTCGGGCGCTCTCGAGGTCGAGGACTGCCGCTGGACCCCGTGCTTCGACTGTGGCGTGTGCCCGCAGATGGACACCGAGATCCAGATCGGCCCGACCGGCAAGACTCTGCTGCCGCTCACCGTCGTCTGAGCAACGACCATGTCGTCTCGCGTCGTGCAGGCCGGCGCTGTGTAGGCTCTGCCTGCGCTGCGAATGGTCCGCTGTGCGCATCCCCGCACTCGGAGGAACAGGTTGATGACGAAGGTGAACAAGGGCCGTGCCCTGCTGCTGGTGATCGCTGCGGGAGCGCTGCTCGGGCTGGTGGCGGCGGTCGCGTCGTGGCACGACGTGGCCATCGCGTCCTTCGGGCTCACGGGCGTCGTGGCCTTCGCGTGGATCGCCCTGTGGGCGCGCTCGGTCACCCGATCCGTGGCGCGTCTGCAGAAGAAGGTCAACGCGACCGCGTCCGCGACGAAGAAGCTGCCGGCTGCGGGCGACGTCACCGAGCTCGCTGACGCGGTGGCACAGGTCCGGGCCGCTGTCGACCGGATCGAGCGGACGCAGACCCACCAGCTGCCCGCGACACAACGACTGCTGACCGAGGTGCGCGAGATCGTGGTCTCGGTGCAGCGCATCCCGAGCTCGACCGTCGAGCTCGAGCGGCTGTACGACCGGATCGTCGACCACGACCGCCTGATGCCCGAGCTGGGCAACTGGGCCCTGTCGCCGCGGACCGTGGCCTGGGTCGCCGAGCACATCGCGACCACGCCGATCGACACGATCGTCGAGTGCGGCTCCGGCAGCTCGACGGTGTGGTGGGCCACGGCCCTCGAACGGCGTGGTGGACCGGGGCAGATCGTGTCGCTCGAGTCCAGCGCCGAGTACGCCGAGATCACCCGCGGCCGGATCGCGGCGCTGGGCCTGTCCCACCGTGCCGAGGTCATCCACGCGCCGCTCGTGGACCTGGCACTGCCGGGCCGGGACCCGCACCCCTGGTACGACCTGTCGGTGCTGCCGGCCGACCTCACCCGGATCGACCTGCTCTTCGTGGACGGTCCCGTGGGCGCGATCGCGCCGCAGGTGCGCTACCCGGGCTTCCCGATGCTGGCCGACCGTCTGCCCGCAGGTGCCCTGGTGATCCTCGACGACACCCCGCGTCCGGAGGAGACCGAGATCGCCGAGCGCTGGATGCGTGAGCGTCCTGCGGGTCGCCGCCTGACGATCGCGGAGCAGCTGGACCGTTCGATCGTCTTCCGGGTCGACGTCGACGCCGAGTGAGGGCCTGCGGCCGATGGAGGGCCTGAGGTAGGGAGCGCGCGTCTGAGGTAGCGGTCCGCGGGGAAGTTACGGCATTCGCCCGATGTGGCGCAGGTGCCTCAGCGACGACTGTGGGTGATGTCGAACAACCCCGAAAGGACCGACATCATGTTCACCGAATACACCGCCCAGGTCGCCGTCCAGCAGCGCGAGCGCGAGCTCACCGAACGTCTCGAGCGTCGACGCGTCGAGGCTGAGCGCGCCGTGGCCGAGCACGGTGGGGAGCGCCTCGCCTTCGTCGCCTACCTCGCACGCCAGAGTCGCGCCGCCCGGTCCGTCGGCAGCCGTCCCAAGGCCGTCGGCTGAGCGGTCAGTCGCGCACCGGACGCACGAGGGTGTCCTCGAGCATCACGGGCCGCGCGACGACCGTGCCGGCGACTGCGATGACGACCGTCAGGAGCATCAGCGCGATGATCGGCGCGTCCCAGGACCCGGTCACGTCGTGCAGGGCACCCACCCCGAACGGGCCGATCCCGGCCAGCAGATAGCCGAGTCCCTGCGTCGTCACCGAGAGAGTCGCGGTCCCGGCCGTGGTCCGCGTGCGCCGGGCGATCATGGTCAGCGTCCACGTGAACGCCCCGCCGCCCAGCCCCAGCAGGATCGCCCAGAGCCACGGCAGGGTCGACGGGGCGAGCAGCACCCCGAGCCAGCCTGCGGCCGTCAGCGTAGCGAAGCCCCACGACAGGTGGGGCCGGTCGCCGACCCGGGCGATCAGCCAGGGGAGTCCGAGCGTGAGCGGGATGCCGACCGCGCTGAGCAGGCCGAGCAGCGCACCGGCGTACCCCGAGGAGACCCCCGCGTCGCCCAGCATCTCGGGGAACCAGCCGAACTGGGCGTAGGCGGCGGCGGACTGCGCGGCGAAGACCAGCAGCATCGCCCACGCGAGGGGAGAGCGGGCCACCGCTCGCATCGGGAGCCGCTCCTCGTCGACCGGGGCTGTGTGGACGTCGCGCCGCAGCATCAACAGCCACGGCACGAGCGCGACCCCCGTCAGCACGGCCCACAGGCCGATGCCGGGCCGCCATCCGCCGAAGGCGTCGGCCAGCGGGACGGTGCCGACCGACGCGGCGGCGGCGCCACCCATGAGGGCCGCCCCGTAGAGCGAGCTCATCAGCGCGATCCGGTCGGGGAAGTGGGCCTTGACCAGCGGCGGCAGGATCACGTTGCCGACCGCCGCCCCCGCCAGGGCGACCACGCTGCACAGCAGGAACACCGTCTCGTCGTGCACGACGGACCGCAGCACCAGGCCGATCGTCAGCAGCACGAGCACCAGGGCCGCGGAGCGGTGCAGGCCCAGGCGGCGCACCGAGCCGGCCGAGCCCACCCCGAACGCGGCGAAGCAGATGACCGGCAGGGTCGTGAGGACGCCGGCCACCGTCGCGGTCATGCCCAGGTCGTCGCGGACCTGCTCGAGCACCACCCCGACGCTGCCGACGGCGACGCGCAGGTTGACGGCCAGCAGGACGATCGCGGCGCCCACGAGCCACCTGCCTCCGGCGGTGGGGGTGGGGGAGGGAGTCGTCACCGACCCATTGTCCCCGGGGCGGCGCAGGTAACCTCGACGGGTGACGACCCTCGAGGGAACCCCCAATCCCGAAGCCCCCAACCCGCAGCTGCCCATCGTGCAGAAGCTGCGCATCCGCTACGCCAAGCGAGGCCGGCTGCGGTTCACCAGCCACCGGGACTTCGCCCGGGCCTTTGAGCGGGCGGTCCGCCGTGCGGGAATCCCGATCGGCTTCTCGTCCGGGTTCACCCCGCACCCCAAGATCTCGTACGCGAACGCGTCACCGACCGGTGCGGCCAGCGAGGCGGAGTACCTCGAGATCGGGATGACCCGGCCCGTCGACGCGGAGGAGGTGCGGGAGGCGCTCGACTCGGCCCTCCCTCCCGGTCTCGACATCGTCGACGTCGTGGTGGCCCGTCCCGGAGCGCTGGCCGACCGGCTCGAAGCCAGTGCGTGGCAGATCGCGCTGCCGGGGGTGACGCAGGAGCACGCGAGCGCGGCCGTCGCGGGATTCCTCGCCGCCGACGAGGTCCTCATCGAGCGGATGATGAAGCGCGGCCTCCGTACGCTCGACTGCCGGGCCGCCGTCCTGCACCTGTCCGCGCATTCCTCGGAGACCTTGAGCGGTCCATGTGCGATACTGGAAGTGGTCGTGCGACACGACACACCGTCGATACGACCAGACGACGTTCTTGCCGGACTCCGTTCCAGCGGGGGCCTCGAGCTCGAGCAGACGCCCATCGCGACTCGCTTGGCCCAGGGTCCTCTCATCGCGGAGGATGGCACGGTAGGCGATCCACTTGCCTACGACCGCGACGCATCCTGACCGGGTGACGACCGCGGCGGCAAGTGGGGGAGTCGATGTGACAGACCGTAGTTCGCCGTCACACCCCGGCGCGTGGCGCAGGGGTTGACCGAAGCTTCAGGTCCGCAGTGCCGGACCGCATACGTGCCCCGGGCCGATCACGATCGGCGCAGGGCGAAGGAGAGCGCATGCTCGACGACAACGAGAACCCAGCAGAATCCACCACCTCGGCGCCGACCACCCGGCGTCGCGCCGCAGGTCGTCCGGCGGGTCCGCCCGCGGCCGTGAGCTTCTCGGCCCCGGTGGCGCCGCCCAAGCAGGCGGAGCCGGCCGAGGTCGAGCCGCAGGACGACGAGGCCGAGGCCGACGAGGCTCCCGAGGAGCAGCCGGTCAGGCGCTCGTCGAGCCGGCGGGCCCCGCGCAAGGCCGCGGCCAAGGCCCCGATCACCTCCGACGACGACGAGGCGGACGCCGACGAGCCGGCGCCTGAGCCCGTGGCCCCGGTGTCGGCCGTCGCTGCGATGTTCCAGGCCCCCGAGCCGGTCGTGGCCCCGGCCAGGGCGCAGAAGGTCGAGCCCGACGAGACCAGCGCCGTCGCCGAGAGCGATGACGAGGGTGACTCCGACGACGACGATCCGGACGCCCCGCGCCGCCGTCGCCGCAGCCGCGGGGGACGCCGCCGCCGCAAGGGCGAGTCCGACACCGACGAGACGTCCGAGGGGGACTCCGAGGAGGAGACCGAGGACGACGGCAACGGCGGCACGCGTCGCCGCCGGCGCCGGGCCCGCGCGGGCGAGGGTGCAGACGTCCAGCCCGACGACCCCGAGAACACCGTCGTGCGTGTTCGCAGCGGACGCAGCGCCGAGGACGAGATCACCGGCGTCGCCGGCTCGACCCGGCTCGAGGCCAAGAAGCAGCGCCGCCGCGAGGGCCGCGAGGCCGGACGCCGTCGTGCCCCGATCGTCTCGGAGGCCGAGTTCCTGGCCCGCCGCGAGTCGGTCAACCGCGAGATGGTCGTGCGCCAGCGCGACGACTACACGCAGATCGCCGTGATCGAGGACAAGGTCCTCGTCGAGCACTACGTGGCCCGCGAGTCCCAGACGTCGATCATCGGCAACGTCTACCTCGGCAAGGTCCAGAACGTGCTCCCGAGCATGGAGGCCGCCTTCGTCGACATCGGCGCGGGCCGCAACGCCGTGCTCTACGCCGGCGAGGTCGACTGGACCACGCTCGGCAACGGCAAGGCCCGCAAGATCGAGGACGCCCTCTCGCCCGGTCAGACGATCCTCGTCCAGGTGTCCAAGGACCCCATCGGCCAGAAGGGCGCCCGTCTGACGAGCCAGATCAGCCTGCCGGGCCGGTTCCTCGTCCTCGTGCCCGGCGGCCAGACCAGCGGCATCTCGCGCAAGCTGCCCGAGAACGAGCGCGCCCGCCTCAAGGCGCTGCTCAAGGAGGTCCTCCCGGACAACACCGGCGTCATCGTGCGCACGGCTGCCGAGGGAGCGACCGAGGAGCAGCTGACCCGCGACGTCACCGCCCTGAGCGCCCGTTGGGAGGTCATCGAGGCCAAGGTCGCCGCCGGAAAGGCGCCCGAGCTGCTCTACTCCGAGCCCGACCTGATGATCAAGGTCGTCCGCGACCTGTTCAACGAGGACTTCCACCAGCTCGTCGTCGAGGGTGACGACGCCTGGGACATGATCAAGGGCTACATCGACCACGTGGCACCCGATCTCGCCGAGCGTGTCACGCGCTGGGAGGGCGAGACCGATGCCTTCACGGCGTACCGCCTCGACGAGCAGATCCACAAGGCCCTCGACCGCAAGGTGTTCCTGCCGTCGGGCGGCTCGCTGGTGATCGACCGCACCGAGGCCATGACCGTCGTCGACGTCAACACCGGCAAGTACACCGGCTCGGGGGGCAACCTCGAGGAGACCGTCACCAAGAACAACCTGGAGGCGGCCGAGGAGGTCGTGCGCCAGCTCCGGCTGCGCGACATCGGCGGCATCATCGTCGTCGACTTCATCGACATGGTCCTGGAGAGCAACCGCGATCTCGTGCTCCGCCGTCTCGTGGAGTGCCTCGGTCGTGACCGCACGCGCCACCAGGTGGCCGAGGTGACCTCGCTCGGACTGGTCCAGATGACGCGCAAGCGCATCGGCACCGGCCTGCTCGAGTCGTTCAGCCACGAGTGCGAGCACTGCCACGGCCGGGGCGTCATGATCCAGGACGCGCCCGTCGAGCCCCGCAAGGACGAGCAGCGCCGGGGCAGCCGTGGCGGTCGAGGCGGCGGACGCAACAGCGGCGGCAACCAGAACAGCGGCAACCAGAACAGCGGCGGCAACCGGGGCAAGGAGACCGCCCCGCAGAACGGCGGCCGCCGCGACGACCAGCAGGAATCGACCTCCGAGCAGCCCTCGGCGGCCGAGACACCCGTCACGTTCGAGTCGGTCCCGCCTGTCGCAGCCCGTCCGCTCGACGTCCCGGCCCCGGCCGGGCCGCCGCCCCCGCCCCCGCCGCCGCCCGCGGTGGAGGCGCCCCGTGCTGATGCCGGTGCCGCAGCCTCGATGGACGCTCCGGCGCCCGTCGAGCAGGCTGCCCCGGTGAAGAGGACGACCCGCAAGCGCGGGTCTGCCTCGAAGCCTGCCGGGCCCCCGGCAGCGCCTCAATCGTCGCCCGCACCCGCGGACGGCGACCCCGGAGAGGGCCCCGTTTTGACCAGCGAGGGTCTGGCTCCGTAAACTAGTCCTTCGGTGCGCTCAGCGTGCCGTTCGAGCGCGTATCCCGCTTCCTTGCGGGCGCGCCCCCAGAGCTGAAATGAGTGAGGATTCCGTGGTGTACGCAATCGTGCGCAGTGGCGGCAAGCAGCAGAAGGTTGCTGTGGGCGACGTCATCCAGATCGACAAGGTCCTGCAGGCCGACGGCGAGAGCTTCTCTCTGCCCGCCGTGCTCTTCGTCGATGGCGACAAGGTGACGGCTGACGCCGACGCGCTGGCCAAGATCACCGTGACCGCCGAGGTCGTCGGTGACGCGAAGGGCCCCAAGATCGTCATCCAGAAGTACAAGAACAAGACCGGCTACAAGAAGCGTCAGGGTCACCGTCAGAAGTACACCCAGGTGAAGATCACCGGGATCAAGTAGAGGACTGGACAGATGGCACACAAAAAGGGCGCAGCCTCCACCAAGAACGGCCGCGATTCCAATGCCCAGCGACTGGGTGTGAAGCGCTTCGGCGGTCAGCTCGTCAACGCCGGCGAGATCATCGTCCGCCAGCGTGGCACGCACTTCCACCCCGGCACCAACGTCGGCCGTGGCGGTGACGACACCCTCTTCGCCCTCTCGGCAGGAGCCGTGGAGTTCGGCCGTCGCCGTGGGCGCAAGGTCGTCAACATCGTCCCGGCCGATCTCGTCGCGGCCAGCCCGACTGAGTAGTACGCGAACACCAGATCTGCGCTCGTCGCAGACAACGAAGGGGCCGTCCGCAGACGCGGACTGGTCCCTTCGTCCCATTTAACGCCCCGTCATGCGGGGCCAGTACGGAAAAGAGCGGCCTGTGGCTGTCCCCAGCTTCGTCGACAAGGTGACGCTCCACGTCGCTGGCGGGTCCGGTGGCGACGGTGTCGCCTCGGTCCATCGTGAGAAGTTCAAGCCCCTCGGTGGTCCCGACGGTGGCAACGGCGGCAACGGTGGTGACGTCATCCTGCAGGTCGGGGCAGACGTCACGACCCTGATCGACTACCACCACGAGCCGCACCGCCGGGGCACCAACGGCGCCCCCGGTGCCGGCAGCAACCGCAGCGGCAGCAACGGCGAGGACCTCGTCCTGCGCGTGCCCGACGGCACCGTCGTCAAGGACGCCTCGGGAGAGGTGCTGGCGGACCTCATCGGTCCCGGCACCGAGCTCGTCATCGCAGCGGGCGGCCGCGGCGGCCTGGGCAACGCGGCCCTGGCCTCGTCCAAGCGCAAGGCACCCGGCTTCGCGCTGAAGGGCGAGCCGGGCGATGAGCTCACGATCACGCTCGAGCTCAAGGTCGTCGCCGACGTCGGCCTCATCGGCTTCCCGAGCGCGGGCAAGTCCAGCCTCATCGCGGCGCTGTCACGGGCCCGGCCCAAGATCGCCGACTACCCGTTCACGACCCTCGTGCCCAACCTCGGCGTCGTCACCGCCGGCTCCACGACGTTCACCGTCGCCGACGTCCCGGGCCTCATCGAGGGCGCGAGCGAGGGCCGAGGGCTGGGGCACGACTTCCTGCGCCACGTCGAGCGCTGCGCGGCCCTGGTGCACGTGATCGACTGCGCGACCGTGGACCCCGGACGTGACCCGCTGAGCGATCTCGACGTCATCGAGGCCGAGCTCAAGGCGTACGCCGAGGCGACCGGCAGCGATCTGCTGGACCGGCCCCGACTCGTGGCGCTCAACAAGACGGACGTGCCCGACGCCAAGGAGATCGCCGGCTTCGTGCGGGACGAGCTCGAGGCCCGTGGGCTGGACGTCTACGACGTCTCGGCAGCGAGCCACGCAGGTCTGCGCGAGCTCTCGTTCGCGATGGCCGAGATCGTCGCCTCCCGCCGGGCCGAGACGCCAGTCGCCGAGGTCACCCGGATCGTGCTGCGGCCCAAGGCCGAGGCCGGCGTGGGCCGCGAGTTCACGATCGACCAGGTCAACGGCCAGTGGATCGTCCGCGGTGAGAAGCCCAAGCGCTGGGTGCGACAGACCGACTTCGCGAATGACGAGGCCGTCGGCTTCCTGGCCGATCGGCTCAACCGGCTGGGCGTCGAGGACGAGCTGCTCAAGCGCGGTGCGCGGGCCGGTGACGACGTCGTCATCGGCGACGAGGACAACGCCGTGGTGTTCGACTTCGACCCGCAGATCCCGGCCGGCGCCGAGGTGCTCGGTCGCCGTGGCGAGGACCTGCGCATCGACCAGTCCGACCGCCGCACCAACGTCCAGCGCCGCGAGGAGCTCGCGGCACGACGGGCGCACGAGGCGGAGATCCGTGAGGCTCGAGAGAGCGGACGTCCCGAGAGCTCGGCTGCGACGCCGGACTGGACGTTCCCCGAGGACGACCCGGCGCTGGACGGAGACGACTCGGACGAGGACCGGCGCTAGTGCGCATCGTCGTCAAGGTGGGCTCGTCCTCGCTGAGCTCGGCGAGCGGCGGTCTTGACGGCGTGCGCGTCGACGCCCTGGTCGACGCGCTGGCGGCCGCACGAGCGCGCGGGGACGAGATCGTCCTGGTCAGCTCCGGCGCGATCGCGGCCGGACTGGCCCCGCTCGGACTGCGTCGGCGGCCGCGCGATCTCGCAACCCAGCAGGCGGCCGCGAGCGTGGGGCAGGGTGCGCTGATCGCCCGCTACGCCGAGCGCTTCGCGAGTCACGGTCTGATCGTCGGGCAGGTGCTGCTGACGGCCGACGACGTCACGCGCCGCAGCCACTACCGCAACGCGTTCCAGACGTTCGCCCGGCTGCTCGAGCTGGGTGTGGTCCCGGTGGTCAACGAGAACGACACCGTGGCCACGAGCGAGATCCGTTTCGGCGACAACGACCGCCTCGCGGCGCTGGTGTCCCACCTCGTCCACGCCGACCAGCTGGTGCTGCTGTCGGACGTCGACGGTCTCTACGACGGTGACCCGTCGCGCGAGGACACCCACCTGATCTCGGACGTCCACGGTGAGGCGGATCTCGAGGCACTCGACATCGTGCGGCCGAGCGCGTCGTCGATCGGCACGGGCGGCATGGTCACCAAGGTCGAGGCGGCGCGCATCGCGACGGGCGCCGGCATCCCGGTGCTCCTGACGTCCGCGGCGCAGGCCGACCAGGCGCTGTCGGGGGCGTCGGTGGGCACCCGGTTCCACGCGACCGGTCGTCGGCGTCCGACCCGGCTCCTGTGGCTGGCCCACGCGAGCAACACCGAGGGCAGCGTGCATCTCGACGCGGGGGCCGTCCGGGCGCTGACGCTGCGCAAGGCCTCGTTGCTCCCCGCGGGGATCACGGGCGTCGAGGGCCCGTTCACGGCCGGCGACCCGATCGACCTCGTCGGTCCTGACGGCGTCGTCATCGCCCGCGGCATCGTCAACTACGACTCCGACGAGCTGCCCCAGCTCATGGGGAGGTCGACGCACGAGCTGGCCGCAACCCTCGGCGCGAGCTATGAGCGCGAGGTCGTCCACCGCGACGACCTCATGCTGGTCTGACGGGGCCCCGACTAGGATCGGCGGCATGAAGCAGCAGGTGCACGACGCCGCCCGACGCGCGCGGATCGCAGCCGGGACCCTCGCGGTCACGAACCGAGCGACCAAGGACGCCGCCCTCCACGCGATGGCTGACGCCCTCGTGGCCGGCACCGAGACGATCCTGACGGCCAACTCCGCCGACGTCGAGGCCGCCCGCGCGGCGGGCACGCCCGACAACGTCCTGGACCGACTGCGTCTTGACGAGGACCGTGTCGCCGCCTTCGCCGACGGGGTCCGCTCGATCGCCGTGCTGCCCGATCCGGTGGGTGAGGTCGTGCGCGGCTCGACGTTGCCCAACGGGCTGCGCGTGCGTCAGGTCCGGGTGCCGATGGGCGTCATCGGCATGATCTACGAGGGGCGCCCCAACGTCACCGCAGACGCGGCCGCGATCTGCCTCAAGGCCGGCAGCGCCGTGCTCCTGCGCGGCTCGTCCTCGGCGGCGCGGTCCAATGCCGCGATCATCGCGATCATGCGGGACGCGCTGACCGCCACGGGACTGCCCGCGGACGCGATCCAGCAGATCAGCGCCGACGACCGCTCGTCCGCGACGCACCTCATGCAGGCGCGGGGGCTCGTCGACCTGGTGATCCCGCGCGGGGGAGCAGGCCTCATCCAGGCCGTCGTCGAGCAGTCCACCGTGCCGGTCATCGAGACCGGCGTGGGCAACTGCCACGTCTACGTCGACGCGGCGGCCGATCTCGACATGGCGCTCGACATCGTGCTCAACGCCAAGACCCACCGCACGAGCGTCTGCAACGCGGCGGAGTCGCTGTTGGTGCACCAGGACGTGGCCGACGTCTTCGTGCCCCGTGTCGTGGCCGCCCTCCACGACGCCGGCGTCACGATCCACGGCGACGAGAGCTTCTGTGCGGTCGACGAGCGGGTCCTGACTGCGACCGCCGAGGACTACGCCCAGGAGTACCTCTCGCTCGACATCTCCGCGAAGGTCGTGGCCTCGATCGACGAGGCCCTCGACCACATCCGGGAGTTCTCCTCGGGGCACACCGAGGCCATCGTCACGGGCTCCCTCGCGGCGTCCACACGCTTCACGACGGGGGTGGACTCGGCCGCGATCATGATCAACGCCTCGACGCGATTCACCGATGGCGGCGAGCTGGGATTCGGTGCCGAGATCGGCATCTCGACCCAGAAGCTGCACGCCCGCGGACCCATGGGCCTGACCGAGATGACCACCACGACGTTCATCGTCACGGGCGACGGTCACGTTCGGTAGAGCACTGGGATAGATTGTCCTCATGCATTCGTTCATCGCCGCTGCCGAAGAGACCGAGCACCTGCGCGACATCGGCATCGAGCCGTGGGCCGTGGGCGTCATCGCCTTTGCCATCCTCATGGTCCTGCTGTTCGCCCTGCTGTCCTTCGGCAAGGGCCGCGAGCACTCCTGACCCCCGTGAGCACCGGACGCCGACGCGTCGGCGTCATGGGCGGCACCTTCGACCCCATCCACCACGGGCACCTCGTGGCGGCGAGCGAGGTGCAGTCCTGGTTCGACCTCGACGAGGTGGTGTTCGTCCCGACGGGACAGCCGTGGCAGAAGGTCGACCGCGACGTCTCGCCGGCCGAGGACCGCTACCTCATGACCGTCATCGCGACCGCGGCCAATCCCCGGTTCACGGTCAGCCGCGTCGACATCGACCGGCAGGGACCGACCTACACGATCGACACCCTGCGCGACCTGTCGGAGCTGCACCCGGACGCGGACCTGTACTTCATCACGGGCGCCGACGCCATGGCAGCGCTGCTGACCTGGCGCGATCACGACGAGCTGTTCGAGCTCGCCCAGTTCGTCGGCTGCACCCGTCCGGGGCACGAGATGGACGACACGACCCTCGAGGGCCTGCCCCGCGAGCACATCACCCTCGTCGAGATCCCCGCGCTGGCGATCTCCTCGACGGACTGCCGCCAACGTGTCGAGCACGGCGAGCCGGTCTGGTACCTCGTGCCGGACGGCGTCGTGCAGTACATCGGCAAGCACGACCTCTACCGTGACATCCACCGACCGAAGGCACCGACTCATGACCGCCACTGACCGCGCCGTCGAGCTGACCCGAGCAGCGGCAGCGGCCGCCGAGGACAAGCTCGCCCAGGACGTCATCGCGTTCGACGTCTCCGAGCAGCTCGCACTGACCGACGTCTTCCTGCTGTGCTCCGGCTCCAGCCCGCGCCAGGTCAAGGCGATCCAGGACGCGGTCGAGGAGAAGATGATCGAGCTGGGCGTCAAGGCCGTGCGCCGCGAGGGCGAGCGCGAGGGCCGATGGGTCCTGCTCGACTTCCAGGACATCGTCGTGCACGTCCAGCACCAGGAGGAGCGCGTGTTCTACGCGCTCGAGCGCCTCTGGAGCGACTGCCCGGTCGTCACGCTGGCATGACCCGCCAGGTCGTGCTGTGGCGCCACGGGCGCACCGAGTGGAACGTCGCCGGGCGCGTCCAGGGGCAGAGCGACATCCCCCTCGACGAGGTCGGTCACGCGCAGGCGCAGGAGGCTGCGAGCCGCCTGGCCACCCTCAGGCCGCACCGCATCCTCAGCTCGGACCTGCAGCGGGCCCGCGACACCGCGGCGTACCTCGGTGCGTTCACCGGTCTGGAGGTCGAGCTGGACCAGCGCTTCCGCGAGCTCAACTTCGGTGCCCGCGAAGGGCTGACGTGGCGCGAGGCGTGGGACCGGATGCCCGAGGGCATGCAGGCGTGGGTCGACGGCGACGAGACGCAGATCCCCGGGAGCGAGACCCACCTGCAGGCGGGGGAGCGCTTCGCCGAGGGCCTGGAGTCGGCTCTCGCGTCGCTGCCCGCGGACAGCATCCTCGTCGTCGTCGCCCACGGTGCGGTGCTCCGCACGGGCATCTGCAGCTTCCTGGGCATCCCTCGCGCGCACTGGGGCACGTTCGGCGCGCTCAACAACTGCGCGTGGTCGGTCATCGAGGAGACACCGTGGCGTCCCGACACGAGCTGGCGGCTCACGGAGTGGAACGCCGGAACCCTTCCGGTTCCAGTGATGTCCGACGAGGAGTGACCCCGGATTGGGTCTTTCGGAGCGGACCGGCTAATATTGGCGAGGCCCCTGAGGGGGACACCGCGGGGCATTGGCGCAGTTGGTAGCGCGCTTCCATGGCATGGAAGAGGTCAGGAGTTCGAATCTCCTATGCTCCACCGCACAGCACGTTGAACGCCCTTCCCGGACCGGGAGGGGCGTTCGTCGTTCGTGGTCCCCGACCGGGTCCCGGGACCCACTGCTGACGGGCCCGGGGGACGCCGGCGAGTTGGTACGGTGGCGGGCGTGTCCCGGGTGACGATGCGATCGGCGTTCATCTCGGTGGCAGTGACGATCGCGGGCCTGCACCTGGTCGCCGTCACCCTGGCCGCCCTGCCGCCCAACCGCTACAGCGACGCGACAGCGTCCCGCACCGGCTACCTCGAGCCCTACTTCGCGCAGAACTGGCGGCTGTTCGCTCCCGCTCCCGTCGCGCAGGACCGCGAGGTCCTGTTCCAGGGCTCGTACGTCGGCGACGACGGCACGGCGCGGCGTACCGCATGGGTCAGCTGGACCGGTGTCGAGCTGGACCTGATCCGGCACCGGCTGGTGGGTGGCCGCGCGGGATACGTCACCAACAAGCTCTACGGGCCGCTCAGCCAGCGTTATCGCGGCCTGGGGCTGGCCCAGCGGGCGATCGCCGACGGCACGGACGAGACGGCCCCACCGTCGTGGAGCGAGCTGAGGGCGGACCTGTCGGCCGGGGGAGCAGATCCCGTCCGCGTCCGGACCTACGTCCTGTACGAGGAGGCGGCGGCGCGACTGGGGACCGAGGTGCTGGAGGCCCGGACGGGTCATGAGCTCACCGCCGTTCGCTATCGGCTGCGCGCGCACTCCGTGGTGCCCTACGCGCAGCGCACGGGCTCGGAGGTCGAGCGGCAGGCCGCCCGGCCGTCACCGACCCAGCGGGAGAGCGGCTGGCGCGTCCCGACGACCGGCGGCGCCCGCGAGCGCGACGCCGTCGCGGCGTTCGACCGGAGGCACCGATGATCGAGCGCGCGGTGGGCTGGCTCAGTCAGGAGAAGCACTCGACGTACGGCCTGGCCGTCACCCGGATGATCCTGGGGCTCGTTGTGGCGAGCCAGCTCGTCGTCAACTGGGACGACCGGCACTACACGTGGGGCGACGGGGCGGAGTGGACCGCGCCGGTCCGCGACGCGACGTCCTGGCCGTCCTTTCTCGGCCTGTTCGGCCGACTGGACGGGAGGGCCTTCGACGCGCTCTACCTCCTGACGATCGTCTTCGGGGTGCTCCTGATGGTCGGCTACCGCACCCGCGCCACCGCGATCGTGACGCTGTTCCTGTGGATGTCCCTCTACGTCGCGAACCCGTTCGTGGGCTCGGGCGGAGACGCCGTGCTGCGCATGGTCCTGCTCTACCTGTGCTTCACCGACGCAGGACTGCGCTGGTCGGTCGATGCCCGCCAGCGTGCCGAACGAGGGGAGATCCGGCCGTACGTACCGACGTGGGCCTCGGCCACGCTGCACAACCTGGCGACGATCCTGATCATCCACCAGGTCGTCATGGTCTACGTCGGATCGGCCTTCTGGAAGCTGCAGAGCGAGCGCTGGATGGACGGGACGGCGGTCTACTACCCGCTGCAGACCGACGCGTACTCACCGTGGCACGACTGGCTGCAGCCCTTGTACGCCAACGGGCTCGTGATCGGCGGCGCGACGTACCTCGCGATCGTCGTGCAGCTGTTCTTCCCGGTGCTGCTGATCCATCGGCCCACCCGACTGATCGCGCTCGTGCTGATCACCGGGATGCACCTGGGCATCGGCCTGTTCATGGGGATCTTGTACTTCTCGCTCGTCATGATCGCGGTCGACATGATCCTGGTGAGCGACTCGTCGTGGCTCCGCATCGCCGCTGCGGTACGCGCTCGCGGCAGGCGGCCGGTCCCGCAGCCTCCGTCCCGGGTGTGACGCAGGCCCTGTAACCGGGAGTGACATTTCTTGTCTCCGGCTCTCGGAGATCCTGTAAATGTGGTTTAAGGTTGCGGAGCACGCACTCCCATGCTCCGCACCCGCCTCGACCGCGCTCCACGACGTGCGGCGGGCAAAAAAAGAAGTCAAGGGGAACTCCCACATGAAGAAAACGCTTGCCAAGAACTCCCTGGCAGCCGGGCTGGCGACACTCATCGTCACGGCCGGTCTGTCGTTCTCCGCCAACGGCGCGCCGGCTCCGGTCGCGTCGGCCGATGCCAGCGCGGTGAGGGGCACCGGCCTCTTCGAGGCTCTCGACGGTGGCACCTGTGAGGCCGTCCAGCCCACCGGCGCCACGACCGGTCGGTGCGGCGAAGGTCTTGACACCAACAGCATCGACGCGTTCTCGCAGAACGCGTCGGCAGGGGTCGACAAGGACCTCGACGGTGTCTCGGAGGCCAGCGCCAGCGTCGCGCCGATCGAGGCCCTCGACCTGCAGACGACCCTGGATCTCACGGACCTCGTGGAGGACCTCGGCGAGGTCGAGACCGGGACGGTCCTGGATCCGATCCTGACCGGGCTGGTCGGCGACGGCAGCATCATCGGCGAGCTGCTCCGCACGCTGCTCCTCCCGGTCACCGAGGCCGTCGACACCGTGCTCGGCCAGGCGCTGGGGACGATCGACACCTCACTGCCGGTCACCCTCCGCGTGGGCGCGGTCAACGCCTCGGCCGAGGCCGAGCCGGGCCGGGCGACCGGTGAGAGCTCCGTTGCCGGTCTCGAGCTCGTCGTCACGCTCGGCACCGAGGAGATCGTCGTGCCGGTCACGCTCGGCACCGGCGTCAACGCCGATCTGCTGGTCGGTGCGCCGCAGGACCTGGTCGACGGGATCATCGCCGGGCTGAGCGACACGCTGACCAGGAGCCTCGGTGGGGCCCTCGGCGCCCTCAGCCCGCAGCTCGAGGCGCTCAACGCGCAGCTCGTCGGGCCGCTGCTCGACGCACTGGAGCCGACCCTGCTGGCGGGCCTGTCCGATGCGCTGAAGCCGCTCGTGAGCGGCACGGTCAACAAGCAGGTCGCGGCCTCGCCCGGCGAGCTCGAGGTCACGGCGCTGAGCCTGACGCTCCTCGGCGGCAACACGCTCGACCTGGCACGGGTCCACGTCGGGCCCAACCGGGTCGGCGAGGCAGCCGACGATGCGGACGCGGCAGCCGATGCCGACTCCGATGCCGACTCTGATGCCGACTCCGACTCCGACGCGGACTCGGCGGGCGACGCTGATGCCGATGCTGCGAGCGACGCGGATGCGGACGCTGACGCCGATGCCGATGCGGTGGCCGACGCCGACGCGCAGTCCGACGCCGACGTGACGCAGGCACTGCCGGACGCAGGTGCTCCCCGCAACCTGCTGCCGTTCATGTTCCTGGGCCTGGCCCTCGTGCTGTTCGGCGGAGCCGTCCTGCTGAACGAGAAGCGCCGCCGCCTGGTGGCGTGATCGACTGAGCATGACCAGCGCTGCCGGTGACCCTCTCCAGGGCACCGGCAGCGGTGCGTCCGGACGCACCGACCGACGAGGACAGGACGAGCTCGAGATGCAGACCACCGGAGCGGCGTCATCCGGTCACCGGCCGTGGCAACGAGCGCTCGTGGTCGTCCTGGCGCTGGTCGCGGTGGTGCACGCGGCGGTGCTGGCCCTGTGGGTGTCCCCGTCCGGTCCGGTCCGTGACGCGGTCGGCGACCGAGCACTGGCGGCCTGGGTCAATCCCTACTTCGCCCAGCAGTGGAGCGCGCTGGTGCCCAACGCCCAGTTCGCGGACGAGTCGTTCATGGTCCGTGCGCAGGTCAGGGACGGTGCCGGCGGCGCGATCACGATGAGCGACTGGATGGACGTGACGGCGGTCGAGACGGACGCGCTGCGGCACGACATCGATCCCGCACGCGTCCACGTGGCGGCCCGCCGGATCGCGACCAACCTCAACGGCGCGATGTTCGGCCTCAACCCGCGCCAGCGCGAGCTCGTCGCCGCGTCGTACACGAAGGAGCCGATCGAGCGGCTCGGCGACCGGCTGTACTCGGCGGGCACGGACCGCCAGGCGGCCGTCCGGAGCTACGTCACGTACGACACCATGGCGACGCGCTTCGCCTCGATGTACGCCCGCGCACGGCTCGACGGGACGATCCTCAAGGTGCAGTACCGCGTCGGACGCCGCACGGTGCCCGCGGGCGCGGATCGCCCGGCAGATGCTCTGCACGACCGCGACTTCCGCTGGTTCGCGTTCGGCTTCCGACGGGGGTTCACCGCCTCCTACGAGGCGCAGACCGCATTCGAGCGCCATGCGGGGGCGTGAGCCGGTGCCGTCGCGGGGACGGCGCGTGGTGCAGGCGCCCGGGCGGGCGGTCGACGCGGCGGCGGACTGGCTGCTGGCCGAGCCGCGTACGCCGTACGGCGCCGCGGTGTGCCGGATCGGGGTCGCGCTCTCGGTGCTCGGCCTGCTCGCAGCCAATGCGTCGACCCGGGAGGCCTGGGCGGGTCCGGGCGCGGTCTGGGCCGAGCCTGCACGCGCGCTGAGCCAGTTCCCCGAGACGCAGCTGCTCGACGGAGTCAGCGGGGACGTGCTGACCCTGTTCTACGTCCTCACCATGGCGGCGGCCGCCGCGATGGTGCTCGGCTGGCACGCCAGGGCCGCCAACGCGGTGACGCTCGTCGGGTTCATCGCTGTGGTCTCGCAGAACCCGGTGGTCGGCGACGAGGGAGACAATCTCGTGCGGATCGCCCTGATGTGGCTCCTGCTCATGCAGACGGCAGAGCGCTGGTCCCTCGACGCGTGGCGCCGTGGGCGCAGGAGCGACCAGGTCGAGGAGGAGCGGGAGGCGGTCCTGCCGCCCTGGCTCGCGTCGGGCCTGCACCACGTGGGACTGATCGGTCTCACGACCCAGATCGTGCTGCTGTGCCTGGCCGGTGGCCTGGACAAGATCTCGCAGGACGTCTGGCAGCGGGGCACGGCGATGTACTCCACGATGCAGCTGCCCGAGCTGCGTCCCCACCCGGGTCTGTCGGACGCGATCTCCACGAACCCGATCGCCCTGGGCGCCCTGACCTACGCCGTGCTGCTCACCCAGCTGTTGTTCGGGCCGTTCCTCCTCCACACCGTGACGCGCAGGATCGTCGTCGCGGCGACGGTCCTGGTCAATCTCGTGCTCGCGGTGCTGCTGGCCGTGCCGTGGAGCGCGCTCGCGATCGTCTCGCTCGCAGCGGTGTTCGTGTCCACCGAGTCGTACGAGCGGGTGGACGAGTGGCTCCGGGCCCGTCTGGCGCCTGTGGGGGACTGGCTGGCCCTGCGCTGGTACGCCGTCGAGGACGCCGGGACCGCGGTGCTGGAGCGCACCTGGTGGCCGGTGGCGGACTGGGTCAGAGCCGCCGTGCGGCGTCGCTGAGCTCGGCTAGGCTCCCGACCGTGAAGGCACTCCTGAACCTCCTGCTCGGCCTCGTGGGGGCCGGGATCGTCGCCGCGATCGTGCTGTTCTTCGTGACCCGTGCGGACGAGGAGGAGGACGCCGCGCCTCCCGCCGAGAACGCGGTCGTCCGGATGTCCACCCAGGGGGTCGTCGCCAACATCGAGCGAAAGCTCGAGGCCACGTCCGGGCGGCCGCTCGAGGTCAGGTGTCCGAAGAAGGTCGATGAGTCGATCGGCACGACGTTCCGCTGCAGCGTGCGTGCCGAGGGCGGACGGGACCGCATCGCGATCGCGAGCGTCGAGATCAGGGGAGCGGGTGGACAGTTCGGCTGGACCTCCCGTCCGGTGGAGGCCGCGGCCCCGGCTCCGTAGCGATCAGACGGCGCCGGCGGCCACGCGTCGTCCCGAGAGCACCAGCAGGACCACCGGGATCGTCAGGACCGCGGCCGCGACGTTGAGCGTGCCGAAGCCGCTCACCGCCACCACGAGCCCGGCCAGCAGTCCGCCGAAGGCGCCGGCAAGATTCATCGTCAGGTCGGACAGTCCTTGGACGACAGGACGGGTCGAGACCTCGAGGGAGTTGGTCAGCTTGGCCGCTCCGGCGATGACCGACGCGGACCAGCCGATGCCGAGCAGCGTGAGGCCGATCGTGATCTGCACCTGCGAGCTGCCCGACGTGCCCGCGACGCACGCCGCCACGACGAGGATCGACTGGCCGAGCAGGATCGTGCGGTCGGCTCCCCAGGTGTCGCTCAGCCAGCCCATCAGGGGCGACAGCGCGAACATGCCGGCGATGTGCAGGCTGATGGTCAGGCCGATGACCTCGAGGGCGGCCCCGTGATCCTCCATGTGCACCGGGGTCAGGGCCATGACCGCGACCATCACGGCGTGCGACGAGGCGATGGCCCACATCGCGGTGAGCGTGCGGCCACGCGCGTACGGCAGGGCGGCGCGGAGTCCGCGGGGTGCCGGTGCAGCATCGGCTGAGCGCACGAGGGGATCGGGGCGCAGCAGCACGAACGTCAGCAGGCCGGCGATGCCGAAGCCGACGGCCGAGAAGATCATGGGTCCGGCGAGATCGGGCACGCCGACGAGATCGGCGAACGAGGCGCCGGGGCCGGTCAGGTTGGGCCCGATGACCGCGCCGAGGGTGGTCGACCAGACCACGATCGACAGCGAGCGGCCGATCTGCTCGGGCTGGGCCCGGTCGGTCGCGGCGAACCGCGACTGGAGATTGGCCGCGGTGCTGCCGCCGAACAGACCGAGCCCGGCGAGTGCCAGCGGGAGGGACTCCAGCGAGGCGGCCGCGACCGTGATCGCGGCGCCGAGCGCGCCGGCGACCCAGCCGAGCGTGAGGGCGGGTCGCCGCCCGGCCCGGGCGGCGAGCGAGGACAACGGGATCGTGAACGCTGCCGCGCCGAGCGTCAGCATGACGACGGCCATGCCCGCCCAGCCGGACGAGCCGGAGATGTCCTTCAGCAGCAGGCTGCCGACGGCGAGCCCGGCACCGTTGCCGACGCCGCCCACCACCTGCACCAGCACGAGCACCAGCACCACCCGCCGCTGCACGGAGGCTGTCGGAACGGGCCCAGAAGAACTCACCGAAGGAATCTATCGAAGAGCGACGACACGCACGAGACCACAGGCCGAGCGAGCGCCAGCTGGGGGCACCTCCCGCTTGCGGGGGAGTGAAGGCAAGCGCCCGGGCGAAGCCCGGCAGAGCGGCGAGGAACGAGCCGCGGGCGCGGCGAAGCCGCGCAGCGCTTACCAGATGCGCACGCGCTCCTGCTCGTCCAGCCAGAGCGCGTCGTCGGCGCCGACGTCGAATGCCGCGTAGAACGCGTCGATGTTGCGGACGGTCTGGTTGCAGCGGAACTCCGGCGGCGAGTGCGGGTCGACGGTGAGTCGGCGCACGGTCTCGGCCGGACGCACCTTGGCCTGCCAGGCCTGCGCCCAGGAGATGAAGAAGCGCTGGTCGGGGGTCAGCCCGTCGATGGGCTCGTCGGTCGGCTCGGTGAGGCGGAACGCCTGGTGGGCGATGCCGAGCCCGCCGAGGTCGCCGATGTTCTCGCCGATCGTGAGGGAGCCGTTGACCGTACGTCCCTCGGCGCCGACGGGGGACAGGACGTCGTACTGGGCGATGAGCGCGGAGGTGAGCTTCTCGAACGAGGCCCGGTCCTCGTCGGTCCACCAGTTGCGCAGGGCGCCGGTGCCGTCGTACTGCGAGCCCTGGTCGTCGAAGCCGTGGCCGATCTCGTGGCCGATGACCGCGCCGATCGCGCCGTAGTTGACCGCGTCGTCGGCGTCCGCGTGGAAGAACGGCGGCTGCAGGATCGCGGCCGGGAAGACGATCTCGTTCATCGTGGGGTTGTAGTACGCGTTGACGGTCTGCGGCGTCATGTACCACTCGTCGCGGTCGATCGGCGAGCCGATCTTGGCGAGCTCGCGGTCGGTGGCGACCGCGATGGCGCGCCGGACGTTGCCCAGGAGGTCGTCGGGGGAGGTCTCCAGGGCCGAGTAGTCCTTGAACTGGTCGGGGTGGCCGATCTTGGGGTTGAACGAGTCGAGCTTGTCGTACGCCCGCTCCTTGGTCTCCTCACTCATCCAGGTCAGCCGGGAGATGCTCTGCCGGTACGCCGCGAGGAGGTTGTCGATCAGCTCGCTCATCCGCTCCTTGGACGCGGGCGGGAACTCGGTGCGGACGTAGATCTTGCCGACCGCCTCACCCATCGCGCCCTCGACGAAGCCGACGCCGCGCTTCCAGCGGGGGCGCAGCTCGTCGGTGCCGCTGAGCGTACGACCGTAGAACTCGAAGTTGGCGTCGACGAACGCGGACGACAGGTACGGCGAGGCGCTGTGGACGACCTGCCAGCGCAGCCAGTCCTTCCACGCGTCGAGCTCGGCCTCGACCAGGAGCGTCTCGAGGCCCTGGAGGTAGGACGGCTGCGAGACGACGACCTCGGCGAGCACGGGCGCCGGCACCTGCGCGCCCGCGGACCAGCTGGTCCAGTCGAAGCTCGGCGCGAGCTCCTGCAGGCCGTCACCGGTGAGGTGGTTGTAGGTCTTCTGCGCGTCGCGGCACGCGACCCGGTCCCAGTGGAACGAGGCCAGCCGGGTCTCCAGGTCCATGATCCGCGCGGCGCGGCCGGCGGCGTCGTCGAGACCCGCGAGCCCCAGCATCGTGGTCAGGTGCGCGACGTACGCCTCGCGGATCCCTGCGGACTCCTCCTCGCGGTAGTACGACTCGTCGGGCAGGCCGATGCCGCCCTGACCGAGGTGGGTGATGTAGCGGTCGGGGTTGCCGCGGTCGGGTGCGATGTACATCCCGAGGACGCTGCCGACACCCTGACGGTCCAGCAGACCGAGCACCCGCACGAACGAGGCGATGTCGGCGATCGCGTCGACCTGGGCCAGCTCGGCCACGAGGGGCTCGGCGCCGAGGGCCTCGACCCGCTCCTCGTCCATGAAGCTCGCGTAGAGATCGCCGATCTTGCGCTGCTCGTCGTCCTGCGGGTCCTTGCTCGCGGTCTCGATGATCTCGCGGACCTTGGCCTCGGCCTCGTCCACGAGCGCCACGAACGAGCCGGCGGTCGCGCGGTCGGGCTTGATCTCCGCGGTCGCGAGCCACCGCCCGTTGACGTGACGGAACAGGTCGTCCTGAACGCGGACGGAGGAGTCGAGCTGTGTCGTGTCGATACCGGGGTTCACGCCGATAGGCTACACACGTGAGCAGAACTTCTCCTGTCCCGCTGACCGTGGTCCGCACCGAGAAAGTGGCTCCTTCGATGGTGCGGGTCGTGCTCGGGGGACAGGGTTTCGCAGAGTTCCTCGCCCGCCACGACGCGATGCCCGAGCCGTACACCGACGAGTACGTCAAGCTCGTCTTCCTCACCCCCGGCCACGACTACCCCCAGCCGCTGGACCTGGACCTGGTGAAGGCGACCATGCCGCCGGAGGCCTGGCCCGTCCTGCGCACGTACACCGTGCGCTGGCTCGACCGCGAGCAGCAGCAGCTCGCGATCGACTTCGTGGTGCACGGCGACCAGGGTGTCGCTGGGCCCTGGGCGGCCCGCGCCCAGCCCGGGGACGTGATCCACGTGCGCGGCCCCAACGGTGGCTACACCCCCGACGTCACCGCGGACTGGCTGCTGCTCGTCGGCGACGAGGCGGCCCTTCCGGCCATCTCGGCCTCCCTCATGAGCCTGCCCCCGGGCGTGCGCGGCATCGCCCTCATCGAGGTGCAGACCGAGGCGGACGAGATCCCGCTGCGCACCGATGCCGACGTGGACGTCCGATGGCTCCACCGCGGTGCCGCGGCACCCGGCACGACCACGCTGCTGGACGACGCCGTGCGGGGGCTCGAGTGGCCGGCCGGCCGGGTCCAGGCCTTCGTCCACGGCGAGTCGGCGCTGCTCAAGAGCGTGCGACCGCACATCCTGCACGAGCGCGGGGTCGACCGCGCCGACGTGTCGGTGTCGGCCTACTGGCGTCGCGGCAGCACCGAGGAGGGCTTTCGGGTCTGGAAGTCCCAGCAGACCGAGGCGGTCATGCGACCGGGGGCGTCCTAGCGCCTCGCGGACGGTAACCTCATCGCGTGACCCAACTGCGCAACGTGGCCGTCATCCTCGCCGGCGGGACCGGCACGAGGGTGGGCCTGTCGATCCCCAAGCAGCTCATCAAGATCGCCGGCAAGACGATCATCGAGCACACCATCGCGGCCTTCGAGGCCTCGCCCCTGATCGACGAGATCGTCATCCTCATGACCCCGGGCCACCTCGACCCGGTCCGGGCGATCGTGCAGAACGGCGGCTACGACAAGGTCAGCCAGATCGTGGAGGGCGGGCAGACGCGCAACGAGTCGACCAGCCGCGCGCTGGAGGCCCTCGGCAGCGAGGAGTGCAACGTCCTGTTCCACGACGCCGTGCGCCCCCTCGTCTCGCAGACCATCATCGGCGACGTCGTCGCGGCCCTCGCGACCCACGAGGCCGTCGACACCGCGATCCCGTCGGCCGACACGATCGTGCAGGTCCACGACACCGCCGCGGGCGGGACCGAGACGATCGAGGACGTCCTGCAGCGGCACCTGCTGCGTCGCGGCCAGACCCCCCAGGCGTTCAGGCTGTCCGTGATCCGCGAGGCGTACGCGCTGGCGTGGAAGGACCCGGACTTCACCGCGACCGACGACTGCACCGTCGTGCTCCGCTATCTGCCCCACGTCCCGATCGCCGTCGTGATGGGTCACGAGCGCAACATGAAGGTCACCGAGCCCATCGACGTCTACATCGCCGACAAGCTCTTCCAGCTGCAGTCCGCCGACACCCCGGACGCGCTCACCGACGAGCAGTACCGGGCAGCGCTCGCAGGCAAGACCATGGTCGTGTTCGGCGGGTCGTACGGCATCGGCGGCGACATCGCCGAGCTCGCCCGCGGGTTCGGCGCGAACGTCCACACGTTCTCGCGCTCCTCGACCAACACGCACGTCGACCGACGCGAGGACATCGCGGCGGCGGCGGCCGCGGTGCTCGAGCAGACCGACACGATCGACTTCGTCGTCAACACCGCAGGTGTGCTGGTGATCGAGGACCTCGCCGACACGTCCGAGGAGACGATCTTCGCTGCCACCGAGATCAACTACCTCGCCCCGATCTTCATCGCGCAGGAGTTCTACCCGCACCTGGCCCAGGCCGCGGGCTCGCTGCTGCTGTTCACGTCGTCGTCCTACACCCGGGGCCGGGGCGGCTACTCGCTCTACTCCTCGGCCAAGGCGGCGGTGGTCAACCTGACGCAGGCCCTGGCTGACGAGTGGGCGGGCGAGGTGCGCGTCAACTGCGTCAACCCCGAGCGCACCGGCACGCCCATGCGCACCAAGGCGTTCGGCGAGGAGCCCGAGGGCACGTTGCTCAGCTCGATGGACGTCGCCCGCCAGTCGCTGGACGTCCTGCTGTCGCAGCAGACCGGTCACATCATCGACATCCGCCGCGAGGACGGTCCGGCCGCCATCGGCGGCGGCCGCTAGCCGCACGCAGCCGGCCGACGCAGCAGGTCCCCGCCCCGACGAGGAGTCGGGGCGAGGACCTGTGGGGCCGAGCGACTAGATGCAGTTGCTGACGTAGTACTGCGACACCTTCTGGGCGGCGTCGGTGAACTCGCGGATCTTGCCGCTGAGATCGGACGGATCGACCTTCGACGGGTCCTTGAACGTGTCGAAGTAGTCGGACATCACGGCCACGTCGCCCTTGACCTCGGCAGGCGCCTCATCCTCCAGGTCGTCGTACGCGTCGGCGAGGCGTCCGAACGACTCGGTCAGCTTGCCGATGTCGGAGCCCCCGCCCATCGAGTCGAGGGTCTCGTCCTGGAGCTCCTTGTACTGGGTGCAGAAGGCCGGGCTGGCGCCGGAGGCGCCGGGGTCGACGCTGGGCGCGGCGGTCGTCGGCGCGGTGGTCGTCGGCGCGGGCTCGGTGGTCTCGAGTGGGGCCTTGGTGTACGACGAGCTCGCCTCGTCCTTGTCGTCGCCGTCGTCGTCACCGCCGAAGACCTGGATCGCGCCGAATGCGGCGGCGCCGATCAGCACGATGACCGCGGCGATCATCCCGGCCAGCAGCCAGAAGTTCTTCTTGCTGCCGTCCTCACCGTTGCCTCCGGGCTCGGAGCCGGTGGGGGCGGCGCCGCCCGGGGGGACCGATCCGTAGGAGGGATCGGCCGGGGCCGCGTACGCCGCAGGCGCGGACGGCTGCACCGGCTGGAACGTCTGCGTGGGCTGCACCGGCTCGTAGGACTGCGTGGGCTCGACCGGCTGGTAGGACTGGGTCGGCTCGACCGGCTGGTAGGACTGCTCCGCCGGCTGCGACGGGACGACCGGCTCCGCGACCGGCGACACGGGGGCCTGGGCGACGGGCTCCTCGACGGCCGGCTGCTGGGCAGCGGGCTGCTCGGCCGTGGGCTGCTCCGCCGACGGCTGGACCTGCTGGGGGATGACCTCGGTGGGGGCCGGCGACGCGGCCGACGAGCTGGAGCGCATGGCAAGGACTGCGCTGACCGTGGGATCGCCCTGCTGGCCGAGCCACTCCAGGAGGCCCGGATAGGCCGCGGGGTGCACCGCGATCGCCGGCCAGAGCGCACGATCTGCCTGTGCGAGCTCAGCGAGTCGCGCAGCCGACGTCGACGGGTCCTGCGCCTCGCGGACCAGGTCTTCAGATGCCATGGAGTGGGTTCCTTCCCCGAACGGTGCCCCGTCGTCCGACGAGCTGGGGGAAGATTATCGGTCCTGCTGGGGCGACTGCACGTCAGGCTGTCTCGACGGCGCGTCGCCACCGCTGCGGCGCGACTCCCACACTGCGCACCCGATCATCACGAGACCTGCCAGGGCCCACCCCGCGAGGATGTCGATCACGTAGTGCTCGGCGTAGTAGACGAGTGCGATGCCCATCAGCACGGGGTACACCAGGAGGATCCAGCGCCACGCGCTTCGCAGCCGCGCGATGCCGTACAGCGCGATCAGCATGGCCAGCCCACCGTGCAACGAGGGCATCGCGGCGACCGGGTTGCCGACCTTCGCGAGCACGACGTGGAAGCCACCGAGCCCCAGGTCGTCCCAGCCGCGCCCGGTGAGCCGCGGCAGCCGCTCGGCGATGTAGCCCTCCTTGGCGGCCAGCCACGGCGGCGCCATCGGGTAGAGGACGTAGATGACCAGGGCGGCGAAGTTGATCACGACGTAGCGCCGCATCCACGGCACCCACATCGCCCGGTCCCGCAGCCACAGGACCACGGCGAGGGTCAGCCCCGCGACGAAGTGGGTGAAGTAGACGGTCGTGAGCACCTCGTCGTACCACCGCGGCGGCGTGCTGCTGGTGCACGGGGAAGCGCACAGGGCGTCCTGGAGGTGCTGGGTGGGCAGCGTCCCGCCGCCCAGCCACTCATCGAAGCGGATCGGCATCGTCCAGTGGACGGGCATCGAGATGACCTCGTCGGACAGGCCACGGCTGTAGAGATAGAGCACGAGAAGCGCGAACGCGGGCCACCAGTCGCGGGGGAACGCGAGGTGATGTCGCCAGGGAGCGCGGACGTTGTACGCGATGGTCGCCAGCCAGAGCCACACGAACAGCTGGAACGGATCGGTCGGCACGCCGATCAGCACGACGCCCAGGGCGAACAGCACGGCGTACACCAGGAGGGCCGGCCCCCGCCAGGTCCACGGCGTGGTCCGGGGCGCGGCGATCTCGGTCGTCACGGGCACTCCTTCGGGACGGGCGCCAGCGAGCGCTCCTCGCCGCGAGCCAGCCAGACGGTGCGGCCGCAGACCTTGGCGACCTTGCGGTAGCCGTCGTCGAGCTCGTTCTCGAGCCGGTCCGCGCCCGTGATGCCCCAGGAGTCGACGCCTGTCCACTCGACGAACCACGTGGGCCGATCGGGCCCCGTGAGCACGCCTGACAGGGTCGTCAGGTCCGGGTCGAGGGTGCGCACAGGCAGGCTCCAGAGGTACGGGTACGGGCTGGACATCCCCGCGGCGCCGAGGACATTGGGCTGCCCGTAGACGACGACAGCGGTGTCGGAGGGGTCGCCCGATTCTCTCAACCACGTCCCGACGGTCTCGGCCGTGGCCCCCACCTGGGGCGGCGCGACGATCGTGTACGTCAGGTTGGCCGCGAGGACTGCGACCGTGAACACCCCGAGAGCCGTGCGGAGGCGCCGGCTCACCTGGTCGGCCAGCAGGCCGGCCGCGAGGGCCGAGGCGGGCACGAGCTGGAACAGGTAGTGGCCCCAGTAGCTGCCGCCGAGCACTGCCGTGCCGGAGGCGAACGCGATCACGGCGAACGTCGCCAGGACGACCGGCTCGCGCCGGCGTGCCGCGCACCACGCCGCGAGGACTGCGATGAAGCCCAGTCCGCTGCCCGCCCAGGTGGCGAGGAGCACGATCAGGCGCTGGCCGGTCGCCGCGGTGGCGGAGGTGCGGATGACCTCTCCGGCCTCCGCGCGGAACGTCACGAGCGCGTCGAACAGCTCGGCCGGGCTGGTGCCACGGGCCGCGGCCGCAGCGACACCCGTCGCCAGGGCGACGACGAAGCCGACCGTTCCCGCGGCCACGACCACAGCGGCCCGCCGGCGGGCGGCGGGCTGCTGCCACGCGACGGCCACGGCGAGCACGGCCGCGAAGACCAGGCCGTCCACGATGGACTGCTTGATCAGGCACGAGCACGCCGCGAGCACGCCCGCCCCGAGCGCCGGGAGCCAGGGCCGCCGCGCGTGGGGCAGGAGGGCCTGGATCGTGAGGGCGAATCCCCAGGCGACGAATCCGGCGCACAGCATCTCTCCGTTGGTCCGGGTCACGCCGAACCAGTGGGCGGTGCTGAACAGGGAGGCAGCGGCCGCCGCCCACCGCGCACCCTGCGGTCCGCGCACGAGGTACGCCGCGCGGGCCACGCCCAGCACCATGACCACGCACGCCAGGAGCCCGATGAGCCGCAGGTTCGTCAGGGTGCCCGCGAGGTCCATGATCCAGAGCAGCAACGGCGGACGGTCGACCCAGTACGGGCCGTAGAGGGAGTCGCCGTCGCCCCACGCGTTGCCGACCATGAGGAAGCCGGCCTCGTCACGTCCCGCGGGCGTGCCGAGGAAGCAGAGCCGGATCGCGATCATCGCGCCGATCGTCAGGCTCAGGAACACCGGCAGGCGCGCGGCCGAGCGTGCGAGGTCCAACATCTCGCCTAGGGCCCGGTCGCGCCGGCGGCCTGCCGCGCGGCCCACTCCCGGTCGCGCAGTGCCATGGCGTCCTCGCACGCTGCGATGAAGCGGGCGGTGGCCACGCCGGGACGGGGATCACCGAGGTAGTGCTCGACCAGCGCGTCGCGGGCGGCCTTGGTCGGGTCGTCGGTCAGGTGCTCCGCGACGATGGCCGCGACGTCGTCGCCCGGAGCGAGCTGCGGCACGACGTCCATGAGCGGGCTGGGCGGGTAGGGGACGGGCGGGGTGGTGACCAGCATCGGCTTGCCCGTGGGCAGCCAGTTGAGGGTCACGGCGGACACGTCGGTCACGAGCAGGTCCGCGTCGGCGAACGACTGCTCGAGCGGCACCACGGTGTCGACCCGGTCGGCGAGCTCGCGCACCGCGGCGTCGGCTGCCGCGTACGACGCCCGGATGACGCCGTTGAGCGGGTGCGGGCGGTAGATCACGCGGTACGTGCCGAGCAGGGCCGTGACCAGCGCGACCCCGTGCGTCTCGAGGGAGCCGTACGACACCGAGGGCTGCGAGGCCTCCCACGTCGGGGCGTACAGGACCGTCGGGCGGCCGTCCAGCGACGGCGAGGGCACGACGGGTGCGATCCCGTCGAGCTGCGGCTGGCCGATCAGGACGCTGTGCGCCGGGGCGTCGTAGAGCATCACGGCCGAGGCCGTGCGGTCGACCGCGGCCTGGCCCGCGAGAAAGCACAGGTCGTACGCCTTGACCTGGTTGGAGACCGAGACGCCCTTGTCGCTGTCGCCGTGGCCGAGGTAGACGTGCACGAGCGAGGTGAAGCGCAGGCTCTCGAAGTTGATCGGGTCGTGGTTGACGTAGAGCGCGAGCTTGACCTGCGACACCGACAAGATCTCGTCGAGCTGGCCGTAGCGGGCGAGCGTCACGCAGTCCAGGCCGGTCTCGTCGCGCACGATCTGCGCGGTGCGCGAGTCCTTGAAGACGCACACCAGCCGGTGGGACGCGTCGAGGGCCTTCAGCGCGTGATACCACGGCCGCAGCTGGTAGAGGCTGTCGCGCGTGGTCGGGAAGTAGAGCATGACCTGCTGCTCGAACGGGCGTCCGAGCCGGTCCTCGTCGGTGAGCTTGTCCGGCATCCCCGACGGCAGGAGCCGCGAGCGCCGCAGCCGACCGATCGCCCAGAGCCGCAGGCGGTGGACGAGCCCGATGCGGGCGCTGTCTGCCCTAGAGGCCATGGTCGTCGAGTGCGGCGCCGTCGCGGAAGTACGGTGCGAGCTTGTTGTCGAACATGCTGAGCGCCGAGCCGATGGCCATGTGCATGTCGAGGTACTGGTAGGTGCCGAGACGTCCGCCGAACAGCACGTTCTTCTCGCCGCGGGCCAGCTCGCGGTAGGCCAGGAGCCGTTCGCGGTCCTGGGGGGTGTTGACCGGGTAGTAGGGCTCGTCGCCGGTGCCGGCGAAGCGGCTGAACTCGCGCATGATCACGGTCTTGTCGGCCGGGTGCTCACGCTCGGGGTGGAAGTGGCGGAACTCGTGGATGCGGGTGTACGCGATGTCGGGGTCGGCGTAGTTCATCACCGGGGTGCCCTGGAAGTCGCCGGTCGCCAGCACCTCGGTCTCAAAATCCAGGGTGCGCCACGACAGGTCGCCGTGGGCGTGATCGAAGTAGCGGTCGACCGGGCCCGTGTACACGACAGGGGTCACCCCGACGCATGCCTTCTTGTTGAAAGGTTGCGTCTCGTCGAAGAAGTCGGCCTCGAGAGTCACGGTGATGTTGTCGTGATCGGCCATCCGCTCCAGCCACGCGGTGTAGCCGTCGGTGGGCAGACCCTCGTAGGTGTCGGAGAAGTAGCGGTTGTCGTACGTGTAGCGCACCGGCAGGCGGCTGATGATGTCGGCGCCGAGCTCACGGGGATCGGTCTGCCACTGCTTGGCGGTGTAGCCCTTGATGAACGCCTCGTACAGCGGCTCACCGATCAGCGAGATCGCCTTCTCCTCGAGGTTCGCCGGCTCGCCGGTGATCATCGCGGCCTGCTCGGCGACCCACGCGCGGGCCTCGTCGGGGGAGTACGCGGCGCGCTGGAACTGGTTGATCGTGCCGAGGTTGATCGGCAGCGGGAACACCTCGCCGCGGTACGTCGTGTAGACGCGGTGCTGATAGGGCGTGAACGTCGTGAACCGGTTGACGTACTCCCACACCCGCTGGTTGGAGGTGTGGAACAGGTGCGCCCCGTAGCGGTGGACCTCGATGCCGGTCTCGGGATCGATCTCGGAGTAGGCGTTGCCGCCCAGGTGGTCGCGGCGATCGATGATCTGGACCTTCAGGCCCAGCTCACGCGCACATCGGTCGGCGATCGTCAGGCCGAAGAAGCCCGAGCCGACGATCAGGAGGTCAGCGGTCATGGCTCAATGGTGCCGGTACGTCCGCGGGATCCATCGGACGCCACGACTTGTCCCGCCACAGCGCGCGGTTGGCGCGGAAGCCCCGCGCGAGGTCGCCGAGCCCCTTGAGGGTGTGCTGGACGACCACGAGGCGGAAGACCTCCTTGGCGAGCGTGAGCGCCGTGCCGAGACCGAAGCCGATGCGGTTGAGCTTGCCGTACTCGCGGAAGTACTTGCCGACGTAGGCCCGGTTGCGGATCACGTGGAAGCGGAACAGAGGGCTGCCGTCGTTGAGGTGCCGGATGCCCAGGTTGACCTGCTTCTGCTCGCGCTTGCGCTTCAGCACGAACGCATCCACGTACGCGACGTCGGTGTGCTGGGCGGCGAGCCACGCGTACGCGGCGTCGTCCCAGGAGATGAAGAAGCGGGGATCGGGCAGCCCGATCAGGCGCACGACGTCCGCGTGGATGAGCATGCCCTCGAACGTGCCGGAGTTGGTGATCGCATAGCCCTCGCGGCCGAACTGCTTTCCGCTGTAGGGCAGCGGCACGCCGAGGAACTCGTTGAACCGGGCCTGCCAGTAGAACGGGGTGCCGTCGAAGTCGTAACGACGACCGTGGATGACCTTGAAGCGCTCCATCCAGGGGGCGAACTGCTCGATCGCGTCGGGCAGGATCTCGACGTCGTCGTCCATGAGCCAGACCCAGTCGGCGCCCAGCTCGAGCGCGAGCCGGGTGCCCTCGCTGAATCCTCCGGAGCCACCGGTGTTGGTGTCGAGGCGGTGGTTGACCAGCACGCCCTCAGGGAAGTCCTGCATCGCGGCGGCGATGACGTCCTGCGTGTCGTCGGTGCTGGCGTTGTCGACCACCACGATCCGAAACGGCGCCGTCCGCATGACCGCGGCGCTCGCGAGGAGCTCCTTGAGGAATGTCGATCGGTTGTACGTCACGATCGCGATGGCGATCTTCTCGGCAGCCGAATTCACCCGGCAACACTATCGCGAGCTGCCCGGGGGTCCGCGCTCCCGCTCGGCGCGCTCAGAGCTCGGCGGAGTCCGTCACGGGCATCTCGCTCGTCGGCGTGCCGTCGCGGTACGCGCCTCGCTCGGTCTCCGAGCGGACGATCATCGCGTCGATCGCGGCCTTGAACGACTCGAGGGTGCGGTGCTCGTGGGGGCCGAGCAGGTACGTCGCGAGGCGCTCGCGATCGGGAGCGAGCACGTCGGGAGCGGCGCGGGTGACGACGTCGATGAACTCACCGATGCCCCGTCCGTCGCGGCCGATCGTGGTGCCCGCACCGGTCGAGGGGTACTCCGCGCGGAACGTCGCGTCGTCGAGATCGGTGTGGTTGAAGACCGCGTACGGCTTCTCGCTCGCGAGGAAGTCGCTGACGACGCTGGAGATGTCGGTGACCATCGCGGTCGCCCGGTTGAACCACTCGTTGATCGAGCCGCCCTTGACCACGCGGTGGTCGATGCCGGTCGCGGCCGCGGCGTCGTCGAGCAGGGCCGCGATGCGGGCGAGGACCGCGCGGTACTTCGCATCGCGCTGGCCGGTGAAGGGATGGGCCTTGAACACGACCCGGATCGGCGGCTCCGCGGCGAGCAGCGCCTCGACGACCCGGACGCCGACCGCAGAGACCGAGGAGTACTCCTGCTCGTGGTTGACGCCCTCCCAGGTCGGTGCGTAGAGGACGGTCGGGACCGCTTCGTCGCCGAGGCGCGGCTCCCGCGTGATCGCGTGCACCTGCGGGCGTCCGACGAACCGGTACTGGTCCTCGTGGATGCCGAGTCCGGAGCGCCGGTAGCGGTCGGCGCCGGCCTCGCCCGCGACCCACAGCTCGTCGTACGCCCGGGAGAACGGGTTGTTCGAGGCGCTCTTGTCGCTGTCGCCGTGGCCGATGAACGCGCTCATGAGGGTCGGCAGACGCAGGAGGTGGATGTTGTTGCCCGTGTTGGACGGGTAGAGCGCGATGCGCGAGGAGGAGAAGTCGAGCATCAGGAGCTCACCGGCGTCCCGCAGCCCCAGCACCGGGATCGAGGTCGCGGCGATCTTGGCGAAGAGCGGCTGGTCGCGCACGACGATGAACACCCGCCGGTCGAGCGCCTCGAGGCTCTCCAGCCACGTGTTGATCTGGTACGCCGCGGTCTCGGGGCCGCTGAGGTGCACCACGACCTCGGGACGGTAGTCGTCGAGGAAGTCCTGGATCTGGCGCAGTGGGCCGGTGAACCCGGTCGCGCGCTTGGCCTGGCGCATCCGCCACGACGCGCGGACGTCCGGCCAGGTGAACCAGAACAGGGCCGCGGTGCCGACGGCTCCGAGCGCCAGCACGAGCCACCACGGTGCCTCGAGGGGGGCCGGCGCGAGCACCAGCAGCTGGGCGACCACGACCACGAGCAGGTGCTGCGGGGGAGCCTCGTGGATGCGAGGGGAGCCGGGGATGTTGCGCGTCGTCATGGGCTTCAGCGGGCCGACCCGGCGGTACTCCTCGTGCAGCGCCCGGCCGCACAGGGCGACCGCCAGCGCGATGCTGACCGCGAGCAGTGCGTGCCAGGCCCCCGGGTCGTCGAGGTGGCTGCGTCCGGCGACCAGGCAGACGATCGCGCGCAGCGCGAACCGCATGGGGACGCCCAGGGCGCCCTGGCGCAGCAGCTGGGCCGCGCTCGCCCGGGGACGTTCGAGGAGCAGCTCGCCGAGCACCGAGACTGCGAGCAGGACGAGGGCCACGGTGTCGAGCCCGACGGCGGCGCTGACCACCGCGAGGAACAGGCCGCCGACCGTGGTCGCCAGGCCCGGCAGCTCCTGATTGTGGCCCAGTCGGGAGAACACGGCCTGAGCAGCACGAACGGGCGAGACCATGACGAGGAAATTATCACGCGTGCGCTGGCTCCCTCCTGGGGTAACGTCGTGCCGTGCCCCGCCCTCTGAGGCTGCGGATTCCTGCCTCGATCGCGCATCCGGTCCGCCTGCTGCCCCTGACCTTCTTTGCCCTGATCCTCGTGGGGACGCTCCTGCTGCTCATGCCCTTCGCCCGGTCCGGGACGGAGTCGCCGGGGTTCATGCCGGCGTTCTTCACCTCGACGTCCGCGGTGACGGTGACGGGCCTGGCCACCGTCGACACCTCGACGTACTGGTCCCCGGCGGGGCAGGGCATCATCCTCGGGCTCGTGGAGATCGGCGGACTCGGCATCGTCGCGCTCGCGACCGTGCTGGGGCTGTTCATCGGCGGTCGCCTCGGGCTGCGGACCCGACTCGTGGCGCAGGCCGACATGCACGTCGTCAACATCGGCGAGGTCAAGCCGCTGTTCCGTCGCGTCGCGGTCACGATGCTGTTCTTCCAGACCGTCACCGCCGTGGTGCTGACAGCGCGCTACCGCGCGTCGTACTTCGACGATCTGCCCACGGCGCTCTGGCACGGCGTGTTCGACGCGATCATGGCGTTCAACAACGCAGGCTTCTCGCTCAACCGCGACAGCCTGGTGGGCTACGCGGGCGACGGTCTCATCATCATCCCCATCGCGTTCGCGGTGTTCGTCGGCGCGATCGGTTTCCCGGTGCTCGCCGAGCTGTTCACGGGCTGGCGCACCCCGTCACGATGGACGATCCACACCCGGCTCACGATCTGGGGCTCGATCGGCCTGCTCGTCGTGGGTGCGCTGGCCTTCCTCGCGCTGGAGTGGACCAATCCGGCCACGCTGGGCGGGGAGGGGGTCTGGCACAAGCTCGTGACCGGCATCGAGGGCGGCATCATGCCGCGCTCCGGCGGGCTCAACAGCTTCGACTGGGGTGCGGTGCGCCCCGAGACGCTCAACATGGGCACGATCTTGATGTTCATCGGCGGCGGCAGCGCCAGCACCGCGGGCGGCATCAAGATCACGACCTTCCTGCTCCTCGCGTACGTCATCTGGGCCGAGCTGCGTGGCGACCCCGAGATCACGGTCGGCGCCCGGTCGATCGGGCCGCGCGTCGCGCGTACCGCCATCACGATCGCGCTGCTCGCGGTGATGCTGGTCGTCACGACGACGTTCATCGTGATGGTGATGACCGACTTCGCATTCGACCAGGTCCTGTTCGAGTGCACGTCCGCCTTCGCGACGGTGGGTCTGAGCACCGGGATCACTCCAGATCTGCCGACCGACGCACAATGCGTCATCATCGTGCTCATGTTCGTCGGCCGTGTCGGTACGATCGCGGCGGCGGGCGCACTCGTGCTACGTCGCAGGATGCCGCGGTACCACCTTCCCGAGGAGCAACCGATCATTGGCTAAGGACCGCTCGACCTCACCCACCAGGCCGGTCATCGTGCTGGGCCTGGGCCGCTTCGGCACGGCCGTCGCCCGCTCGCTGGTGCAGCTGGGCCACGACGTGCTGGCCGTCGACGAACGCGCCGACATCGTCCAGAAGTACGCCAGCGACTTCACGCACGTCGTCGCCGCCGACACGACCGACACCGAGGCGCTGCGCCAGATCGGCGCCGAGCAGTTCCAGGTCGCGGTGGTCGGCATCGGCACCGACATCGAGGCAAGCGTGCTGACCGTGCTGGGCCTGCTCGACCTCGGGGTCAAGGAGGTGTGGGCCAAGGCGATCAGCGGCAAGCACGCCGCGATCCTCGAGCGCGTCGGCGCGACCCACGTGATCCGGCCCGAGTCCCAGATGGGCAAGCGCGTCGCGCACATGGTCACCGGCACGATGACCGACTTCATCGAGTTCGAGGGCAACTTCGCGATCGCGCGCACCCGCGCACCGTCCCGGGCGAGCGGCAAGACCCTGCAGGAGGCGGGGCTGCGACGCGACTTCGGCGTGACGATCGTGGCGATCAAGTCCCTCGGCTCGGAC
This sequence comes from Aeromicrobium yanjiei, assembly GCF_009649075.1. Classification (GTDB taxonomy): domain Bacteria; phylum Actinomycetota; class Actinomycetes; order Propionibacteriales; family Nocardioidaceae; genus Aeromicrobium; species Aeromicrobium yanjiei. The sequence continues at coordinate 1,098,111 of NZ_CP045737.1, forward strand.
TTCATCTACGCCCAGGCGACGACCGTCGTGAGCGAGGGGGACGAAGTCATCGTCTCCGGCCCCACCACCAAGGTCGAGGCCTTCTGCGCCCAGCCCTGACCGCGCCCCCGGCGGGACGCACGATGAGGGTTTGCGGCACCCCTGGCTGCCCGAAACCCTCATCCTCGGTCCCCGGCGGGACGCACGATGAGGGTTTGCGGCACCCCTGGCTGCCCGAAACCCTCATCGTCGGTCCTGCGCAGTCTCGGGGACGGGACTACGGCGCGGTCGAGCGCTTGACCTCCTCGGCCAGCTGGCGCCACGGACCGTCGAGCTCGCGCTCGGTGACGACGGCCTCCATGTCGGCGACGCGGAAGTCGTAGACGAATCCGTCGGGCGCGGGATCGTTCGGCGTGTGGTCCCACGGGCAGGCCTCGACGATCGGGCGCCAGTGCTCGGCCTCCTGCGGGGCGGCGACCTCGACCGTCCACTCGCGTCGGAGCCCGGCGAGCCCGCCGGTACGCACGACGGTGATGACGAACGGCAGCTCGTCCATCGCGGCACCTCCTGGCTGTCAGCCCCTCTGGACAGTGTCCCCGATCTGCACGCCGACGGTCGACCAGGCCCGCACCACGGCGTCGCTCTCGAGCGAGCCCTCGCCGTAGCGGGCCGCTGCGGCGGCAACCGTCGCAGCAGCGAAGTCGGCGAACGTCGCGGTGGGGCTCAGGTCGCCGCAGATCGTGTCGTACCAGATCTGTCCGGCCCGGTCCCAGGCCCGGCCGCCCAGCTCGATGGCGGCGAGGTAGAACGCATGGTTGGGGATGCCGGAGTTGAGGTGCACCCCGCCGTTGTCCTCGGTCGTGTCGATGTAGTCGGCCATCGTGGCCGGTTGGGGATCCTTGCCGAGCACGTCGTCGTCGTACGCGGTGCCCGGCGCCCTCATCGAGCGCAGGGCACTGCCCTGGACCTGGTCGGTGAACAGGCCCTCGCCGATCAGCCAGCTCGCCTCGGCTGCGTCCTGCCCGCGCGCATGCTGCTCCACGAGCGCGCCGAAGACGTCCGAGACGGACTCGTTGAGGGCACCGGACTGCCCCGCGTAGACGAGCTCGGCGGTGTACTGGGTGACCCCGTGGGCGAGCTCGTGCCCGATCACCGACAGCGAGGCGGTGAACCGCCCGAACACCTGGCCGTCCCCGTCGCCGAAGACCATCTGCTGCCCGTCCCAGAACGCGTTGTCGTAGTCGCGGCCGTAGTGGACCGTCGCCAGCAGGGGCAGTCCGGCGCCGTCGATCGACGCGCGTCCGAACGCCTCGGCGAACAGGGCGTACGTCGCGCCGAGGCCGTCGTACGCCTCGTCGGCCGCGGGATCGCCGATGGGCCCGTCGCCCTCGCGCCTGACTGCGTCGCCGGGGAGCGTCTCGCTGCCGCGGGCGTCGGCGATCGTGCGCTCGGGGCCGGTCGGGCGGACGGGCGGCGGTGGGACCGTGGGCAGGGCGGCACCCCCGGGTCGGGGCCGCAGATCGTTCGCGAGAGCGCGTCGGGCCGCCTCCGCAGCGTCCCGGAGGTCCTCGCGGTCGAGGCGGGACAGGTGCTGCAGGAGATAGGGCGGGACGATTCCGTGACGCATGCCTTCACGGTAGGCGTGGCCGCCGACACATGCGAAGGCTCGAGGGGTCCTGCTGTGTGCACGACGAAGGGCCCGAGAGTAACGTCCCGTGGGGAGTCGACCGGGGGGTCGTGCTCGATCGGACAAGGGAGGCCTGCATGCTTCGCGCCGCAGAAGGAACGTTCCGGCTCGATGCCGACTTCTTCGACTACACGATCATCGCCCTCTACTTCGTCGTGGTGATCGGCATCGGCGTCCTCGCCCGGCGCCAGGTGTCGTCCAGCCTCGACTTCTTCTTGTCCGGGCGCTCCCTGCCCGCGTGGGTCACGGGTCTCGCGTTCATCTCGGCCAACCTCGGTGCGGTCGAGATCATGGGCATGTCGGCCAACGGCGCCCAGTTCGGCGTCGCCACGTTCCACTACTTCTGGATCGGCGCGGTCCCGGCCATGCTGTTCCTCGGCATCGTGATGATGCCCTTCTACTACGGCTCGGGCGTGCGCAGCGTCCCCGAGTTCATGCGGCGGCGGTTCGGCACGGGGGCGCACCTCGTCAACGCCCTGAGCTTCTCGATCGCCCAGCTCCTGATCGCCGGCATCAACCTGTACCTGCTCGCGACGATCGTCAACCGCCTGCTGGGCTGGCCGCTGTGGGTCTCGCTCATCGTCGCGGCGATCGTGGTGCTCAGCTACATCACGCTCGGCGGGCTGTCGGCGGCGATCTACAACGAGGTGCTGCAGTTCTTCGTGATCGTCGCGGCGCTGACCCCCTTGACGTTCATCGCGCTGCACAAGGTCGGCGGCTGGGAGGGCATCAAGGAGAAGGTGCAGCCCAACGGTGAGCAGCTGTCGTCGTGGCCCGGGACGGACCTCACCGGCATCGCCGATCCGTTCTGGTCGACCGTCGGCATCGTGTTCGGCCTCGGCTTCGTGCTGTCGTTCGGCTACTGGACGACCAACTTCGTCGAGGTGCAGCGGGCCATGGCCTCGGACTCGCTGTCGTCGGCCCGCCGCGCGCCGATCATCGGCGCGTTCCCGAAGATGTTCATCCCGTTCATCGTGATCATCCCGGGCATGGCCGCGGCGATCATCATCCCCGAGATCGCGAATCTCAAGTCCGGCGAGGGCGACACCGGTGGGGCGAAGTACAACGACGCGATCCTGCTCCTGATGCGCGATCTGCTCCCCAACGGCATGCTCGGGGTCGCGATCGCAGGTCTGCTGGCCTCCTTCATGGCCGGCATGGCGGCGAACATCTCGGCCTTCAACACGGTCTTCTCCTACGACCTGTGGCAGCAGTACGTGAAGAAGGACGAGAACGACAGCTACTACACCGGGGTCGGACGCATCGCGACCGTCGCCGCGACGGTCATCGCGATCGGGACGGCGTACTTCGCGTCCAACTACGACAACCTGATGAACTATCTGCAGACGCTGTTCGGCTTCTTCAACGCGCCGCTGTTCGCGACGTTCATCCTCGGCATGTTCTGGAAGCGCATGACGGCGACGGCCGGCTGGACCGGCCTGGTCGCGGGCACGGCCGCTGCGGTGACGGTCGCGTTCCTCAGTCAGGACGCGTTCGGTGGCGCCAGCACCGGCACCCTGGACCTCCGGGGACAGGGCGCGAGCTTCGCGGCCGCGGGTGCGGCGTTCGTCGTCGACATCATCGTCAGCATCATCGTCACCCTCATGACGAAGCCGCGGGTGGAGTCCGAGCTCAAGGGGCTGGTGTACTCCCTGACGCCCAAGGAGTCGCTGGTCGACCCCAACAGCGCGGCGCTCCCGTGGTACCAGTCGCCGACCCGGCTCGCGACGATCGGGCTCGTGCTGGTCATCATCCTCAACCTGCTGTTCCGATAGGAGATCACCATGAGTGACAGTGACAGCACGACCAAGAAGAAGGCCGGCCTCTTCGACATCCGGTTCGTGATCGCGGGTCTGCTCGGCGCCTACGGCGTGATCCTGGTGCTGCTCGGCATCTTCAACGCGACCGACGAGGAGCTTGCGCGGGGCGACGGGCTCAACATCAACCTGTGGGGCGGGCTCGGCATGCTGGTCGTCGCGATCGCCTTCGCGGTCTGGGCGCGCTTGCGCCCCGTCGTCGTCCCCGAGGATCCCGCCACCGACGGTCGCTGACGAGTCGCGCACGGTCGCTGACGAGTCGCGCACGGTCACTGAGGAGTCGCGCACGGATCCCGGACGTGACTCCTCGCCTGCCATACGTGACTCGTCGCCGTCCGTGCGTGACTCGTCGGCGGATGGGGGGAGCGGGGGAGAGGCGCGGTGGGACGCAGGCGCACCGGTAACATCTCGTCAGTGAGCACGCCTGAGGAAACGACCACGTCCCACCGCTACACGAGCGAGCTGGCTGGGGACATCGAGCGCCGCTGGCAGGACCGGTGGGACGCCGAGGGGACGTTCGAGGCACCCAATCCCGTCGGGGACCTCGCCGGCGACGTCGCAGGCGAGAAGTACTTCATCATGGACATGTTCCCGTACCCCTCGGGTGCGGGGCTCCACGTCGGGCACCCGCTGGGCTACATCGCGACCGACGTGGTCGGCCGCTACCGCCGCATGCAGGGCGACAACGTGCTGCACGCGCTCGGCTACGACGCATTCGGCCTGCCCGCCGAGATCCACGCGGTGCAGACCGGCGAGCACCCGCGCACCAACACGGTCTCCAACATCGCCAACATGCGCCGTCAGCTGCGCCGGCTCGGGCTGGCCCACGACCCGCGCCGCAGCTTCGCCACGATCGACCCCGACTTCGTGAAGTGGACGCAGTGGATCTTCCTGCAGATCTTCGACGCCTGGTACGACGAGGAGCAGGGCCGCGCCCGCCCGATCAGCGAGCTGGTCGCCGAGTACGAAGCCGGCTCGCGCACCGCGCCCGACGGCGCCCCCTGGTCCGAGCTGGCCCCGCTCGAGCGTCGTCTGCTCATCGACTCCGTGCGCCTCGCGTACGTCGATGAGTCCCCGGTCAACTGGTGCCCGGGCCTCGGCACGGTGCTGGCCAACGAGGAGGTCACCGCGGAGGGCCGCAGCGAGCGCGGCAACTTCCCGGTCTTCACCCGCAACCTGCGCCAGTGGAAGATGCGGATCACCGCGTACTCCGACCGCCTGATCGATGACCTCGAGCGGGTCGACTGGCCCGAGTCGGTCAAGAACATGCAGCGCAACTGGATCGGCCGCTCGCACGGTGCCCGCGTCACGTTCCGGGTCGAGGACGCCGCGACGTCGTTCGACGTCTTCACGACCCGCCCCGACACGCTGTTCGGCGCGACGTACGCGGTCCTGGCCCCCGAGCACGAGCTCGTCGACACCCTGACGACTGAGGCCTGGCCCGAGGGCACCCCGCAGCTGTGGACCAACGGGCGCGCGACGCCCGCGGAGGCCGTGGCCGCGTACCGCGCGACGGCGGCCGCCAAGACCGACCTGGAGCGTCAGGAGAACAAGGAGAAGACCGGCGTCTTCACCGGCTCCTACGCGACCAACCCGGTCAACGGCGAGCAGATCCCGGTGTTCATCGCCGACTACGTGCTGACGGGCTACGGCACCGGCGCGATCATGGCCGTCCCCGGCGGCGACCAGCGCGACTGGGAGTTCGCCGAGGCGTACGACCTGCCGATCATCCGCACCGTCGAGGCGCCCGAGGGCGTCGAGGGCGCCTACCCGGGCGAGGGTCCCGCGGTGAACTCCGCGCACGGCGACCTGGACATCAACGGCCTCGGCATCGAGGACGCCAAGGCCGCGGTGATCACCTGGCTGCAGCAGCACGGCGCAGGCGAGGGCACCACGACGTACCGCCTGCGGGACTGGCTCTTCAGCCGCCAGCGCTACTGGGGCGAGCCGTTCCCGATCGTCTACGACGAGCTCGACCAGCCGATCGCGATCCCCGAGTCGATGCTGCCGGTCGACCTGCCCGACGTGCCCGACTACTCGCCCAAGACGTACGAGCCCGAGGACGCGCTGAGCAACCCCGAGCCGCCGCTGGCCCGTGCCGACGACTGGGTCAACGTGACCCTCGACCTCGGTGACGGCCCGCGCACCTACCGCCGTGAGACCAACACGATGCCCAACTGGGCAGGGTCGTCCTGGTACGAGCTGCGCTACACCGATCCGCACAACCCCGACCGCATCGCCGACCCCGAGAACGAGCGCTACTGGCTCGGCCCGCGCAAGGACGGCGAGACCGGCGGCGTCGACCTGTACGTCGGCGGTGTCGAGCACGCGGTGCTGCACCTGCTCTACGCCCGCTTCTGGCACAAGGTCCTGTTCGACCTCGGCCACGTCTCGAGCGAGGAGCCGTTCCACCGCCTGTTCAACCAGGGCTACATCCAGGCGTACGCGTACACCGACGAGCGCGGGACGTACGTGCCGTCCGACGAGGTCGAGGAGCGCGACGGTGGCTGGTTCCACGGCGACAAGCCGGTCAACCGCGAGTACGGCAAGATGGGCAAGAGCCTGAAGAACATCGTCACCCCCGACGAGATGTACGACGCGTACGGCGCCGACACGTTCCGGGTCTACGAGATGTCGATGGGCCCGCTCGACGTCTCCCGTCCGTGGGAGACGCGCGCAGTGGTCGGCGCGCAGCGGTTCCTGCAGCGCGTGTGGCGGCTGCTGGTCGACGAGGAGAGCGGTGAGCTCAGGGTCGATGACGCCGAGCTCGACCGCGACACCCTGCACGTGCTGCACACCACGATCGACGGTGTCCGCGCCGACATGGAGCACCTGCGGTTCAACACCGCGGTCGCCAAGCTGATCGAGCTGACGAACCACCTGACCAAGGTGGGCGTCAGCAGCCGCGCCGCGGTCGAGCCGCTCGTGCTGATGCTGGCGCCGCTGGCGCCGCACCTCGCAGAGGAGCTGTGGTCGCGCCTCGGCCACACCGAGTCCCTGATCCGCGCACCGTTCCCCGTCGCGGATCCCGCGCACCTCGCCGCGTCCTCGGTCACGTGCGTGATCCAGGTGCTCGGCAAGGTCCGCGGCAAGATCGAGGTCGACCCGGCGATCGGCGACGACGAGCTGACCGAGCTCGCGCTGGCCGAGCCCAACGTGGTGAGGTCGATCGACGGCCGCGACATCCGCAAGGTGATCGTCCGGGCGCCGAAGCTCGTCAGCATCGTCGTGTGACCAGGATCACCGCTAGGCTTCGGCCATGATCGCGATCGTCACGGACTCCACGTCGTCGCTGTCGGGGTCCGACGCAGAACGCGAGCGCATCACGGTCGTGCCCCTGCAGGTCATCATCGGGGCCGAGGTCCACACCGAGGGCGAGGACGTGACGTCGGAGATGATTGCCGACGCGCTGGCCTCGTTCGTGCCGGTCAGCACATCGCGTCCCACCCCTGACGAGTTCCTCGCGGTCTACGAGCGGCTCGCCTCGGAGGGCGCCGAAGCGATCGTCTCGGTGCACCTGAGCGCGCGGATGTCGGGCACGCTCGACTCCGCGGTGCTGGCCGCGAAGCAGGCGTCGGTGCCCGTGACCTGTGTCGACTCGACGCAGGTCGGCATCGCCACCGGATTCGCGGCCGGGCGTGCCGCCCAGGCGCGGGACGCCGGCGAGGACGTCGTGGGGGTCGCGGACGCCGCGCGCCGGGCGGGCGAGACGTCCACGGCACTGCTCTACGTCGACACGCTGGAGTACCTGCGCCGCGGCGGACGAGTGGGCGCTGCGGCCGCGCTGATCGGCTCGGCGCTCGCGGTCAAGCCGATCCTCACGATCAGCGACGGCCTGGTCGTCCCGCTGGAGCGGGTCCGCACCCAGGCCAAGGCGCTCGCGCGTCTGGAGGCGCTCGCGGTCGAGTCGGCCCACGCGTGCGCCGACGGCTTCGACATCGGGGTCCAGCACCTGGCCGCGCTGTCCACGGCCACCGCGGTCGCCGAACGCCTGGCGTCCACCCTTGAGCGTGAGTCGATCCCGGTCGACGAGGTCGGCGCCGTGATCGGTGCCCACGTGGGGCCCGGCATGATCGCGGTGACGATCACGCCGCGCTGAGCGTTCGGGGCCGTAACGCACGTTCTCCACCGTCGTCGGGCGCCGCGCGCGTCGTCCACAGGGGCGTGATCGCGCCGATGACGTACGCGCCCGGTCGTGCCTACGGTCGTGAAATGAAGCCGAGCCACCGAGAGGCCCCCGACGAGACCAGGGCGGAGATCGCCCGGCGTCGCCTCGCCCAGCTGGCAGCGTCGTTCGACGCCGAGCTGCCGCCGCCCGAGGAGGAGCCGGCGCGCGTCCGGCCGCGGGTGGAGGTGCCGCACGTGCGCGCGCTGGCTGCCGTGGCCGTCGCCGCCTCGGTGCTGCTGGCGTGGTGGCTGCTGTCAGGACGTCCGGAGTCGAGCGGGCCGGTGGCGCCGCTCGCGTTCTCGTCCTCCGCGTCGCCCGGCCCGCCCGGCAGCGCGGGGACGGCGAGCCCGAGCGGCGCGCAGGGCTCCGCGACCTCGGCGCCGGCCGCCGAGGTCGTGGTCGACGTCGCAGGCAAGGTGCGTCGTCCCGGCATCGTGACCGTGCCCCGAGGATCGCGCGTCTACCAGGCGATCGAGGCCGCAGGCGGCGTCCGGGGAGAGGTCGACACCACCTCCCTCAACCTCGCTCGCGAGCTCACCGACGGCGAGCAGATCCTGGTCGGGCTCGAGCCTGTCGATCTCGGCGCCGCCGGCGTGGCTCCCGGCACCGGGGGAACGGGCGCCACCGGGGCGAAGGTCAACCTCAACACCGCGACCGCCGAGCAGCTCGACACCCTGCCCGGCGTCGGCCCGGTCACCGCGCAGGCGATCCTCGGGTGGCGCGAGGAGAACGGCCGGTTCTCGTCGGTCGACGACCTCCTCGACGTCAAGGGCATCGGGGAGGCGACCTTGGCCGAGCTGCGCGACCTCGTCGTCGTGTGACCCACGACCTGCGGATGCTCCCGGCCGCGGTGGTGGCCTGGGGTGCCGCCGCCTGGCTCGTCACGGCCGGGTCGGTCGCCGCGCTCGCGCTGGTGGCCGCAGGGATCGCGCTCGCGATGGTCGCGGCCCGGTTCGCACCCGTGCGTGCCGTCGCGCTCGTCGGCGTCTGCCTGGCCGCGGTCGCGGCCTCCTGCGCCTGGCGACTGGCCGTGGTCGAGCACTCACCGCTGACGGACCTGGCCCGCGAGCACCGTCTCGCGACCATGGACGTCGAGGTCGTCCGGGACGCCCGGCCCTTCAGCCACCAGGGACGCGATGCGGTCGTGGTCGAGGTGCGGGTGCGCCGGGTCGTGACCGCCGCGCAGGCCGTCCGGGTGCGCGACCGGGCCACGGCCTTCGTCGACGGCAGTCCGAGCGATCTCGTGGTCGGCAGGCGGCTGGTCGTCGTCGGCCGGCTGAGCCCGTCGGAGGCGTCCGAGGAGGCGGCCGTGATCGACGTGCTGCGGCGCGGTCCGGCCGACCGGGCGGCGTGGTGGTGGGAGGCGTCGGAGCGGGTCCGCGAGGGCGTACGCCGTGCGGTCTCGCACCTCTCGGACGAGCCCCGGGCCCTGGTGCCTGCCCTGGTCGACGGCGACGACACCCACATCACGGTCGAGATCGAGGAGGACTTCCGCCGCAGTGGGCTCACCCACCTCATGGCCGTATCGGGCACCAACCTGACGATCGTGCTCGCGGTCGTCATGCTGCTGGCGCGTTCCGCCGGTCTGCGGCGGCGGGGTCTGTGGGTGGCCGGCGCCTTGTCGATCGTCGCGTTCGTGCTGCTCGCGCGCCCCGACCCGAGCGTCGTGCGGGCAGCGGCCATGGGCGCGGTCGGGGTCGCGGCCCTGGGCTTCGGCTCCCGGGGCGGCGTGCGCGCGCTGTGCTGGGCGGTGATCGGCCTGTTGTTCCTCGACCCGTGGCTCTCACGCACGCCCGGATTCGTCCTGTCCGCGGTCGCGACGGGCGGGATCCTGCTGCTGGCCCCGTTGCTCACCCGTCGTCTGGAGCGGTGGATGCCGCGGTGGTGTGCCCTGGCGATCGCGGTGCCCGTCGCCGCGCAGCTCGCGTGCACCCCCGCGATCGCTGCGCTCTCGGGCGAGGTCTCGCTCGTCGCGGTCTTCGCCAACCTGCTCGCGGGTCCTGCGGTGGCCCCGGCCACCGTGGCTGGCCTGGTCGGTGGCCTGCTGGCCGTGGCCTGGGCTCCGCTGGGCCAGGCTTGCGGGTGGCTTGCCGGTCTCTGCGCGAGCTGGATCCTGACGGTCGGGCACCGCGCCGCGGCGATGGAGGCGGCGTCGCTGGAGTGGCACGGCCCGTGGCAGGTGCTGCTCCTGGTGGTGCCGGTCGCGACGTGGCTGGTCGTGCGGCTGTCGTCGCGTCCGGCGGTCTTCGTCGGCCTCGCGCTCGGGCTGGTGATCGGCATCTGGCGGCCGCCGCAGACGGGGTGGCCGCCCGCGGGGTGGGTCATGGTGAGCTGCGACGTCGGCCAGGGCGACGCGACGGTGCTGCCGGTCGCCGCGGGGGAGGCGGTCGTCGTCGACACCGGTGGGGAGGACGCGCCGGTCGACCGCTGCCTGACCTCGCTGGGCGTCCGGACGATCCGCCTGCTGGTGCTGACCCACGGCCACGCCGATCACGTCGACGGGTGGCGCGGTGCGGTCGCGGGGCGCCGGGTCGACCAGGTGGTCGTCGGGCCGTCGGGCGGGCCGCAGGTCCCGGGGGCCGCTCGCCGCGTCGCCGGTGCAGGCGAGTCGTTCGTGCTCGGCGAGACCGGCGCGGAGGTGCTGTGGCCACCTGCGCACGCGGCCGAGGGGGACGACCCCAACGCGGTCAGCCTCGTGCTGCGGGCCACGGTCCGTGGCGTGCACCTCCTGCTCGGCGGTGACGTGGGGGAGGAGGCCCAACGACGGTTGCTGCGGTCGGGCGTCGGCGTCACGGCCGACGTCCTCAAGGTGCCGCACCACGGCAGCGCCGACCAGGACGACCGGTTCCTGACCGAGGTGGGAGCGTCCGTGGCCACGATCAGCGCGGGGGCGGACAACGACTACGGCCACCCCGCCGTCTCGCTGCTGACGCGGCTTCGGCAGCGGGACGTGCGGTGGTGGCGCACCGACGTCGACGGCGACATCGCGGTCGTGGTCCGTGACGGACGACTCGTCGTGGTGACACGCTGAGGGCGGGCGGACCTGTCGGTGGCGGGCACTACCGTTCTAGAGGTGAAGATCCTGCACACCTCCGACTGGCACCTGGGCCGCACGCTGCACGGCACCGACATGCACGAGCACCAGCGCGCCTTCGTCGACCACCTCGTCGAGCTCGTGCAGGAGCACGAGGTGGCGGCCGTGCTGATCAGCGGCGACGTGTACGACCGGGCGATCCCTGCGGTCGAGACCGTGCGGGTGCTCGAGGACGCCCTCGGCCGGCTGAGCCGGCTGACCACCGTGATCATCACCCCGGGCAACCACGACTCGGCGGTCCGGCTCGGCTTCGGTGCGGAACTCATGCGCGACAGCGTCCGCATCCTCGCCTCGGTGCCCGATCTCGACCGTCCGGTCGTCCTCGACGACGGCGCGGTGCAGGTCGCGGTCTACGGGCTGCCCTACCTCGACCCCGAGACCGCCCGCGCGGTGCTCCTCGACGAGGCGGGCGAGCGCCCTGCCCGCAGCCACGAGGGAGTGATCAGTGCCGCGATGCGGCGGGTCACCGACGACCTGGCCACGCGCGGAGCGGTCCGCTCGATCGTCATGGCCCACGCGTTCGTCGTGGGCGGCGAGCCGTCCGACAGCGAGCGCGACCTGTCCGTCGGCGGCGTCCAGTCGGTGCCCTCGGGAGTGTTCGGCGGGGTCGACTACGTCGCCCTCGGCCATCTGCACGGCCCCCAGGTCGTTCCGGTGCCGGGCTCGGCGACGGTCGCCCGCTACTCCGGGTCCCCGCTGGCCTACTCGTTCTCCGAGCGCTCGCACCGCAAGTCCACCGTGCTGCTCGAGCTCGCGCCGGACGGCCCGCCTTCGGTCACGCTGCTCGACGCTCCGGTCCCGCGCCGGCTCACCGAGATCCGCGGCGAGCTGAGCCACGTCCTGTCCTCGCAGACCGACGCCCACCTCGACGACTGGGTCAAGATCACCGTCACCGACCCCACCTATCCGCCCGACATGCACGCGCTGGTGCGCGCCCGGTTCCCGCACGTCCTGCACCTGACGCACGAGCCGATCGCCGGCGAGCGGTCCGGTGCCGCCCCCGTGGTGACCGAGGCGATGCAGCCGACCCGGGTGGCGGCCGACTTCGTCGAGTTCGTGACCTCCTCGCCCGCCTCCGAGGTCGAGCTCGAGGTCATCCAGCAGGCCTATGACGCCGTGCGCGCCGCCGCCGTCAAGGCGGACCGATGAAGCTCTACTCACTCACCCTCCAGGCGATCGGTCCGTTCGCGGGGCCCCACACGATCGATCTCGCGGCCCTGGGCCGCTCAGGACTGTTCCTCCTGGAGGGACCGACCGGTGCCGGCAAGTCCACGATCATCGACGCGATCGTGTTCGCCCTCTACGGGGGCCTGGCCGGTGAGACCGCGAGCAAGGAGCGGCTGCACTCGCACCACGCCGTCCCCGGCGTCGAGCCCTACGTCGACCTGGTGTTCGAGGTCGAGTCCGGCATCCATCGCGTGCGCCGCACCGCATCGCACCGCCGGCCCAAGCGCCGCGGCGACGGCTTCACGCAGGAGAACGAGAAGGTCGTCCTCACACGTCTGACCGACGTCGACGCACCTGACGCAGGCGTGACGATCTCGACCAGCACCCAGGAGGTCGGTCACGAGATCGCCGAGCTCGTCGGACTGCGCAAGGACCAGTTCCTCCAGACCGTCGTGCTGCCCCAGGGCGAGTTCGCCAAGTTCCTGCGCTCCTCCGGCGAGGACCGCAAGAAGCTGCTCGAGACGATCTTCCGCACCGACGTCTACGAGCTCATCACCCGTGCGCTGACCGAGATGCGTCGCGACGCCAAGGCGCGCACCGAGGACGCCCGGCAGGCCGTCGACACCGCGGTCGCCGTGCTCGCGGGCGCGGCCGGCGACGACCCCGCGGCGTTCGCCGACGACGGCATCGTCGATCTCGAGCGGGTCGATGCCGCAATCGCCGAGCTCGAGCAGGTCGCCGAGGTGGCCGCTGCCGCTGCCGCAGGGACCGCCGCGGCCCGGGTGGCCGCCGACGCCCGGGTCCGCGCCGCCGAGACACTGGCCGACTGCCTGGCACGACGCAGCGATCTCCTCGCGCGCCGACAGGCGCTGCACGACGAGGCCGAGAGCGTCGCCGAGACGGCGGCAGCGCTCGAGGCGGGTCGCCGCGCAGCCGTGGTCGCCACGGCCGTCGCAGCCGCTCGCCGGGCCGCCACCGACGCCGACGAGGCAGCAGCGGCGCACGCCGCCGCGTCCGCCGAGCTGGCGCCCCCGCACGAGCTCACCGAGGAGGAGTGCGCCGAGCTCGCCGACCGCCTGGGCGAGCGGCTGACCCATCTTCGCCAGTTCATCGACCTCGAAGCAGGCTTCCCGGCGCGCGACGCCGAGATCGAGCGACTCGACGGGCAGATCGCCGACGCCGATCTCCGGCTCGCCGAGATCGAGGCGAGACTCAGGGCACGGCCAGCCCGCTACGGGCTCCTGCAGCAGGCCCGCGACGAGCAGGTCGTGCTGGCCGACAGGCTGGCGGCGGCCACGACGAGCCACCACGAGGCCGTCCGCGAGCTCGACGCCGCCAAGAACGCCGAGGCCCGGCTCGACGAGGTGGCCACCGCGCACTCCCTGCGCGATGAACGCATCGGCGCCGCGCGAGCGGCCGTCGACCTCCACCGCGATCTGCGCCAGCGACGGCTGCAGGGCATGGCCGGCGAGCTCGCCGTCTCCCTGGTCGAGGGCGAGCCGTGTGCGGTGTGCGGCGGCGTCGAGCACCCCCGGCCCGCCGAGCAGGCCCACGACCACCCCGACGACGACTCGATCGCCGCAGCCGAGGCCGCAGCCGAGGTCGCCGAGCAGCTCGCGCGTCAGGCTGCCTCGGTCGTCGACCGGCTCGAGGCCGAGCTGGCCGCGGCCCAGGAGGCGGCAGGCGGGCTGACCGCTGCGGCAGCCGAGGCCGCCCTGACCGTGGCGGAGCAGGCGTTGCGCGACGCCGAGGGTGCAGTCCGCCAGATCGCCGTGATCGACGCCGAGGTCAAGCAGCTCGACGCCGCCGAGCTGGTCGACGAGAAGCAGCGGGCCGAGACCGACAAGGCACGCGGTCAGCTCGCCGACCGCAGGGTCACGATGGCCGAGTCGTTGGCTGCCGACCGCAAGCGGGTCGCGGCTGCCCTCGACGACGATGCGCCGTCGCTCGCGGTGGCGGCCCAGCGCGCCACACGCGAGCGCGCCCTCGTGCAGCGCTACGCCAGCACGGCCCGCGAGCGCCGCCGCGCCGACGAGCAGCTCACCGGCGCCCGCGCCATGCTGCGGCGCCAGCTCGACGAGCAGCAGTTCCCCGACGAGGCGGCAGCGATGGCCGCCGTCGTGCCCCCCGCCCGGCTGCGCGAGCACGAGCAGGTGGTCACGGCCCACGACAAGCAGCTCGCGATCGTCACCCACGGTCTGCAGGAGCCCGACGTCGCAGCGCTCACCGGCGACGAGGACCCTGATCTCGACGGCGCCCGTCAGGCCTGCGCCGAGGCTGCCTCGGCAGATCAGGTCGCGGCCGACGAGGCCAGCACCGCGAGACACCGGGCCGCGCAGGTCCGCCACCTGCGGGCCGGTCTCACCGCTGCGCTCGAGCAGCTCGACGTGGCAGCGGCAGACGCCGAGGCGGTCATCCGCATGGCCGACGTCGCCGACGGCACCTCCCGGGCCAATCTCAAGCACCTGACCCTCGGCACCTACGTGCTGATGCGTCGGTTCGAGGACGTCGTCGTCGCGGCCAATGCGCGCCTCGGCCCGATGTCCGACGGCCGCTATCAGCTGCGCGCGACCGACGAGAAGGAGCGGGGCGCTCGTGGACGCCGCACCGGCCTCGCGCTCGCGGTCGTCGACACCGAGACAGGTCAGGAGCGTGAGCCGCGCACCCTGTCGGGTGGCGAGACGTTCTACGCCTCGCTGTGCCTGGCGCTCGGGCTCGCCGACGTCGTCACGGGGGAGGCAGGCGGCGTCGAGATCGGGACGCTGTTCGTCGACGAGGGCTTCGGCTCGCTCGACCCCGAGACGCTCGAAGACGTCATGTCCGAGCTCACCGCCCTCGCGCGCGGCGGACGCGTCGTGGGCATCGTCAGCCACGTCGAGGACCTCAAGCTGCGCGTCGCCGATCGCATCGAGGTGCGCCGCCGGGACGACGGCTCGTCCACGTTGACCGTCCGCGCGTGATGCCGCAGTGCCCGCACGCGATGTCGTGACCCGCGACTAGGCTGAGCCCGTGGCCTCGGCATTCGGCAAGATCCTGCTCATCACCGGCAATGCCGAGTTCCTCGCCGACCGCACGCGCGCCAAGGCCGTCAAGGTCGTCACGGCCGAGCAGCCCGAGGTCGAGGTGGCCACGTCGACCGCGTCGGGCCTGCAGCCCGGCGAGCTGGCCGGACTGACCAGTCCGTCGCTGTTCAGCGACGCCAGCGCGTTGGTGCTGACCGAGCTGCAGGACCTCCCCGAGGTCGCCCAGAAGGAGCTGCTGGCCTATGTCGCAGAGCCCTCTCCCGACGTCGCCGTGATCCTCGTGCACAGCGGGGGCCAGAAGGGCAAGGGGCTGCTCGACAAGCTCCGCAAGTCGCCGGCCGTCACCGAGGTCAAGCTCGAGCAGCCCAAGTACGAGCGTGACTTCGCCTCGTGGGTCTACACCGAGGTGCGCGATCTCGGCGCCCGCATCGACCAGGAGGCCGCGACCCTGCTGGTCGCCTCGATCGGCCAGGACCTGCGAGCTCTGGCCGGTGCGGCCGATCAGCTCGTGGCCAATCTCGAGAAGGGAGCCGAGATCTCGGCGTCCCTCGTCCGCCAGTACTTCGGCGGCCGCGCCGACGTGCGCGGCTACGAGATCGCCGACGCGACGATCAACGGACAGATCAGCATCGCGCTGGAGCAGGCACGGTGGGCCGAGTCGGCCAAGGTCGCGCCCGTCCTGATCACCAGCGCCCTCGCCACCGGGCTGCGATCGCTCGCCAAGCTCGCCGGAGCGCCCGAGGGCATGCGGGACAACGACCTGGCGGCCCACATCGGGGCCCCGCCGTTCAAGATCCGGACGATGCGCTCGCAGCTGCGCAGCTGGGACCAGGCAGGTCTCGCGGCGGCGATCTCGGCGGTCGCGCAGGCCGATCTCGACGTCAAGGGCGGCGCGGCCGACCCCGCGTTCGCGGTCGAGCGCATGGTCCTGCAGGTCGCGGCGCAGCGCAGGCGTTAGCGATGGCGGTCGCGACGGAGCCCCGGGTGCTGGCCCCGTCGCGGGTCGAGGCGGTCGACGTCGCCCGCGGGGTGGCGCTGATCGGCATGATGCTTGCGCATCTCGGACCGGTCTGGTCCGGGACGGACCCGCCGCTCGGCCAGATGATCGCCGGGGGCCGGGCCGCGCCGTTGTTCGCACTGCTGGCAGGCGTCTCGTTGACGCTGGTGCAGCGCCGCGATCCCGACGGGGTCGGATCGGTGCGGGCCACGGTCGTCCGGGGCATCTTGCTGGTCGCGCTCGGGCTCTCGCTCGGAGCCGTCGAGGACATGCCGGTGCTGATCATCCTGGCGTTCTACGGCCTGCTGATCGTGGCGGCGCTGCCCTTTCGGCGCCTGCCGACACCGTGGCTCGCGGCGGTGGCCGTGTCCTGGACGCTGCTCTCGGGGTTCCTCGTCGTGGGGGCCGAGGTGCTGCACGCCCCGGTCGATGCGGGCCAGGCCGAGGCCTCCGACCTGCAGCACCCGCTGTCGCTGCTGCGGGAGCTGACGGTCTTCGGCGCCTATCCCGCGCTGGCCTGGTTCTCGTACGTCCTGGTGGGCCTGCTGGTCGGGCGCCTCGACCTGCGCCGTGCCGCGGTCGCGTGGCGACTGGTTGTCGTCGGGGCGGCGCTGACGGCAGCGACCTTGGCCGCCGGCTGGTTCCTCGTGCGGGCAGGTGCCCTCGACGACCCGCTCGGCCTCGGCTGGCGCTCGCTGTTCGCCGGCCGCCACCGTCAAGCGGAGTGGAACGACCTGCTCCAGGTCGGTGAGCACACCTCGACACCACTCAACCTCCTCAGCGCGACCGGATCGGCGCTGCTGGTCATCGGCCTGTGCGCCCTTGCAGTCCGCGTGCCGTGGGCACGGGTCGTGCTGACGCCGCTGCGCGCAGCAGGCATGATGACGCTGAGTCTCTACACCGTGCACGTGCTGTGGTTCTGGCGTCTCGCCTCGACCCGTGACGACACCCTCGGCCCGCGCGAGGGCGGCTACGACGACTGGCTGCTGCAGGTCGTGGTGCTGTGCCTGGCCGCGGTCGCGTGGCAGCGCTGGATCGGCAGGGGACCGCTCGAGTGGCTCATCCGCGTGGCGTCCGTCCGAGGCACCACGCGGCAATGAAAAACGTCCCGGACGAGGTCCGGGACGTCATTCGAGACCGTGAGACGGTCAGCAGGCTCAGGTCAGAGCGATGCGGCCTTCTTGGCGATGGCCGACTTGCGGTTGGCTGCCTGGTTCTTGTGGATGACCTTCTTGGAGGCAGCCTTGTCGAGCTTGCGAGTGGCCTCGCCGGCGAGCTTCTTGGCATCGTCGGTGTTGCCGGCCGTGATGGCCTCCTCGAAGCGGCGCACGGCCGTCTTCAGCGCGGAGCGCACGGACTTGTTGCGCTCGCGAGCCAGCTCGTTCTGCCGGTTGCGCTTGATCTGCGACTTGATATTCGCCACGGGGCAAACCTGTTTCTCTCGAATGGAACTCGGTGATGAAAAGTAGTGGACGTACCGGGGGCACGCGACCGCCAACTCTACCAGCCGTCCGCCCGCAGCCTCAAATCGGTGGCCGCCACCGGGCTGCGGCCGAAGCCGGTGGTACGCGCAGGGCCGAGGTGATGGGAGAATGGGCACATCATGAGCACCAGCCCCGTACCCCAGCCCGGGGCCACCGACCCGAGGATCCTGCGCAACTTCTGCATCATTGCGCACATCGACCACGGCAAGTCGACGTTGGCCGATCGCATGCTGCAGCACACCGGCGTGGTCGACGGCCGCGACATGAAGGCGCAGTACCTCGACCGCATGGACATCGAGCGTGAGCGCGGCATCACGATCAAGAGCCAGGCCGTCCGCATGCCGTTCACCAAGAGCAGCGGCGACGACGCGGGCACGGTCTACGTGCTCAACATGATCGACACGCCCGGCCACGTCGACTTCACGTACGAGGTCAGCCGCAGCCTCGAGGCGTGCGAGGGCGCGATCCTGTTGGTCGACGCCGCGCAGGGCATCGAGGCCCAGACGCTGGCCAACCTCTATCTCGCGATCGACGCCGATCTCGACATCATCCCCGTGCTCAACAAGATCGACCTGCCCGGCGCGCAGCCGGAGAAGTACGCCGAGGAGATCGCCGGCATCATCGGCGGCAACCCCGACGACGTGCTGCGGGTCTCGGCCAAGACCGGCCAGGGCGTCGAGGAGCTGCTCAACCTCATCGTCGACGAGATCCCGCCGCCGCAGGGTGATCCCGACGGGCCGCCGCGCGCGCTGATCTTCGACTCGGTCTACGACACCTACCGCGGCGTCGTCACGTACGTCCGTGTGGTCGACGGCAAGCTGTCCCACCGCGACAAGATCAAGATGATGTCGACCGGGGCGGTGCACGAGATGCTCGAGGTCGGGGTCATCTCGCCCGAGCCGGTGAAGGCCCCGGACCTCGGCGTCGGCGAGGTGGGCTACCTCATCACCGGCGTGAAGGAGGTGCGGCAGTCGCGCGTCGGCGACACCGTCACGTCCAGCATCCGTGGTGCCACCGAGCCCCTCGGCGGCTACAAGACCCCCAACCCGATGGTCTACTCCGGCCTCTACCCGCTCGACGGCGACGACTACCCGACGCTGCGCGACGCGCTGGAGAAGCTGCAGCTCAACGACGCTGCGCTGGTCTACGAGCCTGAGTCGTCCGGTGCCCTCGGCTTCGGCTTCCGCATCGGCTTCCTGGGTCTGCTGCACCTCGAGATCGTCCGCGAGCGGCTCGAGCGCGAGTTCAACCTCGAGCTCATCTCGACCGCGCCCAACGTGGTCTACCGCGTCGAGATGGAGGACGGCAAGGAGATCGTCGTCACCAACCCGTCCGAGTACCCGTCGGACGGCAAGATCGACAAGGTGTACGAGCCCGTCGTCCGCGCGACGGTGCTGAGCCCCAGCGACTACATCGGCGTGATCATGGAGCTGTGCCAGGCGCGGCGCGGTCAGCTGATCGGCATGGACTACCTGTCCGAGGACCGGGTCGAGATCAAGTACACCCTGCCCATGGGCGAGATCATGTTCGACTTCTTCGACGCGCTGAAGAGCCGCACCAAGGGCTATGCGTCGCTGGACTACGAGCCGACCGGCGAGCAGGCGTCCGACCTGGTCAAGGTCGACGTGCTGCTGCAGGGCGAGGTCGTCGACGCGTTCAGCGCGATCGTCCACCGCGACAACGCATACGCGTACGGCGTCTCGTTGGCGGGCAAGCTCAAGGAGCTCATCCCGCGCCAGCAGTTCGAGGTGCCGATCCAGGCGGCGATCGGCGCCCGGGTCATCGCCCGAGAGAACATCCGCGCGATCCGCAAGGACGTGCTCGCCAAGTGCTACGGCGGCGACATCAGCCGCAAGCGCAAGCTGCTCGAGAAGCAGAAGGAGGGCAAGAAGCGCATGAAAATGGTCGGCCGCGTCGAGGTCCCCCAGGAGGCGTTCATCGCCGCGCTCTCGACCGGCGACGTCGACAAGAAGTAGCCCCACCCAGATCTGCGGGGTCCTGCACCGAATCGACCATGCAGAGCGTGCAGGAGTCCGCACATCTCGCCGGGTTGGCCGTGGATAGGGTGACGGCCATGAGTGGTGTCGTCTCGTCGGTCAACGTGGGTCCGGCGGTGGACGTGCCGTGGGGCAAGTACAAGTGGAGCGCGATCGACAAGCGTCCGGTGGACCACCCGGTCATGCTGCGAGCGTCCGGCGTCGAGGGCGACGAGATCGGCGACCTGGTCAACCACGGCGGCGCCGTGCAGGCGGTCTACGCGTACGCGGCCGAGGATCTGCAGGCGTGGTCCGACGAGCTGGGCCGCGAGCTCGTCCCTGGTCAGTTCGGCGAGAACCTCACCACCACCGGGATCGACCTGACGAACGCCCGCGCGGGCGAACGCTGGCGGGTCGGGGGAGCGCTGCTGGAGATCTCCGGCGTACGCATCCCGTGCTCGGTCTTCCAGGGATTCCTCGACGAGCGCCACTGGGTCAAGAGATTCATGCAGGGCCGGCGACCCGGCGCGTACTTCCGGGTCATCGAGGAAGGGCCGGTGTCGGCGGGCGACGTCGTCGAGGTCGTGGAGGAGCGCGATCACGAGGTCACGATCGACTTCTTGTTCCGGGCGCTGACCACCGAACGCGCGTTGATGCCGCGGCTGGCGGCCGAGCCACGGGCCGCCGAGTTCGTGGCTCGCAGGTTGGGTGAACATCGCAACGACCCCTCGTAGTGACCTGTCAGTAGGTTAGGGTGATCGGCACCACATTCCCCCAGTACGTCCGTGCGAAGGATCACCACATGCCCGCTCAAGTCGTCACGCCCGAACAGCTCGCAGTGATCGAGAACCGGCCCACGAGTGTGTCGGCCATGTTCTTCGACCGCGTCAAGAACAGCGGCTCCCGCGAGGCATACCGTTACCCCGACGCCGACGAGGTCTGGCAGTCGCTCACCTGGTCGCAGACGGGGGACCGGGTGAGCCGTCTCGCCGCGGGACTGGTCGCGCTCGGCATCCAGCCCGAGGAGCGGGTCGCGATCGCGTCCAACACGCGTGTGGAGTGGATCCTGTCCGATCTGGCGATCAACGCCGCCGGCGCCGCGACCACCACGGTCTACCCCACGACGATGGCCGACGACGTCGCGTACATCCTGGCCGACTCCGACAGCCGCATCGTGTTCGCCGAGGACGACGAGCAGGTCGCCAAGTTGCGCCAGAAGCACTCCGAGCTGCCCTCGATCGTCAAGGTCGTCGTGTTCGACGGCACCACCGACGGCGACTGGGTCATCGGTTTCGACGACCTGGAGGCCCTCGGCGAGAAGTACCTCGTCGAGCACCCCACGGTCGTGGAGGACCGGGTCGCAGCCATCACCGGCGACTCGCTCGCGACGCTGATCTACACCTCGGGCACCACGGGCCGGCCCAAGGGCGTCCGGCTGTCGCACGACGGCTGGGTCTACGAGGGCTATGTCATGGTCGCCGCCGACATCCTGTCCCAGGACGATCTGCAGTTCCTGTGGCTGCCGATGGCCCACTCGTTCGGCAAGGTGCTGCTGACGACGCAGCTCGCGATCGGGTTCCCCACCGCGATCGACGGCCGCGTCCCGCGCATCGTGGACAACCTGGCGGTCGTCAAGCCGACCTTCATGGGCGCCGCTCCCCGCATCTTCGAGAAGGCGTACGGCCGCATCGTCGGCATGACCGAGGCCGACGGCGGCGCCAAGCTCAAGATCTTCAAGTGGGCCGAGAAGGTCGGGCTCGAGTACTCGCGGGCGATCCGCTCGGGCAAGCCCGTCTCGCCGGTGCTCAAGGCGAAGTTCGGCCTCGCCGACAAGCTGGTGTTCTCCAAGGTGCGTGATCGCTTCGGCGGCCGGGTGCGCTTCTTCATCTCCGGCGCCGCGGCTCTCTCGCCCGACATCGCGGAGTGGTTCCACGCCGCAGGCGTCCTGATCCTCGAGGGCTACGGCCTCACCGAGACGTCCGCGGGCGCGTTCGTCAACCAGCCCGACAACTTCAAGCTCGGCTCGGTCGGTCGTGCGTTCCCCGGCAGCGAGGCCAAGATCGCCTCGGATGGCGAGGTGCTGATCAAGGGCCCGCACGTCATGCGCGGCTACCACAACCTCGACGGCGAGAGCGTCTCGTCGCTCACCGAGGACGGCTGGCTGCACACGGGCGACGAGGGCCGTATCGACGAGGACGGCTTCCTGTTCATCACGGGCCGCAAGAAGGAGCTGTTCAAGACGTCGGGCGGCAAGTACGTCGCGCCGCCGCACATCGAGGGCATCTTCAAGGGCATCAGCGCCCTCACGAGCCAGATCATCGTGCACGGCAACGACCGCAACTTCTGCTCCGCGCTCATCACGCTCGACCCCGACGCGGTCGCCGAGTGGGCCGCCCACCACGGCATGGAGGGCAAGTCGTACTCCGAGGTCGTCTCGTCCCCGCAGATGCACGAGGTCATCCAGGGGCAGATCGACGAGCTCAACTCCAAGCTCAACCGGTGGGAGACGATCAAGAAGTTCGCGATCCTCGACCACGACCTGTCGATCGAGAACGGCGAGATCACGCCCAGCATGAAGGTCAAGCGCACCGTCGTCGAAGCCAACAACAAGGCGATTCTGGACGGCTTCTACGCTTAGGGAGTGAACCCGACCGAGATCCCGCGCCCCACCACCGGGGAGCGGGATCTCGGCACGTCCGGGGCCGCGCGTCCGTTCGGCGTGTACGTCCACGTGCCGTTCTGCCGGGTCCGGTGCGGCTACTGCGACTTCAACACGTACACCGCGGACGAGCTGGGCGAAGGGGCGACGCGGGCCACGTACGCCGACACCGCGATCCGCGAGATCGTGCAGGCCGCCGAACGGTTCGGCCGTCGCCCGGTCGAGACAGTCTTCTTCGGCGGCGGCACCCCCACCCAGCTGCCCTCGACCGATCTCGTGCGGATCCTGCAAGCGATCGACGAGCGACTCGGCCTGGCCGAGGGCGTCGAGGTCACGACCGAGGCCAATCCGGACTCCGTGACGCCCGAGTCGCTCGCCGTCCTGCGTGCGGGCGGATTCACCCGCATCTCGTTCGGGGTGCAGTCGGCCGTCCCGCACGTGCTCGCGACCCTCGAGCGCACCCACGACCCCGCGAACGTCCCCCAGGCGGTCCGCTGGGCGCGTGAGGCCGGGTTCGAGCAGGTCAGCGTCGACCTGATCTACGGGACGCCGGGGGAGTCGTTCGACGACTGGCGCAGGAGCCTGGAGCAGGCCATCGCGCTCGGGCCCGACCACGTGAGCGCGTACGCCCTGATCGTCGAGGAGGGGACCGCATTCGCGCGCAAGGTCCGTCGGGGCGAGGTCGTGATGCCCGACGACGACGAGACGGCTGACAAGTACGTCCTGGCGGACGAGATGCTGTCGGCCGCCGGTCTCGGCTGGTACGAGCTGTCCAACTGGGCGCGCGACGGGTCCGCCCAGTGCCGCCACAACGTGCTCTACTGGCGCAGCGACGACTGGCTCGGCATCGGACCGGGCGCGCACTCGCACGTCGCGGGCGAGCGCTGGTGGAACGTCAAGCACCCCGCGGCGTACGCGCAGCGGCTGGTCGCGGGGGAGTCACCGCGGCACGACGGCGAGACGATCGACGCCGAGACCGCGCACGTCGAGCAGATCATGCTCGAGACCCGGTTGCGCAGCGGGCTCGGGCTCGACACCCTCAGCGAGGCCGCGCGTGCGTCCGTCCCCGAGCTCGTGGCCCGCGATCTCGCGACGCTCGAGGGGGACCGGCTCGTCCTGACCCGCACGGGCCGCCTGCTGGCCGACGCCGTGGTCCGCGAGCTCGTCGACTGACGCCGAGGCGCGCCCCCGGTCCGCTGAGGGGAGCCGCCGGTCCGCTGAGGGGAGCCCCCGGTCCCGCGTCGGTGGACGGGAGGCGCGCGTCGGCGGACGGGAGGCGCGCCTCAGCGAATGGGGGGGGTGGGGTCAGGGGACGGTGACGAAGTCGATGAGCTCCTCGACGCGGCCGAGGAACTCCGGCTCGAGATCGGCATAGGAGTCGACCCGGCTGAGGATGTGCTTCCACGCACGGGCGATGTCGGTCTGGTCGCTGTGGGGCCAGCCGAGCTCGCGGCAGATGCCGTACTTCCAGTCCTGGCCCCGGGGGATCGTGGGCCAGGACTCGATGCCGAGGCGGGCAGGCTTCACCGACTGCCAGACGTCGATGTAGGGGTGCCCGACCACCAGCACGTGCGGCCGGCCGGAGACCTGCTCGGCCAGTCGGGTCTCCTTGGACCCCGGCACGAGGTGATCGACCAGCACGCCGAGGCGGCGCTCGGCGGTCGGGGCGAACTCGTCCACGATCCCGACGAGGTCGTCGATGCCGCCGAGGTACTCCACCGCGACGCCCTCGATGCGCAGGTCGTCGCCCCAGACCTTCTCGACCAGCTCGGCGTCGTGGCGGCCCTCGACGTAGATGCGGCTCGGCAGCGCGACCCGCGCCCGTGCGCCACGCACCGCGCGCGATCCCGACGCCGTACGCGTGGCGGTGGCCTTGGTCGCGGCCGACGGGGGCCGGGCGATGATCGGCTTGCCCTCCAGCAGATAGCCCGGGCCGAGCGGGAACGAGCGGCGGACCAGTCGGCGGTCCTCGAGGATCATCATCCCGAGGTCCTTCTCCACGACCATGACCTCGCCGCAGAAGCCGGTCGTGGCGTCCTCGATGACCATGCCGCGCTCGATCACGACCTCCTCGGAACGTCCGCGGGGAGGCTTCTTCCAGTCACCGGAGAGGACGTCGCTGCCGTACCGGTCAACCATGCAGGGCTCCCAGGAGTCGTTGGTGGAGGGTCTCGAGATCGTCCTTGGCGATGTCGGGCGCCAGCAGCACGGTGCCGTCGCCGACGAGACCGAGCGCCAGGTCGACCGCCACGGGCCAGCTCGGCGGGACGGTGCCGGGGACCTCGTCGGTCCACAGGGCGCCGACCAGGACGTAGGACGCGAGCACGGCACCATCTTCGCTCACCGCGGCGAGGCTCGTGACGAGCTCACCGCCCTCGGGCCCGTCGCCGAGGTGCATGACCTCGACGCTGATGCGATCGAGCTGGGTGGCCCACACGGACGCCAGCGAGCCGCCGCGCGACTCGTGGGCGATCGTCGTCCCGTCGTCGAGCACCACCTCGTAGGGGCCGATCGTGAGCGATCTCTCGTCGCCCTCGACGACGATGTGACCGTCGCTGTTCTCGGAGATGCTGCTCACCTCGCTAGACTGGCACTTGACCACTGAGAGTGCCAACAGGCTCGCGGGAGAGGGATGTGTGATGACTGACGATCGCCGGCTCGACGTCCTCCGGGCCATCGTCGAGGACTACGTCGCGACCCAGGAGCCCGTGGGCTCCCGCTCGCTGCTCGAGCGGCACCAGCTGGGCGTCTCGCCCGCCACGGTACGCAACGACATGGCAGCGCTCGAGGAGGAGGGCTACCTCACCCAGCCCCACACGAGCGCAGGTCGCATCCCGACGGACAAGGGCTACCGGATGTTCGTCGACCGGCTCGCGACGGTCAAGGCGCTGTCGCCGGCCGAGCGCCGCGCCATCGAGACGTTCCTGAGCGGAGCGGTCGACGTCGACGACGTCGTGCAGCGCAGCGTCAAGGTGCTCGCGCAGCTGACCAACCAGGTCGCGATCGTGCAGTACCCGTCGCTGACCCGCTCGACGGTCCGCCACATCGAGCTCGTGTCGCTGGAGGGCTCCCGTGTCCTCCTCGTCGTGATCACCAGCAGCGGCCGGGTCGAGCAGCGCATCGTCGAGCTCGTCGAGACGCCCAGCGACGACCTGATGTCCGACATGCGCTCGCGCATCGCCCGCGCGACGATCGGCGAACGCCTGCCCGAGGCCTCGCTCCGGCTGGCCGACATGATCGAGACCTTCGGCGCCAACGACCGACCGATCGTCACCTCGATCGTCACGACGCTGTCGCACACGTTCACCAATGAGCGCAGCGACGAGCGCATCGCGGTCGGCGGCACGGCCAACCTGGCCCGCTTCGGCAGCGACTTCGACACCTCGATCAAGCCCGTGCTCGAGGCGATCGAGGAGCAGGTCGTCCTGCTCAAGCTGCTCGGCGAGGCCACGAGCGGACTCTCGGTCCGCATCGGCAGCGAGACCGGCCACGAGAGCCTCATGAGCACGACGGTCGTCTCCTCGGCGTACGGTTCGGACGACCTCGCACTCGCGACCCTGGGCACGGTCGGCCCCACCCGCATGGACTATCCCGCAACGATGGCAGCTGTCGGCGCCGTCGCCCGCTACGTCGGCCGCACGCTGGCGGACAACTGACACCCCTCGAGGACTCATGGCACAGGACTACTACGCAACACTCGGCGTCGACCGCGACGCCACGGCCGAGCAGCTGAAGAAGGCCTACCGCAAGCTGGCGCGGCAGTACCACCCCGACGTCAACGACGCGCCCGACGCCTCCGAGAAGTTCAAGGAGGTGACGCTCGCGTACGAGGTGCTGTCCGATCCGCAGAAGCGGGCGGTCTTCGACCGTGGCGGCGATCCCATGAGCAGCGGCGGTGGCGGCTTCGGCGGCGGCCAGGGGTTCAACTTCGACGACATCATGGACGCCTTCTTCGGGCAGAACGCCCAGCGCGGCCCGCGCCCGCGCCAGCAGCGCGGCCAGGACGCCCTGCTGCGGCTCAACGTCGACCTCGCGGAGGCGGCGTTCGGCGTGACCCACGAGATCAAGGTCGACACGGCCGTGACCTGCACGACGTGCGAGGGCAGCGGAGCCGCCAACGGCTCGCAGCCCGAGACCTGCCGCACCTGCCACGGCCACGGCGACGTCCAGCACGTGCAGCGCTCGCTGCTCGGCGACATCCGTACGTCGCGCCCGTGCCCCACGTGCCACGGCTTCGGCACGGTCATCCCCGACCCGTGCCCCGAGTGCAACGGCGAGGGCCGCGTGCGCTCGCGTCGCTCGATCTCGGTGACGATCCCCGCGGGCGTCGACCAGGGCACGCGGATCCAGCTCAGCGGTGAGGGCGAGGTCGGGCCCGGAGGCGGGCCCGCCGGCGACCTCTACCTCGAGATCAACGTGGCCCGGCACCCGATGTTCCAGCGCAAGGGCGATCAGCTGTTCTGCCAGGTCACCCTGCCGATGACGGCTGCGGCGCTCGGCACGCAGATCGACCTGCCGACCCTCGAGGCCGACGTGCCGGACTCCGACGAGGACACGCGGACCGTACGCCTCGAGGTCGCGCCGGGCACGCAGTCCGGCGACACCCTCACGATCAAGGGCCAGGGCGTGCCGCGCCTTCGCGGCGCCGGTCGCGGGGACCTCAAGGTGCAGGTCGTCGTCGAGACGCCGACCCGCATCGACGACCAGCAGCGTGCCCTGCTGGAGGAGCTCGCGCAGCTGCGCGACGAGGAGCGTCCCGAGACGCTCATGGCCACGAACCACAAGGGTGTGTTCGGCAAGATCAAGGATGCATTCAAGTGAGCGACACTGACCCGAACTGCCTGTTCTGCAAGATCGTCGCGGGCGACATCCCGGCCGAGATCGTCTCGGAGACCGAGCACACTGTCGCCTTCCGTGACGTCGATCCGCAGGCGCCCACGCACGTGCTGGTGATCCCGCGGGTGCATCAGCCCGACATCGCGAGCCTCGTCGACGCGGCGCCCGAGGCTGCGGTCGAGCTGCTCAAGGAGACGCGCCGCGTGGCCCAGGCCGACGGGCACGACTCCTACCGGCTGGTCTTCAACACCGGTCCCGATGCGCACCAGACGGTGTTCCACGTGCACGGCCACGTGCTTGCCGGTCGCAGTCTCACCTGGCCTCCGGGCTGACAATTCGCGCGCTGTCACACCGGATGCGTACGATTGAGACCACATGACTGATGACACCGTCCCCGCACCGCTGCCCACCCACACGTTCACGATCCCGTCGAGCGTCGCGGCCGTCGCCCTGCTCGGCCCTGCCGACGAGTTCCTGCGCCTGATCGAGGACTCGTTCAAGGCGCGCATCCACGCGCGCGGCAACACCATCACGGTGACCGGTGCGCCGTCGGAGGCAGCTCTCGTGGAGCGGCTGCTCGACGAGCTCGTCACGATCCTGCGCACCGGCCAGAACCTCACGCGCGAGACGGTCGAGCGCAGCGTCTCGATGCTGCGCACCGAGACCCGCGAGAAGCCGGCCGAGGTGCTGAGCCTCAACATCTTGTCCAACCGCGGACGGACGATCCGGCCCAAGACGGTCAACCAGAAGCGCTACGTCGACGCGATCGACAAGCACACGATCGTCTTCGGCATCGGCCCCGCCGGCACCGGCAAGACGTACCTCGCGATGGCCAAGGCCGTGCAGGCGCTGCAGGCCAAGGAGGTCAACCGCATCATCTTGACCCGGCCCGCGGTCGAGGCCGGCGAGCGACTGGGCTTCCTGCCGGGGTCGCTGAGCGAGAAGATCGATCCCTACCTGCGCCCGCTCTACGACGCGCTGCACGACATGCTCGACCCCGAGACCGTGCCCAAGCTGCTCGCCTCCGGCGTCATCGAGGTCGCTCCGCTGGCCTACATGCGCGGCCGCACGCTCAACGACGCGTTCATCATCCTGGACGAGGCACAGAACACGACGCCCGAGCAGATGAAGATGTTCCTCACCCGACTGGGCTTCGGCTCCAAGATGGTCGTCACCGGCGACGTCACGCAGGTCGACCTGCCGTCGGGCAACAAGAGCGGCCTGCGGGTGGTCCAGGAGATCCTCGACGACGTCCGCGACATCCACTTCGCCAACCTGTCGTCCGCGGACGTCGTGCGCCACAAGCTCGTCGGCCACATCGTCGCGGCCTACGGTGAGTTCGAAGAGCAGGCTTCCCAGTCACTGCTGGCCCGCGAGGCAGGTGCTGACTCCCGTGAACGTCGACGTTCTCAATGAGTCCGGGACCGACGTCGACGTCGTCGGTCTGACCCGACTCTGCCGCTTCACGATGCGGCGCATGAGGCTGCACCCTGCGACCGAGCTGACCGTACGCCTCGTGGACCCCGACACCATCACAGTGCTCAACGAGCAGTGGATGGGCAAGAAGGGTCCCACCGACGTGCTGTCGTTCCCCATGGACGAGCTCACGCCCGGCACCGACGCCGCGGAGAGTCCCGAGGGATATCTCGGCGACATCGCCCTGTGCCCGCAGGTCGCGGAGCAGCAGGCACCCGCCGCCGGCCACTCGACGCAGGACGAGATCGAGCTGCTGACGGTGCACGGCATCCTGCACCTCCTCGGCTACGACCACGCCGAGCCGGCGGAGCACCAGGAGATGTTCGGCATCCAGGGACGACTGCTCCTCGAGTGGCAACAGGCCGCCGAGGGCATCGACCCCGAGCAGCAGTGAGGGCAGCTCCATGAACTGGCTTCCCGTGGTGCTGTCCGTGCTCCTCGCCGTCGCGGCGGGCATGCTCGCGAGCGTCGACGCGGCGATCTCCGCATTCTCCAAGGCCCGGGCCGAGGAGCTCGAGGACGAGGGACGCTCCGGCGCCTCCCGGCTCTCGCGCATCCTTGCGGACCCCGCCCCCTATCTCAACTCGGTCCTGCTCCTGCGGGTCATCGCCGAGACCGCGAGCATCGTGCTGGTCGCCCTGGTGGTGGCTGACGAGCTCGACGGCCTGTGGACGCGCGCGGCCGTCGCGGTCGCGATCATGTCCGTCGTGAGCTTCGTCCTCATCGGTGTCGGCCCGCGCACGCTCGGACGCCAGCACGCCGAAGCCATCGCGCTCGCGTCGGCCATGCCGGTCATCGGCGTCACCCGGCTGCTGGGTCCGGTCCCGAAGCTGCTGATCCGGCTCGGCAACGCGGTCACGCCGGGCAAGGGCTTCAGCGAGGGACCGTTCGCCTCCGAGGTCGAGGTCCGTGAGCTCGTCGACCTCGCGGCCGCGAGCTCGCTGATCGAGACCGACGAGGGCAAGATGCTGCAGTCGGTCTTCGAGCTCGGCGACACCATCGTCCGCGAGGTCATGGTGCCCCGTACCGACCTGGTGTTCGTCGAGAAGCACAAGACCCTGCGCCAGGCGATGTCGCTGGCGCTGCGCAGCGGGTACTCCCGCATGCCGGTGATCGACGAGAACCTCGACGACGTCGTCGGGATGGCCTATCTCAAGGACCTGACCAAGCGCGTGTTCGACAACCACGTCGCCGAGACGACCGAGCGGGTCGAGTCCATCGCACGACCGTGCCTGTTCGTCCCCGACACCAAGCCGGCAGGTGACCTCCTCAAGGAGATGCAGGCCCAGCACACGCACGTGGCGATCGTCGTGGACGAGTTCGGCGGCACCTCGGGCATGATCACGATCGAGGACATCCTCGAGGAGATCGTCGGCGAGATCACCGACGAGTACGACAACGAGCCCGAGGCCAAGGAGCAGCTCTCCGACGGCTCGTGGCGGGTCAGCTCGCGGTTCGAGGTCGACGATCTCGAGGACCTCTTCGACATCCCGATCGAGGACGAGGACGTCGACTCGGTCGGCGGTCTGATGGCCAAGCACCTGGGCAAGGTGCCGATCCGGGGCAGTGTCGTCGAGGTCGAGGGACTACGTTTCGAGGCCGAGGGGCCGTCCGGGCGACGCAACCGCATCGGTCACGTCCTCGTCAGCCGCATCGCACCTCCGCCAGAAGACCTGAAAGGCTCCGACCATGGATATCAGTCCTGAGGACGCAAAGCTGGTGACGCTCGCGCGCACCTCCCGCGCCCGCACCAACGCGGAGCACGGCGCCGCCGTCCGCGACCAGGACGGGCGCACGTACGTCGCGTCGACCGTCGTCCTGCCCTCGATCCGGATCGACGCCCTCGACCTCGCGGTCGCGATGGCCGTCTCGTCCGGCGCGACCGGCATCGAGGCCGGTGCGCTGGTGGGGGAGATGATGCCCGAGCCCCTGGTCAGCGGCACGGCCGTCCGGGACGTCTCGGGGCACGGCATCCACGTCTACCTGGCGGACCCGTCGGGTCAGGTCGTGCGGGTGAGGACCACATGAGCGCCGAGACGGGCCGCGTGCACCGCTCGGGATTCGCCTGCTTCGTCGGTCGTCCCAACGCGGGCAAGTCGACGCTGACCAATGCGCTGGTCGGTGGCAAGATCGCGATCACGTCCTCCAAGCCACAGACGACGCGGCATGCGATCCGCGGGCTGGTCAACCGTGACGACGCCCAGCTGATCCTCATCGACACCCCGGGCCTGCACAAGCCGCACACGCTGCTCGGCGAGCGGCTCAACGCCCTCGTGCGCTCGACCTGGTCGGAGGTCGACACGATCGGCATGTGCCTGCCGGCCAACGAGTCCGTCGGTGAGGGCGACAAGTTCCTCATCAAGGAGCTGGCCCAGATCAACCAGGGCAAGCGTCGGCCCAAGCCGATCTTCGCGATCGCGACCAAGATCGACCTGGTCAAGCCCGACCGCCTGCGTGACCACCTGCTCTCGATCCAACAGGCCGGTGCGGACGCAGGCCTGCAGTGGCAGGAGATCATCCCGGTCTCGGCCGTGGCCGACGACCAGGTCGACCTGCTGGCCGATCTGCTGATCGGCACGCTGCCCGAGGGCCCGGCTCTCTATCCCGAGGGTCAGCTGACCGACGAGCCCGAGGAGACGCTCATCGCGGAGATCATCCGCGAGGCCGCGCTCGAGGGCGTCCGCGACGAGCTGCCCCACTCGATCGCCGTCGTGGTCGAGGAGATGGTGGCCCGCACCGACCGTCCGAAGGACAAGCCGCTCGTCGACGTCCGGGTCAACGTCTACGTCGAGCGGGACAGCCAGAAGGGCATCATCATCGGCAAGCAGGGCTCGCGGCTGCGCCAGATCGGCAGCGACTCGCGCTCCCAGATCGAGAAGATCCTCGGCACGCCCGTGTTCCTCGACCTGCACGTCAAGGTTGCCAAGGACTGGCAGCGCGACCCCAAGCAGCTCCGCAAGCTCGGCTTCTAGCTGCTGCGCCCCTCGGGCGCCTACGCTGCGGCCTCGCCCCCGCACCACCCTACGCGGCGCGGGGTTGCTGCTGGGTGAATCTGGCGTGGCGTCGAGGACGCTGCTCGGGGTCGATCCGGGGCGGCGGGATGATCTCGGGGATGCCGTCCTCGCCCATCCGGGCGGCCCACTCGCCTTCGTGGACCAGGAAGTGGTGGAAGTGGCACAGCAGTGCTGCGTTGGTCAGGTCGGTCGGCCCGCCCTCGGACCAGAAGCTCAGGTGGTGCGCCTCGCACCAGGCCGGCGGCCGATCGCAACCGGGAAACACGCAGCCCTTGTCACGCACGGCCAGCGCAAGGCGCTGGTGCCGGTCGTACAACCGCTTGGTCATGCCGTGGTCGATGACGCGGGTGCCGTTCTCCAGGTACAGCGCGACGAGATGGGCGTTGCAGGCCAGCCGCTGGGCCTTGGCGGCCGAGGTGGTCGTGCCTGACGTGTTGGTCGCGGTGCCCTGCCCGGTGCGCAGGTCGTCGACATCGATCGTGACGGCCACCGTCGCGGCGAGCCCACCGGCCTGGGGGAGAGCGCCGGTCGGCAGGTGCTCGACCAGCTCGGTGAACGCGTGGCCCATCTTCTGGTCGCGTGGCAGCGCCAGCCAGTCATCGGCTCCCAGGCCGTGGTGCACGGCGTTCTCCGCGGTCCGGCGTGGCGCGATGATGCCCTCGATCGCGGCGCGCAACGTGTCGGCGTCCGCATCCGGGATCGTGAACGCTCCGTGCGTGGTGCCGTCGCCGCGCCGGCGCATCGACAGCTTCGTGGCGTCCCAGGCCTTTTGCTCCTGCTGGCGCAGCTGCTCCCCGAGATGCTCGTCCGCGCCGTCGGGGTCGATGACCTCGAGCACGCGGTTGGCCAGACGCCTCAGGTCGTCGAGTGAGTAGTCGGCGGCGAGACGGATCAGGTGCGCCTCGGCGTTGCTGCGCTCCTCGTCACCGCACCACTCGGGCAGCGCGCCGATCGCCTTCATGATCACGCCCGCCTGGTCGGTCGACAGCCCACCTGCGGCCCATGCCGCCCGGGTCGCCTCGGTGTGGGTGCCTGTGACCCGTGCCAGACCGACGAGCTTGGCGGCCTCGCCCTTGCTGATCCCCGTGGTGCTCGCCAACCAGGTCGTCGTCGAGGTCGCGCCCTCCTCCTTGGCCAGTCCCATGCCCTCGGCGCAACCGGCCAGTCTCGACAGGGCGGCATCCATCGAGGTCCGCGCCCTCACGAGCGCCAGCGCGACCTGCTTGACCTCCGAACCGGTCAACGTCCACGGCTCGAGCGCAGCCATGTCGTCGGTCAACGATGACAGCTGCTCGACGATCATGGGCGGACTCCGGAGGACTAGAACGTATGTTCGATCCTATCGCGCTCCGCGGCTCGAGCACAAGGGCTCGCGCAAAGAAATATCCTGCAATTTCAGTCAGAATCGACCACGGAAAGTTCCCGGTCCCAGCCTACGCCGAGGCTCCGACACCGTCCCTGACGACTCGGTGGGGCGGTCAGCGGACCTCAAAACCGAGCTCGCCGACCGGCTGCTGCTCGGTCACCTGGACGTCTGACACCGCCGCCCGGGGTGGGCCGGTGCGGCACCACTCCACGAGCTGGTCGACCACTTCGGCCGGGCCCTCGAAGACGGCCTCGACCGATCCGTCGGGACGGTTCGCGACCCACCCGGTGGCCCCCAGCCGGGTGGCCTCCTGCTCGCACGACGCCCGGAAGAAGACGCCCTGCACGGTTCCTCGCACGATGACATGTCGACGCTCCATGCCTTCCACCGTAATAGGGTCGGGCAGGTGGAAGACCTCGATGCTGTCGACGCCCTGAAGGAGATCGCGTTCTGGCTGGAGCGCGCCCAGGCCAAGAGCTACCGCGTCGAGGCGTTCCGCAAGGCCGCTGCCGCGATCGGTCATCTCAGCCCCGACGAGATCGCCGCGCAGACCCGGGACGGCCGCATCAAGCGGATCAAGGGCATCGGCGACCGGACGTACGGCGTGATCAGCCAGGCCGTGGACGGGCAGGTGCCGGACTACCTCGCCGAGCTCCGCGAGCAGGGGGCCGCGCCCTTGGCCGAGGGCGGCACGGAGCTCCGAGCCCAGCTGCGTGGCGACCTGCACAGCCACTCGGACTGGTCGGACGGCGGATCGCCCATCGAGGAGATGGCCCGCGCGGCCCGTTGGCGCGGCCGGGAGTACCAGGTGCTGACCGACCACTCGCCCCGCCTGACGATCGCCAACGGACTCAGCGCCGAACGCCTCACCGAGCAGCTCGATGTCGTCGCCGAGGTCGACGGGGCGTACGACGACTTCAGGCTGCTGAGCGGCATCGAGGTCGACATCCATGACGACGGCAGCCTCGACCAGACCGACGAGATGCTCGAGCGCCTCGACGTCGTGGTGGCCAGCGTCCACTCCAAGCTGCGGATGGACGCCCAGGCGATGACCCGCCGGATGATGACCGCGGTCGCCGATCCGCACACCAACGTCCTGGGCCATTGCACGGGCCGCCTGGTGCAGGGCGGGCGCGGGCAGCGACCGCAGTCGCAGTTCAACGCCAAGGCCGTCTTCGCGGCGTGCGCCGAGTTCGACGTCGCGGTCGAGATCAACTCCCGGCCCGAACGTCAGGATCCGCCCGACGAGCTCATCGCGCTGGCCCTCGACGCGGGTTGCCTGTTCGCGATCGACACGGACGCACACGCACCCGGGCAGCTGGACTTCCTCGACCTCGGCGCCGCACGCGCGGAGGCGGGCGGCGTGCCGGCCGACCGGATCGTCACGACCTGGCCGGTCGACCGCCTGCTCGAGTGGTCACACGCCAAGCGTTGACGGTGAGCCCAGGCCGGCGGCGAGCTCGCGGATGTCGTGCTCGGTGACGTCCGGGAGGAGGCGGCCGGTGACGGCGTCGTAGACGTCGATGAGCCCCGACAGGTCCTTGACCATGCGTCGCGCCCGTGCCGGGGCGTTGCCGCAGTCGGCCCGGCACTCGCCCGACGCGGCCACCTTGTGGGCGATCACGAGCGCCGTCAGTGCGTACGCCTCGGCGGTGCCCAGGTCGGGGGAGAGGGCGAACGGGAAGATCCGGGCCATCCGTTCGTGGAACCCGACGTGCTCGGGGTCGAGGTCGCCGTGGTGGGTCAGCGGGAACTGCATCGCCTCCGTGAACGCGGCGTGCACGTCGTCGTCGGTGTCGAGGCCGATCAGCCGCTCGGCCCGCTCGATCGCCGCCAGCGCAGGCCCTCTCGAGCTGGGCTCCAGCAGGGCGACGACCTGCCGGGCCTGCGCGAGGCGCAGGTGTGCGCGCAGGGCGGGGGAGTCCTCGGTCGTGCCGAACAGGCGCCCGATCAGAGGCACGAGCCGTGAGCGGTCGCTGTCACGCAGCAGGTCGTTGACGGTGCGGGCCTCGTGGGACAGCAGCTCGTGGGTGCACTCGGGACGATCGCTCCACTCCTCGCCGGCCAGCAGCGAGACGTACTCCATCACGCAGGCCTCGCCGCGCGAGGAGTCGTGGGACCCGGCCGAGAGGGTGGGCAGGGCGTCGGGCACGCGGGAGATCACCCCTTCATCCTCCTCGTGCCGTCAAGCACGCTCGCTCACGTGAGCAGGGCGGCGAGAGTGCCGCCCAGCTCGTACGCCCGGTCGAGGTCGTCCTGGCCCGGATCGCCCATCACCTCGAGCACGTTGGCCGACTGCGCCCACGGAAGTGCCTGGACGATGCTCTGGACCGATCGCACCGCGCCCGTCGTGTCGTACCGGCCGTGCACCCACAGTCCGTACGGCTTCCTCCCGGTCCCGGTCGGCCCGGCCGAGCCGTCATCGCTGAGTGCGCCGCCCACCTCGAGGAATATCGTGTCGAAGAAGTGCTTGAGGGCGCCGCTCATGTAGCCGAAGTTGGCGCTCGTGCCGAGGACGTACCCGTCGGCACTGAGGACGTCGTCCGCGCGGGCCTCCAGCGCCGGACGCACGACCACGTCGACGCCTTGCACCTCATCGTCGTGGGCGCCGGCCACCACCGCCTCGGTGAGCTGCGCCAGGGTGGGCGTGGGCGAGTGGTGGACGATGAGCAGACGAGCCATGGGTCCAGCCTGCACCCTGACGCGGTCGCCCTCGCACGGCACGTGGCACGAGAGCTGATTCGCCCTCGAATCAGACCCTTCTTCCCCTAGTGTGAGCGACATGCGATCCGGTGCGCGGTCCCTCCTTCGTCGTGGTGCGCGCCGTGCGAGGACGGCCGCCCGGGTGCTCGTGCGGGGGCTGCCCCCGGCCCCGACGGCCGTCGCGCGGCCGGCCGCGAAGCGCTCCACAGATCCGATGCCGGGTCGCTGGGTGCGCCTCACGCACGGTCCGGCACGTGGAGCGGGGCTGCCCGAGCGGCGGGGCCTGGACCCGGCCGAGGCCGCTGCGGTGGACGCCGGCTGGCTGCTCGTGGACGCGTACGAGCGCATCAGCACCCACGCCGCGAAGCACGTCTTCGGGCACGAGCAGGAGGCGTGGGACGCCTATGCGCGGGACACGATCGAGCTGCTGAAGAGCCCCGAGGGCCGCCAGATGGTCGACATCGAGGAGAGCCGGGTCAACCGGCTGCGATACCGACGCACGATGGATTTTGCGATGAAGGGCGACCGGGTCTTCGACGTGGGGTTCGGCCGTGGATATCTCGCGGCCCAGCTCATCAAGGGCCGCGAGGTCGCCCGCTATCACGGCATCGACATCATCGACACGTGGGTGGAGGAGTCCTACCGCCTGCTCGAGACCAATGGCCTGGCCGACGCCGACATCAGGCTCGAGGCGGGTGACCTGTTCGCGCTCACCGCCGAGAAGATCGCGGCGACCGATGCCAACCTGGTCATCTGCTGCGAGGTGCTGGAGCACGTCGACGACGCCGAGCTCGCGCTTCGGATCCTCGCGGACGCCCTTCCCGAGGGCGCGGACCTGCTGTTCTCGGTGCCGCTGCACGGCCGGCTCGAGCACGTGTGGGGCCATGTCTCGGTGTTCGACGTGGCGCGGCTGAAGGGCATGCTGGCCGGCGCGGGACTCTTCGCCCATCACGTCCAGCCGCTCGCGAACACCTGGACGCTCGTGGTCGCGTCGAGATCGCCCGAGCCGTCAGCACGCGTCCGTGACGCCGACCGCCGGCCGGACGTGGACGCCTCCGCCCCATTGGTCCGCGCGCGTCACTTCGTCGACGTGCCGCAGGCGGGGTTCGTCCCGGCGCGTGGCGGCGAGGCCACGGTGGAGCCGCAGCAGGGGCCGTGGGTCACCTGCCGCTCGACCGGCGGCGGCGTACGGTTCCCCGTCGCCGGCATCGAGTCGCTCCGCCTGGGTCTTGGCTACACCGAGTGTGCCGATCTCGAACGTCTCGACGTCGTGGCGTACGCGGGCACCACGCGCGTCACATCGTGGTCGTTCAAGCCGAGCGAGCGGCTCCCCGCCGAGGGCAAGCGGGCCGTCTGGCTGCGTGCGGGGGAGGCGTCGAGGGGGTTCGTGCCCGCGCCGTACGGGGCGATGCTCGACGTGGACGCCGTCGAGGTCCGGCCCCGCCTGGGTGCTGGGGGATCGGCGACGTTCGAGCTGCGGGCGGCCTACCTGCCGTAGCCGAGGCCCCCGGGGTGTCGGGCGCACGCACTTTCTGGCTGCGCGTTTGCCTCCATGTGCTTACCATCACATATGGAGTTCGACACCGTAGCGCGGGCCATCCTCGGCAACATCGAGAAGGTCCTCGCCGGCAAGCGCGAGGCGGCCGAGGCCGCACTGGTGGTCGTCCTGGCCGAAGGACACCTCCTGATCGAGGACGTGCCCGGGGTCGGCAAGACCATGTTGGCAAAGGCGCTCGGCCGCTCGGTGAGCTGTTCGGTGCGACGCATCCAGTTCACGCCCGACCTGCTCCCGTCGGACATCACCGGCGTCTCGGTCTACAACCAGGTCGAGCGCGAGTTCGAGTTCAAGCCCGGTGCGGTGTTCGCCAACATCGTGATCGGCGACGAGATCAACCGGGCGTCGCCCAAGACCCAGGCAGCCCTGCTCGAGGCGATGGAGGAGCGGCAGGTCACGGTCGACGGGACGACCTACACGCTCGCCAGCCCGTTCTCGGTGGTCGCGACGCAGAACCCCTTCGAGATGGAGGGCACGTACGCGCTGCCCGAGGCTCAGCGCGATCGGTTCATGGCCCGCATCTCGATGGGCTATCCCGACGCCGCGGCCGAGCTGGCGATGGTGCAGGGCCGCGATGCGCAGAATCCGTTCGACGCGCTCGAGGCCGTGGCCACGATCGACGACGTCCAGCACATGATCGCGACGGCCCGCGCGGTCTACGTGTCACCGGCCGTCGAGCAGTACGCGGTCGCGATCGCGCAGGCCACCCGCGTGCATCCCGATCTCCGACTCGGCGCGAGCCCGCGCGCCACGTTGCAGCTGGTGCGGGCGGCCAAGGCGCGCGCCGCCGTGCAGGGCCGCGACTTCGTCCTGCCCGACGACGTCGACGCTCTCGTCCAGGTGGTTCTTCCGCACCGACTGATCCCGATGCGCGGGGTCGCCTCGGTCGAGGACGTCGTGGCCCGCATCGTGGCCGAGACGCCCGTGCCGGCCGGCACCGTCCAGCCGAGCTGACATGGCCCGCGACAGACCTCAGGGTCGGCTGCGCGAAGCGGCGAGGTCGGTGGTCCTGACCCGACGCGGCATCGGCTTCCTCGTCGGCGCGGTCATCTCGTTCATCCTCGCGCCGCTGCTGTCGCTGCCGGCCATGCTGTACGTGACGGGGCTGCTGCTCGGCCTGGTCGTGCTGTCCACGGCGTTCGTCCTTCTCGGGCACTCGCGGGTACGGATCGAGCGGTCGTTCAGCCCGCAGGTCGTGCAGCCGGGCGCCTTGTCCCGGGCGACGGTGCGGGTCACCAACCTGTCGGTGCTGCCCTGTCTCGAGGCCCGGTGGGAGGACCATCTCCCGCACGGCATCTCGGGGGACGCCTCGGGTGTCCTGCCGGCCCTCGGCGGGAGCCACAGCGCCGAGTCGCGGGTCACCTTCTCGTACGCCCTGCAGGGCCTGCGGCGGGGGCGGCATGCGATCGGACCGCTGCGGGTCGACGTCTGCGACCCCTTCGGCCTGGTCTATCGCCGTCACGCGTTCGGCACGGCCGAGCCGCTCACGGTCCTGCCCCGGCTGGTCACCCTGCCGGCCATCACGCCGCGCGGGTCGAGCGCCGACGGCGCGACCCGGCCCGCCCCGCAGAACGCCGGTGTCGGTGACGACGACGTCGTCGCGCGCACCTATCTGCCTGGTGACGCGCTCAAGCGCATCAACTGGAAGGCCACCGCGCATCGTGACCAGCTCATGGTGCGTCAGGAGGAGCAGCAGATGACGCCTCGCGCCGCGGTCCATCTCGACTGCGAGCCGTCGAGCCAGGGCACGGCCCGCGACCGCAGGAACGACTGGGAGTACTCCAGCGCGTTCGAGTGGTGCGTCGCCGCCGCGGCCTCGGTCACGGCCCACCTCGTCCGGGCGGGTTACGTCGTCACGGTGCAGTCGAGCGGCCACGCCGTCGATCGCGTCGTCGCGGAGGGGCAGGACACCCTCGAGGACGCGATGGTCGACCTGGCGGTGCTGGAGCCCGAGCCGCGCGACCACGACGCGCGCATCAGTCCCGAGCGCGCAGTGTTCGCGGTGCTGGGGCGGCTCACGCCGGAGCGCGCCCGGCACTGGACGGCCGCTCTCGGGGCGTCGCGGTCAGTCCTCGCGTTCGTCGCGGTCGGCACGTCGACCGCGGCGCTCGACGTGCTCGACGCGGCCCGGTGGAACGTCGTGGAGTACGAGCCGAAGGACGACCTGGCCGAGCTGTGGACCCACTTCGACGGGGCGAGGGCCGATGCTGCGAGCTGACCCCCACCCCCGCGCGCCGGCCAGGAGCACCGGCGAGATCTGGTTCGACCACGCGCTCGTCGCGGTCGCGCTCCTGCTGCTGCTGAGCGGCTACGGCTCGATCATCGAGGGCAACGACTGGCGCGTCACGACGATGCTGATCGCCGCGATGACGGGCGTCACGTGTGCACTGCTGCGGGGGCTCGGGTTCCGGTTCGTGGCACCGGTGGCCCTTCTGGTCCTGCTGATCGCGATCGCGTGGATCTTCGTCCCCGACACCCTGCTCGCGATCCTCCCGACCGGGGACACGTTCAGCGCCCTGGCCGATCTCGGCCGGTCCGCACGCGAGATCATCGTCGAGGAGCAGGCGCCGGTGGGCGCGGCCGAGCCGATCGTCCTGGTCGTCTCCTCGTCGTTCGGCCTCATCGTGATCGTCGCGGACATGCTCCTGCAGAGCAGACGTGCGGCCCCGCTCATCGGCATGCTTCTGATGGCGGTCTTCGTTGCCCCGGGGCTGATCTCGGGCGAGACCCCGTCGCTGTGGCTCTTCCTGGCCGTCGCAGCGCTGTGGCTGGTGCTGCTGCGCTCCCGCACGCCTGGCACGGGCCTCGCACGCCGCGGGGCGGGACCCGCGCTGGTCCTGGGTGCGGGTGCGCTCGCCGCAGCGGTCGCCTTCCCGGTCGTGTCGCCCGACGTCAGCGCGGTGGCCGCGAGCTGGGGACGTCCGCCGCCGGCCGTGTTCGGGCGCGACATCAACCCGATGCTCCAGCTCGGGCAGAACCTGCGTCGCAACTCCAGCAGCCAGGCGCTGACCTACACGACCACCGCGGACACCGCGCAGTACCTCAAGGTCGCGACCCTGCGCGACTTCACCGGCAAGACGTGGCGGCCCGCCGAGTTCGGCCGCTTCGACCGGCTGGAGGGCCAGCTGCCGATCAACAACGAGATCGCGATCGACCAGATCAGGACCACGATCTCGATCAAGGGGCTGCGCAGCTCGCTGCTGCCTGTCCCGTACCCGGCGCTGCCGATCGTCCGAGGCCTCAAGGGGGAGTGGAGCTTCCGCAACCCCGGCCTCACCCTGCGCTCGGAGCAGGACGACTCCCGCGGGGAGACGTACTCGGTCGAGAGCCTGGAGGTCGCGCCGACGGCCGAGCAGATGCGGGCGATCGAGACCCCGATCGGCCCCCAGCTGGCCCGATACGTCGAGCTTCCCAACGACCTGCCGCGCATCATCCGTGACACGGCCGAGGAGGTCACGGCGGGCGCGGACAACGACTACGACCGCGCACGGGCGCTGCAGAGCTTCTTCCGCTCGAGCGGCGGCTTCCGCTACTCCGAGACCACGCCCGCGGCCGAGGACTACGACGGCAACGGCATGGACGTGATCGCCAGGTTCCTCGAGGTCAAGGCCGGCTACTGCGTGCACTTCTCGTCCTCGATGGCCGTCATGGCCCGGGCGCTCGGCATGCCCGCGCGCATCGCGGTCGGCTACGCGCCGGGATCGGTGATCGGCGACCGGGGCGGCTCGACCGAGTACGAGGCGACCTCGGACAACCTGCACGCGTGGACCGAGATCTACTTCCAAGGCGTCGGGTGGACGCGCTTCGACCCGACCACCAACGTGGGCAGCTCGACGGCGTTCGAGGAGCCCGCCGCCGTGGTGGAGGACAGCGAGGACGAGGCGTCCCCGGCCCCCGCCGCGCGCGACCGGAGCCAGGACAACGTGCCCGAGGAGGCGGCCGCAGCCGAGGCCACCGAGTCCAAGACGTCGTCGCGCACCGCCTTCACGACGCTCGCGGCCCTCCTGGTCCTCGGTGCGGCTCCCTGGCTCGTGCGCAGCCTCCGACGACGGTGGCGGCTGGCGCGTGGACACACGTCCGTCGAGCCGTTGTGGCGTGAGCTCGAGGACGTCGCGCGCGATCTCGGGATCCCCGGCTCCGCCGCCGACACGCCACGCGGCTTCGCCGCTCGGCTGCGTCAGCGGGACGGGGTCGACACCGACGCGCTCGACCGGCTGCTCCGGCGGGTCGAGGCGACCCGCTTCGCCAAGGACGCAGCCGGCGGCGGTGACGAGACGGCCGACCTGGTCGCGGTCGCCTCCTCGCTCCGCGCGGGCGCGAGCCCGGTCGATCGGCTCCGAGCGACCCTCCTGCCCCGCTCGCTCGGTGGCCGGGTCGCGGTCCAGGCGCCCGCCGCGCCGGGCACGCTGGCCACCTGACCAGGCGTTACCGCTCGGATGAGGGCGGGGTGCCGTCGCCGAACGGACGGCCGCCGAGCGCCTCGCGTCCGTGCGGGGTCAGCCAGACCTCCGGATCGGGGCCCTGCGGCACGATCTGCGTCGGGTTGATGTCGGTCTGCACGACGTAGTAGTGCTGCTTGATCTGATCGAAG
Organism: Aeromicrobium yanjiei; assembly: GCF_009649075.1. Lineage (GTDB taxonomy): Bacteria > Actinomycetota > Actinomycetes > Propionibacteriales > Nocardioidaceae > Aeromicrobium > Aeromicrobium yanjiei. Next base: position 1,139,703 of record NZ_CP045737.1, read on the forward strand.
TCGATCGTCTCGCCGAAGCCGGGGGTCTGGAACAGATCGCGCGCGTACGCCCACAGCACCGGCATCTCGGTCAGCTTCTGCCGGTTGCACTTGAAGTGACCGTGGTAGACCGCGTCGAATCGGGCCAGGGTCGTGAACAGTCGCACGTCGGCCTCGGTGATCGAGTCGCCCATCAGGTAGCGGCGGTCGGCGAGCCGCTCCTCGAGCCAGTCCATCGCCGCCCACAGGCGTTCGTACGCTGAGTCGTACGCCTCCTGCGTGCCGGCGAAGCCGCAGCGGTAGACCCCGTTGTTGATCTCGGTGAAGATCCGCTTCATGACGTCGTCCATCTCGTCGCGGACGTCGGCGGGCCACAGGTCGGGGGCGCCCTCGCGGTGGTGCTCGGTCCACTCGGTCGCGAGGTCGTGGGTGATCCACGGGAAGTCGTTCGTGACGACCTGACCGGTCGGCACGTCGACCATCGCGGGCACCGTGATGCCTCGCGGGTAGTCGGGGAACCGCTTGAAGTACGCCTCCTGCAGGCGCTCGATGCCGAGCACCGGGTCGCGACCGCCGGGGTCGAGGTCGAAGGTCCAGCTGCGGGCGTCGTGGGTGGGCCCGCAGTAGCCGATCGAGATGACGTCCTCGAGGCCCAGCAGGCGCCGGACGATGATCGCGCGGTTGGCCCACGGGCACGCCTTGGCCACGATCAGGCGGTAGCGCCCCGGCTCGACGGGCCAGCCATCGCGCCCGTCGCGGGTGATCCGGTCCGGGATGTAGTTCATGTCCCGGTCGAACTCCTTGTTCGGCTCGACGTACGACCCCATGCTCGACTGGCTGTTCATGCAGCCAGCGTAGATCGCAGGGGCAGACCGCGCCGGGCGACTAGGGTGACCTGCGTGCTGGAGCCGGCGGGGGAGGTCGGGAGCGACACGTTCGAGCGGGCGGTCGACCTCGGGCGGTTCGACCCGCGCGCACGGCGGACGTTGGTCGCCGCCGCGGCGACAGGTGTCGTCGGCATGATCTTTGCCGGATGGCCCGTGGTGTGGCACCTCCTGGACACGGCCGCGGTCCTCGGCGACGCGGCCGGGAGCGGTGCGCCCTCGGCGCTGGACGGGGACCGGGTTTACTTGCGGCTGTACACCGCGGCGTACGTCGTCTCGATCCTCCCGTTCGTGATCGCGGTGGTCGCCTATCTCCTCTGGCGCCGGGGGCACGCCGCTGCCGACCGGTTGCCGACGCGGCTCCTGGTCGCCCTGGCTGCCCTGTTCGCCCTGCAGCTCACGTCGGTCGCGGTGGCCTGGGGTGATCAGTACACCGGTCGCGCGATCCAGGAATCGTTGGAGGACGTGGGCGTCAGTTGGTGGGGTCGCGACGTGATCGAGCGAGCCTGGTACGCCGGCTACGCGACCCAGGCCGCGACGGCGGCCCTGTGCTCCGCCGTGCTCGGGCTTGACCCGCGTCGGGGGTGGTGGGTGTTCGCGATCGGCTTCGTCGCCGTGGTGCCCGCCGGGTGGCTGGTCCTGGGCGGGCCGTACCTGGGCTGACTCCAGGCCTGATAGCCTCAGGGCCTATGCGGAACCAGAGCCTGCTTCTTCTCTGCCGCGTCGAGGTCCTCTAGGTCGGACCCCTCGGCGCGGAGTTTGTCACGTCCCGGCCGCACGTCAGCCCCTGACGGACCATCACAGACAAACACCCCGAGGAATCCGATGAACGCCTACGTCTCCACCCCCCAGCAGCCGAGCGGGATGCCGTTCCAGCGCTACGCGCCGTTCGTGCCCGTCGACCTGCCGGACCGCACCTGGCCCGCGACGACCATCACGAAGGCCCCGCGCTGGTGCGCGGTCGACCTGCGCGACGGCAACCAGGCCCTGATCGACCCGATGACCCCCGCGCGCAAGCTGGCGATGTTCCAGCTGCTCGTCCGCATGGGCTACAAGGAGATCGAGGTCGGCTTCCCCAGCGCGAGCCAGACCGACTACGACTTCGTCCGCCAGCTCATCGAGGGCGACCACATCCCCGACGACGTGGTCATCCAGGTGCTGACGCAGTGCCGTGAGCCCTTGATCGACCGCACCTTCGAGTCGCTGGTCGGCGCCAAGCAGGCCATCGTCCACTTCTACAACTCCACCTCGACGCTGCAGCGCCGGGTCGTGTTCGGGCTGGACAAGGACGGCATCACCGACATCGCGACGCAGGGCGCGCGTCTGTGCATGAAGTACGCCGAGATCCACACCCCCGACACGAAGATCTTCTACGAGTACTCGCCGGAGTCCTACACGGGCACCGAGCTGGACTACGCGCTCGAGGTCTGCAGCGCGGTCATCGACGTCATCGACCCGACGCCGGAGTGGCCGCTGATCATCAACCTGCCGGCGACGGTCGAGATGGCCACGCCCAACGTCTACGCCGACTCGATCGAGTGGATGCACCGCCACCTGCCGCGCCGCGACAGCATCATCTTGTCGCTGCACCCCCACAACGACCGGGGCACGGGCGTCGCGGCGGCCGAGCTGGGCTACATGGCCGGCGCCGACCGCATCGAGGGCTGCCTGTTCGGCAACGGCGAGCGCACGGGCAACGTGTGCCTGGTGACGCTGGGCATCAACATGTTCAGTCAGGGCATCGACCCCGAGATCGACTTCAGCAACATCGACGAGGTACGCCGCACGGTCGAGTACTGCAACGAGCTGCCGGTGCCCGAGCGGCACCCGTACGGCGGCGACCTGGTCTACACCGCGTTCAGCGGCTCGCACCAGGACGCGATCAAGAAGGGCTTCGAGCACATGGCGGTCGACGCCGCGGCCGCGGGCCGCGACGTCGACGACATGCCGTGGGCGGTGCCCTACCTGCCGATCGACCCGAAGGACGTGGGCCGGTCGTACGAGGCGGTCATCCGGGTCAACAGCCAGTCCGGCAAGGGCGGCGTCGCGTACATCCTCAAGAACGACCACCAGCTGGACCTGCCGCGCCGCCTGCAGATCGAGTTCAGCCAGGTCGTCCAGGGCCTCACCGAGGGCGAGGCCGGAGAGATCGAGCCGGCCGAGATCTGGGCGGCGTTCCAGCGCGAGTACCTCGAGCGCGAGGCTCCCTACTCGTTGATCACCTACAGCTCGGTCACCTCGGCCGACGGCAGCGACCAGCAGGTCGTCGAGATGCAGGTGCGCGGCGAGGTGCAGGAGTTCAAGGGCGAGGGCAACGGCCCGGTCGCGGCCTTCATCGAGAGCCTGCGCCAGGCCGGCGCCGACATCCGTCTGCTGGACTACTCCGAGCACGCCCTGTCCTCGGGTGGTGACGCATTCGCCGCGGCGTACGTCGAGTGCGACGTCGCGGGCGAGACCGTGTGGGGCGTCGGCATCCACGAGAACATCGTCACCGCCTCGCTGCGGGCGGTCGTCTCGGCGGCCAACCGCGCCGCGGCCCAGACGATCCCGGCCCAGACGATCTCGGCCTAGCCGATCGCGGCCGCGCTGCGCCGCTGGTCGACCACGAGGGTCACCAGCGCCAGCGCGGCCAGCACGGCGGCCGCACCCGAGAACGCGATGCCGGTGGCGTCGAGACCCCAGCGGTCCGACGCGATGCCGCTGCCGATGACCGGCACCGAGATCGCAACGTAGGCGACCACGAAGAACGCCGACGTCGTGCCGGCCCGCTCGTGGGCCGCCACCCGGGTGAGCACCGCCGCGAGGCCCTTGCTGAACGAGACGCCCTGGCCGGCGCCCGCGACCACCGCGGCGGCGAGCATGAGCCACAGCGACCTCTCGACCAGCGAGGTCGTGAAGAGCGCGAGACCCACGACCAGCAGGCCGCACCCCAGGTTGACGCCCGGATCGGTGGGCACGCGGTGCAGCAGCACCTGCGCGACGACCGAGGCGGCGAAGAGGGCGAACACGACCGAGACCGAGACGAGCGGGGTGGGGGAGTCGACCGCCTCGGCAACGAAGCGTGGCGACACCGCGGTGAACAGACCCGATACGGCGAATCCCGCGAAGCCGGCGATGCCCGCCCCGATGAACGTCGTGCGTGCCGCGGCCGGGACGAGCGGACGCTGCAGGCGTGGGCGGGTGCCACTGGCGACGTCGACGGTCTCGGGCACCTGGCTGAGGAGCACCAGCACGAGCAGCGCGGCGATCGCGTGCACCACGAACGTCAGGTGCAGGGGCCACGCGAAGGCGTCCACCAGCGTGGCGGCCACGACCGGGCCCAGACCCAGCCCGCCGATGTTGGCGACCGTCGCGACGAGCGGTGCGCGGGCCCTCCACCGCTCGGGGGCGGCCTCGATGACCGCGGCTGTCGCGGCGCCGACGTAGATGCCGGCGGAGATCCCGGACACCGCCCGGGCCACGAGCAGGAGCCAGGTGGTGTCCGCGACGAGGAAGAGCAGGTCGCTCGCGAGGGAGATCGCCAGGCCCGCGAGCAGCAGCGGGCGTCGGCCGATCGCGTCGGACCAGCGTCCGAACAGGAGCAGTGCCGCCAGGACCCCGAACGCGTAGGTCGCGAAGACGATCGTGATCGTGGTCAGGGAGAAGCCGATCTCGTCCTGGTAGAGCCCGTAGAGCGGGGTCGGCAGCGTCGTGCCGATCATCGTGACCATGAAGGCCAGCACGATGACGGCGAATGCGCGAGCGCCGGCGAGTCGAGGCATGGGAGGGCTCCTGAGGGGGACCACGGGGTCAACTCCGGTGTGCCCTGCACGCGTCCCGAGCGCCGTGTGAGGTGCACCACTGGTGTACCGACCAGCCGGTACACAGACGACGGCCGGTGGGCGGTACGCTCGCTGTGACGCCGGTCACCACCGGCGCATCGGTGTGCTCCGCCGGACCGGCGGAGTCGTGAGGAGGATTCCGTGACGCGCATCATCAACCAGGTCGCCGTGTTCGGGCTCGGCAAGGTCGGCGAGCTCGTCGCCGACCTGCTCGGCGAGTCGGGCTTCAAGGTCGTCGGCTACGACGCAGCTCCCCGTGACGACCTCGCCTTCGAGGTCAAGGCGCTCGACGTCAGGGACGCCGCCGGTCTGCGCGACTCGCTCCGCGGCGTCGACGCGGTCGTGTCCTGCCTGCCGTACCACCTCAACATCGACGTCGCCGAGGCCGCGTACGACGCGCAGGTCCACTACTTCGACCTGACCGAGGACGTGCCCACCACGAACCGGGTCATCGAGCTCGCGTCGGACCGCCCCGCCACGGCGTTCGCGCCGCAGTGCGGGCTCGCGCCGGGACTCATCGGCATCATCGGTGCCTCGATCGCGAAGACGTTCGACGACATCCGCTCGATCGAGCTCAAGGTCGGCGCGCTGCCGCAGAACCCGACCGGTCTGCTGGGCTACGCGATCAACTGGTCGCCCGAGGGCGTCGTCAACGAGTACCTCAACGACTGCGAGGTGCTGCGCCAGGGCCACCGCCAGATGGTGCCCGCCATGACCGAGAAGGAGCGGGTCCTCATCGGCGGCATCGAGCTCGAGGCGGCGCTGACGTCCGGCGGTCTCGGCACGATGTGCGAGACGTACGAGGGCCGCGTCAGCCGACTGGACTACAAGACGCTGCGCTATCCCGGTCACTTCGACCAGATGCACTTCCTGTTCGACGAGCTCAACCTGCGCGAGCGCCGTGACCTGGTCGGCCAGATGCTGGTCGACTCCAAGCCGCCGGTCAACGACGACGTGGTCTACATCCACGCCGCGGTCGAGGGCGTCAAGGCCGGCAAGCCGTTCCGTGAGAACCACGTCCGGGCCTACAAGCCGCTCGACATCTCGGGCCGCACGTGGCGTGCGATCTCGTGGACGACGGCCGCCTCCGCGGTGAGCGTCGTCGAGCTGGTCGCGGACGGGGTGCTGCCTGGGGCAGGATTCATCAAGCAGGAGGACATCACGCTGGAGGCGTTGTTCTCGACTCAGGCCGGCCGGCACTTCGCCGAGCAGGGAAAGGTGTGAACCAGTGACGGACATCGCGACACGTACGCAGCAGATCCTCGAGCGCCTCGGGGCGGGTGACCCCTTCACCGCCGACGGTGACCTGGTCAGCCGGTCGCCGATCGACGGCAGCGAGCTCGGTCGGCTCCGCTCGCACACCGCCGACGAGGCGTCCGAGCTCATCGGCCGGGCCCAGCAGGCGTTCGAGCAGTGGCGGACCGTCCCGGCGCCGGTGCGCGGCCAGTACGTCCGTGAGCTCGGCAACCTCCTGCGTGAGCACAAGGACGATCTCGGCGCGCTCGTGTCCATCGAGGCGGGCAAGATCGTCTCGGAGGGCCTCGGCGAGGTGCAGGAGATGATCGACATCTGCGACCTGGCCGTCGGCCTGTCGCGCCAGCTGCACGGCCTGACCATCGCCACGGAGCGTCCCGGTCACCGCATGATGGAGCAGTGGCACCCGCTGGGCGTCGTCGGCGTCATCTCGGCGTTCAACTTCCCGGTCGCGGTGTGGTCGTGGAACGCTGCTCTCGCCTTCGTCTGCGGCGACGCCGTGGTGTGGAAGCCGTCGGAGAAGACCCTGCTGACGGCGCTCGCCTGCCAGGCGCTCGCGGCCGAGGCCGGTCGACGCGCCGGCGTGCCGGAGGGTCTGTCGGCCGTCCTCGTGGGCGACCGCACGGTGGGCGAGGTGCTGGTCGACGACCCCCGCGTGCCGCTGGTCTCGGCCACCGGCTCGACCCGCATGGGCAAGGAGGTCGCGCCGCGCGTGGCCGCCCGGCTGGGGCGCTCGCTGCTCGAGCTCGGCGGCAACAACGCCGCGATCGTGGCCCCGTCGGCCGATCTCGAGCTCGCGGTGCGCGGCATCGTGTTCTCCGCGGTCGGCACGGCCGGCCAGCGGTGCACGTCGCTGCGCCGCGTGATCGTGCACGAGTCGATCAAGGACGACCTGGTCGCCCGGCTCAGGGCCGCGTACGAGACGCTCTCGATCGGCTCGCCGCTCGAGTCCTCGACGCTGGTCGGGCCGCTGATCGACGAGAGCGCGTACGCGGGCTTCGAGAAGGCCGTCGCCCAGGCGCAGGCCGACGGGGGCGAGCTCGTCACGGGCGGCACCCGGGCCGAGGTCGACGGCGACGGGTTCTACGTCCGTCCCGCGATCGTCGACATGCCCAAGCAGACCGAGATCGTCAAGGCCGAGACCTTCGCGCCGCTGCTGTACGTCCTGACGTACACCGATCTCGACGAGGCCATGCGTCTGCACAACGAGGTAGCCCAGGGTCTGTCGTCGGCGATCTTCACCCTCGACGTCCGTGAGGCCGAGACGTTCATGTCCGTCGTCGGCTCGGACTGCGGCATCGCCAACGTCAACATCGGCACCTCGGGCGCCGAGATCGGCGGTGCGTTCGGCGGCGAGAAGGAGACCGGCGGCGGTCGCGAGTCCGGGTCGGACGCCTGGCGCAACTACATGCGTCGTGCGACCAACACGGTGAACTACTCGACCGAGCTGCCGCTGGCCCAGGGCGTGGAGTTCGGGTGAGCGACGCGCAGGACCGGGTGACTCCGACGGCGCTGCGCGCGAGGTTCGCGCGCAGCCTGTCGGAGCTCTACGGCTCCGAGGTGCCCGCGTACACGACGCTCGTGGAGGTGTCGGAGCAGGTCAATGCCGACGTCATGGCCTCCCGCGACGACGCCGAGCGCCTCGGCTCGATCGAGCGCGTGACGGCCGAGCGTCACGGGGCCATCCGGCTCGGGACGGCCGAGGAGATGGCGCAGGTCGCCCGCATCTTCGGCGCCTGCGGCATGTATCCGGTCGGGTTCTACGACCTGCGCGAGGCGAGCCCGCCGATCCCGGTCGTCTCGACCGCGTTCCGCCCGCTCGACCGTGCGGAGCTGGCGGCCAACCCGTTCCGGGTGTTCACCTCGCTGCTCGTGGTCGACGACCGGCGCTTCTTCGACGACGACCTGGAGGCCGAGCTGCGGACCTTCCTGGCCGAGCGCACCCTGTTCCCCGACGAGCTGCTGCAGCTGGCCGACCGCGCCGAGGCCGAGGCCGGGCTGTCACCGGCCGACGCGGATCGCTTCATCGAGCTGGCCACCGCGGCGTTCGAGCTGTCGCCCGAGCCGGTCGACCGAGCCTGGTACGCGCGGCTCGAGGCCGTCTCGAGCGTCGCGGCCGACATCGGGGGCGTCGCCTCGACCCACATCAACCACCTCACCCCGCGCGTGCTGGACATCGACGCGCTCTACGCGCGGATGACCGATCGCGGGATCGAGATGATCGATCGGATCCAGGGGCCTCCCCGCACCGACAAGCCCGACGTCCTGCTGCGGCAGACGTCATTTCGTGCGCTGGCCGAGCCGCGGACGTTCCGCGACGCCGACGGGTCGCTGTCGACCGGCGAGCTGCGGGTCCGGTTCGGCGAGGTCGAGGCACGGGGCGTCGCCCTGACGCCCAAGGGACGCGAGCTCTACGACAGTCAGGGCATCGACGCGTTCCCGGCGACGGACGAGGAGCTGGACGCGCGCGACCTGGCCTACTTCGTGCGCGACCCGAGCGGCGCGCTGGCGCCGATCGTGTACGAGGACTTCCTGCCCAAGTCGGCGGCCGGCATCTTCGCCTCCAACCTCACGAGCGACGGCAACGTGGACGCGACGCGCGAGGGCGCGGCTCGTGACGCGGGCTGGCTCCAGGCCGTCCTCGGCCGTGAGCTCCACGACCCGTACGCGCTCTACGACGCCGAGCGCGCCGCGGGAGCGGTGGGCTAGCACCAGATCGCGGGGGAGAGCTGGTCGCGGGGCTCCGGCGGCAGCCGCTCGGCCTGCCCGAGGAGGAGCCGGCGAGCGGTCCATGCCGTGGCGGCCGCGTCGAGCACGTCGTCGACCGCGACGCCCCGGCGTGCGTGCGCCTCGACGGCCAGACCGTGGTCGGCCAGCAGCCGTCGTCGGTGCGCCTCGCCGGCCGCGGTCGTCTTGCCGTCCACCAGGACCGCGCCGTTCATCGCCGCGAAGCAGACCTCCGGGTGCGCCTCGACGACCGGCACCGTCGGCCGGGTCGTCAGCCACTCGTGGACGTCGCGGATCTTCGGCACGAGGTACCAGGTCTGCTTGCTGAGCCCCAGGCCGAGCGCGGCCCGGTTCGCGCTGTTCGCGGCGTGGTAGTCCGGCTGGTCGAGCACCGCCCGGGCCGGGGCGTTGAAGACCGTCGATGCGCGGCCCGGCAGCTGTCGCCGGGCCAGCTTCTCCGCCGTACGTGGCTCGGCTGTCGGCAGGCCGATCGGGATGTCGATCGCGACGGCTGCGACGTCGCCGGCCGCGGCCACGAGCTCGGCGATCGTCGGCGCGACCACGACCTCGGTGGCGTCCTCGTCCCACCGGACGCCCACCCATCCGAGCCTGCATCCGTCCACCCCGAGCACCGCCATGATGACGATCCTGCCAGTGGATTCTGTCGGTGGCCGGGCGGACAGTGGGTCCATGAGCAAAGACATACAGATCACCTATGACTGCGCCGACCCCGCGGCCCTCGCGGCGTTCTGGGCCGAGGCGCTGGACTACGAGCTGCAGCCCCCGCCCGGGGGCTTCGAGACCTGGGAGGCAGCCCTCGCCGCGCTGGGGGTGCCGGAGAGCGAGTGGAACAGCCGGAGCGCGATCGTGCCTGCGGACGACGACGGCCCGCGGCTGTTCTTCCAGCGGGTGCCGGAGGGCAAGTCGGCCAAGAACCGCGTCCACCTCGACGTGCGCGTCGCACCCGGGCTCGCGGGGGACGAACGGATGGCGGCGCTGGAGACCGAGGCCGAGCGCCTCGGCGCCCTGGGTGCGACCCGGGCCTACCGGATCGATCCCAGCCCGCCCATGGAGGCCGGGTTCATCACGATGCACGACCGGAGGGCAACGAGTTCTGCCTCGATTGACGTGGGGCGGCGAGCCGGGGCCGGCCTGTCACCCCCGCACGGCACAATGGACGGGTGAGCCTCTACCGCGACACCGGCATCGTGCTGCGGGTCCACAAGCTGGGTGAAGCCGATCGCATCATCACGCTGCTGACCCGCGAGCGCGGTCTCGTGCGCGCCGTCGCCAAAGGTGTGCGCAAGACCACGTCGCGCTTCGGCGGTCGGCTCGAGCCGTTCATGCACGTCGACCTGCAGCTGGCCGAGGGGCGCTCGCTCGACATCATCACGCAGGCCGAGACGATCAACGCCTTCGCCCGCGACCTGGGCTCGGACTACGCCGCGTACACCGCCGGCACCGCGATGCTCGAGACCGCCGAGCGGCTCGTGCAGGAGGACGGTGAGCCCGCCGTCGCCCAGCTCCAGCTGCTCACCGGAGCGCTGCGCGCGCTCACCGAGCACCGCATGACCCCGGGCCTGATCCTCGACTCCTATCAGCTGCGTGCGCTGTCGATCGCGGGCTACGCGCCGACGTTCGACGGCTGCGCCCGCTGCGGCGAGGAGGGTCCCCACCGCAACTTCCACGCGGCGTCCGGCGGCATGCTGTGCGACGGCTGCCGGGTCACCGGCTCGGCCGCGCCGTCGCCGTTCACCGTCACGCTCCTCGCGGGCCTGCTGAGCGGCGACTGGGCCACGGTCGGCACGTCCGACGACCGGTCCCGGCGCGAGGCCAGCAGCATCATCAACGCCTATCTGTCCTGGCACCTCGAGCGCGGCCTGCGCTCGTTGAGCCACGTGGACCGGTGAAGCGGGAGGTCCGCCGGCCCGTGCCGCACCCCTCGGGTGCCACGCCGCCGAGCATCCCGATCGAGCAGGTGCCGCGTCACGTCGCGATCGTCATGGACGGCAACGGGCGCTGGGCCAAGCAGCGTGGCCTGCCACGCACCGCAGGCCACGAGATGGGCGAGGCCGCACTGTTCGACGTCGTGGAGGGCGCGATCGAGATCGGCGTCAAGGCGATCTCCGCCTACGCATTCTCCACCGAGAACTGGAAGCGCTCGCCCGACGAGGTGCGCTTCCTGATGGGCTTCAACCGCGACGTCATCCGCCGTCGCCGCGACGAGATGCACGAGCTCGGCGTCCGCGTGCGGTGGGCCGGTCGGCGTCCGCGCCTGTGGCGCAGCGTCATCAAGGAGCTCGAGACCGCGGAGGAGCTCACCCGCGACAATGACGTCCTGACGCTGACGATGTGCGTCAACTACGGCGGACGCGCCGAGATCGCCGATGCCGCCGCCGCCCTCGCCCGTGACGTCGCGGCCGGCCGGGTCAACCCCGACAAGATCGACGAGAAGGTGTTCGCCCGCTATCTCGACGAGCCCGACATGGAGGACGTCGACCTGTTCTGGCGCACGTCGGGGGAGCAGCGCACCAGCAACTTCCTGCTGTGGCAGTCCGCGTACGCCGAGATGGTGTTCAGCGACATCGCCTGGCCCGACGTCGACCGCCGCGCCCTCTGGACCGCGATCGAGGAGTACGCCGCCCGCAACCGCCGCTACGGCAGCGCCTGACCCGCCGCAGTTTCCCAGGAGAACCTGGGAAACTGTCACCTCACCCCTGTTGCAACGAGGGTGACGTGGCGGCAAAGGGGGATCTCCTGGGAATCAGCGGCGCCGGGCCCTACGGCCGCGCCTGGGCGATCGCAGCAGACCAGGTGCTCGAGCCGTCGAGGACGTCCGCGATCGTGGCCCGGAAGCCGGGGCACCGGGTCATGTCGTGGGCCTCGCACTCGAATGCGTGCACCGCCATGGCGCGCGAGCGGCGCATCTCCTCCATCCGGCGGTCGAGATCGGCGAGGTGCTCCTGCAGCACCGCGTGACGCCTCGACCCGTGATCGTCGGCGAGCAGCACGCCGATCTGGTCAAGGGTCATCCCGGCCGCCTTGGAGCGCACGATCACGGCGATGCGCACGAGGTCGTCGTCGCCGTACAACCGGCGGTCCGCGCCGTCGCGGGCCGGTGCCAGCAGGCCTTTGTCCTCCCAGTGCCGCAGCACGTGGGTCTCCAGCCCGAACCGGGCCGCGGTGTCGCCGATCGATCGAAGGCTTGACTTCATGTTGACATGAACTCACAGAGTGGGGGCTCAGGCAACCACCAAGGAGAACCACCATGCTCGACACCATCGTCATCGGCGGCGGACCGGCCGGTCTGCAGTCCGCCCTCACGCTCGGCCGCATGCACCGGGACGTGCTGCTGCTCGACTCCGGCAGCTATCGCAACGGCACGGTCGAGCACATGCAGAACGTCATCACCCACGACGGCCGCGATCCCGCCGAGCTGCGGCTCCTGGCCCGGAAGGACCTCGCGGCGTACAGGACGGTCGAGCTCCGCGAGGCGTCTGCTGACATCGTGCGCCAGGCCGAGGACGGTTTCGAGGTCGTCGTGGGTGACGAGGTCCTGGCGAGCCGGACGATCATCCTGGCGACCGGCGTGCGCGACACGCTCCCGGACGTCCCCGGGGTCGCCGAGGCGTGGGGCCGGGAGATCGCGTCCTGCCCGTTCTGCCACGGGCACGAGCTCGCGGCAGGTCGCGTCGCGCTGCTCGGCGCCGGGCAGCAGAGCGCACACCTGGCCTCGCTGCTGGCGGGGCTCGGTGGAGAGCTCGTCGTGCTGGCGGACGGCGAGGTGCCGGACGACGACGTCGCCGCGAGGCTCGAGGCGCTCGCCGTCGACGTCAGCCCGGAGAAGGTGCAGCAGGTCGAGCGCGTCGACGGTGGCCTGCTGGTGCACCTCGACGGGGGCGAGGCCCTCGCCGTGCGCGGCATGTTCGTCGCCACCCGGATCAGCCAGTCGGCCCCCTTCGGCGAGCAGCTCGGCCTCGACCTGCTGCCGTCCGGGTGCATCGAGGTCGATGCGATGGGTCGTACGAGCCTCGCGGGGGTCCTCGCAGCGGGCGACCTGGCCCACGTCTCCGCCCTGCCCGGGCCCATGCCATCGGTCGCGGGCGCCATGTCCGCAGGGCTCACAGCCGCCGCCGTCTGCCACATGGAGCTGGCCCAGCGTGGTTGACGCGCGGGGGAGGAGAACCCCGGAACCTGCCACGTCACCCCTGTTGCAACGAGGGTGACGTGTCGGGAAAGGGGGATCTCCTGGGAATCAGCGGCGGCGCAGCAGCCGGGACAGGGCAGCGAGTCGCTGTTAGCCTCTGCGCATGAGACGCGTGATGGTGAGCGTCCTCGGGGTGCTGCTGCTGGTCAGCGCGTGCGGGTCGTCGGGCGGCGGCAGCGACGAGGACAACGGCGAAGGTGGCAAGAAGGTGTCGTACGAGTCGGTGAAGTCCTCGGTCGATGACCTGACGGCGAAGATCCTCCCAGCACTTGCCTCGGGCTTGGACGGAGAGTTCCCACTCGTCCGCGGAAAGTTCACCGAGTGCGGCGTCGGGCCCAACAACCAGAAGTACTCGGTGCGCGGGGAGCTGCACTCGCAGGTCGACGACAATGCCGAGGCGGCGGAGAGCATCCGTGCCGTGCTGACCGATGCCGGTCTCGACGTCGAGATCACCGATGACCAGACGGTCAAGGGCACGATCGACGGGACGGATGTCGTCGTGCTGTCGAGCAGCGGGCGATCGGTGGGCGGGGTCATGATCCGGTCGTTCAGCCTCGATTCGGAGTGCCAGTGGTACTCCGAAGGCGATGCGGAAGCGATGCGGAAGATCGCTCCCAATGAGTACGGAAGCCCCGTGACCGGAGCCTCCTGAACCCTCGACCGTTGGCCTGACAGGCTGTTACGGTCAGCGCATGAGACGCGCCGACGAAGGCGTCCTCGGGGGCGAACCGCTCTTCCGGGTCCTGCGCGAGCAGCACCCGGATGTCGATCTGGTGATCCTGCCTCCGGTGGACGCCGCCCAGCCCGAACAGTCCCTTGCCGCAGCACCGGACGTCGCCACGACCGTCCGCGCCGCCCGGGCGGCGCTGGACGGCTTGCTCGAGGCGATCGGCCACCCGGACCCCGACGCCCGGCACGAGGCATGGCGCTTCGAGAACTCGGCATTCGTCCGCACATTTGTCGTCCGCGCCTCGCTGCGGGGTCTGCCCGAGGGCGAGGCCGTCCCGCTCCTGCGCCGCATCGGTGACACCCTCCTGGCCCAGGGCTGGGACGCCCGCGCGGTCGTGGACCGACCGGCAGAGCTGCTTGCCAGCGATGGACGTCATCTGCTCGACGCCGAGGTCGCCGCAGGATCGATCGACCTCCGGCTGGAGTCGATGAGCCTTGCCGCCGCGCCGGAGACGATCGACGCCGTCACGGAGACGCTGCGATGAGCTTCGTCGTGTGGACCGCCGCGCTGACCCGGGCAGCCGCGGGCTGGGACGATCAGGCCGAGGCACTGTCGCAGGCGCAGTCCAGCCTCAACAAGGTCGACCCCGAGCTGCTGGGCAGCCGTGTGTCGAGCGCCGCGACGGCGTTCCTCGAGACCTGGCGCACGGAGATCAAGGACCGGGTGGCCACGGCCGAGGCTCACGCAGACGCCCTGCGCACGAGTGTGGGCAGCTACCAGCAGGCGGACGACAGGGCCGTCCAGGACCTGCAACGGCTGCTGCCGTGGGACGACCGTGGCGTCGAGCCCGGCCCGCTCCCGCCGGTCCTCGCGCCCAGGACCCTGCCCGGCGTGGCGATGCCGCAATGACCGTCCACATCCCTGACCAGGTCGCCGTCATCCCCGAGATGGAGGTCGACCAAGGTGCCAAGGCGGTCACCGACCAGCTGCGCGCCACAGCGACCAAGACGGCGGACGTCGGCTCCTGGTCCGCTGAGAACGGCGCTCCCGATGGCTGGTCCGGCGATGCGGCCGAGGCGGCCAACCACGCCATGACGACCTTCAGCACGGCGGTCGACGCCGTCACGGCGGCGTTCACGACGGTCGCGGCCGCCTGTGACGCGTACGTCTCGCAGCTCGCCGTCCTGGCTGGTCAACGGCTCGACATGATGGAGACCCGGTCCGGGATCAACATCGACATCCAGACCTTGGTCGATCTCGTGAACTCCTCCGACGTCGAGGACGAGCCCGAGCTCCAGGTGCGGGCCGACGCGCTCAAGGCCCGCGTGACCCGGCTCGACGAGCGGCGGATCGCGTGGGAGGCGCGGGTCACGGCGAACGAGGACAAGCTCGTCGCGGCGTTCCGCTCGGCCGACACCGTGGGCGAGGGACGTGCACTCAGCACCAGCTCCGACCGGCCCGACGTGGACGCCCTCAACCGCGAGCTCGAGCAGAAGAACGGCGACCCGAAGGCGATCAATGCGTGGTGGATGGCGCTGACGCCCGCCGAGCGCGAGGCGCTGAAGATCGACAATCCCGATGCCGTCGGCAACACCGACGGCATCCCCGTGGATGACCGTGACGAGGCCAACCGGGCGTCCATGACGCGCGACATCGATCGGCTCCACGGGCTGGACAAGGAGCGCGAGCTCACGCCGGAGGAGCAGCAGCTGCTCAAGAACGCCGAGGCCGCGCGTGACGCGATCGACGCCGGAGCGACCGTCACCGATCCGTCCACGGGGCTGCCGGTCGACAGCAATCTCATCCTCTACCAGCCCGAGGCGATCCACGGCGATGGTGCCGCAGCAGTCGCCTACGGCAACCCCGACACGGCCGACAACACCTCGGTCGTCGTGCCAGGCATCATGAACACGATGGCATCGCTCGGCGCCAACGGGGAGAGCGCCCTCGACCTGTTTGCCCAGGCGAACAAGGCCGATCCTGGTGCGTCGAACGCCACGATCGCCTGGATCGGTTACGACTCGCCCGACTTCGACATGAGTCAGGCCAAGGATCCGGTCAACGCGATCGACATGGCGATGGTGAGCAACGAGGAGTTCGCCGAGGCGGGCGGCAAGCGGCTCTCGGCCTTCGTCGACGGTCTGCGGGCGTCCGACACCGGCGACCAGTCGCACCTGACCGTGATCGGGCACAGCTACGGCTCCACCACGGTGGCGCACGCCGCCCACGACGGCCTCGCGGCCGACGACCTCGTGCTGCTCGGCAGCCCAGGCGCGGGAGGCGACGCCCACGACGTGAGCGATCTCAACATGGGCGAGGGGCACGTCTACGTCGGTTCGCGCGACGAGGACTTCGTCACGTGGCTCGGCGGCGACACCCGTCTGGGTCTGGGGGAGGACCCGTCCCAGTCCTCGTTCGGCGCAGACCGCATCGACGTCGGCAACGGTGAGAGCTTCCACGCCGAGGACATCGGTGGGCAGGGGCTCAACAACCACACCTCGTACTTCGACCCGGGCAGCGAGTCCCTCGAGAACATCGCCGACATCACGGTCGGCAACGATCCGGAGACGATCGACGGTCGCGACCAGCCGGCGCGCGACTACCTGACCGACTACGCCAAGGACGAGGGGATCTATTACGGCAACCAGGTGTACGACAAGTACGTCGACCCGGTGGTCGACGGGGCCCGCGACGCCATCGACACCGCGAGCGACGTCCTGGAGAACACCGGCCGACTGCTGAGCCCGCCCATGCCGTCGTTCGGGGGCATGTTCGGCTGAGTGACGGGTGGGGAGCTCTTCCGCCGACGGGCATGTCGCCCGACAGCGATAGGCTGGGCCATATGCGCATCGCCAGATTTGCCGGGGACGACGATCCTCGTTTCGGAGTCATCGGGGACGACAACGGAGTCCCCACCATCGCTGTCCTGAACGGCGATCCGCTCTACGCCGGGCTCAACCTCAGCGGTCAGAAGATCCCGCTGGCGGACGTCCGCCTGCTCGCGCCGGTCATCCCGCGCAGCAAGGTCGTGTGTGTGGGCAAGAACTACGCCAAGCACGCCGCGGAGATGGGCGGGGAGGTGCCCGAGGAGCCGCTGATCTTCCTCAAGCCCAACACGAGCGTCATCGGCCCGGGCGACCCCATCTTCTACCCCGAGCAGAGCAGCAACGTGCACTTCGAGGGTGAGCTCGCGGTCGTCATCGGCCGCATCTGCAAGGACGTGTCCGTCGAGGACGCGCCCAAGGTGATCTTCGGCTACACCGTCGCCAACGACGTCACGGCCCGCGACCTGCAGGCCAAGGACGGCCAATGGGCGCGCGCCAAGGGCTTCGACACGTTCTGCCCGCTCGGCCCCTGGATCGAGACCGACTTCGATCCCTCGAACGTCCGCGTGACGACCGAGCTCGGCGGCGAGCTCAAGCAGGACGGGCGTACGTCGGACATGGTCTTCACCGTGCCCGACGTCATCGCGTACGTGTCGTCGTTCATGACGCTCCTGCCCGGCGACGTGATCCTCACCGGCACCCCTGACGGTGTCGGTCCCATGGAGGTCGGCGACTCGGTCAGCGTGTCGATCGAAGGCCTCGGAACTCTGACGAACTCGGTGGTGTCCCGCAATGACTGACCTGACCAGCACGACCGGCACGCGACCGGTCGTCGCCCGCTTCTGCCCGTCCCCGACCGGCAACCCGCACGTCGGCATGGCCCGCACGGCCCTGTTCAGCTGGGCGTTCGCCCGCCACCACGGTGGGAAGTTCGTCTTCCGCATCGAGGACACCGACACCTCACGCGACAACGAGGAGTCGTACCACCTGCTCGTCGAGGTCATGAAGTGGCTGGGGCTGGACTGGGACGAGGGACCCGAGGTCGGGGGACCGCACGGACCGTACCGCCAGTCCGAGCGCATGGACATCTACGCCGACGTGGCCCAGCGCCTGCTCGACGCGGGCTTCGCCTACAAGGCCTACGACACCGCCGAGGAGCTCGAGCAGCGCCGCAACGCGGCCAGGGCGGCCGGCAAGCCCAGCGGCTACGACGGTCTGCACCGCGACCTCACGCTCGAGCAGCAGGCCGCGTACGAGGCGGAGGGGCGCGAGCCGGTCATCCGGTTCAAGATGCCCGAGCGCACGTACACGTTCACCGACCTCGTGCGCGGTGAGATCACCTTCGACTCGGCCAACGTGCAGGACTACGTCCTCGTGCGGGCCAACGGACAGCCGCTGTACACGCTGACCAACCCCACCGACGACGCGATGATGGGCATCACCCACGTGCTGCGCGGCGAGGACCTGCTGAGCTCGACGCCGCGCCAGATCGCGCTGTACGAGGCGTTCGCGGAGATCGGCGTGGGCGGCGGCTTCACCCCCGAGTTCGGCCACCTTCCGTTCGTGATGGGGGAGGGCAACCGCAAGCTGTCCAAGCGCGATCCCGAGTCCAATCTGCTCGACTACAAGCCCAAGGGCTTCCTGCCCGAGGGTCTGCTCAACTACATGGCGTTGCTCGGCTGGTCGATCGCCGAGGACCGCGACGTGTTCTCGCTCGAGGAGATGGTGGAGGCCTTCGAGATCGGACGGGTCAACCCCAACCCCGCTCGGTTCGACATCAAGAAGGCCGAGGCGATCAACGGATCGCACGTACGGCTGCTGACCGACGAGCAGCTGCGCGAGCGCCTCACGCCGTACTTCCAGGAGGCCGGCCTGATCGACGAGACGCCCACGGTGTCCCAGATGGGCACCCTCGCGGCGGCGACGCCGCTCGTCCACGAGCGGATCACCCTGCTGACCGAGGCCGTCGACATGCTGCGCTTCCTGTTCGTCTCCGACGACGAGTTCGTGGTCGATGCGGCGGACGCGGCCAAGAACCTCGACGCGTCCGGTCTCGAGGTCGTCCGGGCGGCTCGTGACGCGCTCGACGCGATCCCCGGGGCCGCGGAATGGACGACCGGCACGATCGAGGGGGCCCTCCGCACGACCCTCATCGACGGCATGGGGCTCAAGCCGCGGCTCGCATTCGGCCCGGTTCGCGTTGCGGTGACGGGAAGTCGCATCTCCCCGCCGCTGTTCGAGTCGCTCGAGCTGCTGGGTCACCGCAAGACCATCGCGCGCCTCGATGCGGCCTTGGGGTGAGCCCGGTTTGAGTGCCGGGAGGTGCGTCAGGTAAAGTTTGACCTCGGTTCGGACAGCGTCCGAAACCGGTGGGATATGGTGTAATTGGCAACACAGCGGTTTCTGGTACCGCCATTCTAGGTTCGAGTCCTAGTATCCCAGCGACACCCTCCGAACAGCTCGAACAAGGGCTTTGGTAGGGTTTCATCCGGTCGAGAGACCAACTCCATGGCCCCGTTGTGTAGCGGCCTAGCACGTCGCCCTCTCAAGGCGGTAGCGCGGGTTCGAATCCCGTCGGGGCTACCATGGAAAAAAACCCCCTGACCTGCGGAAACGCGGGTCAGGGGGTTTTCCGTGTCCGGGGGCGATGATCAGGGCAGGGCGGCGAGGGTTCGTACGGCGTCCGGGCTCGCGTCGAGCGCGGTCACCACGCGAGCGATGCGCGAGGTGTCGTCGAACCCCACCAGTCGCTCGAGCTTCGCGACGACGTCGTCCGCCGACATCGGGAAGTGGTCGACGTCCCCGATCGGGTTGGGCACGCCGAGGCTGATCGCGGTGCCGTCGTGAAGCGTGATCGTCACCTCCGCCGGGCGTCGGTGGGGGAGCAGGGCGTCGAGGGCCGGGCTCGCCGTGACCTCGACGCGTGCACTCAGCTCCTGTGCCGCGAGGAACGTCGCACTGCCCGGGTCGAGCGTCGTCGCATCGATCGTGGGGCTGACGACCGCGGCAGCCACGACGAACGGCAGCGAGAACATCGCGCCGAGCCTGGACGTGGGATCGCGGACGAACAGGGGCTCGGCAAGTGAGTGGGTGCGCACCGTGACGTGGGCGACCTGGTCGGCAGTCACGCCGTACGAGGACCTGAGTGCCTGGACCGCGTCCACCGCGGCGTGGGTGTAGGAGCACGACGCGTGCTGCTTGGTGTAGCCCTCGGTCGTCAGCCACTCGTGCCCCAGTCCTTCGATCAGGACGGTCGGGTCGAGCGAACCGACGATGTCGCCGAGGGAGTGCTGGGCTCTGCCGGCGTTGTCGACCAGTCCGGCCAGGCTGAGGCGGGCTGCATCGAGACCGGCCCGGTTCGCCCCCGCGATCCACAGGTTCCGGCTGAAGCCGCCGCTCAGCACGACGGCCCACGGAGTGACCTGGACGAGTGAGGTCGAGGCGTCGATCGCGGCCGCGGTCTGGGCGGTGGTGGCGCCGAGGATGAGTGAGGCCGCACAGGCTGCGCCGGCCGCGCCCCAGTGCCCGTGGGGGTGCCAACGGGGATCGCGCGTCACGGCGCGACCGAAGCGTGCGGCGACCTCATAGCCCGCGGCGATCGCGTCGAGCAGCTGTCGGCCGGTCACGGGACGATCAGCGAGTCGGGCGGCCGCGATCGCCGCGAAGACGACATGGGCGGCGGGGTGCCCTGCAGCGTGCTTGTTGCCCTCGTCGAGCTCGAGGCAGCAGGCGGCGATCGCATCGAGGTGGGCCACGGTCTCGGCCGAGCCGGACAGCATGGATCCGGTCGTGGTGTGCGGACCGTCCTCGGCGCGCCACGCTGCCGCGAGCGCCCGGAGCTCGGGCGTCCTGTGGCCCGCGAGAGTGACGCCCAGGAGGTCGGTCAGCATGACCTCGATCCGGTCGCGGACATGAGACGGTACGCCCCCGCGGCGACATCGACTCGCCAGCTCTGCCAGCCTCTCGGTGGCTGCTTGCTGTTCCGCCAAGCGAAACATAAGATCCGTAGACACAGTCAATGACGCTACGTGGCGCGGTGGGGATCGTCAATCCTCGATCAGCGGACTGGCCAGTGACGAGAAGCATGACGGCGAGATCAGGGGTTCCCTTAGGCGTTGACGGCCGTTAGAGTGAGCCGGGACATCTGTTCCTCTGAGCGAAACGAGCGTCTCTGTGAGTGACCAGCCGATGCCGTTGTCCGGTGTCCGAGTGCTTGATGTGTCCACGATCCTTGCGGGGCCGCTGTGCTGTCAGATCCTCGGTGACTTCGGCGCGGACGTGGTCAAGATCGAGCATCCCGTCCACGGGGACAACATGCGCGGACATGGTGCGAGCAAGGACGGCGTCCCGCTGTGGTGGAAGGAGATCAGCCGCAACAAGCGAGCCGTCGCGCTCGATCTCAAGGCGCCCGGCGGGGCCGAGGTCTTCCGGCGCCTCGCCGCCGAGGTGGACATCGTGGTCGAGAACTTCCGGCCGGGAACGCTCGAGCGGTGGGGACTGGGCCCAGACGTCCTGCTCGCCGACAACCCCGGGCTCGTCCTGGCCCGGCTGACCGGATTCGGCCAGACCGGCCCCTACGCGGGCCGTCCCGGCTTCGGCACGCTGGCCGAGGCGATGAGCGGCTTCGCGGACGCCACCGGAGAGGCGGACGGCCCGCCCACGCTGCCCGCCTTCGGTCTCGCCGACAGCATCTGCGGGATCGCCGCGTCGTCGGCGGTCATGATGGCGCTGCGTCACCGTGACAGCACCGGCAAGGGCCAGGTGGTCGACCTCAGCATCCTCGAGCCGATCATGACCGCGGTCGGTCCCGCGCCCACCTACTACCAGCAGCTGGGCACGATCGCGCAGCGCCACGGGAACCGCTCGACCAACAACGCCCCGCGCAACACCTACCGGACCGCGGACGGGGCCTGGGTCGCGGTGTCGACGAGCGCGCAGCGGATCGCCGAGCGCGTCCTGACCCTCGTGGGGCACCCCGAGGTCATCGAGGAGGACTGGTTCGCCACCGGGAGTGGTCGTGCGGAGCACGTCGAGCTCCTCGACGCGTACGTCGGTGACTGGATCGCCGAGCGTGAGCGTACGGAGGTCCTGGACGTGTTCGAGAAGGCAGGAGCCGCGATCGCGCCGGTGTACGACGCTCGCGACATCACGCAAGATCCCCACATCAAGGAGACCCAGATGCTGCTCGAGGTCGACGACCCCGACGTCGGTCCACTGCTGCAGCACAACGTGATGTGGCGGATGAGCGAGAGCCCGGGCAGCATCCGGTTCACCGGTCGCGCGCTGGGCCAGGACACGCACGAGGTGCTCCGGGAATCGGGCTACAGCGACTCCGAGATCGCCGAGCTCACCGATGCAGGGGTCGTCCGATGAGCGACGCCCTCCTCGATGCGGTCCTGGGTGGGGTCGACGTGGTCGACCTGGGACGACAGCTCCGCGTCGGCATGCCGCAGTCGCCCAACCACCCCCAGTTCTGGCACACCCTGCCCCGGCGGCACGGCGACATGGTCCGCGCCGACGGCGGCAGCGCCGCGAACGACATGATCACGACCGGGACGCACGTCGGCACCCACATCGATGCACTGGCACACGTGTCCCACGACGGCGAGATGTTCGGCGGGGTCGATGCGATGGCTGCGGGCGTGGGCGGCAAGTACGACGAGCTCGGCGTGCACACGATCGCGCCGATGATGCGGCGTGGCGTCCTGCTCGACGTCCCGGCGGTGCTGGGCGTCGACGTGTGCGAGGGCGGCTACGAGATCACCGTCGCCGACCTGGAGTCGGCGGCCGAGCACGCGGGCGTCGAGGTGGGTGAGGGCGACGTGGTCCTCATCCGCAGCGGCTGGGGGAGCCTGTTCGCCGACGGTGCTCCCTACGTGGGCGGGCCCAGCGGCGTGCCGGGCATCGGCGAGGCCGGTGCGCAGTGGCTCGCGGAGCGGCGCGTCCACGCGGCCGGTGCCGACACGATCGCGTTCGAGCGGCTCGCCCCGGGCGGCGGCCACGCCCTGCTGCCGGCGCACCGCGTGCTGCTCGTCGAGAGCGGCATCTACATCATCGAGGCGCTCGACCTTGAGCAGCTGGCGGCACGGCGCCGGTACGAGTTCACGTTCGTGCTCATCCCGCTCAACATCTACGGAGCCACCGGCTCGCCGGTGCGTCCTCTCGCGGTGACGTCGGCATGAGCGGCCCCACGCTGGCCGAGCAGATCGCCGCATTCGCGGTCGCGACGACCTACGACGCGCTGCCCGCCGACGTCGTGGAGAGCGTCGGGATGCGCGTCCTGGACACGCTCGGGATCGCTGTCGCCGCCGCCGACCTCGACACCAGCCGTGCGGCCCGGTCGTGGGCGCGCGACCAGGCAGGCGGCGGCCCGGCCTCGGCGGTGGGCGTCGCGGAGCCGTTGCCGGCCAACCTGGCCGCGTTCGTCAACGGGGTGCTCGCGCACTCGCTCGACTACGACGACACCCACCTCCCGTCGGTGCTGCACCCGAGCGCGACCGTCGTCCCCGCGGCCCTCGCCGCAGCCCAGGCCCACGGGGCGGACGGTCGCGCGCTCGTGCGAGGCATCGCGATCGGCCTCGAGGTCTGCGTCCGTCTCGGCATGGCGGGCTACGACACCAGGACGAAGAACTCGACCTTCTTCGAGAACGGTCAGCACGCCACCTCCATCTGCGGCGCGATGGGCGGGGCCGTCGCGGCAGCCGTGATCGGCGGAGCCTCGGCCAAGGCGATCACCGACACGATGGGCGTCGCGGCGTCGATGGCGTCGGGCATCATCGAGGCCAACCGCACGGGCGGCACGGTGAAACGCATCCACTGCGGCTGGGCGGCCCATGCGGCGATCTCCGCCGCGAGCCTCGTCGAGTACGGGATCACCGGACCCCCGACGGTGCTCGAGGGTCGGTTCGGGTTCTTCCAGTCCTGGCTGCACGGCAACTACGATCCGGCCCAGGTCAGCGCCGACCTCGGCACGGCGTGGTCCGTGCCGGGGATCTTCGTCAAGCCCTATCCGGCCAACCACTTCACGCACGCGGCGGTCGACGCTGCGGCAGCGCTGCGCGCCGCGGGAGTCACCCCGGACGCCGTCCGGCGCCTGACCCTGGGCGTGCCCTCCCCGAACCTGCGGACGATCGGCGAGCCCATCGAGGTCAAGCGGGCACCGGAGACCGGCTACATGGCCCAGTTCAGCGGGCCGTACGCAGTCGCGGTGGGCCTGCTCGGCGGTCACGGACTCGGAGCCGGGCTGGAGGACTACACCGATGCGCTCGCGCAGGATCCGGCACGCCGCGCCCTCATGGCGAAGGTCGACGTGGTCGCCGACGCGCAGTGCACCGAGATCTTCCCCCACCAGTTCCCCGCGGTCCTGACGGCCGAGCTCGACGACGGGCGCGTCCTGGTGGAGAAGGTGCTGACCACCCGCGGTGGGCCCGATCGACCGTTGTCGTTCGATGAGATCGTCGCCAAGTTCGCGACCAATGCAGGACGTCAGCTCGACGACGCGGCGGTCTCCACCCTGGCCGACCTCTGTCGAGACCTGGCCGGAGCATCCACGATGGACGCGCTCCTTCGACCCCTCACCGCGATCGACGCGTGACCACCCGACCTCGCACGGTGCGACCGCCCGTGTCCTGCTCCCCGACCGAAGGAAGTTCCCATGCCTGAATTCGATCTGCTGATCACCAACGCCCAGGTCGTCCGGCCCGGCCACGAGGCGCCCGAGCGTCTTGACGTCGGGATCAAGGACGGACGCTTCGCCGCACTCGAGACCGATCTGGACCCGGCCCGTGCCACGGAGGTGCTCGATGCGGGGGGCAAGCACCTGTTCCCAGGTGCGGTCGACGTCCACCAGCACTGGGGCATCTACAACGAGCTGGGGGAGGACGCCGCGAGCGAGAGCCAGGCGTCAGCCCAGGGTGGTGTCACGTCGGGAATCACCTACATGCGCACGGGCGCCTACTACCTCAACCGCTCGGGCCCCTACCGGGAGATCTTCCCCGACGTGCTCGCCGCGACCGACAGCCGCGCGTACATCGACTACGGCTTCCACATCGCGCCGATCCTGGCCGAGCACATCGACGAGATCCCGTACCTCATCGAATCCGGCGTCCCGTCGTTCAAGGTGTTCATGTTCTACGGCAGCCACGGACTGCACGGACGCTCGAGCGACCAGGGGTCGTTCCTGATGCTCCCCGAGGACGAGTCGTACGACATCGCGCACTTCGAGTTCATCATGCGCGGCCTGCAGAAGGCGCGTGAGGACGGGCGCTTCGCCGCCGATCGTGACCACATCTCGCTGTCGCTGCACTGCGAGACTGCCGAGATCATGCGCGCCTACACCAAGCTGGTCGAGGCGGACGGCACGCTGAGCGGGCTCGAGGCATACAGCGCCTCGCGCCCGCCGCACTCCGAGGGCCTCGCGATCACGATCGCGTCGTATCTCGCGCACGAGACCGAGCTGCCCAACATCAACCTGCTGCACCTGACCTCCCGCAAGGCGATCGAGGCCGCGATGATGATGCAGGCGACGTTCCCGCACATCGACTTCCGCCGCGAGGTCACGGTGGGCCACCTGCTCGCCGACTTCAACACCGCCAACCTGGGCGGCAAGGTCAACCCGCCGCTGCGCTCGCGCGAGGACGTCGAGGCCTTGTGGGACCACGTCCTGGCCGGTAATTTCTCGTGGGTCACGTCCGACCACGCGTGCTGCAAGGACGAGACGAAGTTCGGCGAGCCCCGCGACGACGTGTTCGTGGCCAAGTCCGGCTTCGGCGGCACCGAGTACCTGCTGCCCGGCATGATCTCCGAGGGACGCAAGCGCGGACTGTCGTACAACGCGATCGCCGAGCTCACCGCCCGCAACCCTGCCGACCGCTTCGGCCTGGCCAACAAGGGTGACCTCAAGGTCGGGTACGACGCGGACTTCAGCCTGGTGGACGACGACGTGGAGTACGTCGTCCGTGCCGCGGACTCGGTGTCCACGCAGGAGTACACGCCGTTCGAGGGCTTCGAGCTGACGGCCAAGGTCACCGACACCTATCTGCGCGGCGAGGCGGTGTGGGCGGACGGCGCGATCGTCGGTGAGCCGCGCGGCACGTTCCAGCGCCGCTCCGGCAGCTGAGGGCTGACCGGCCCGGCGCCGCTCGTCAGCGCCGCCGGGCCAGCGTCTCGACGGCCTCGCGGACGACCGCGGCGTCGATCAGGCGACCCTGGGCGTCCAGGGTGATGCCACCTTTGGCCCGGCTGAACTGATCGACGATCTCCTGCGCCTGCGCGAGGGTCTCGGGGGATGGGCTCGTGGCGGTGTGGATCACGTCGATCTGGGAGGGGTGGATCGCGGTCCGCGAGCGGAAGCCGAGATCGAGCAGGTGGTGGGTGCTGTCCTCGAACGCCGCCAGGTCGCGGAAGTCGGTGGACGTGGGCGCGACGGGTGCGGCCCGGCCGGCCGCGGAGCAGTGCATGACGACCTGCGTGCGGAGCGCGTCGACCGCGGCCGCGGTGCGGGGCGAACGGGTCATCCGCAGATCACCGAGCAGGTCGACCTCGCCGATGCCGAGCGTCGTGAGCCGGGGGTGGGCGGCGATGCGAGCGAGGTCCCGCACGGCGGCAGCGGTCTCGACCAGGCCCACGACGTCGAGCCGGGACGTGCCGCGCTCCTCCTCGAGGGCGGACATCATCTGCGACGCTGCGTCGAGGTGCTCGGCCGAGCACTTCGCGATGAACAGCCCCTGCACGCCCGGGCGGACCGCGGCGCCGAGATCCTCGGCGAGGAAGTCCGGTGAGACGCGGACCCACACCTCGGGGCCGGTCGCGCCGGGCGTGCGCCCGCCCAGCCACGCGATGACCTCGCGTCGGGCGGCGGCCCGCTCCGGAACGGGGACCGCGTCCTCGAGGTCCAGGACGAGTGCATCCGCCGGGCCTGCCGCGCCCTTCGCGAAGAGGTCGGGCCGGTTGCCGGGGACGTACAAGAACGAGCGCGGCAGGATCCGGGTCACGCCGGTCACGCCGGTCACGAGCGGGCCGGCTGGAGAAGCTGGGTGATCGCGTGTGCGGCTGACAGCACCTCGGCGACGTGCTCCTGGTGGGACTCGTCGGCGAGCTCGGCATAGCGTGCCGCGGGGCCCGACGAGCTGATCGAGCCGAGCACGTTGCCGCTCGCATCGAAGAACGGGGCGGCGATCGAGGCGGCTCCGGTCATGCGCTCGTTGTTCGACGTCGCATATCCCTGGGTGCGGACCAGGTCGAGGCCCTGCCGGTACTCCTCGACGTCGGTGGTGGGCCGTACGTCCACCAGCTCGGCGATGACCTCGTCGATGAAGGCCGGGGGGAGGAAGGCCAGGATCGAGCGGCTCGACGCGCCTGAGTGCAGGGGGAACTGGGGACCGATCTCGACCACCATCTTGACCTCCTGCGGGCTCTCGTACTGGTCCAGGTAGATGCGCCGGTTGCCCACGAGGACCGAGAGCGTCGCGGTCTCTCGTGTGAGGTCGCGCAGGCCGCGCAGGGTGGGGGCGGCCAGGCTGCGCACGTCGAGCTGGCTCCAGGCCTTCGTCCCCAGACCGACCGCCGTCGGCCCGAGGGCGTACCTGACGTCACCGGGGACGACCTGCACGAGCGAGCGCGAGGCGAGCGACTGCAGGATGCGGTGCACGACCGCCTTGCTGAGCCCGAGGTCCCGGGCGATCTGGGAGACGCCGAGGGGCCGGTCCGAGCGGGTGAACGACACCAGGACATCCGCGACGCGATCGGCGGACTCCGTGCCGCTCGCACTCTCCGAAGAGGGCCGTGAGGAAGTGGTCGACGCCATGCTGTTCCTTTCGAATGTTCTGAGTGTTCCGCTGAGCGAACCGTATATTTTGCGGACGAGTGTGATGTAAGTCTAGTAATCCCGGCACGGCCGTGGAATAGTGACCGAAAAGTAGCCGTCGGTTCTCAGCCGGAGTTCGCTGAGCGGAACACATGGTCCGCACGGCGTTCCTTTCAGTGGAACATATCTCTGGTGCCGTTGGCACGGAAGGCAGGTCTCAAGGATGAAGAAGATCGCGAGCGTGGTGACCGCACTGGTCGTCGCCGGAGGGCTGGCAGCGTGCAGCGGCTCGGACGGGGGCTCCTCGGACTCGAGCACCATCACCATCGGATCGATCCACCCCACGTCGGGTGCCCTCGCGGGCGTCGGCGGCCTGATGGACGACGGCGCCAAGCTGGCGGTGGCCGACATCAACGCGGCCGGCGGCATCAAGGCGCTCGACGGCGCCAAGCTGAAGCTGTCGAGCGGTGACAGCCAAGGCAAGGCGGAGGTCGGCCAGAGCGAGGCTCAGCGCCTCATCGGCGACGGTGCCGTCGCGCTCGTCGGCACCTACCAGAGCGACGTGACCCAGAACGTGGCGGCAGTGGCCGAGCGCGGACGCGTCCCGTTCGTGATCGACGTGGCTGTGGACGACAAGATCCTCGACCAGGGCTACAAGTACTCGTTCCGGGTCCAGCCCGATGCGACCAGCATGGGCACCTCCGGCGCCGAGTCGCTCGCCAAGATCGGCGAGGACAGCGGCACGCCGATCACGTCGGTGGCCTACCTGCACATCGAGGGCGCGTTCGGCGACAGCGTGTTCAAGGCGTTCGAGAAGGAGGCTGCGAAGCAGGGCATCACCGCGGTCAAGGAGATCACCTATCCGGCGACCAACTTCTCCGACGCGACCACGCAGGTGCGCGAGGCCGCAGCGTCCAACCCCGATGTCATCGTCGCGACGGGCTACTTCCCCGACGGCGTGCTCATCGCCAAGGCCGTCTCGGAGCTCAAGCCCGACATCCGCGGGCTGTACGGCATCGCCAACGGAGCGTTCGACGACGGATCGTTCCCGCAGGCCTCCGGCGCATCCGGCCAGGAGGTGCTGAGCGCGAACTACCACTACGACGCCAACAGCAAGCGGGTCGGCGACATCCGCACACGCTTCGAGAAGAAGTACGGCAAGCCGATGGAGACGGCGTCGATCCTGTCGTACCAGGCGGTCGAGGTCATTGCGGCGGGGCTGGAGAAGTCGGGTTCGGATGATCCCGAGGAGCTGCGCGAGGCCATCTCCGGCATCGAGATCGACGATCCGCTGCTCGCCTTCGGCGGTCCGATCACGTTCGACGAGCGTGGCCAGAACAAGAACGCCACGGTCATCGTCATGCAGATCCAGGACGACGCCGTCGAGCAGGTCTTCCCGAAGGACTTCGCGACGAAGGACCTGGTGTTCCCGGTGGGCTCGAACGGATGACCGACACCTCCACCGGGCAGCAGGCCCAGATCCTCAGGGTCTCCACCCACCCCACGACCGTCGTGGCGGTGACTGTCGTCCTCCTGCTCGCCGCGGTGTACGTGGTGGGTGGGAAGGACAGCGGGCTCGTCACGCAGTCGATCGTGACGGGCGTGCTGCTGGGTGGGGTGTACGCGCTCGTCTCGATCGGGCTGACCCTGATCTTCGGTGTGTTGGGCGTCGTCAACTTCGCGCAGGGATCGATGCTGACGATGTCGATGTACATCGTCTACGCACTCGTCGCGGGGCCCGGCATCCCCGTCTACGTCGCGACCCTCCTGGCGATCCCGGTCATGTTCATGTTCGGCATGTTCGTGCAGCAGTTCCTGCTCAACCGGCTGACCTCGACCGGCAGCCACGAGGGCCCCTTGCTCGTGACGCTCGGCCTGCAGCTGCTCATCGCCAACGTGCTCCTGATGATCTTCAGCGGTCGGCCCAAGTCGGTCGGCACTCCGTTCGACGGATCGTTCGACATGTTCGGCGCGATCGCGTCGTACTCCCGCGTCATCGCGTTCGTGGGCGCAGTGCTGGTCGGCATCGCCCTGACCCTCGTCCTGCGGCGCACGTCGCTCGGTCTGTCCATCCGTGCAGTGGCCGCCAACGCGCAGGGTGCCGCCCTGGTCGGCGTCAACGTGCGTCGGGTCTACGCCCTCACGTTCGGCATCGGCGCGGCCAGTGTCGCCGTGGCCGGCGGCCTGATGACCCCGTTCACGAGCCTCACGCCGTCGGTCGGTGAGCAGTTCACGATCCTCGCCTTCGTGATCGTGGTGCTCGGCGGGCTGGGCAGCGTGCTCGGCGCGACGATCGGCGGGCTGATCATCGGACTGGTCCAGACGGTCGGTGCTCTCTACCTGCCCGGCACAGGATCGCTGATCCTGGTGTTCGCGGTCTTCGTCGTGGTGCTCTTCCTGCGCCCCCAAGGTCTGTACGGAGCCAAGTGATGACCGAGACCTCTGTTTCGTCACCCCCGGCACACGAGCTGCCGGCGGCGGACGACCCGCGGCTCAAGGACACGTGGGCGCGCCGCCAGCTCATCGTGCTCGTCGTGGGTGTCGCGGTGCTCGCATGCCTGCCGCTGGTCCTGGGCGAGCAGGGCGAGAGCGTCGCGATCCGCACGCTCATCTTCGCGATCATGGCGGTCGGCTGGAACCTCATGAGCGGGTTCGGCGGCATGTTCAGCTTCGGTCACGCGGCCTTCTTCGGCATCGGCGCCTACACGGGTGCCTACCTGCTCGTCGACCACGGCATATCGCCGTGGATCTCGATGATCGTCGCCGCAGTGCTGTCCGCCGCGGTGGGAGTCACGATCGCCTACCTGTGCCTGCGGTACAAGCTCGCGGGCTCGTACTTCGCCCTCGCGACCTTCGCGTTCGCGCAGATGTTCCTCCTGATCGTGCAGAACCTCGACGTCCTGAACAAGACGGAGGGGTTCAACGTGGAGATCCTGCCGAGCGACTCGTGGTCGATGCTGCAGTTCCAGCAGGGCAGCCCGCTGTACTTCTGGATCCCGCTCGCGATCCTCGCGGTCGCGGTGCTGATCTCGATCCTCTACGTGCGCTCACGGGCCGGCCAGTACGCCCAGGCGGTGCGCGACGACGAGGTCGCCGCGTCGTCGCTCGGCATCGACACGATGCGGGCACGCCTCATCGCCGTGGCGCTGAGCTGCGGCATCACGGCGGTCGCCGGCGTCTACTACACGCAGTACTACTTCTTCGTCGGTCCTGAGCAGGCCTTCGGCTCGGCGGTGTCCGTCGAGGCCATCATCCCGGCCGTGATCGGCGGTATCGGCACGATCTGGGGGCCGGTCATCGGCGCGGCTGTCGTGGGCCCCCTGTCGGAGCTCGTGGCGACGGTCCTTCGCAATCCCCCCGGGTTCCTGTCGTTCCTGCAGGGCACGTCGGGGCTCGACGTCGCGGTCTACGCAACGCTGCTCATCATCATCGTGATCGTGATGCCCAAGGGCATCTTCGGCACCATCAGGGATCGGTGGCGCTCATGAGCCTGCTCGAAGTGCAAGGACTCACCAAGACGTTCGCGGGGCTCACGGCCGTGAGCTCGGTCGACATCAGCGTCGAGGACCGGGAGTTCCTGGGCATCATCGGACCCAACGGCGCGGGCAAGACCACACTCTTCTCCCTCCTGGCCGGCAGCCTGCCGCCCACCGAGGGCCGGGTCGTGTTCGACGGCGTCGACGTCACCGGCTGGTCGGCGCAGAAGGTCGCCCGGACCGGCCTGGTGCGCACGTTCCAGCTCATGCGGCCGTTCGAGTCGATGTCGGTGCTCGAGAACGTGACCATCGCGTCGCTGGCCAACCGTTCGCGCAAGGACGCCAGGCGTCACGCGCTCGGAGTGCTCGAGCGGGTCCAGCTGGCGCAGTACGCCGGCACGAGCTCGGGCAGCCTGCCGACGGCCGGGCTCAAGCGCCTCGAGCTCGCCCGCGCGCTCGCGATGGAGCCGCGGATGATCCTGCTCGACGAGGTGCTGGCCGGACTCGTCCCGGCCGAGCGGGCGCCCATGATCGAGCTGCTGCGCGATCTGCACGCAGACGGGCTCAGCGTGATGTTCGTCGAGCACATCATGGCTGCGGTGATGGCGCTGTCGGAGCGCCTCGTGGTGATGCACGACGGGCGGGTCCTCACGCAGGGCGTCCCCGCCGAGGTGATCGCCGAGCCCCAGGTGATCGAGGCCTATCTCGGAGAGGACTACGCGTGATGCTCGAGCTGAAGAACGTGTGCGCGGGCTACCGCCGCCTGGAGATCTTGCACGACGTCAGCCTGACGGTCGGCGAGAAGGAGATCGTGTCCCTCATCGGCGCCAACGGTGCCGGCAAGACGACCACGTTGCGTGCGGTCGCGGGCATCATCAAGGCGACCGGTGGCGAGATCCTGCTGGGCGGCAAGCCGGTGCAGTCGCAGCGGGCCGACGAGATCGTCCGGGCCGGCATGCTGCACGTGGCGCAGGACAGGGCGCTCTTCGGAGACCTCGACGTGATCGAGAACCTGGAGATGGGCGCCTACTCGCAGCCCCGGTCGAGCATCAAGGCATCGCTGGACCAGGTGTTCGACCTGTTCCCGATCCTCGCGACGAGGCGGACCCAGAGAGCCAACACGATGTCGGGCGGTCAGCAGCAGATGCTGGCGATCGGCCGGGCGCTCATGGCACGTCCGACGTGCCTGACGCTCGACGAGCCCTCGGTGGGACTTGCGCCCAACCTCGCGGCACAGGTGATCACCGCGATCACGCAGATCCGCGACACCGGGGTCACCGTGCTGATCGTGGAGCAGAACGCCTCGCAGGCGCTGGCGATCTCCGACCGGGCGTACGTCATCGAGAGCGGCGCGATCGTGCTGGAGGGCTCGGGTGCCGAGCTCGCCGACGATCCGCGGGTCCGCGCGGCCTACCTGGGCACCTGATGGCGGAGTTCCTCGTCCACATCGAGATCGAGTGGCCCCCTGAACGCTCCCAGGACGAGCGGGAGAGCATCTTCGCCGCCGAGCTCGTCCAGGGCCAGCGCCTCGCGCACGCCGGCCGGCTCCGCCGGTTGTGGCGGGTGCCGGGGAGGTGGGCCAACTGGAGCCTGTACGACGTGCCCGACGCCACCGTCCTGCACGAAGCGCTCACCTCGCTGCCGCTCTACCCCTGGATGAACATCGAGGTCCACGCGCTGGCCGAGCACCCCAACGATCCACGCGCCCTCGGCATCGAGCCGCCCGCCCCGACGAAGGAGACAGCATGAGGATCTTGGCGTACACCCCGATCGCGGTCGGCGAGCAGGAGCTCGCCCGGCGTCAGGCGCGCTATGCCGAGCACAGCCCTGCGGGTGTCGAGGTCGAGCTGCGTGACATCGGCCCCGACAGCGGCGCTCCCTCGGCACTCGACACGCCCGAGGACGTCGCAGCGTCCGAGCGGGCCGTGCTGAGGGCGTTCACGGAGGCGGATCCCAGCGGCTTCGACGCGTTCCTGCCCGATTGCGTCCTGGACCCGGGCATCGACGACCAGGAAGACCTGGCTCGTCCGCTGCTCGGCATCGGCCGGCTCACGGGTTCCTTCCTCGCGAGCCAGGGGACCCCCCTGTACTCGGTGGCGCGCAACGAGGCGATCGCCGCCGAGCTGGACCGCCGGTTCGCGTCGTACGGCGTGGCCGCCCCCGCGACGCGCGTCCTCGACCTGGGCTTCGACGTCATCGCCGACGACCGGGTCTGGAACGAGACGGTGTCGCGCAGCGTCGCCGATCTCGACGAGGGATTCGTCTTCAACGCGTGCTCGGCCGTCGACGTCGCCGCGAGCGGCGCCGGACCGGTGCTCGTGGACCCGACGGCGACCGCGCTGCGTCTGCTGGGCCTCCGGGCCGCCTTGGAGGGCGGAGTCGCGTGAACGCCGACGGCGGTCCCGATCTCGTCGTCGCCGGCGCCGGCGGCGGTCTCGCGGCGGCCGTTCGGGCGGCTTCACTGGGTCTCGACGTCCTGGTCGTGGACTCCAACGAGCACTTCGCGGTCGGCAACAACACCGCGATGTCGACCGCGATGATCCCGGGGGCCGGGAGCCGCTGGCAGCGCGAGAGCGGTGTCGAGGACTCGGCCGAGATCTTCGTGGGCGACATCATGGCCAAGACCCACGACGAGGCGGATCCCGCGCTGGCCGCGACCCTGGCCGGCGTGAGCGCCGAGCTCGTGGAGTGGCTGGCCGACGACGTGGGCATGCCCCTGTCGCTCGTCACCGACTTCGATTACCCGGGGCACAGCAGACGTCGCTGCCACACCGTGCCGGGCCGCTCGGGCCGCGCGATGCTTGCGCACCTCGTCCGCGAGGCCAGGCGCCATCCCCGGATCGATCTCCTCGTCCCGGCGCACCTCGACGACGTGCTGATGGGAGGGACCGGTGTCCGCGCCGTCGTCGTGTCGACGCCCAGTGGCACCGAGGAGATCCCGACCGACGCGGTCCTGCTCGCGACGAACGGATTCGCCGCCAACCGCGATCTCGTCGCGCAGCACGCCCCCGAGATCGCCGAGGCGGTGTACCACGGCAGCGAGGCCTCGACCGGCGACGCATTGGCGATCGGCGCGCGACTGGGTGGCGCGACGGCGTACCTCGACGCGTACCAGGGGCACGCCGCGCTCGCGATGCCCGCGGCGACACTGGCCGGGTGGGCGACCGTGATGCACGGTGCGTTCCTGGTCGATCGCCATGGACGGCGCTTCGGCGACGAGACGACGGGCTACTCCGAGTACGCGGCCGAGGTCCTGCGGCACGCGGACGGCCAGGCCTGGATCATCCTCGACAGCCGCATCGACGAGGCGTGCTCGGTGTTCCAGGACTATCTGGACACCCGGGACTCGGGCGCCGTGAAGTGGGCCGGTACGGCTCGGGAGCTGGCCGCCGAGACGGGCATCGACCCGGAAGGGCTCGAGCGGACGTTGCGCCAGACGCAGCTGTTCGCCAGGGGGGAGCAGGACGACGAGCTCGGTCGCACCTTCTGGGAGCAGGAGCTGGGCGGCCGACTCGCCGCGGTCGCGGTGCGACCCGCGCTGTTCCACACGCAGGGAGGTCTTCGCGTCGACGAGCACGCGCGTGTGGTCGACGAGGCCGGGTCACCCATCGTGGGGCTGTACGCGTCGGGCGGTGCCGCGATGGGCATCTCGGGCCACGGCGCGGGCGGCTACCTGGCCGGCAACGGGCTGCTCCCGGCCCTCGGCCTCGCCTACCTCGCGGCCGATCATGTGGCGGCCGGGCACAGCTAGCCAGAGATCTTGACCGATGTGCACCCACGAGCGTGCCGGGTCAGCGATAGTGAGCATGAGGGTGTCGCCCCCCGAACCGACCGACGTCGTCCTCGTGGCCAGGATCCGGTTGTTCGCTGCTCTGCGCTCGCGGCAGGGCCTCGCGGGCACGACACAGATGGAGGGCGTATGACGCTCCGAGCACGGCACATGGGAAGACTTCTGTCGTTGGCACTGGTCAGCGGGACGCTCGTCGCCACGGCGGGAGCCGGGACGGCGTACGCGGCCGACCCGGTGAATGGTGGGCTGAGCGCCGGCGACAGCCTTTTCCCGCGACAGGGAAACAGCGGCTACGACGCATTGCACTACGACATCGAGCTCAAGGTCGACGTGGCCGTGGCGTCGACCAACAACGCTCCCGCGACGACCACTTTCCCGGCTGCGACCACGACCGTCACGGCGCGGACGACCGATGCTCCGCTCGCGTCGTACGCATTCGACTTCCAGGGCTCGGTGGGTGATCTGGAGGCCAGCACGCTCAACGTGGACTCCGTGGCCGTGGACGGCGCCCCGGCCACCTTCACTCGCATCGAGAACACCACCGAGTCCGACGCCACGACCGATGAGCACAAGCTGATCGTGACCCCGTCGCGTCCGGTCAGCGGCGAGTTCACGACCGTCGTGAGATATCACGGCACCCCTGTCCGCCACACCGACACCGACGGCTCCTACGAGGGCTGGAACAACACCACCGACGGCGCCACGTTCGTCAACCAGCCGGTCGGCTCGATGACGGTGTTCCCCAACAACAACACTCCGCGGGACAAGGCCACGTACACGATCACGGTCGATGCGCCGAGCAGGCTGGGCACCTCGGCGCAGGCCGCAGCCGCGAACCCCGGCCTGCGCGACGCGGCAGTCGTCAGCAACGGCGAGCTGACGTCCCGCACGCGCAGCGACAGCGGTGCGCGCACGACCTGGGTCTGGGAGCAGACCAAGCAGATGGCCAGCGAGCTCTCGCTGATCTCGGTCGGTCGCTACGACATGTACGAGTCGGACATCGCGCTCGCCAGCGGCCGCACGATCAAGGAGTGGTCGTTCATCGACCCGGCCATCTCGGTGGGCAACCAGCAGACCACCCAGTCGACGCGGGCGCAGCTCAAGCAGATCCTCGACTTCCTGGAGAGCAGGTACGGCCCGTACCCGGGCAACAGCACCGGTCTGGTCACCGACGTCGTGCCGAGCGAGATCAACTACGCCCTGGAGACCCAGGACCGCTCGTTCTTCCCCAACAGTGCGAGCCGCGGGACCACGATCCACGAGGTCATGCACCAGTGGTTCGGCGACAACGTCTCGCCCGTGGACTGGAACGACATCTGGCTCAACGAGGGCCCGGCGACGTACGCCGAGGCCCAGCTCACGTACGAGGGCTCGGGCTCCTCGACCACCAGCACGGAGTCCTCGTACTTCACGTCGTGGAACAACACCGCACCGACGAACGCGTTGTGGAGCGTCCCGGTCGCCAAGATGGCCAGGGCCGAGCAGCTGTTCGGCCGCCCGACGTACACCCGCGGATCCATGACCCTCGAGGCGCTGCGCACCGCGATCGGCGGCCGGGACTTCGCTCGGGTGATGGAGCAGTGGCAGGCCCGCTACGGCGGCACGAGCAAGCGGACGGCTGACTTCATCGCGCTGGCCGAGGAGATCTCGGGCCGCGACCTCACTGCGTTCTTCGAGGAGTGGATCTACACCACCGGCAAGCCCGCGTGGCCCTCGAAGTTCGATCTCACCCTCGCCGCGCCGAGCGCACCTGTCGGCGCGGACGAGGCGATCAGCTTCACGCTGACGAGCCGCAACACCGGCCGGGTCACGCAGACCGGAAGCGTCGTCATCGTGGACCTCAACGACGTCCTCGACGACGCGACGCTGGGCGAGCTGCCGGCCGGCACGACGATCGATGGCAGCACCCTGACATGGACCGTCCCGACGACCGCGGTCGGCGCCACCTCGACCGTGTCGATCCCGCTGACCACCGCACCCGACTCGACCGGGGCCGCCCTCAAGGCGTCCGCTCGGGCCAGCACGCTCGGCGCCACGTGCGTCGACTGCACGACGTCCATCGTGGTGGGCGCACCACCGGTCGCGCCCTCGGCTCTGCCGACCGTCGCCGGCACGCCCGTCGTGGGCCAGCAGCTGACCGCGGGGACGCCCGGATGGGCCTCCGGCACGACGTTCGCGTACCAGTGGCTGGTCGACGACTCGCCGGTCGCGGGTGCCACCAAGCAGACCTTCACACCGGACGTGTCAGCCGTGGGCCTCGCGGTCCGCGTGCGGGTGACCGGGTCCAAGGGCTCGGCATCACCGGTCACCAGGACCAGCGAGCCCACGGCCGCGGTCGCGCGGGCGACCCAGCCCGGGTCGGTCCCGACGGTCTCCGGCACGCCGCAGATCGGCAGGACGCTGGTGGCCGACGTCGGCACCTGGGAGCCCGGCACGTTCTTCACCTACCAGTGGGCGACGAACGGCACCAACGTCTCGGCCGCCAACGGCGGAACCGGTCCCACCTTCACCCCGTCGCTCGCCGCTCAGATCGGTCAGACGGTCACGGTGACGGTGACCGGCACCAAGGCCGGTTTCGTCACCACGGCCAGGACCAGCGCCGCGACCGGGGCGATCGCGACCGGGGAGTTCGGCAGTCTGCCCAGGCCCACCCTGAGCGGCGTCCCGCGCGCACTCGCACCTGTCACGGCCGATCCCGGCACGTGGGACACCGGTACGGCGTTCACCTATCAGTGGGCGGTCGACGGTGAAGAAGTCGCGGGTGCCACCGGCGCGACGTTCACCCCGACGCTGGACCAGGTCGGCCTGCCGCTGACGGTGACGGTCACCGGGACCAAGGCCGGCTATGCGATCCCGGCGAGCCGCACCAGCAAGCCGGTCACCATCGCGCCTGCCGAGCAGACCGAGACGCCCAAGCCGACGATCTCGGGGACGCCGAAGGTTGGCGCCCCGCTGGCCGGTGATCGCGGGACGTGGCCCGAGGGCGTGTCTCTCGCGTACCAGTGGTTCGCCGGCGACCAGGCCGTCGAGGGCGCGACGGGCCTGACGTACGTCCCCGCCGGTGACGCGGCGGGCAAGCGCATCACGTTCGCGGTGACCGGTACGCGGGCGGGCTACGCGCCGGCGACGAGGACCAGTGACCCCACCGACGAGGTGGCGACGGGCGATCTCGTCAGGACCCCCAGGCCGACCGTCAGCGGCAGCGTCGCGGTGGGCAAGAAGGTCACCGCGCGTCCGGGTTCCTGGGACGACGGCGTGCGGCTGGGCTACCAGTGGTTGCTGGAAGGCAAGGCGATCCGCGGCGCCACCTCCACGACGTACACGATCACGGCAGCCGATCGGGGCCGCACGCTGTCGGTGGTCGTGACCGGTTCCAAGGCGGGCTACACCGCCGTCTCCCGGACCAGCGCCGGTCACCGCGTCGCCCTGGGCACGCAGACCCGTCGCCCGAGGCCGTCCATCAAGGGGACGCCCAAGGTCGGCCGCACCCTGACCGTGAAGAAGGCGACCTACGACAAGGGCGTCAAGCTGTCCTACAAGTGGTACGCGGACGGTCACCGCGTCGGCAGCAACCGGCCGACGCTCACGCTCAAGAAGGCGTACCGCGGCGATCGCATCACCGTGCGGGTCGTGGCCAGGAAGACCGGTTACGTCACGTGGGGCAGCACCAGCGCGAAGACCGGCAAGGTCCGGTAGGCAGGGGGACAGCACAACGGCCCGGCTCCCTGTGGGGAGCCGGGCCGCTGTGTGTCAGGCGGAGATCAGCGGATCGTGACCTTCACCGTCTTGCTCTTGCTGGACTTGGTCAGCCCGTTGCCCGCGAAGGTGACCCGCAGCTTGTGCGTGCCCTTCTTGAGCTTCAGGGTGATGACCTCGGACGTGTTGGCGTCGACGCGAACGGTCTTGACCTTCTTGCCCTTGTCGGTGATGACGACCGAGCCTGCGGTCTTGACGCCGGGCGCGATCAGCTTGACCGTGACCCGCGCCTTCCTGGCGTTCTTCCACTTCTTGACCTTCAGCGACAGCGACGTGCTTGCCTTGGCCACGCTGATCGAGGCCGGGGCGCTCGTCGAGGAGCCGTAGCTCGCCGACGAAGGCTCGAACGTGGCGACCACGGAGGTGGTCCCGGGGCGCAGACCCTGCACCTTCAGGCTCGCCTTGCCACCGCTGGTCGTACCGGTCGCCAGCACCTTGGTGCCGGCTCGCAGGGTGACGGTGCCGTCGAGAGCCGTGCCCTCGGCGTCCTCGGCGCGGACGGTCACGGTGGCCGCTCGCGGGTACGTGACCCCCTTGGCCGACGTGATGGTCACGCTCGACCCACCCGGGGCGACGACGGGGTCGCCCGCGGGGGCGGCCCAGAACAGACCGCGTGCGGCCTGGCTCATGCCGCCCTTGGTGTGGGTGCGGAAGAACACCGACGTGCCGAAGACCATCGAGCGGGCTCCGGTCGTGGCGTTCTCGGACGACACGACCGAGGCCTGGCCTGCGGCCGTGCTCGGACCGTTCGTCGCCGCGGAGGCGCCGCTCGCACGCCAGTGGCCCGCGAGCAGCGGGTTCGCGGCGTACCTCTGCTCGACCTTCACGTTCTCGCCGAGCGACGTGAACGAGTAGGCCGGGTAGATGAACGCGCTGTCCTGCTTGTACGGCGCGAGCACCGAGTCCGCAGGCGTGTCGACCGCGACGATGCCGTTGCCGGAGCTGTTGCCGTTGACGACCGTGCCGCTCATGAGACCGAACGACGAGGCCGCGTTGAACGCAGCGTTCGAGCGACCGAGCAGTGCGCCGCCCTCGTCGAGGAAGGCCTGCACGGCGCCACGGGCGGGGGCGAAGCTCACGGCCGGGTTCGAGCCGGAGGCGGCCCGGTCAGCGGTGTTGAACGTCGTCCCGATCCACAGGACGTCGATCCCGTCGAGCAGCTGCGGGTTGGCGTTGACCGCGTCCGCGGTCACCTGCACCAGATCGTCGAAGCCGAGCTGCTGCAGGGAGAGCCTGTCGTCCTGCGTGCCGACGTAGGCGATCGTGAGATCCTGCAGCGCCTTGGTGTCCTCGTCATCGAGGGCATCGAGATCGGCCTTGGTGGCCGCCTCGACGTCGATGTCGTACGCCGAGGCAGCCTTCTTGGCTGCGTCGTACGCCTCGGGCCCGATCACGACCGAGCCGTCGGCGAGCATCGAGACGCGTGCGTCCTCCTCGAGGAGGGCATTGAGGGCCTGGTAGTCGGGGACGCCTGCGACGTCGAACGTCAGGTAGCCGGCCTTGGCGGGGACCGACTCCTGGGGAGTCGCCGCCTTGATCGGCGTGGTGGCTCCGACGGGAGCCTCCGTGGTCAGGCCGATCTTGTCGACCGTGGCGCCCCAGGTGTACGAGTAGCTCCACGCCGAGATGTCGTACATCGAGGGCACCTTGTTGGAGATGTCCTCACCGAGGTCGAGCAGGGAGTTGGCCAGTCCGCGCAGCGGCTGGTGCATGTCGATGACGTAGGAGCCCTCGGGGTACGTCGTGCCGTCGATCGTGGCGGCGGCGTCGAGCGTGCCGACCTCGATGTCGTGGGTGATCAGCTGATCGACCAGGCGGGTCGCATCGCTCTTGGAGCGCTGTCCCTCGCCGACCGGGATGACGTACGCGCGCGGCAGGGTGATCTTGTCCTGGTCGTCCACGACGTCCCACAACGGCTGCCACTGGGTCGGTCCCGGGACGCTCTTGACCTTGTCGACGGTCAGGTTGTCCTTGGGCTCGCCCGCGAGGCCGCGACGGAAGGTCTCGATCTGGTTCTTGATCATGTCCCGCGCGTTGCCGGCGGTGTTCATGTAGTCGACGATGCTGTCCATCGTCTTGTACGCGACGGCGGAGTTGATGACCGCGTTCGCCGGCGACTGGCGTCCGCTCGGGGTGCCGTTGCGGCTCTTGGGCAGCTCGACCGTCGCTGCGGCGGCTCCGTAGAACG
This sequence comes from Aeromicrobium yanjiei, assembly GCF_009649075.1. GTDB lineage: Bacteria > Actinomycetota > Actinomycetes > Propionibacteriales > Nocardioidaceae > Aeromicrobium > Aeromicrobium yanjiei. The sequence continues at coordinate 1,180,084 of NZ_CP045737.1, forward strand.
AGTTGTACTGCGCCGTGAAGATCGGCGGGAAGTCATCCCACCCGTCCGGGGTGTCGCGGTAGGGGATCTTGATGTGCGCGGTCTCGGCCGACGTGTTCTCGTTGACGACCCGTCCGGTCGTGGTGTTGAAGTACGTGTTGCCGGGGATGTCCGCGGCGACGACGTCCTTCTCGACCTTGAGCGCGAGCGCGTAGTTGTGCGGCATGATCAGGTCGTACTCGTAGTTGGAGCCGTGCGGCGGGCCGGTGGGCTCCATCTGCAGCACGCTGGTGTACCCGTGGAAGTCCGCGGCGTAGATCGGCTGGATCGCCTGTGCCTGACGGATGAACGACTTCGTCTCGGGCGTCGAGTTGGTGATCATGTCGCGGTTGGGATCGAGTCCCAGCGCGGTGGCGCGGGTCGCGTTGGTGCGACCGTCAGGGTTGAGCGACGGCGAGAAGTACAGGCGGTTGTTCGCGAGGATGCTGCGCACCTCGGCGATGGGAGCCGTGGCGAGGTAGTCGATGTACTTCATCGCCGCGTCGGTGCCCTCCCACTCGTTGCCGTGGATGTTGTTGCTGATCCAGACCGGCGTCTTGTAGTTCTCGAGCAGCGCCTTGTCCGTCGCTGCAGCGGCCGGATCGGTCTTGATCTTGTTCTTCCAGGCGGTCTGCTGCGCGGTCTCGTCCGCACTCTCGGGCGCGGTGACCGTCACCAGGTAGAGATCGCGGCCCTCCGTCGACTGGCCCACGACCTGCGCCGACACCCGGTTGCTGGTCTCCATGAGATCGAGCAGCTTCGACGCGATCTCGGGATGCCCGATCAGCTCGGCCGAGCTCGCGGCGTCGTCGGCGTTCGGCCGGTAGATCTTCAGATCCGGCTGGTACGGGTACGACGTGGGCATGTCGATCGGATCGCCGGCGACCGCAGTCTCGGCGGCCCGGCGCACGACCTGGGCCTTGCTGAGCGGATCGACCTTCGCGGCGGTCGAGGGGCCGCGGCCGGGGGCCGGGCTGGAGGCGCTGGGGGACGGTTCGACGGCGGACGCCGGGACGGCGGTGCTGGACAGCACACATGTCGCGGCGAGCGCCAGACCCGTCACACCGACGAGAGCGCGAGAGTTCCTCACGGATGGGCTCGTTCCTGTGGGGTGCGGAAGGGCGCCGTCCGGCACGGACGGCACCCCATGGTGAAGACAGACTGCCTGACTCGCCGCTCGTTTGGCTACGTTTTACGCAGCATTAACATGATCGTCGGGGGCGCGAGATGCCCCGGCTCAGTCGTGGATGACGGCCTTGCCCAGGCGTCGCAGCTCCGCCAGCCCGTCGATCATCGACCGGATCTGCGCGGGCGAGTGCCCCTGCCAGTCGTCCAGCTCGCCGACGATCCTGACCGGTTCGCGGGTGCGGAACGAGCGCGTCGGATTGCCCGGCATCTTCTTGTCCGTCACGTTGGGATCGTCCTCGAGCTCGCCGAGCGGCTCCACGACGTAGATGCGCGGACGTCCGTCGCCCGCGGCGAGCTCGGCACCCCACGCAGCGGCGTCCAGCGTCTGCGTGACGTACACGTGGTTCATGACCCGTCCCTCCTCGAAGTTGGAGAGTCGGCCGGGCACCAGCAGATCGCCGATCTCGAGCTGGGCCCTGGTCCCGTGGAGCAGCGATCCTGACGGGTGGACCTCGAACGGTGTGGGTCCTTGCGAGCTGCTCACGAGGCCTCTTTCGTCGCGGGTCGTCGGCCGTGGGGACGATTGTGCCGTCCATGTCCGATAGCCGCCAGTGACTGTCGGCAGGGCGAGTCATGATGGAGTCATGATCACCGACCACGAGCGCTGCTACCGGGCCGTGCAGGCGCGCGACGCGCGCTTCGACGGGGTGTTCTACACCGCGGTGCGGACGACCGGCATCTATTGCCGTCCGTCGTGCCCGGCCGTCACCCCCAAGGCGCACAACGTCACCTTCCACCCGACGGCCGCGGCTGCGCAGGAGGCCGGCTACCGGGCGTGCCGACGCTGCCGCCCCGACACGACGCCCGGTTCGCCGGAGTGGAATGTCCGCGCGGACGCGGTCGGGCGGGCGATGCGGCTGATCTCCGACGGCGTCATCGAGCGCGAGGGTGTCGAGGGGCTGGCCGATCGGCTCGGCTACAGCCAGCGGCACGTGACCCGGATGCTCACCCAGGAGGTCGGCGCCGGACCGCTCGCCCTGGCGCGCAGCAACCGCGCTCAGGCCGCACGGGTGCTGATCGAGACCACCGAGATGCCGATGGGCGACATCGCCTTCGCTGCCGGATTCGCCTCGATCCGCCAGTTCAACGACTCGGTGCGCCAGGCGTACGCGCTGACGCCGACCGAGATGCGGGGGCGCCGGCGCGGCACGCCCACTGGACGCATCGCGGTGCGTCTCGCGGTCCGGCAGCCGTTCCATGGCGAGTCGTTGCTCGACTTCTTGGCTGCGCACGTCCTGCCGGGTGTCGAGACCGTGCAGGGTCGCACGTACGTTCGGGTGCTCCGCCTGCCCCACGGGCTCGGCGTGATGTCGCTGACGATCCACGACGACCGGGTCGACTGCGAGCTCGAGCTGGCCGATCTGCGTGACACCGCGGTCGCGATCGGGCGGGCCCGCCGCATGCTCGACCTCGACGCGGATCCGGTCGCGATCGACGAGGTGCTGCGCGCCGATCGCGTCCTGGCCCCGCTGGTCGCCGAGGCGCCCGGACTGCGGGTGCCCTCCCACGTCGACGCCTTCGAGCTCGCGGTGCGCACGATCGTCGGCCAGCAGGTCTCCGTCGCCGGGGCAAACACCGTGCTCGGGCGGCAGGTGCCCACCCGGGGCACCCCGGTCGACTTCGCCCTCGCCTCGGCCTTCGGCCTGACGCACGCCTTCCCGCCGCCCGAGGCGTTCGCCGACGCCGATCCCACCACCCTCGGCATGCCGCAGTCCCGTGCGAGGACGATCATCGGGCTGTCGCAGGCCGTGGCCGACGGCAAGCTCGATCTCGATCCCGGCGTCGACCGCGATGCGGTCCGCGAGCAGCTGCTCGAGATGCGCGGCATCGGCCCCTGGACGGCCGACTACATCGTGATGCGCGGCCTCGGCCATCCCGACGTCCTGCTCACGACCGATCTGGTCCTGAGGCGCGAGCTCGAGCGCCACGGCCTGACCCCGGACGACACCGACCGATGGCGTCCCTGGCGCTCCTACGCCGGCATGCACCTGTGGCGTGCCACCTCCGCCAGCGAAAGGACAGCACCATGACCACTCGATGGATGAGCTCACCGATCGGCGCTCTGCGGCTGCACGCGTCCGCCGGCCTGATCACCGCGATCCGCTTCGACGCCGGGCCACCCGTGGGCCGGCGGTGCGCCGATCCGCTCCTGGATCGCGCCGAGGAGCAGCTGGGGGAGTACTTCGCGGGCGACCGCACCGAGTTCGACCTGCCCCTGGCCAGCGACGGGACCGAGTTCCAACGCAAGGTGTGGGCCGAGCTCCAGCGCATCCCGTACGGCGAGACCGCGAGCTACGGCGACATCGCCCGTCGCCTCGGCTACGAGCCGGTGATCTCCCGTGCGGTCGGCGCGGCCAACGGCGCCAACCCGATTCCGATCGTGGTGCCGTGCCACCGGGTCATCGGGTCCAACGGGACGTTGACCGGCTACGCGGGCGGCGTCGAGCGCAAGCGCACCCTGCTCGACCTCGAGCGTCCCGGCCTCTTCTGACGGCGGATGCCAGCACCGACACGGCCGATCTGACCCCGCTGCTCATCTGGGGATGGCACGATCTGGAGCAACCCCGTCCCGTCTGAGGAGCGCCATGGCCACCAAGAGCAAGACCGCGACCAGCACGAAGTCCAAGCGGTCGAAGAAGTCCGCCGACACCGAGCTGGACATCGCCCGCGCCACGATCAAGAAGCTCAAGAGCACGATCGCCGGGCTCGAGAAGAACGTCGGCAAGCTCGAGAAGAAGACCTCCGGGCTCAAGGCGGAGGCCAAGAAGCTGCGGGCGTCCGCGAGCTCGGCGGCCAAGAAGACCAAGAAGGTCAAGAAGGCCAATGAGGCCAAGGCGAGCAAGCAGGCCGATGTGGAAGGGGCCGCGAAGGTGACGGTTCCCGCCGAGACCGCTGCACCGGCCCCCGTCGAGACCGCATCGACGGCCGACTCGGCGCTTCCCCTCGAGACCGTCCCGATCGCCGAGCGTACGGTCGCCCAGCTGCGCGCCGCGGCCCGCGAGCAGGGCATCCCGGGCTACTCGCGGATGCGCAAGGACGAGCTCGTCGCCGCCCTGTCCTGACCCAGGGCGTCCGGGCCCGCCTGTGGACGATCGTTCGACGTGCCCCGCGAATCGGAGCAGGGTCGGGGCATGACCGACGAGATCCCTCCGCTCCTGCCGCCCGACCAGATGCCACCTCTGCGCGTCGTCGCCGATCTCGACCGCTTCTGGCGATCCCTCAAGGGTCCGTGGGGCTTCACGCGACCGCAGCTGTGGTGCGTGATGCTCGGGCCCGAGGGGGAGTGGACCTCGGTGTTCATGAAGATCGAGGACTGCCCCGATCGTCCCGATCCCGCCATGGTCCGCAGCCTGTTCGGGACGTTGACGTCCGTGGTCCTCGACCACGCGCCCGGCGGATCTCTCGCGCTGATGTACGCCCGCCCGGGTCCCGACGACCACCGCGCGGACGATCGCTGCTGGGCACGTGGGCTCGACGAGGCCGGACGCCGGGCACCCGTCGACGTCTGGCCGGTGTTCCTCGCCAACGACGTGTGCGTCCGCATCGCGGCCCCCGACGACCTCGCGGCCTAGCGAGCCGTCAGCTGCTGCGGCGCAGGCTCTGCGAGAGCCGCTCGGCCGCGGCGACGACTGCGGGGGCGTGCATGCGGCCGGGCTGGCGGGTGAGGCGCTCGAGCGGGCCGGAGACCGAGACCGCTGCGACGACCTTGCCGGAGGGTGAGCGGACGGGCGCCGACACCGACCCCACACCGTTCTCGCGCTCGCCGACGCTCTGGGCCCAGCCGCGACGGCGTACGGCGGACAGCTCGGCGGCGGAGAAGGTGGCCTTGAGCAGCCCCTTGTTCATGCGCTCGGGATCCTCCCAGGACAGCAGCACCTGAGCGGCCGAGCCGGCGCTCATGGTCAGCTGACCGCCGACGGGGATCGAGTCCCGCAGACCGGTGGGGCGATCCGCGGCCGCGACGCAGACCCGGAAGTCGCCCTGGCGGCGGAACAGCTGGGCCGACTCGCCCGTGATGTCACGCAACCGGGCCAGGACGGGGCCGGCTGCCGCCAGCAGGCGGTCCTCGCCGGCCGCCGCGGCGAGCTCGCCGAGCCGGGGTCCGAGGATGAACCTTCCTTGCATGTCGCGGGCGACGAGCCGATGATGTTCGAGAGCGACGGCGAGGCGATGCGCGGTCGGTCGGGCGAGGCCGGTGCTGGCCACGAGGCCTGCGAGTGTCGCCGGTCCGGGCTCGAGCGCTGCGAGCACCATGGCCGCTTTGTCGAGAACGCCGACTCCGCTAGAGTTGTCCATGTCTTGATACTGCCGTATCGCATTGTGAGACGCAAGCGGCGAGATCGCCGAGCTACGAACCCACAGCCCCGCATGCGGGGGACCCCGAGGAGAGCGCCATGGGCAAGACACTTGCCGAGAAGATCTGGGAAGAGCACGTCGTACGCCGTCACGAGGGCGAGCCGGACCTCCTCTACATCGATCTTCACCTCATCCACGAGGTCACGAGCCCGCAGGCGTTCGACGGTCTGCGCCTCTCCGGCCGTACGGTTCGTCGCCCCGACCTGACCCTCGCGACCGAGGACCACAACATCCCGACGACCGACTTGGACAAGCCGATCGCGGATCTCGTGTCGCGCACGCAGGTCGAGACGCTGCGCCGCAACTGCGAGGAGTTCGGCGTCCGGCTGCACCCCATGGGCGACATCGACCAAGGCATCGTCCACGTCGTCGGTCCCCAGCTCGGCCTGACCCAGCCGGGCATGACGATCGTGTGCGGCGACTCGCACACCTCGACCCACGGCGCGTTCGGCTCGATCGCGTTCGGGATCGGGACGTCCGAGGTCGAGCACGTCCTTGCGACGCAGTCCCTGTCGCAGGCCAAGCCCAAGATGATGGCCGTCGAGGTCGTCGGCGAGCTGCCGGCCGGTTCGACCGCCAAGGACCTGATCCTCGCGCTGATCACCCAGGAGACCACCGGCGGCGGCCAGGGCTACATCGTGGAGTACCGCGGCGAGGCGATCCGCAAGCTGTCGATGGAAGCCCGCATGACGATCTGCAACATGTCGATCGAGTGGGGCGCCAAGGCCGGGCTCATCGCGCCCGACCAGACGACGTACGACTACCTCAAGGGCCGCCCGTCGGCCCCGACCGGTGCCGACTGGGACGCGGCGGTCGCGCACTGGGACAGCCTGGTCACCGACGAGGACGCCGAGTTCGACAAGGTCATCACGATCGACGCCTCGACGATCACGCCGTTCGTCACCTGGGGCACCAACCCCGGTCAGGGCGTCGCGCTGTCGGGCAACGTCCCCGACCCGGCCACGTTCGAGGACGACAACGAGCGGGTCGCCGCCGAGAACGCCCTGCGGTACATGGGGCTCGAGGCCGGCACCCCGATGAAGGACATCAAGGTCGACACGGTCTTCATCGGCTCCTGCACCAACGGACGCATCGAGGACCTGCGCGTCGCAGCCGACCTGATCAAGGGTCACAAGGTCGCCGACGACACCCGCATCCTCGTGGTGCCGGGCTCGGTGCGCGTACGTCTGCAGGCCGAGCAGGAGGGCCTCGACGTGATCTTCAAGGACGCGGGCGCCGAGTGGCGCGGAGCGGGCTGCTCGATGTGCCTCGGCATGAACCCCGACCAGCTCGTCCCGGGGGAGCGCAGCGCGTCGACGTCCAACCGCAACTTCGAGGGACGCCAGGGCAAGGGCGGGCGTACGCACCTCGTGTCGCCCGACGTCGCCGTCGCGACCGGCGTGCTCGGCCACCTGGCCGGGCCGGCCGACCTCGCTCAGCTCGAGAAGGCAGGAGCCTGACCATGGAGAAGTTCTCGTCCCACACCGGCGTCGGTGCACCGCTGCGCCGCAGCAATGTCGACACCGACCAGATCATCCCGGCGGTCTGGCTCAAGAAGGTCACCCGCGACGGCTTCGAGGAGGGATTGTTCTCCGCGTGGCGCAACGACCCCGACTTCGTCCTCAACCAGCACGCGTACAAGGACGCGACGGTCCTGGTCGCGGGTCCCGACTTCGGCACGGGCTCGTCGCGTGAGCACGCGGTCTGGGCGCTGCAGAACTACGGCTTCAAGGTCGTCATCTCGCCGCGCTTCGCCGACATCTTCCGGGGCAACTCGGGCAAGGCCGGGCTGCTCGCCGCGCAGGTCGACGAGAAGGTCGTCCAGCGACTGTGGGACTACCTCGACGAGAACCCGGGTGCGTCCATCACGGTCGACCTGGAGACCCGGACGGTCAAGGCGGGTGAGGGCGTCGATGCGATCGAGGACTCGTTCACGATCGACGACTACACGCGCTGGCGCCTGCTGGAGGGCCTCGACGACGTGGGGATCACGCTGAGCCACGAGGACGACATCGTCGCGTACGAAGCCGCCCGCCCCTCCTTCAAGCCCGCCACCCTCTAACCCCCACCGCTGACGCGCGCCTCCGGTCCGCCGAGGCGCGCCCCCGGTCCGCCGAGGGGAGCCTCCGGTCCGCCGAGGGGAGCCCCCGGTCCGCCGAGGGGAGCCCCCGGTCCGCCGAGGCGCGCCTCCGGTACGCCGCGAAGCGGACGGAACCCTCCCGTCACCGGACGGAACCCTCCCGTCACCGGACGGAACCCGCGCGTCAGCGGACGTGAGGCGCGCGTCAGCGGACGTGAGGCGCGCGTCGGCGGACGGGAGGCGCGCGTCGGCGGACGGGAGGCGCGCGTCAGCGGACGGGAGGCGCGCGTCAGCGGGCGGGAGGCGCGCGTCGGCGGACGTGAGGCGCGCGTCAGCGGACGGGAGGCGCGCGTCAGCGGACGGGAGGCGCGCTTCAGCGGGGGGTGGGGAAGATGCTGATCGAGGAGGCGGTGTCGGTGGGGCCGTCGGTCTCGACGAAGACCCGCTGGCCGATCCGCAGGTGGCGGATGTGGTCGGCGAGGGACTCGGCAGCGAACGTGATCGACATGCCCTGGTCGGTCAGCAGATGACCTGATCGGGTCGTCTCGTCGAAGCTCGCCACGGTGCCCTGCATGTCCCACACCCTAGTCCCGAGCACTCGGGACTAGGCTCCCCTCATGGAGCGTCGTCACTTCCCGAAGACCTTGCGGGTCATCGTGTTCTTCCTTCGGCCCGTGCTGATGCTGATCACCAAGCGTGACTGGCAGGGCCAGGACAAGCTCCCCACGGGCGGATACGTGCTGGCGCCCAACCACCTCTCGCACCTCGACCCGTTCCTGATCTCGCACTTCATGGTCGACCAAGGCATCCCGCCGCGGTTCCTCGCCAAGGACACGTTGATGTCGCTGCCCGTGGCCGGCCGCATCCTGCGCAACGCCGAGCAGATCCCGGTCTACCGCAGCACCGCGGGCGCGGCGGAGTCGCTGCGCGCCGCGATCGCCGCGGTCGAGGCAGGCAGCGTCGTCACGATCTACCCCGAGGGGACGATCACCCGCGATCCGGCGGCGTGGCCGATGTCCGGGCGTACGGGAGCGGTGCGCGTGGCGCTGGCCACCGGCCGACCGCTCGTCCCGGTCATGCAGTGGGGACCGCAGGAGATCCTGTGGCCCTACACGAAGCGCCCGCGATTCTTCCCCCGCAAGACGATCCACGTCCGGGTCGGCGATCCGCTCGATCTCTCCGAGCTCGAGGGCAAGCCGCTCACCGAGGAGCTGCTCTCCAAGGCGACCTCCCAGCTGATGGACGCCCTGACTGAGATGATGGCCGAGGTGCGCGGCGAGGTACCCTCGACGCCCCGCATCGACGTGCACGCACTGAGCAGGCCCAAGACCAAGTACCAGGGCTGAGCCCTCCAACAGATGGGAATCGTGAATGGCGCAGATCGCCGTGATGGGCGCAGGATCCTGGGGAACTGCGTTCGCCCTGGTGCTGGCTGACGCCGGCAACGACGTACGCCTCTGGGGCCGTCGGCCCGAGCTCTGCGACACGATCAACGACAAGCACGAGAACTCGGAGTACCTGCCGGGCGTCGAGCTCCCCGAGGCGATCTCGGCGACCCCCGATCCTGCGGACGCCCTTGCCGGCGCGGAGGTCGTCGTCCTGGCCGTCCCGTCGCAGCAGCTGCGCTCCAACCTGGAGTCGTGGGCCGAGCACATCCCCGCCGACGCGATCCTCGTCAGCCTCATGAAGGGTGTCGAGCTCGGCACCCACAAGCGCATGAGCGAGGTCATCGCCGAGCTGACCGGAGCGGGCCCCGAGCGGATCGCCGTCGTCTCCGGGCCCAACCTCGCCCGGGAGATCGCCAACCGTGAGCCCGCCGCGAGCGTCGTGGCGTGCGAGGACCAGTCGGTCGCGGAGCACCTGCAGAAGCTCATGCACTCCGCGGCGTTCCGCCCCTACTCGATGACGGACGTCGTGGGCTGCGAGCTGGCCGGCACCGCCAAGAACATCATCGGCCTCGCCGTCGGCGTGTGCGTGGGCCTCGGCTTCGGCGACAACACCAAGGCGTCGGTGATCACTCGCGGCCTGGCCGAGACCGCGCGCCTCGGCGTCGCGATCGGCGCGGACCCCGTCACGTTCATGGGACTGGCCGGCATGGGTGACCTCGTCGCGACGTGCTCGTCGCCGCTGTCCCGCAACCGGACGTTCGGTGAGAAGCTCGGCGAGGGCATGAGCGTCGAGGAGGTCACCTCCCAGACACGTCAGGTGGCCGAGGGGGTGAAGTCCTGCCAGTCCGTCAGCGAGCTCGCGAAGATCAACGGCGTCGAGATGCCGATCGTCGAGCACGTCGCAGCGCTGGTGGCAGGCGAGCTGAGCCCCGACGAGCTCGTGCGCCGGCTCATCTCGCGCCAGGCCAAGCCCGAGACCGTCTGACCGCTCCGCGCTCCGTCAGGAGCAGGCTGCGAGGACGTTCTGGATGTCGGCCCACAGGTCGTCGACGTCCTCGATGCCGACCGAGAACCGGATCAGTCCCTCAGGGACGCTCTCCGGCTCGCCCGCGTGGCGACGCCGGCGCTCCCACGTCGACTCCACGCCGCCGAGGCTCGTGGCGTACGTGATGATCTCGCTCTGCTCGGTCATCTTCTGGGCGACCGCTGCGCCGCCCTCGACCTCGAAGGCGATCATCGTGCCGAAGCCCGGATAGCGGCTGCGGGTCACCTGAGGGGCCGCGGAGAGCCGTTCGTGCAGCTCGCGGGCATTGGCCTCGGCCCGCTCCAGGCGCACGTGCAGGGTGCGGACGCCGCGGGTGGCCAGCCAGGTCTCCATGGCCCCCGGGATCGCGCCGAGCACCGAGCGGCGCTTCTCGATCGCGGTGAAGGCCCGGTCGTCGTTGGTGACGACCGCCCCGAGGATGAGATCGCTGTGACCTGCGAGCAGCTTGGACGCCGAGTGCACGACGAAGTCGGCGCCCAGGTCGAGTGGTCGCTGCCGCAGGGGAGTCGCGAACGTGTTGTCGACCGCGACCACGGCACCGGCCTCGGCGGCGGCGCGGGCGATCGTCTCGATGTCGGCGACCTCGAGGGCAGGGTTGGTCGGTGACTCGATCCACACCAGCGCGGCTCCCTCGAGCGCGGCGAGCACCTGCTGGGTGTCGTGGATGTCGACGAGCCTCAGGTCGATCTGGTCACGGCGGTTGCGCTCGACGAGCTGCTCGATCGTGCCGTAGTACGCGTGCCGGGGTGCCACGACGATCGACTTCGCGGGCACCAGGTCGAACAGCGCGCCGGAGGCTGCGACCCCGGAGGAGAAGGCCAGGGCACGTCCCCCCTCGAGGGCGCCCAGCACCGCCTCGAAGGAGTCCCACGTGGGATTGCCGGCCCGTCCGTACTCGGATCCGCCGCCCGGCACGAGGGCGCTGGCCATCGTGATCGGCGCGTTGAGCGGTCCCCCCGGGACCCTGTCCGGACGCCCCGCGGAGACTGCGAGGGTCGCGGGCGAGAGATCGTGTCCATGCATCGATCCATTGTGCACCGAACGATAAGGTGCTGGGCAATGAGCCTCGTCAACGATTCCCTCGACAAGCCCCGTCTGGCCGTGATCTTCGGCGGCCGATCCAGCGAGCACGGCGTGTCCTGCCTCACCGCGCGCGAGATCCTCGCGGTCATCGACCGCGACCGCTACCACGTGGTGCCGATCGGCATCACCCGCGACGGCGCCTGGGTCCACGAGACCGCGGAGTGGGACGGCGTCCCGGCCGGCACCCTGCCGTCGGTGCGCGACGACCGGCCCCCGTTCGCGTGGGAGGGCCTGCGTGACATCGACGTGGCGTTCCCCGTGCTGCACGGCCCGTGGGGCGAGGACGGCACGATCCAAGGGCTCCTCGAGATGGCCGACGTCCGCTACGTCGGCGCGGGCGTGCTCGCGAGCGCGGTCAGCATGGACAAGCCGTTCACCAAGACGGTGTTCTCCGCCGCGGGCCTGCCCCAGCTGCCCTACGTCACGATCCGTCCCTGGGAGTGGAAGCAGGAGCGGTCGAAGGTCGAGGACCGCATCCGCGCCCTCGGGCTGCCGGTGTTCGTCAAGCCCGCACGTGCCGGCTCGAGCTCGGGCGTCATGATGGTCGACTCCTGGGACGTCCTCGAGACCGCGGTCCTGACCGCGCGCGAGTTCGACCCCAAGGTCATCGTGGAGTCCGCCGCCCGGGGCAAGCGCGAGCTGGAGTGTGCCGTGATCCAGCGGCCCACCGGCAAGCCGACCGCGAGCGTCGTCGGCGAGATCACGGTCGCCGAGGAGTCCGAGCACGAGTTCTACGACTTCGAGGCCAAATATCTCGACGGCACGAGCAGCAACGTCGTGCCGGCCGACATCTCGGTGACGCTGAGCGAGCGCATCCGGGCGTACGCCGTGCAGGCCTTCGAGGCCGTGGGCTGCGAGGGCCTGGCCCGGGTCGACTTCTTCCTGACGGACGACGGCCTGGTCATCAACGAGATCAACACGATGCCTGGATTCACGCCGTACTCGATGTTCCCGCGGCTCTGGGAGGCCAGCGGCGTCCGGTACGCAGATCTGGTCGACCGGCTCATCCAGCTCGGGTTGCAGCGCGACAAGGGCCTGCGCTGACCGACCGCACCGCCAGGCACTAGACGCAGGGCTTGACCAGGGGATCGTGCTTGGTGATGGACGGTGCCAGGTCGGCGAGGGCGTCGGCCTGGGGGTCGTAGGCGTTCGGCACCTCGACGCTGACGAAGAACGTGCGGCCGATCGTGGTGAACAGATATCCGTCGGACGTCGTCTCGACGAACCAGCCGACGTCCTTGACCGGATAGCACTCCGACGACGGGGTCAGGTCGGCCGGCTTCTCGACCCCGCAGCGCATGATGATGGGCGGCGCTCCCCAGGCGACTGCATTGTCACCGTCGACCCGGATCGTGTCCTCACCCGCGACCTCACGGGGCGCGTCGGCGAACAGGGCCTGGCAGTCGACGTCGGTGCCCGGCTCGGTCGGGTAGGCGTCGACGCCGAGGCCCGGGCTGCAGGCGGACACGGTCAGCAGCGCGCCCAGCAGGACGCCGCCGGGCAGGAACGAGCGCATGGCTCAGATGCGCACGATCGGGCAGGTCAGCGTGCGCGTGATGCCCGGGACGGTCTGGATCCGGGACACGACCAGCGAGCCGAGCTCGTCCATCGAGGGACCCTCCGCGCGGGCGATGACGTCGTACGGACCGGTGACGTCCTCGGCGAGGGTCACACCGGGGATCTCACCGATCGCCACGGCGACGTCGGCGGCCTTGCCTACCTCGGTCTGGACGAGGATGTAAGCCTGAACGGCCATCGGGTGCTCCTTCGGTGTGACGGGGACTGTGCCACGCTACCGGATGTCGCGCGGAGATCGAGTCCCGGCTGCGAGAAGATGGACCCATGAACGCGAGCGCGACGAACGACCCCACGATCGGCGACATCGGGGAGTTCGGCCTCATCGACCGGTTGCGCGAGCGGATCGGCCACAACCGCCACGTGCTGCTGGGCCCGGGCGACGACGCCGCCCACGTGTCGACCCAGGACGGGACCTTCCTCGTGTCGTCGGACCTCCTCATCGAGGGACGGCACTTCCGCCGTGACTGGTCGTCCCCGCGCGACATCGGGCGCAAGGCCGCGGCCTGCAATCTCTCCGACATCAGCGCGATGGGCGGGGTCGCCACCGCGCTCACGGTGGGCTTCGGCGCGCCCGCCGACCTGCCGGTCTCATGGGCCCTGGAGATGGTGCGGGGCTTCGAGGACGAGTGCGCCCACGTCGGTGCCCACATCGTCGGTGGCGACGTCACGGAGTCGGACAAGATCATCATCGCGGTCACCGCGATGGGCGATGCCGCCCGTCCTGTCCGCAGGTCCGGGGCGCTGCCGGGCGACTACGTCGCGTACTCGGGCCAGCTCGGCCTGGCCGGCGCAGGGTTCGCGACGCTCAGCCGCGGCTTCCGCTCGCCCAAGGCGGCCGTCGAGGCCCACCGCGTGCCGAGCCCGCCGTACGCCGCGGGTCCTCAAGCGGCGGGTGTGGGTGCGACCTCGATGACCGACGTGAGCGACGGCCTGCTCGCCGACCTCGGCCACATCGCGGACGCGAGCGGGGTCGCGATCGACCTGGACTCCCACCTGATCGTCGTGCCGGAGCCGGTCGCGACCGTCTCCGAGGCGCTCGGGCGCAACGCGATGGACTTCATGCTGACCGGCGGTGACGACTACGCCCTCGTCGCGACGTTCAGCTCCGAGACCACGGTCCCGGCCGGCTGGACCCGCATCGGGCAGGTCGCCGACGGCAGCGGCGTGACGGTCGACGGAGCTCCCTACGAGGGCGCTTCGGGCCACCAGCACTTCCGCTGACTCAGTCCTGGATCCGGGCGAACGGCTGGGCCGCCTCGAGCTCGTACGCGATCTCGAGCAGGGTCTGCTCGTCGCCGTGATCGGCCGAGAAGTGGATGCCGACCGGCATGTCGGCCGACGAGCGTCCGAGCGGGAGCGAGATGGCGGGGCCGCCCGACGCGTTGTTGAGCGGGGTGAACGCCGCGTACTGCACGAGCCGATGGAACATCAGCGAGAACGGCTCGACCGCGGGGGAGAGGTAGCCGAGCTCGGGAGTCGTGTAGCCGAGCGTCGGTGACACGATCAGGTCGACGTCGTCGAAGGCTGCACGATATGCGCGCGTCGAGCGCTTGAGGCCCGTGATCGCCATGGGCGTGCGCCAGGCCTGGCGCACGAAACGCCTGGCCAGCCCGCGGGTCAGCGGGTCCGTCAACGTCTTGTCGAAGTCCGGGCCCATCACCTGTCGGCCGAAGTGCTGGGTCGAGAAGGCGAGCAGCGCCCAGTAGTGCTTGAAGTCCTCCATGAACCGGTGGTCCACGGGCAGCCCGACCTCCATGACGTCGTGACCCAGCGAGCCCAGCAGGTCCGCGGTCGCGAGCACCGCCTTGCGGGTGTCCTCGTCGGTGGGGATGCCGGTCACCGAGTCGAGGATGAGGCCGATGCGCAGTCGTCGGTCGGAGGGGCCCTCGACGAGTCCGAGGGGGCGGAGGTCGGGAGCGGGCCGGTACGCCTGGGTCGCGGCGAGGAAGTGCGCGGTGTCGCGGACGGTCCGGGTGAGGACGCCGTTCGAGATGATGTCGATCGGCAGGCTGGCGGCCTCCGCGGCGGCGGCGACGCGGTCACGGGTCGGCTTGAGGCCCACCAGCCCGCAGGCCGCGGCGGGGATGCGGATCGAGCCACCGCCGTCGTTCGCGTGAGCGATCGGCACCACCCCGGACGCGACCAGGGCGGCCGAGCCCCCGGACGAGGCGCCCGCCGAGTAGCCCGTGTGCCACGGGTTGCGGGTCGGTGGCAGTGTCGCGTACTCGGTCGTCGCGTTGAAGCCGAACTCGGGCATCGTCGACTTGCCGAGCACCGTCAGCCCCGTCGACAGCAGCTGTTCGGTGAACGGTGCGTGGGCGGGGGCCGGGCGGGCCCGCACCGCGAGCGAGCCTTGGTCCGACGGCAGCCCCGCGACGTCGGTGTTGTCCTTGACGAACGTCGGAACGCCCGCGAGCGCACCGGCCGGCTCGGCGGCGAGGGCGGCGAGGGCGCGCTCGTAGTCGGGCCGCTGGATCGCGTTCAGCAGCGGGTTGACCCGCTCCGCGCGGGCGATCGCCGCCTCGGCGGCCTCGCGCGCGCTGATGTCGCCTGCAGCAACGGCAGCGGCGACCCCGACAGAGTCGAGGTCGCCGAGTGCGTCGTCGCCGAAGGCATGGACACGGGGCGTCATCTCGTCGTTCACGAGATGACTGTAGGTTCACCCCGATCAGGTGAACAGGGCCCAGTGTCCGGGCACAGCCAGCCTCAGCGGCTGACCTTGCCTGCCTTCAGGCACGAGGTGCAGACGTTGACGCGCTGCGGGGTGCCGTTGATCACCGCGCGCACGCGCTGGATGTTGGGATCGAAACGACGCTTCGTGCGTCGGTGCGAGTGGGAGACGTTGTGGCCGAAACCAGGTCCCTTGGCACACACATCACAGACCGCAGCCATGGCGAACTCCTGAAACTTGAGACTTACCGAGAATGGGGAGACTCCTGAACTGAATCGCCAGAAGTCAACCGCTCAAGGATAGCCGACGACCCGACGCCGACGCCAATCAGCACCGTCGGTCCCTCGGACGGGAGGTGTCGGACGATAGCCTCCCCCCATGGGCCTCACCCTCAGCGCCGCGGGCTTCCGGGCGTGGACGCAGCTGTGCGCGGGTGCGTTGTCGTCCGCGCGCGCCGAGATCGACGCCCTCAACGTGTTCCCCGTGCCCGACGGCGACACGGGCACGAACGCCTACCTGACCTTCATGTCCGGTGCCGACGCGGTCGAGGCGCTCGGACCGGAGGCCTCCTTCGAGCAGCTGGTCAAGACGTACGTCGACGGCCTCCTCACCGGCGCCAAGGGCAACACCGGCGTGATCTTGTCCCAGCTCGTGCGGGCCTGCTTCCGTGACCTCTCGCTCGTGGGGCCGGTCGAGGCCGCGGACGTCGCCCGGGCGTTCGTCGCGGCCTCGGACGCGGCGTGGGCCGCGGTCGGTGCCCCTGTCGAGGGCACCATCCTGTCGGTCGCGAAGGCCGCCGCGGTGGGCGCCGAGGACGCGGCCGAGGCCGGCGTCGACGGGCGCACGGTCTTCGGCAAGGCGGCGACCGCCGCCCGTGAGGCGCTCGCGCGCACGCCGTCGCAGATGGAGGTGCTGGCCCGTGCCGGCGTCGTCGACGCGGGCGGACGGGCGCTGGTCGTCGTGCTCGACGCCACGGAGCAGGCGCTCACCGGCCGGATCCCCGAGCAGGTCCGGGCCCACGTGCCGCAGCCGATCCGCGACGCCGACGACCTGCTGAGCGCGGACGGTCCGTCGTACGAGGTGATGTACCTCCTGGAGGCGGACGACGACCGCATCCCCGGGCTGCGGACCGACCTGATGGCGCTCGGCGACTCCCTCGTCGTCGTCGGCGGCGAGCGGCTCTGGAACGTCCACGTGCACGTCGACGACGTGGGCGCCGCGATCGAGGCCGGCATCGCGGCGGGCCGGCCGTACCGGATCGCGGTGACGCACTTCGCCGACCAGGTCGCGCGAGGGCCGCAGAAGGGCCGGGTCGTCATCACCGCGACCACCGGCGCGGGTCTGACCGCGCTCTGCGAGGAGGCCGGCGCGCGCACCCTGGAGTTCACCCGCGACACCCCGCTGACCGTCGCCGAGATGAGCGCGTCCCTGCGTGACGTGGGCGCCGACGAGATCATCGTGCTGCCCAACAACTTCCGCTACATCCGCCAGTTCGAGGCTGCGGCCCAGGCCGCCCGCCAGGACGGCGTGCGGGTCGCGGTCATCCCCACGAACGCCCAGGTGCAGGGCCTCGCGGCACTCGCGGTCCACGACCCGGGGCTCGGCTTCGACGAGGTCGTCGTCGCGATGTCGAGCGCTGCCGCGCACACCCAGCACGGCGCGGTGACGGTCGCGACGGAGCACGGCATCACGATGGCCGGACCGGTCGGTCCCGGCGACGTCCTCGGCGTGGTCACGGGCGACTTCACGGTGATCGGCGACGACGTGCTCGAGGTGGCGTACGAGGTCATCGACAAGATCTTGTCCCCGGCGGGTGAGATGGTGACTGTCGTGCTGGGCGAAGGGTCGGATCCGAGCTACGAGGCGTCGCTGCGCGCCTATCTCCGCACGATCCGCCCCGACGTCGACCTCCTGGTCTACGACGGCGGGCAGGAGAACTACCCGCTCTTCATCGCGGTCGAGTGATGGTCGACCTCACCACCAAGCTCGTCAACGTCCTCGGGGACAAGACCGCCACCCCCCTGGCCAAGGCCTTCGACATGCACGTCGTGGGCGATCTCCTGCGGCACTACCCGCGCCGCTACGTCGAGCTCGGCAAGCCGACCAACATGTCGGACCTGCGGGTCGGTCAGCACGCGACCGTCCTCGCCCGGGTCGTCGAGGCCAAGAACTACTCCTTCGGTCCGGGTGGCAAGCGCACGCGGACCGAGGTCATCGTGACGGACGACTCCGGGGCGCGGTTGTCGTTGACGTTCTTCCAGCAGCGCTGGCTCCAGGACCGCATGAAGCCGGGCAAGATGTGCCTGTTCTCCGGCGAGGTCGGCCAGTTCAACGGCCGGCTGCAGCTGACCCACCCCGACTACGACCTCTTCGACGAGGACGGTGACACCGCCGCATCGCGCCTGTCGCGCGGTGTGCTCCCGATCTATCGCGCGACCGCGAAGATCCCGACCTGGAAGCTCGAGAGCTTCATCGCGCTGTGCCTCGACAGCCTCGACGAGGTGGACGACCCGCTGCCCGAGCAGGTGCGGACCGCTCACGGCTTCGCCGGCACCCGCGCGGCGCTGGAGTCGATCCACCGCCCCCACACGATGGGCGAGGCGGTCACGGCGCGCGCCCGCTTCCGCTTCGAGGAGGCATTCATCGTCCAGACCGTGTTCGCCCAGCGGCGGCACGCCCTCGAGGACGACCGCGCGGCCGCCCGTCCAGCCGTCGACGGCGGCCTGCGCACGCGCTTCGAGCAGCAGCTCCCGTTCACCCTGACCGCCGGCCAGCGCGCGGTCGTGGAGGAGGTCGGAGCCGATCTCGCGCGTACGCACCCGATGCACCGGCTGCTGCAGGGAGAGGTCGGCTCGGGCAAGACCGTGGTCGCCCTGATGGCGATGCTGCAGGTCGTCGACGCCGGGGGACAGGCCGCGCTCCTGGCACCGACCGAGGTGCTCGCCTCGCAGCACTTCCGCGGCATCACGGCGCTGCTCGGCGACCTGGCCAAGGGCGGGATGCTCGGCGGGGCGGACGGCGCGACCCGCGTACGCCTGCTCACCGGATCGATGGGCGCCAAGGCCCGCAACGAGGCGCTGCTCGACGCCGCGTCCGGCGAGGCCGGCATCGTGATCGGCACCCACGCGCTGATCCAGGACCATGTGCAGTTCGCCGAGCTCGGGCTGCTGGTCGTCGACGAGCAGCACCGCTTCGGCGTCGAGCAGCGGGCCGCCCTGGTGGATCGCTCCGACGTCACCCCCCACGTGCTGGTGATGACGGCCACCCCCATCCCGCGGACCATCGCGATGTCGGTGTTCGGTGACCTCGAGGTCTCCACGCTGCGCGAGCTCCCCGCCGGTCGGCAGCCGATCCAGACCAACGTCGTCCCCTACGCCGAGCGACCCGGCTGGCTCGCCCGCGCGTGGGAGCGGGTGCGCGAAGAGGTCGGCAAGGGCCGCCAGGCGTACGTCGTGGTGTCACGCATCGGCGACGAGCCGTCCGAGAGCGACACGTCCTCGCTGGTCGAGCTGCACGAGGAGCTCGTGCACGGGCCGCTGCACGGGCTGCGGGTCGGCACGCTGCACGGTCGCATGAGCGCCGACGACAAGGACGCCGCGATGAACGCCTTCGCTGCCGGCACGATCGACGTGCTCGTCGCGACGACCGTGGTCGAGGTCGGTGTCGACGTCCCCAACGCCACGGTCATGGTCGTGATGGACGCCGACCGGTTCGGCGTGTCCCAGCTGCACCAGCTGCGCGGCCGGGTCGGGCGGGGGAGCGAGGCCGGGCTGTGCCTGCTCGTGACCGGCGCCGAGATCGACTCGCCGGCACGCGAGCGGCTCGACGCGGTCGCCTCCACGACCGACGGATTCGAGTTGTCGAAGCTCGATGTCGAGCTGCGCCGGGAGGGCGACGTGCTGGGCGCCCGCCAGTCCGGCGTACGGTCCAGCCTGCGGCTGCTGTCGGTGGTCAAGGACGAGGCGGTCATCGAGCAGGCCCGGGCGGCGGCCGACGAGATCGTCCTCGCCGATCCGACGCTGTCCCACCACCCGACACTGGCGGCCGCGGTCCACGAGCTCGAGCACTCCGAGCAGGCCGACTACCTGGAGCGGACATGACACGCATCATCGCCGGACGACACGGCGGCCGACAGATCAAGACCCCCAAGGGCGACGGCACCCGGCCCACCTCCGACCGGGTCCGGGAGGCGATGTTCTCCTCGATCGAGTCCGAGCTGGGCGGGCTCGAGGGCATCGCGGTGCTCGACCTCTACGCGGGCTCGGGCGCGCTCGGCATCGAGGCGATCTCCCGCGGCGCGGGGCACGCGGTGTTCGTCGAGGCGCACACCCAGACCGCCGCCGTGATCACCCGCAACCTGCGCGATCTCGGCGCCGACGGTGTCGTGGAGCGCACCAAGGCCGAGCGGTGGGTCGAGGACGGCGACCGGGACGTCTTCGACCTGGTGCTGATCGACCCGCCCTACGCGGTGCCGACCGACGCGGTGACGGCTCTCGTCCAAGGCGTCCTGGAGTCCTTCTCGCACGAGGACACCCTCTTCGTGGTCGAGCGCGCGACCCGCGACCCGTTCGTGTGGCCTGAGGGCGTCGAGGGCCTGCGCAACAAGAAGTACGGGGAGACCACGGTGTGGTTCGGACGCCCTGCGGTACGGTCACTGCCATGACGAAGGTCGTGTGCCCCGGGTCCTTCGACCCCGTGACCAATGGCCACCTCGACATCGTGGAGCGCTCGGCGCACCTGTTCGACGAGGTCGTGGTCGCGGTCCTGGTCAACGAGAACAAGCGGGGGCTGTTCTCGATCGACGAGCGGCTCGAGCTGCTCACCGAGGCGACCAAGCACCTGCCCAACGTCACGACGGCGTCCTTCACGGGCCTGCTCGTCGACTTCTGCACGACCAACGGCGTCGACGCGATCGTCAAGGGCCTGCGGGCGGTCACCGATTTCGACTACGAGCTGCAGATGGCGCAGATGAACGGCAGCCTGACCGACGTCGACACGGTCTTCATCCCGACGTCGCCGGAGTACTCGTTCCTGGCCTCCAGCCTGGTCAAGGAGGTCGCCAAGCACGGAGGCGACGTCTCGGGACTGGTGCCCGGATTCGTCAACGACGAGCTGAAGGCCAAGTACGCCTGAGGGATCACCGCCTCCGTGCGGTCACATCCGGCCCCGCCCATTCGTCAGGTGAGTGACAATGGCGACGAGAGGTGGACCGGATGGATCCCACGCACGCATTCGAGCTCGAGCGGCCGAGGCTGCTGAGCATCGCGGCCCGCGTGCTGGGCGATCCGGTCGAGGCCGAGGACGTGGTGCAGCAGGCCTGGCTGCGGCTGGACGCCGCTGAGGCTGACATCGCGAGCGCGCCCGCATGGCTGACGACCGTGACGACGCGGCTGTGCCTGGACCGGCTGCGTGCCCGCGTGCCCGTCCCGACCGAGCAGACGGCAGCTGTCGTCGAGACGGCTCCGGACCCGGCAGACGACGTCGCTCTGGCGGACTCCGTCGGGATCGCCCTCCACGTGGTGCTGGAGAGGCTGTCGCCCGCCGAGCGGGTCGCCTTCGTGCTCCACGACAGCTTCGGGTTCGAGTTCGCCACGATCGCGGTGATGCTGGAGACCACCCCCGCTGCGGCGCGCAAGCTGGCGTCACGGGCGCGGGCGAAGGTCAGGCAGCCGGCCTCCGAGGGCGGCCCGGCTGACTGGGAGGTCGTCGACGCGTTCATGGCCGCAGCCCGCGAGGGCGACTTCGAGCGTCTCCTCGCGATCCTCGCGCCGGACGCACAGGTGACAGCCGATGCGGCAGCGGTGGGGCAGGGCACGCCGGAGCTGATCCGCGGCCGGCAGCAGGTGGCGGAGTTCTTCAACGGCAGTGCCCACGCCGCGCTCCCGGTGTTCGTCGGGGACCGGCCGGGGGCCGCGTGGTTCAACCGCGGCGAGGCCAAGGTCCTGTTCGACTTCGACGTCGTCGACGGCCTGGTGCGCGGCATCGTGTTCCGCGCCGACGCCGACGTCCTCGCCCGCGTGACGCGGCGCGACCGCAGCGAGCGTCGCGGACCTGCCGACGCCTCCACCAGTGAGAGAGAAGGGGATCGACGATGAAGACCATGACCTGCCGCCAGCTCGGGGGGCCCTGCGACCTGCAGCACCGCGGAGAGACCGCCGATGACGTCATCAACGCCCAGGACCAGCACCTGAAGGAGGCGGAGAAGGCCGGCGACGCCACGCACCAGGAGGCCCGCGACGCCATGAAGAGCCGCTGGCGCCACCCGAAGAAGTCGCTCGGCTGGTACAACGACGCGAAGAAGGCGTTCGCCGCCCTGCCCGAGTCCTGACGCTCCGCCCGGCTCGGGCGGGACGGACCGATCTTTCGACGTTGACGTCGTCCCAGCAGCGCGAACGCCGAAAGATCCGTGCGGCGTACGACCGAAGTCTCGGCGTTGACGTCGCCCCAGCAGCGCGAACGTCGAAAGATCCGTGCGGCGCGGGGGCTCAGTCGGGCAGGTGGGGTGCCGCGACGGGGTCGCTCCGGCCGAGCTGGACGGCCCGGCGCAGCGCCGTCGAGCCGAACTTGTCGCGCACCGCGTCGATCGCGTCGTCGAGCTCGGCCCCGCTCGTGACGTCGAGCGGCAGCGCGAGCTGCGCGGGCTGGTCGTCGAGCGAGCCGACCGAGACCCCGACCAGGGTGATGCCCTTGTCCTTGATGACGCCGGCGCGCGAGGCCAGCAGCTGCCGGGCGACCTCGAGCACCGTCACGGTGTGGGCGGTGGGCCGCGCCAGGGTGTGCGACGACGTCGACCGGGTGAAGTCGCCGAACCGCAGCCGGATCGTCACGGTGCTGCCGGTACGTCCGGCGGCGCGCATGCGTCGGGTGACCCGGTCGACCAGCGTGAGCAGGACGAGGTCGAGATCGGCGGGGGAGTGATCGCCTCGGCCCATCGCGTGCTGGGCCCCCATCGAGCCGCGCCGCTTGCCGGTCTGCACCGGCCGCGGGTCGCGGTTGTGGGCGAGGGCGTGCAGGTGGCGCCCCGCGCCCGGTCCGAGCAGCTGGACGAGCTCGCCCTCGAACATCTCGGCCACGTCGCCGACGGTCGTCAGGCGGGCCTCGCGCAGCTTGGCGGACGTGACCTTGCCGACACCCCACAGGCGTTCGACGGGAAGGGCGTGCAGGAAGGTGAGCTCCTGCTCGACCGGCACGACCAGCATCCCCTCGGGCTTGGAGACCGCCGAGGCGACCTTGGCGAGGTACTTGGTGCGGGCCACCCCCACCGAGATCGGCAGGCCCACCCGGTCGCGGACGTCCGCGCGCAGCTGGGTCGCGATCGTCGACGGGGCGCCGCGGATGCGCCGCAGACCACCCACCTCGAGGAACGCCTCGTCGATCGAGATGCCCTCCACGAGGGGCGTCGTGTCGTGGAAGACGTCGAAAACTGCCCGGCTCGCCTCGGTGTAGGCGTTGAACCTGGCCGGCACCACGATCGCGTCGGGACACACCTGCAGCGCCTGGCGTCCACCCATAGCGGTGCGCACGCCACGCGCCTTGGCCTCATAGCTCGCGGCCAGGACCACCCCACCGCCCACGATGACCGGGCGGCCACGCAGGGCGGGGTCGTCGCGCTGCTCGACCGACGCGTAGAACGCGTCGAGGTCGGCGTGCAGGACGGTGCCCTCGGTCATGCTGGCATGCTGCCACCCGCCGCCGACACCTGCGCGTCCCGGGCGATTGGCCTCGGCGTGTGCCGGGGGGTTACGATTGACCTCGGCCTGCTTGCAGGTCTGTCTCTTGTCGTGCTCTTGGATGGATGGTTGATCGTGCTGTCCGGACCGCTGGTCTTCGATACCCACGAGATGGGTCGCAAGCCCGGTGCCGAACGTACCTTCACCCGCACCATCGAGGCGCCGGCAGAGATGGGTTACGACGTCTACGCCGTGCCCGAGGGCTCCACGATCGAGCTCGAGCTCCGGCTCGAGGCGATCATGGAGGGCGTCCTGGCGACAGGAACTTTCTCGGCGCGGGCCGTGGGCGAGTGTGTGCGGTGCCTGGAGCCCATCGACGAAGCTGTCGTGGTCGGCTTCCAGGAGCTCTTCCTCTACGAAGCACCCTCCAGCCAGGAGGAGGCGGACGAGGAGGATCATGTCCTCGAGGACGAGCTGCTCGACCTCGAACCCGTTCTGCGGGACGCGGTGGTGCTCGCACTCCCGCACAACCCGTTGTGTGGTCCGGACTGTCCGGGACTGTGCCCCGAGTGTGGGGCGCGACTCGCGGATGACCCAGATCACACACACGGTGAAGCGATCGACCCACGGTGGTCGGCGCTGAGCCAGCTGGCGGAGCAACCGGTCCCGTCAGCCGACCAGTCAGAGTCGGACATCGCGTCCGACCCCAGCAAGGAGTAGATCGTGGCCGTTCCGAAGAGGAAGATGTCGCGCAGCAACACGCGTCACCGTCGTTCGCAGTGGAAGACCACCGCGACGGCGATCGTCGACTGCGCCAACCCCGCGTGCGACTCCAAGGTGCAGCCGCACCACGCGTGCACCAAGTGTGGACAGTACGGAGCTCGCGGCGAGCGTCGCCAGGTCCTCTGATCTCTGCCGCAGCTGACGCTGGGGCGCTCCGGGAGGTCCTGGGAGTCCAGGACCTCGACCCGGAGCTGCTCCAGCATGCGCTGACACACCGCTCGTACGCGTACGAGAACGGCGGTGTGCCCAACAACGAGCGCCTGGAGTTCCTGGGGGACTCGGTGCTCGGCCTCGTCGTCACCGACACCCTCTTCACCGAGCATCCCGACCTGCCCGAGGGGCAGCTCGCGAAGCTCCGTGCGGCGGTCGTGAGCGCCAAGGCGCTGGCCGAGGTCGCGCGCACCCTCGGCATCGGCGAGCACGTGCGCCTGGGCCGCGGTGAGGAGACCACCGGGGGTCGCGACAAGGCCTCGATCCTGTCCGACACGGTCGAGGCCATCCTGGGCGCGATCTACGTCCAGTTCGGCATCGAACGTGCCGCGATGGTGATCCACCGGGTCTTCGACCCCGTGATCGCCGACGCCGCCAAGCTCGGTGCGGGCCTGGACTGGAAGACGTCGCTGCAGGAGATCTCCGCCAACAACGATCTCGGCGTGCCGCACTACGTCCTGGTGGGCACGGGGCCCGATCACAACAAGAGCTTCACCGCCGAGGTCGTCGTCGGCGAGCGGACGTTCAGCGGTGGCGCCGGCCGGTCCAAGAAGGAAGCCGAGCAGATGGTCGCCGAGATCGCCTGGCGCGAGATCAACGCCGGACTCGACCAGCCCGTCTCCTAGAGCCGTGCCCGAGCTGCCCGAGGTCGAGGTCGTCCGGCGCGGCATCGCCGACCACGTCGTCGGCCGCACCATCACGGGCGTGACGGTCCACGACGTCCGCTCGGTCCGTCGCCACCTCGCGGGCCCGGCCGACTTCCGCCACCGGCTCGAGGGCCGGACGGTCGTCGGCGCCGCCCGCCGCGGCAAGTACCTGTGGATCCAGCTCGCAGATCCCGAGGGCGGGGCGAGCGACGCGATCCTGTGCCACCTCGGCATGAGCGGGCAGTTCCTCGTCTCCGACGCGTCCGCGCCCCCGCAGCGGCACCTGCGCATCACGCTGGAGCTCGACGACGGGAATGAGCTCCGCTTCGCCGACCAGCGCATCTTCGGCGGCATGTCGTTCAGCGAGGACGGTGCCGAGCTGCCGCCCGAGATCGCCCACATCGCCCGTGACCCGCTCGACCCGTTGTTCGACCCCGCGGAGTTCGCGGCGCGGATCCGCAGGCGCCAGACCGGCGTCAAGCGCGCGATCCTCGACCAGACCCTCATCTCCGGCGTGGGCAACATCTACGCCGACGAGGCGCTGTGGCGCACACCGCTGCACTACGCCCGCAACACGCGGCACCTGCGCACGCGGGAGATCGAGTCGCTGCTCGGGCACATCGGCGACGTCATGCGTGAGGCGCTTGCGCAGGGTGGCACGTCGTTCGACGCGCTGTACGTCAACGTCAACGGCAACAGCGGCTACTTCGACCGGTCGCTGCAGGCGTACGGACAGGAGGGGGGGCCGTGCCAGCGGTGCGGCACGCCGATCCGCCGTGACCCGTTCATGAACCGGTCGTCGTTCTGGTGCCCGGTGTGCCAGCCGCGTCCGCGCAACGGCCGGTTCTGACTACGCTGGCGACATGAGCCTGACCCTGGAGCCCATGGGCGCCGCGCAGTTCGCGTCGTGGATGAACCACGTGATGCAGTGGTACGCGCAGGGCAAGGTCGACGCCGGCAGCTGGCCCGAGGAGGGCGCGTTCGAGCGGGCACGGCGGGAGAACGCCGAGCAGCTGCCCGACGGGGTGCAGACCCCCGGCAACCACTTCTTCGTGGGCACGGTGGACGGCAGGGAGGTGGGATTCCTCTGGCTCCACAGCGATCCGGACCAGTCCCCGCCGACGGCGACGATCGAGGCGATCGAGGTCCTCGAGAGCGAGCGCGGGCAGGGCCTCGGACGCGCGCTGCTCGAGGCGGCCGAAGGATGGTGCGCCGACCACAGCATCGCCACGCTGCGCCTGCACGTCTTCGGCCGCAACACCGCGGCGATCAACCTGTACGAGTCGGCCGGCTTCGAGGCCACCAACGTCCTGATGGCCAAGACGATCCGATGACCGACCAGCCCTACGGCGACGAGGCGTACGAACGTTTCGTCGACGAGCCGCCGAAACGTTCGGGACGTACGTCGTTCGAGCGCGACCGGGCCCGTGTCGTGCACTCCGCGGCCCTGCGACGGCTGTCGGCCAAGACCCAGGTCATGGGCGCAGGGTTCGACGACTTCGTGCGCAACCGGCTGACGCACTCGCTCGAGGTCGCCCAGGTCGCGCGCGAGCTCGGCAAGTCGCTCGGCTGTGACCCGGACGTCGTGGACTCCGCGGCACTGGCCCACGACCTGGGCCACCCGCCCTTCGGCCACAACGGCGAGGTCGCGCTCGACGAGGCGGCGCAGAACTGCGGCGGCTTCGAGGGCAACGCCCAGACGCTGCGGATCCTCAGCCGCCTGGAGTCCAAGGCGTTCGGGCCCGACGGTCGCAGCGTCGGGCTCAACCTCACCCGGGCCACGCTCTCGGCGTGCGTGAAGTATCCGTGGCGGCGGGGCGAGGTACCGGAGGCTGCGGGCAAGTTCGGGGTCTACACCGACGACCTGCCGGTCTTCGACTGGCTGCGTGACGGCGCCCCAGCCCGGCGCCGGCCGATCGAGGCACAGGTCATGGATCTGGCGGACGACATCGCATACTCGGTGCACGACGTCGAGGACGGCGTCGTGGGCGGCTGGTTCGGGCTGCGCGCCGGCGAGCTCGACATCGCGGCGATCCACGCGGTCGCACGGGACTGGTACGACGGGACCGCGACCGACGACCGGCTCGGCGCGGCGCTCGAGCGGCTGCAGGACCTGCCGGAGTGGCCCACCACGAGCTTCGACGGCAGCCGGGCCGAGCGGGCGGTCCTGAAGAGCCTCACGAGCGCCCTGATCGGACGCTTCGCCCACGCGGCCGAGGTCGCGACGGTCGAGGCCTGGGGTGGGGGACCGCTGACCCGCTTCGGTGCAGACCTGGAGGTCCCGGTCGGCACGCGCGACGAGATCACGGTGCTGAAGTCCATCGCAGCGCACTACGTGATGCGCGCGCACGACCGAGCGGGGCCGCTGGGACGCCAGCGCGAGCTGCTGCTGGCCCTCGTCGAGGCCCTGGACAGGTCCGAGGGCCGGGCGCTGGAGGCGGAGTTCGCGCAGGACTTCGCCCGCGCCGAGGACGATGCGGCCCGCCGCCGGGTCGTGATCGACCAGGTCGCGAGCCTCACCGACGTCTCGGCCCGCGCCTGGGGCCTGCGCCTGCTGGGATGAGCGGTCTTGCCGCTGGCGGACGGGTGGGCGGGGCCGACTAACATTCACCCCATGGCCGGGCGAATCAAGGACGAGGACATCCAGCTCGTCCGCGAACGTACCCGCATCGATGAGGTCGTCGAGCAGTACGTGACCCTCAAGAACGCCGGCGGTGGATCCCGCAAGGGGCTGTGCCCGTTCCACGACGAGAAGTCCCCGTCCTTCAACGTACGGCCGTCGGTGGGCTCCTACCACTGCTTCGGCTGCGGGGCCGGCGGTGACGTCTTCAAGTTCGTGATGGAGCTCGAGGGGCTCAGCTTCGTCGAGACCGTCGAGCGCCTCGCCGCCAAGGCGGGCATCACGCTGCGCTACGAGGAGGGCATCGGTCCGAGCGGACCGCGACGCGACCCCAACCAGCGCAATCGTCTGCTCGAGGCCCACCGCGAGGCGGGCGCCTTCTACGCCGCGGCGTTGCAGTCGTCGCCCGACGCGCAGGCGGGTCGCCAGTTCGTCCAGGACCGCGGCTTCGACCAGGCGGCCGCCGAGATGTTCGGCATGGGGTTCGCGCCGCGCGGGGGAGAGGCGCTGGTCGCCCATCTGCGCGGCAAGGGCTTCTCCGAGGACGAGCTCGTCACGGGAGGGCTCGCCAACCGCGGCACCCGCGGCCTCTACGACAAGTTCCGGGGCCGGCTGCTCTGGCCCATCCGGGAGATGACCGGTGAGATCATCGGCTTCGGCGCGCGTCGCATGTTCGACGACGACCGGGTCGAGGCGAAGTACCTCAACAGCCCCGAGACGCCCATCTACAAGAAGTCCCAGGTCCTCTACGGCATCGACCTGGCCCGCCGCTCGATCTCGTCCTCGAGCCAGGCGGTCATCGTCGAGGGCTACACCGACGTCATGGCCTGCCACCTGGCGGGTGTCACGACCGCGGTCGCCACGTGCGGCACCGCGTTCGGCGAGGACCACGCGCGGGTCATGCGCCGGCTCATGCTCGACGACCAGGCCTTCCATGGCGAGGTCATCTTCACCTTCGACGGCGACGAGGCCGGCCAGCGCGCGGCACTCAAGACGTTCAGCGGCGATCAGCAGTTCGTCGCCCAGACGTACGTCGCGGTCGAGCCGCGCGGCATGGACCCGTGCGATCTGCGCCTCGCCGACGGCGATGCGGCCGTACGCGACCTGGTGGCCTCGCGCATCCCGCTGTACCGCTTCGTGCTGGACAACCTGCTCGGCAAGTACGACCTCGACCGCGGCGATCAGCGCGTCGACGCCGTCCGCGAGGCCGTGGGCCTGGCCTCGGCCATCCGTGACAAGTCCAAGGTCGACGCGCTGCTGCGGGAGATCGCCGGGCGCGTCGGCACCGACGTCGACCAGGTGCGGGCCGAGCACCGCCGACGTGTCGCGTCCGCGCCCAAGGGCGCCGGTCAGCCGGCGACCCAGGAGGCGCCCACGGATGCGCTGCCGTCGCCCGCCGTCAACTTCGGCCAGCCGCAGTTCGCCGACGAGCGCGAGGCGTTGAAGGCGATCGTCCAGCACCCGCACCTGGCCGCCAGGTTCGCCGACGACATCGACGACAACGACTTCACCCACCCGATCTCCAAGCTGCTCTGGAAGCACATCGAGGCCATGCCGTGGCCGACCGGGCCCAACGCCAACTGGTTGCCGCAGCTGTCCGACTCGGTCCACGACGAGGACGCCAAGCGCATCCTGTCCATCGCGGCGGTCGAGCCGATGCGTGCCCGTGAGGGCAACACCGGCGCGGTCGTGTCGTCGATCCTCATGCGGCTGCAGCTGCTCACGCTGGGGCGCCGGATCGCGGAGATCAAGTCCAAGCTGCAGCGCACCAACCCGATCGACGAGGCGGAGAGCTACAACCGCATGTTCGGCGACCTGATCGCGCTCGAGCAGCAGTTCCGCACCCTGCGTGACCGATCGCTGAGTGGCGACGTCCCCAGCTGACGGCGGGCTCTCTCGCGATCCACAGGCGGGTCCTGGCGGGCTGACGGGCACGCGCCGGCGCCGCAGGGTGGTGGCGTGGATCGATTCGTCCGAGAGCTCCTGTCCCTGCCGTCGCTCGACGCCGAGCAGGAACGGGCCCTGGCCGTCCGTGCCGGTGAGGGCGATCGCGATGCCCGGGCAGACCTGATCACCGCAGGCCTGCGGCTCGTGGCTCTGCGGGCCTGTCTGCTGGGTCTGACGGGGGAGGACATGCGGGACGCCGTGCAAGCCGGCGCGGTCGGGCTGATCCGCGCGGTCGACCGATTCGACCCCGATCGCGGTGCGCGCCTCGCGACGTACGCCTGGCACTGGATCGGCGCCGAGATGTCGGTCGCCCGCCCACGCGACGTCCCGCTGGGCGAGGTCGATCCGCCGTACGCCGAGCCCGATGTGCTCGGCGACTCCCTGCTGGACGGTCTGTCCGACGACGCGGTGGCCGTGCTGAGCCTGCGGTTCGGAATCGGCCCCGGCGGCGGCTCGCCGATGCCGAGAATCGCCGTGGCACAGCGCCTGGGGGTGAGTGTGACGAGGATCCGGACGATCGAGGGTGAGGCGATGCGACAACTCCGTGAGGGGCTTGCTAAAGTTGTCGACCGTGCTCCTCTTCAACGAGAAGCCGATCCCCCATAGCTCAATTGGCAGAGCATTCGACTGTTAATCGGAGGGTTCTTGGTTCGAGTCCAAGTGGGGGAGCAGGACCCACGAGACCCCCGCTCCGGCGGGGGTTTCGTCGTTTCCGGCCCCGCCCCGGTGGTCGGTTTCCCACGGGACCGTGGGGTTTCGTCACTTCCCTCGCGTCACAACACGAGGGAAGTGACCAATTCCCACGGGACCGTGGGAAACCGCGAAAGCGGGGCGGGGCGGAGCGGGTTGGGGTGCGGGGGGCGGGGTAAGCCC